>NC_011367.1 GCF_000021325.1 Gluconacetobacter diazotrophicus PA1 5 | reverse complement strand
TGATTAAGATGGTCAGTTTCAGATATTACGTTCACGCTGGATGACGATCAGACGGACGATCCGATTGCGACACTGGTTGTCAGAGCTCCTGATGCCACTCTGCTGGTGATGGCCGAGTTCAATGTGAACCGACCCAGGCGTACGATGAAACTGACAGGCACGCATATTCATGGGGCAACAGCCAACACAGTCGGGTTTGCCAACCTGAAAACCATTGCTCTGGCCGTTCTGGAAGGGATGGATCTCGATGAAATCGTCATTGAAGGAGGAATTCGCACGACTGGGGCCGGTCCGGGCCGTATCCCGCGTCCATTCCGGTTCACGCGCCCGGTTCTCCCTGATCCTGGAGCGTAAGGACTGGCCTCATTTGAACGTGATCGCGGCCACGATGGCGCTCGCCAGACGGGGAATGACAATGCTGGCCGCCAAGCGTGCCATCGAGGCGCTGATCGCGGAATCAAAGGATCAGGGGGCTGGGCATGCTGCTATCCTGCTACCCCATACCGATACCGTCGAGGCTGTCATCGCTGATCTCGGCCGGGCCGGTATTCGGGCCGTTCATAACGACCACAGGGCCGAGGTCGATGTGGCCGCCATCCGCAAGCGGCTGAAGCTTAGTCGCCGCCAGTTCGCGCTGTGGTACGGCCTGGAGGAGGAAACCATCAAGGGGTGGGAAAGCGGTGAGCGCACGCCCGATACCGCAGCCAGAAGCTATCTGCGCGCCATCGCCAATCAACCGGAAGCTGTGCGCGAAGCCTATGCCCACGCCGGATGAGGCGTCGTGGCCTGCTGCCGATTTTGAGGGAAGGAGAACGAGCGATGTAGGTACGCTCGGAAATCAGTCCGTGCGTCATGGAGAGGGAAACTCCCATGTCTCGCACCTATCACCACAGCCGCAAATACGGCCGGGATCATCGCTGGGCCAATCGCGTGGATCGCTCCGGGTATGGAGGATCACGGGAGGCCTCGGAAGCTCCCAACTGGTACAGCCACCTGCATGACATTCGCCCTGGCCGGCATCAGGATCAGCACATCGCGCGTCTGATCGTCAAAGGTCAGCGCGATCCTGTCGAGGCCATCTTTCCCTACACCGGCACCCGGCGGCCCCATGAATATTACTGGTAAGGCCCAGGCGGGAATGAGCGATCATTCCCGCCTTTTTCGTGTCTGCGGCCTGGTGATGGACGCCTCGGACGATATCAGATAACGAAAATAACGAATGTGATAACAAAATGCTAGGTTGTTATCCGATATCTGTTATGATGTGTTTGTTATCCGGGAGGGAGGGCATTGTGAACGAGACCCTGATTTCTGCTGAAACCGTCATGCAGGCCGCCGAAGCGCTGGTCGGGCGGGGCGAGAAGCCCAGTGTGCGCAAAGTGCGGGACGAGCTGGGGGGCGGCAGTCCGAACGCCATCCTGCCGCTGCTCAACGCCTGGAAAGACAGTCAGCGCGGGCGGCCGGTCGAAGCACCGAAGGAGGAGCCCCGGAGCGAAGCCGGGGATCTCGTCTCGGCCGAGATGGACAACGCGGCCGAACGGATGAAGCAGGGCTTCCTGGCGATGCTGACCGGCTTTGTCGATGCGGAGCGCCAGAAAGGGCAATCCGTCCAGCAGGCCATCCAGGCGGCGGCCGACCAGAAGGTGGCGCTGGCGCGGGAAGCGGCGGACCAGCAGATCGCCGATATCCAGGCTCAGGCGGGTGCGGAGCTGGCCGATGCCAGGGGGGAGGCGATGGAATTGGCGGAAGCCCTGGCTGGCGCTACGGCCGAGGCTGAAGGGCTGACACGCCGGCTGGAGGCCTTGCAGCGGGAGGTGGACCGGCTGACGGTCGAACTGACCGCTGAACGTCAGGCCCATCAGGCGGCGCGTGCCATGGCCGAGCGGCAGACCGGGGAGATCGACGCCCTGCGGCAGGCCGTGTCCGAGGCCCAGGCCCGTGCCCAGGCGGCGGAGAAAGCCCAGGACATCGCGGAGCGTCGGGCCAGCACCGCTGCCACGGCACTGGAGAACGCTGAAAAGTCCCGTGACGCGGCCGAAGCCCGTGCGGAATCCCGCGTGCAGGCAGCGGAAGCCCGCGCCATCCGGGCTGAGGAACGAGCCGATGCCAGCGTCGCCGCGATCAAGGAACTCGCCGCTTCCGTCACAATCGAGCGGGAAGGTAAAAAATCTTGACGGTCAGCCGTCTTCAAGGGAGATGAACGACCGTGGCGCGTTTGTGGGTGCTGTCGGATCTGCATCTGGAAACGGCACCCTTTCCGGATGCCTATGATCCGCCCCGGCCGGCGTTCGACGTGCTGGTCGTGGCCGGCGATATCTGGGAGGGCGAGCCGGAGAAGGCCGTCGCGACGATCGCCCGGCTGGCCGAGGCGCGGCCGAGCGTGCTGGTTGGCGGCAACCATGAGGCCTGGGGTATGACGCCGGCCCGGTGCCTGGACCGGCTGAAGCGGGCGGCAAAGGGGGTCAATGTCACCGTGCAGGACGGGGACGCGGCCGTGATCGCCGGCGTGCGCTTTATCGGGGCCACTCTGTGGGCGGATGGTCTCCTGTCAGGATTGCATCTCAGGCCGCACGAGGCGACCGGAGAAGGCGTTTGCAGGCCCGATGGGCAGGGCCCCATCACCCATGGCGATGAAATCGCCCTGCATGCGGTTCAGCGCGCCCGGATCGCGTCCCTGCTGGACGAGGCCCCGGCCGACGATCTGCCGATCGTCGTCGTCACCCATCATGCCCCTCTGGTGGACCGGGTGCCGGCGGCCTTGCGCGTCCATCCGGGGGCGGATCTGTTCGCGTCCGACCTGTCCGCGCTGATGACCAGGCACCGGATCGCCCTGTGGGTGCATGGTCATATCCACGCCCGCGAGGACAGGCTGCACGACAGCGGCACACGCATCGTTGCCAACCCGGCCGGGCCGCTCTTCACCACAACCGGCTTCGAAGATGATTGCGTCGTGATCGTCTGACGCCGGTGCTGTGGGCAAGCGCGTTGAAAGCGTTGTGGTGTTGAAAGGCGCGTTGTCAATGACTACAATGCAGTCATTGACTGATGGAGGTTTCCGTGGCCGTCATGACGATCCGCAACATTGATGACAACCTCAAGCAGCGGCTTCGCCTGCGGGCGGCCGTGCATGGTCGTTCCATGGAGGAAGAAGCGCGCGTCATCCTGCGCACGGCGCTTTCCGTCGAGGTTTCCTTGTCCGTGGATGCCGGCCAGACGATCCATCAGCGCTTCGCCAGGCTGGGTGGCGTGGATCTGCCTGCCGTGCCTCGTGAGGCGATCCGGAACGTGGATTTCGGAGGGTGATCGTTCTCGATACGAATATTCTCTCCGAGTTGATGAGGTCCGAGCCCGACCAAAGCGTGTTGGCCTGGATGTCCAGCCAGCCTCTGACGACCCTGTTCACCACCAGCATCACGCAGGCGGAGATCCTGTATGGGCTGGCGTTGCTGCCGGAAGGGCGGCGGCGCGACATGCTGGTCGCGGCCGCGCGCGCCATGTTCGAAGAGGATTTTTCCGGCCGCATCCTCTCTTTCGACGGCGAGGCGGCGCAAGCTTATGCTGATATCGCGTCCCGGCGCCGGCAGGACGGGGAACCCATCAGTCAGTTCGATGCCCAGATCGCCGCCGTGACCCGTTCGCGAGGGGCTGCATTGGCGACACGAAACACGCGCGATTTCATCCGGTGTGGCATCACGCTCCTGAATCCTTGGGGTGACGCATAGCCACTATGCCCGTGCGGTCCCTGATACGTGGGGTTTTAGGGCGTAGAAGATCCGGCCTGCACTCTGTCCACGCGCGCCGGGATCGTGGCGCTGCTGGACGAGGCGCCGGTCGCTATCGTCTGCACAATGGCCGTCCGGATGGTTGGGAGCGTCAATCACCAGCGACAATCAACGTCGGCACTTTCCGTGCGTGTGGAATGGGTCGGAAGAGCGGTACGCACCGCGAAGAATGATGGTTCTTCGTCCGGTGATCGCAGGGGAGAGGCGCGCCGCGATGCTGCACTCAACAAAAAGGCCGGGCGAAATGTCCCGGCCTTTCTGCTGTTTCGGCGGCTATCATCATCATGGGGTGAGGATTATTCATGCGTCGTCCTCGCGTTCATCCTGCCATTGTCCGGTCGGCCGGTTCAATGGAAGCCCGCAGTTCTCCGCAAGATTTCCCGGATATGTGCCGGTTTCGGCCGAGAAATCCAGATGCAGCCGGTGCGGTGGGATGTTCGACCATTTCCGGCGTTCTGACTGTGCATTCTGCCCCTGCCGGGAAGAATGGGCCTTTTCCATCGACCGAATGACTGTTTTTCGCCGTATGGCGTACCTTCCGGCTTGGGTGCTGTCCGGAACGCGGAGGCCGGCTTTCAGGCGGATTTCGGTCGCCGTCCGCGCCGGCGTTCGGGCAGGCGGGTGATGGGGGGCTCGGCAGGGAGATCCTTGGCCGACGTCGCGTCTGGCTGGTCGGTATCGGCCAGGCTCGTGCTGGCGGCCATCGAGCCTCCCAGGCCGATGGCGCGGGCCTGACTGGAGCGATAGGCGGCATAGTTCGGGGCGACCATGGGATAGTCCGGCGGCAGCTTCCATTTTGCGCGATAGTCTTCAGGCGTCATGCCGTAGGCTGCCCGCAGATGGCGCTTGAGTGCTTTGAACGGTTTGCCGTCTTCCAGGCAGATGATGTGGTCGGGGAAAACCGATTTCTTCGGTGGCACGGCCGGGATCGGTTCGGGGGCGGCAGGACTGGTCGTGACCTGGCCGAGACTGGACAGGGCGTCGTAGACGGTGCGGATCAGGCCCGGCAGTTCGATCGCCGGCAGCGGGTTTCTGGCCGCATAGGCGGAGACGATCGCGGCCGTCAGCGCCAGCAGGCCGGTCTGATCGGCAGCGCTCTTCTGATCGGGGGCGTGGGGAACGTCAGTCGTCAATGCAGTTGTCCTTGTTCTGTCGCTCATGTGGCTGCGCCGCGCGGGCGTGCCTGGTCATCTGGTCATCTCTTTTCACGGTCAGTCTCTTCCTCCTTTCCGGGCGCATCCTTCTCGGCATCGAAGGCGCGCAATCCGGCCCGTCTCCAGCGTATTTTGAGACTATCGGATGGGGTATCCCCATATCCCCGGATCTGGTTTGCGAGATCGAGGAAAGCGCCGAGCATGGTGGCGCGATCGTCATCGGTCAGTTCGACCAGCCCGGCCTTCTGGACGAGGCCGCCCAGCTCGATGAGATGGCGCGTCCTTTCCCGTCTGGCCCTGGCCCAATCCCGCATGTCGGTGCGCGCCTTTCGTGCCTGGATCCTAGATGAGAGAGCCGCCAGCTTGGCGATCCGGCGATCCAGATCTGTGAGGCTCTGATGCAGCGCCTGCTTTCCCTTTCCGGGCGCTTTTCTTTCCTCCGGCCTGAAAGAACGCCGCACCGCGTTCGGTCCACCTCGCAACGGCTTCCGGTTTGCCGTGCGCCTGTTCGACAGCGGCGAGCAGAACACCGGCCAGCGTCTCCAGATCCAGCACGTCCGCTCCGGTCGCCTCGACCAGTTCGCCAAGCTGCACGGTCCGCTGTGCCTTGAGCGCCCTGGCTCGCTCCTGAAGCGCCTTCAACTCGCCGTCGATATCCCGTGGCTTGCGCATTTCCTGCTCCAACCGATCCTGATCTGTGGCACACTCTACCACACAGATCAGAGCCGCGTCACTCGCCGCGCGATCCAAAGCAATCAGGCGCCTTAGTTTTGAGTGCGCGCTTATACGTCACTGCGTGACGTACGCTTGAAATGCGTGATAGTGTCGTGTCCATGGCGATCTACCACCTGCATGCGAAACTGATCAGCCGTGCGACCGGCCGGAGCGCGGTCGCGGCGGCGGCCTATCGCTCGGCGTCGCGCCTGCATGATGATCGCCTGGATCGCGCACACGATTTCACCAACAAGAGCGGAGTGGTGCATTCCGAGATCCTGCTGCCGGACGGTGCGCCGAAGCGCCTTGCCGATCGTTCGACGCTGTGGAACGAGGTCGAGGCGATCGAGAAGCGCAAGGACGCGCAGCTTTCCCGCGAAGTGGAGTTCTCGATCCCGCGCGAGATGACCCAGGAACAGGGGATCGGGCTGGCACGGGATTTCGTGCGCGAGCAGTTCGTCGATCGCGGGATGGTAGCCGATCTGAATGTGCATTGGGATATCGGCGAGGACGGACTGGCGAAGCCGCATGCGCATGTGATGCTGTCCACGCGGACGGTGGACGAGACCGGTTTCGGGGCGAAGGGGCGAGAGTGGAACAGCAAGGCACTGCTGGCTGAATGGCGGGAGCGTTGGGCGTCGCTGGCCAATGAGCGGCTGGTGGAGATCGGGCTGGATGTGCGGATCGATCATCGGTCGTTTGCCGAGCAGGGGATCGACCTGGAGCCGCAGAACAAGATCGGGCCGGCGGGGATGCGTCGGGAAGAGCGTGGCGAGGATGCGGAGCGGGCGGCCGATCATGAGGAGATCGCGCGACGGAACGGGGAGCGGCTGATCGCGGAGCCGTCGCTGGCGCTGGAGGCGCTGACGCGGCAGCAGAGCACGTTCACCCGGCAGGATCTGGCGCGGTTCGTCGATCGGCAGACGGCGGACGCCGAGCAGTTTGCCGCCGCCATGGCGAAGGTGGAGGCCTCGCCCGAACTGGTGGCGCTGGGGAAGGACGGTCGGGGCCGGGCGCGGTATTCCACGCGCGCGATGGTGGCGGTGGAGCGGCGGCTGGAAGAGGCATCGCTGGAACTGGGTGGGCGAACCTCGCATGGGGTACCGCTTGCGGTGCGGCGGGCGGCGATGACGCGGGAAGGGCTGGGGGAAGAGCAGGCGCTGGCGGTTGGCGAGGTCACGCGGTCGCGGGATCTGTCGGTGGTGATCGGCTATGCCGGCACGGGGAAGAGCACCATGCTGGGGGTGGCCCGCGAGGCGTGGGAAGAGGCCGGCTACCGCGTGCGCGGGGCGGCGCTGTCGGGGATCGCGGCCGAGGGGCTGGAAGCCGGGTCGGGGATCGAGAGCCGGACGCTGGCGTCGCTGGAACGTGGCTGGGAAAAGGGGTTCGACCTGCTGGAGTGCGGGGACGTGCTGGTGGTGGACGAGGCCGGGATGGTGGGCTCGCGGCAGCTGGAGCGGGTGCTGTCGGCCGCGCGGGATGCCGGCGCGAAGGTGGTGCTGGTGGGCGATCCGGAGCAGCTCCAGGCGATCGAGGCGGGCGGGGCGTTCCGGGCGGTGGCCGAGCGGGTCGGGTCGGTGGAGATCACGGCCGTCCGCCGGCAGCGCGCGGGCTGGCAGCAGGAGGCCACGAAGGAGCTGGCGACCGGGCGGACGGAGGCGGCGCTGGACCGCTACGAGGCGGCCGGGATGGTGCATGGGCATGACACGCTGGAGGAGGCGCGTGCCGGCGTGGTGGCGGAGTGGGATGCGGCCCGGCGGGCCGCGCCGGGCGAGCGTTCGATCATGCTGGCGCATCGTCGGGTGGATGTACAGGCGTTGAACGAGGCGGCGCGGGCGATCCGTCTGGAGGTCGGCGAGTTGGAGGCGGGTGTCGAGGTCACGGTGGCGACGGCCCAGGGCGACCGGCAGTTCGCGATCGAGGAGCGGGTGTATTTCCTGCGTAACGACCGGGGTCTCGGGGTGAAGAACGGGACGCTGGGGACGGTGCGCGGCCTGTACGGGATGGATGAGGAGAAGGTTCTGCTGTCGGTGCAGCTTGATGGGCCGGCCGGGCCTGGCACCGGCCAGATCGTGTCAGTGCGGACGTGGGAGTATGACGCGCTGGACCATGGGTATGCGGCGACGATCCACAAATCCCAGGGGGTGACGGTGGACCGGGTGCATGCGCTGGGGACGGGGAGCATGGACCGGCACGGGGCCTATGTCGTGCTGTCGCGGCATCGGGACCGGGTGGATTTGCATTGGGCTCGGGACGATGTGGGCAGCCGCGAGGGGCTGGTGGCGAAGCTGTCGCGCGAGCGGCTGAAGGATACCACGCTGGATTATGGTCCGGGTCGTGGGGCGGAGCGGGACGCCACGGCCGCGTATGCGCGGCGGCGGGGCTTCCGGGTGCCGGAGAGCGAGATCGGGGTGGAGCGTGCGGCCGCACGGGAAGAGCCGGATCGGTCGGCCGGCGCCGACGCGGCGCCGGTGCGCGGGCGTGGGATGTTTGACGGGCTGGTGCTCAATGCCCGGCCGGTGTCGGGGCGTGACGCGGCGGCCGGGAAGGAGAAGGAGGCCGGGCGAGAGGCGCCGGCGTCTCCCTTCGCGGGGCTGAAGTTGAATCCGGATCGGCGGGAGCGGTTGCCTGCTGTGGTGGGGATGACGCCGGGAGACGATCCGCTGGTGAAGGCGGTGAACCGCTATGCGCGGGCGTGGATGGATGCCGGGCGGATGATGGAGCAGGGCCTGCCGGTGCTGGAGCATCAGAAGCGGACGCTGCACGAAGCCGGCGTTGGGCTCGACCAGGTGCGGCGTGGCGCGGTCGAGGATCTGGCGTCGGCGCTGAAGCATGAGCCGGCGATCCGCGACGCCATGCGCGAGATGGAGGGGCTGGCGCGGGCGCGGACGCTGATCGAGGGGATCGAGCGGGAAGAGACAATCCGCCGCTCGCCTGACTTGCGGGCGGCGCGGTTCGTGCGGGAATGGGACGGGTTGAGTCGCGAGCAGCGCGGCGATGCCCTGAAGGAGTTGAAGCGCGACGCGCAGCTTGAATCGCTGATGCGGGAGAAGAAGCGGGCATTGGGGATCGCGCCGGGGTCCGATCTGGACCAGGCGTTGCGCCGGCAGCGCGAGCAGTCGATCACGCGCACGATTTCGCGGTCGCGCGGGCGTGGCATGGATATGGGGATGTAGGATTTTCTAGGAAGATATCGAATCAACATATATGATATCATCATTGGGAAATGAGGGGGGTCTATCATGTCCTCGGTCGTTATTCGTAATCTGCCGGAAGAGACGCATCGGGCGCTGAAGGCGCAGGCCATGTTGCACGGGCGCAGTACGGAAGCGGAGATCCGGACCATTCTTGAAGCGGCGGTCCGGCCGTCGCAGCGGGTCCGGCTGGGGTCGCTTCTGGCGTCCATCGGTCGTGAAGCCGGCGTGCGGGAACAAGATGTCGCGGCCTTGCAGGCTCGGGACCAGACCCCGGCCGAGCCGATATCCTTCGAATGATCCTGCTCGATACCAACGTGATCTCTGAGCCGTGGAAGCCCGCCCCGGAGCCGGGTGTTCTGGCTTGGATCGACGCCCAGGCGATCAAGACGCTTTTCCTGTCCGCCGTCACCGTGGCGGAGCTGCGTTTCGGGATCGGGGTGATGCCGGCCGGTCGGCGGCGTGCGGTGCTGCATGAGCGGCTGGAACAGGAGGTGCTGCCCCTGTTCGAGGGGCGTGTCCTGCCGTTCGATCTGGCCGCGTCGCAGGCTTATGCCGAACTTATGGTGCGGGCCAGGTCCGAGGGACGGGCGATCGGCAAGGCGGACGGCTATATCGCTGCGACGGCCGCGTCCCGTGGTTATGCCGTGGCCAGCCGGGACGTGTCGCCGTTCGAGGCGGCCGGGGTACGGGTTCTCAATCCATGGGAGAATGTCTGATGTCCGAGATAGATCCGGCCGCGCGCGCGTTTGACGATCTGCGCGCGGAAGTCTCGGTGTTGCGGCGGGCGGTGGAAAGCCTGCCGGCAGCATGGCATGAGAACCGGCCGCCCGACTACAGTCCGGATCTCGGCCGGATCGTGAATGCGCTGCGCGCGGTCGGGGAAGGCCTGAAGGCGGTTGAAGCCACGCCGATGCTGAAGAGCGAGCCGTCCGCGTATCGCTATGCCGTGGAACAGGCCGGCATGGCGGCCAGCCAGAGGATGCAGAACACGTTCGATGGCGCGATCCGGGAGGTGCAGGCGGAGCGGAAGCGGCTGGCCGGCATTATTGGGGAGGCGCGGGACCGGGAGCGGCAACGTTGGTGGGTTCTGGGAGCCGCCGGGCTGGCGTTCCTGTGTGGGCTTGGGGTCGCTGCGCCTCTGTTCCGGGAGATCCCGTGGGAGGGCGATCTGAGGATCGCCTCTTTCATTGTGGGTGGGGACGGAGGCTGGGACTCCGGGCGCACGATGATGAGTGCGGCTAATCCTGATGCTTGGAAAAATCTCCTTTGGGAAGAAAGAGTCGTGCAAAGTAATTATGAAAAAGTAAAAGCATGCCAGGATGAAGCTAATAAATCGAAGGCGACGGAAGGTTGTATAATTGGGGTAAAACCTGACTGATCTACTCTGTTCTGGTCATTTTCCATTTCACCTCTTTGAGGTGAGATGCTGGATCATAGAGGGCGACATCCAGAGCGAGATTGCGGGCGGTCAAACGACCGATGGCGGCGACGAGGGCATAGGAATCCTGCGCCGTGTCGGCGCTGTTCTGGATCAGCGTCCGTTGCTGCTGGAGTTGCCGTGTATATGCGTATTGTGGTGAAATTTATGTCCAGAATAAAGGATGTTTTGTGGATTTGACCGACCCTATCCTTGCTGTTCCCGGCCAAGATCAATCACTGAATGGAATAGGTGGTCGAGATGAAGGTGCTTTTGAAAACCGGCAAGGCGCGGATACTCCGGCTCAAATAAGACTCCGGGCGGTTGTTGTTGCCAGCCGCTATCATGGGTTGCAACTCGATCCGATGGATTTCAGGCCGGAACCGAACGAAACGTCGCCCTCTCCAGCGAGTTTGGCGCGATGGCTCAATGATTCCGGGGCCGTGGCAAAAGGTATGCGGATTGAATGGCGTCATCTTGTAAAGATGCGTAATTCACCGCCAATTGTACTGATGTTTCGAGACGGCTCTGCGGCACTAATGGTCAATGCGGAGCCTATTCGTGGTGTCGTCTTGCTGCGCGACCCAATGGCGGAGGAAACCGAAGCGCCCGTTTCCGTAGATGAAATGCGGCTATCGGAAATCTGGAACGGCGACATCCTCCTGGTCAAGCGTCAGCAAGACCAGAGCGAAGCCGATGCCCCGATCAATATGGCCTGGCTGGCCAGGATGGTGCTCCGAGAAAAAAAGTCGCTCCGTGATATTACTTTTGCCTCTCTGACCCTGAGTGTCCTGCAAATCTTTCCGCCATTGGCGGTCATGCAGGTCATTGACCGTGTGGTGAATAACCGGTCGATGGCGACGCTTGTGTCCATTGCAGCCATTGTTCTGATGCTTTCGATCTACGAGATACTGCTGTCCTTCGGTCGGCGTGAACTAACGCTCATCCTGACGACACGGATCGACGCCAGAATATCGCTTCATATCTTCAATCGCCTCTTGGCGCTGCCGCTCGAATATTTTGAACAGCAGCAGGCTGGGAACATCATCGGCCGTGTCATGGCGATTTATAAGGTCCGTGACTTCATGACCGGACGACTGATGTCTACCTTCCTCGATATGTTCACACTTGTTGTTATTTTGCCCTTTCTCTTCTACCTGAGTTCGACTCTCGCGTGGATGACTGTGGCGACCGCTGGGATGATCGGTGTAGTGATTGCCGTGTTCATGCGTCCTGTCGGTCGTATCTATGGCTGGCTTGTAAAGGCCGAGGCAGAACGATCCTCGGTCATGTACGAAACGGTGGCCGGTATCCGGACGGTCAAGACACTGGCACTGGAGCCAGCCCGTAAACAGGAATGGGACCGTCGGACGGCCGACGTCGTTCGTTGGAAGCTGTCCGTCGGACGCATGGCCAACTGGCCGACTACGTTGACCATGCCGATGGAGATGTTCATCAATCGCGGCATCATCCTCGTCGGAGCCTATCTCGCATTGACGAACGCCAGCACCGTCGGCGTCGGTGCGTTGGTTGCTTTCATGATGCTCGGGGGGCGCGTCGCAACGCCGTTGGTGGGCGTGGCCCGATTGCTCGACGACCTGAACGAAGTGATGACTTCGCTTGCCGAAGCAGGGTCTGTGCTTAACCAGGCAACCGAGACGAAGGCGCTGACCGAAGGGATGCGTCCACGCATCAAGGGGGCACTGTCGTTCAATGCCGTGAATTTTACCTATCCTGGCTCGACGACCAAGGCGCTCAACGATGTCAGTTTCTCGATTCCCGCCGGAACGATGCTGGGTCTGGTCGGTCGTTCCGGCTCGGGGAAGTCGACGATTACCCGCCTGCTACAGGGTGTCAGCCGCTCCTATGAAGGGTATTTGAAGCTGGATGGCATCGATCTGCGTGAAATCAATCTGACCCATTTGCGTCGCTCCCTGGGGGTGGTGTTACAGGATAATTTCCTGTTCCGTGGTTCTATACGTGACAACATCATCGCTGGCCGCCCAGGGCTGACCATTGATGACGTTGTGCGTGCCGCGCGGCTGGCCGGCGCCGAGGAATTTATCGAGCGGCTCCCCGCAGGCTATGATACCTGGATAGAGGAAGGATCGACCAATATCTCAGGCGGTCAGCGCCAGCGTCTCGCCATTGCCCGCGCCCTGATTTCAGATCCGAAACTGCTGATTCTTGATGAGGCGACGTCCGCCCTCGATCCGGAGAGCGAAGCCCTCGTCAGTGCCAATATCGAGCAGATGGGCAAGGGGCGCACTATGATCATCGTCTCTCACCGTCTTTCATCATTGGTGAATTGCGATCGGATCTTGGTCATGGAGCACGGACGGGTCGCGGATATTGGACCACATGAAGTATTGTTGGAGCGCTGTGCTACCTATCGTGCGCTATGGATGCAGCAAAACAGACATATGGAGCGGCACGCCCACAAAAATCGCATAGATGAACCGGGTCTGAAATCTTCAGACTCACAGGGAGGCTGATCCTGAATTCCCCGACGACCATTTCTCAGGCCCACAATGCCCAGGATAATACGAACGCCTGCGGGCGTCTATCGGCCGTGGAGACTGACTCCTTTGACTATGCCGATTTGCCTCCGGCGTTGCTTGAGTTTCATTCGCCGACTGCCGCGCTTGTCAACATGCCGGCCACGCCTTCAGCCCGCTATATATCTTGGATAATTGGTGCGCTGACCGCGAGTAGTATCGTATTCATGATGGTCTTTCCGCTGACTCGGGTGGTGTCCACCGAAGGGAAAATAGTATCTATTCAGAGACCTCTCGTTGTACAGCCGTTCGAAACGTCGATTATTCGTAGTGTGGACGTGCGGGAAGGTGACCTTGTTCATAAGGGCCAAGTATTATCCCGCCTTGACCCTACGGTTAACGACGCTGATATCGCAAATTTGAAGTCACAAACCCAAAGTTATACTGCGGAAGTCGCACGCCTTTCTGCGGAAGCGCAGGGTAGGGACTACCTGTCGGACCCCGACGACCCAGCGTCAATACAGCAAGCGGCGACATTCCTGCGTCGTAAGGCTGAGTTTGCGGCCAAAATCGAGAACTATCAAGAACAACTGGCTTCCCAGGCGGCCGATCTCCAAGGCGCGCTGGCCAACGCTACCATCTACGCTAAACGGCTCGAAGTCGCGACCAACGTACACAGGATGCGAACTCGCTTGCAGGAGGAACAGGTGGGCAGCCGCCTTTCTACTCTTGGCGCTCAGAACGATATGATGGAAGTTCAGCGCTCCGAGGTCCTTGCCCAGCATGACGCAGCATCGGCAAAAGCCAAGTTGCAGGCGCTCGTCGCCGAACGCCAAGAATATATTGAAACATGGAGAGCGGACATCTATCGCGATTTAAGCGAGGCACAACACAAGCTCTCAACCACGGATGCCGACTATCAAAAGGCGAAGCTCCGCAAAAGCATGACCATCTTGACGGCGCAAGAGGATGCAGTCGTCCTGACGATCGCCAGATTGTCACCTGGGTCCGTTCTGACAACCGGGGCAGAGCTGATGCGGCTTGTTCCAGTCGATAGCGGTCTTGAAGTCGAGGTGCATTTAAGCAGCAAAGATGCGGGTTTTGTGCAACCCGGCAACAAGGCAATTATCAAGTTCGCGGCATTTCCATACTCTCAGTATGGCGGTGCTGAGGCGCTGGTACGAGAAATCAGCGCAGACACGTTCGATGGTAATACGTCACAGGACGCCGTATCAAACGGCGGGATCGGGCAGCGAGCGAGCAACGATCCTGCCGCTGCGGCACAGTCCTATTATCGCGCACGGCTGCATATCGAAGATTATCGGTTGCACGGCGTACCTTCATCGTTTCACCCCCGGCCAGGAATGCCCATTACAGCAGATATTCAAGTGGGTACACGAACCATTATGCAATTTCTTCTTAACAATCTCATTCCGCTCATGACTGACGGTATGAGGGAGCCATGAAAAATATTTCCTGTTCGCCGCAGTTCCAGAAGAGATATCGACAGTGATTTCCATCAGACGGATATTTGATGGAAATACCTATCGTTCCGCCAAGAAACTATACAAAAATGGAAAGTATTATCTTGAATCCAAGGATGGTGCTGATCCGATAAAGGCTGCCAAGCTTTTTTTCTTGGCCGCGAGCAAAGGTGTCGCAGAGGCACATTACTACCTCGGACTTTGTTATCTTGAGGGTAAAGGCGTCCCCCGGAACCGGACATTGGCCATCCGTGAACTGACGGTTGCAGCGAAAGCCGGACTTGGAGAGGCCATGGTGCATTTATCCTTTCAGTATCTTGAGGGTTTTCCCAGCTTTGAAGGTGCTTCGCATTTCGCACACCTAGTCAAAGATGAGCGCAAATGTGCGAATATCTTTGACGTCAAAGCGAGCGAATATTGGGCCAAGAAGGCAATTGAAGCGGGTGCCGCAGAAGGCCATGTCTGTTTGGGTTATATCTATTCGTCAGTCGATCCCGATCGACGGAATATTGACCTGGCAATCGAGCATTATGAGACTGCAATGCAGGCGGGAAATCGTAAAGCTGGATTGGGGCTGGGGCAAATACTTCTACAGTATCGGAGCGCCGAGGCTGAGAGCATAAGAAAAGCCGAAAAATCTTTGCTTTTTGCTATTGAGGAAAAAAATCCTACTGCGGCATATCTTCTGGGCGGATTATATGAAGTCGGATCGGGCGTGGAGAAAGATCTGTCCAGAAGCAGACAGTTCTATCAAATCGCTGCGGAAGGTGGCGTGGTCAAAGCCATGGTTCGTCTCAGCCAGCTCCTATTCGATGGAGAGGGCGGATCTCCCGATCAAATAAAAGGGGAGACGTGGTTGCGGCAGGCCGCCATTAAAGGAGATGGCGCGGCTTGCCGCTTGCTGGCCGGTATCTATTCCACAAGAGCGCGTGACGATGAGGCGCGGCGCTGGTACGAGACTGGAGCGAAGCTCGGCGATCCGATCGCGGCATTCAGGCTGGCCGAAGCAATAGAGAAGCTTCAAGGTTCCGGTGCAATGCCTGTTGAAGCAATGGAGTGGTATATTCGGGCGCTGAAAAGTGGATATGAACCAGCCGCTATTAAATTATGCACAATGTTGTTCAATAAAGAGATGAGGGAATTTGGAAATAACATCCTGATGAGAATAGAGGAATTGTCCAATCAGGGAAATCCACTGGCCCATCTTGTTCTGGCTGCGCATATCAGGTCTTCACCTAACGGTGATATGCATCATGCCAGATGTTTATTGATCAACGCATCCGAAGCGGGCGTGGTGACGGCGCATTCTGCTGCTGGTGAGATGATTATGAAAGGTCTCGGAGGTAGGGCAGACATTGGGCTTGCTATCGGGTTTTTCCGCAAGGCTGCCGACGCCGGGCATCTCGATGCAATGTATGCATTGGCGACGCTCTATAAAAATCGCCGGTCTTTGTATTACAATCATACTAAAGCTGAGTTCTGGACTCGCCGAGCTGCGGCAGGCGGTCACGTAGCTGCCAATAATATGCTTAAAGAATTCAATATTTGATTAATATCATGAGTTGAAAAAGAAAATCCCGACCTTCTTTTTTTTGGCAGGGCGGGATTTTTCTTAGAGCCCGATCCGAAAGTTTTTGAACAATACCAGCCTGTTGTGATTCATCCGTCTTTGCGAAGAGATGGAGTGAATGGTGACATGGACTGGTATTGCCCGACGTGAACATAGCCGGGAAGGGTTGCGATATCCATCGGATATGACGGACGGGGAGTGGGCTTTGATCATGCCATTTGTACCCCCGGCGAAACGGGGCGGTCGCCCCCGCACTACGGATATGCGCGAGGTGGTCAACGCGATGCTCTACATAGCCTCGGCCGGGTGTGCGTGGCGCCTGCTGCCGAAATGCTTTCCGCCGGTCTCGACCGTCAGGCGCTATTTTTACGCCTGGCGTGGTGCCGGAGTGTTCGAAGTCATGAATACGGTGCTGGTCATGAGCCTGCGCGAGATCGAGGGGCGTGAAGCCTCTCCGAGCGCGGGCGTGATTGACAGCCAGTCGGTGAAAACCACGGAAAGTGGCGGGCTTTCGGGCTATGACGCGGGGAAGAAGGTCAAGGGCCGCAAGCGCCATATTGTGACGGATACCTGCGGCTTCCTGATCTTTCTCCTCGTTCATGCCGCCGACATCCAGGACCGTGATGGGGCTGTTGATGTCCTGGCAGCGATACGCAGGCGCTTTCCCTGGCTGCGCCACATCTTCGCTGATGGCGGCTATGCTGGCGACAAATTGCGATCCGCGCTCGCCTCCATGGGAAAATGGACCCTTGAAATCATCAGGCGGTCCGATACGGCGAAGGGCTTTCAGATCCTGCCGCGCCGCTGGGTGGTTGAACGGACATTCGCATGGCTGGGACGGTGCAGGCGGCTCGCCAAAGACTGGGAACAATCCATTGCTTCCTCAACCGCATGGACATTGATCGCCTCGATCCGAATGCTCACACGACGGACAGCAAGGCATTGTCACGGTTGAAGAACTTTCGGATCGGGCTCTTACGTATGGGAAATGTATTTTGATTATAGCAATCAGCTTAACGCGGATGCATTCTGCTTGGACGGCTCCTTCTTTGAGCTAGTGCTTCCCAGCATGTCCGCAATCTCCTGGAGCAATGATAGATGGCTGTCTGTTGAGGCGTTAGGCGCTGTAAATGTGAATACGCCGGCAGGAATACTCGTACCACTGGTGCTTGCGGATGTCGTCGTCTGCACGGCGGCTGTCGATATTTTCGCGCCGACTATCTCATTCGATTGAGGAAGGGCGATACTCTCTCCCGAGGCGATTGCAGCGCTCTGATTGATCGTCTCTGACCCAGTGCTGGTTACGACATGGGCACGCCCGACCGAGGCAGGGTCCACGTCACCTGGCATGATCTGCGCGTTCTCGATTTCCTGTCGGGAAATGCCGTAGGTAAAGGAAACGCCGATCGCAGAAGTTGACGCTGAAGTCATCAGCGCTGCACTTCCAGTTAATGTCATTGCGGTCGCGCTCGATGCTCCACCCGCGATTTTTTCAGTACCAGAATATGACGTCGTTGCGAAGTTGGCGGGATCGCGCAATTCCTGAATAGCGTCGTATAATTCTGTTTCCAAACTGGTTGCGCCGTTGGGGAGGGATGTGGCGTCGGCCATCGAGACGGCGGTTTGAATAAATGTGGAGTTGCCGGTCGAGGTGTAGAAGGCTTTTTCGAGATCGGCGATTTGAGAGGCATCCTTTACCGTTTCCGGAAGGTCGCTGTATCGAGCCGCAGTGGATATCGAAGCGACGGTCTTGAACGCATCGATTTTCTCAGCGTCTGAGGTCGTGCTGCTGTTAATTGTCGCCGCTGCCGTGCTGAAGAGGGCGGCGATTTGATTGACGCCATTTTCCGTTCCATCGGAGGCTGTCAATTTGCTTTCCAAAGAACGACTTGCAGCGCTGGCCTCAGTATGTGACATGGTCGCTACACCATTCGATGCAGTGATGCCCAGACCGGCAGGACTCAGACTGACCGGCGAGCCGCTGCTTACGCTGGAAAGCAGTACCATTGTCGTCAAGTCGAATGCAGCAGCGTCAGAAATCGTGAGCAGCATGAGGAAAGTCCCTTACCGATAGATACCTTAAAGTTCCGGACAATGGTTAATAAGTCGTTAATGCTCACAATATCTGATTTCAATGGCTTCCTGTTCTCTCGGGAAGCCATTGAATTATTTGGAGCTGTATTAGGCCAATGCCGCCGTGCTGGATTTATCGTCAGGCACGATTGTTCCAATCGAACTATCATGGGCGCCGATAAGTGCTGCGGCTCCGCCAATGGAATACGATAAATTCTCCGATTGGGCGGAAACGGGCGAAGTACCTACGGAGTTATCCGCAAGAGCATTCAGTGCCGATTCGGCGAGCGTTGATGCTTGCAGGCCCGAACCGGTCGCAATTGAAGCTAGAAGGGTATGGGCATCGGCGGCTGACGCCGACGAACTGGACGCATTCGTCCACGGTAGAGCAGAGTTCTCCACCGAAGCAGAGTAAGTGACGCCTCCAATGACTACTGACCCCACGTTGGTCAGAGAAATAATTTTCCCATTGGCAGTATCCTGGAGAAGCCAGTCGTCCCCATTGTTCATATAGGAGTTGTTGTTTTCGTCTACATAGCCTCCCTCGTAGGAAGTCAAAGCATCCTTCGCGTAATATGTATTGCTGGTGCCGTCTGATGCGTTGGTTGAAATAATGTCATTTCCCGCGCTTTGATTGAAAATGCTATTCCCAATCCCTTCGAATAAATAATTGTTTTGATTCGACCCTGTGAAATAGTCATTTCCAGCCGTGCCATGAATGATGACATTGACATTTGATGTTTGCCATCCAGCGGTGCTGCTCCATTGTTCAAAGGTGGTTTTGGACAGATCCATTGTTTCTCCGGTTTCAACTTGATTGGAGATACTGATGCTGTCGTTGTTTCCACCAAAGAAAATAAAATTGGCGGCTGATCCTGCGCTCGGACTGAATTCGAAAAGACCCACATCAGTATTGTCGGTCGTTATATCGATTGCTACTTGTTGGCTGGAGCTAGGGTTGGAAATTCCTCCAAGCCAGAGAGATCCTAACCAATATCGCGAGCCGCCGACATTATAGTCGCCTCCGATATACGTACTATCGGTCGCGGCAAGAGAAATTATCCCACTATATCCATTTGCATTAAACATGGTCAGACCTAGATTCGCGGGCAGGGCCGGCGAATTGTAGAAATCTGCGTTCTCAGTGTAGGTTGCCGTTACCGTCATGATTCTTATTCCTCAATTTTTTAGAATTAACCGTGATTTTTTATTGCCTACAAAATAACATTATGACATTGAAGCCAAGGTTAAATATACTGAAAACATATTCAAATATTACATATGATTTATTCAATTTCGGTTTGATGGTATGATCTGCAATAGTGATGGGTTTGGGATCAGGCTTATCGTAGAGGTCTGAGGCTGGTGTGATCTGGATTCCAGGCATAATCCTCGGTCAGGGCGAGGTGGGTCATGCGACGGCTCCGCTCAGGTCCGGGAGATCATTGGGACCCCTGTGCATTATTCGGACGCAGATTTTCGATATTCAGCGCCCCATGGAATACAATATTTCTATATCTCTGGGCTTTCCATCACTGAAGTCACATGGACATTGTGATGGGAAAGCTTATATGCCTCCAATCATCTGATCGATTCTGTCGAGAGAACCCTGTGTCGATTGAAGATCATGGTCTTCGGACGCATCGTCCTTTTTCTTCTTGTTCTTCAGTTCGTTGAGGATGCTCTTCATTTCCTCCGCCAGGCTCTTCACGGCCTTGGCAAACAGGTCGTCCCCGCTTTCTTTAGGCTGGGTATTTGCCGCACCTGCGGTCTGTTCCGTCTCATCGCTCGAATGATCGACGGCGTTTCCTTCCTGGGTCTGCTGACCGCTCTGCCCGGGAGCGGTCTGGCCTTGGGCACTCTGTTCCTGTGTCGCGTCCTGGGGAACCGACGCAACGGGTTGATCCGCCGTTACAGATGTTGCCGGGGCGGCAGTGGACGGATCAGCCGATGTGTCGGCCGACGCGGATAGTACGACGGTACCAATGGCCGCGTTGGCAGCCGATCCGCCGCATTGCACATACTCGCTGACGGCGGCGGCCAGTTCGCGGGCCATCAGCGCCAGGGCGGCCGCCAGCGCTTTTGGCGACATGAGATCCTTGGTCTCCATGAGCTGCCGCATCTGCGCCTGCAAATTGGCGACACGCGCCCCGGCATCGGCTTTTGCCGCGCTGTTGCCGGACCGGATAATCTGGTCCATGCGGGACATGGCGAGTTGCATGGAAGCCGGAGTGTTCTGCGAGGCAGTCCCGTTCAAAGCGTCGACGGCCGCCTGAGACAGCGTAATCGAAACAGATTCGGTCTCGGCGTGGCCTGTTTCAGCGGAATCTGGCTGATCGGACGTCAGGAGCGTGCCGCCTCCCTCTTTGCTCTTCTCCCTCGTCGACAGGCTATCAACGATGGTACCAGCCTTTGCCACTGAAACGTACATGGTTTGGTTTCCTGACCTGTCTTGTGGCTCAGCTCTGCGCGTAAATGAAATTCATCAATGAAAATATTTCGTATTCTACGTGTCGTCCATCTTTCCAGAAGATGAATCGGAATTGAATTTATGAATCTGTTCCTTGATGATTTCGGGAATAGGCTCATCGACAACATGACCGAACTGGTCATGAAGGCTCTTCCTGAGCCAAGAGTTGAATATATGGTCTTCGGAATCCCAACACATTCGGCAATATCCCACTTTATCAATGGATCATTTCGTTCGCTTTAGGCTCCGCGCTCACCAAATGATCCAAGGCATTGCGAACGGTCGCCCAGAACGCTGCCTCCTCTGGCTGATCCGTCTCGATGCACCGCATGACGTGCGTATGCGCTTTCTTGCGCGCTTGGCTCCAACCGCAGGATCGGATCAAGGCATCAGCCATGTCCGCCGCAGAAATATTTCTTGATATATCGTCATCTTTTCGTATCGCCATTGGCTCTCTGTCCCCGCACGACTAGACGACGACGGAAGCAAAGAGGGCACACCTGTCCCCATACCCGCCTGGCGTCGGGCGGGTCGTAACGTGTTTCAACAGGGCTAAATCACGTCCTGCCTATTTCCACAACGATGGACAGGTCTCCCCGTTCACCGCTGGACAATAGTCCGGGTGTTATATTGAGCAGGCCACCCGACAGAGGGGGCCGCCCTGTTGAAGAAGCGTTACGACACGCTGTTTTTAGGATAGCACAGGGCCTGCCCCTCACACCACCCTTGCGAGGGTGCAAATGTCGCGCACAGGCATACATGGCGAGAAATCCTGAAGTTTGCCGGCTGGACGCGAGTATCCGTCAACGAAATTGCGAATATGCGATAGATCAATGCTCATTGAAGATGATGGGTGTTACCCTTCCAATCGCGGTAATCACGTCATAATCATCAGATTCCGCTCCTTGATACCGGGCCATTATTCTTATGGCCGACAGGAGATAGCGACGATGAAAAGTGTTTTTCTGAAATCGTTTGCAGCCATTCTTTCCGTATCCGTCCTGGCCGGGGCACCGGTCGGCAGCGCGTTCGCCCAAGCGACCAAGACAGCGCCGAAGACGGCGGGCGTGTTCAAACGGAAACTGTCCTTCCCAGCACCGGCCGGCATGAGCCAAAGCGCAACCGGTGCCATCCAGCCGAGAGAGCCGGCCCCCAACATCTCGGCAGAGCGCGTGATATTCATCATCTCGACCAATACGGCGCCGAACGGAGAGAGCATCGCCGAGGGGCAGACCACGACGGCCCTTGATGAAGGCGGCGCGCAGATGGAAACCTACGTGATGGAAACAGGCTATGGGAGCGGCTATCCGAAGATCACCATGGCCGGGCAGACGATTTCGCCGGGAGCCCTTGAAGAACGTGACCTGTATTGCGTCGAAAATGGCCTCGTCACAGTGCCGTGCGACCCTGGCTATACCGCTGTCGGATACATCTACATCATCAATCTGAGCGGATACCAGTCAGGACAGTTCACGTTCTACAACACATCGCAGAACAATCCGAATGTCACGGGAAGCACTTTCCTGAACGTTCTTTGAACGAGAAAAAATGGGCCGCGCGAGCGGCCCATTTTTTTAGGCCGTGATCGCCGTTTTATTCTGATTGTTGGTATCATATTCCTCAAGTGTACTGCGCAATGCCTTGAGGGATGCGACCGTATCTTTTACATCGCCGATACCGTTCGTTTCCTGATAATTAATCATGGTATCAAGCAAGGAATAGGCGTTGAGGGTTCCGGTCGATGACTGCCGAAGTTGACCATTATTGACGCCCTTGAGTGCCCACCCATCCAACAAGGACAAGTCACCGCTCTGACGGAGCGATATCTTCCCCTGATTATAGAGTTCCGCATTCACGTCTTGCAGATTCGACGCGGAAATATTGCTGAAATCGAGAGACGATGATTGCAAAATCCCGCTCTTCTGTGTCGTGGCACCCGATGAGGACTGGGCCGTTGCATTATCGAGAATCGAAGATATGCCGCTGATCCGCATTGTCGATCCTTTCCCGGTGAAAGGTTGAGGGGAAATCCCGCCTACGTGACGTTCCGTCGTCTCTTTTCAATAGGTTACTTTCGCCTGCGGGGCAAATATCTGGTGCCCATCTTTGCCCCTGATAATGTCCCTTATCAGGGGTAGGGGAATGGCATTTCTTGATGGATCATGATCTGTCATGATATGGTGAGGCACCCAACAGGAGAGGTGTCATGGTCACCCCGCAGCGTGAGAAATTCGCGACCCAGGTCGATCCGCAGATCCTGCAGGCGGTGCGCGATTTGGCCCGTAGCGAAGGGCGGCAACTCCAGGCCCTGGTCGATGAGGCGCTGGCCGATCTGGTCGAGAAGCGGAAACAGCAGCGTCCGCGTGTCCATGTCATGGCCGCCTACCAGGCCAGTCATGAGGAATTCGCGCCGCTCTACCGGAAACTGGCCGAGTGACGGACTATCTGACCGTCATCGAGGTATTGGCGATCCATGACGATCAGATCGGGCGCTATGGCGGAGCGACGGGGATTCGAGATCGGGGTTTGCTGGAAGCGGCGCTTTTCCGGCCGCAGACCGGCTATTATGCCGACCTGATCGAAGAAGCGGCGGCGCTCTGGGAAAGCCTGTCGCAGAACCATCCCTTCATTGATGGCAACAAGCGCACGGCTTTCGCCGTGACCTGGACTTTCCTGGCCATCAACGGCGCGCGCCTGACGGCCGGCGCCGGTGAAACGGAAGACTTTATTCTCGGCCTTTATGCCGCCGGAACATTTGATTTCGAGCATCTGAAGCCGTGGCTTCGTGGCCATGTCGCCATAATCGAGTCCTGATGGTGTGAAGGCCATTGCGGCACGGGAGGGCGGCCTGCGCTTTGAGGTGTTTCTACCGTCGACGCTGGCGGACTGGCTGCTGGATCTGATCGAGCGCGGCGTGTTTTTCGATCCGTCTGAAGCCGTGTTCGTCCTGCTGGGTGAAGCCAAGGATCTGGTGCCGTATCAGGATCTCCGCGACGAACAGCGTCCCGGCATCCCGGCGGCGGAGGTCACGGCGCGGATGCGCGAGGAGATGGCACGGCCCTACCCGGTTCCGGCCACCTGGCGCATGGACAAGGAACCATGATGTTTCTCGTGCGGTTCGGCAATTTCTATGCACCTGTTACACTATTGCTAATAGTGTAACAGGCAGCGCCGGCTGAGCCGCCCCGGACCCCGGACCGTCCCCCGGTCTCACGTCTTTTCCCTGGTACCGCCCCGCCCCGGATGTTACACTTATCGGGAGAACATGCCCAAAGCTCCCCATCCGGCCCCGTCTCGCCCCCTGCAGCCGTTGCCCCTCTTCCCCGAGGCGGCCGAACTGCAGCACGTCGTGCCGGCAGCCAATCGCTGGCGCTTCTACCGGCTGAGCCTGCAGGACGATCTCTTCGGCGGCACCGCCCTGCTTCGCCACTGGGGCCGCATCGGCACCCAAGGGCAACTCCGCCTCGATCTCCACGCCGATCGCGGCCAGGCCCAGGCCGCCCTCGCAACCCTGCTGCGGCAGAAGGTCAAGCGGGGCTATCAGCCGCGAGGCAAGACGTGAGAAAGCAAGGCTTGAGGGCTCCGCCCTCAAACTCCCGGCAGGAGCCTCGGGCTCCTGCACCTCGGGACGTTAAGGCTCCGCCGGTCGGGGGGATGCAGCTCTTCGATCCGAACGGCGCACGCAAATATCTCACCGTCGCCGAGCGCGACCGTTTCCTCAAGGCGGCCGAACTGGCGCCGCGCGAGGCGCGCACCCTCTGTATGACCCTCGCCTGGTCGGGCTGCCGGCTGTCCGAGGCCCTGGCGCTGAGTGCCGATCGCGTCGATCTCGCCCGCCGGCGTGCTGGTGTTCGCAAGCCTGAAGAAGCGTCAGGCCGGGATCTACCGTGCCGTCCCAGTGCCCCCTGCCCTGCTCGACGCCCTCGATCTGGTCCACGGCATCCGCCAGGCGCAGAAGCGCCGCGATCGCGGCCAGGCGGTGCGGCTGTGGCCGTGGGCGCGGATGACCGGCTGGCGCGCAGTACATGCGGTGATGGACGAGGCCGGGCTGTCCGGGCCGGCCGCCTCGCCCAAGGGGCTGCGCCACGCCTTCGGCGTCGCCGCCGTCGCCAACGCCATCCCCCTCAACCTCGTCCAGAAATGGCTCGGACACGCCCAGCTCACCACAACCGCCATCTACGCCAATGCCTCAGGCGCCGAGGAACAGGACATCGCACGAAGAATGTGGGGGTAGGAAACTAAGCGACTAAGCGATTAATTTACTAAACGAATTACCGATTAATCGATGTTGTAGACTAAGCAACTAAGCTGTATTAATCGCATAATCGCTTAGTGGGAGTTGTCATCTGTCATGCAGACTTGGGCCGTGATTGCACAGAAGGGCGGGCAGTCGAAAACGACGATTGCGACTGCCTTTGCCGTCGAAGCTGCAAGTGAAGGGGCCGCCGTCGTCATTCTTGATGCCGACGATCGTCAAGGATCGGCACTCTACTGGTCTGAACGCCGGGAAGCAGACGACGTAATGGTGAAGGATAGCAGCGTTGCGGGGCTACCGCTGCATGTCTCGCGTGGGCGCAATAGCGGCAAGTTAGACCTTATTATTATCGACACTCCGGCGAACTCGAAGGACATCGCTATGCTGGCGGCCGAACAGGCCGATTTCGTGGTGATCCCGGTCGCGCCACGTGGACTGGACGTGCATTCGGTACTTCAGACCGTGAAGCAGGTTCAGCAGGCGGGAACGCCGTTCGCTGTGATCCTGACTCAAGTGCCGCACCAAGGCGGGGAGGGTAGCGACGCCCGCGCGGGCTTTACCGCCAAGGGCATCACAATGTTCGATACCGTGCTTCACTTCCGCAAGGATTTCTACAGGGCGACGCCGATCGGCAAGACCGCCGTGGAACTGGAGCCGGATGGCAAGGCTGCGGTTGAGCTGCGCGCTGCCTATGCAGAGGCTAAGCGATTAAGCGGTTATACGAATAAGCGAGTAAGCGAGGCTGTGTGATGGGACATCCCAAGAAGGTATCTGCATTGGCTGGTATCTTTGATGAGCCGGAGGCACCGGCACCGATATCTGTCACAGAACCCGGCTTGCCGCCGGTGACTGCTACAGAGCGGCCTCGCCGTGGTAGCTCTGCGTCAGCATCACGCAAGCGTGATAGTCACCCTGGAAAGAAGCCGGTCCTGATTCACATTCCGGAGGATATGCACCGGACACTCCGGCAGCTCAGTGTGGAGGAAGGTGGTGAACCTTTGACCGTCATCACCGAACGGTTATTGCGTCAGTATCTCGTGCAACGAGGACATACCAAATTCGCGCCGTGAGTAAGCGGCCGGCCGAGCTAAACACGGAGCTTTCCAATAAAGAGAGCCGATTACGATGATTTCGGCGTGTTATCACTGGATAGCCTCCATAAGCCCGGCGTTTGGGACGAGGGTTGGAAGCGTGGAGGCGTCTCTAAAGTGAGCTTTCGGGTGGGGGCTCACTTTTCTGGCGGTTCAGTGCCGAAATCTAACAGAAGCGGCAGTTCGGCAGCTAGACCACGCAATTTCGCTCGACGGACAATACGATGTTGATCGATTAAAATTTGAGCATCGCGCTTTCCACTTGAGGTCTTGGGAAACCAATGGAAAGCGATCCGTTCGACTTTTCGTCCTTTCTTTATAGGAGAAAAATCAACATAGAATGGGCACAATTTGTTTATTTCTTCGGTGGCGACTTTGAGACAATATTTATTGAGGTCAGCAAACCGTTCAAGTTTTCCGTCTGGGACATTTAGAAGTCCACGCAACTCTTCTATCGTAAATTCTTCTGTCTGCTTATATTCAAGACCAATGCGGCGCTCCGTCATCTCATACAGGCAGAGCGTATATTTCGACTCGAAGCAATACATCACTTGTGTTTTGAGGCGTGCATAGACTTCGCTATTTTGAAGTATTTCTATTAGTTCCTCCGGTATGCGGTAGTGAAGGAAGCCATCTTTTTCCAAGCTTTCATCGCTTGGACCAAGAAGTTGAACCCGTCTTTTATAGCTTTTTCCGTCTTTTCGAATGGTGACGATCGCAATAGTCCCCATTAGACGAAGCAACGATGCTTCTATTCTTTCATTACCTCCGGCATAGGAAACAATAGGTTCATTGAACCCGAAATTCAAGGCCGCAATAGGTGTGGTCTGGGGAACCTGTGGTCGATCGTCCGAACTCCGCAGCGTCTTGAGCAAATTGCGGTTTTGCCCGGTTCTGCTGGTGGTGTTGGCGCCGGGCGAGCGCGGAGCGGGAGCCCCGTAGGGCGCCGGAGGCGCCGGCGCCTGGGGATGATAAATCCAGCAAGAGGATGGAGCGAAGCTCCATCTGACATATCAATTCACGCCGAAGGCGTGTCCGTTCAGCGCAGGCCCGTAGGGCCGAGCAGGGGGATGCCGGGTGGGAGATCGTGCGAAGCGCGATCGGGGCGGCCGAAGGCCGCGAGCCGGCGGGGGCGTAGCCCCCAAGAGGCGGTGTGAGTTTTCCACGAGATTCTAGTTTGGAATAATACCCAAAAGCTCACCGAATTTGTTCAGATTCTTAGATTCTTTTAGATTCAAGATTCGTCCTTCTAAAAATGGCGGAGGACTGCGAAAAATCAGGCCGAAAAGTGAGGGTCCGGGTAGATTCGCGTGAGTGTTTGGGTAAGAAACGGTGAGTGTTGGGGTAAGAAACGGTGAGTGTTTGGGTAACAAATGGTGAGTGTTGGGGTAGTTCCACCAAACGGTGAGTGTTGGGGTGGGGTTAGAAACTTGAAAAGGTTGATTTCAGCCATTCCCTTCCATAAAGTGAGCCGCCAATCCACATTAGCTCACCGTTGAGGGTTTTATGTCACAAGCCACCAGCACCAATGATCCGATCAGAACATTGATGCAAAAAGGCCGTGGCAACCCCTACGACCCTGCTTATTACAGTGAGATCGTCAAACCAGGTGAACTGGTTGATATTATAGAATTAAGTCCTCTCACCCTCACTGATCGTCGTACCTACAATCTTCTAATAGCAAATGCTTGGGATCGGATAGGTGAACCAATTGTTCACCGCATTGCCAAGTCGGCTCTAAAGGGCACCC
>NC_011365.1:3752500-3887492 GCF_000021325.1 Gluconacetobacter diazotrophicus PA1 5 | reverse complement strand
ACTCCCGGCCCCTCGGGGGCATGTTCGTCCAGTTGCCCGGATCGCCCGCCCCTCTGCTTTCCGCCCCCGCCATACCGACCGTCCCGCGCTGCCCGTACCCCACCGGGTCACCCGACACGATGAACGCAGATTCCCGCATGCCCGACGCCAAAAGTGGCCCGGTCACGAAAACCCACCCATCGTCGCAGTATGAAGAGGGGCAAGAATAGGTCACAGACTCGGCCGAAGCAATGGAAAACTGACCGCTCCGGATCGCGAAAATCGCGTGACCCGCGTTGCGGAATCCTCCTGTCGTTTCGGAGAGCAGCGATCGAAACTTGCCCTATAAAACAAAAGCCGGACCCCACGCCTGAACGCGAGGCCCGACCTTTGATCTATTCTACCCGGTCGCTTTCCGATGGAAAGCAATACCGGATATCTGCCAGGCGATTACGCCGCGACGATCGACTTGATGCGGGCGGACAGGCGGGAAATCTTGCGGGCCACGGTGTTGGCGTGGATGACACCCTTGCCCGACGCACGCTGCATCTCGGGCTGGGCCGCGCGCAGGGCCGCCGTCGCTTCGTCCTTGTTGCCGGACGCGATCGCCGCCTCGACCTTCTTCACGAAGGTGCGCATGCGCGAGACGCGTGCCGTGTTGCGCGCATTGCGGCGCTCGTTCTGACGGATGCGCTTGCGCGCGGAAGCAGTGTTGGCCATCGTTCTCAGTTCAGCAAATCGGGTTACGAGGTCCGCCCCTGATATGCGCGGACATCCAGATCAGGCTGGCGATCTAGTCCATGCCCTTGTCCCCCGTCAAGACAAGTCTTCGCGGAGCATCCATTCTCACGAGACCTTGCCCGGCGGGGGCTGGCACAGGGGGCAGAAGAAGCTGGAGCGTCCGGCCTGTTCCAGCCGCTCCACACCATGGCATGCGGGGGGACCGGGACAATCCGGGCATCCCTGCCCCGCACGGCCGTAGACACGCCACGCGTGCTGGAAATAACCCAGTTCCCCATCCGGCTGGACATAGTCGCGCAGGCTGGACCCGCCCGCTGCGATCGCTTCGCGCAGCACGGCGCGGATCGCCTGGACCAGGCGCGCGTCCTCGGCCGCGTCCAGGGTGCAGGCCAGGCGTGCCGGATGGATGCCGGCGCGGAACAGCGCCTCGGACACATAGATATTGCCCAGGCCCGCCACCACCGTCTGGTCCAGCAGCGCCGCCTTGATGGAGGTCCGCCGCCGGGCCAGTACTTCCTGCAGCCAGTGTTGCGAGAACTGGTTGCCCAGCGGTTCGGGACCGAGTCGGGCCAGCAGCCGATGTGCTCGCTCCTCCGCCGTCGGCATCAGGTCGACCGCGCCGAAGCGCCTGGGGTCGATCAGGCCGCACCGCGTCCCGTCCGTGGTCTCGAAGAAGAAATGCTCGTGCCGGTCGGGCACGGGGGCGTCGCCGGGCAATGACAGCAGGACCCGCCCCGACATGCCCAGGTGCAGCAGCAGGGTATCGCCCGTATCCAGCCGGATCAGGATATATTTCGCCCGTCGGGCGAAACCGGTGATCGTGGCGCCCTCCAGCCGGGCCACCAGGTCCGCGGGAAAGGGGAAACGCAGGTCGGCGCGACGCACCGCGACCCGCGCGATCGTCTTCCCGTCGAGATGCAATCGCATCCCGCGCATCACTGTTTCGACTTCAGGGAGTTCCGGCATGAGCGGATCTGAGGTTATATCCCTGGGACATGACCGACAATCCCACCCCCTCTCCGTTCGCGCCCCATCCCGCCGGCCCCGATGCCACTGGAACGGGGACGACCGATTTCGGCTTCCGCGACGTTCCCGTGGCGGACAAGAAGCCGATGGTCCGCGCCGTGTTCGACAGCGTCGCCTCGCGCTACGACATCATGAACGACGTGATGTCGCTGGGCATCCATCGCGCCTGGAAGAAGATCTTCGTGACCGAGCTGGGCGCGCACCCCGACCTGACGCTGCTGGACCTGGCCGGCGGCACGGGCGACATCTCGTTCGGGTGGCTGCGCGCCGGCGGCGGGCAGGCGATCCTGTCGGACATCAATGCCAGCATGCTGGCCGTGGGGCGCAGCCGGGCACTGGAACGCGGCCTGATCTCCAGCCTGCGATTCGCCGTGATGGATGCCGAGGCGATTCCCCTGCCCGACCGCTCGGTCGACCGGGTGTCGATCGCCTTCGGCCTGCGCAACTGCACCGACAAGGACGCCGTGCTGCGCGAGGCCAGGCGCGTGCTGCGCCCGGGCGGCAAGTTCATGTGCCTGGAATTCTCGCGCGTGCAGGTGGCGGCGCTGTCGCCGATCTATGACGCGTGGTCGTTCAAGGTCCTGCCGCGCATGGGGGCCGCCATCGCCGGCGACCGCGACAGCTACCAGTACCTGGCCGAAAGCATCCGCATGTTCCCCGACCAGGAGACGCTGGCCGGCATGATGCGCGCCGCGGGGCTGGAGCGCGTGTCGGTCCGCAACCTGTCGGGCGGGATCGCCGCCATCCATTCCGGCTGGCGGATCTGAACGTGGCCGCCCCCCAGCCGGCCGCCCCTCACCCCGCCGGGGGGCGCACGGTCCTGCTGATCGTCTGCGGGGGGATCGCGGCGTACAAGACCCTGGAACTGATCCGGCTGCTGACGGCGGGCGGCGTGCGCGTGCGCACCGTCCTGACCCGGGCGGGCGCGCAGTTCGTCACCCCGCTCAGCCTTCAGGCCCTGACCGGGGAACGGGTGTTCAGCGACCTGTTCTCGCTGACCGACGAGAGCGAGATGGGGCATATCGTCCTGTCCCGCTCGGGCGACCTGCTGGTGGTCTGCCCGGCGACGGCGGACATCATGGCCCGCATGGTCACGGGCCAGGCCGACGATTTGGCCAGCACCGTGCTGCTGGCGACCGACAAGCCGGTCATGATCGCGCCCGCGATGAATGTCCGCATGTGGGAACATCCCGCGACCCAGGCCAACCTGGCCACCCTGACCGCGCGCGGCGTCGCGGTCGTCGGGCCCGAAACCGGCCTGATGGCCTGCAACGAGACCGGGCCCGGCCGCCTGGCCGAACCCGCGCGGATCGCCGAGGCGATCTTCGGCCACTTCGCGGCCGGCGTGCGAAGCCCGTCTCTGGCCGGGCGGCACGCGCTTGTCACCGCCGGGCCGACGCACGAGCCGATCGATCCGGTGCGGTACCTGGCCAACCGGTCGTCGGGCCGGCAGGGTTACGAAATCGCGGCGGCGCTGGCGGCGCACGGCGCGCGCGTGACGCTGGTCAGCGGCCCGGTGGATATTCCGCCCCCGCCCGGTGTCGAACTGCGCGCCGTGGAAACCGCGATCCAGATGCAGGATGCCTGCCAGGACGCGCTGCCCTGCGACATCGCCGTCTGCACCGCCGCCGTGGCCGACTGGCGCGTCGCCCAGACCTCCGGTCACAAGATGAAGAAGGCCCCCGGCGCGCCCCCGCCGGTCCTGACCCTGGTGCCCAATCCCGATATCCTGGCGCAGTTGTCGCTGCCCGGCCCCGCGCGGCCGGCCCTGGTGGTGGGATTTGCCGCCGAAACCGACGATGTCGAGCAGCATGCCGGCACCAAGCGGCTGGACAAGGGCTGCGACTGGATCGTCGCCAACGACGTGCGGCCGGAAACCGGCATCATGGGCGGGACGGAAAACGAGATCACCCTCATCACCGCCGATGGCGCCGAACGCTGGCCGCGCCAGGACAAGGAATCCGTGGCCCGGCACCTGGCCCGGCGGATCGCCGCCTTCTTTTCCCCCGACCGGAGTGTTCCATGACCGCGCCCATCGTGTCCGTCGCCGTCCGCCGCCTGCCCCATGCCGCGGACCTGCCGCTGCCCGGCTATGCCACCGCCGGCGCCGCGGGCATGGACCTGCTGGCGGCGGTGACCGAACCCATGGTGGTGGTGGCGGGGGCGCGGGTGCTGGTGCCCACCGGCCTGTGTATCGCCCTGCCCCCGGGCTACGAACTGCAGGTTCGCCCCCGGTCCGGCCTGGCGCTGAAGCACGGGATCACGCTGCCCAATTCGCCCGGCACGATCGACGAGGATTATCGCGGCGAAATCGGCATCATCCTGCTGAATACCGGTGACGCGCCCCTGACCATCGAACGCGGCATGCGCATCGCCCAGGCCGTGCTGGCCCCCGTCGTCCGCGCCGCATGGCAGGAAGTCGAGACGCTGGACGAAACCACGCGATCCTCCGGCGGCTTCGGCAGCACGGGCGTCAGCCCGTAACGCGCGGCTGAGGCCCCCGGGGCGCGACGCCCCGGGACAACAGGAAAGAGGTTCATGACGGCGAGTTCGCTGCCCGCCCCTTCGTCCCGCCCGGCCCGGCCCAATGTGTTCGATCTGGCTGCCCTGCTGTGCATCATGGGGCTGGCGGTCGTGCTGGGCACGGCGGGGCGGCACATGCTGGCCCCGATATCGGCCCCCAACGCCGCCACCATCCACCTCGATCCCGCCTGGCTGCCGGGCTATGCGGTGCGCACCACCCTGCGGATGTTCGCGGCCCTGGGCGCGTCGCTGTTCTTCACCTTCACCTATGCGGTCTGGGCGGCCAAGAGCCCCCGGGCGGGGCTGGTGCTGGTGCCGGTGCTGGACGTGCTGCAATCCGTGCCGATCCTGGGGTTCCTGACCTTTACCGTCGTGTTCTTCATGGGCCTGTTCCCCGGGCGCATCCTGGGGGCGGAACTGGCCGCGATCTTCACCATCTTCACCAGCCAGGCCTGGAACATGGCCTTCAGCATGTACCAGTCCCTGCGGGCCGTCCCCCCCGACCTGGACGAGGTCGCGCGGTGTTTCGGCCTGACGGGATGGCAGAAATTCTGGCGGCTGGAGGTCCCGTTCGCCGTGCCGGGCCTGGTGTGGAACGCCATGATCTCGATGTCCGGCGGATGGTTCATGGTGGTGTATTCCGAGACGATCACGGTCGGGAACACCAATGTCCTGCTGCCCGGAATCGGGTCGTATGTCGGCACCGCCATCGCCCAGCGCGACCTGTGGGCGGTTCTGTATGCCATCGTGGCGATGATGGTGGTGATCCTGGCCTATGACCAGCTCGTCTTCCGGCCGCTGGTCGCGTGGTCGGGGCGCTTCGCCGCCACCGGCATCGAGGGCGCGTCCGCGTCCGACCCCTGGCTGCTGGTGCTGCTGCGCCGCACCGCCCTGCTGCGCCGGATCACGGACGCGATCGGCGACGGGCTGACGGCGATCGGCGGCCTGAAGCTGGGCCGCCGCCCGTCCGATGCGCGCCGCACCCCGCTGGTCCCCGACCGCATCCGCGACGTGGTCTGGGCGGTCGGGCTGGCCATGCTGTCCGGCGGGGCCGCGTGGCAGGTCTGGCTCTATGCGCGCGCGACCATCTCCATGGCGGAATTCCTCCATGTCGTGTCGCTGGGCGGCCTGACGCTGGCGCGGGTGGTGGCGATGGTTCTGCTGGCCTCGCTGATCTGGGTGCCGGCGGGGGTCTGGCTGGGGCTGGACCCGGTGCGGGCGCGGCGGGCCCAGTTCATCGCCCAATTCATGGCCGCCTTTCCGGCCAACCTGTTCTTCCCGATCTTCGTCCTGTTCATCGTCCATTTTCATCTGAGCAGCGATATCTGGCTGACGCCGCTGATGATCCTGGGCACCCAGTGGTATATCCTGTTCAACGTCGTGGCCGGGGCCGCGTCCTATCCCGCCGACCTGCTGGAGGTCGCGCGCAGCCTGCAGGTCGGCGGACGGCTATGGTGGCTGCGGGTCATCCTGCCCGGGATCGTGCCGTTCTACATCACCGGCGCCATCACGGCGTCGGGCGGGGCATGGAATGCGGCGATCGCGGCCGAGGTCGCAAGCTGGGGCGACGATCACCTGTCCGCCCACGGCCTGGGCGCCTACATCGCCCACGCCACCGTTGCCGGCGACACCGCGCATGTCGGGCTGGGCATGACGGTCATGGCGGCGTTCGTCCTGCTGTTCAACCGTGCCGTCTGGCGCCCGCTTGCCGAATATGCCCGCCGCCACTTCACCCTGAGCTGAGACCGCGCCCCATGACCAGCCAACCGGCCCCTGCCTCTGCCCCTGTCTCTGCTCCCGCGCAGGAAGAACTGATCCGCATCGTCGCCTGCCGCCAAGCCTATCACAAGGAAAGCGCCGCCGACCTGGTGGTGCTGGACGATGTGAACCTGACCCTGCGATCGGGCGAGATCGTGGGCCTGCTGGGCCGGTCGGGGTCGGGCAAATCCACCCTGCTGCGCATCATCGCCGGCCTGCTGCCCCCCAGCGCGGGCGATGTCCTATGGAAGGGGCGGCCTGTCCTGGGACCCGTTCCCGGCATCGCGATGGTGTTCCAGTCCTTCGCGCTGTTTCCCTGGCTGACCGTGCAGAAGAATGTCGAGCTGGGGCTGGAGGCCAAGGGCGTCCCGGCGGCGGAGCGCGACCGGCTGGCCGAGGCCGTGATCGACCTGATCGGACTGGGCGGTTACGAAAACGCCTATCCCAAGGAGCTGTCGGGCGGAATGCGCCAGCGCGTCGGACTGGCGCGGGCGCTGGTCGTGCAGCCGGACCTGCTGCTGATGGACGAGCCGTTCTCGGCGCTGGACGTGCTGACGGCGGAAAACCTGCGCACCGACCTGATCGAACTGTGGGCCGAGCACAAGCTGCCGGTCAAATCGCTGCTGCTGGTGACCCATAATATCGAGGAAGCGGTGCTGATGTGCGACCGCATCCTGGTCTTTTCCTCCAATCCCGGCCGGGTCGCGCACGAACTGGCGGTGCCGTTCCCCCACCCTCGCAACCGCGAGGACCCGGCCTTCCGGCATCTGGTCGACCGGATCTATGCCCTGATGACCCGCCGGGCCCCGATCGTGTCCGAAGCCGAGCTGCCCTCGGGCGATGAGATTCCGCCGCCGGCCTCCCCGGTCCAGGTCGCCCTGCCCTCGCTGCCGATGAACGCCATGGTCGGCATGATGGAAACCCTGGCCGCCGAACCGCTGAACGGCCGGGCGGACCTGCCGCTGCTGGCCTCGCGCCTGCAGCTTGAACTGGACGACCTGTTTCCGCTGGGCGAATCGCTGCAGCTTCTGGAATTCGCGGAACTGGAGGACGGCGACATCCTGCTGACGGCCGAAGGCGCGCGCTTCGTGCAGAGCACGCACGACGAACGCCGCCAGATCCTGTGGCACAGCCTGCTGCACAATATCCCGATGGTGCGCACCATCCGCTCGGTCCTCGACGAACGGCCCAACCATCGCGCCAGCGCCGAACGCTTCCGCGACGAACTGGAAGACAGCATGTCCCCCGACTATGCCAGGCAGACCCTGCAGACCCTGATCGGCTGGGCCCGCTACGCCGAACTGTTCGATTTCGACGAGGAAGCGGACCAGTTGTTCCTGGATGACGAGATGGAGTGATCGGCCGATATACTTTCCTACCCCAGCGCCAGCCGGTCCTGGAACGACCGTCGCACCTTCGACACCTTGGGTGAGATCACCGCCGCGCAATATCCCCGTTCGGGATGCTTCGCGAAATAATTGTGGTGATAATCTTCGGCCTCGTAGAACTGCTCCAGGGGCAGGATCTCGGTGACGATCGGGTCGGCCCAGAGTTTCGACGCGGCGATTTCATCGCGGACCGCGCGGGCGGTGGCCGCCTGTTCCGGTGTCGCGGTGAAGATGACCGACCGGTACTGGGTGCCGGAATCCGGCCCCTGCCGATTCAGGGTGGTAGGGTCGTGGATCGTGAAGAAAATCCGCACCAGGTCGGCATAGGACAGGATCGCGGGGTCGAACGTGACGCGCACGATCTCGGCATGGCCGGTCCGCCCGCTGCAGACCTGTTCGTATGTCGGGGCCGCCAGCGTGCCGCCGGCATAGCCCGGCGCCACGTCCGTGATCCCAGCCAGTTCCCGCAGCATCGCCTCGACGCACCAGAAACAGCCTCCGCCCAGATAGGCGACCTCCGTCCGGGGGGCTCGCGTCATGTCATCCATTATCCGCCTTCCTTCCACCCCTCACGCTCCGGGGGCGTTCGTTCCCTGCAAGATGTGACGCCCGCCACCCGATTAAAAGAGAAGGGATGGTGATGGGGGCGCGTGGATCAGGCCAACCGCGCCAGCGCGGCATCCAGACGGGCGCGCTCGTCCTGCTGCTGGGCCAGGCGCTCGCGGTTTTCCTCGACGATCTCGGGCTTGGCGCGGGCGATGAAATCGGCGTTACCGAGCTTGCGCTCGACCTTCGCGATTTCCTCGTCCATCTTGGCGCGCTCCTTTTCCAGCCGCTGCCGCTCCTGCGCCAGGTCGATGATGCCGGCCAGCGGAATGACCAGCGTGGCCTCGTCCACCACAAGCTGCGCCGCGCCCTCGGGCATGTCGCCCGCCAGGACCTCGACCGCCGAGACGCGTGCCATCCGGCCGATCGCTTCCTCCCACCGCGTCGCGCGCGCCACCGTCGCCTCCGCCGCGTCGCGCAGCAGGACGGGGGCCAGGCGCGACGGCGGCACGTTCATTTCGGCCCGCACGGTACGGATGGCGGAAATGAAGCGGATCACCCACTCCATCTCGGCCGCCGCCGCCCCGCCATCCATGGGACGGGCCGGCGTGGGCCACGCCGTCGTCATCAGGCTGCCCTTCTCGCCATAGCCGAACTGCGCCCACAGATCGTCGGTGACGAAGGGCATGACCGGCTGCAGGATGCGCAGGATGATCCCCAGCACATGCGCCGCCACGGCGCGGATTTCGGCCGCCTGCTCCGCATCCCCCCCGGTGAAGACCGGCTTGGCGAATTCCAGGAACCAGTCGCAGAAGCAGTTCCATACGAAGCGGTAGCAGGTGGCCGCGTATTCGTCGAAACGGAAGGCCTCCAGCGCCGCGTCGGCCTCGGCCACCGCGCGGGCGGCCTCGCCCAGGACCCACCGCCCCAGGGGCGAGGACACGGCGTCCGGCCGGAAATCGGCCACCGGTGCGACGCCGTTCATTTCGCAGAACCGCGCGGCGTTCCAGATCTTGGTGACGAAGGAACGGTGTTCCTCGATCCGCTTCTGGCCCAGCTTCACGTCGCGGCCCAGCCCGGTCAGCGCGCAGACGGTAAAGCGCATGGCGTCGGCGCCGTACTGCTCGACCATGTCCAGCGGGTCGATACCGTTGCCCTTGCTCTTGGACATCTTCTGGCCGCGCTCGTCCCGGACCAGGCCGTGGATGAACACGGTGCGGAACGGCACGTCCTTCATGAAATGCAGGCCCATCATCATCATCCGGGCCACCCAGAAGAAGATGATGTCGAAGCCCGTCACCAGCACGTCGGTCGGGTAATAGCGCGCCAGTTCCGCCGTCTGCTCCGGCCAGCCCAGGGTGGAGAACGGCCACAGCGCGGAGGAGAACCAGGTATCCAGCACGTCCTCGTCACGCGTCAGGGCCTCCTCGCGCCCGTAATGGGCCAGGGCCTCGGCGCGCGCCCCGTCCTCGTCCCGCGCCACGAAGACGTGGCCGTCCGGCCCGTACCAGGCCGGGATGCGGTGGCCCCACCACAATTGCCGGCTGATGCACCAGGGCTGGATCTCGCGCATCCAGGCGAAGAAGGTGTTTTCCCATTGCTGGGGCACGAAGCGCACCTGCCCGGTTTCCACGGCTTCGATGGCGGGGCCCGCCAGGGTGGCGGCGTCGCAATACCATTGCGTGGTCAGGCGCGGTTCGACGACCGCGCCGCTGCGTTCGGCATGCGGGACCTGGTTGCGGTGCGGCTCGATCTTCTCCAGCCAGCCCAGGCGCTCCAGTTCCGCGACCACGGCCTTTCGCGCCGCGTCGCGGCCCATGCCTTCCAGCCCGCGCACGAAAGCCGGGTCGGCCAGGCCGTCCTCGGAGCGCAGTTCGTCCGCGATCTCCGCCAGCGTGATGCGCGCGTCCTCGTCCAGCACGCTGGGCATGGCCAGCTTGTGGCAGCGGCCGACCTCGAAATCGTTGAAATCATGCGCGGGCGTGATCTTGACCGCGCCGCTGCCCTTCTCGGGGTCGGAATGCAGGTCCGCCACGATGGGAATGCGCCGCCCCGTCAGCGGCAGGACGACCGAACGGCCGACCAGGTCGGCGTACCGCGAATCCTCGGGGTGAACGGCCACCGCCATGTCGCCCAGCAGGGTTTCCGGCCGCGTCGTGGCCACGGTGATGGTGCGGCCCGCGGCGTCGCCTTCGACCGGATAGCGGATGTACCACAGGCTGCCCTGGACCTCGCGGTTATCGACTTCCAGGTCCGAAATCGCCGAACGGAAGGCCGGGTCCCAGTTCACCAGCCGCCGGTCGCGATAGATCAGGCCCTGCTGGTACAGGGTGACGAAGACCTCGCGCACCGCCTGCGACAGGCCGTCATCCATCGTGAAGCGTTCGCGCGGCCAGTCCAGCGATGCCCCCAGTCGGCGCAGTTGGGTGGTGATGCCGCCGCCGGATTCCGCCTTCCACTGCCACACCCGCTGTTCGAAGGCCTCACGCCCCAGGTCCCGGCGGCTGATGCCTTCCTTCTGCAGGGTGCGTTCCACCACCATCTGCGTCGCGATGCCGGCATGGTCGGTTCCCGGCTGCCACAGCGTGTCACGCCCCTGCATCCGCCGCCAGCGAATCAACGTGTCCTGCAGCGTCATCGTCAGTGCGTGGCCCACATGCAGGGTGCCGGTGACGTTGGGCGGCGGGATCATGATCGTATAGGGCTGGGCGCTGCTGTGCGGATCGGCCGAAAACGCGCCGCTCCGCTCCCATTCGGCATAGAGGGCGGATTCGATCTCGCCGGGCGAGAAAGACTTGTTCAGCATCGCGAAAGCCAGACCTGACAGGGAAAGGGAATCCGCCGCTTATACCCAAATTCCCGCCGAAAGAAACTTTCCCGGGTCGGCGGAGCGGCCGGCGCGTGTTTTCGAGCATCGAAGCGGAGCGACCTTACGGGCCGAGAGCATCGAAGCACAGAAAACGCGCGTCGGATCGCCGGCAGCGGGGCTTTTGAAGCAGCCTGTCAGCGGCCTGGCTGGTCGGTGGCCTGGTCGCCGATGCCCCACGGGCGGTCCTTGACCGCCTTGTAATAGGCGGTCTCGTCATAGCGCGGGACGTCCAGCTTCAGGTCCGCCGCCGTCAGCCGCCCGATAGCGGCCGCCACGCCGTATGACGCGGTGACGAGATTGCTCAGGCTCTGCACCAGCGCGACCTGGGCCTGAAGCAGGGTCTGCTGCTGCTGCAGGACTTCCAGCGTCGTGCTGGTGCCCACGATCGCCTGGCGCTCCACCCCGTCCAGGGCGACGATGTTCGACGCGATGGCGGTGCGGTCGCTCTGGATCGAGGCCGCATAGGCCATCAGTTGCTGCCAGTTGGACGAGGCGAGCTGCAACGCGGCGCGGCGCTGGATGTCGACCGCGCGATGCGCCTGGGCCACCTGCTGGCGCGCCTGGCGGACGGCGGCATATTCCGATCCGCCCTGGTAGAGCGGGAACTGGACGTTCAGCGTCGCGTATTTCTCGTCCTCCAGCGACCGGCCGCTGCTCTGGTTGATGCTGTGGACGTAGCTGGCATCGGCCGTCACCTTGGGCAGGATCGCCGCCATGGCGACGGCGACCCCGTCCTTGTTCGACGCCTCGGAGAACAGGGCGGCGATCACGTTCGGATTGTTCTGCACCGCCTGGGCGATCGCCTCGTTCTGCGACTTCACCGGCAGCACCAGCGGCTGCGGCGGCACCAGGTTGGGGGGCGGCGACATGCCGACCACCTGGGTGTAGGTCGCCTGCGCCGTCTGCAGCGTGCCCTCGGCCTCCTGCCGGGCGGCGCGGGCGCTGGCCAGCGCGGCCTCGGCCTGGGCCACGTCGGTGCGGGTGATCTCGCCCACGCGGAAGCGCTCGGACGTGGCGCGGAGCTGTTCCTGCAGCACCTTCTCGTTATTGATGTTCAACTGCAGCAACTGTTCGTCTTCGATCACGCCGACATAGGCGCTGACGACGCTGCTGAAGACCTGCTGTTCGGTCGCGATCAGCCGGGCGCGTTCCGCCATCACGGCATTGACCGCCTTGTGGGTGCTGGCGGTGGTCTTGCCGCCGGTATAGATCGGCTGGGAAAGCGACACGCCGCCGGTATAGCCCGGCACGTCGAACCGCCTTGAATACCCGGCGTACCCTTCCTGCCGCGCCACCGCGTTGAGGCCGGAGTAATAGGTCATGTTCACGTTGGTGCTGACGGTCGGGCGCCAGCCGGCGAGCGCGGTCGGCACCTGCTCGTCCGTCGCGCGCAGGGCCGCGCGCTCCTGCTGCAGCGTCGGATTGGTCAGGTAGGACGCCGCCAGCGCTTCCTGCAGCGTATGGGGAACGAAGGACGGGGACCCGCTGCCGTCATAGCGCTGGGCCCAGGCCGTGGTGCCGCACAGCAGCGCCGCCAGCCCCGCCCCGATCCCACAGTTCCGCTTCATTCCGCTCCCCCGCGACAATGCCACCTCAGGCCGCATGACGTGTTTCATGCACGCAAACGGTTGCGAACGGGTTTACAGCCTTCAGAACGCAAAGGCAGGCGCGGGCTCCAGTTCCGGCAGCAGCGGCAGGGCGACGTCGAAGACCCGGCGGACCGCCAGCCCCTGCGCGGTGGGCTCGGCGATGCAGGCGGAGGCGACGCCCCCCTGGGGCCAGATGACGCAGACGATGCGCCCGTGCTCGGCCAGTTGTCCCGGCAGGGCATGCGGGACCTCACGCACCGCCCCGTCGATCACGATCAGGTCGAACGGCGCATGCGCGGGGTCGCCCGCCTGCAGCGGGCCGTCCACCCAGGTGACGCCCGGTGCCTCGACCGCGCAGAAGGCCTTGCCGATCGCGCTGAGCGCGGCATCGGATTCCAGGGCCGTGACCTGCAGTTCCAGCCGGGCCAGCAGCGCGGCCAGGTAGCCCGTCCCGGCCCCCACCACCAGGGCGCGCTGCGCGGCCTGCGGGGCCGCGATCTGCACCATCCGCCCGGCAATGCGCGGTTCCGTCAGCACGCGGCCGCGGCCGATCTCCAGGCTCTGGTCGGCATAGGCGAAGGGGCGCAGCGCCTCGGGGACGCAGTCCTCGCGCGGCAGGGCACGCATCGCCGCGATGATTCGCGAATCGTTGATCGCCACCGGGCGGATCTGCGCATCCACCATCCTTTGCCGCGCGGCATCGTAATCGAGGACGGCTTCTCCAAGCGCGGACTGGTTCATGACGCTCCCTTCACAACTTTCCCGACCGCACGGCAAGCGGCACAGGGCCGTTTTATGTCCCTGCGTTCCATCTGCCTAGCATGTCCCGTGCACACAACGGCTTGACCGCGCGGGGCAGAGCGTGGATATAGCCAACGCGCCCGGTCAGGTCCGGTGGCAGAATGGTGATGCAGCGGACTGCAAATCCGCGAATGTGGGTTCGATTCCCGCCCGGACCTCCAAGCAAGCCCGACAGGCGCCCCCTTTCAATGATTCGCGTGGCGCATGGCAGCATTGCCGTGCCGGATTCACGCGCGGCTTCGGCGCCAACGCATTCACTAAAAGGTGAACACGTTGGCGTTTTTATCAGGCGAATCGCTCGGCGAAGGCCGCCGCCGCGCCGAACAGGCCGGGCTGCGGGTGGGTGATCAGCTTGACCGGCATGTCGGCCATCAGCGATTCGAATCGCCCCTTGGCGACGAATCGCTCGGCGAATCCGGACCGGGGCAGATGCTGGGCCAGCCGCAGGCCCAGGCCGCCCGCGATCACCACGCTGTTGCCACCCTGCGACAGCGCCAGGTCACCGGCGACGGCCCCCAGCGCCAGGCAGAATCGCTCCAGCGCCGCCGCGGCCATATGGTCGGCTCCGTCCAGCGCCAGGGTCCATAATTCCTTGTCGTCGCGCGTGCGGACCGGCAGGCCCTCGATTTCGGCGATCGCCTCGTACAGATTGACCAGCCCCGGGCCCGACACGACGCGCTCGGTCGACACGCGGCGATATCGCCGGCGCAGGCGCTGCAGGATCTTGTCCTCCAGCATGTCGAGGGGCGAGAAATCGACATGGCCGCCTTCGGTCTCGCACACCAGATAGCGGCCGTCCCGCCGCACGACATAGGCGGTGCCCAGCCCCGTTCCCGGCCCGACGATGGTCGTCACCCCGCTGGCGGGCAGCGGCCGGTCCGGGCCGCACAGGTGCTGCAGATGGGCCGCGTCCACCTGGGCCACGGCGTGGCCCACCGCGCCGAAATCATTGACCAGCACATGCTGGTCCACATCCAGCTTCGCGGCCAGTTGGGCCGGCTGGATGATCCAGGGATTGTTCGTCAGCTTCAGGATATCGCCCTGCACCGGGCAGGCGACGGCGATGCCCGCCGCACGCGGCAGGGTGCGGCCGACCTGACGGGCGAAGGACTCCCACGCCAGTTGCAGGCTGGCATGCTCCGCGCATTTCAGGGTGGTGGCTTCCCCCAGGTGGGTGACACGGCCGCCCTCGACACCGGCAATGGCGAAACGCGCATGAGTCCCGCCGATATCGACGGCTACGATCTCTCTCATGTCCTGTCAGACTCCCTGGATCTTCCTTGCCCGGCAGGTACCCGGGGCACGTTTTCGTTATCGGCCCGATCGGGTTTCCCGTCCCGACGCCACAACGTCAAGTGCGGAATGGAGATCAAGGGAAATCAGGCCGGCCGGCATTATCCCGCGGCGCGGGGCGCCTGGTCGGCCTTCAGGCGCCGCATGATGGCGTCGCGGATCGGGCGGGGCATGATGATATCGAGGATGCGCAGGCCGGCGAACAGGCGGGGGAAGATCAGGTGCGGGCGTTCTTCCTCCACCGCGCGGGCAATCAGGCGGGCCGCCTGGGGCGCGGTCTGCATGAAGGGCTTCGCGCTGCTGACCCGGCGGCTCATCGGGGTATCGACGAACCCGGGCGAGACCAGCGTCACGCCGACCCCATATTCCGCCAGGCCGTTGCGCAGCGCCTCGGCAAAGCGCGTCAGCCCGGCCTTGGACCCGGAATAGCCCGCCGCGAACGGCAGGGCGTGGAACGCCGCGACCGAGCCCAGCAGCACGATATGCCCCCGCTGTCGCAGAACCATGCGTTCAGCCCCCGCCGTGGCCAGCGCCGCCGGGGTGGCGTAGTTCACCAGCCCCAGTTCCAGCACCGTTTCCGCCCGTTCGGTCCGCTCGGCATGCTGGCGCATGTCGCCCAGCCCGGCCGCCAGGATCAGCAGGTCCACGGGGTGGTCGGTGTCATCCTCGCGAAAGGACGCGATCGCCGCGTGCCCGTCGGCCAGGTCCAGCACCCGGGTCCGCACGGTGGCACCCATGGTGCGGCAATCCCGCGCCACCCGTTCCAGCCGCGCGGCGTCACGCCCCCACAGGACCAGCGTCCGGCCGGACCGGGCATAGAACCGGGCCAGTTCGGCGCCGATGCCGCTGGAGGCCCCCGTTATCAGGACGGTCACGGGATCGAAGCGGATTTCCCCGTTCTGCTGCGCGTTGGCCATCGGGCCCCTTTCTTTTGATGCCGATTCCATGTCATCAGCACGCGGTCGGCCGTCACAGCCGGCCCAGTTCCCCCAGACACCGGACCGGTCATGAACGAAGCGGATCAACTTGTCATTACCCCGGTATCCAGCTTCCGTCAGATGTCCCTCTTCATCCGCCTGCCCCGCCTGCTCTATGCCGGATTGCCGGGTTACGTCCCGCCGCTGGACATGGAGCAGAAGGATCTGCTGCATCCGCGCAAGACCGCGTTCTTCCGCCACGGCCGGGCGCGGTATTTCCTGGCGATGCGCGCGGGAAAGCCCGTCGGCCGCATCTCGGCGCAGGTCGACGACCTCGCTATCGAAACCCTGGGCGAGAATATTGGCTTTTTCGGGGCGCTGGACGCCGTCGACGACGCGTCCGTCGTCTCCGCCCTGCTCGATGCCGCCTGCGCGTGGCTGCGCCGGCAGGGGATGGACACGGCCCGGGGCCCCTTCACCCTGAATGCCAACGGCGAGCTGGGCATGATGATCGAGGGCCACCGGGCACCGCCGATGATCGCCATGCCCTGGCATCCGCACTGGCTGCCGCCCCTGGTCGAAGCCTGCGGCTTCGCCAAGGCGATGGATTTCGTGGCCTACCAGATGGAGACCGGACCGGGCGCCGAGCAGGCGCACCTGGTGCCCTCCGGCCTGCGCCTGGGCGAAGGGCGGCTGGGCAGCATCACCACGCGCGGCATCCGCCGCAGGCAGATCGCCGAGGACGGCGAGATCCTGCGCCGGCTCTATAATGATGCGTGGCGCAACAACTGGGGTTTCGTCCCGCTGACCCAGGACGAGATGACCGGCATGATAAGGCAGATGCGGCCGATCCTGAAGTCGGAGCATTTCGTGCTGATCGAACAGGATGGCGAGCCGGTGGCGGTCGCCCTGGTGGTGCCCAACCTGTACGACATCGCGGGCGACCTGGGCGGCGCGCCCACCCCGCTGGGCTGGGTCAAGCTGGCCGAGCGGCTGGTGCGCCACCGCTTCCATTCCGCGCGGGTCATCCTGCTGGGCGTCAGTTCGAAGCTGGAGGGCACGGCCCTGGGCGCCATCATGCCCGCCCTGGCCATTGCCGAACTGATGCGGCGCGGCCGGTCCCTGCCCTATCGCATGGTCGAGATGGGATGGATCCTGGAGACCAACCTGCCGATGCGCCGGCTGATCGAACGCCTGGCCCCCGAACCCTGCAAGCGCTACCGGGTCTATGACCGGGTGCTGGGCCGCTGATCGTCTTCTACAGGTGACTCCATCCGGTGCGCTCCAGCGCCAGGATTCCCCCTACCCCGTCCAGTACCTGGACGCCGGATAGCGTGGCGTCGAACGCGCCGATCCGCGTGACCGCCACCCCATGCGTCCGGGCGGCTTCCCGCAGGGCGCCCTCGTGCGCCGGGGGCACGGCCAGCAGCAATTCGTAATCATCCCCGCCGGTCAGGCAGGTCGGCAGCCAGCGGGGGCCCGCCTGCCTGGCGGCCGGCGACAGGGGAACGCGGCCGGCGTCGATCCGGGCGCCGACGCCGCTTTCACGGGCCAAGTGGCCCAGATCCTGCACCAGCCCGTCCGAGACATCCATGGCGGCCGACGCGATTCCGCCCAACCCCAGCCCCAGGCGCGGCCGCGGCAGCCGATAGCGGCCGGCCAGGAACCCGTCGGGATCGGCCACTTCCCCGCGCAGGGCGCGCAGGCCCAGCGCCCCGTCGCCGATCGTCCCGGTCACCCATATCCCGTCGCCGTCGCGCGCGCCGTTGCGCCGCAGGGCCCGGCCGGGTGCCCCATGCCCCAGGATGGTCAGCGACAGCACCAATGGCCCCGGCGTGGAAGTGGTATCGCCCCCCAGCAGGCTGAGCCCATAACGCCCCTGATCGTCCGCCAGGCCCCGGGCGAAACCGGCGAACCAGGCCTCGTCCCGTGCCGGCGGCGTGGTCACCGCCAGCAGATAGCCCAGCGGCATCGCGTCCATCGCCGCCAGGTCGGACAGGTTGCAGCGCAGCAGCTTGCGGCCGACCGTGTCGGCCGGGTCGTCGGGCAGGAAATGTACGCCCTCGACCATCGTATCGACCGCGACGACCAGTTCCCGCCCCGCCGGCGCGCGCAGCAGCGCCGCGTCGTCGGTCAGGCCCAGCGCGCCCTCGCCCGCCAGGGCAAGGAAATGGCGGCGGATGAAGCCGAATTCGGGCGGCAGCGGACCGGCGGGGGGAAGAGCGGCGGACATTCCACGATCCGCCGGATCAGGCCTCTTCGGCCTCGTGCGGGTCTTCGGGCAGGACATCCGCCGGGGTGTCGGCCGCGCGCAGGCGCCGGGCCAGCGTATCCAGCACGCCGTTGACCATCTTGGGCTCGTCGCCCGAGAAGAAGCCGTGCGCGATATCCAGGTATTCGTTGATGATCACCCGGGTCGGTACGCCCCCCGTGGCGGCCAGTTCCGCGCCCGCCGCCCGCAGCAGCGCCCGCAGGACGGGGTCCAGCCGGCCGACCGGCCAGGACGGCGGCAGCACCTCGACGATCAGCGCGTCGATCTGTTCGCGCCGGGCCACGGCCGCGCGGGCCACCTGCTCGAACAGCCGGATGTCGGCTTCCGGCACGCGGCCGTCCTCGTATTCCTCGCCCTGGTCCGCGCCGGACGCGGTGCCCAGCCGGTGGCGCAGGAACTGCGCGATCACCGTGTCGGGCGTATCGCCCGCCTGTTCGATCTGGAACAGGGCCTGCACCACCGCGACGCGCGATGCGGTCCGGGACCGGGGCTTCGAATGGGTCCTGTCGTCGTCCGGTATGCCATTCATGCGCCTGTCTCCTGCTGCCGCGATGTCGCCGAAGGCGGCTTCATCGCCTCTTTACGCCGCCAGGTCCAGACTCTGCTGCGATCGCCGCCGCCGCGTCGCCGGGAACGACCGGCACGTCACCGTCCGCCGTGCCGGGAATCGATTGCAGAATCGCGGCGAAATCCTTGGTTTCCCGGAAATCCCAATGCACGCTGGCAAAGCGGATATAGGCCACGATATCGACCTCGCGCAGCGTGCCCATCACCAGCTTGCCGATATCGCGCGACGGGATGTCGGTTTCGCCCGATGCCTCCAGCTGGCGAACCAGCCCGTTGACGATGCGTTCGATCCGTTCCTCATCGACCGGGCGCTTGCGCAACGCGATGCGCACCGATCGGGCCAGCTTGTCGCGCTCGAACGGCACACGCCGGTCGTCGGCCTTGACCACATACAGGTCGCGCAACTGCACGCGCTCGATCGTGGTGAATCGCTGGCTGCACGCCGCGCAGATCCGGCGGCGACGGATCGCGGCCCCATCCTCGTGCGGGCGGCTGTCTTTGACCTGGGTATCCTCGTGACCACAAAAAGGGCATCGCATGCGTGCGGCAATCCTGACCGGCGTTCGTTTGGCACCGAGATGCGCATGAAATCGGCCGGGTGCAAGAGCGGCAGTCAGGATCGGCCGACCACCTGCCCGGTTCGTTCCCCGATTTTGTCCAATGCATCCATGCTGGTATCGTCCCTGGATGACGAAGGTGAGGACTCCCACCATGAAGCGACGCGTGTTGCCGATCGGACTGTTCGCCCTGCTGGCCGGCTGGGGCCCGTCAGTCCCTGCGCTGTCCCAGGCCGCACTGGCCGGCACTGCCATGACCAGCACCGCCATGGCCGACCCGGCGCCCCCCTCCATTCCCGGCCAGGTCGACGCCGATGGCGATATCGACATCCGCGCGGCCTGGATGCAGGTCATCCGTCCCGATCACAGGATCGCCGCAGGCTACTTCACCATCGAAAACCGGGGCCGGAACGTCCATCTGCTGGACGGCGTGTCGTCGCCCGCCTGCCACGACCTGTTCGCCCACCATACCGAACAGGAAAGCACCCAGGAAACCGCGACGCTGTTTTCCCACCTGGCCCTGCCGGCCCAGACCATCCTGGTCTTCCCGCCCGGGGGCTACCATCTGGTCTGCGTCGGCTATGACGACAGCGTCCAGCCCGGGCGCCGCGTCCCGGTGACGTTTCACTTCATGGGCGGCACGACACGAACCATCCAGTTCGACGTGCGTCCGGCACCCGACACGGCCGATACCGCCCCTTAAAGCAGATCGTGATGAGGTGGAACCACCTGATCACGCACCCTAAAACTCGACCGTCTACGCGGAAGCGTCGGCGGTCAGGGTGCGCCGGACCGCCTGGTGCCAGCCGTCCAGCATGGTACCGCGCTGGGCCAGGTCCATCGTGGGCTGGAACAGGCTGCCGCGCGCCCGGCGGGCGGCCACGTCATCCAGGTCCGTCCACACCCCCGTGGCCAGCCCGGCCAGGAAGGCGGCGCCGGTCGCCGTGGTTTCCAGGTGGCGCGGCCGCTCCACCCGGGCCTGCAGCACGTCGGACAGGAACCGGCAGAACCAGTCATTGGCCGCCATGCCGCCATCGACACGCAGGGTGGTCACCGCCCCGCCGCCGTCCTGCGCCATCGCCGCCATCAGATCGTATGTCTGGTAGGCGACCGATTCCAGCGCCGCGCGGGCGATATGCGCCGCCGTCGCGTCCAGCGTCAGGCCGCAGATCAGCCCCCTGGCCTCGGGGTCCCAATGCGGCGCGCCCAGGCCCACGAATCCCGGCACCATGTAGACGCCGTGACTGTGGGGAATACGCGTCGCCATGTCGTCGGTCTGCGACGCGTGGGTGATCAGGTGCAGCCCGTCGCGCAGCCACTTGATCGCGGCCCCCGCGACGAAGATCGCCCCTTCCAGCGCATAGGTCGTGCGGTCGCCGATCCGGTAGCCGATCGTGGTCAGCATCCGGTTGGCCGACTGCACCGGGGCCGTGCCGGTGTTCAGCAGGACGAAGCAGCCGGTGCCATAGGTCGCCTTGGCCATTCCGGGGGCGAAGCAGGCCTGGCCCACCAGCGCCGCCTGCTGGTCCCCGGCCATGCCCGCCACCGGAATCGGCCGGCCGAACAGGGCGGGATCGGTTTCGCCGTAGATTTCGCTGTTCCCCCGAACCTCGGGCAGCAGCGCCGCCGGAATGCCGAACAACCGCAGCAGGTCGTCGTCCCAGACCTGGCGATGGATGTCGAACAGCAGGGTGCGCGACGCGTTCGTCACATCGGTGGCATGGACCCGCCCGCCGGTCAGGCGCCACAGCAGGAAGCTGTCGATGGTGCCGAAGGCCAGGCGCCCGGCTTCGGCGGACGCGCGCGCGCCGGGGACGTTGTCCAGCATCCAGGCCAGCTTGCTGGCGGAAAAATAGGGGTCCAGCAGCAGGCCGGTCCGGTCGCGCACCAGCCCCTCGCACCCGTCCTGGCGCATACGGGCGCACATGGACGCCGTGCGGCGGTCCTGCCAGACGATGGCGCGATGGATGGGGGTTCCGGTCGCGCGGTCCCAGACCACGATGGTCTCGCGCTGGTTGGTGATGCCCAGGGCCGCGATCGCATCCACCCCGCCGCCCTGTTCGATCGCCGCGCGCGCGGTCGAAAGCGCATCGCGCCAGATCTCTTCCGCGTCATGCTCGACCCAGCCATGGTCGGGATAATGCTGCGCGAACTCGATCCGCGATGTCGCCAGCGGCGTCGCGTCGCGATCGAAGATGATGCTGCGGGTGGACGTCGTGCCCTGATCGATCGCCAGGATGGTCGTCTTCTTGTTCATGATTTTCTTGTCTCCCGACTTGGAATGACCGTCACGACGACCGCCGGATCGCGGCATCGGATGCGGGCAGGGTCTCGACCAGAACCGGCGGCTGCCGGCGCGGCATGTAGGGCCGGATCAGCATCTGGTACGCCCCTGCCCCGACCACGCCGCCCAGCAGCGGCCCCATGATCGGCACCCACCAGAATACGCCGGGCGACGGCAGGGCGGACGGCCCCCACCCGGCCAGGAAGCAGAACAGGCGCGGCCCCAGGTCGCGCGCCGGGTTCAGGGCCCACGCCTCCAGATATCCCGCGGACCCGCCCAGCGCCGCCACCAGCAGGCCGATGATCAGCGCGCCGGAATTCGCCTGCGGCGCCTGGATATTATATTCGCACGTCACCGCGAAGATGCCGAACAGCAGGATCGCGGTCAGGATGGCCTCGTCCACCAGGGCGTGAAGCGGCGTCACGAAATCCCCGGGATGGGTGAAGAACACCCCGGCGGCCCCGCCGTCATGCAGCCGGTCCAGGTGATGCAACTGGTTGAAGTGATCGATCACCGGCGCATACAGCACGTAGACGATCGCCGCCCCCGCCATCCCGCCCAGCACCTGGACGGCGCTGTACGGCAGGACCTTGCGCCAGGGAAAGCCCCGATAGAGCGCCAACGCCAGCGTGACGGCCGGGTTGGCGTGCGTGCCCGACACCGCGCCGGTGACGTAGATCGCGATCGTGACCCCCAGCCCCCAGACGATGCAGACCCCCCAATAGGCCGTCTTGTACGGGCTGGGGTCATAGAGCGTGTACATCGCCGCCACGGAATCACCGATCACGATGATGATGAAGACCGCGACGAATTCGGAGATCAGCTCCCCGATGAATTGTCTGTTCCTGAACATGTCCCACTTCTTTTCGGTTTCTTGTTGGGGAAATGTGTGGTTTTCGGTATTCGGCCGGCGCGGTCAGCCGGCCAGGGCGACCCGGGCCGGGCATGGTTCGCGTCTGTCTTCGGGGGCGGCGTCCCGCTGCCGGTCGCGCAGGTAGCGGTCCAGGCGCGCGACATCCTCGTCCGTGACATGCAGCCCGAGGCGGGAGCGACGCCAGAGGATGTCCTCGGCCGTCACCGCCCATTCCTGGCGGACAAGGTAATCGACCTCGCGCGCCGTCAGGCCGCCGCCGAACGATTCGCCCAGGTCCGCCGGGCCGCGCGCATCGCCGATGATGGTCCAGGCCCGCGATCCGTAATCGCGGACCAGCCGCCAGGACTCCTCGGCCGACAGGAAGGGCGCGTCCTTGCGCAGCCGCGCCAGGGCGGAATCGAACCCGCCCGGGCCCAGGTCACCGCCCGGCAGGGCGCGCTCGGCGGTCCATCCGTTGCCCTTCAGGACCGGCAGGAACGGCGCCAGCTTTTCCAGCGCATGTTCGGCCAGCCGGCGATAGGTCGTGATCTTGCCGCCGAAGATCGACAGCAGCGGCGCCGCGTCGGCAGGGTGCGCCCCGGCGGCCACATCGACGTCCAGCACATAATCGCGCGTTACCGCCGATGCGTTCCGCGCCGCGTCGTCATAGAGCGGCCGCACGCCGGCATAGGACCACACGACATCGGCGGGCGAGACCGGGCTGCGCAGATAGCGGTTCACACTGTCGCACAGATAGCGAATTTCATCGGCGGAGATCTCGACCTGTCCCGGATCGGTGGTCCACGGCAGGTCGGTGGTGCCGATCAGGGTGAACTGCCGTTCGTAGGGAATGGCGAAGACGATCCGCTTGTCGGGATTCTGGAAGATATAGGCCTGTTCGCCTTCGAACTGGCGCGGCACCACGATATGGCTGCCCTTGACCAGCCGCACCTGCTTCGTGGTGGCGATGCCCAGCCGGTCGCGCAGCATGCTGCCCACCCAGGGCCCGGCAGCGTTGACCAGGGCCCGTGCCCGGACCGTGCGGGTCCCGCCCGCCGCATCGGCCAGCGTGGCCTGCCACAAACCGTCCACGCGCCGGGCATCGACCAGCGTGGTGCGGGTGCGGATGTCCGCGCCGCGCGTCCGGGCATCCATCGCGTTCAGCACCACCAGCCGGCTGTCCTGCACCCAGCCGTCGGAATAGACGAATCCCCGCTTGAAGGCCGGCTGCAACGGCACCCCCAGCGGATCGCGGTCCAGCCGCACGCCGCGCGAGCGCGGCAGGGTCATCCTGCCCCCCAGATGGTCGTAGAGGAACAGGCCCAGCCGCAGCATCCACGCCGGCCGCACCAGCCGCGAATGCGGCAGCACGAACGACAGCGGCCAGATGATGTGCGGCGCGATGCGCAGCAGCCGCTCGCGCTCGATCAGCGCTTCGCGCACCAGGCGGAATTCGTAATATTCCAGATAGCGCAGGCCGCCATGGATCAGCTTGGTGCTGGCCGACGAGGTATGGCTGGCCAGGTCGTGCTGTTCCACCAGCAGCACCGACGCGCCCCGTCCCACGGCATCCCGCGCGATCCCGGCACCGTTGATGCCACCCCCCACGATCAGCAGGTCATAAGGGGGCCGCGCCGGTTCGCCCCCGTTCGATGCTTCGGACAGCATGCTCGTTTCCTCCCTACGATGTTCGTAAACGAACATCGTAGGGGTCTTCAAGCCTCTCTCATAGCGGGACAAGGCACGTTTTTGTGACAATTTGCGCAGTTTCAGCGGCAGGCAGCAGCAGAAATGTTCGTTTTGGAACGAGGGTTTTCGCTCAGGACTCGGCGATATGCAGGGCGACCCGATGCGCGTCCAGGATCGCGCGCACCGCCGGGGGCGGCGCGCGGTCGGTGAACAGCGCCTGCACGTCCGACAGGTGGCCCACCCGCCCCATCGGCCGGCGCCCGAACTTGGTATGGTCGGCCAGCAGGAAAATCGTGCGGGCGTTGCGCATGATGGCCTGCGCCAGGTCGATCTCGTCCAGGTCGAAATCCAGCAGCGTGCCATCCTCTTCGATCCCGCTGATGCCGATCACGCCGAAATCGGCGCGATACTGGTCGATCAGCGCGGTCGCGGTGGGCCCCGTGATGCCGCCGTCATGCGAGCGCACCGTCCCGCCGGCGATCACGACGCGGAAATCGGATTGCGGCGCCAGGGTGGACGCCACATGCAGGTTGTTGGTGATGATCCGCAGCGCCCGGTGGTGGCGCAGCGCCCGCGCGAACGCCTCGGTCGTCGTGCCGATATTGATGAACAGCGAGGAATTGTCGGGAATTTCCCGCGCCGCCACCTGGCCGATCGCTTCCTTTTCCCGGCGGTTGAGGATCTGCCGTTCCGCATAGGCGATGTTTTCGATCGACGAGACCAGGCCCGCGCCGCCGTGATGGCGCGTCAGCAGCCCGCATCCGGCCAGGTGGTTGACATCGCGCCGGATGGTCTGGACGGCCACGCGCAGCCGCTGGGCCAGGTCCTCGTTCGAGACATAGCCCCGCGTCCGCACCAGGGACAGGATTTCGCGGTGCCGTTCCTCGGTCGGGACGCCGGCCATCGCCCTAGTCCGCCCCGGCCAGGACCTGGAGCACCGCCGCGCCATAGCGATCCAGCTTGGATGCCCCCACGCCCTTGATCCGCGCCAGCGCGTCCAGCGTTGCCGGCCGTTCCACCGCGATGTCGTGCAGCACCGCGTCATGGAAGATCACGTAGGGCGGAATTTCCTGTTCGCGCGCCTCGCCCAGGCGCCAGGCGCGCAGGGCGGCGAACGGTCCCTCGGCTTCGGGCGGCAGCGACACGGCCGCCCGGTCGCCGCCGGCCGCCCGGTTGCTCCGGGTCCCGGCAGCCCGCAGATCGTCGGTGGGGTCGACGCGGAGCATCAGCTTTTCCTCCCCTCGCAGGATGGGACGGGCGGTGGCCTCGTTCAACGCCAGGGCGTTATATTCACCGGAAACCTGCACGATCCCACGGGCGATCAACTGCCGGATGACGCCGCGCCAGAACTGTTCCGGCTTGTCCTTGCCGATGCCGAACACGCTCAACCGGTCATGGCCCCAGCGCCCCGCCATGTCGCTGGTCTTGCCCCGCAGGATCGAGGCCACATGCACGGCGCCGAATTTCTGGCCGATGCGATAGATCGTGGACAGGACCTTCTGCGCGTCCACCGTGCCGTCGAACGAGGCGACGGGATTGCGGCAATTGTCGCAATGCCCGCACGCCGTGGCCAGCGTCTCACCGAAACAGGCCAGCAGCGCCTGGGTGCGGCAGCCCGTGGTCTCGGTCAGGGCGATCATCGCCTCCAGCCGCGCGCTCATGATCCGCTTCTGGGCCTCGGGCGCGCTGGACTGGTCCAGCCAGTGCCGCGCCCGGGCAATGTCGTCGCCGCCATACAGCAGGACGGTCTCGGATTTCTCGCCGTCGCGCCCGGCGCGGCCGATCTGCTGGTAGTACGCCTCGGGCGAGGACGGCATGTCCAGATGCACCACCGTGCGCACGTCCGGCCGGTCGATCCCCATGCCGAAGGCGATGGTCGCCACGATCACCACCGGCTCGCCGGAGCGGAACCGCGCCAGCGCCGCCCGCTTTTCGATCGGCGACAGGCCGGCATGGAACGGCAGGGCGGGCCAGTCCCGCTCGCGCAAGGATCGGGCGACGCGTTCGGTCTTGTTGCGGCTGCCGCAATAGACGATCGCGGCCTCGCCGGCGTGGCGGCCCAGCACGTCCAGCACCTGGCGCATTTCCGAAATCTTGGGCCGGACGGCGATGTCCAGGTTGGGCCGGTGGAAGCTGGCGCGCAGCACGCGGGCATCCGGCATCGCCAGGGCGTCGAGGATATCGGCCTGGGTACGGGGGTCGGCGGTCGCGGTCAGCGCGATACGCGGCACACCGGGGAAATGTTCCGGCAGGCGCGCCAGCGCCCGGTATTCCGGCCGGAATTCATGCCCCCACGCCGAAATGCAGTGCGCCTCGTCGATCGCGATCACCGACAGGGTCAGCCGCGACAGCCGGTCCAGCATCCCCGGCGACAGCAGGCGCTCGGGCGAGACATAGAGGATATCCAGCCGGCCCGCGACCAGGTCGGCGCGAATCCGCGCCGCGTCCTCGGGCTCCAGTTCCGAATGCAGCGCGCCGGCATTGACGCCGACCTGCCGCAACGCCGCGACCTGGTCGTCCATCAGCGCGATCAGCGGTGAAATCACCAGGCCGGTGCCGGGGCGGCTGAGGGCCGGCACCTGGTAGCAGATGCTCTTGCCGCCGCCGGTCGGCATCAGGACCAGGCAGTCGCGCCCGGCCATGACCTCGCCGACCGCCTGTTCCTGCAGGCCCCGGAAGTCGGGGAAGCCGAACACGCGTGACAGGATCGCCCGTGGCGCGTCGCCCGGCGGTTCCGCCTGAAGCGTGTCACCCGGATAGTGATCCGTCATGTCCATGATCCGGCCGCCCCGCGCGTCAGGACGCGCCGATCTCGATCTCGACCCGGCGCGAGCCCACCGCACCGTCCTCGTTGGACGGCGCACGAGGCATCTGGCGGATGCGCCCGGCAGCCACGCCGTCGGCGACAAGCTGGCTCGCAACCTTCTTCGCCCGGTCGACGGCCAGCAGCGCATCGGCCGACAGATCGCCATGGGCCGCGGCATAGCCTTCGACCGTGATGACCGATTGCGGGTCCCGCGCGGCCTGCTGCGCGGCATGCGTCACGACCCACAGGGCCGGATCTTCCAGCTTGACGGAATCGCGGGTGAAGAAGACGACGTATTTTCGCGACGGCTGGCTGGCGCACCCCGCCAGCAGACAAAGACCCACGACCAGTGACAGGCGACGCATCGGCAGACCCCCCTATGATTTCGGCTGATGGATGAATCGGCCGCCAACCATGCGGGAAAGTCAGCGACATAATACGGGATACCTTGGTGCCCGCTGGCTCGCCCCCCGTCAACCGTTCAGGTTCCGCCAATCCGCCGCGTTCAGACGGCGACCGCGACGGCCTTTCCGTCCGACAGGCGCCAGACGCGGTCCAGTCGCTCCACGCCCACCAGCCGATGCGCGATCAGAATGACCGTGCGGTCGGCCGTTACCGAATACAGCGTCTTCAGGAACTCACGCTCGGTCTCGGCATCCAGGCCGGTCGCCGGTTCGTCCAGGATCAGGATCGGCGCGTCGGACAGCAGGGTGCGGGCCAGCGCGATCCGCCGCCCCTGCCCGCCCGACAGCGACGCCCCGCCTTCGCCCAGCCAGGAATCCAGCCCCTCCGGCAGGGCGCGCACGACGTCGCCGACCTGCGCACGGTCCAGGGCGGTCCACAATTCGGCCTCGGTCGCGTCGGGCCCTCCCAGCAGCAGGTTGGCACGGATCGTATCGGCAAACAGGTGCGTCGCCTGCGACAGCCACGCGATCCGCTGCCGGACCGACACGCTGTCCAGCGTCGCCAGGTCCTGCCCGCCCAGCAGGATGCGCCCGGCCTCCGGGCTTGCCACCTTCAGCAGCAGGGCCGCCAGCGTCGATTTGCCGATGCCCGACGGCCCCAGGATCGCAACCCGCGACCCGGCGGGAATGTCCAGCGTCAGCCCGTCGAACACCGCAGCCCGGCCTGCATGGCCCCTGTTGGCCTGCCAGCGAAAGCCGACCTGTTCGAAGCGGATGTCGGCACCCGCCGGCGCGGGCAGCGTGCCCACGGGGGCGGACGGGGCATCCGTATCGCCCACCGAGACGATGCGCGCCGCCGCCCGGCTGATCCCGCCCGCCAGCGCACCAGCGCGCGTCAGGCCGCCCGCGCCCTCGAACCCGGCCACGACCAGGAACAGCAGACCCACCCCGCGCACCGCCGGGATCGGCCCCAGGCCGACCCCCAGGACCGCGGCCAGCACCGCCAGGATCGCGGCCTGCCCGCACAGGTAGGACACGGCGCCCAGCAGCGCCAGCAGGCGCGCCTGCCGGGCCTGTCCGTCCAGCAGCGACGCGTCGCGCGCCCGGACGTGGGACAGTACGCGCCCTTCCGCCCCGAAGGCGCGGATTTCCCGCAGACCGGTGACCAGGTCCAGCACCCCGATGCGCAGTCCGGCCAGGCGATGGGTCAGCAGCGCGGCCTCGCGCCGCCCCAGCATCGCCGCCGCCAGCGGCAGCAGGAAGGCCCCGGCCACGAACAGCCCGCCCACGATCGCGGCCAGCGTTGGATCGACCGGGGCCACCGCCAGCACCAGGAACGGCAGGATCAGGCACGCGCCGGCCAGGGGCACGAGAATGCGCAGATACAGCCCGTCCAGCGCCTCGACATCCGACACCAGGCGGGACAGCAGGTCACCGGCGCGCCGGAACCCCAGGCCGGCGGCCGCGCCGCCCGCCAGGCGGCGAAAGAACCAGACCCGGATGTCGGCCAGTGCCCGGAACATCGCGTCATGCGTTACCAGCCGTTCGACATAGCGCAGCACGACGCGCGCCACACCCGACGCCCGCAGCAGCACGACACCGACCACGACAAGGCCCGATACCAGCCCCGCCAGCCGTGCGCCGGCCCCCCGCATCAGGATCAGGCCCGCCATCAGCGCCAGCAGGGACAGCACCCCGCCCGCGATCATCCGTGGCGCCCGCCTGTGCCACAGCGCCATGATCCGCAGGACCGGCGCCACGCCATCCTGTTCTGCCCGATGCGTATCCGGCACGTGACTATCCGACATGGGCATTTCCCCCCACGGCAGGAACCGGGCCGCCGCGATCCGGCCCCGGGTCGCGATTCCGGCCCTGGTTCAGGCCTCGATCCCGGCCCAGGTCCAGGCCGAGATCCAGGCAGGGTCCGCCAAGCACGCGCGCCGCTGCCGAATGGCTGGACAGGATCACCGTCCGCCCCTGCGCCAGGTTCTGCAGGCTGACGAAAATGCCGGCCTCGGTCGCCGGGTCCAGATGGGCGGTCGGTTCGTCCAGCAGCAGAAGCGGCGCGTCCTTCAGATAGGCCCGGGCGATGGCCACACGCTGCGCCTGCCCGCCGGACAGGCCGAACCCGCCCTCGCCGATCACGGTATCCAGGCCGTCCGGCAGGCCGGGCAGGAAGGCATCGACCGACGCCGCGTGCAATGCGGCGCGCAGGGTGGCGTCATCAGCATCCGGCCGCGCGAACAGGATGTTCTCGCGCAGCGTTCCCGCGAACAGGACCGGCTTCTGCCCGATCCACGACACCAGGCCCGACAGGGTGGACGGCGCGATCGCGGTGATGTCGGCGCCGCCGACCAGCACCCGGCCGCTGTCCGGCACGATGAAGCCCAGGAGCATCTCGATGATCGTCGACTTGCCCGATCCCGAAGGCCCGACCAGCGCCAGGGTCTCGCCCGCCGCCACCGTGAAATCCAGGCCCTTCAGCACCGGCCCCCGCGCCGCGTCCCAGGCGAAGGTCACGTCCTGGAAGCGCACGGACACGCCCTGCGACGAAATACGGGGCGTCTGGGCCTGGCCGGCGGCCTGTGCCGGACCGTCCGGCAGGTCGCCCATCGCGGACGCCGCCCCGGCGGCGTGGGCCCGGTCCTGATAGGCCAGGGCCAGCCCGCGCAGCGGCGCGAAGAATTCCGGCACCAGCAGCAGGACGAACAATCCGCGCAGCGTGGCGTCGGCCAGCGCGGGCGTGGTGGCGGCCCCCTGATGCAGGGCCAGCACGACCGCGCCGTTGCGCAGCGCGATCAGCACCAGCGCCACGACCATCGCGCAGTCGATCGAGGCCGAGGACAGGAACGCGACCCGCAGGACCTTCATCGTGCGGCGGCGCAGTTCGTCGGCGGCGTCGGCCAGCCGCCGGGCCTCGTCATCCGTGCGGTTCAGCAGGACGATCGTCGCGATCCCGCGCACCCGGTCCAGGAACCGGGCCTGCAGCCGCGTCATCGCCAGGAACTGGTTGCGCGACGCCACCGCCGCACCGATGCCGAACAGCGCCTGCCCGACAGGGACCGCCAGCCCGCATGCCGCCATGATCGCCGCCGAACCCGGCTGGACCAGCGCCGCCAGGACCGCGATCAGCCCGGGCACGGCGATCCACAGGATGGAGGCCGGAATCCAGCGCGCGAAAAATCCGTCCAGTACCTCGATACGGTCAACGGCCAGCGCCGTCAGTTCCGCGCTGTGCTGGCGGCGCAGGAGGGCCGGCCCCCCGCGCAGGATGGCCGCCAGGACCTCGTCACGCAGCCGCCGCCGCGCGCGGCGGCCCGCCCGCGCCGCCGCGATGTCGCCGCCGGCCAGCAGCAGGCCGCGCAGCAGCGCCAGCCCGGCCAGGGCGGCCAGCAGCACGCCCGCGCCCGTCCCGCCCTTTCCGACCAGGCCATGGGCAAGGATGGATGCCACGCACCACGCCTGTCCCACCGCAACCAGCCCGGACAGCATGCCGATGGCCACGACAGGCGCCGCCTGCCTGCGACCAAGGCGTGACTGCGCCCGCGTCCAGGCCCGCGTCACTGTTTTGTCACCGCTCATGACCGCGCTCTATAATGGATGCGACCGGCCAGCGACACCCATTCTCGACGAACCCGCCATGCAACCTCAGCCCGGCGCGGCCGCCGCCGCGTCACCCCCCTTGAGGGGGAACGGCAGGATGTAGCGCGTCCCGCCTTCCTCGACGATGGTCAGCGTCCCGCCCAGTTGCCGGGCAAAGCCCCGGATCAACTGCATGCCGATGCCGGTGCGATCGACGGTGGCGCGCAAGCGCCCCTGCGCCAGGCCGATCCCGTCATCGGCGATTTCCAGCCGGGCCTGCCGCGCATCCACCTGGTTCAGCCGGACCGTGATGGTGCCGCGCCGCCCGTCGGGAAAGGCGTATTTGATCGCATTGGTGACGATTTCCGTGATGATCAGGGCCAGCGGAACCGCCTGGTCGGGCTCCAGCGCCAGTTTTTCGGCGCTGACGGACAGGACGATCCGGCCGTCGCGGTCCTCGCCCGCCGCCTGGAAGATCTGGCCGCAGAGTTCGGTGGCGAAATGCTCCATGCTCAGGCTGAACAGCTCGCCCTCGGCGTACAGGTAGCGATGCAGCGTCGCCAGGGCGCGCACCCGATCGCGCGCCTGGGCGAACTCCTCGCGCGCTTCGGGCTGGCGAATGCGGCTGACCTGCAAATTCAGAAGGGAAGCAACGATCTGCAGGTTGTTCTTCACCCGGTGATGCACCTCTTTCATCAGCAGTTCCTGCCTGACGGAAGCGCGGGCCAGACGCTGTTCGTGCCGGGTCAGGCTCCGGGTGGCCTGGGTGAAGGCATGGGCAAGGCGGCGAATTTCGGTCGGCATCGCCCAACTGGCATGTGCGTCGAACACGCCGCCGCCCGACTGCCACAACCCGACCGAACTGGTCAGGCGCCGCAGCGGCGCGACAAGCAGGATATTCGCGCTTTGCGCCACGCCGGCCAGACCGAAGGCCAGCAGCGCCACGATGACGAACAGCCAGACCGCGAACATGATCAGGGCATGCGTCTCGGCCGAATTGCGGCGCGTCACGGTCAGGGCGGCCACCCCGCCCTCCACCGGCCCGTACGCATAGGCCGCGTCGCCGACGCTGAACGTCCTGCGGGTATTCGACAGGTCGGACGGCATGGACCGGATCCAGCGTATGACCTGCGGCGGCGGCGCGCCCGGCTGCCAGCAATCGTCGCATAGCGGGGCGATGTCATGGTTGCGCCCGACGATCCAAGCCTCGATCGCACCGTCCTGCTGGATGAAATCCAGGCGCGGATCGCCGATCTGCAGATGATGGCGGCTCCAGACCACGGGCATGATCGCGGTCAGGAACCCCTTGCGGACGATGTTGCCTTCGGAATCGGCGATCGCAGTGGGAACGGTGATGCGGATATAGGAGTACCCGCCAGGGTTGGGACCCGCGATGACCAGCGGGCGGATCCGTACATCGCCGCTGAAGCGTGGCAGGTCATCGTCCGGCACCTGGGCGGGCAGCGGCAGCGGGCGACCGCTATCGACCGCCACCTGGATCACCCCCCGATCGTCCAGCAACGCCATCTGCCGGTAGAAATGCCCGGTCAGGGACTGCGCCAGTTGCAGGGTGCGCGCGATGCCCGGCTCGTCCAGCGACATATGGCTGACCGACAGCAGCAGGGCACTGACATGATCGACGTCGTGACGGATTTCCAGGTCGATGCGGCTGACCGCCATGTCGGCGCGGAACGCGGGGGCGGCCAGGGTGTGCCGATAGCTGTTCCAGGCCTGCAACCCGCCGATCACGGCAATGGGCCCCGCCGAGAACAGGATGATCAGCATCATGCGCGCACTGACCGTATCGAACAGCCGCCAAAGCCGCGCAACACGCGGGGCATTATGCCCCGGGCGGCCGTAACCCTTCTTACGATCCATCTATTTCCCGGTCTTGCGGTCTTCCTCGATCAGACGCAGCAGTTCTTCAGGAACCGGTTCGCGCGCCACATCATCGAATAACTGATGCAGCCCACGCTTCAGCCATAGCTCGAACGGATCGTCTTGCTGGGCTTTCATAGTGCTCTTTGACGGCCTTTTGGGAGGAGAATCCTTGGGCCGCGTCATCATTGATCCCTGAGGCCCACTGCTACCCCGCCAAAACTCTCGGACCCGCGTTCCGGTTGCATAAATGTTTACAAACCGTAAATCACCCCCCGCGGACAGTCCAGCCACTGCCCGATCAATATCGACCAAATTATGGCAAGGCGCCGTCAGCCCCCCTGCCTCTTTTCAGGGGCGGGGTGCGGCTGCCCCCTGCGCGGCGGTCCGTTCGGCCAGAAGCCCCCTCAGCCGGGCCGCACGGATCTTGACCTGGGTGCTGTCATATTCGCCCATCATCCAGCTCTCCAGTTGCCGGCGGGCCCGGAACACGCGGCTTTTGGCCGTGCCGACCGCGCACCCCGTCGCCTCGGCAAGGGATTCGTAGCTCATGCCGTGCAGGACCACCATGATCAGCGCTTCGCGCTGATCGTCGGGAAGGCGATCCATCGCCAGCGCCAGGTCCTTCAGCGCCAGCCTGTCCTCGTGCGAGGCCGAAGTCGCCAGCGCCGCCGCAGGCACGTCCTCGATATCCGTCGTCTCCCGCCGCTTGCGCAGGTCGGAGATGAAACGGTTGCGCAGGATGCGGTGCATCCATGCCGAAAAATTTGTGCCGGGGATGAAGCTCTCCTTGGCCGCCAACGCGTTGCATACGGCATCCTGCACCAGATCCTCCGCCATCGTCCTGTTGCGCGTCAGGGCGAGGGCCTGGACCCGCAGGCGGGGAAGGATCGAGATGACCTGGTCATGAAAATTGTTCGTCATTGGTTTCGGTTCCCTTCACACATCCAAAACAATGAACGGCGGCGCGACAGGGTTGCGTTTTTGTCATAACGAAGACGTGAGGTCCGCTTTTCGCCCCGTCACGGGGCCTCGTCGGCCGCAGGATCGCATTCCAGGTCGGCGTCCAGACCGCAGTCTTCGTGGGGCCGGGCGACCAGGATGGCCAGCCGGGCCCGGGCCCGCGACACGCGTGCCTTCATCGTGCCCACCGGCACGCCGCAGATCCTGGCCGCTTCCTCGTGCGTCATCTCCTGCGCGCCCACCAGGATCAGCGCCTCGCGCAGCAGGGGGGTCAGCAGCCAGAACACGCTTTCCAGATCGCGCACGTCGTCGCCCGAACTGGCCGGCCGCCCCTGGGTGCCGTGTCGCGGCTCGGCGGCATAATCGCTCATGACCAGCCGTTCACGCTGGTTGCGGCGCCTCTGCTCGTAAAAGATGTTGCGCTGGATGGTGAACAGCCACGCCTTCAGGTTGGTGTCCGCCCGGAACTGCTCCAGCGCCCCCAGCGCACGGACCACCGTCTCCTGCACAAGATCGTCAGAGGCCGCCGTATCCCGCGTCAGGAAGCGCGCAAACCCCCGCAAATCAGGTAAAAGACACATGATCTCGCGCCGCAGTTGCGATATCGTGCGATCACTCGCCGAGGCACTTTCTGACGCCAGGGTATGTCCCCTATTTTCCTTGCGAACAATTGTAACACTGTCATGATCCGGACAGATACCATATTCCTTCGGAGTTGAACGCCCGATGCCCCACTCGCGGCGGCAGGATCTGATCCGCGCCCTTCCCTATGCCAGGCGATATGCGCGCGCCCTGACCGGCAGCCAATCGCGCGGTGACCTCCTGGTTGCCGAAAGCCTGCGGGGCCTCGCCCTCGCGGAGGTCGGATCGCTGCCGGCCCGGCAGAGCCTGTATCAATGGATTTCCCGCCATTACCGACCCGCGGACACCTCCCATCCCGGAACGGACGCCCCGACCGGGATGGGGACGATCGAACGCAAGCTGCTGCTGCTGACGTCGCTGGAGGAACTGCCGATCGCCGAGGCGGCGCGGATCGTCGACCTGGACCTGGCCCGGGCCACCGAGATCCTGGCGCATGCCCGTGCCGGACTGCGCACGGTGGCCGAGACCTCGATCCTGATCATCGAGGACGAGCCGATCATCGCCATGGATATCGAGGACCTCGTGCGGCGCTGCGGCCATCAGGTCGCCGGCGTGGCCGCGACGGAAGCCGACGCCATCGCCCTGGCCCGGGAAACCCGCCCGGGCCTGATCCTGGCCGACATCAACCTGGGCGCGGGCGGTGACGGCATGAACGCCGTCACCAGCATCCTGCGCCACCACGACGCGCCGGTCATCTTCGTCACCGCCTATCCCGAACGACTGCTGACCGGCGAGGCCGTGGAACCCGCCTTCGTCATCACCAAGCCGTTCGAGCCGACGACCCTGGCCATCGCGACCTACCAGGCGGTCACCGGCGGCCCGCAGATAAGATAGGCCGGGCACCGGGCAAGGCATGGCCCTTGCGCCGGGCATGGCGCTTGGGCCAGAACCCTTGGCATGGCGCCTCCCCTTCTTCTCCTCCAGGACATCACGCTCACGCTCGGCGGCAAGCCGCTGCTGGACGGGGCCGGGTTCGGCGTATCCGCCGGCGAGCGGATCTGCCTGGTCGGCCGCAACGGCAGCGGAAAGTCCACCCTGCTGCGCATCGCGTCCGGCGACCTGCTGCCCGATGACGGCACCTGCTTCCTCCAGCCCGGCACCTCGGTCCGCACCCTGCCGCAGGAGCCCGACCTGTCGGGCTTCGCCACCACGCTGGATTACGTCCGCGCGGGCATGGGCCCCGGCGACCCGGAACACCGCGCCGCCCTGCTGCTGGGCGAACTGGGCCTGACGGGGGCCGAGGACCCGGCCAGCCTGTCGGGGGGCGAGGCCAGGCGCTGCGCGCTGGCCCGGGCCCTGGCGCCCGAGCCCGACCTGCTGCTGCTGGACGAGCCGACCAACCATCTGGACATGCCCACCATCGAATGGCTGGAACGCGAATTGCTGTCGCTGTCCTCGGCCATGGTGATCATCAGCCATGACCGGCGGCTGCTGGAAACCCTGTCGCGCAGCGTCGTCTGGCTGGATCGCGGCACGACCCGCCGCCTGGACCAGGGTTTCGCCCGCTTCGAATCCTGGCGCGAGGAGGTTCTGGAGCAGGAAACCCGCGACGCCCACAAGCTGGACCGCCAGATCGCGCGCGAAGAGGACTGGATGCGCTACGGCGTCACCGCCCGGCGCAAGCGCAACGTCCGGCGGGTGGGCGAACTGGCCGCCCTGCGGCAGGCCCGGCGCGAGGCCGTGCGCACGCCCGGCGGCCTGAAGATGCAGGCCAGCGAGGACGGGCTGTCCGGCAAGCTGGTCGCCGTGGCCGAACAGGTGCGCAAGGCCTACGGGTCCCGCGTGATCGTCGACGGGCTGGACCTGCGGCTGCTGCGGGGCGACCGTCTGGGCATCGTCGGCGCCAACGGCGCGGGCAAGAGTACGCTGCTGCGCCTGCTGACCGGCCAGGACCAGCCCGATTCCGGCGAGATCCGGGTCGGCACCGCCCTGTCCACGGTCACGCTCGACCAGCAGCGCCGGGCGCTGGACCCCGCCCGCACGCTGGCCGATACGCTGACCGGCGGCGGGGGCGACATGGTCCAGGTCGGGACCGAAAAACGCCACGTCGTCGGCTACATGAAGGATTTCCTGTTCCGTCCCGAACAGGCGCGCACCCCCGTCGGCATGCTGTCGGGCGGCGAGCGCGGGCGGCTGATGCTGGCCTGCGCGCTGGCGCGTCCCTCCAACCTGCTGGTCCTGGACGAACCGACCAACGACCTGGACCTGGAGACCCTGGACCTGCTGCAGGAGATGCTGGACGATTATTCCGGCACCGTCCTGCTGGTCAGCCATGACCGCGACTTCCTGGACCGCGTCGCGACGTCGGTGCTGGTGGCCGAGGGCGACGGGCGATGGGTTGAATATGCGGGCGGATATAGCGACATGCTGGCCCAGCGCGGCGGCGTGGCCCCGGCCGGCCGGGGCCGGCGCCCCGGCACGGAAACGCAGGCCCCCGCCCAGAAGCGTCCGGACAAGGGACCGGCACGCAAGCTGTCCTACAAGGACCAGCATGCGCTGGACCGCCTGCCGGGCCAGATCGCGGCGCTGGAGGATGAAATCGGCCGCTTGCGCACCGTTCTGTCGGATGGTGCGTTGTATGCCCGCGATCCGGCGGCGTTCACGGCGGCGACCGGGCAACTGGAACGGGCCGAGGCCGAACTGACCGCGGCCGAGGAACGGTGGCTGGAACTGGAAATGCTGCGCGAAACGCTGGGTTCGTCCTGACCCGGCGCCGGGTCTTCCGATGCCCCCGGAGCCGCGCGGCGAAACGGGACACAGGCAGAAGGAAGACCGCGCCATGCCGACATCCGCCGCCTCCGCCCTTGCCCGCGAAGTGATCGGCCCCTGCCCCCGGACCGCCGCCCCCCTGTCCCGGGCCGAGTCCGAAACCCTGCTGGGCCAGGTGCCCAACTGGACGCTGTCACCCGACGGCACGCTTCTGTTACGCGCCTTCGTCCTGCCCGATTTCACGACCGCCTATGCGCTGGTCGAACGCATCGCCGCCCTGGCCGAAGCCGCCGACCACCACCCCGACATCGCGTTCGGCTGGGGCTATGTGCGGCTGTCGCTGCAAAGCCATTCCATCGGCGGGCTGCACCGCAACGATTTCATCATGGCGGCGCGGATCGAAACGCTGCCGCATTAAGGTGGCGAAGCCACCCGGTGCACCAGCCCGGATCTCTCCATCCGCGCGCGGGCGGCCGCGATTCCGTTGGTGACGGCCAGGGCCGCCGCCAGGGCGCGGCGTCCGGCCTGGGCGTCGACCAGCACCGGCACCCCGTCCAGGCAGGCGGCGGCAAAGGCCGCGTGCTCGGCGGCCAGCGTGTCGTGGTCGTCCCACGTCACGGCTTCGCGCCGGAAGCCCCCGGTGCCCGGCAGGGGCAGTCCCTTCTCGCGCCCGATCATCGTCAGCTCGCGCTTCACGAAATCGGCGGACAGATAGCCCTCTTCGGAAAACAGCCTCATGCGCCGCTCGGTCTTCAGCGAGATCCGGCTTGCGGTGATGGTGGCCACGCAGCCATTGGCGAATCGGACGCGGGCATTGGCGATGTCCTCGTGCTGCGAACTGACCGCCGCGCCCAGCGCGTCGACATCCTCGATCTCGCTGTCCACGATCGCCAGCACCAGGTCCAGGTCGTGGATCATCAGGTCCAGGATCACCGACACGTCGGTCCCGCGCGGCTTGAACGGGGCGATGCGCGTGGCCTCGATATAAAGGGGACGGCTGATCCGCTCGGTGATCGCCCGATGCTCGGCGGAATAGCGCAGCAGGTGGCCGACCTGCAGCACCAGCCCGGTCTCCGCCGCCAGCGCGGCCAGCCGGTCCGCCTGCTCCAGGGTCGAGGCGATGGGCTTTTCCACCAGCACGTGCCGCCCCGCGCGCAGGGCACGGTCGGCCAGCACGAAATGATGTTCGGCGGGCGCCGCGATCACCACCGCCTCGCACTGCTCCAGCAGCGCGTCCAGCGGCAGGGCCGGCGCGCCGCCGGCCTCCGCCCCCACCGTGGCCGCCCGCGCCATGTCGGGATCATGCACGCCCACCAGGCTTTCCCGGGCCGAAGACGCGACCTTCAGGGCGTGGAACCGCCCGAAATGCCCGGCGCCGATGACGCCGACGCGCAACCGGCGCGCTTCGTCCCCCCGCCCGGCCCCGCGCCCCGTTCCGCCGCCGAAAAACCCTGCCATCGTCCCCTCCCGCGTCCGCGATGACGAAGGGGTAGAACAGCCATGGCGGATGGGCCAGAGGGGGCCGGCATGTGTTCCCGTTTTGTTCTTGACGGGCGGAAGGAGGGTCTGCCACCATGGATGGACACCCCGGAGCCCACGATGCCAGACCCCTCCCCCATCCGCATCGGCCAGGGACAGCAGACGCGTTCGGCGGCCCGGACGCTGGACGAACGGTCCACCAGCCTGGCCGGCATCCGCCACGGACGCGGCGCCACGCTGTCGCTGCCCGACCGCCACGCCGCGCAGCAGGCGTCCCCCGTCGATGACGGATGGGGCACGCTGGCCGAGGGCGAAGACGGCGCGCCGCGCACCGAACTGTCGTTCGAGGCCGCCCGGACCATCATCACCCGCAACACCAGCCCCGACCTGGGCTTCGACCGGTCGATCAATGCCTATCGCGGGTGCGAGCACGGCTGCATCTATTGCTATGCCCGTCCCACCCATGCCTGGCTGGGCCTGTCGCCCGGGCTGGATTTCGAAACCCGCCTGACCTGCAAGCCCGATGCCGCGCGTCTGCTGGAACAGGAACTGCGCCGCCCGTCCTACCAGCCGCGCCCCATCGCGCTGGGCACCAATACCGACCCGTACCAGCCGGTGGAGCGCACACAGGCCATCACCCGCGCCATCCTGGCGGTGCTGGAGCGGTTTTCCCATCCCGTGACCATCGTCACCAAATCGGCCGGAATCCTGCGCGACCTCGATATCCTGGGCGACATGGCGGCGCGCAGACTGGTGCATGTCAGCCTGTCCGTCACGACCCTGGACCCCGACCTGGCACGGAGGATGGAACCACGGGCCTCGACCCCGGCACGGAGGCTGGAGGCCATTGCCGCGCTGGCCCGGGCCGGAATCCCCACCAGCGTCATGGCCGCGCCGATGATCCCGGCGCTGACCGATCACGAACTGGAGGCGATCCTGAAGGAAGCCGCCCGGGCCGGGGCCAGCGGCGCCGCCTATGTCCTGCTGCGCCTGCCGCTGGAGGTCGCGCCGCTGTTCGAGGACTGGCTTGCCCGCCATTACCCGGACCGGGCGCAGCACGTGCTGCGGCGGATCCGCGCGATGCGTGGCGGGGCGCTGTACGATTCGACCTTCGGCCGGCGCGGCCGTGGCGAGGGCGCGGAGGCCGACCTGCTGCGGCAGCGTTTCCTGCGCGCCCGCCGCGCGCTGGGGCTGGACCGTGAGCGGCCGCTGGATTGTTCCCGCTTCGCGCCGCCGCCCTTGCGCCAGGACCCGCAGCTATCACTGTTTTAGGCGGGCAGTCCGGCAACAGGCCGCACGAAACGCGACCGGAACGGATGGATTTGCCTCCACGGCCCCTGCCAGGCGGTTGCATCCTGCGCCACGGCCCGGCATGTTCCCGCCCCACGAGAACTGGGAGCCGGCTGGGCCGGGCGTAAGGAGCACCCCTTTCAGTCATGATGTATTACAGCCGGCTCAAATTGGCCTCGGTCGTGGCCGTATGTCTTCTGGGAATGTTGCTCTGCCTTCCCAACGCCCTGCGCCAGCCCGCCCCCGCCGTGCCGTGGCGCCAGATCCACCTGGGGCTGGACCTGCGCGGCGGGTCGTACCTGCTGATGCAGGTGGACATGAACAGCATCCGCGCCGACCGCCTGCAGACCCTGGCGGACGGCACGCGCCAGGCGCTGCTGGGCGCCGGCCTGGGCTACCGTGACATCGCGACCGACGCGCAGGCCGGAACCGTGACCTTCACGCCCCGCGAGCCCGCCGAGTCCGATGCGGACCTGAAGACCCTGCGCGCCATGCCGAAGGCGGTGGCCGACGAATTTTCGGTCGATCGCCGGCCTGACGGCAGCATCGCCATCACGCTGTCGCCCGTCGCCATGCGCCAGCGCGCGGCCGAGGCCGTGACCCAATCGATCGAAATCGTGCGCCGCCGCATCGACGCGACCGGCGCGGTCGATCCCGAGATCACCCGCCAGGGCGAGGATCGCATCATCGTCGAACTGCCCGGCATCAGCGACCCCGAGCATGTCAAGAAGCTGCTGGGCACCACGGCGAAGATGACCTTCCACATGGTGCAGGAAAACGCCCTGGGCTCTGCCGTGCCCGGTCCCGGCGTCACCCTGCTGCCGATGCTGAACGCGCCGGACCAGAAGCTGCCGGTCAGGGACCATGTCGATGTCGACGGGTCCGACCTGACCAACGCGGGGGCGGCCATCGACCAGCAGAGCGGCGAATGGGCGGTCAATTTCACCTTCGATTCCGCCGGCGCGCGGGCCTTCGCCGCGACGACGCAGGCCAATGTCGGCCGTCGCTTCGCCATCGTGCTGGACAACAAGGTGGTCCAGGCCCCGGTCATCCGCACCGCCATTACCGGCGGCAACGGCCAGATCACCGGCGGCTTCGACGCGCAGTCGGCTACCGACCTGGCGCTGCTGCTGCGGGCCGGCGCGCTGCCGGCGCCGCTGTCGGTCATCGAACAGCGTTCGATCGGCCCGTCGCTGGGCGCCGATTCGATCCGCGCGGGCATGATCAGCCTGGGCGTGGGCTTCGCGCTGGTGATCGTGTTCATGGCGCTGTTCTACGGCCGGTTCGGCTGGTACGCGAACGCCGCCCTGCTGGCCAACCTGGTCCTGATGGTGGCCGTGCTGTCGCTGTTCCAGGCCACGCTGACGCTGCCCGGCATGGCCGGCATGCTGCTGACCCTGGGCATGGCGGTGGATGCGAACATCCTGATCAACGAACGCGTGCGCGAGGAAGTCGGCCGTGGCCGCACCCCGCTGGCGGCGATGCAGACCGGTTTCGAACGCGCGACCTCCACCATCCTGGACAGCAACGCCACCGCTTTGCTGGCGCATATCATGCTGTTCGTCTTCGGCACCGGCCCGGTCCAGAATTTCGCCCTGACGATCATGATCGGCATCGCGACCACGCTGTTCACCACCCTGCTGCTGTCGCGGATGCTGATGGTGCGCTGGTACGCCCGCACCCGTCCCACCGCCCTTCCAGTTTGAGGCGCATCATGTTCTCTCGTCCCCTCCTGCGCTTCGTGCCCAAGGGCACCCGGATCAACTTCATGCGCGGCCGTTTCGTCGGCCTAGCGACCTCCGCCGTGCTGTCGATCGCATCCGTGATCCTGTTCCTGCATCCCGGCCTGACGCTGGGGCTGGACTTCCGGGGCGGCATCGTGGTCGAGGCCCGGACCCAGGGCCCGGCCGATTTCGGCAAGATCCGCGCGGCCCTGGCCGCCCAGCATGTCGAGGCCGCGGGCGTGCAGTCCTTCGGCGCGCCCGACGACGTGCTGATCCGCCTGGACGCGCCCCCCGCCGGCGACCACGACCGCGAGGCCCATACCCAGGCCATGGTGGATTCCGTGCGCCACGCCGTGGCCACCCTGCCCGGCGCGCAGGTGCTGCGGGCCGACGCGGTGGGCGCGTCGGTGTCGGCCGAACTGTTCCGCAACGGCATGCTGGCCCTGGGCATCAGCCTGCTGATGATCCTGGGCTATATCTGGTTCCGGTTCGAATGGGAGTTCGCGGTCAGCGCGGTCGTCACCCTGGTGCTGGACCTGACCAAGACCATCGGCTTCCTGGTGCTGACGCATTTCGAATTCGACCTGGTGATGGTCGCGGCCATCCTGACGATCCTGGGCTATTCCACCAACGACAAGGTGGTTGTGTACGACCGGGTGCGGGAAAACCTGCGCAAATACCGCACCATGCCCCTGGCCGAGCTGATCGACCTGTCGATCAATGAAACACTGGGCCGCACGCTGGGCACGTCCTCGACGGTCTTCCTGGCGGCGCTGCCGCTGGCGCTGTTCGGCGCCAGCCTGTCCAGCTTCGCCTGGGTGATGCTGTTCGGGATCGTGGTCGGGACATCGTCCTCGATCTTTATCGCGGCGCCGCTCCTGCTTCTACTGGGCGAGAAGCGACTTCGGCGCGACGCGCGTCCGGCGCGCTGACCGGCGCCGGCAGGCAGGCGGCGGTCGATCCGCTGTCGGCCTGCCCGACGCAGGCCAGCATCATCTGGATGGCGACCTGGACCCGGCGCTCGCCGCCCTCGGTGGGATGCAGGACGTTTTCCGCCGCCAGGTGCCGGGCATACAGCGTGGTGGCGACCAGGTCGCGGGCCTGATCCTGCTTCAGGTGGCCGCTGGCCAGGCGGCCGCTGACCATGCCCTGCGCGATGAAATAGGTATCGATACTCAGATAGGCTTGCAGCGCCAGCGGCAGTTGCTCCATCGGCCGCACGGCGGCGTCGGGCGCCGTGGCGCGGCATCCCGCCATGGCCAGCACCCCGGCCAGCGTCAGCACAAGGGGACGCCCGGATCGCCGGCGCCGGTCGAACGAGGCGGGCGGTCTCTTCATCATGTCCGGGCTTCCTGTCATCAGCGAAGACTCTATCCTTCGATCGCGTCCAGTTGAAGCGACCAGGGGCGGCTTTTTGTCCCGACGGCACGCAGCGCGGCGCCGAAGCCCTGATCCGCGCCCGGCCGGGTTGCCCCACGGGGGAACGTCCGGCATGTGGTGGGCAGGTTCCATCAAGCCAAGGAGTACGATCCATGACCCAGCGTGTGGCTCTTGTCACCGGGGGAAGCCGGGGTATCGGCGCGGCCATCGCCCGGAAACTGGCCGAGGACGGCTTTGACATCGCCCTGACCTACGCCAGCAACGCCACGGCGGCGGCCCAGGTCGTCCAGCAGGTCGAGGCGGCGGGACGCAAGGGTGTGGCCATCAAGGCCGATGGCGGGACGACCGACGGCAACATCGCCGCCGTGCGCGACACCGTGAAGGCCCTCGGCCGGCTGGACGTGCTGGTCTGCAACGCCGGGATGTATCCCTACGGCCCGATCGGCGAGGCGACGGTGGAGCAGATCGAAAGGACGCTGAACCTGAACCTGCGCGCCGTGATGGTGGAAACCATGGAAGCCGTGGCGCACATGACGCACGGCGGCCGGCTGATCTATATCGGCTCGGCCTTCGGCGCGCGGGCGCCCTTCCCCGGCATCTCGCTCTATGCCGCCACCAAGGCGGCGCTGTGCGGCTTCGCGCGCGGCGTGGCGCGGGACCTCGGGCCCCGCGGCATCACCGCCAACGTGGTGGAACCCGGCCCCATCGATACGGAACTGAACCCCGCCACGGGCCAGGCCGCCGACATGCTGCGCAGCTTCACCGCCACCGGCGCCTATGGCGCGGTATCCGACATCGCCGGACTGGTGTCCTTCCTGGCCGGCCCGCAGGCCGGTTACATCACCGGGGCGGCGCTGGCGGTCGATGGCGGCCTGACAGCGTAACCGGACGAACCGGAAGCGGCCGCCCTGGGTGGGCGGCCGCTTTCGTGATCATCGCGCAATGGAATCGCGCACCGTTCGATGATAAAGGGTCGATCGACCACCGCCCGTTCAATACCGATTTGATGACGATCCGGACCTCGCACCTCCGGGACAGGGCTCATCGCGACAAGGCGCCCGCCTTGGCATCGGTATCTGCACGGAGGCCCCTATCATGACGGTCGATCTTCTTATCCGCGACGCCTATATCTACGTCGATCGCGATCATGAAATCGCGGACGGCTGGCTGGCCATCAAGGACCGGCGCGTTCATTCCGTCGGCGCTGAAGTCGCGACGGCGCCCCCCGCCCGGACCATCCTTTCCGCGCGGGGGCAACTGGTCACGCCGGGGCTGATCAACGCGCATCACCACATGTACCAGAACCTGACGCGGGCTTATGCGCCGGTGACGAACGGCACGCTGTTCGAATGGCTGACGGGTCTCTATCCGCTATGGGCGGACCTGGACGCGGAATCGGTCTACCTGTCGACCTGCGTCGCCATGGTCGAATTGCTGATGGGCGGCTGCACGACCTCGATGGACCATATGTATGTCCATCCCAAGCCCTTCCTGATCGACGCGCAGTTTCGCGCCGCGCGGGATATCGGCTTTCGTTTTTATGCCACGCGCGGGTCCATGACGCGGTCGGTGAAGGATGGTGGCCTTCCGCCCGCATCCGTCGTGCAGGACGAGGACACCATCCTGGCGGACAGCGAACGGCTGGTCGCGGCGTTCCATGACGCGTCGCCCGGCGCGATGGGCCGCGTGGCCCTGGCCCCGTGCTCGCTGTTCAGCGTGTCCGAGCGGATCATGACCGAATCGGCACGGCTGGCGGAAAAGCACGATCTGCGGCTGCACACCCATCTGGCGGAAGACCCCGACGAGGACCGGTATTGCGCCGATGTCTATGGGTGCACACCCACCGAATATTTCGAACGCGTGGGCTGGGCCACCCCCCGGTCGTGGGTGGCGCATTACATCTACCCCTCCAGCGACGAGATCGATCGCCTGGCCCATGCCGGGGTCTGCACGGCGCAGTGCCCGTGTTCCAACATGATGATCGGCGGCGGCGCGGCCGATGCGATGGGCATGCGCCGGCGCGGTATGCGGGTGGGGCTGGGCTGCGACGGCTCGGCCTCCACCGACCACGGATCAATGTGGCTGGAAACCCGCATGGCGCTGCTGCTGGGTCGCTTCAGGAACGGCCCGCATTCCATGTCGGCGCGTGATGCGCTGGACATGGCGACGCGCGGGGGCGCCGCCTGCCTGGGGTGGGAGGACGAGATCGGGCACCTGCGGCCCGGCGCCTGCGCGGACCTGGTCATCTGGAAGATGTCGGATATCGCGCGGGCCGGGGCCTTGAGCGACCCGGTCGAGGCCTGGCTGCGCTGCGCCCCCGCCGTCGCAGGGACGACAATCGTCAACGGCGCGATCCTGGTCGAGGACGGCGTGCCGGTCATGTCCAACCTGGCCGAAATCCTGCGCGACCATGCGCGCGAGGCCCGCCGCATCCAGCGCCTGTAACGCCCGGTGGGCGCGAGGTCATGCCCCGCGCCCACCGGACGGGCCGGACGTCAGGGCGCCGTCTTTTCCCTGGTGGCCAGCAGGTCGCGGATTTCCTGCAGCAGCACTTCGCTGCGCGGCGGCGCGGGCGGCGCGGCCGGGGCTTCGTGCTTCACAGTCAGCTTGTTCACGCCCTTGACCACCCAGAAGATCACGAAGCCGATGATGACGAACTGGATGACGGCGTTCAGGAACAGGCCCAGATTGATCGTGACCGCCCCGGCCTTCTGTGCGTCGGCCAGGGTGGGCAGATGCGGCCCGCGCAGGGTGAAGAAGACGTTGGTGAAGTCGATGCCGCCGATCAGCAGTCCGATGAACGGCGTAAAGATGTCCTTGACCAGGCTGTTGACGATCCCGGTGAAAGCGGCGCCGATGATGACACCGACCGCCAGGTCGACGACGTTCCCCCGCATGAGGAACGTCCGGAATTCGGAAATCCATCCCGGGGCGTGGATGGACGGGATCTTCGTGGCCATGGAGCCTCCTTCTTTTGGCTTACCCTGATAGCAATCCGCCGACCGTCGCAGGAACAGGAAAACAGCACGTTACCGCATTCCCGCCGCCGGCGTGGCGCCCGCGCCCCAGATAGACATTGATCCGGGGCCGGCGCTCGTCTATACGCCCACGCAAACGCCCCCGGTCGGCATCGGCGGGCCCAACATGTAAGGTTTGACGATGAAATCCGGCATCCATCCCGACTACCACGAAATCAACGTCATCATGACGGACGGCACCGAATACAAGACGCGTTCGTGCTACGCGCAGCCGGGCGCGACCCTGCGCCTGGACATCGACCCGAAGTCCCATCCGGCGTGGACGGGCGTGCAGCGCATGCTCGACACCGGGGGCCAGGTGGCGAAGTTCAACAAGAAGTTCGGTGGCCTGGGACGCCGCGCCAAAGCCTGATGCCGGCCGGGGGGTCCGCCCCCCGATCATCGCGATCATGTCTTGCGGAAACCCCGCCCCTTGAAAGAGGGCGCGGGGTTTCTCACGTATGGGACACGGGAACGCCATCCGGGTTCCCGCCAGCCAGGCACAGCCCGCTCGCCGAGGGGTATCGCGTTGCCTGCTGACATAGACCTTGCTGTTGAGGAGGTTGACATGACCTATGATTTCGCGCCGCTGTTTCGGACGGCCATCGGTTTCGACCGGCTTGCACGCCTTGTGGACAACGCCGCGCAAAACCCGGCGGTTCCGTCCTATCCCCCGTACAATATCGAACGGCTGGGTGACGGAAGCTACGTCCTGACCATGGCGGTGGCGGGCTTCGGCCCGGACGATATCGACCTGACGGTCCAGGATAACATGCTGGTCGTGACGGGGCGCGTCGCCAGCACCGCCCCGGCCGGCGAACTGCTGCATCGCGGCATCGCCACCCGCGCGTTCGACCGCCGCTTCGCCCTGGCCGATCATATCCTGGTCGAGGGCGCGGACCTGACGAACGGCCTGCTGCGCATCACCGTCAAGCATGTGGTGCCGGAGGCACTGAAGCCGCGCCGCATTCCGATCACCACTGCCTCCCCCGCCGTCGCACCTCCGGCGGAACCGGAACGGGTCGAAGCCCCCGCCGCCAATGACGGCGTCGCGGCGTCCCCGGCGGAACACGCGGCCTGATCGCGGCCAACACGTTGCATTCAGACCATGAAAGGGGGTCGGACCGCTGGTCCGACCCCTTTTTTCGCGGTCCCGAGCGCCCCTGCCTTCCTGCACCCTTGACCCGCCCCCCCGGCCGGCCCCATATCCATGGTCAAGTCATTGCGCGTCTGCAGGCACGCAGGGCGCCCGGGTCTCGGGGCGCCGACATGGGAAGGGTGCCTGCGCGGCGCCACCCATAGCGCAGTTAGGACCCGTCACCATGAATGCACTGCCCCTGATGCCGAAGGCCACCGCCGTGTGGTTGATCGAAAAGACGGCGCTGACCTTTACCCAGATCGCGGAATTCTGCGGTATGCATCCGCTGGAAGTGCAGGCCATCGCGGATGGCGAGGTCGCGCAGGGCATCGTCGGCTACGATCCGGTGGCCAATCATCAGGTGCGGCAGGAAGACATCGCCCGCTGCGAGGGCAATCCCGACCTGCGGCTGAAGATCCTGACGACGCCGAATCCGATTCATCGCCGGTCCAAGGGCGCGCGCTATACCCCCGTGGCCAAGCGCAACGACCGCCCGGACGCCATTGCCTTCATCCTGCGCAACTTCCCGCAGCTTTCGGAACAGCAGATCGTCAAGCTGGTCGGCACCACCAAGGACACGATCGCGAAGGTCCGCGACCGGCAGCACTGGAACAGCGCGAACATCAAGCCGCGCGATCCGGTCATCCTGGGCCTGTGCAGCCAGACCGACCTGAACGCCATGGTGCACGCCGCCAACGAGCGCCTGGCCCGCGAAGGCCAGGCCGTTCCGGCGCCGCTGGATATCGGCGAAGACGTCGCCTGATCCCGGCTCTCCGGGGGTGTTCTCCCCGGTAGACCCCGCCGTCAGGCGGGGTGGGACAGCCGTTCGATCTCTTCCTTGATGCGCAGCTTCTCGACCTTCAGCCGCTGCAGCACGGCGGGGTCGGGTGCGGGTCGGTGGTCCTCGTCGAAAATCCGGTCGTCGAGACGGGCATGACGCAGTCGCAGGCTGTGAATCCTGGCTTCGTAGGACATGGGACCTCCGGCAGATGTGCGTTTCGGTGTTGTCAGCCTAGGCCAGCCCCGCGTCCGGTGCGTATGTTAAATTTGCAGGACTTGGCGGGGCGGCCATGCATCTCGCCATCCTGGCTGGAATGGATAGAATGGCCCCGATGACCACAGGTTAGACAGGCAACATGCTGACAGACCGGGATACACTGCTACGGAAGCTGCACGAACTGCGCAGCGAGCACCGCGACCTTGACACCGTCATCAGCCGGCTGGCCCTGCATCCAATGGACCAGCTCCAGCTTCAACGCCTGAAGAAGCGCAAATTGCTGCTGAAGGACGAAATCGCGTGGCTGGAAAGCCGCCTGATCCCCGACAATATCGCCTGACCTCCATCCCTGATCCCCGAAAGCCTGCCCGCGTGAGCGATACGCCCCCCCTGCCCGATACCGCACCCTCATCCGCCGACATGTCCGCCCCGCTCGTGGGGATCATCATGGGCAGCCAGTCGGACTGGGAAACCATGCGGCATGCCGCCGAGATCCTGGGCAGGCTGGGCGTCGCGCACGAAGTCCGGATCGTTTCGGCCCATCGCACGCCCGACCGGCTGGCGGACTACGCCCGCACGGCCGCCGGACGCGGGCTGAAGGTCGTCATCGCCGGCGCCGGGGGGGCGGCGCACCTGCCGGGCATGTGCGCGGCGTGGACCATCCTGCCGGTGCTGGGCGTGCCGGTGGAATCGCATGCGCTGAAGGGCATGGACAGCCTGCTGTCCATCGTCCAGATGCCCGGTGGAGTTCCCGTCGGCACCCTGGCGATCGGCAAGGCCGGGGCCATCAATGCGGCGCTGATGGCATCCTCCATCCTCGCGCTGGGCGATGCGGCCCTGTCCGCCCGGCTGGCGGCGTGGCGCACGGCGCAGACGGACGCGGTCGCGGACGTCCCGGCCCGATGAGCGCCCCCTTCCCCGAAGCCCTGCCCGCCGGGGCGGTGCTGGGCATCGTCGGCGGCGGCCAGTTGGGCCGGATGTCGGCCGTCGCCGCCGCCCAACTGGGGTTTCGCGCCCACATCCTGACCGACGAGGCCGAGGGACCGGCCGCCCAGGTCGCCCACGCCGTCACGGTCGGCGCCTATGACGACCCCGACGTGCTGCGACGCTTCGCCTCGTCCGTCGATGTCGTGACGTTCGAATTCGAGAATATCAGCGCCGATGGGCTGGAACTGCTGGCCGGCCTGTGTCCCGTCCGCCCGTCGGGCCGCATCCTGCGCATCAGCCAGGATCGCATCGCGGAGAAACGGTTCCTGGCCGGGGCGGGAATTCCCCTGGCCCCGTGGGCCGAAATCCATACGCCGCAGGATCTCGACACCGCGATCGCGACACTGGGCCTGCCCTTCATCCTGAAGACCACCCGGCTGGGCTATGACGGCAAGGGGCAGCACCGCGTGCACGCCCCGGACGAGGCCCTGCCGGGCTTCCATGCCCTGGCCCCGCATCCCCTGGTGGCCGAGGCGATGATCGATTTCGCATGCGAAGTCAGCGTGATGGTCGCGCGCGGGCTGGACGGCACGGCCGTGACCTTCGACGTGACCGAGAACCGCCACCGGAACGGCATCCTGGATATCAGCCTGGCACCGGCCCGTGTTTCCGCCGACATCGCGGAACAGGCGCGCGACATCGCCATGCGCGTCGCGACCGCGCTGGACCTGGTCGGCCTGCTGGGCGTGGAAATGTTCGTGGACCGTGACGGCCGGGTCCTGGTCAATGAAATCGCCCCCCGGCCGCATAATTCCGGCCACTGGACGATGGATGCCTGCCCGGTGGACCAGTTCGCCATGCATGTCCGCGCCGTGACGGGCTTGCCGCTGCCCCCGGCCGTCCGCCATTCCGACGCGGTGATGAAGAATCTGGTCGGCCCCGACGACATGGCCCTCTGGCCCGCCATCCTGGCCACCCCGGGCCTGCTGCCCCACCATTACGGCAAGGAAGAGGCCCGGCCCGGCCGCAAGATGGGCCATGTCAACGTCCTGTTCCCCCATGGCGGCCTGCCGGGCGAATTCGGGGTAAACGCGGCGCTGGCGCCCTGCCTTCGAAATTCATAGATGAATTTCGGAGATCAGCAGGCCGCCAAGACTTTAGGCGTCCTCGCCACCCGACAGGGCGCGGATCTTCCGGTGCAGGGTTGACCGGCTGATCCCCAGTTGCCGCGCCGCCGCGCTGACATTGCCGCGCGCCGAGGCCAGGGCGGCATCAACCACCGCCTTTTCCGCCTCGCGAAAGCCGGATACGCCGCTCATGGCACCGTCCATCAGACAGAATTGCAGGTCGTCCCCCGGCGCCAGCCCCATCCGGCGCCGCGCCGCCTGGGTGGCGCCCACCACCCGGCGGTCGGAATCCAGCGCCAGCATGGGCGCGGAACTGCCGTCGCCCTCCTCGCCCTCGTCCCCCTCGCCCATCCTGACGATCATCTGCCCGCGATACAGGTCGGTGAAGCAGCGTGCCTCGATGCGCCGCGCCGCCTCGGTGATCGCGATGCGGATCAGCGCGACCTCGCGCCCATCGGGGTCGGGCCGGAACGAACTGGCGTCCAGCGCCCCGGCCAGCCGCCCCAGCGCGTCATAGACGGGCACGGCGCTGCAGGTCAGGTAGCGCAGATTCACCCGCCAGTGCTGGTTCATATGCACCGTCACCGCGCGCCCTTCGGCCAGGCAGGTGCCGATGCCGTTCGTGCCTTCGTCGCGCTCGTTCCAACTGGCACCGGGCCAGAGGTGCCAGCGCCGGCACCCGCGCTCGACGGTCTGCGCGGTGCGGCGCGTCAGCACGATCCCGGTCGAATCGGCCAGCAGCACCGCGTAATCCAGGCTGCCCACCACGGCGTGCAGCCGGTCCAGTTCCGGGTCCGCGAAACGCAGAAGCGGCCCAGCCTTGTCGCAGGACTGGCGCAGTTCGACGCAGGACAACAGGTCCGGCTGGCCCCAGCCTGACGGGTCCAGTGCGTAATCGCCCATGCAGCGCCGCCAGGATGCCGCCAGGATCGTCTGTCCCGTTGCCGGCGCCATGCCCATGGTCCGACCGATCGCCGGGTGACCTCCGGCGCTGTCCCTGTGAATCGATATCATCCGTCTCTTCCGAACGGTTATTGCGGTCGCCCTTTCTAAACCGCCCGACCTGTAGCAGTCCCGCGACAGTTCGGACGCGCGGCGTCACATATCCGTTATTCGTATAAGAGAATTTCTTGCTGAAAAGGCGGATCGGCGTTCCCGTGGGATCACGGATTTCGGTTCCGATATCCCATGAATAACAAGGAAGATTTCCAATGCAGATCGCGCGGGAAACGTTGCTTCGCTCCTATCGCGCCATGCGGACGATCCGTGATTTCGAGGAACGGCTGCATGTCGAATTCGCGACGGGCGAAATCCCCGGCTTCGTCCACCTCTATTGCGGCGAGGAAGCGTCAGGCGTCGGCGTCTGTGCCAACCTGACCGATACCGACACCATCTCCAGCACCCATCGTGGCCATGGCCACTGCATCGCCAAGGGGGTCGAGGTCGCGGGCATGATGGCCGAGATCTACGGCCGTCGCACCGGCGTGTGCCGGGGCAAGGGCGGGTCGATGCACATCGCCGACCTGTCGCGCGGCATGCTGGGCGCGAACGGCATCGTGGGCGGCGGCCCGCCGCTGATGTGCGGCGCCGCCCTGGCACACAAGACGCTGAAGGATGGCGGCGTCGCGGTCGCGTTCTACGGCGACGGCGCGTCGAACGAGGGCTCGACGCTGGAAAGCCTCAACCTCGCGTCGGTCTGGCGCCTGCCGGTGGTCTTCGTGCTGGAGGATAACGGCTACGGCGAGGCCACGGCGTCGTCCTACGCCTGCGCCGGATCGCAGAAGGCCCGGGCCGAAGGGTTCGGCATGCCCTACATGGAATGTGACGGGTCGGATTTCTTCGCGGTGCACCAGGCGGCGGCCGAAGCCATCGCCCATGCCCGCGCCGGAAAGGGCCCCGTCATGCTGCATGTCCATCTGGCGCGCTGGTACGGGCATTTCGAAGGCGATGCCATGACCTATCGCGCGTCCGGCGAAGTCGCGGCGGAACGGCGCGACCGTGACTGCCTGGCGCTGTTCCGCACCCGCGTGACCGAGGCCGGCCTGCTGGAGCATTCCGACCTGGACGACATCGACGCCTCGGTCCGTGACGAGATCGAAAGCGCGGTCGTCGCCGCGAAGCAGGCCCCGCTGCCCGAACCCGAGGACCTGCTGGCCGATGTCTATGTCCGTTACTGATCCCGCCCGCATCTCCCGGTTCCTGTCAGCCTGAAAGACATAAAAATGAGCAAGAAGAGCTATCGGCAGGCCATCAACGAGGCCCTGCGACTGGAAATGCGGCGCGACCCGCGCGTGATCCTGATGGGCGAGGACGTCGCCGGCGGACATGGCGGATCGTCGGGCGTCACCGACGCCTGGGGCGGCGTGCTGGGCGTCACCAAGGGCCTGTTGAGCGAATTCGGCGAGGATCGCGTCCTGGACACCCCGATCACGGAAGCATCCTATATCGGCGCCGCCGCCGGGGCCGCCGCGACCGGCCTACGCCCCGTCGCCGAGCTGATGTTCGTCGATTTCGTGGGCTGCTGCCTGGACCAGATCATGAACCAGGCCGCCAAGTTCCGCTACATGTTCGGCGGCAAGGCCCGCACCCCGCTGGTCATCCGCGCCATGTTCGGCGCCGGCTTCAACGCCGCGGCCCAGCACAGCCAGGCGCTGTACCCGCTGTTCACCCACATTCCCGGGCTGAAGGTGGTCGTCCCGTCCTCGCCCTACGAGGCCAAGGGCCTGCTGATCGAGGCGATCCGCGACGACGATCCGGTGATCTTCCTTGAACACAAGGTCATGTATGACGACGAGGAAGAGGTGCCCGACGAAGCCTATACCATCCCGTTCGGCGAGGCCAACCTGACGCGTGAGGGCGACGACCTGACGATCGTGGCGTTCGGCCGCATGGTGAAGCTGGCGAACGAGGCCGCCGACCGGCTGCAAAAGCAGGGCATCGGCTGCACCGTCATCGATCCGCGCACCACCTCGCCGCTGGATGCCGAGACGATCCTGGACAGCGTGACCGAGACCGGCCGGCTGGTGATCGTCGATGAATCCAGCCCGCGCTGCAACATGGCCGCCGACATCTCCGCCCTGGTGGCCGAACAGGCGTTCGACGCGCTGAAGGCCCCGATCCGGCGGGTGATGCCACCCCACACGCCGGTGCCGTTCGCATCGGTGCTGGAAAGCCTGTACCTGCCCGACGTGGCGAAGATCGAAGCGGCTGCCCGTGCCGTGATGACCCATCGCATCCGAGAGGTCGCCTGAACCATGACTGATTCCATTACGCCCATCACGATGCCCAAGTTCGGCCTGGCGATGACCGAGGGCAAGCTGGCCGGCTGGATGGTCCGCCCCGGTGCCAGCGTGAAGGCCGGCGACGACCTGGCGGATATCGAGACCAGCAAGATCACCAACGCCTATGAAAGCCCGGCCGGCGGCGTGCTGCGCCGCCAGGTGGCGGCGGAAGGCGACACGTTGCCGGTGGGCGCGCTGATCGGCGTGCTGGCCGATGCCAGCGTGCCGGATGCCGAGATCGACGCCTTCATCACGCGCTTCAACGCCGAATTCTCCTCCGGCGCCGGCGGCGAGGCCGAGGAAGCGGCCCCGGAACCGAAACTGGTGGACGTGCAGGGCAACAGCCTGCGGGTCCTGGACCTGGGCCATGGGGACGCCACGCCCATCGTGCTGGTCCACGGCTTCGGCGGTGATATCGGGAACTGGCTGTTCAACCACGCGGCCCTGGCCGCCGGCCGGCGCGTCATCGCCTTCGACCTGCCCGGGCATGGCGGATCGACGAAGGATGTGGGCGCGGGGTCGCTGGATTTCTTCGCCGGCATCGTCGTCGGGCTGCTGGACACGCTGGGCATCCCGCAGGCCCACCTGGTGGGGCATTCGCTGGGCGGCGGCGTTGCCTTGACGGTGGCCCGGACCGCACCCGCGCGCGTCGCCTCCCTGGCGCTGATCGCGCCGGCCGGCATGGGCCCCGAGATCAACATGGACTTCATCACCGGGTTCATCACGGCCGACCGGCAGAAGACGATCCAGCCGGTCCTGGCCATGCTGGTCCATGACAAGACGCTGGTGGGGCGCAAGATGGCGGACGACGTCCTGCGCTACAAGCGCCTGGACGGCGCCGTCGCCGCCCTGACGCAGATTGCCGCCACCTGCTTCCCCGACGGCAAGCAGGCCGACGACCTGCGGCCCGTGCTGGAACAGGGCGACGTGAGGGCGCTGATCCTGTGGGGCGAGGACGACGAGATCCTGCCCGCGAAGCAGTCCCGGGGCCTGCCGGGCCGCGTCACGATCGACCTCCTGCCCGGGGTCGGCCATATGCCGCAGATGGAGCGGGCGGCCGACATCAACAAGGCGATCGCGGCGTTCGTCGCGAAATAGAAACGATCTGTTCTATCCATGAGAAGGGCGGCGGCCGGTCAGTCCGGCCCCGCCCTTTTTTGTCCCGCAATCCGAACGGCGCCATCTGGGCAGGCGCGCCGCTCATGGCTTCGGCGGGGCATCGCTCCCGGACGTCTCGCCCGTCCGGAATACACGGCCAGTCAAACAGAGCGTCAGGACAGCCACGGTCGCGCCGGACACGATGTCGCACAGGTAATGTCCGCCTTCGGACGGAATAGAGAACAGCATGATGCCGTTGACGACGGCGAAAACAGGAAAAAACCCCCGAATTCCACGTTGAGAATAAGTAAACAGAAACGCCATGACCGCGTGAAAGGACGGAAAAGTATAAACCCCCTCCATCCTGTTCAGGATGAAGGGTGGATTGTGACCGTTTCTCAATGCCATGAAACTATCTATGTAACTATATTTTACGTGTCCTGCGCTTGAAAAATAGGTCCAGGGGCCCGCGGCCGGCATCAATGCGACCAGCACCGACGTCAGGCACAACGCAACCTGCATGTTGACCAGAAGCTCCCGATTGCGGCCTCTCTTCCGCGCCAGGGCCAACACCAGCAGAGACCCGATGATCTGGAATATCAGGCTGCCGTACGTCGCCGCCATCACCACCTGCACGAACGGATGGGCCTTCAGGCCCTGTATCCATTCCGGCCAGTCGAAACCGAGATTCCGGTCGAAACGCGCAAGGTCTGCGTCCCGCAGCGGCCCCGACAGCGCGATGACGTGATAGGTCAGAATGGCGCCGAACAGGCAGAATCCCACCCAAAGCGCGGTATAGATGACCAGTTCGGCAAGCTCCGGCCGCTTTCGGACCGTCGTATAGACAACACCGATCGACAGCAGAAACGTGATCGCGGAAAGAGGAAGCGCCCACCCGGTAAAGGCAAGGCCGGTCCGCAGATCCAGCGCCCCATCCAGCAGGGCGATCATCAGGATGAAACCGACAGGCAATCCGTACCCGGATCCGGTACTTCTTCCCCGGGCAATCAGCGGCGGGGGCCTGTCCAGTTTTTCGTCGAGTTGAAACGAGTCGATCGAATCTGACATGGGCTGACCAAGGCAGAAAAAATTCCTATTTGTCAATTTCGCCTCGGAACGCCGCCTGATTTGCCGTCAGCATCAACGCAAGACCAAGCAGGACCAGCAGACATGCCGATCCAACAGGGGAATGGCCCACCAGCAGGACCGGGATCACGACGCAGCCAAGAAGGACGGGCAATTCGCCGGCGCGAAACCGCTGTCCCGCCTTGATGCGCGAGGAGATCACAAGGAGAATCGATCCGGTCACGACGGGAAGATCGTAATGGAATGCGTAGGGCGTCGCGAGGAACGTTCCGATAGGCAGGCAGGATCGCGCGGCCACATCCCGGCGTCCCCGGACATGCCACAACGCATAAATCGCCAGAACGACAGCCGCGGCCTGGGCTGAATGGGCCTGCGCCACGGATCCGCCCATCAATCTGGTCAGTGATGTCACGGTGGGCATCATGTCCATAAGCTGCCCCTCGCGCCCTGCGGTCAGGGACACGCCCTGATGCAGCAGAAACATGATCCATGCATGCCAGATTCCGATTCCGAAGGCCGCCATGCTGGTCACGATCAGGACTGCCGCCATGATCGCGGCGCCCCCCAGCGCCCGCCAGTACCTGCCGAACAGCAGGTAGAATGGCACCAGAATGGCAAATTGCGGCTTGATCGCCACTGCGGCCAGCATGCCCCCAGCCAGAACGGGCCGCGATGACAGAAGGCCAAGACCGCCCAGCATCAAACTGGCGAGCAGCAGGCCCCCCTGCCCCACGAGGCAGCAGACCACCGTTGACGGCGCGACCAGCAGGAGGAGCATGAGGGGCCTTGGCCATTGCCAGACCGCCAACGACGCGCCATAGGCGGACAGCGACACGCCCAGCCACAACAGCCGCGCCACCGTATAGGGTAATGCCCCAAAAGGAGCCAGCAACAACAGAATGGGCGGGGGATAAGGAAAGGGATAGGTGCCTGCCGTTGCCACGGGCATGCCCAACCCGCCTTGGAACGCCGTCAACCTGGCTGCATCGTAAATCGTAGCCGGATCATGGGTCAGGACAAAACGTCCAAAAGTCCACAGGCCGAAGAAGTCCGGGTACAGGACCTCGTGCCCGGTCATCAGTTTCGCGATAAAGATAATCGGCAAGATGGAACATGCGGCGGCCGCGATAGTCAGCACGCGCATGACGTTACGGCGATCGACCTGCTCCGGCATCGCGGAGGATCGTGGCAGGACGATCATCGCAGGGCGGCACAGGAATAAATGAAGAATGTGTTCGTCGCGTATCGCTTGAGGACGCCGCCGCGCCGCACTTCATTCACCTGCTCGGCCGGTGCTACCCAAACGGCACCGGGGTCATCGGCAGCTTGTCGCGCCAGCACCAGCGCCTCCAGCCCCGGTGAAGCCGCGCAGACCGACGACAGGTCCCCGCGCGTGAAAATCTTCTGCTGGTCATCGATGGCGGGACAGAAATGACCATCGAAATCGAAGGTACGAAGAGAGCGAAAAACGTCGGACCGGCGCTGGAAATTGATCGCCGTCCCGCGTGAGAACAGCACGCCGGCGCCTTGATCGCAGGAAAAATAGCTCGGCCGCTTCAGGACGAACCATGGCACGGTCACGTCGCCCTCCCAATAGATCGGCCCGTTTCCGGGCAACAGGGCGGCCAGTGCGGCGGGTGGCCTGTCCGCCGTATCGACGAAGATCCGCCACGGCGCGCGATGGTCCCAGCCAAGACCCGCAAGCGCGAGCAGCACCGCCGGCACGACCAGCGCCGACAATGGACGGGGCGTCCATCCACCGCCCGCCGATCCCCCGGACACACGCCACAGGACGACCAGCGTCACCGCCGCCACCGCCGCGCCATAGATCGACCACCAGACGAACGGCGGCGTGACCAGTGCGGAATACAGGATCACCAGTGTCAGCCCGAGGGCCGCCCCGGTACAGAGCTGGACCAGGAAACGGCCCCTGAAGGGAAGAGGCTGTCGGTATTTATGCTCCCAGGCACACACGCCCAGGGTGACCAGCGCCATCGCGGCCGCCGCGACATTCACCGCGGGCAGGAACGTGGCCAGGAACAGCAATCCCCACGTCACCGCCAGCACGGACGCGGCGCTGCCCGCCGAAAAATCGCTCCGTGCGCGGACACGCAGAAGCGACGCACCGGCAAACAGATGCACGACCAGGTCCAGCAGCCAGATCGCGCGCCAGGACTGGAGATCGACGATCAGTTCGTTATGAAGCCAGTCACCGCCGATCAGGCTGGCCAGGAAACCGCCGGCGGACACGACCAGCACCACTGCCACGAACCGCCGTTCCCAGGCATCGGCGAAGATCATCACGATAGCCGCCAGCACGAAATTGTCGGCGGCCGGCAGCCATCTCGTGATGCCCCACTCCGTCAGGAAACAATTGGAATCCCGGACCCATACGATCCGCAGCCATTCGGCGTCGAAACGCGCCAGGACCCTTGGAAACGGCTGGATCCCGCCATAGGCCAGCATCAGGATGACGGGAACGGCAATGGCGGCAAGCCCCCACAGGGCCGGCCGCCTCGTCGCCTGGTAGAAAAACAGGACCGCGATACCCCCCAGCGTCGCCAGGGGGTGAATGAAAAGGGAGAACCCCAGAAGCACCAGCGCGCGCAGCGGATAGCCGCGCAGCATCGACCCCAGGGCCCACATGGTCAGGGCTTCGGCAAACAGCCGGGGGGTCAGCGGCGCATCGCCGGACCGGGCCAGTTCGAACCGTCCGGGTTCGATCGCGATAGCCCCCGCCATGGCGATCACGGTCAGCCGGCCATCCCTGAAAAGACCGCCGGCCAGGCGGGACAATCCGGCCACCCAGCAGGCATATCCGATGACCGAAAGGATGAAATTTCCCCAGGCCAGACCGAAAAGGCGCAGAAACGGCTTATAGATTACGGAAAATAACGTGAATTGGTCCTGCGATCCGTACTGGAACCACAGATCCGTCGCGAACCGTCCGGGCATCAACCCGTTCAATGCCTGGATCGTATAAAGTTCCGCATCTTCGGCAATGCCCAGAAACGGCCGCGCCGCGCACCACAAGGCCGCAAGAAGCAGGACGACCGCGACCGATCCGACCCACGTGTACCGTTGCGCGACCGGCACTATGCCTCTCCGGCGGTGGCCTGGGCCATCTCTCGCGCCGCCGGTGTGCGGTGACGTCCGGCATCGATCGTCTGGCGGGAACCGGCCTGCCCCTCCTCGTGATATTCGGCGTCCTGATTGACCTGCCAGACATCATAGAGCCTGCGTCCGGCCATGATATTCCTGACCGTCAGCATCGCGGTCATCATCGCATGGTCCTGGTTATTGTATTTATGCATGCCGTTGCGTCCGACCGGATGCAGATTGGGACAATGCGCATCCAAGGCCTGACGGATTGTGGCGACCTGGTCCTGGTACTCGCCGTCATAGACCGGATAGGCCTTGGGCTGACGCACGACGGTACCGTCCACGATATCCCCGGCGGTCACCAGGCCCAGCTTGACAAGTTCCGCACTGGCCAGCCGGACCAGCGCATCATCGGGCGCGTTCCACAGATCGTCGCCCTCGAAGCAGAAATATTCAAGCCCGTAGCAGTTAAGGGCCGGGTCCGGCACCATGTCCGGCGACCATGACTTGAAATTCTGGATCCGGCCGACCTTTACGTCCGGATCATGGATATAGATCCAGTTGTCATCGAATATATTGCGATCCTTCAGGACGAGCGCGACGACCAGGAAATCGCGATACCGCAATCCGGCGGCGGCGCGCGATACGGCATCCGGCAGGACCGGCGCCACGACGCCGACCAGGTCGCGCATGGGCATGCTGGATATGACATGATCGCAATCGAAATGCTGTTCGCGACCGGCGCGATCCCGCGCGGTCACGCGCCAGCGTCCATCCGCGCGCCGGCCGAGCGCCGTCACGCGGCGGCCCATCAGGACCTCTCCCCCCTCGCGACCGATCCTGGCCGCCACGGCCTCCCACAACATGCCCGGACCACGCCGGGGATACCGGAAGCTGCCGACCAGCGTCTTGATGATCTTTTCGCGTGCGCCGTCGGTTTTCTGGGGAATCAGGGAATGCCAGATCGCCTTGGACAGGGACAGCCCCTTGATTCTCTGCGCCGCCCAGTCCGCCGAAATTTCGGTGCAGGGCATTCCCCAGACTTTTTCGGTGTAGGTACGAAAAAAGATTTCGAACAGCCTTTTTCCGAACTTGTCCGTCACCCATTCCTGAAAATTGCCCGGCGCCCGGTGGGGACGAAGCCGGACCAGGACATAGGACAGGACGCAGCGCGTGGCCTCCCACACACCAAGCTTCGACAGGGCATCGAACGCACGCAGCGGGTAGTCGAACAGGCGATGGCGATAATAGATGCGCGATTTTCGCGGCCGGGTCAGAAACCCGTCGGGCAGCATTTCATCCCACAGGCGTTCGACATCCCGCGATTTGGAAAAGAAACGATGCCCGCCAATGTCGAAGGCAAAATCCTTGTAGGTCGCCGTCCTGGAAATACCGCCGACGTATACGGGATCCTGTTCAAGAACGGTGACCGCCACGCCCTCCTTGCCAAGCAGATAGGCGGCAGTCAGGCCCGCGGGCCCCGCGCCGATGCAAACCACCGATAAATTCGAAGACATGCTCAATCCTGGTCGGCGACAGGGACTGTCGCAAACATGAAGACGCCGGAAGACACCCGGGGCGGCGCTCCGCCTGCAGGATAGCCCACCGGCACCCACCTGCGCAAACCGACGGCATTCGTGATGGCACTCATCCGGGACAAGCGTGCGCCTCACCCCACTTCATTGTGAAATTCGCAAAGCTGATAGCTGCCCACCTAGATCACTGAACGCCTGTTTCATGGAAGCCGCGGTTGGAGCGTCATAATAATTTCCTGGCTTTGACGCACAATTTTGCAACATTGCCTGCGTCGTAGCATCAGCTTCCTCACCTTCGTGAGTGTACAGAATAACGTATATCGTTATACCGGAATTTTTTATGTTATCACATACAGTCGAAACAAGAGAATTCATTTCAGGAAGAATGTTACTAGAAAATCCATTGCTTCCATAATATCCGTTTCCATTATAAGATGAAACGACCCCCAACTCGTTCTGAAGTAACCGTCCATACGCAACCATGTCGGTATCACCGTTTGACTGCGGCGGTGCTACAGGTCCATAATAATTGTACACTGGAAAACAGGGACAGATCTGGTTGTTTCCGTCCGTCATCAGGACCAGTACCTTGGTCATGTTGGGGGTGTTGTACGCCAGCGGCAGCGCCGGATTGGGCCAGAACCCCTGCCAGTTCGGACTGATCGTAAACCAGCCGGCCTGCAAGGCCTGGGGCAACATCGTGCCGCCACGCGACATCATGGGCATCGAACTGATATGCGCTTCAACCACCGAGCGACTGGCCGTTTCAGGCAACGTCGGCGAGGGATCGCATCCCAAATTAGGCCCAACCTGCAGGCCGGATTCAGTGACCAGGCTTCCGGACGTCGTGGGAAAACTGGTTATAAGCGGACTCTCAGCCATCTGACCGTATGAAGATCTGGCCGCGCTGCTTGGCGTGACGACGCCCCCCGACAAGATCCAGTCATTATCCCCGACAACCCATGAGGTTCCCCCAAACCAACTGCTCTGGCTATATTTCTGATAGGTCGAAGGCCAGTAAAACGGGGTGAACGGGGCCTGGATCGGATTGGCGTCGTTCACGTCGTAGATATGCGCGGGACTGTTGTTGTACCCGCTATACCGTGCCATCACGCATCCCATCCAGCCGTTCGACCCGTACCGGGTCGTGCTGATGTCGCTCCCCGCCGTAAGCCAGCCGGAGGGCATGCTCCGCCAGTTGCTCGGTCCGCCATAGGTAGAGCCGAATATATTCATCTCGCCGGCGAACGGCACGATCGAGACCCAGAGGTTGGGGACGGTATCGGCTCCCGTTCCGCCGCCGCACGACCCGGGTGCCGCCACGCCATAGACGGTATCCACAAGTATCTTCGCACCACACTGCAGATCCTCGATACCCTGGGCTTCCAGCGAGTCGGTATTATCGAGGACCAAGGCCAGTTCCATACCCATGTTCGATCTTACGGCCTGCGCATGTTCGGACAGCGCGATCTGGCTCACCCCCAGGATCTTTGTGAACAGCAGGGGAAGCTGCACATTCGCCTGGATCGTGATCGTGGAGGCGTTCTGCGGGGTGATGACCGGTCCCGTCGACACTGCCTGGAACGGGCCCAGACCGTTCGCCTGATGCGCCGAGGAGAAATTCGCCCAGAAGATTGCCGTCGTGTCCGACGCGCAACTCCCGGTACAGGTGCCAACGTTGTTGACCGCGCTCATTTCCCGGGCGGCGACGATCGAGGCCGCATCCAATGCCGTCTGCAACCGTTCCTGGACGATATAGATCCGCGCCAGCTCGACCCCCATCATCGAAATGGCAAGCATGGCAAAGGCGCAGACGGCCATCACGATGCTGACTGATCCCTTCCGTTTCATTGCGTACACAGCGCTCCGCTTGAGGAATTTCTTGCGGGCGACGTGGCAAGGCCGGTCGCCGCCGTGGTCGTGCCGCTGATCCGCCCGATAAACATCGACTCGCTGGACAGGAGGGGCTGCGCGTTTCCCATCCATCCATATGACAGGCCCCAGAGAGACGGCTTGGCGAAGGACTCGACCGCGATCAGCACCTCTCCGCTGGTCAGGCTGAACTGGCCGATGTTGGTCGCCGAGACCGCGCTGCCCTGACCGCCGAAATTGCTGTGATTGCCCGAATAGCCCTGGAATTGCTGCCACTCCACGACGGGCGTGTTCCCGCTGTTCAGGCCGATCACCGTGATGTACGTCGTGCCGTTCACCGAACTGTCCGCCCCGGTGATGCTGAGCGGGGCCGCGATCTGCGCCGCATCCGCGAACAAGGCGTTGATATCGGTGGGGGAAACTGCCTGGCACTGCGACACGATCTCGCCAATCTGGGTCGTGACGTTATTGAGCCGGTACCAGTTCTCGATTTCCAGCACCAGGTCCGCGGCACCCAGGCACATCAGCAGCAGCACCGGCGCCAGCAGTGCCATTTCGATGGCCGCGATCGCGCGGCGCTCAGCAGCTAGGCGTCGAATAAGGTTCATTTTGCACAAGCATGGTGACCTGGTGGGTCATACTGGTTCTATGGAGTACCATCGATCCCAGGGGCGTCAGGAACGGCTGGCTGTATGTGAAGACATAGACGATCGTCTGGGTCGCATTTCCCCCGAAACCCGATTGCGAGGAACCGACGGCGGTGCCGCCGTTGGCACTGGCCATGACGGACAGGTTCGACGGTGACAGGATACCCGGCGCCTCGGCGGTGGCCAGCCACACGATCGCCTGCGCCCGGCAGGTCGGCGAACCGTCCAGGCCGGGAACGGTGGATTGTCCGGTCATCGCGAAACGCGCGGCATCATGCACCCCGTGCTGCAATGCGATTTCGGTCGCCATCTGCCAGCCGACCTCCAGAACCATCAGCAGCAGGCCGATTATGACAGGGGTCAGCAGACCGAACTCGACCGCCGTAACGCCGCGCCTGTCCCTACGGAATGCGGTTGAAGTCACGGAAGACCTCCAGCATCGGACCGATCCTGTCCTTGGGCAGGTCCCGGGCCAGCATCCGACGCGCGATGTCTTCATGTCCGGCCTGGACCTCGGCAAAGGCAAAATCCTGGCGGATGCGCACGGTCCCGTCGGCGGACGTGGCCAGCGGGCCGAGAATCTGCACCGCTTCGTTCGGCCTGCCGCTCATGGCCAGCGAAAAGCCCAGATTGACCTGCGGCGCGATTGCGAACGGGTTCAGCCGCATGGCCTGCCGGTACGCCGCCTGCGCCTGCGCATGTTGCAGGCACAGATCGTAGGCGACTCCCAGGTCGGTCTGGACCTGCGCGTCCTCGGGATGCCGGGCCGCCAGGCTGCGCAGGGTCGCCAGCGCTTCCCGTGGGTCGGCGGCCAACTGGACCCTTGCCAGCCCCTTGCCGGCCTCGACCGAATCCGGGTCCGTGGCGAGGACCTCGCGGAAGAAGAGGACAGCCGGCTCCGTCCGCCCCAGGGCCGCGTTCGCCCGGCCGAGCCTGACCAGGGTGTCCGGCTCATGCGGATGTGTCTGCAGTCGCTTCTGCATGATGCTGAGTGCGGCCTGCGGCGCGCCGCTCTCCAGCTCGACATCGGCGAATTTCAGGTCGTCATTCGACTTGTCCGGTACGGCGCTGGTGCTCGCCCCCGTACACGCCGTCACCAGAAACGCCGTGACGAGGATTGCGGGAAAGCGAAGCCGTACGGCCGTCAAAGGCCCGCGTCGCGGGGTACGGTAGGGGTGCATCCTTATCGTCCGAGCGCATGCATGACGGTCACCGCTGCCGGCCCGCCAACCACAAGAAAAACAACCGGCAGGATGAACAGGATCATCGGCAGGGTCAACAGGACCGGCAACCGGGCCGCGCGGGCCTCATACTCCGTCAGGGCGTCCTTTCGCATTTCGACGGACAGCACCCGCAAGGCCTGCGTGACCGAAGATCCGGCCTGCAGGGTCTGGTTCAATGCGCTGCCGATGCGGCGCATGCTGGACAGGTTGGTCCGCTCTCCGAAATGCAGGAACACGTCGCGCCGGTCCGACGCGACACCCATTTCCTGCGCCGTCAGGCGAAATTCGTTCGCAACGCTGCGATTGACGGCTGTCATCTCCCGCCCGACGCGTCCGATCGCCGCCTCGATCGGCAACCCGGCCTCGGCACAGATCACCAGCATATCGAGCGCGTCGGGTATCCCCTGGTCGACATTGCGCAGATAATGCGCCTGCATCCGCTTGACGATGAAATCCGGAGCCAGCAGGCCCACCATCGGCGCCCCCAGGCTCAGGACCAGGTACAGCATCCCGTCGGATCGCGTCTCCTCATGGATCAGCCATCCCACGACGATGCCGACGACCAGGGTCACGGCCTTGGCCCCGATGAACACCGGCAGGAAACGAGTACCCAGGAACGACACCGAACTCAATGTCTGCTGCAATTCCCCCAGGGTCTTGGCGCTCAGCAGGCCGCTGCGCGCGAAAAACACACCGATACGCTCCAGGAAGCGGAACCAGATCCGGCCGTCGATCGTCCGGACCGCGTTCGCCTCCCCCACCGATAGTTCATGCAGTTGCCGCAGGCGCAGGGTCCGCCTGCCCTCCTGCTCCATCCTGGAAAACAGCAGGTAGCAGGCGGAGAAGATGCCGCCGATCGTCATGAGCAGCGCGGCAATCATGATCATTGTGTTGCCGTTCATCCCAGGGACCGCTTCATGATGAAACGCATCGACCCGAATCCCAGGCCCAGCATCAGCGCGGACACACCCAGCAGCATATGTCCCATGTGCGTCGTCAGAAAAACCGCCATGTAGTCGGGATTAATAATGGACATGATTCCGCCGATGGCGAAGGGAATTCCACCCAGAACATAGCAGCTCATGCGTGCCTCCGATGCCAGGGCGTGGCCGCGCTTGCGCGCCGCGATCCGCTGGCGGATCATGTCGGCGAAACTTGCCAGTACGTCCGCCAGGGTTCCGCCCGTCTGGGCCTGCAATGCCATGATCGTCGCAAAGAACCGATACTCCTGCAAGCCGGTGCGCTCGGCCAGATTATGCAAGGTATCGCCCAGACTTTTTCCGACCGCCACGTCCTGCGAGATCATTCTGAATTCGTCCGCCGTGGGGTATTCCGCCTCCTGACCCACGATGATCAGGGCGCGGCTGAGGGGAATACCGACCCGCAACGACCGGACGATCATGCCCAACGCATCGGGCAGTTGCTGAAACAGCTTGGCGGCATACCGCCGGTCCACGATCCGGAATGCCAGCCGCCCCAGAATCACCCACAGGACCAGCAGCAATGCCGGGCTGGCGGGACCGATCAGCAAAAGTCCCGGAACAAGCCCCACGACCGGCAGGATGGCGGAAAAACCGACCACACGCTTCATCCCCGCCTGCATATGGGCATAGGATTCGGGGCGGAAGCCGAAGACCCGCGCCGTAACCGCCGACAGGTTCAGCGCCGCGCGCAGATGATCCAGCCGTCCCGATGCGGTAACGGGCAACGCCCGCAGGCGATAGGCCCCGAGTTCAGCTTCGAACCGGCCTTCCCGTCGTTCGGTCGCCATGCTGCGCCGGTACAGAAGAACGACACTCGTCACCAGCGAGAATATCGTCATCAGCAGGCTGAGCAGGACAATCCCGAGCATGCTCACTCAAGCTCTTCGAACGCCGCGTACCAGGCACGATCCAGCTCATAATATTTCAGCTTGTCGAAAAAGCTCGGGCGGATCTTCGATTCCTCGTACCGCCCGTGCAGGCGTCCGTCCATGTCTTCCCCGTCGAAGACGAAATTGAAGATATCGTTCAGGACGACGACATCGCCCTCCAGCCCCGAGACATCGGTCACCTGCACGATCCGGCGGCCGCCGTCGCGATGACGGCCGACCTGCACGATCATGTCCACCGCCCCCACGATCTGGGTCCGGATGGCCGTGGTCGGCAGTCCGAAGCTGCCCATCTGGACCATGTTCTCGATACGGGTGACGGCATCGCGGGTGGTGTTGGCGTGAATCGTCGACATGCTGCCGTCATGGCCGGTATTCATGGCCTGCAGCATGTCGAACGCCTCGGCGCCTCGGACCTCGCCGATGATGATCCGGTCGGGGCGCATACGCAGCGCATTGCGCACAAGATCGCGCTGGGTGACTTCCCCCTTGCCCTCGATCGACGGGGGACGGGTTTCCAGACGCACGACGTGCGGCTGCTGAAGCTGCAGTTCCGCCGCGTCTTCCACCGTGATGACGCGTTCGTCGAAATCGATGAAATGCGACACCGCATTCATCAGGGTGGTCTTGCCCGACCCCGTGCCGCCCGAAATCACGATATTCAGGCGCACCCGTCCCGCGATTTCCAGGATCTTCGCCAGCTTGGGCGTGCAGCTACCATTTTCGACCAGACGGGAAAAATTGATCGGGCGTTTGGAAAATTTCCGGATCGATACATAGGGACCGTCCAGCGCCAGCGGCGGAAAGACGATATTGACGCGCGATCCATCCTTCAGGCGCGCATCGACGGTCGGGCTGGATTCGTCGACGCGCCGCCCGACAGCCGAGGCAATCCGCTGGCTGACGGACACCAGATGATCGACATCGCGGAACCGGACATTCGACAGGACCGTCTTGCCCCGCCTTTCCACGAAGATCCGGTTCGGCCCGTTGATCAGGATGTCCGAAATCGTTTCGTCGTCCAGCAGGGGCTGGATCGGCCCGAGACCGAGCATGTCATGGACAAGTTCGGTCGCGATTTCCCGCTGCTCGCGCAGGTTGAGCTGGATGCGCCGCTCGGATGCGGCCTGGCCAACGACGCGTTCGACTTCCTCGGCCAGCCGCTCGGGCGCCAGGGCGAGCACGACGCCCGGATCCAGACGGGCCAGGCACAGCGCGCGCAATTCCAGCGAATGGGCTTTCGTCGCCGTGTTTTCCTCGACATCGACAACGGGGGCCTGGTCCGGAACCGCCGGGACGGCGGGTGGCTGGCTCGGCTCCTGAACAGGCTGAAGGCCCCCCGCCGATTGGCTCGGCGCCGGATCCGGCCTGGTGGCGACAGGCTTGTTCTCTAGCCGGCCGAAGCCCTTTCCGAAGCTCATGTGCCGCGACCGAACAGGCGCCGGAACAGGCCCGACGAAAATCCGGGCGCATGATGCGGCTGGTCGGCGACCACCGATGCGGCCTCGTGCGTCAGCTTCACGATGGCCGACCGGAACTCCTTGCAGGTCTTCACCGCCGGGATGCCGTCCACTTCGGCCGTCCCGAGGGGCTTGGGCAGGAAGGGAATGACCACGTCAGGCTTGTCTCCCAGGCTCTTCACCACCTCATCCAGCGTCAGCGTACCCGGCCGCCCCAGTCCGTTCAGCACCACCAGCGGCTGGGACCCCTGTCCCCGGGTCTGAAGCAGGGGCATGATTCGCAGCGTATCGCGCACGGCCGCCAATGTCGGATCGAGAACGATAATCCGCTGGAACGTGACGTCCAGCAACGCGGCCTCGGTCTCGTCCGGGCACAGCGGGGCTTCCGCCAGGACGAAATTATATCGCTTTGTGACCGTCGCCATCAGGTGGCGCATGGCCGCGGCACTGGTCTTCGGCCGCGTCTGCAGGTCGCTCAGGCTCGACAGCAGGTTCAGCCGGTCGCCGACCAGTTGCGCGCTGCGTTCCAGGAACAAGGTGTCCACGCGATCGGGCGTTTCCATGGCCGAGCGCAGGCCGTTATTGCTCTGCGTCCCCAGCAGGAGCGCGGTCTTGCCGGTCGTCAGGTCGAAATCGACGATCACGGTATGTCGCTTGGCTTCCTCGGCCAGGTACCATCCCAGGTTGGTCATGATCGTCGTGGCGCCCACACCGCCGCGCACGCCACTGACCGTAATCACGCGCCCACCACGCGGCGCATCCGGCGCGACCTCGCCGCCCATGATGACCGGTCCGAAAAACCGCGTCGCCATGCTGCGGTTCAGCGGCTTGTACAGATATTCGGAAACGCCGAATCCGCGCGTCACCTGCCGATAGAAATTGGCATCTTCCCGATCGCCGATCAGCAGGACCGTGACGTCGGGCGACACGACATTCGCCAGTTCGGTCAACGTCGTCAGCGGCTGGTCCTCGCCGCTGACATCCAGGATCAGGATCCCGGGAGTCTCGTGACTCCGCAGGTACTCGACCGCCTGCTGGCAGGACATGCGCATGACCGTGCTGTCCTGGTGATGCAGGTCCGCCAGGCACTCCCGCAGCAGGGATTCCGTGAAAGCGTCCGAGACCAGCGCAAGGATTTCCGAGGGTGGCGTGCCTTCGGCATTCGTCTGGGCCCGGGGGGCGGAGATCGTCCCGGACATCAGGGCGCCGCTCCCGCGCTGGCACCCGAACCCGAGCCCGAACCACTGGACTGCAAGGTCATTTCAGCCAGTCCGCTATTCCCGAGGTCCATGACCTTGCCGTCCCGCCAGCGCTGTACCGCCACCGCCGCCTCATGCGCGTCGGCATCGCCCAACGGACGTCCATGTACCAGGTCCTGGGGGCGTTCGACCTGCGCCTCGATGTTGGATTGATTGGTCCCGAGCGGCCGCCAGTGATAGGTCATCTGCAGCGGCGCCATGGTCGTGCACCCCCCCAGAGCCGGCAGGGCCAGGGCCAGGGCCAGCCGGGCACGGCACCCGATCCGCGCAAAGGCGACATGATTGCGGCAAATGGTCATTCCATGGTCACTCCACCATGAATCCAGCGTCGCTGTTCACGTCGCGACGCGCCACATTTTTCTTGCCGGCATATTTATAAATATTCTGTCGCATCAGGAAAATACGATCCAGATCGCCCGGCGGAGCCCAGTTGTCGTCCGGGCTATGCAGCATCGATTCATTATCCACCGGCCGGACGAGATAAGGCGTGACGACAATGACCAGTTCGCTTTCGTTCTTCTGGAAACTGCTGGATTTGAACAGGGCCCCCAGAACCGGAATATCGCCCAGGAACGGCAGGCCCAACCCCTGCATGTTGGTCGAATCCTGCATAAGCCCGGCAATGGCAAAACTCTGGCCGCTCCCCAGTTCGACCGTCGTATCCGCGCGCCGGACCGTCAGGGCCGGAATCTGCAGGTTGCCGTTCGCCTCGGACAATGTCACTGCCCCCTGGGTCGAAAGCGCGCTGACTTCCGGCCGCACATGCAGGCTGATCCGTCCATCAGCCAGCACGGTCGGCACGAAGGCCAGCGAAATGCCATACTGCTTGTACTGCACGTTGATGTTGTTGTTATAGCTGGAAACCGGAATCGGATATTCGCCACCCACGATGAAGCTCGCGGCCTGACCGCTGACGGTGGTCAGGTTGGGCTCCGCGAGGCTGTGGATCAGCCCGTCCTGGGACAGGGCATCGATGACGGTTTCCACGGTCACGGGACGCCCCGCCGCCGAAAAGCGGGACAGAAAGTTGAAGGCACTCTGTTCCGTCGTCAGGGCCGCCAACGGGTTGCTGGTCGATATCCCGATCGCCGCCGCCGTCCCCAGCGCATTGACCGACTGCCATTCCACGCCCAGTTCGCGTACCAGACTGCGGGACATTTCAACGATCCGGACCTTCAAATTGACCTGGATCGAACCGGGCACGGACGCATAATCGCCGACACGCCCCCCCTTTCCGACCAGCGCCGTCGCCCCCTCCAGCGCCTGCTCGGCCGATTCCGAGGAGGTTTCAGTCCCCTCGATGCCGATGCTGCCGTCCGCCCCCGTTCCGATGCGGACACGAGGATTCTGCTGCCCCACATCCCGGCGAAGGGCCGACGCGCGATAGCTCGAGGGCAGGACGACCACCGTATAGCGTGCCACCACGCCGCCGGACCGGCTGGTGGCGATCACCGTCGTCTGCCCGGCCCCGACCCCGAACACGAACATGCTGTCCGGACTGGCGGCCCGGACCTCGACCACCTTGGGGTCCGCCACGAAGATGTTCGTCGCGATGCCATCCAGCTTCACCAGCTTGCCGGCGCCTTCCTCGATTCCCAGCACCGCGTGGGCACCGTGCGCCACCGATCCGGATGCGGCCGGGTGAGTCGATCGGGCATCCGCACCCGCCAGGCATAGCGACATGCCCGCGAACGCCGCCATGGGCAGAACCCGTCTAGAAATGAACATCTTTTAGATCCGCGGTCCCATTATAAAGGTGCACCGTCTCCGCGTCGGATTCCGGGCCATGCGCCAGCGCGGGCGAAACATCGCCACCCCATGTCGTATGCGGGGCAAAAGCCGCGACCCCGGCCTGATCGAGCGACCTGACCGCCAGGGTCAGGCGCCCCAGCCGCCCCGCCACGGCGACAGCCTCAGCCTGGGCCGGTGTCACCTCCAGCGTGACCGTCCGGTTACCCACTCCCCGGCTGTCGACAGTGCTCGTATGCTGCATTTCACGATCGATGGCCACGACACGCAAGGCGGACAGGACCGTTTCGGCAGCAATACGACCGCCACCCGCGTCCCCGCCCGGATTGCCGCCTGCCCCACCCCCCGAATTGGCGACGTCGGCCGTCGCCACATCATGGGTCACGATCAGATCGACATAATCCCCAGGCTCGATCAGGTCGGCCACCCCCGAAACGGAGTCGACACCGACGCTGACGGCTGAATCCCCGGGCTTCAATACGGCTGCCAGAAACCCGTGATCGCCGACGCGCAGCACGGCTTCATTCGTCAGCAGGCCGCCCTCGGGAACCGGCACGCGCAGCAACCCGCCCGTCAACGCCGCGCGTTCGGACGGCACGTCGTGAATCGCACCGGGGGGCACCAGGTTGGCGGGAAAATCTTTCGTCTGAAGATCCCCGGACTGCAACAAGGCACCGGCCGGCTCCGCCTTCCGCGCAACCAGGACGCCGACGGTCGGCACCTTCTTTTCCGTGACCTGCGCGACCACGGGCTTCTCACCCGAATGGAGCGCCAGCCGTCCCAGGATCACCACGCCGATCAGACCGGACACGGCAACGACTATCAGCAGGATACGCCCGATCATTCAGACAACTTCACCGGATAAGCTGAAAACAGGACCCCGCCGCGATGGCGACGGCATAAGGCAAAGGACCGCCGCGACGCATCCGCCAACGCTCGCTCCGCACAATACGGCCGAAACAACCGTGTCGCACCGGACCGACCGTGACCCGATGACGTACCATCAAGTAGAAACCGGCCAGAACACCACCCGACATGGCTATCGTCAAAATCCATGACGGCACCGCGGCGGGCGGAAACAACAAGGACGCCGCACTGAGCAGCTTGACGTCGCCGCCCCCGATCGCCCCGAACCACCAGATCGCGAAGCACAAACCGAATACGCAGATCGCGACCAGAATGGAACCCACGATATGGCCATGCAGAATGGCGATCGTCGCCCCAAGCCCACCCAAGGCGACGACCACTTGATCAGGTATTGTTCGGACCGCCACATCATGCAACGCGGCATATACAAGAAAAATGGTGGAAATAACGACTAAGCCATCAACAACCCAGCCCATCATCCCACCAGTTTCTCATATACTCAGGCCAGTGACATGCCTTGGCGACTTACCCTGCGTTCAATTAGAGATCGGTACCGATAGAGCTGAAAACCGTGTTCAGCTTGCTGCCGATCGTCCCTACCGCGGTCATGATGACCGCAGCGATCAGGGCCGCGATCAGGCCATATTCCAGCGCCGTAACGCCGCGACGGCTATTCTTGAGGACAAGCAATTTCAGAAGAAGAGTATTCATCGGATTTCCATATCACATTCAGTCGCACGAACAAGCAGCAACGCCCAACGACCCGCATGGAATAGGCTGGGCATGAACGCGGTTCTACGCAAACCGCAACCGGAAGTAAATTATAAAAATCATTCGTAGCCCGAATGAAAGCTATTTCGTTCCACGCAAACAGACCAAGAACACCCACCCTTTCGGCAAGCAATTCGTCGAACCGCAACGCAACAAATTGCAACAGTGACAGGTGCGCCCTTTTCGGCACAGAATGCTCTGCCGCCCCTGTCGACGGCGGCGAAAATCCCCCGGTCATGTCGCTATGCATGCATATAGGCATCGGCCGGCCCGGCCGCCAGCCGGCATGGCCATATAGAGACCATTGAGTAGGCGCGGCCCAATGGCTAGACTGCCGATGGATAGATTTTACCCTCCCGGAGCCCCCACATATGAGCGAGACTGCAACCGGCGGCCCAACCGCCTCCCCGCTTGGAGGGGCACGGAAGGAGTCGGCGCTGCGGGCGGAAACGGCGGAGACGGCTCTCCCTCACGGGAAGGACGCAAAGCCTTCGAAGCGGAAGCTGATCATCGCCGGCGCGGGCGGGATCGCGGCCCTTCTGCTTGTCGCCGGCGGCGTGAAGTGGGAGCGGGGCGGCGTAGCGCAGAAGGTCGAGAAGGACGTGGCGAGCCGGGAGAGCGCCGCCGACAGTGTCCTTCATCCGCCCATTATTCTCGGCATTCCGCCGATCATCTCCAACCTCGATAGCGGAGATGGACGTCCGGTCTATGTGAAGATCACCGCGAAGGTCGAGATCTCGGGCGCGTCCGACGAAGCCTCGCTCCAGGACAGGATTCCCGAGATCCAGGACGTGTTCCAGACGTACCTGCATGAAACCCGCCCGCAGGATATCCGGGGCAACGGGATATATCGGCTGCGCGAAGCCATCATGCGCCGCCTGCGCGTCGACATGGCGCCCTTGAAGGTGACCAATCTCTACCTCGTCGATTTTCTCGTCCAGTGATCCCGCAGACCTCTGAAATATCGAAAAATTTTACTCATCTGGGAACGGCGGCAAGCAACGACATGCAGGACGGGGACGACACGACGAAGGGAGCCGACCACCACGAGACGGCCGCCGGATCCCAGCCGGAGCCCGTGCATGAGGCCGCGCCTGCCGGGGCAGGCGGCGGGCACGCCGCCAAGGAAGACAGTTCGCCCGCGATGGCTCATGACGATATGGGTGGTCACGTGCTGGACCAGTCCGAAATCGACAGCCTGCTGGGGAACGCGTTCGGCGGGCTTCCCATCAAGGAAGAGTCCGGCCTGGAACGGGTCATCAAGGCAGGGTTCGTGGCCTACGAACGCCTGCCGATGCTGGAGATCGTATTCGACCGCCTGGTCCGGATGTTGTCGTCCACGCTCCGCAGCTTCACGAACGACAACGTCGAAATCACCATCGACGGCATGCGCTCGATGAGCTTCGGCGACTATATGAATGCCGTGCCGTCATCGTCCCTGTTCGCGGTCTTCAAGGCCGTGCAATGGGAAAATTACGGCCTGATCGTCATCGATTCCGCGCTGTCCTACTCGATCATCGACATCCTGATGGGTGGTCCGCGCGGGGTCGGCTACGCAGGGGTGGAAGCGCGCCCACATACCGCCATCGAAAGGGCGCTGATCGAAAAGCTCGTCACGTTGACGCTCAACGATCTTTCCACGGCCTTCAATCCGGTCTGCACCATCGACCTGACGTTCGAGCGGCTTGAGGTCAGTGCGCGCTTCGCCGCGATCGCACGCGCCTCGAACGCCGTCGTGATGACCAAGCTTCACATCGACATGGAGGACCGGAGCGGAAGCCTGGACCTGATCATTCCCTACGTGACGCTGGAACCTGTCCGCGATCAGTTGTCCCAGCAATTCATGGGCGAGCGGTTCGGACGCGATTCAAAATGGGAAGGTCACCTGGTTTCCGAAATTCTCGAAACCGACATCCAGGTTTCGGCGGTATTCGAGGAAAAGACGATTCTGCTTTCGGAGGTCCTCGGCCTCCGTCCCGGCATGCTGATCAGCTTTCCCCATCAGAACGGAACACCGATCCACGTCCGGCTCCAATGCGGCCAGACCCCCCTGTTCGAGGGACGGCTGGGAAAACTGCAGGACAAGGCAGCCGTTAAGATCGAGAAGAGGCTGGTGCCACCCGCTGGGCCGCACATGAACGAGGCGGCCGTTCCCGATCCGGCCCCGCCAGACGAGCAGAAGACGCAAGCCTGAATGGAATGGACCGTCGCCCCGCCCCGTGCGGCGGGGACTGGAACGCGACGGGGCGGACTCGTCCAGTCGCAAGACGATGCTTTAAGAACAGAAAGCCAGAGTACGTGACAGACTGGAGATCATCGAGCAGATGCTGACACAGATCCAGATGATCATCGAGATCATCCTGTCGTTCTTCCTGCTTTTGGGAATAATCTACAGCCTCTATTTCAGTCGCGTCCTGTCGAACCTGAAGCGGGACCGTGAAAGCCTCCTCGGTCTCGTCGAGAAACTGCAAAGCAGTGTGAAAAGCGCCGAAGAAGGGGTCGAAAAACTGCGCATTGCCGGCGAGGTCAGCGGACGTCCGCTCAGCAGGATGATCGAACAGGCCAAGATGGCGAGCACGGAACTCGACACCATGGTGAGCAAGGCCGATTCGATGGCCGACCGCCTTCAGGGCCTGGCGACGAAGATACCGTCCCAGGAGAGGCGACTGGAAGATTTGCTCGAGAAGACCGAGGAAACCCGGCTGGAACTTGTCCAGGAAGCCAGGAATCTCCGATACCCGGATTGCAGTCCGGAGCTGACGTCCTCGCCCCATACGCCAGAGGCCGAGGATGCCGGCTCGGACCAGGATGCGTCGGACAAGCCTGATTCCATCGTCGCATCACCGGCCGACGCAACGGTCGTGGACCTGGAAGAGGACACGCCCGCCGAGGACAAGTCGCCGGAGGACAAACCCACGGGAAACAAACCCACGGGGAGCAAGTCGGCGGGCAACGAACCCGCAGGGAACAAGCCCACCCCCGGTCGCAGGCGCGAAGGACGCCAGAACAGGTCACGATCGGGCAATTCCGCCTGACTCCGATCGCCAGACCTGTCCTTTCGGCCCGTCTTCGCATGATGAGGTGAGCCCACCCCATCACGATCCGCGCCGGCCCCCGCCGGCCTCAGCGCCACGCGCTGTTCGCGCCCCGCCCCTTGGCTTCCTTTTTCTGGTTCCTTTTCCGCCGGTCGTAGGAGCCGAACTTGGATATCTCCGCCTCGGCCTTTTTCATCTCGGAATAGGCCTCGCTGGCCATGGGGTAATTCGCCGGCAATCCCCAATACACGCGATATGCCTCGGGCGTCTGCCTGTGCTTGTTCTCGATATGACGCTTGAGCATCGTAAACGCCTCGCCGCAATGCAGGCACGTCAGGGAATCCTCACGGACCGAGTTCTGCACCGGGTGGGTGGGATGGTCCCGCTTGGCAATCCACTGACGGGGTTTCCATGGCAGTTCAAGCGACATACCGGGCTGGACTCCGTCACCGGCCGCCAGGGTGGCTTCCCGTCCATAGTCCGCCTTGGCGGGCATTTCGGCCTGTCCGGACGGCAGGTCTGGTATCTGGCTCGCCCCCTGCCCCGGCGCGGAACCGGACGGAGCCACGGCGTTGACTTTCCGATAGGCCACATTCGGTGCCACGCGTGGCTTGGATGGATAAGGCCTCCGAGGCAGCGCCGGTCCCGCTGCGTCCATGGTCCGAACGCCCTCGATCACCTCGATAGGCAGCTTGTTCTCGATGCGCAGTGCTTCCTGAAGTGCATCGTCCATATTGCGGATAATCCCGACATCCGCCATTTCGGACAGGATGCCAAGGATAGCCCCCAGGCGCTCCGGGCTATTCACCGCGATCCTTTTCAAGGCGACCGTCACGTCCTTGACCTTGCCGGCCTGCTCGATAATCGCATCGGGCGTTTGCAGGGGAAGGAATTCCGTATGCAGCCTTCCGACAAGGCGGCTGATGCGCATGTCCGTAATGTGACCCACAGGTGAGGTAAAAATATTATCTGTGCTGGTATCCGCCACGACAGCCTCCACAATACACAAGTTAACCACCTCATTCTGAGGTGGAAATTTATTACCCCCGCCTTGAAATACCGTAGTCAGCGGGATCAATTCTCATAATAATCTCCGAAAGTCGGCCTCACGCGCCGCGCTGAACATTCGGAAGCGAAACGAGCCGGCCCTATCCTGAAACGCGCCATGAGCCTTGAGAAGGCCATAGGGATAACGTGGCAACTGGCCCGCAGATCCATAGGCCTTCGTTAAATTTATCGCTGTTCGCCGCGGGCCTGGCCGCTGTGCCGCCCGGTCCGATGAAGCGGCACCGCCTGCCCTGGCCTTGCAAGGCATTCCCTGCTGGCGGCGGACCCCGCATGGGCCGCTCCTGATGGCGATCATGCCCCGAAGGAATTTCCATTCGATATGATCGAATGAGCTATCCTGCTGTTGTCGTTCAGGACATCAACAGGTCATTACAATATTGGATGATCCAATGTCCCGAACCTGAAATCCATCAGATCCGGAACATTGGACGGAATGCCTAGATGTAATTCGCCAGCGTCAGGCTCTTCATGTCCGAAACCAGCATGTACGACGCCTTGAGACTGGTATCGAGGCTGGACGACTGCACCGCCACCGCGGCGAGATCGGCATCGCGGGCATCGCCAAGCTGACCCGTCAGCGCGGTATTCATGCTGGTCAGCAGGGTGGCATTCGCGGTCAAATTGTCCTGTGTCGTCCCGACCGACGATTCCATATCCGTAAGCTGGCTGATGGTGGTCTGAAGAGACGAATAGACCTGGCTGACCAGATCCGAATACCCGCTCGTGGTGGACGACATCCCGCTCGTGCCGGAAACGATCATCATGTCGCGCATCAGGTCCCGGATGGGAGAGCCGGTGGAGGTCAGGCTCGCTGCAGTTCCCTGTGTCGCCACGATGCCGACCTCGGTCGACGTATTGCTGCCGGTTACGACCGACTTCTGCAGAGCGGTCGCCGCATCCCCCGAGACCGAAAGCTGCGACGAGAAAACCGACGTGCCCGCCGTATTGTCGGCTGCCGCGGTCGTGGCCTGCTCGATAACGGTCGATGCGTCGGAAGACCCCAAGGAACTGACGATGCTGGCGATCTGCGTGGCGAGCGTGCCGCTTGTAACCGATGCCGTGTCCTCGATCGGGGGCTCGGTCGAATCCTTGCCCGCAAAGACATACCCCGATCCGTCGGACGTATTGAGGACCGTTGCAAGCTCCGACAGCGCGGTCGTCGCCTCGCCCGCGGTGGCCGTGACGGCGCTGTCCGTCGTCGTTCCGGTGACGCCGATCAGGCTGGTGGACAGCGACTGCGCCAACGAGACGATCTGCGTCAACGCATCCGCCTGGACGGACAGGCTGTTCTGGGCATTCGTCACGTTGGTCTGCCAGGCTGCGACCTGGGTGATCTGCGGGGCAAGGGAAATGGCGGCGGATCGCGCCTGGCCAAGACCGGCGTAGGTTTCCGAAAGCGTATCCGTGGACGTCTCCCACGAGATCGTCTGCTGCTCCTGCGTCATCGCGTCGATACCGGCGGAGAGGATGAGGGACGATCCGAAATTTCCGTACTGACCGATAGTCGTGCTCATGGCGGTGTCTCCCAGCCGTCTATTGGATCGCGTCGAGAAGCGCGGTGAACATCGTCTGCACCGCGGTCACCACTTTCGCATTGGCCGCGTAGGCGTTCTGCAGCGCGACGACCGTCGACATCTGATCGTCCACGTTTACGCCGGACACGTTGGCGACAGACGTCTGCAACGTTGTCTGCACCGAGGTAGCGGACGTCAGATCGTCGGTGGCGTCGCCGATGACCGCGCCCTGGGCCGAGGTCAGGGACGTGGCAAGGGCCACCAGTCCCTGGGTGCCCGAATATCCGGTCGACAGATTGCCCTCCGGTCCAAGGCCGCTTGACGGCGCTTCAAGCGAACCGCTCACATCCGTCGAAGCGGTTCCGAAAGCCGTGCTGAGGACCGCCGTAATCGTCGACGTATCGCCGTCCGTCGTCAGCGGCGCGGACGTATCCACGCTGATCACCGACGACAGGCCGACGATGCCGCTGGGCGTCTCTGCCGTCGGGTCCGTTGCCGGAACAGCCCCCGTACCATCGGTGAACAGCGAAAGCCCGGCATCGGAAAACCGGGTCGCGAGCGTGGAAGAAAACGAGTCCAGCTGGGCCTGCATCGTCGGATACGTGCTGTCGCGCAGCGTGATGTTCGCTCCGAGCGTTCCACCGGTCAGATGCGCGGTGATGTCCGTGCCGTTCAGCATGATCCCGGAGATCGTCGAGTTGGTATCTCCAGCCTGGTAGTACGACGATGGGGTAATGGTGCTGCCGGATGTCGAAAGCGGCCATGTGCTGGTGGGCAGCGTGACCGTGCTGTCATTTTCCCCGATCTGGTCGGGACGGGTCGGAAGCTCGGTTCCATCGGCGGTCCGGACGATCATGTCGCCGGTCGACGTCTCGGAAAACGTGACCGAAAGTTCGGACGACAGGCTCGACATCACCTGCAGACGCTGGTTCTCGACGTCGGCGGTGCTTCCTCCGCTGGCCCGCAGGCTCATGATCTGCTGCGAGAGCTGCCCGAGCTGCGTCAGGTCGTAATTGACGGAGGATACCGTCGAGACAACGCTGTTTTCGGCGTCCTGGCGCTGGGCCGTATAGGTCGAGGAAAGCGACTGGATGGTGGTGGTCAGGGATTGCGCGGCGGAATACACGGCCGATTGCGACGCGCTGTTCGTGGGGGTCGAGGTCAGGGTCGTGAGGGCGCTTTGCACATTGCCAAGTTCGTCGGCCAACGTGGTCGTGCTTCCCGCATCCGCCGATGTCGATCCCTGGATGTCTGAAACCGCCGCCAGCGAGTTGTTCGTCGCCGTCAACGACGCCACCTGCGCATTCTGTCCGTAAAGAGCGGCCATCAGGGCCTTGTTCACACTCAGTTGCGTCGTGCCGATCTTGATACCGACCCCGACGCCACCCGCCACGGCCGACGATACCTCGGCCGTCTCGCTGACATATCCCGTGGTGCTCGAGTTCGAGACGTTATTGGACAGCACGCCCAACTGATACTCGATCCCGTTCAGTCCGCTGGTGGCCGTTGACAGCGATGACAGCAGGTCCATCTTATTCCCTCGCGCGAATCACGGCCACACAATGCCCATGCAACACTACTGCCTTCGTATGGCGTATGTTCATGGCCAATACAAGGCTTTTGCGCGCCGGTCGGGCCTATGTGGTCGGGTCGGCGGTGATCTTGTCTATCGCGTTGGACTGGCGGGTGGATTCCGTCTGGATCAACTGGAAGGTCAGGTCGTAATCGCGCTGGATCTCGACCATCTGCGTCGTTTCGGAAACGGCGTTCACGTTGCTCGACTCCAGCATCCCCTGCCGTATTTCCTTGTTGGCCACGTTCCGGGTCGGCGTCGTCGGCCGCAGGAGGTAGCCGCCCTCCGGCACCAGGGTATTGGGGTTGTCGACGGTCACAAGGTCCAGCGTGGCGACCCGTCCGGTTTCAGTCGACATCGTTCCGTCCGACGCCACCGACAGCGTATGATCCCGCGGCGGGATGACCACGTTGTTGCCGTTCCTGTCGATCAGCGGGTTTCCCGAACCATCGACGATCGTCCCGTCCGCGCGACGGTTGAATTCACCATTGCGGGTCAGCCGGACCCCCTGCGTGGTGCGAACGGCGAAGTAGCCCTCGCCATTGATGGCGAAATCCGTCAGGTTGCCCGTCTGCCGCAACGCCCCTTGCAGACGGTCCTGATAGGTCGACCTGTCCTGAGTGTACACCTCTTCCTTGTCGCCCGGCAGCCCATGCACGTCCTTCTGCTGGACGAGATAGTCCGAGAACAGCTCCTTCGAGGCCTTGAAGCCGTCCGTGTTCGCGTTGGCCAGGTTGTTGGCCGTAACTTCGAGCGCGCGCGACAGCACGTCGACACGGGACAGGGCGATGTAGGTCGTGTTTTCCAATATCCGGCTCCGGAAGGACATGGTCCGGCTGGGCGGCCCGCCTGCGGTTCAGGATATCGGATCGCCATGACAACGGCAACACTTCAGAAAAGGCCTTGCCATGGCGGTGGCGTCCGCCTATTTTTCCAAGGCCAGCGCGTCGTGCGGACGACAATCCATTACATTTTATATACGCGTGGCACACCGTAGCCCATATCTGCATGCCGGCAATGGTCGTGACGTGAAATACATCCGGAGTACCGCCATCCCATGATGCCGTCCCTTGATATTGCCGCCACGGGCATGCAGGCTCAGACGACGAACGTCGATACGATTTCCAACAATATCGCGAACATGACGACCACCGGCTACAAGCGTCGCCGGGCGGAATTCCAGGATCTCATCTATCAGGACGTCCGGCGCGTCGGGACCATGAGTTCCGACACGGGCGACCTGGTGCCCGCGGGCGCGCAGATCGGCCTGGGTGTTCGCACCGCCGGAATCTACCGGATCAACGAACAGGGCACGCTGGAGCAGACCAGCAACGCGCTCGACATGGCCATCCAGGGGCCGGGCTATTTCCAGGTGACGCTGCCATCGGGCGAATATGCCTATACGCGTGACGGCACCTTCTCGCTGTCGGAAGACGGCACGATCGTCACCGCGGACGGATATCCGCTGAGCCCGAACATTACCCTGCCGAACAACGCCGAGAACATCACCGTCGATCAGAGCGGCCAGGTCCAGTACACGATATCCGGCCAGACGCAGGCCCAGGTCGCGGGCCAGATCCAGCTAGGTATCTTCCAGAACGAGAACGGGCTGGCCGCCATGGGCCAGAACCTGTTCACGCAGACGACGTCGTCGGGTGACGCGATCCTGGGCACCCCCCAGGCCCAGGGGTATGGCCTGATCCAGCAGGGATTCATCGAGGAATCGTCCGTCAACGTGGTCACCGAAATCACGGACCTGATCACGGCGCAGCGCGCCTATGAGATGAACAGCAAGGTCATCACCGCTTCGGACGAAATGCTTCAGACGCTGACGAACCTGAAATAACGTGTCCATGCGAGCAGCACTTGTGGCAACCGCTGCTGCGGGCATGATGACATTTCACGTTGCTTCCGTATGCGCGGCGACATTGCGAAGCGCCACGGTCATCACATCGAACACGGTCAGGCTGTCGGATCTCTTTGCCGATCTGGAGCCGGGCGAGGACAGGGTCATCGGCCCGGCGCCTGCACCCGGCGCCAGCATCCATGTCGGCGGCGGCCAGTTGATCGCCATTGCCGACCAGTTCGGCGTGGACTGGATCGACCAGTCGCCATCGGCACTGGCCACCATCACGCGGGCCGGCCGGCTTCTCGACAAGGAGTTCTTTGTCGAATTCGTGCGCAGGAGCCTGTCGGACGGCGGGACCGATCCTCTCTCGGTCGACCTGGTCGATTTCCATCCCCTGATGGTCGCGCCGGACGATCCAAAGCCGGTCACCATGTCGGACGTCAGTTGGGATCAGCGCAGCGGCCGGTTCTCCGCGACAATCTATCGCACGCATCCGACCGGCGACGTGACGCAGGATTCGTTCATGCTGACCGGGACCGTGCACGCTGCGCAAAGGGTGCTGGTGTTCGCGCGCGCGCTGTCCGCCGATACGGTACTTTCTTCCTCGGACGTGCGCGTGGACGACGCCTATGTCGGCCGCCTGTCGGATGGCGTGATGACGGATGCGGGCGGGATCGAGGGCATGACCCTCATGCACAATGTCGTCGCCGGCCAGCCGGTCCTGGACCGGGACCTGCACAGGTCGGTCGTGATGCATAAGGGCAATCCTATCCTGATCGCGTTCACCGTCCCCGGAATCCACCTGGCCGCAACCGGAAGGGCCCTGGAAGATGGCGGTGACGGCCAATATGTGCATGCGCTGAACGTCGGCAGCGGCATGATCGTGACCGGCCGCGTGACCAGCGCATCGGAAATCCAGGTCGATTCCAGATCGACGGCCGTGCCTTCGAATTCGAACGCCCTGCGGCTTCTGACCGCGTCCGCCCGCCCGAACACGCGGGCGGAGTCTTCGTTCCGGTAATCGCCAGATGCGTTGGGACCTTTCAGTGACGCAATATTACCTAGCGGGCGCGGCCATGGCAGGCCTGCTGTTCCTGACCGGATGTGCCGGCCTGTCGGATCTCAGCGAGAACGGCCATCCGCCGCGCATGACCACGACATCGGACCCGACGCAGAGTCCCGATTACCGGCCGGTCACGATGCCGATGCCGCCGCTCCAGGCGCCGCCTACGGAAGTCGGTAGTCTGTGGCGACCGGGAAGCCGATCCTTCTTCAAGGACCAGCGGGCATCGCAGGTTGGCGACCTTATCACGATCATCGTGCAGGTGGCCGACAACGCCAACATCGTCAACAATACGTCGGCTGCCGGCAGCGGGTCCGAAGATTTCGGCATTCCCAGCATCTTCGGCCTCAAGGGCAAGGTGGCGTCACACCTTTCCAGTTCGAGCGCCCTCAACACGAGCAGCGCCACCGCCAACACGGCAACAGGCAGGATCACCAGGACCGAGGCAGTCGGCCTCACCCTGGGCGGGACGATCACGCAGGTCTTGCCGAACGGCAATTTCGTCGTGGTGGCCCGCCAGGAAGTCAGGGTCAACGGCGAATTGCGGCAGCTTATGGTCAGCGGCGTCGTCCGGCCCCAGGACATCACGGAAGATAACACGGTGACCCATGACAGGATCGCCGAGGCCCGGATTTCATATGGCGGACGCGGTCAGTTGACCAAGCTCCAGACGCCGCGATACGGGCAGCAGATCCTGGATAACGTTCTTCCGTTCTGAATCGACAGCGTGTCGTAACCTGTCAGAAAAAATCGATCTCGCCGGAAGGATGCGTCATGTCCGGCGCGCTCTCGCCCCTCAGCACTTGCTGAACGGCGCTGAGCTTCACCCCGTCATAGAGGCCGGCCGTGCTGACGGTGGCTGTCTTCCAGGTGGTGGAAAGGCATGTCAGGTTCCGCAGGATCGTCGCCACGGCTTCGATGATCTGCGTCGCCGAATCCAGTTTCTGGAGACTGCGCATCTCCTCTTCCCCGATCACGACCTTTGTCACGCAATCGTCCACGGCCTGCTGGGCGCCGAGCAGATCCGCGCAGGCTTCGTCCAGAAGCCACGTGACCCGTGTCATGGCCTCCTGCACCGTGACATCCCTGCCCGGCACCTTCTGCGTCGGGGCGGAGTGCGTTTCCATCGTGATCTCTCTCTTCTGGGCCCGGACACTCAAAACAGTTCAACGTCGGAGCCGGACTCCTTGGCCCATTTCTGCTCGGCTTCCGCCTCGCGCCGGCTATAGGCCACTTCCTGCCGCCCGATGGCCTGTGCGTCATGCACCAGGCTCTGCTGCGCCCTGCCGCTGATCGGCCAGAACCGTACACGCCGCGCCTGACTGCCGCCGAGGCTCTGCGAAACGCAGGTTATTCCCTCGGTCGAAAGATAGTTCAGCGCGAAACGAATATTCTCCCGCCCGACCCGGCCCAGGGAAGGCACGACGGCAGCCCCTCCGAACGCCTTGCACAGGAGACGCGTCCGGTTTCCGCCAGCCTTGAGAATCCCGTTCACGAGCATTTCCATCGAGTTGACGCCGAACCGCATCGCCGTACCGTCGTGGCCTTCGCCTCCCCCCGGGAGCAGAAAATGGTTCATGCCACCAACGCGCGCGACCGGATCGTACATACAGATCGAAATACAGGAGCCGAGCAGCGTGCCCAGGACGACCGAAGGATCGTCCGAGATCATCACCTCGCCCTGTACAACTGTCGCAAGCGTGGAGGCTGTCGTCACGTTATAGGTCCGAACACCTTTTCCAGAACCTCCCGCAGCTTCGCCACGGTATACGGCTTGGCGAGGAAGTTGTTCACGCCGGCCTTGACGGCCTCTTGAACAAGGTCCTTGCTGGCCTCGCTGGTCAGGATGATGAAGGCGACTTTCTGGGTCTTCGGATTGCCTCGGACAGCACGCAGCAGAGCCAGGCCGTCCATGACGGGCATGTTGAAGTCCGAAATCACCAGATGGGTCTGGTTCTGGTCCAGATATTCGACGGCTTCCTTGCCATCCTTTCTCTGCGCGATATTGGTAAAACCGAGCTGAGCCAGGCTGTTGGCCAGAACCTGGCGGATAGAGGACTGGTCGTCGACGATGAGTGACCTGATCTGTGAAGCGGCTGGCATTGCCTCCCCTTTCTCTCTTTGTCCAAATTCCGGCCGATGTCGCCGGCATCAAGCGCTACTGTGCGGTTTCCCGCCGATATGTCACGTCAACGCGTATGAACGGTCATGGCGGCGGCGCTGATCTGGCAAAGAGGGACAATCCGGGAAGCCGCCCCGATCTCGGCTGCAATCCGAGGCATTCCATAAACGACCGCAGACGCCTTGTCCTGCGCAATCGTCTGAGCCCCGGCATGCCGCATGGCGAGGAGGCCCTCGGCTCCATCCTGGCCCATGCCGGTCAGGATAATGCCAAGGGCATCGTTGCCGGCCTGCCTGGCAACGGAGCCGAACAGGACATCCACCGAGGGGCAGTGGCCACTGACCGGCGGTGATTTCACCAGGCGCGTCACGTACCGGCCGTCGCGCCGTTCCACCACGGTGTGCCTGTCCCCACCCGGGGCGATCCTGACGACACCGGGCGCCAGCACCTCGCCATCCCTTGCCTCACCTATGGACAGGGCCGCGATCTTCTGGTCCAGCCTGTTGGCGAAGCTGGCCGTGAAAAGCGCGGGCATATGCTGGCAGATGACGATGGGTGGGCTCTGGGCGGGAAAGCCTGACAGCACTTCCTCGATCGCCTCGACTCCACCGGTCGAGGCCCCGATCGCGATCAGCCCGATCGAATGCCCCCAGTCCGCATGCTGGCGCGGCGGGGACGCCGGGTCGCGACGCGGAAGCCTGGCAACGGGATGCGAACGCGCGGCCTGGATGACAAGCCGCGCCAGGCCGGCGAAAGCATCCGCGCCGACGACCGAGGACGGTTTCGGGAAACAATCGAACGCGCCCATCTGCAGGGCCGTGATCGCCGTGTCGGCACCCCGCGCGGTCAGGCTGGATACCATCACGACCGGAATCGGGCGCAGTCGCATGATCTTCTCCAGGAACTGGAGACCGTTCATGCCGGGCATCTCGACATCGAGCGTGATGACGTCCGGCTGATCCTGGATGATCAGGTCCCGCGCCTCGATCGGGTTCGCCGCTTCGCCACAAACGACGATATCCGGGTTCTGGCCGAAGGACCTCTTGATAAGCGCCCTTATTGTCCGCGAGTCGTCAACAACGAGAACCCTGACCGGCTTCTCCATGGCTCAGTGACCCTTCCTGTAGATCGTCGGTGCAACCTGCTCCAGGCCGCACTCGCTTTTGGACGCCACCCTCTCGGAATGGCCGACATAGAGGAAGCCGCCCTCTTCGAGCCGGTCGGCGAGGCGGCGCCACAGACGTTCCCTTGTGGCCTCATCGAAATAGATGACGACGTTGCGGCAGAAGATGGCGGAAAAACTTCCCTTTATCGGCCAGTCGGCATTCAGGTTGAGGACGCGGAACGCCGGCAGCCGACAGATACCGCCGGTGAAGCGGAAGTCGCCGCCGCCGCATGGCTCCATGAACTGGGCCCGCTTGCCCGCCGGAATGGCTTCGACTTCCGCTTCCGGATAGATGCCGGTCGCGGCCTGCGCCACGACGTCGGAATTGATGTCCGTCGCAAGGATACGCACGTCGTGCGAGGACGCTTCGGGAAACGCCGCCATGACGGACATGGCGATGCTCCACGGCTCCTGCCCCGTCGAACAGGCCGCCGACCACAATCGCCCACGCCCTCCCGCACGGGCCTTCGCCGCCAGTCGCGGCACGACGAATTCCTTCAGGTGGGTGAAGTGGTTCTTCTCGCGAAAGAAGCTGGTGACGTTGGTCGTCAGGACGCAGATGAATTTTTCCAGTTCGTCCTGCCCTTCGGGGGCCTGTACGAAATCCAGATACGTGCGGAACGACGCCTGCCCGAGTTCGCGCACCCTGCGGGACACGCGCGAATACACCAGCGTTTTCTTGGAATCCGGAAGGCATATTCCGGCTTCCTTCTGCGCGATCCGCTGCACGGTCTGGAAATCGGCATCCGTGTAATCGGGACCGCCGGCTGACGTCATGTCCATCATTCGGGAATCGCGTTCCCCACCAGCTCGCCCACGACAGTATCCAGGCGAAGAACGCCGATGATCCGGTCGCCGATCATGACCAGCCCGCTAAGGCTGCTGCCTTCCTCGGACACCGCCTGGATTTCGCCGAGATTGACGTCGGCCATGTCGATGACCCGATCGACCAGAATCCCGCACACGATGCCGTTGCTCGATTCGACGATCACCACGACCCGGCGCGGATTGTCGGCCTCCGGCTTCACGTTCAGATAGACCGCCAGGTCGATCACCGTGAGGATGACGCCCCGCAGGTTGATGGCCCCGCATACATAGGTCGGGGCATAGGGCAGCGCGGTCGTCTTTTCGAATTTCCGGATCTCGCGGACACTCAGGATCGGTATGCAGTATTCCTGTTCCCCTACGACGAATACGATCATCTTCACGATTTTGGCGTCTTCGGTCCCTGCTTCTTCCGTCATGTCGGTTCCCTGCTGAATACTGATCGCCATACTGCGGTTTTGTTACGCCGCCAACCCTGTGCGGGCCCCCGGGGGCTTGGTATCGATACGCCCGATGACGGAGGCGATCAGGCCCGGCACGTCGAGGATCAGGGAAACGCTGCCGTCGCCAAGAATGGTCGCCGCCGAGACGCCGGGGATCTGCCGGTAATTCTTCTCCATGCTCTTGATGACGACCTGCGTCTGGTCGTGGATCTTGTCCACGATCAGCGCCGCCCGGGCACCCGACTCGTTTTCGACGACCAGGATGACGGCCTCGTCCGACCGTTCATCGGACCCGGCCGACGACAGGCCCAGTTCCTTGCCCAGCGGCACCAGCGGCATGCAACTGCCGCGGATCGAGATCACGTTCCCTCCCCCCGGCAGGGTGTAGACGTCCTGATGGTCGATCATCATGGTTTCCACCACGGATGACACCGGAATGACCATCGTGGAATCGCCGGCACTGACCAGCATGCCGTCCAGCACGGCCAGGGTCAGAGGAAGGCTGAGGCAGAACGTGGTTCCCTCGCCCCGCACGCTGCTGATCGTGATCCGGCCGCCAAGGCTGAGGATCGCCTGCTTGACGACATCCATGCCCACGCCGCGCCCGGACAGGTCGGACACCTTTGCCGCTGTCGAAAAGCCCGGCGCGAAGAGAAGATTGTTGATCTCGTCATCGGTCAGGACCGCGTCCGGCGCGACGATGCCGCGCGAGATCGCCGTCGCGAGGACACGCTCGCGATTGATGCCGCCCCCGTCATCCCTGATCGTGATCAGGATGCGCCCGGAACGGTGCGCCGCGGACAGAAGAACGTGGCCGGTCGCGGACTTGCCGGCTGCCAGGCGGTCCTCCGTCTTCTCGATGCCGTGGTCGACCGCATTGCGCAGCATGTGGGTGAGCGGGTCGGTCAGCTTCTCGACCAATGTCCGGTCGACTTCGGTGTCTTCACCCTCCAGCGTCAGGACGACATCCTTGTCGGTCATCGAACACGCCTCGCGCACCACGCGCTGCATGCGCTGGAACACGCTGCGCACCGGCTGCGCCCGGACCGCCATGACGGCGTCCTGGATGTCGCGTGTCAGGGACTGCATGCTGGTGACACTCTCCACCAGTTCCCGCATTGCCGAGGAATCGTCCCGTCGGGACAGGGATTCGATCGCCGCCTGCGCGATGACCAGTTCACCCACAAGGTCCATCAGGTCGTCGATCCGGTGAAGATCGACACGGATGGATGCCTGCTCGGGCCGACGGACCGGCGCCCCGCCACCGCCCCCGGTGGCCGGGGGTGCCTCGGGCGCCGGCGCCACGTGGACAGGCGTGTCCTGGGGCGGGCTGGACGCCGGCAGCAATACCGCCGCGTCCTCGGCCTCCGGTACCCCTGCATCCGATGCGACGGCATCCGGTGCGGGCAGCGCCGCCTCGTCCTGATCCGGTTCCTGGTCGTCACCGCGGGACACCGTGAGGTCGCACACATCGCCGACCCAGTCGAACACGGCCCGGACGCTCTCCTCCGTTACCTCGGAGGGAAGAACGACGCGCCACGACAGGTAGGAGATTTCGGGGTCCAGCGACGCGAAGGCCGGAAGCGCCGAAACATCGCAGGTGACCGTTCCCACTCCGCCATAGGCGGATGCCGCGTCCGCAAGCCCGATCAGGATGTTCCTGGCATCGTCTCCGCGCTCGTACATGGCATCATGCGGGCGGAACGTGACGACGAGGTGCGAAGCGGCGGGAGCGGCAGGCGCGGGTTCCTCGTCGAAACTGAAATCCACCGCCACCGGCTCGAAATCCACGGGAACCGGGACGAAATCCATCGGGACCGGGACGAAATCCGCCGGAATGACATCTTCCGTCTTTTTCGGCGCACCATCGCCGTTGATGAGGGTCTCGAGTTCCGCCTGGCTTTCGGCGACACGTCCGTGATCCACGGACGCCCCATCGCGGGCCTCGGCCACCAGGTCGCTGAGAACGTCCATCGCCTTGAGGAAGGTCTTGATGATCTCGGGCGTCGGCGAGATACGGTCGGAACGCAGACCGTCCAGGGAGCTTTCGAATACATGCGCGAAGCGCACGAGGTTTTCGAGTCCGAATGAGGCCGCGCCCCCCTTGATGGAGTGCACGGCTCGAAAGACGGCATTGATGGTCTCGTGCCCGGATTCGCCGTCCGAAAGTGCCGACAGCCCGCGCTCAAGCTCCTGAAGCTGTTCGTCACACTCCTGAAAGAAAATCTGGAGGATGTCGTCCATGTCGCCGTTCATGTCGATGTCACCACTCATTCTGGTGCTCCTCCCTGTCAGGCGGTAACCCGGCGGATCGCCGCCACGAGACTGTCGGTGCTGAATGGCTTGACGATCCACCCCGTCGCCCCGGCCGCGCGGGCCCTGGCCTTCTTCTCGGGATCACTTTCCGTGGTCAGGACGATGATCGGGAGATGCTTGAACTGGTCCATCTTGCGGACCGCCTCGATCACCTCGAACCCGTCCATGCGCGGCATGTTGATGTCGGTAATGATCGCGTTGGGGGACGGACTGGCGGCCTTCAGGACCTCGATCCCTTCCACTCCGTCGCCGCCCTGGATGACATCGTATCCGTTCCCTTCCAGGGCCTTGCGCAGCATGCCCTGCATGGTCCGGGAATCGTCGATGGTGAGGACGCGCACAGCCGGTTTTCCCACCATGTTCATTGCTCCACGGGAAGGGTGAGTGGTTCTGACAGGAATTCACCCGTCCCGAAAAGCGAGTACGCTTCCTTGACCTGCTCTGAGGGCGAAACGAGCGGACATCCGCTTGCGACAAGGATCTGCAGGCACAGGCCGCCGACATAGGCAACGCCCGACGAATCAAGGCTGACCCCGTTCGCCCCACCCTGTTCCTTCGCCTGTTCGATCATGCCCTTCAGCGCAAAGGCTGCGGCGGTATCCAGACGCTCGGGCAGCGTCACGCAGACCGCGGGACCGGCACCGGACTCGATAGATGTGGACAAGGAAGCGGCCGCCATCAGAATTCCTCCCATCCACTGTCGGAAGACGTTGTCGAAAGTGGCGTGGCGAGCGCGGTTTCCGCGACCCGGCTTGGCTTGACGACCGCCCGCGCGGGCGGAAGCTTCGCGGGACTCTGGCCGGCAATCCCGTTTTCTCGCCCCATGCCGATCTTGAACCGGCTGAGCGTCTGCGCCAGCGTCCTGGTCTCGGCGGTCAGGTTGTGGCTGGCAGCCGTCGTCTGCTCGACCATGGCGGCATTCTGCTGCGTCACCTGGTCCATGTCGCCGATCGAGGCCGTGATCTCGGACAGGCGCTGGGCCTGGTCCTGCGTGGAGACCGAGATCTCCCCGACCCGGGTCGCGATGTTTTCCGTGCTTACCGCGAACTCGGCCAAGTAATGACCGGTCTGCTGCACCAGGTCGACGCCCTTGACGACCTGATCGGCGGAAACGGAAATCAGTCGCTTGATCTCTCGCGCCGACTTGGCCGACTGCTCGGCCAGGGACCGCACTTCCTGCGCCACCACCGCGAAGCCGCGTCCCGCGTCACCGGCACGGGCCGCCTCGACGCCCGCGTTCAGGGCCAGGACGTTGGTCTGGAACGCGATGCCGTCGATGACCGAGATGATCTCGCCGATCGCGTCGGACGACTTCTTGATCCCGTCCATCGCCTCGGTCGTTTCGGCCATGACCCCGGTGGCCGACTTGACCTTCTCCTGAGCCTGTCTCGTCTCGGCATTGGCCTCCGCGCAGGCCTTCGCGTTGCGCTGCACGCCGTCGGTGACGGTGCGGACGGACGCCGCCGCCTGGCCGAGATTCGCCGCCTGCTTCTCGGTCCGCTTCGCAAGGTCGTCGGAAGCGGTCGAGATCTCGGTGGCGCCGGTCGCAATCAGGTCGGAGTTGCTGGCCACGGCCCGCAGCGCCTCGCTCAGGCGCAACGCCGAGTGATTGAACGCGTCACGCAGCGGCGTGAATTCGCCGTCGAAGATCGCGCCCGAGATCCGCACCCGCAGGTCGCCCTTGGCCATATCCGCCAGGGCCGAGCCGAGAGATTCGATGACCTCGTGCGTCTGCCGGTCGCGTTCCTGGCTGCGCTTGAGCGATTCCTTGATTTCCTCGGCCATCGCATCCTGGCGCGACTTGGCCTCGCTCTGTTCCCGCACGCTCCGGGCGAACGAGACCATCACGCGGGCCAGGCGGCCCACCCCGTCCTTGTTGTCGAGGAACGGAACATCACCACTGATCTCGCCACGCCCCAGACTCTCGCCGATATCGACGATCTGCTCCAGAGGGGTCGTGACCCCGATCGTCAAGGCGTACCACAGCGCATAGACGACGATTTCACCAAAGCCGAGCGCGCTCATGTTCATCAGGAACATATGCTCGACCGGCTCGTGATTGAGATAACCTACTGCCTCGATGATGATCTGGAGCATCAGGTAAGCTTCCAGACACAGCATAGCTATCCTGATCTTGACGCGCAGCGGGGCGTCCTGGTTCAGCCACTTCAGCATGCGGATGCAACTTCCCTTCTTGTTTCACGGGGTGCCACGCATGGAAGCGCCAGCGCACCAATTCCCGCCTCATATAGTACGTCTGGTGCCGATGGCCTTTTCATCGCCGCCTTGCCGGCCACCAACCGTGGAAAACGCCCGGACATCATCCAAGCCAGTTTAGATGCTTCATGACTACATGTCTTTATTGCGTGGGAGCCGCTACAACAAGGCGATCGTCCAAGCGCGCAACTCTGTCAAGCCCGTCGTTCAAGGCTTTCGCATGGCTATCCTGATCCCCGATCCTCCTCTACCGATGCCCGGCAAGCCCCAGACGGCCTTCGGGAAGGAATTCTTCCCAAAAACCAATACTGTAACGAAACAGGATCACCCTTGGCGGTCGCCGCTTCGGTCAGCCCCCGAAGCTTCTGACCAATCCCCCCGCCACCATCTGCCACCCATCCACCATGACGAAGAAGATCAGCTTGAACGGCAGGGAGATCGTGGCAGGCGGGAGCATCATCATGCCGAGACTCATGAGGACGCTCGACGTGACGATGTCGATGACCAGGAACGGCAGGTAGAGCAGGAATCCCATCTCGAAACCGCGGCTGAGTTCGCCGATCATGAAGGCCGGCATGATCACCCGCCACGGCGTCTCGGCAGGCGTCGCCGGCGGCGGCACGTTTGCGAGATGCAGAAACGTCGTGATGTCGGCCGGCCGCGCGTTCGCCAGCATGAACGTCCGGAACGGCTCTGCCGCGGCCGTCAGGCCTTCCATTTCACTGACGCGGCCATCCATCATGGGGACGATGCCATGATCCCATGATTGTTGGAAAACAGGCTGCATGACGAAGAAGGTCAGGAACAGCGCCAGGCCGATCAGTACCGTGTTGGGAGGGGCCCCCTGCGCCCCGATCGCACCACGCAACAGGGACAGCACGACGATGATCCGCGTGAAGGCGGTCACCATCACCAGCAGGCTGGGCGCAAGCGAGAGAATCGTGATCAGCGCCGTCAACTGGACGAGGCGGCTGGTCGTTCCCGCGTCACCCATCCCCTTCCCCAGATCCAGCGACAGGGACTGGGCGTGGGCCAATGTCGGCATGCCAGCCAGCACGGCACCCGCTACGACGCACATGACGACGGCACCGAACCTGGCGGCACGCCCCGTGGATGACCGAGATGTCAACGCGTTCGCTCCGGTATTCACGTCATTCGCCTGGATCGCTCGCGGAATTGGCCGAGGGCGCCACCGGTCGCGGCCGGCCGTCCTCGCCATCCATCCAACCCAGAAACACGTCATTTCCTCCACCAGTCAGGATCAGGGCCGTCTTCTCGCCGCACCTTATCAGGCTGACGCGCCGACGCGGGTCGATGGCCAGGCTCTCCACCATCGCGAGGCTACGTGTCCGGCGCGCCTTCAACAGATAGGGCTCAAGGAATTTCAGGCCGTAGCGGCACAGAAGGATAAGCGCGATGACGATGGCGAACGACGCGAGGCCCGTCAGCCACACGGTGGCGAACGGTCCCGTGCCATGCGCGAGCGACCCGGTCTGGGACATGTTCGGAACACCTGTCCCGGACATTCCGATGTCTCCTAGCCGGACACGGCGGCCGACGAAATGATCTCTGTCATTGTCACGCCGATATGGTTGTCATCGACCACGACGACCTCGCCCCGGGCGATCAGCCGGTTGTTCGCATAGATATCCACGGCCTCCCCCAACTTCCTGTCCAGTTCCACGACCGCGCCGCGACCGAGCTTGAGCAACTGGCTGACGGGCATCGTCGCCGAACCGATCACGGCCGTGATCTTCACCGGGATGTCGTAGACCGCTTCCATCTGGCCGGAGCCGTCGCCATTCTTCTGCTTCCGGCCGGCCGCCGTTGCGCTGCCATCCGGCTCCGCGCCCGCGGGCGACGGAGCGGCGCTGGAGAAATCCTCAAGTCCGATGCCTGGGTCGTTAGTGCTCATGGTACTCTCCGCCTGATCTATGCTTTCTGCACGCCCTGATCCACGCGCCGCTCCGCGAGGGCCGTCACTGCGGCAACAATTTTCTCGGCAACGGATTTTCGCCACTGTTCCGGATCGATGACGATGACGTTCGCGGCCGATACGATGCGTACCTTCCCCTCATCAATGCCCGGCACCGCCTCGATCTGGACGATCTTGTCCCCCGTGACGAGCGCCTGCAGGCGCGGGACATCGGCCGTGCTGCACTGGACCGTAACGGCGCCCTCGCATTCCGCCACGAACGCCAAGGCATCGGAAAGAAGATCCCGCTGCATGCCGGCCAGGACATCCCCGTCGAGCGCCGTCAGGCTCCGGACGACATCGACGACGGTCGCCACGAAGGATTTCCCGGCATCCGCCACCAATTGGTTTCGCCGGCCGTTCTCCGCCTCGAACGCGGCGGCAACGGAAGACAGGCTGGACGCGAATTGCCCCTGCAGCACCTCTTCCCTGTCCCGCGCGCCTTTTTCAAGGCCCGCGTTGAAGGCGGCCTCGCGCAGGCTGTCCAGGTCGGCCTGCGTCATCGTGAGAAGATCGGGATCGGGCTCGGGTTCAGGCGCGGGCTCCTGCTGCGGATTATCCGCATGCGCAACGACCGCGTCCATGTCCCTTACGGGAGCGGCGAAATCCTCCACATCAACGAACAGCCGCCGGATTGGCCGGAACGCCGCCGTCACTGAATGATCTCGTCGTTGCCGCCGTTTTCGGTCAGGTCGATGATACCGGCGTTGGCCATCTTCTTGATGGTCAGCACGATATCCATCTGCGCCATGTCCGCGTCCCTGACGCGAACCGGCCCGAGTGCCGCGATCTCTTCGAGAAGGATGCTTCCGGCGCGCTTCGACATGCATTGCAGGAACATCTTGCGCACCGTCTCGGACGCCCCCTTCAGGGCCAGCGGCAGCTTCTCGCGATCGATCTCGTTGACGATCCGCATGAGGTATTCGTGCGACAGGCGCTTGATGTCCTCGAAGGTGAACATCAGCGCCTTCACTTTTTCCATATCGTCGTGATTGCGCTTGTCCATCGACTCCATCAGACGCGTCTCTGTCTTGCGGTCGAAATTATTGAAGACTTCCGCAAGAAGCTCGTAGCTGTCGCGCTTGGCCGAGCGCCCCAGGGACGAAATGAACTCGGACCGCAGCGTCGCTTCGACGCTGTCCAGAACGTCCTTCTGCACGGTCTCCATGTGCAGGATCCGCATCATGACGTCGGTCGCGTAATCCTCGGGAAGCAGGGCGAGAACGCGCGCGGCATGCGCGGGCAGCAGCCGGCTCAGAATGACCGCGGCCGTCTGCGGGTACTCGCTGCGAAGATAGTTGGCGAGCACCGTTTCCTGCACGTTCGCCAGCTTGTCCCACATCGTCCTGCCGGTCGGACCACGGATTTCATCCATGATCTTCTCGACCTGCTCCTCGGGCAGGGCCTTGCGCAGCAGTTCTTCCGTAGTCTCGAACGTTCCCACAAGCCCTTCGGAGGATTCGAAGTTTCTTGTGAATTCGTGACAGACGGATTCCACGAGGTCGGCCCTGATCAGGCCGAGGCTCGCCATAGCGACGGAGATGTCGCGGATTTCGTCTTCCTGCAGGAACTTCAGGATCTTCACCGATTCATCACGCCCCACGGCGAGCATGAGAATGGCGGCCTTCTGCTTGCCGGACAGATGCACCGGCGCGGGCTCGGGCATCCGGCCGCCGTCGAGTGGAGTTACTGGTGCCTCGGCCATGTCTAGCCTCTCTTCCCCGGATCCGGCTCGGCCAGCCAGTTGCGAATGATAAGGACGCTTTCCTGAGTACTTTCCTCAATGCGGCTTGCGACTTTCGCGATCGCCTCGGCCCGCATCTTTCCCTCGATACCGTCGATGCTGACCGTTCCGTCGCTGCCGATATGGGCGGAAGGAATCAATGCGCCGGTCATCTCGTTGCCGATGCGGCCGGCATGCCCGGCAATGCCAGGCAGTCCCTCCTGCAGGTGGCCGGCGGCAAGGGCGGGAAGATTGATCGCACCGCGCCGCAGCATCGGCCGGATACCGATGAAGATGGCGCCAAGCGCCAGGATGATGGGGATGACCCATTCCGCGATATAGATCAGGGTATCGCGACTCAACACGCTGCCGGTCGATGTCGGGAAGCCCAGCCCCCCGTCAGGCATGAAGCGCATCGAGACGACATTCACCTCGTCGCCACGGCTCTGGTCGTACCCGATCGCCGTCTTGGCGAGTGTCGTGATATTCTGGATTTCGGCCGTATCGAGCGGCTGCCAGACATCCTTGCCGTTCTTGTCCCGCGTCACCATCCCGTCGACCATGACGGCGAGGCTGATCCGGGATACGCGCGGGCGGGTCTGGCTGATCACGCGGACGCGCTTGCCGATCTCGTAGTTGTTGGTGTCCTCCTCGCGGTCGTCGCTCGAACCGGTCTTGTTGTCCTGGTTGGCGTTGGCGTTCGGCAGGTTGTTCGAGACCGTGGTGTTCGGACTCGCCTCGGTGTTCACGCTCTTGTCGGACGTCGTCTGTTCCGACCGCAGGACCTGCTGGTTGGGATCGTAGCTTTCATCCGTCTCGTGAATTTCGTCGGTCGCCATGGTGACGGCCGCGCGGGCACGGACATGCCCGGCGCCCAGGGTCGGCACCAGCATGTCTTCCACATCCTGCGCCAGCCGCTGCTCCTCGGCATGCTGAAGCTTTTCGATCGTGGATTCCTGGCCGGCAGCGCTGTCGGGGTCACCTGGCTTCACCAGGACGTCGCCGCGCGTATCGACAATGGATATGTTCTGCGGACGCAGGCCGGGCACGGCCGCCGCGACCAGGTTCTGGATCGCCTGGATGCCATCAGGCGCCATGCGCCCTGCCCTGCCGATATCGAGGACGACACTGGCCTGTGACGGGCTGGTCTGCGTCGAAAACAGGTCGCGGTGCGGAAGGACCAGGTGAACCCGGACGTTGCGTACCCCGTGGACGAGGCGGATGGAGCGCTCGAGTTCGCCCTCCATGGCCCGCGTCTCGTTGATCGTCTGCTCGAACTGCGTGCTGGTGAGCGTCCCGCTCTTGTCGAACAGTTCGTAGCCTACCGCTCCGCCGCTGGGCAGGCCGTCCTTCGCGAGCAGGAGTCGGGCGCTGGCGACCTTGTCACGTGGAACGTAGATGCTCGTTCCGTCGGGACTTGTCGTGGAAGAGATGTGGGCCTTGGCCAGGTCGTCGATCATTTCGGCGGCTTCGCCGAGGTCGACATCACCGTACAGCAGGGCCATCGTCTGACCGCCCCCCTGGAAGACGAGAAATCCGAGTATCGTGAGAAGAACCGCCGCCGCACCCCCCAGCGCCGCCAACTGCTTGCGCCCAAGGCCTTTCAGGCCAGCCAATATGTTCTGCATGCAGGATTCGCTACGTTGTCACGATACTGGAACTGGAGCCCACAAAATCCTCCGGCAATTTAGCTATTCGATGACCATGCCCCTCGCCTTGCCGTCGCCTTGTCATCCGCGCCGAGGCAGTCTGGAGCATCCGTAAACCATAATAGCGACACGCGCGCTATCAGAAAGGCACAAAAGGCCCCTTGTGATAAAAACGCAACGCACGGCTCCGAGCCTCGGCTCCGCTCGCCCGGTCTCCCCTATGGGGTGTAGGCGTTCGTCGGTGGGACCGTCTTGACCGAACTGTTCAGCCTGTTGGCGTTCTGGTCCTGGGTCAGGCCGGTCGGGCCCTCCGCGACTTCGCGGGCGACATTCGGCATCAGGTCGGGACGGCTCCAGCAATCCACGCCGTTCCAGCTTGCCGTGCAATAGGGCTGCGGGGCCGGGGGCCTTTCTACCGGCGCGCACCAGTCCTCGCCCTGCTGGATATAGCCGGCATTGCACTCGCGTCCGGTAAGGCGCTTGGCGATGTAGTCCGGGGCACACCCTGCAACAGCCACGGCCAGAAGTACCGTCATCCCGCGCTTCGTCATCATAGATACCTGTTCCCGTCCCCCAGGACTTTACACGCGCGATACATTATCGGATCAGGTCCAGCCTGCCCGCCCGGCCTCGGATAACCCCCGCCTCCATTTACGGGACCGGATACATCGATTCACGCATCACTGCCATATCCAGCGAAGCCGGCAGAAGGCAGACAGGCCAACTGCCGCCTTCGGCCGTGGCGGCGACAATCAGGAGCCGGTGCTGCTTCCACTGGACGACGTCGACGTTGACGATGTGGAGGACGAGGTCGCCGTGATGTCCGCCATCGGAATATCCGCGCTTCCCATTTCGGCTTCCATATCGGTGCTTCCCTTCGTCACGCCCGTGATGGTGCCGCTGACCGTGAACGGCACGGCAGAGGTCGTACCGGAGGAATTGATCGTCTCCACCGCGACGCTGTAGGCACCGTCCGTCAACTGGTTGCCGCTATTGTCCGTTCCGTCCCACGTCCACGTGTTGGTACCGCTGTCGGCGGTGGCGACGACGTCCTTCACGACCGTGCCGGAGGAATTGGCCACAGCGATCGCAACCGTCTCGCCGGCGGTTCCCGTGAAACTGAGGGAAGCGGAACCATTCTGCAGGGGCAGCGTCGTCGAATCCGCGGTCGCCGTCTTGCCGACCAGGCTGGCATCGGAATTAAGCTGGCTTTCCTCGTTCAGCGAAATCAGGGTCGAAAGATTGGTATTGGTCTGGACCTGCTGCTCCACCCCGGCGAACTGCGCGAGTTCCTGCGTAAAGGTGTCGGAACTCATCGGGCTGCTTGGGTCCTGGTTCTGCAACTGCGTCGTCAGCAGGGTCAGGAAGGTGTTGTAATTATCCGCGAGCGACGCGAGGCTCGATACGGAACTGCTGCCCGTTCCGGTGGCGGCGCTGCTGCTCGCATAGCTGCTCGCCGACGTCTTGGCGGACGATTCCGCCGCCTGGACAAGCTGATACTCGCTGCTGATGCTCGATGTCGTCGTCATTCCCTCTTATCCTTCCCCTGCCACCGTGACCATACCCGCGGTCATGCAGTAATGTTGATTCCGCTTCCCGCGCTGGCCCGAACAGGCATCGTGGACCCGTCCCCGCCGTCTCCTTCACTGTCGACGCCTCCCTGCCCCAGGGATGCGCTGCCGCTGTTCCATGCGTTGCCCTGGTAGGACTGCCCGCCATTCTGGCCGGCCCCGTTGCCGGACATCCCGCCGGAGAAATTCCCGCTGTTGGCCGAGCCGCCCCCCGATCCCTGGTCCTGCTGGCCTCCAGTGCCGTGACTGGGGGGCACGACATCAATGCGCACCTTGTTTCCGTCCACTCCGGCGGCATCCAGCGCCGCGACCAGTTCGTGCTTGCTGCTGGCCAGGTGACGGGCCGTTGCCGCGTCCTCGCTTTGAAGAACGACACCGGTCGTAACGCCATTCGCCCCTTCGACACGAACATGAACGGGGGTGGAATCATCCGTCAGGACGGTCATGGAAAGGGAGGTCGAGCCATCGGACGGTCGTGCCAGCGACGAGGTGAAAAGAGACTGCGCCCCCCCCTCGGCATCTCCGGCGGTGCGATTTCCGGCGGCATGGCCTCCGTCAGTCCTATCTCCCCCCTCGGCCGACTGCGCAACGGCGAACTTGCCGTCCAGCGCCTGGGAAAACGAACCTGGCAGGGCAATCCCGACAGGGAGGCCGGTATCGTTCGCGCTCCCGGCGGTAGCCGCCTGGCCGCTTCCTTCCTGCCCATGATCGGACGCCCCGGGATGCCCGCCTGCCCCCTCCTGAAATCGCGCATCCTCGACGGTCGCTGTCCCGCCGACCGCAGTCAGGGTGGCGCCATATCCCAAGACGTCTCCGCCATCCGGGGATGCGGATCGGGACGGCTGGGCACCATTTTTGTCGCCCGGACCGGGCGCCGCCGTCACGACGCCGTTCACGGCCACCTGGAGTTGCTGGGCCACGCCGCCGGGTCCGCCCTGCGGCACCTGGGCGGGCGAGGCACCAGCCGCAGAAGCGTCCGAGGTCGCGCTTCCTGCCGATGGACCGCCACTCACCACCGACGATTTGACGAGGCTCGAATAGGCCGAAGACACGACGGATGGGACGCCGCTCGCCGCAATGTCCTGATATGAGGCCGCAGCCCCTGCGCCATTCTGCGCCGCCGGAACCGGCGACGTGGCGCCGGCCACAGTGGCCTGGGATTGCCTGGCCTGGGTCCCGGCATCCCCCTGCATCCGGACAGAGGACGCGGTGACAGCGGCGATGCCAGAAAAATCCGGGGACGGGACGGACGCGCCGCCGGCCGCCACCATCATCTGGAATGGCTGGGTCACGGCTCCAGCATCGGTCTGCGGCATCGGGATGGATGACGCACCTGTGGCGGTGCTCCCCGCGGAGGCCGAGGGCTGGCCAGACGCCGCGTCGCTCGCGACAGTCGCCAGCGATACGGGTGACGCGGCGGAGGCGGGCGCCGGGGCCGCATTCCCTCCGACCCCGTCACCGGTCACCGACGGCGCGGCAGAACCCGTTCCGGCAACCGACGGGGTTCCGGAAGCCGCTCCGGAAACGGCGAAGACCGACGTCAGGTACGTGCTCGTCGCCGATTGGGCCAGTTGGCCGCCATCCGCATCGGACTCCGCCGATGTTTTCGTATGGTCCTTCGCCTGCCCGCGCGTGACATGGGATGAGTGCGGCGTCGACGCGGTGACCGTGGCAGACGGCAAGGATTGTGCCGCAACCGCAGCGGGAAAAATGCCACCCGTCCCGATTCCAGCCAAGCAGGCGGCGCCGAGCAGGGTCGTATCTGTCGTATCTGACGGTACGTCTTTCGACGCCGCCGGGGGCGTCTCATTTTTAGCGTCCGCCGGGGCCGGTTCCGCTGCCTGCGTCGGCATGGCCATCTGCGTCATGGCCATGCCTGGCCATGCCTGCAGGTTCAGCACCTGCTGGCCCGTGCCGGTGGAAGCATCAGAGGCCACACTCGCCTGGCTGTCGCCCGCGTCACGGAGCGATCCGGAGGCGGAACCGCCTGTCCCCGCGGAGGCTTGGGAAGACCCGCCATCGACTCCGTTCGCGCCGTCATCCGCCGACAGGTCCGACGTCGCCGCCGTGCCGTTTCCCTGCCCCTTGCCGCCCTGATGACCGGCGAGATTCTTGAGGATCTTACCGAACCCCTCTCCTCCACCCGCCGCTTGCTTTCCAGAGGTGCCTGACGACGCGGCCGCCGTCGATTTCTGTGGCGACACGGCAAGCAACAAGCCCGACAGCGGCGTTTCCTGCGCCGGATCGGTCGAAGTCGAACCTCTCGTTGCCGTAATACCCATCAGATGCTCCGTAATCCTGACCGCTTTACTGCGCGATCAGGCAGTTCCTGGGGGTGGGTTGGATGACTCTGTCAGGGCCATGTCGAGTTCACTGAACGAAGGCATGAAGATATGCGGAATATCCTTGCGACCGATTTCGGCACAGACCTGAGGCGGGCTGCCCTGAAGGTGGGTCACCAGGACGATCCTGATAAGGTCATGATAGCGACTATCCTGCATTACCACATCACGCATCCTTGCCGCCAGAGGCGCCACAACGCCATAGGACAGAAGAACGCCGAGAAACGTGCCGACAAGGGCACCGCCGATCATCGCGCCAAGGACAGCGGGCGGCTTGCTGATCGAGGCCATGGTCTTGATGACGCCAAGGACCGCGGCGACGATGCCAAGCGCCGGCAATGCGTCGGCTATGCTTTGCAGACATTTCGCGGTGTGCAACTGCTCCGTGAGGTTCTTCTTCAGTTCACGGCTCATCACCTCGTCCATCTGATAGGCGTTTTCTATGTTCAGGCTGGTCAGCCGGAGATAGTCGCAGATCAGATTGCAGGTTGTCTTGTCATCCCGAATACGCGGTGACATCGCGAAGATGGCGCTGTCGTGCGGGTTCTCGATATGCTCCTCAAGCGCCATGTCGCCCTTGGCCTGCGCGAGGCGCATGAACCGATAGAGCAGGACCAGCAGGTCGAGGTAAGCTGCCTTGTCGTGCCGCGGTCCGGCCAGCACCAGCCGGAGGTCGCCAGGAACGTGCTTGAGCGCCTCCTTGGAATTCCCCATCACGAATATTCCGACGGCCGCCCCAAGAATGGTCAGCAGTTCGAAGGGCATCGACATGATCAGGGGGGCCAGAGCCCCCCCGGACGCCACGAAGGAGGCGAAGACACAGAGCAGCACAAAGACGAGCCCCCCGATGAAAAGCATTTAGCAGTCTCCACTTCCGTCCATGGTTAAGCCGCGCGGCAGAAGCGCCGACGGCGGTCTACGGTCCTTCCCGGCAGATTGGCCGGCGCCGGCGAAGGGCGTGCCGGCCTGCACCGCCTATTTCGGCGCCCCCGCGCCGGCTGTCCCCTCGGGTTTGTCTGCCTTGGCAGGACTGGCCGGCGTGCCAGGCGCCCCGGCGACCGGGGCAGGGCCGGCCGGGTTGCTGAAACGCCGGTGCATGATCAGCACGACCCTGCGATTCCCGGCGCCCGAGGGATCGGACGGAAGAGCCAGATCTCTGTCCGAGCGGCCTGACACGTCAAGAATGTTGCGATCCGGGTAGCCCGCCTGGACGAGCGTTTCGCGGGCGTGGTCGGCCCGCATTACGGATAGTGTCCAGTTGGACATGCCCCATTGCCTGCCGACGTGATAGGGCGCCCCATCGGTATAGCCGACGATGGAGATCGGCTCGGGCATGGGCGCAAGCCATGCGGCAATCTGGGCCAGCATCTGCTTGCCGAGACGATTGGGCGTCGCCGATCCGCTGTCGAACATCGGCGTGTTGTTCGAGTCCCGAAGTTCGATCCGAATATCGTCCCGTCCGATCTGGATCGACACGTCGGAAGCCGCATCCCGTATTTCCGGATTGTCCTGGATGGCCTGGCGCAGGCCGCTGGCCATCTGTTCGACCGCCGCCTCTTCGGCGGACGCTTCGGCCGGACTTCCCGCGCCGATATAGCCCACGCTTCTGGCCGCACCGGTCTGCGGTCCCCCGATCGGAACGATCGCGGGCGGCGACGGATTGAGCCGCGTCCTGAGGCCCAGGGTTATGTCATCGGACGAACGGTCCTGCCGTACCGTCCTGGGTGCATTCCGCGCCCCAGGCGCCCCATCCTGCACCGGGTCCAGCGTGTCGCCATTCTTGATGCGCCTGATCGCACTGCCCCCCCAGAGAGGAGAGGGCTGGACGTCGAGCATCGAGTCCGTAGGCTGTGCGTGCGTGTCCCGATCGGCCATCGGATTGAAGAACTGCGCAATGCCCCTGCGTTGCTCGTCCGTAGTGGCATTCAGCAGCCACATGACGAGAAAGAACGACATCATGGCCGTCATGAAGTCGGCGTAGGCGATCTTCCACGCCCCCCCGGAGTGCCCGCCCTCCTCCGAGTCCTCGCCGTCGCTTCTCCTGATGAGGATAGGCTGCTGCTTGTTGTCGTTCTTCGCCATCTGGCTTTATCGCGGTCTTACGCGCCCTTGTGGTGAAGCATGCCGACACGGCTGGACGGATTTCCGCGGAATACGGCGCGCCCGGCATGGGTCAGGCTGATGGACGTATCCAGCCAGACCTCGCCCCCGATTTCCCGCCAGCGGCGACAGAAGGTGAAATCCTCGCTCAGATACGTTCCGGTATCGGGATCGATGCTTGCATCGAACAGGGCATGATACAGTCCCCCGTCACCGTCATCCGCCGCGTCGATCCGGCGGTATGCCGTTTCGGGATAGGCCTTGATCATCATGCCGACCGCCTTCCGGCTGATCATCATGAACCCCGTTCCCGCATAATGGGTCTTGAGAAGCGGTCCCTTTTCCCACTCCTTGTGCATGGCCTCCGTCTCGCCGACATAGCGCAGCGAGGCAGTGTCCTGGGTTTCGCCATGCCGCGCGTATTCCTGGGTCGCCTTGTCCCAGAACCGTTCCTTGATCGGATACAGACCGGCCACGAGATCCTTTCCGGCAGCCAGGAGCCGCGCGGGCGCTTCCGCCGGGAAGCCCATGTCGGCATCGATGAAAAGGATATGGGAGGCATCCGACCGCGCCCAGAACTGATGCAGAAGCGTGTTCCGCGCCCGGCTGATCATCGCGTCGTCGCCCAGCAGCGAGAGCGTCATGGGAACCCGCAGGACACCGGTGCAGGCAATGATGGATTCCATGTATTCTTGCGTCACCAGACCACCAAAGCATGGCGTGGCGATAAATACCTTTTCAGCCGGCTGCTGTGTCTGTTGCATGCGCTTTCCTAGTCACTCATGGCCATGGGGATATCGGATCGCATCTACTGCGGTCATATTCCGCCCCGGTTGAAAGCGATAGCGGGCGCATTCCAGTTTCTCAAGGCCGAAACATGATAAAGCGCCTCGTCAGATCGACTTTAGAGAGCCGGCATCCTCGCGACAATGGCCCTTTCATGACCATAAAAAGGCTATGTGGAAAAAGCCCGGTTCCGTCGCGACAGGTCATCGAGTTCCGCCTGCTCCCTGCGGGCACGCGCCTCCCTTTCCTCCTCCAGCCGCTTGTCCAGGATGGCCTCCGCCGCCTTCAGGGCCGCGTTCGCCTGCATGAGCATTCCCCTTGCCTGATCGGATGCCTGGCGAGCGACATCCAGTGCCGCCCTGGCGCGTTCGACGGCATCTACACCCGCCGGCAGCCAGGCACGGAAATCGTCGAGCGACGCGTGCCCCAGGGATGCTTCACGCTGCTCGCTGTCGATCAGTGCAAGTCGGCTTTCGACCAGGGCGCCGGCGGCGTGTTCCTCGGCCATTGCCCTGGCCATCGCGCTTCGCGCGTGATCGACTTCGGTCTTCCGTAGCCGGACCAGCGAGTGCAGCGCGCGCGTCCGGGCGTCCGTCACGGAGTCCCGGGCGGCGACAAGGCGGCGCGCAGGGCGTCGAAGCTTTCGGCAATCGTGGCTTTCTCGCCGCGTCCCTGCCTCAGAATCTCTTCAATGGCGGGCGCGATACGGATTGCCTGATCGACCTTCGGATCATTCCCCGCGCGGTAGGCGCCCAGGCGGACCATGTCCTGCATTTCCTCCCAGGTCGACAGGTCGGCCCGCGCATCGCGGGTCAACGCGTTTTCCTCAGCAGAATTGCATCCGGGAACGGTCCGCGAGAGCGAGCGAAGGACATTGATGGCGGGGTACCGTCCGGACTCCGCGATCCGCCGTTCCATGACGACATGTCCGTCCAGAATGCCGCGCACCGCGTCGGCGACCGGTTCGTTATGGTCATCACCCTCGACGAGGACCGAGAACATGGCGGTAATCTGCCCCGCCTTCCCGTCCGGACCGGGAAGGCCCGGCCCCGCGCGTTCAAGCAGGCGCGGCAACTCGGCGAAGACGCTCGGCGGATACCCCCTGGTGGCAGGGGGCTCGCCGGACGACAGGCCGATCTCCCGCAGGGCCTGGCAGAACCGGGTGACACTGTCCATCAGCAGCAGGACGGACTTGCCCTGATCCCTGAAATGCTCGGCAGCAGCCGTCGCGGCATACGCCGCTTCCCGGCGCATCAACGGCGACGTATCAGAGGTGGCGACCACGACAACCGACTTGGCCAGCCCTTCCGGCCCAAGATCGTCCTCGACAAACTCCCTGACTTCCCGTCCCCGCTCCCCCACCAGGGCGATGACCGCAACGTCGCAGTCCGTGTTGCGGGCCAGCATGCCCATCAGGGTGGATTTCCCGACGCCGGAGCCGGCAAACAGACCCAGCCTCTGGCCCTCGCGGCATGTCGCGAACAGGTTGAGCACGCGCACGCCGAGATCGATGCGCGGGCCGAGCCGCGCCCGGAGCGCCGCCTCGGGCGGGGGAGCATGCAGCTTCTGGGGCACGCCGTCAGGGGGCAGCGGCCCCTTTCCGTCAATGGGCCTGCCCATAGGGTCGATGACACGCCCCTGCCATGCATCATTGACGACCAAGGTGCCGCCAGCCCGCCGCCTTCTCTGCTCCGGGTCGAACAGCTGGAACATGGCCCGGCATCCCGACCCGATCCCCTCCAGCGATCCGTACGGCATCGCGATCGCGGTGTCGCCGCGAAAGGCGACGATTTCCGCATCGGTCTCACGCCCGTCCAGGCCGAAGATCGCCACCCGATCCCCCACCCCGGTGAAATCCCGCAGGCCGCTGAGCGACACGGTCAATCCCGACAGCCCGGTCACCCGCCCCTCAAGAACGCCAACCGGGACATCGTGGCGCGGCGCAGCCACGGCGGTCCGCATTGCGTCCAGTATATCGGGGATCTCGGATACGACGTCAGTGGACGGCGACGGGGGAATCTCTGCGCTCATTGCATCGGGGCACATGCTGGAATCATGACGTCAGGCAGGGCATGTCGGTGGCCACCGACCCACGACACGTCAGAACATCGAGAGTTCCGGGCTTCCCGACGAAGAGGAACTGCTGCTGGAACCGAAAAGCGCGAGAATTCCGTTGCTGTTGGTACCGCCCCCAAACAGGTCCATCATGGTTATCGGCGTATCAGGCGTCTGAGGGTTGATCTGCAGCATGGCGAGATACTGCTCGGCATATTTCTGAACCCCTTCCGGCGTCGAAAAATCGCTGAGATCGACCTTGTTCTGCAGCAGACGGACCTGCTCCGGATAGTCGAGCGCCCCGAACTGGTCGGGATTGAATCCCGAAACCGTCTCGACGACCTTGAGCAGGGTCGCATTCGACATGATATCCGCCAGCGACATGGAACTGGTCATGTTGCGCGTGAAATAGAGCGCATTGCCGACGCCGCTGTTCTGGTTGGCGGTGCTGCTTTCGTATTGACTTTCCTCGAATTTCGTCACGATCGAACTGATCGTGTCCGAGGTAAACGGCGACGCGCTCGCGCTTCCGCCATTCTGGCCCCAGGTCGAGAACGCATCGGCGAAGGCCAGCCACGTCGCGTTGCCCGACGATTTCGCGACCGATTTGGAAGATGTCGGATCCTGCGTCAGCAGGTCCTTGACCAGGGCCGTTTCCCCCGAGATGGAACTGAGATTGTAGGCCCCGAGAACGACCTGCTCCGCCGTATAGTTTTTATTGCTCATCAGATCGGCGGCGGAAGTAATGGAGGACGCCGATTCCTCGAAGGAGGTCACCTCGTTCTGGATCGTCGGGTTCTCCTTCGTATAGTTCGCGGCCGCGGTTTCTTCGTCCTTCTCGGCGGCCAGGTACAAACTGATCGGGGAGGTACCGCTGATAGACCCACTCATCAGTCCACTCCTTGCATTCGTGACCGCGACACAGCAGGACACAACAATTCCACGAACCGCCACTATATGGCCTTGCCCCGCACATTTCCACATGGAATTGGCCATGGAGAACGCCGCCGTCGAAGGTCTGGTCAGGAATGCCCACCCTGTGTAGAACCATGACCGGCAATACGCCACGGTGTCATGACCGACGGTTGAGAATGACGGACGGTTGACGGAGCGATGATGACGCACCCCGGAATGAAAGCCTACCAGAGCATCGCGGGATCATCCCTGACGGGACGCGAAGCCGATGCCGCATGCTTCAGAATGCTGATCGACGAACTCAAGGCCGCCGAGGCGAGTTCGGATCATACCGTCCGACGGCATGCCCTGGCCAGGAGCCAGCGCCTCTGGGCGATGATCATGAATGCGAACGTTCAGGATTCGGGCCTTACGCCCCAGGAAGACCGTCAGCTTTTCGTCACCCTGGCCCATCGGTCCCAGCTCTATGGAATCAGGGCCATGCTGGACCCCGCCCTGCCGCTTACCCCCTTGATTCGGATCGCGGAGAATGTTCGCGATGGCCTGGAACTCACAGGCAGCCACAACATGCAGGAATTCGGCGCCGACGCGACCTGATCCTGACCAGCCCCCTCGCCTCCGGCCGCTTCAGTTTGTCTGGGATGATCGAGCCCCCGAGGGGGCCATGATGGCGATGCCCGGCGTCACGGGAATACAGGACTCCCTTGGCCCCTGCCCGACGATTCCATCCATCCGGGCACCCAGCGGAGCGAAGGCGTCCTCGTTGAGGCGGTAGCCAATGCCCCATTGCGTCGTCAACGGTTCCTCTATGCCCAGGCCACGCATCTTCTTGCGGATCTTGCAGATCATGACGTCGATGACCTTGCCACTCGGCTCGTGCTGTCCGGCATAGAGGCTGTCGAGGACGGACTCCTTGCTCAGTGCCTGATTCTTGCGCAGCGCCAGAAGCTCGACCACGTCATATTCCCGCCGGGTCAGTGGAACCGGCTTCCCGTCGATATGGACCTCCCGCTGGTTCACGTTCACGGTCAGGCGTCCGATCTGGAGCGTCAGGCTGTCATGCCCGCCGGCGCGCCGGACGATGGCGCGCAGGCGGGCCAGAAGTTCCGTGGGGTCGATCGAGGCGGGAACGCAGTCATCGGCACCGACGGAAAGGACCTCGGCGATCGCGGGCGGAGTCGTGTCCCGGGCAATGATGATGACCGGCGTCGGAACGCGGCTGCTGCGTATGCGGCGCAGCAGCCGTGCATTCGGCGATCCCTGCTGGATCACGGCGAGGTCGTAATGGGAGCGGCGCAATGTTTCCACGCTCCCCTCGGGGCCCGACATCGTTATCGACACCGCCCCCTCGATCGCGGCTTTCGCCAATCCGCTGCACGGCCTTCCATCACCATCGGCCGAACTGTCACCGATACAAAGTATCTGCATATCCATTCCCGCAGCGTAAGTGCCGACAGCCATCCTGGCATGGGAACCGGCCCCCAGCTATCTATCCCTTATAAGCGGATGCCATAAGCCAAAAAACACCTTGGCTTGGCCATGGCCATCCCATAGACTGAGGTTCTATAGTTCAGCTAATACGAGGGCATGATCGAAGCAGATGGACAGACTCGGGGCAGGGTCTGTGTTCGGCTTTGTTGCCGGGCGGTTCTTCTTTCTGTTCGTTCTCTGATTCCAAAGGGTCATTAAAAAATGACGGATACCACAGCAGCAGCGGCGCTCGCTTCCAGCATGCGCATTGCCACGACGCAGAATGCTCATGCAGCCCACCGCGCCGTGAAGCCGGAATATGCGGCTGGTGTCGGCGTCAATCTCGTCTCCGCCAACGCTGACGGGTCCAAATCGTCCACGCAGTTCGATTCGACGGGCCAGATCGTTCCCTCGACGACATCGCACAACAAGGCCTCCGCGACGGCCAGTGCCGTCGATCTCTTCGCCTGAGCAGCGTCCGGAGCGGACGCGAACACGATGCCGCGGGGCGGTCCTTCCGCCCCGCGATCAGCATTCTTCGGTGCCGGTATCCCGCGCGTTCGGGAAAAAGAGGCCTCTGACCTTACGGCGTTTCTACCCCTGACGAATGGGGCGCGTATCAATGGTGACATCGAAGGCATGGTGGAGGTGCCGGGCTGGCAGCTTGCGGTTCTGCCGGACGAGTTCGCCCCACGATGTGCATTCCGCCCCCGTTGGTCATCCTCGACGCATGTCCCATCGACGACAACCGACCGGAATGCGGAAGAGTACAGCCAGACAACTGGGGCATCGGCCCTTCAGGATTGAGGACACGTGTATTTCAGCGGATCCCCACGCGTGAGACGCTGCATCGCGCTTCCGATTATCATGCTCCTGTCCTGCTCGGCCTTCCCCCCCGCCATGGCGGGGGCGCGGCATGGGCATTCCCAACCCCAGGGAAAGCAGGACAAGCCGGATCCGGCCGCCCCCCCTCCGGTCACGCCCGTACCCCCCGTTTCACCGCAAGATGGCGATCTTTCCGACGGGATCCTCCTGCAGGGACTGCCGGCGCCGTGGAAGGCGACGGTTCTTGATCTTCCTCCACCCGCACCGAAGGCGCACGCCGCAATCAAGAGTGCCCGGGCCGGGAAAGCGAAGGGCACGCGCAAGCCCGCGCCGGCGGAAAATGCCACAGCCGGCACGAAAGGAGCGAACCAGGGCACGGCCATCGGCAATCGCGTCCTGATCCCGGTACCACCGCATATGGGAATCGCCGCCTACCAGAGCGGCGACTCGTTCTTCATCGTCGTCGACAATGCCGAGCCGATGGATACCAGCACATTGCGGGGAGACGGGATCTTCTCGACCCTGACCGTCAACACCATGCCGGATGCCACCCTGATCCAGGTCCACCTTCCGGACACGCGGCAGCTCTACCTGTCGCAGCAGGCCGAGGGCTGGGTGCTGGGAAGCGAACCGCCACCCGGAGCCGACTATGGGGACAGGCGCGTCATCAACCCGCGGCTGGGCGACGGGGGTATCCTTTATCCGATGCGCCGGCCCGGTCGCGTCCTCTCGATCACGGACCCGACGTCGGGGGCGCGGCTTTTCGTGGGCACGTCGACAACGGACGATGGCGGTATCCTGTCCCTGCGACAGGGAGAAGGATATGACGTGTGGCCGACGAAGGAAGGTGTCGTCGTCGCGGCCCGGTCTCCGGACGTTGGCATGCGGGCGACACCCGACGGCGCCCTGCTGACCTGGTCCGACAAAGCCGTTCCCGACGGCGGGACGGCGATCTATGCCAGCGATGTCGATCTGAAATGGCTCGGCCTTCAGAACCGTCCCGACCAGGAGTTGCAGAAACGGTTTCACGATGCGACCCTCGCCGCTGCGGATTCGGATCCGGCACAGCGCTTCGCGCGCCGGCTTGACGCGGCAAGGGCTGCGTTCGGTATCGGGTCCTTCGTGGAGGCACGCGGCATCCTGACGGTCGCCCTGCAGGACGACCCGGAAGAGATATCACGGCCGGATGTCAGGTTCCTTCTCGGAGCGACCGAGCTTCTGTGCAACGATGTCGGGGACGCGTCCCTGCTGGAGGGGCCTTGGCCGGACGACCAGCAGCGCGCGACGCAGGTATGGCGCGGTCTGTACCTGACATCGGCCGGCGGCCATGACGCGGAGGCGGCTCACCTCCTCGCAAGGGATTTCACAAGGCTGAGGAATTATCCCGCCAATGTGCGGGACGTCGTCCTGCCGCTGGCCGCCGAGGAAATCGGACGCTACGGATCCCAGGACGATCTGGCTGCCCTGAACGACATGCCGGCGGACTCGCCTTACCAGCTCGCCGCCGCGTTCCGCGATTTGCGGACCGGAAAACGCGACCTTGCGTATGCGGCGTTCAAGAAGCTCGCCGATGACCGCAACCCGCTGGTTTCCGAAAAGGCGTCCGAGCAGGCGATCTCGCTCGATCTTGCCGGCGGAAACATCACGCCCGACGCGGCCGCCGATGCATTCGGCTCGATCATCCCGGATGCGCGGCTTGCCGGCCGGGAAGCCATCGTGCGCTTCCTGCAGGCCGACGCCTTCATGCAGGTGCATAAATGGACCGATGCGCTCACCGCCATCGACAAGGCCCAGGCCGCATCCTCTCCGGCAAATGAGACGATGGCCGCGCCGCTTCTTTTCCAGACCCTCGCGGGCGTGGCCAGCGCGGGCGTAAACGGAACGGACCAGAACGGCCTGCTGCATGACGCGGCCATGCTGGGCGCGCATCTGCCGGAACTGACGCCGGGTCCGAAAAAGGGCGAGATCCTGGTCGCATACGGCAAGATGCTTCTTACGCTCGGCCTGCCGGACCAGGCGGCCCAGATCCTCTCCCAGGCAATCCCGATGCTCGATTCTCCCGATATTCGGGGAATGGCTGGAGAAGAACTGGCGAGCGCCGACATCGAGAGGAAACTGCCCAAGGACGCGACGGACGCCCTGGCCAGGACAGACGACCCCACCCTTTCGGACGACATCAAGGCGTCCAGGCGGCGGATATCGGCCGAGATCGCCCTCGTCAGCGGCGATCAGTCCGCGGCGCTCTCCCTTCTCAACGGCGATATGAGCGTGGCCTCTCTCGATACGAGTGCCCACATTCACGAAGGCAAGGGCGAGTGGGCTGCGGCAGTGGCCGACGTGCGCAAGATCGCTGCGGTGCAAATTCCGCAGAAGGGTCCCCTGACCAAAGATCAGCAATCCATCGCCATTCGCCTGGCATCCGACGCGTCACGGGTAAACGACCGGCGCACGCTCGACTGGATCGCCGATCGGGTGGGAAACAGGCAGATGGACGGTGACAACGGACGCGTTTTCGCGCTGCTGGCAAAGCACGTGGACGGCGCGCTCGCGGAAAGCTCGACGCCTCCCTGAGGCCCCTCGCCGCGCCGTCCTGCTTCCCTGCCCTTTCTATATGGCCACCGCATCCAGTCCTCTCAAAAACGTTTTGGCTGCGACACGTGTCGTCCAATAACATCGTGCGTATAGTCGTCCCTGTTCGGATCAGATTGACGTACGAAATGAATTATTGAAGGTTGTTTCCACGACGAAATGGAATCAATCCAGAGGTGTTCGCTTATGACGCCCACCCAACAGCCGCATTTTTTCAATTCCCTCTCCAGGAAGCTGATCGGCACAGCCGGGCTGGCGTTCGCCGTTATTCTTTGCGGCGCGATCGCACTGTTGGCCTGGACGACCAAGACACGTGTCGAGCGCTATGTCTTTGCCCAGGCCGATGCACAGGCGCAAATAGCCGCCAACGAAGTCGCAACAAGGCTGACGGCGCAAAATTCCGCGGCGAATTTCATGAGCGGCGCCGTAGAGGCCGCACACGAGGCCGGGTTGCCCGACCGTGGCCTGATCGTCGCCATGCTGCGGATGAGCGAAAAACGGCTTCCCGATCTTTTCGGCACCTGGATGGAGGAGGCGCCGCTGGGCCTGGACGGGACCACCAACCCCCATGCGCCAGGCGACAACGCGGACGGCGTCTTCAATCCGTACTGGATGAGAGGAAGCGACGGCAAGCTCACGTTCTCAGCGCTGCCGGCCCATTATTCGCAGACATGGTATACGCTTCCGATGTCCCAGGGCCGCGGCATCATCACCGAGCCCTATGTCGATGAGGGCAGCGGGATCGAGATGGTCTCGTTTGCCTATCCTGTCAAATTTGGCGGCAAATCAGTCGGCGTCACCGGAATCGACGCGCCGCTGGACCGGCTTTCCCGAATGCTGGCGACCATGAGACCATTCGGCAGCGGTCATGTCATGCTGGTTTCCGGCAGCGGCACCTGGGTGACCAACCCGGATGCGCATCTTCTGATGACGGCCTACGCGGGAGAAGGCGCCAAGGAACTCGCGGCCGCCATCGCGGACGGTCGGTCGCGTATCCTGCACAAGATCCACGGTGGAACCATCGAACGCGTCATCTATCCATTTGCCATACCGGATCTGAAAACGACGTGGGCCATCATCGTCGATGTCCCCGAAGACGTGCTGGAAGCACCGGTCCGGCAGGATCTGCAGGTGATGATCATCGGTGGGCTGATCACGGTCCTTCTCGTGCTGGGAACGCTCTACTTCATGGTTACCGTGCTGGTGCGCCGCCCGATGGAATCCCTGCTGGCGTCTGTCGAGACACTCAGCCAGGGGGATTACGCCCGCCCCGTAATGGGCCGGCAGCGGCACGATGAAACCGGCACCATCGCGACTGCCCTGGACGGTTTCCGCCTTGCCCTGGCCGACGGCCGGCGCAACGAAGAGGCCGCGACAGCGGAACGACGCAAGGCCGAACGGCTTCGTGCCGAGACCCAGGCTGCCCAGGCCGCTAAGGCTGCCGAATTGAACAAGGTCGTCACGAAACTGGGACACGGGCTGGAACGCCTCTCTTCGGGGGACCTGCTCTTTCGCCTGGATGAACGTTTCGCCCCCGAATACGAGACGCTTCGCGGCGATTTCAACACCGCGATGGACAAGCTTCAGGAGACCATATCGGCGATAGCGTCCGCGGCATGCGGTGTGACATCCGATTCCACGCAGATCGCCACGGCCACCGAGGATCTGTCCCGCCGGACCGAACAGCAGGCCGCCAGCCTGGAGGAGACAACCGCTGCCCTGCACGAAATCACCGTGACGGTCCGCAAGACCGCGCAGGGCGCCTCCAATGCGGACACCCTGGTCAGCAGCGCCTCCACCGATGCGGCGCATTCCGGCGCGGTCGTGAAGGAAACCGTGGCCGCCATGAACGGGATTCAACACGCGGCGAGTGAAATCCGCCATATTCTCGGGCTGATCGACGAAATCGCATTCCAGACCAATCTTCTGGCGGTCAGCGCCGCGGTCGAGGCCGCCCGGGCGGGCCAGGCCGGCCGAAGCTTCACGGTCGTCGCCACCGAAGTGCGGGCCCTGTCCGACCGGTCGGCCGAAGCCGCCAGGCAGATCAAGGACCTGATCGCCACGTCGGACGAGCAGATCGATCGCGGCGTGAAGCTGGTCGGCGAAACCGGCAAGGCACTGGAGCGCATCATCGGCCAGGTGGGACGGTTGAGCGAATTCGTCTCCAGGATCTCGTCAGCGGCGCAAGAGCAGGCAACGGGACTGAACCAGGTCAATATCGCGATGGGTCAGATGGATCGGGTGACACAGCAAAACGCGGCGATGTCGGAACAGTCGCGGGCAGCGTCCCATTCCCTGAAGCAGGAGGCCGGAACACTGGCCCGCCTCGTCGGGGAATTCCAGATCGACGAGTTGAAGACGCCTCGTCGGGCAACGCGCCCGGGCATCAGGACTGCGGAGCTTGCAGGGTCCATACGGAACGGCTGAGGGGCCTCGCCCCTGCACGTTGCGTTCCCCAAAAACGAAAAATCCAGGGCTCTGCCCTGGACCCGCCAAACGCCGCTGGCCTTTGGAAACCCTCTGAAGGCTACTCGACTTCATGCCCGGCCCGCGCTCCCGCGCGGGCCGGGCATGGTCATCAGCCCTGCTTCATCGAGATGGTGGCCTGGAGCAGGTCATCAGCAGTCGTGACGACCTTGGTATTGGCCGAGTACGCTTCCTGATCCACGATCAGGGCGGACAGATCGCTGGTCAGGTCGGTCGTCGAGGATTCGACATAGCCGACTTCCAGCGTTCCCGTTCCATTCGACCCGACGGTGCCCGTCTGCGCCGCGCCGGATGCCGCCGTGGCGGTATAAGCCTGGCCGGTGACCGCATTCAGGCCATCGACATTGGCAAACGTGCTGAGCGCGACCTTGCCGATCAACTGCGTGTCGCCGTTGCTGAACTCGGCCATGACGGAGCCGTCGCTCTCGATTTCGGCCCCCTCGTAGGTGCCGCTGGTCACGCTGTCGCTGGTCAGCGCCGTATTGGTGGTCAGCGCGGTCGTGGACAAAGAGGCCGCGCTGGCATCCAGGGTGTAGGCCTTACCGTTAACTGTCGCGCTCAGGCTGGACAGCGTGGTCGTCGCGCCAGTCGTCGTATCAGTAACCGTTTGCGCCGTGCCATTGGAATTGAAAACGACGCTGTAGGTATCTGAACTGACGTCGGAACCACCATACGGATCGACCAACGAAACCGACCACGTCGAAGGATTGGCAGATGTCTGGCTCCACACGGCCGACACGGGCACGCTGTTGACGTCCGTCGGCGCCGTCATATAGCTCTGCCCCGATCCGGTGGTCGTACCCAGCGTGGTCGTCGCCATCGAGAGCGCTGTCCCTGACGCCGACAGGCTGGTCACCCCACTCGCGCTTGCCGTACCGCTGGACGCCGCCATCGTCGTGCCGCTGGTTCCGCCAATCGTGCCGAGATCAAGACGGATCGTCTGCGCAACGCCATTGGAGGTCAGCGTAATGGTCGGATCAACCGAGGCACCGCTGGACGTCGAAGACGTATAACTGGAGCCATCGCTGGTGCCCGTGACGGAAGCCAGATCACCGCTGCTGTCAAACGTCACCTCAAAACTGTTCGAGGCAACCTTGCCGGTGCCGCCGGCATCATAGGCGCTGACCGTCCAGACCAGAGGGTTGGTCGAACTCTGGGTCCAGGTCAGTGCGACCTTGGAGGCGTTGCCATCGGCATCATACGTCGTGACCGGAGATGTCGAATACGACTGGGCTGTATACGAGGTCGAATCACTCGGGATCGTGCCCACGGCGGCGGATTGCGTAATGGTCGTCGTTTCCGTCGGGCGGAAGGAGACGTTGGCGACGTTGATCTGGGTCAGGGTGTTTCCCAGGGAACCATTGCTGTCAGCCATGTAGCCGTCAAGGTAATAGCCGGTCGTGTTGACCAGGTAGCCCTCGTTGTTCTCATAAAACTCGCCGTTTCGTGTGTAGTACTGCGTATTCTCGAACTGCGTCGTGCCGGACGTCGCCTGGCCTGTCTCCTCGGACACGTCGAAGAGCCCGTTTCCGTTGATGGCCATGGCCAGGGTATCGGTGCTGGCCGAGGCCGTCCCCTGTGCGCCGACATTCTGCACGTCGACGGCAGCCACCGAATCCGAAATATCGCTGGACGCCGTGCTCGACGTCAGCGATCCGGCCACGAAATCCTGGAAGGACGTCGATTCGGCCTTGTAGCCGACGGTCTGGCTGTTGGCGATGTTGTTACTGAGGTTCGTGAAGGCCGTCGACTGCGCGTCGATCCCGCTGACAGCCGTCGAAAGGGCGTTGAAAACTGACATAAGCCATCCTCGTTCTGTGCGCGCTGTTACCGTCCGAAGGCAATGCTCCATGAACGCCGATGGAATGGCCTATGCCCTCACTATGGCTTGAGTAGCATGCACCTCGCGAAACGCAAGGTTTTCCTTCGCCTCAGGCAGGCAGCAGGCCGTCAAGAACGGGGCAACAGGCCATGGCCTTTCTATGGAGCGCGCGCACCGGGAGTCTTGAGCTTCATGACATAGGCGATGATCGCCGCGACGGGCTGGAAATATTCCGACGGGATTTCGGAATCCAGTGGAAGCGCATGGAGCGCGCGGGCCAGCGGTGGGTTCGCGACCACGGGGACCTTTGCATCCTCCGCGGCATGGCGGATGCGCGCCGCGAGTTCGTCGGTTCCGCTGGCCACTATCTTCGGAGCACTGTCCGCCCCGCTTTCGTAGGACAGCGCCACGGCGTAATGCGTCGGGTTCGTGATGACGACCGTGGCGGTCTTGACCGCCTGGAGCATGCGCCGCCGGGCACGCCGGCGGCGCATCTGCTTGAGCCGCCCCTTCACCTTCGGATCGCCCTCGGTCTGGCGGAACTCGTCCTTGATGTCCTGGAAACTCATGCGCAGCCCGACGATCCGGTGATAGCGCGTCCAGAGGTCGTCGAGGATGGCTATGACGCACTGCACGAGCAGGACGACCAGCACGGCATACGCGAACCACGAGGAAAGTTCCGAGACGAGACGGAGCATGGACCACCGCTCGGCCTCGGGCGCCACATGCAGCGTCCCCTTCGCCACGGCGTAGAGAACGACCCCGAACACGACGAACTTCGTCAGGCTCTTGAGCATCTCCACCACGTTGGTCATGCCGAACATGCGCTGGAGGCCGCGCATGGGCGAAAGACGCGTGATATCCGGAAGAATGGCCTGCGGACGATACAGGAACCCCGTCTGGAGCATTCCGCAGGCGATGGTCACCACGAAACCGGTAAACACAAGCGGGGCCGCCAGCAGCACCCCTTCCAGGGCCGTCTGGACCGCGATCCGGTAAATCGACGTCATGTCCGTCGGGATGCTGTCGAAATGTTCCATGGTGCCACCCACATGGGCGACGAACCTGCGCGCCGAGTCTGCGGTCGCCATGGTAAAGACCAGCAGAAACCCGCCAAGTATCGCAAGCATCAGCAATTCGCGCGACTGGGCGACGTTTCCCTCTTCCCGCGCGGTCTCCAGCCTTTTCCCGGTAGGGTCCTGGCTCTTCTCGCCACCGCCCGATCCTTCCGCCATGTGCGTGCGTGCCCTAAATCAATGCGGTTTCAGTGGTGCGGCGGACTGCCGCCGGTGCCAGGCAGAGCCACGAGCAGATCGGCCACCCTTTCCTGCCAGACGCCCGTCATCACCTGGATCAGCATGGCCAGGAGAATGACCCCACCCAGCAACTGTGCCGGCATGGCGATGGAATAGACCTGGATCGATGGAAGAAGCCGGTTCAACACGCCCAGCATGGCTGGCCACAAGGTCCCGATCAGGACGAACGGCGCGGCCAGTTGCAGCGCCAGCGCGAATGTCTGCGACGTGGCTTCCGTGACGCTCCTGGCCATGTCGCCGACCATGGGCATATGGCCCGGCGGGAACAGGCTGTACGACCCCGTGATCGCAGCCAGCGGCAAGGCATAAAGGCCCGTTGAAAGGAAAATGACGGGGATCAGCATCGATGCCATGTGGCTGATCGCGGTACTCGACGCGCCAAGTTCGGAATCCGGCTGGAGCACACTGGCCAGGCCGGTAAAAACGGCAACGACCTGCATGGCGATACTGATCGCCATGGTCACCAGCCGCGCCAGCCATCCGATGAAGACCCCGCACAGCAATTCGCCGACGACTACCGCGATCGCCACGGACGGCATGCGCAACGCCGTCCCGGATACCTCCACGAGCCGATCCTGGACCACCGGCAGGATGGCGACGGTGGCGGAGACCGCGATCCCGGCCCTGACGCGCATCGGGGACGTCGTCTCGCCCAGGCCGGGAGCCGCCATGACCAGGGCGCTGACACGGCACAGGACGACGAGGAACATGGTGGCGAGAACTGGCAACGATCCGCCAGGAAAGGACGGATCGCCCGTCATTCCGGCGCGGCGATCATCCGTGCGCGGCCGCCTGTCACGAACCGCCGACCATGACCATCTGGTCGAAAATGACGTGAGCGTATGTATTCAGCGTGGAATACATGAACGACCCGGTCAGCAGAAGAGCGGCCATGGCCGCGACGAACTTCGGCACAAAGGACAGCGTCGCTTCGTTCACCTGCGTCATGGCCTGGAACAACGAAACGAGCACGCCGGCGCACAGGGACGCCAGCAGGGATGGAGCCCCCATCTTCACGGCGACAATCAGCGTCTGGCGCAGGATATCGTGAATGTCGACCGTATGATGCATAAACGGGCTTAGATCGTCATCTGCATGACGTTCTGGTAGGCTTGGACGACACGGTCGCGGACCGCCGTAACGGTCTGCAGGGTCAGCTTCGCTTCCTCGACCGAGGTCGCGATGTCCGTCAGGTTCCCCTTCCCGGACAGCCCGACCGCGGTTTGCGCTTCGGCCGTCTTTCCCGTCTTGATGGCGCCCTTGATCGCGCTGTTCAGCGCATCGCTGAAACCGGTCACGACGTCGGAGGACTGCGCGTTGGGGTCGGCGTCCTGCGTGTCGGCGGACGCCTGCATCGTTTTCTGAGTCAGCCCGTAGGCGTTGACCGCATCGAGACTGCGTGTGGCGATGTCACTGATCATGATGTCCGCGCCCTTCCCTGCCGACCTCTCCAAGAGGCCGGAAGCGCGCTCCTGCCAATTGCCTGGGTTGGGAATAACCCAGCCATGCACTGATCACAAGGCCAGTCTCCTTATACCATGCATCGAAATGCCGCCTCGTCATCGAATGGCAACACCGGCGCCATCCGGACCGGCGGGCTTTTCCATGAAAGCCTTAAAAAAGACCATGCAGCTAACCTTCTCTTTACCATTTTCGGCTCTACTGGCGTTGGAAGAGCGCGCGTCTAGCCCGACTCGACATGGAGAAAAAACATGAGCCTTTCCATCAACACCAATACGTCGGAGATGATCGCGCTCCAGACCCTGGACGCCACGCAGACGTCGCTGAGCAAGACGGAAAACGCCGTATCCACCGGCAAGTCGGTCGCGACCGCCGCCGACGGCCCGGCCGCCTTCGGCATCGCCCAGCAGATGAGCGGCAACATCGCCGGCCAGACCGCCGTGAACAGCGGCCTGTCCTTCGCCGCCCAGGTCGTCAGCGGCACCTCCGACGCTGCCAACCAGATCATTACGCTGCTCCAGGGTCTTCAGGGCGCCATCACCAACCTGGGCAACGATTCGGGCTCCCCGACCTCCCTCGGTCAGGACGCGACCGAAATCACGGGCTATCTGGCGCAGATCGACACCATCGCCCGTAACGCGACCTTCAACGGCGTGAACCTGCTGGCCGGCGCTTCGACGGATGGCCGCGGGATCACCAGCCAGACCCTGAACTACGTGACCGGCCTGCAGGGCGATACGCAATCCGTCTCGGGCTTCAACTCCACGATCGCAGCCGCGATCGGAAGCGGAGTCGCCGGCGTGACGGTTTCGGGATCGGCGACCGCATCGATGTCGGAAGCGCTGGGCCTGGCGATGGGCGGTTCGGCCGGCGCCAACGCGACCGCGAACGTCTTTGTGACGTATTCCGGCGGCACGGGCTCGCTCTCCACTGCCTTCGGCAGCACCGTCAGCGATCAGGTGGCCGCAATGATCAAGCAGGTGCAGGTCGCCATCACCGCGATGACGAACGTCACCTCGACGCTCGGCAATGCCTCGAACCTGATCGCCAGCATGACCACCTATGGCACGACCGTTTCGGACGATCTGACCGCCGGTGTCGGTGCGCTGACGGATGCCAACATGGCCGCCGAGAGCGCGCAGCTCACCTCGCTGCAGACCAAGCAGTCCCTGGCGATCAAGTCCCTGACGATCGCGAACGGCCAGTCCCAGAACATTCTGCAGCTGTTCCAGTAATCGTCTTCCGATTACGGTATTACGCAGAAAGTGCCCCCGGCTTCGGCCGGGGGTATTTTTTTTGTCCTGCCGTAAGGCGACGGCGAACGAGAGATGTGACAGGACGTCAACGCACTGCCAGGCCAGGCAAAAGCCCGGCCCTCCTTCAGAAGCATCACTGTCCTTGCTGATCGGGTATTATCGCGCCTGCCAGCCTGATCGCACGGCAAGCAATGCTTCCTCCCGGCCCCGGATTGCCGACCCGGCCGCCGTCCGCGGATTGCGGTACCGAGGCTTTCCTACTTTATGAGGTTGATGGTGCGCGTCGCCATCGAACGGGAGATCTGCATGGTGTTCAGATTGGCCTCGTACGAATGCTGTGCTTCGTGCGTGTCCATGATCTCGACCATCGAATTCACGTTCGGCATCTTCACGTAGCCCTTGGCGTCCGCCGCCGGGTGTGACGGGTCGTACTTCGTCTGGAAGGGCGTATTATCCTGCCCGATCCCTTTGACCTTCACGCTGGAGACGCCGGAAGCCTGGTCCAGCGTCGCCTGGAACGTAATGGTCTTACGGCGATAGGGATCGGCACCGCGGGTCGAGCCCGTCGTGTCCTTGTTGGCAAGGTTTTCAGCCGCGACCCGCAGCCGCTCTTCCTGCGCGCGCATCCCGGCGGCGGATACCCCTATGGTGTCCGAGAAATCCATGGTTGCCTCCCGCCTACGAAGTCGATCCGCCCGTGCCCAGGGCGGTCGAGTACATCGACATATACAGGCTGTACACGTTCGTCGCGAAACGCTGCTGGTCGCTTGTATCGGCTACCTTTTCAAGTTCCGCCTCAAGACTGACCTCATTCTTGTCAGGGGAGGCGGAGCCACCGGTCCGATCCGTCCTGGCACTGCCGCCCTGGCCGGCCATGTGACCCGGTTCGGTCTGGGCCAGCGTCATGCCCATCTGTTCCTGCAGGACGCCCTGGAATGGGGTCATATCCTTCGGCACGTATCCAGGTGTGTTTGCATTGGCCACGTTGCCCGCGAGGACGGACTCACGGGCTTCAAGCCAGTGCAGCCGATCCTTGGCCAAACCCAGCAGATCCGTCCCGCCGTTGGCTGATGCGGCCTGGGACAATGCTTCCAGCATACGACATCACTTCCATTTCTTTCCGTGGTGACACCACGGCCTGAACAGCATTCAATAGTCCAGTAGACTGGATAGCCATACTTGCCCCGGCCGCACAAGGCCGTTTCCGGAAGACCATTCCAAAAACGTCACGACAGGCGAGCGACGCCACAGCCCACGCTCACCAATATCCGCCGATCACATGCCGCGGTTGGTCGCCGCCCGGGTCGGCGTTCGACGACCACGCGCTCCAGTCCCAAAGGGCGGTATCACGCCGGTTCTCGGCCACCATCGCCTCGAGATCCTGCTGGACCGATGCCGCCTTGCGTCCATTTTTGGTTGCCGCCGTCCCGCGCAGCGTCCTGTAGGCGGATTCCGAGCCCATATAGACGCAGCCACAACCGACCGGATCGGCATAGAGATAGATCGGCCCCATTGAGGACGGGCGGTACGTCAGCTGGCCCGGAGGAAGTGTGTTCATCATGGCGTAGCGCGCCGTCGTATCCGCCGGATGTGCAACGAAGCCTGCCTGCGACAACGCCATTCCCTTCTCCAGATAAGGCCTGGCCGGCGATGAGCATCCGGCGGCGCCCGTGCAGAGCAGCACGACCGCGACCAACGCACCATGGCAACGCGGCCTTGCGGCGCGGCCGCTGCAACGACTGCTTTCGCCCATCTGGCTATCCTCCGTCCCGGAGCAGCATCGTGATCGGCCCCACGGCCCGATCATCCATGTCAGGCATCAATGCTGACCGCTTCGTCGTCGGTCAGGCACAGCGGCGGGAAGCTGACATAGGACTTCAACTGCGCGTAGTGGCGATTCATCAGGGTGTCGATACCGGTCGCCTGAAGGATACGCCCCCCCAGGCAGACATGAGGAACCTTCACCGTCGTCAGCGGAAGACAGCGCTTGATCATCTTCCTGGCGCCGGCCGGCGAAATCGCATAGCCGCACGTTCCGAAGGTCTCCGTCAGCCTGAACGGAAGAGTCGTCACGTCCATCTCCCGGAAGGCATCGACGCCTTCTCTGACGGAGGCCTGGGGGACGATGGCGAAGCACTGCGTAATTCCCGGCAGAAGCTCGAACAGGGTCATGCCGCGGTGGTTGTTGCCCCACAGGATGATTTCCCAATCCACCGGCAGGCCGGCAATGATCCGCGCGCTTTCCTGCTCGAAGTTGCGGCAGAGATAGGCATCGTCCTCGAAAATATATGCGGGGACACCACTTTCCGCGACGTTCCCCCATAGCGCGACATGAGCAAGCCCGGCGCCCAGCGCCGCGCGCGTGAACGTACACGCGTCCGATACCAGCCCCATCTCCTTCATCGCGTCGATATCCATCGTCTCGCCATCGACACCAGGGGAGCGTTCGAACCCCGGCACATGGGCGTTGGCGGCCAGGAACCGCTCGGCCCGCTCCGGAGTCCGGTCGAGGCTGATGAAGAATTTACGCATGTAGGATTCCTGCCATGAAGATACGCGCAGCGCCGCCGTAGGCACATGCGGGGATGACGGGCCGGACGATGATCCCCGCCGCGTCGTTGATTGGGTATGTCGTCAGACGTCGCTGCGCAATCTCAGCGCCCCCGAGGCGATCGTATCCGCCCCATAATGACCCGAGGAGACGTACCCGGCGGATGACGCCTGGGCCGCGTCCACGATCAGTCTGATCACCGCATTCTGGGCGTCGATCGCATTCTTCAGAAGCTTGCGATTGGTACGCACCAGGGCGCCGAACTGTCTTGCCGCTTCTTCCAGATCCGGGGTGGCCAGCGCACGCTTCTGCTCGGCATCGCCCTCATTGGCGGACAACGCGTCTTCAAGCGCCGCCATCTCCTTCTGCTTCATCGGAAGCATGGCCGCCACGTCTTTCAGTTTCCCGGCGGCCAGAAGGTGATTCTCCTTTTCCAGCGCGGCACACACCCGCCGAAAGTGATGCAGGAGACGCGCGCCCGATCCAGCCCGGGAGAAAATCATGACTGGGCCTTTTCCTGCATGGCCAGCATCTGCCGATAAACGCTGTCGGCCAGGCCGATCCCACCGGAATTGGCGATCTTCTTGCCCATTTCCGACACCTGGAGCGACCGGAACTGCGATTCCGCCGCCCCCCCCCCGAACATGTCGTTCGTGGTGTCGACGGTGTCGAACATCGGCTGGATCAGTTCGCCGATGGTCAATCCCTCGAATTCGACGGCGGCCTTGTGCGCCTGTTCCGCCGTGCGGGTGTCCTTGGCGGACGGCGCGGGCGACAATTGCTGCTGGACGGAGGACAGCGAGGCCGCGATGCTTCCGATGCTCATGTTCCCTACCTTACCTCCAGATCCGCCTGCAGGGCGCCATCGGCCTTGATGGCCTGCAGGATACTGATCATGTCCCGTGGCCCCATGCCCAGTGCATTCATGCCGCCCACGAGGCTGGCAAGGGTCGGGCCCTCGCGCAATATCCCGAGACGATGCGTACTGTCGGTGCTGGCGGTGATCTGCGTTCGCGGCACGACCGCGGTCTGCCCGTTCGTGAAGGGGGCCGCCGGGACGGCCTGCGGCGTCTCCGTGATCTGGATGGTCAGGTTGCCCTGGGCGATCGCCACCGTGGTGATACGCACGTTGTCGCCCATCACGATCGTGCCGCTGGCCTCGTCCACCACGACCTTGGCCATGGTATCAGGTTCGATGAGGAGGTCGCCGATCCGGTAAAGCGTCTGCGACGGATCGCGCCCCGTCAGGTTGACCGCGACCGTCCGGGGATCATCGACCCGGGCGATGCCCCGGCCGATATGACTGTTGATGGCATCGGCGATCCGTGTCGCCGTCGTGAAGTTGGGATTGTACAAGGAAAGCCGGATGAAGCCCTTTTCCCCGAGCATCACCGGAACCTCACGCTCGACCACGCCACCGTTGGCGATATGGCCGCTGGTCGGGATATTCCGCGTGACGTTGGCAGCCTGGCCGGTCGCGGTGAAGGCATTCGTCACCAGCGAGCCCTGGGCCACGGCATAGACCTCGCCATCGGCGGCCTGGAGCGGTGTCACGAGCAGGGTGCCGCCGGTCAGAGCGCGGGCATCGCCCACAGCGGAAACGGTGACATCGATATGTCCGCCGCCATGCGAAAAAGGCGGCAGTGTGGCCGTGACCATCACGGCGGCCACGTCGTGCGTCTGCAACTGGATTTCCCGGTCGCGAATATTCACGCCCAGCCGGTTCAGCATGCTGATCAGCGTCTCTCGCGTGAAGATCGTGTTGGTCAGGCGATCGCCGCTCCCGTTCAGACCGACGACGAGACCGTAGCCGACGAGCTGGTTGTCCCGCACGCCTTCGTAATCGACGATATCCTTGATCCTGACCTGCTCGCCTCTGGCTGACGACATCGGGGCCATCCCGGTTACCAGAAGAGCCACCGCGGCCAGCAGGATACTCCAGCGCGACAGTCCGCCTCGATATCCGACAGTCGCCTTGAGGCGATTCCTCATAGAACTGGTCACCCTTGCGTTTCAGCCCATGACTTTCCGAGGACAGGCCACAGCTTCGCGGCAAGGATACGCGCCCAGGCCATGACATTCAATGGCCATGGCCATCCTCTGTTCCATGCCGGGACGGATCGCCGGCAAAAAAACATTCATGGTTGCGCGGAATTTGGATATGGAGATCGGAATGGACGCCATGCCGATCCCTTGCCTGCGTCGCCGGTCCCGCATGGCTCTTATCACGACTGCCATTCTGGTCCACCCGGTATGGAACGCTTCTGCCCGCTCGCCGCAGGCTTCGCTGTGCGTGGAGGCGACGACACAGGCCGAGCGGGCACTGCATATCCCCGATGGATTCCTTGCCGCGATGAGCCGGGTCGAAAGCGGAAGGCCGGAACCGGACGGCATGATCTCCGCGTGGCCCTGGACCATCACCGTCAACGGGGTCGGGCATTACTACATGACCCGCGAAGACGCCATCGCCGCCGTCCAGATGTTCCGCCAGCAGGGAAACCCGTCGATCGATGTCGGCTGCATGCAGGTCAACCTCCAGCAGCATCCGGACGCTTTTTCCACCCTGGATCAGGCTTTCGATCCTGTTCGCAACGCGCGCTACGCCGCCACCTTTCTCCTGAAATTGCACGACAAGATGGGCAGTTGGCCCCGGGCGGCGGCGGCCTATCATTCGCAGACGCCCGGCATCGGCACGCCCTATCAATGGAAGGTGCTGGAGGCATGGGCTGTTCCGCAGGACGGGCGCGACCCGCAGATATCGCCCCGAAAGGACGCCCGGGCCGCGCCCTATTTCGCGGCACAGACCTTCCCCCGTCCGCTTGTCCCCGCCTTGGCGCCGCACCAGCCCGTCATGGCGGCGGCACCGGCCGGAATGACGACGACGCCGGTCAGGGCGTTCCATCCCTTCGTCGGCAACCGGAATTTTGCCCCACCGTCTCCGAACAGGCCGGTCACAAAAGGCACGCAGGGACGGACACTGGCTTCATACCGCGCGGCACCCGTGGCCCTGGCCGCGCCACGGCGGCTGGCGCCACAGCCGGGTTAGCATCCCGCGTTCCAGGCAGCGACCCAGTCATGCAGGGCCGCGCCGACCTCGCGCAGGACGGAAGCGAATGATTTTTCCCGCGCGCGGAACAAGCGCATGGTGGGGTACCATGCCGATGTGGCTCCCTCGTCTCCCCACCGCCAGCAAGCGTCCCGCCGGCTGATGAGCCACACCGGACGTCCCAGCGCGCCCGCCAGGTGAAGCGGCGAGGTATCGACGGAGATGACCAGGTCCAGATTTTCCATAATGGCGGCGGTGTCGGCCATGTCGCGGACACTATCCATCGGGTCGCACAATTTCTGGCCTTCCCATGCGGCAATTTCCTCACGCGGCGGGCCAAACTGGAGACTGACCAAAGTAGCCGATACGGGACTCAGGGCCTGCGCCATTTCCGCAAGCGTCATGGATCGGCGCTTGTCGGTGGCAACATTTTCCGCCTTCACGCGCCGGTCTCCGGCCCACACGAGACCGATGCGCGGCCGTCCTGCGGGAAGCGCGGCGGCAAATTTCGCGATCCCGCCGGGATCAGCCCGCAGGTAAGGAATAGGCACACTGACGTCGCATTCGGACATCACACCAGCGACAAAAGGCAGATCCGGGATCGGAACAGCATAGCTGAAACTGCCTCTCGCGCCGAAATCCGACAGTATGCTGATGATGGACATGTCGGGAAAGGACAGGGCCAGAAGGCGTGCCAAGGAGGCCGGGACCGCGATCGTCACCTTCGCTCCCCTCTTCACCAGATAAGGCACGAAGCGGACGAACTGGAGCGTGTCTCCAAGTCCTTGCTCCTGATAGACGATTATATTCTTCCCGGCCACGTCGTCGCCTAGGCGGAGGCGGGGCAGCGACAGGAACCACATCTCGCCGTTGGTCATCGGGACCCGCTCGACGTAGCGTGCCCATCCTTCCCGAAAATTTCCCGCCTTGAGCAGCGCAAGCGCGTATCCGAAGGCGATGGCCGGATTCTCCGGGGCCAGCATCAGGGCCTTCTTGTACCACGGGATCGCCTCGGCGGAGCGGCCAAGACGCTGAAGTGTACACCCCATGTTATTGGCGAGTGCGGCATTGGGTTCCCCTTCCTTGAGCCAAAAAGAAAGAACCTGCAGCGCCTCAAGAGGGTATCCCGCCTCCAGGAACGATACGGATATATGCTCGCACAGATCAGTGCGCTTTGCCGGATACCGGACCATCATCTCGGAAAACACTGCGCATCCGCCGGCAACATCACCTCCTGCCACAAGAGCGTCCGCCAGGCTGAGCCGCGCCAGGATATGATTCGGCTCCAAGCGTAACACACGCTGCAGAAGCGTCGCCACGACGTCATGCCGAGCCGTGTGCTTCGATATCAGCGCCGCCGCTGCCAGAGCCAGAGCCGCGTCGTCCGGATGACCAGACACAACCTCCAGAGCCAGACGCGCGGCGTCCCTGCCCTGCCCCCGCGAGAAGAAGGTCTCACAGACCTGGGTCAGGTTTTTGGGTGTCGGAGACTGCAACAATCCGACCAACCAGACATCCACGTCCAGGGGCGGCATCGTCGTTTTTTCACGCAAGAGTAGATCGCGATGGGCGGAATCAATCACGCCCCTTTGCCCGGTTGCCAGTCCTTCACCCATTCACGCAGGGCTTCGCCGACCTCGCACAGGACGGGGCCGAAAGTTCTCTCCCGCGCGCGGAAGACACGCATGGTCGGATACCATGCCGATGTATCCCCCTCGGCACCCCATCGCCAACATGCATCCCACCGGCTCACAAGCCACGTCGGACAGCCGAGTCCGCCGGACAGATGTAACGGCGAGGTATCGACGGAAATGAACAGATCGAGATTTTTCATGATGGCGGCGGTATCCGCCATGTCGCGAACACCACCCATCGGATCGAACAGGGGCTGGCCTTTCCACGCTGCGATCTCCGTATGTCGAACTCCGAACTGGAGGTTCACCAGGGTGGCCTCCACAGGGGCTATGGCCTCGCCCATCATGGCAAGGGTCGTGGATCGGCGCCTGTCGGCCGCAGCCAGCTCGGGCCTCCCGCGCCGCTCACCAGCCCACACAAGACCGATACGGGGCCGACTAGCGGGAAACTGGGCCGCAAATTTCGCAATATCGTCGGCATCGGCCCGAAAATAGGGAATATTCGCGGGGATATCGCTTTCGGACATCACGCCGCCGATAAAGGGCAGGTCCGGGATCGGAGCGGCATAGCTATAGCCATCCTCCACCTCCTGGCCGAATTCTTCGATCAACCTGACGGATGCGCCCGGGAACGACTGTGTCAGAAGACGCAGGAGAGCCTTCGGGACCACGATCGTCACGTCCGCGCCCTTCTCCTGCAGGTAAGGGACGAACCGGATGAACTGGAGGGTATCTCCCAGTCCCTGCTCTTGATAGAGGATAATTCTTTTGCCAGCCACATCATCGCTGGGGCGCAGGCGGGGCAACGACATGAACCACCACTTCACACCGTTGGTCAGCGGAACCCGCTGGGCATAGCGCGCCCATCCTTCCCGAAAATTCCCCGCCTTGAGAAGGCTGACCGAGTATCCGAATGTGGCAGTCGCGTTCTCCGGCTCCATCGCCATGGCCTTCTTGTACCATGGGATAGCCTCGGCGGGGCGACCAAGACGATCAAGTATGCATGCCATATTGTTTGCAAGTGAAAAACTCGCGTCTCCTTCCTGGAGCCAGGCGGTCAAAATCTCCAACCCTTCGCGAAGATATCCCGCGTCCACGAGCGAAGAGGACATATGTTCGCATAAACCGATGCGCTCTCCGGGATAGCGAGCCATCATGTCTGCAAAAAGAGCGCATCCTCCAGCGATATCGCCACCTGCCACAAGGGCGTCCGCGAGGATGGTCTGGGCCCCGACGCTGTCCGGCTCCACCTTCAGCGCACGTCGGGCGAGCGTTGCCACAACATCGTACAGGGCGGTATACCGCGCGATCAAGGTCGCTGCGACCAGAGCCAAGGTCTCGTTGTCCGGGTGCCTGGACACCACCTCAAGAGCCAGACGAATGGCCTCGAGGACTTCCCCCTTCAAAAAGAGGCCGTCGACCATGTTATTGAAACTCTCGGCTGTCGGAGAGCGCAGCACGGTGTCTCGCGCAATGTCGGCATCCGAGCACTGCGTCGCCTCGCCTTCACATGACGGCACCGCTTCTGTTTCCTGCATCCTGATCCCCTGCCGCTTCCGTCGCGCGCCCTGCCAGCCGCGGGATCATTCCCGCGCGTTCCCGCATGGCCTGTCATCATGAAGGGGATTATGGCCATAAGATTCGAGACAATGGAACGCCTGTCGCCGTCATTTTCCGGCCTTGCCCGGGACCCGCGATAACGGTAGTTTCCGGCCCTGAAGTCACAGCCCTGCGACCGGAGACGAATGGTCGGGCAAGCCGCTGGCCATGCGCCTGGCAGAGGGCAGTGGTTCATCCCACTCGAAAGGAAACACGGCTCTTGGATACCGCCGGTGACAGCGAAGTCAAGAAGCCGGGCGGCGGCAGACTGGCCGAAATAACGGCCGCAGCGCGACAGAAGATTTCATCTGCCTCCCGCAACGTGACCCTTTCGGCCGAGACGCTGCGAAGCGGGGGATGGCGGGCAACCTCGTGGCGTTCCCTGGTTCCCGGCACGGACGTTGGCCTCGCCCTGGGCGTGGTCGTCCTGCTGGCCATCCTGATCATTCCGCTTCCGACCTTCATCCTCGACATGGGTCTTTCGCTGTCGATCACGTCGTCCGTGCTGGTCCTGATGGTGGCGCTGTTCCTCGAGCGCACGCTCGACTTCACGTCGTTTCCCACCCTGCTCCTGCTGACGACCCTGCTGCGCCTGTCGCTCGAAATCGCGACCACGCGCCTGATCCTCAGCCATGGCAGCGAGGGCACCTACGCCGCCGGACATGTGGTGGCCGCCTTCGGCGGGTTCCTGATGGGGGGCGACCTTTTCATCGGCGGGATCGTGTTCTGCATCCTGCTGGTCGTGAACTTCATGGTCATCACGAAGGGTTCGGGACGCATCGCCGAAGTGGCGGCCCGGTTCTTCCTGGACTCGATGCCCGGCAAGCAGATGGCGATCGACGCCGACCTCTCGTCCGGGGCGATCAACGAACGGACCGCGCGCGCGAAACGCAAGGAACTGGAAGACGAGAGCGCCTTCTACGGCGCGATGGACGGCGCCGCCAAGTTCGTTCGGGGAGACGCGATCGCCGGCCTGATCATCACGGCGATCAACATCGTCGGCGGCCTGGCCATCGGTATCCTGCGGCATGACATGCCCCTGAGCGAGGCCGCCAGCACCTTTACCACGCTGACGGTCGGTGACGGGCTGGTCTCGCAAATCCCCGCCCTGCTGGTGTCGACCGCCGCCGGTATCGTCGTCACCAAGGGGGGCTCCGACGGATCGACCGACGTCACGCTGGTCCGGCAGTTGGGCGGCAATCCGAAACCGCTGGCCGTCGCCGGCGGGCTGTCGGCCCTCTTCGCCATCATGCCCGGTCTGCCCGCCCTTCCCTTCCTCGTCATCGCCGTCGGGGCCGGCATCGGGGCGTGGATGCGCCACAAGACCCCCGTCAAGGATGGGGACGGAGACGTCACCCAGATCTCGCCCCAGCCGACGGCGCCGCCGATTTCCGAGATGCTCAAGCTGGACCTGCTGCGCCTGGAACTCGGCTTCGGTCTCCTGCCCCTGACGAGCGGGGAGAATCCGCAACTGACCGAACAGATCAAGGCGCTACGCCGGACGGTTGCCACCGAACTGGGCTTCATCACCCCGCCCGTGCGGATACAGGACAACATCCTGCTTCCGTCGGATAATTACGTCATCAAGCTCAAGGAAATCGAAATCGGATCCGGCGAGGTCAAGCCGGGGAAACTGATGGCCATGAGTCCGTCCGGCGGCGCGCCGGACCTTCCTGGCGACCGAACGACGGAGCCGGCATTCGGCCTTCCCGCCGTATGGATCGACCCCTCGCTCAAGCCCAAGGCGGTCGCCATGAAATGCACCATCGTGGACCCGGCTAGCGTCATCGTCACGCATCTCAGCGAAGCGGTGAGGCAGAACCTTCCCGACCTGCTGACCTATGTCGCCACCCAGACATTGCTGGACGACCTTCCGCGTGAGCAGCAGAAGCTGGTCAACGACCTGATTCCGTCGCAGGTGCCGTTAAGCACGATCCAGCGCGTCCTGCAGTCGCTCCTGGCCGAGCGCGTCTCGATCCGCGATCTTCCGACCATCCTCGAGAGCATCCAGGAAGGATGCAGCCTTGGCCTCCGTGGCGTGCAGGCCCTGACCGGCCACGTGCGGGTTCGCCTTTCCCGGCAGATCTGCAACGCGCTGGTTGGCGGGGCCGGATACATTCCCATGATTACCCTGTCAGCGGAATGGGAGGCCGAATTCATGGCCCATATCACCGGACAGGCCGACGATCGGCGGCTGGCCATGCCGCCTTCCATGCTGAACAAATTCGTCGGAAAACTGCGCGAGGTCTTCAATACGGTCTCGGCGAGCGGAGAGATCCCCGTCGTGGTCGTTTCCACCCCGGTCAGGGATTCCATGCGTTCGATCGTGGAACGCGTGCGCCCATCGGTTTCGGTCCTCTCGCAATCCGAGATATATCCGCGCTCTCGCATCAAGACGGTCGCGACAATCACCTGAGGGCGTTACCGTCTCCCACACAGGACCAACAGCATACAAAAAAGCCCGGGCAGAACCCGGGCTTTTTTCGTCGAATGGTTATTGCCAGGAAGGCTTCAGCAGCGGAGGACCCTGGTCACGTTGATGCTGCGCGGAGTTCCCTGCCCACCAGGTCGCGGACGCTCCGGCATCCGCCGCCTGCTCCGGCGTGCCGTCACTTCCCAGGGAAACATGGGGAGGGCGGAAACTCCGCACACCGGCCAGGTATTGCGAGACAAGGTTCACACGCTCCGGCGTCATGTTCCCCATGATGGCCGAAACCTTCCGGGGGTTCATCTTGTTCACGACGGATACCAGCACGTGGATATCCATGATGTTGAAGACAGCGGCGGCCGCCTTTGCAGGCATTTCCTCGTATATTTTCACCAGCCTGTCGGTTTCGGCCGACATGGTCTCCTGATGGGCCGCCTGCTTTTCGGCAAGCGACGCCATGGACATGTCGAGTTCGTGCATTCTCTCGTCAAGCGCGACCCTGGCCGCTTCGAGAACGTGCTTCTGCTCGTCCAGGTCCCGCTGCTCACTGTCAAAACTGGATCGGCGCGCCAGGATGTCCTTGACCAGGCCGGCCTCTGCCTTGCTGACATCGGGGTCGGTGTCGCTGCCCTGCGCAGCCGCCGCCTTTTCCATCCCGACGCAGGATATATCCTTCGGGCAGTCTCCTTCGGACACGGCGACCTTCTGCACGGTGGCAGGCGCAGCCGTCTGAGTGGCCTCGCCATCATGCCCGCCGGGCTGAATGAGGGACACCCATCCCTCGGCCGTCTTGCGGGCTGCCGCCACATCCCCGGACACTGTGCCGGACACCTGGGCGGACATGGACCGGGCATCGCCGACGATCGACTCGGTATATGTCCCTTCCGCCGCCTTGGCCTGGCCCATGAGGGTCTGCCCGGACGTTTCCGTGCCGTCATCTCTCAGGTATTCGGCAAGGGAATGCATGTTCATGGCCAGGAGAAGTGTCATCAGGCTCGACGAAATATGCACAAGTTTCCCGAACGACAGACGGGGTATCAGCATTTCAACCTAGTCCACTAGCAGTTTTTCTGGCGGGCGTAGCAAGTAATGTCTCAGAAAGAAGTCAAACACTTTCCCTGTCGGACCAGGCCGATGCCGCTTTTGTTTCAGCGGTCCGGCTTATTCGCCCCTATGGATCGACTGCCGTCTCCTTCGCCTTGTCTAGCCATGCTATAGCCTTTCGCCCAGCTTTCTGAAACCTTTTTCCATCCGGCTGCATCGTTGCCGTCATAATCCAGCCGCATCCGTGTGCTCGCCGTTCCGCCGCGCCTTGGCGGACAGCATGTCCCGAAAGGCGTGGAAGATTTTCTGCATCTGGGGAATTTTATAAGGAAACAGCGCGGGGTCGTCAGCCGCATGGATCACCAGCGCATTCGACAATTCGAAAACCAGCAGATCTCCATCCCGGGTTTCCGCGCAGTCGAATCCAACATAGTCGAGCCCGATGCGTTCATGAATCGCGGCCATGGCACGACCGTGCCGAACCGCGAAATCATCATCGAAACGTGCCATCCGGGACGCCTCTTCCGCCCGCCGGGCCGGATCGGCCTTCATTTCCTTGTAGGGATAATGGACGACCCAATGTTCGGAAATTCCCATGTGGGCCAGAAAAGGATGCCCGTCGATCAGGACCACGCGGAATTTGCGAAACAGACCGTCAGCCGAGGCGTAATCGATAAAGTTGGAAACAAAGAACTGTTCGGCGTCGGCTTGCCGCAGATACACGGCAATATCCTCAGACGCCTCGATCCGGCTGAGCTGGATACCGCCATGGGCGCCCTGGGGACGGACGATGATCGGAAAGCGGAGGTCGCCCCACTGGTGCGGCCGCGAGACCGCGCCAGTCGCAAGTTGCTCCAGCGCGGCACGATCGATGCGGTAGGTCGGGGTCATGCACAGTCCCGGCACGTCGTGAAGCACGTCGAACGCCTCGGCACGGGACAGGTGGGGAATATTTTGCGGCCGGTTGAGAACAGGCCGTTGCCAGTCCTTCAGGTAGACAGCGAGTTGGGCGAGCGTCGCCCTGTGGGAATCCGCCTCGCCAATGGCCACGAAGACGACGTCGTGGGGCGGCAGGCGCGCCGGCCATGCAAGGCCAGGCCCCACATACAGCACGTCGATCGTCATCCCCGCGTTTTCGAGGATGCATTCCAGCGGCGTGTTCGCCGTCAGGTCACCCGGCGTCTTGATGACCAGCAGATGGAGTGCCTGATCACCGCCGCTGGCAATGCGGAACACCTGCCGCAGTTTCAGCGCCTCGTCCAGGATGGCCAGGCCGCTTTCCTTCTGGAAACGCAACTGATGGATCAAGGCCAGGTCGAGCAGCGCGTAGGCATCGGCCTCGCGTTCGGCGCGCGCGATCAATCCCGGCACATGACGAGCAATGTCCACTTCCTGCAAGGCCGTCCGAAACAGTTCCGCCAGCCCCAGCAATGGGGGCGCAGCCCCCTGCTCTTCGCTATCGGAAAGCACCAGCGCGCCGGCGGCGCCGGGGGATGTGTCAAGCAGGGACATTCAGGAAATCAACCTTCGCGGTTCGCACAGTATTTTCGATTGCGGCCGTATAGCGGGGCCTGTGCCTAGCACAGCAAAAACCCCACAGCCTGTTTGGGCGGTGGGGGGTTCCAAGTCAATATGGTTGCGGGGACAGGATTTGAACCTGTGACCTTCAGGTTATGAGCCTGACGAGCTACCGGGCTGCTCCACCCCGCGCTGGTGTGGTGTGTGTGTTGTGAGGGGTGGACTGGAAGACCTGGCGGCGACCGACTTTCCCGCGTCTTGAGACGCAGTATCATAGGCGCTGGGGCATTTCACGGCCGAGTTCGGGATGGGATCGGGTGGGTCTATCCCCGCCATGGCCACCAGGTCGTCCAGTCCACCCTGTGGGGTGTTATTGGGCGTGTGAGGTTGGTGCGGTGAGAGGTGAGTGTGTTGTGTGGATGATTGCTGTGCATGTGTGTTGCCTGCTGGGCAGGCGGTGTGAGTGAGCCTGTTGGGCGATTAGGACCAGTTAGCTGCACGCATTGCTGCGCTTTCACATCTGGCCTATCGACGTGATGGTCTATCACGGCCCTCGGGGAGACCTGGTTTTGAGGTGGGTTTCTCGCTTAGATGCTTTCAGCGATTATCCCGTCCAGACTTAGCTACCCGGCTGTGCCGCTGGCGCGACAACCGGTGCACCAGAGGTCTGTTCATCCCGGTCCTCTCGTACTAGGGACAAATCCTCTCAAGTCTCCAACACCCACGGCAGATAGGGACCGAACTGTCTCACGACGTTCTAAACCCAGCTCACGTACCACTTTAATCGGCGAACAGCCGAACCCTTGGGACCTGCTCCAGCCCCAGGATGTGATGAGCCGACATCGAGGTGCCAAACCTCCCCGTCGATGTGGACTCTTGGGGGAGATCAGCCTGTTATCCCTAGAGTACCTTTTATCCGTTGAGCGATGGCCCTTCCACGCGGGACCACCGGATCACTATGGCCGACTTTCGTCTCTGATCGAGCTGTCACTCTCACAGTCAGGCGGGCTTATGCCATTGCACTCAACAGTCGATGTCCGACCGACCTGAGCCCACCATCGCGCGCCTCCGTTACACTTTGGGAGGCGACCGCCCCAGTCAAACTGCCCACCATGCAGGGTCCCGGACCAGGCTTACTGGTCTCGGTTAGACATCAGAAACAGTCAGGGTGGTATTTCAAGGATGGCTCCACCGGAACTGGCGCCCCGGGTTCAAAGCCTCCCACCTATCCTACACAGAATGTCTCTGATGCCACTGCAAAGCTGCAGTAAAGGTTCATAGGGTCTTTCCGTCTGACCGCGGGTACCCCGCATCTTCACGGGGAATTCAATTTCGCTGAGCCGATGCTGGAGACAGCGGGGAAGTCGTTACGCCATTCGTGCAGGTCGGAACTTACCCGACAAGGAATTTCGCTACCTTAGGACCGTTATAGTTACGGCCGCCGTTTACCGGGGCTTCAATTCAGTGCTTGCACACCTCCTCTTAACCTTCCGGCACCGGGCAGGCGTCAGGCCGTATACGTCGTCTCTCGACTTCGCACAGCCCTGTGTTTTTACTAAACAGTCGCTACCCCCTGGTCTGTGCCACCCACCGATGGTTGCCCAACGATGGGTCTCGCTTATCCCGAAGTTACGCGAGTAATTTGCCTAGTTCCTTCAGCATCGTTCTCTCAAGCGCCTTGGTATGCTCTACCAGTCCACCTGTGTCGGTTTCGGGTACGGTCTATATGCCAGAGCTATTTCCTGGAATGCGCCAAAAGCCGGATCAATCCGTTAAGACCCGACAACATATTGCATTCGTCACTTCTGGCAGGCCCGGGAATATTCACCCGGTTTCCATCGACTACGGCTTTCGCCCTCGCCTTAGGGGCCGGCTCACCCTGCGCGGATTAACCTTGCGCAGGAACCCTTGGACTTTCGGCGACAGTGTTTCTCGCACTGTTTGTCGCTACTCATGTCAGCATTCGCACTTCCGATATCTCCAGAGAGGGTCACCCCGTCTCCTTCACAGACCTACGGAACGCTCCGCTACCGCGCATACAAAGTATGCACCCACAGCTTCGGCACGTGGCTTGAGCCCCGTTACATTTTCGGCGCAGGGTTTCT
>NC_011365.1:1950000-3747500 GCF_000021325.1 Gluconacetobacter diazotrophicus PA1 5 | reverse complement strand
GACGAGGCCCTGGACAGGGCTTTCGCGACGCATCCCGATTTCCTTGAACCGCAGAAATCGTATATACGCGACACGTTTGGTTTGGCAGATACGGGACCAACAGCGCCGATCGGCGCGAACGCGATCGTAGAATTTCTCCGGAAGGCGGGGTAATGAGCGCCCTTGCCGCGACATCAGGCCCGCATCATTACACGCTCCAGGTGGAAGATTCGTTACCAGACATGACACGTGATCCGATTCCGACAGATTCTGGTCAGGCGCGACGCCTGGGCGATTTTGCAACGTTTCCGGAAGCGCTGGATTACGCGGCCCTCGGTGACGCCGGCTTCAATATCTATTCCGGCCGTGGCCAGCTTCTGGAAGCCCTGCCCTACCGGACCCTGCGCGCGCAGGCGGTGGAGGTGGCGCGCCGCCTTCTGACGCTGGGGCTGCGCCCGGGCGAGCGGGTCGCGGTCGTGGCGGAGAGCGACGGCGACTTCGCCCGCATCTTTTTCGGGTGCCAGTATGCCGGCCTGGTGCCAGCGCCGCTGCCGCTGCCGGTCGCATTCGGCGGTCGCGAGGGCTATGTCGCCACCCTGCGCGGCATGATCCAGAGCGCCGGCGCCGCCGCCGTCATCGTGCCCGATATCATCGCGGGCTGGACCGACGACATCGTGGGCGGCTTCGATCTGCGCTTCGCGGGGCGTCCGGCGGATTTGATGGCGCTGCCGGCGGATACGATCGACCTGCCCGTCGTGTCCCCCGACGACCTGTCCTACCTGCAGTTCTCATCGGGCAGCACCCGCTTCCCGATGGGCGTCGCCGTCACCCAGCGGTCGGGCATGGCCAATGCCCGCGCCATCGCCCGCGACGGGTTGAAGGTGCGCGAGACCGGGGACCGCTGCGTCTCGTGGCTGCCGCTGTATCATGACATGGGGCTGGTCGGCTTCTTCCTGACCCCGATGACCTGCCAGTTGACCGTGGATATGCTGCCGACGCGGGAATTCGCGCGGCGCCCGCATGTCTGGCTGGACCTGATCAGCCGCAATCGCGCCACCATTTCCTACAGCCCGTCCTTCGGCTTCGAACTGTGCGCCCGGCGGGCCACGTCGATCGCGCTGGACCTGTCCTGCTGGCGGATCGCGGGGATCGGCGGCGACATGATCCGCCACCACATCCTGGAAGAATTCGCCGAGCGATTCGCGGGCGCCGGGTTCGACGGGCGGGCCTTCACCGCCAGCTACGGGATGGCCGAGGCGACGCTGGCCATCAGCTTCGTTCCCCTGCAGACCGGAATCCAGACTGATACGGTCGACCTGCGCGTGCTGGAAACCCAGGGCGTGGCACGCCCTTCGGACGATCCGTCGCATGCCCTGCGGACGTTCGTGCTGTGCGGGCAGGTCCTGGACGAGCACGAACTGGAGGTTCGCGACCCGGCGGGCCGGCCGCTGCCCGACCGCAAGGTCGGCACCATCTTCGTGCGCGGGCCCAGCCTGATGCGCGGCTATTTCAACCAGCCGCAGGAGACCCAGCGGGTTCTGGACAGCGCGGGATGGCTGAACACCGGCGACCTTGGCTACATGCTCGATGGGCAGGTGGTCGTGACCGGACGGGCCAAGGACCTGATCATCATCAACGGCCGCAACATCTGGCCGCAGGACCTGGAATGGTCGGCCGAGACCGAGATCGGGTCCCTGCGCAGCCGGGACGTCGCGGTGTTTTCGATCGACCAGGAAACGGGCGAGACGGTGGTGGCGCTGATTCAGTGCCGGGCGTCCACCCCCGAGGCACGTGAACTGCTGCGCAGCGAGGCCGCGAGCCTGTTCCGCCGGCAGCACGGCGTCGATGTTTCGGTCATCCTGGTGCCGCCGCACACGCTGCCCCAGACATCTTCGGGAAAACTGACGCGCGCGCGCGCCAAGGCCATGCTGCTGTCCGGCGCGTTCGAAACCATTACCGAAACCGCATCCGTCGCCTGAAGCGGCGCCCCGTCGTACCCGCAACGATGCCCCGCGCTTCGATGCTGGCCAAGGCACCGGATTTCGATCATAAGGACGTCCTCTTTCCACGGAGGGCGGCGGCCAGCCCGGCAGGGATGGCCGCCGCCGCCCGGGACGCGACTGCGGCGCGCCGCACCGCGCGGCCCGGACGGGCCACGCAAAAGGACGCAAATATATGAGTGAAACGGTAGCAGACGTCTCTGCCCTGATCATCCAGACGCTGCTGGCGAACCCGAAGGTTCCCCGCGACATCAACGGCAGCAGCAAGATCGTCGAGGACCTGGCCTTCGATTCACTCGCGGTCATGAATTTCGTGATGGAAATCGAGGATTCGCTCGACGTGTCCGTCCCGCTCGACCGGCTTGCCGACATTCGCACCATCGACGACCTGGCCGCCTGCATCGTGTCCCTGAAACAGGCCGGCTGAGCCATGTCGATCTTCAGCAAATATGATGGGCTGTCCCGGTCGCTCGCGGCCGTGACGGCGGGAGGAGGCCGGAATCCATTTTCCGTCGTCATCGACCGTCCCCTGTCCTCGACCGTGGGGCTGATCGAGGGACGGGAGACGCTGCTGTTCGGCACCAACAACTATCTGGGCCTCAGCCAGTCCGAAGCGGCGATCGAGGCCGCGATCGAGACATTGCGGACCCATGGGGTCGGCACCACCGGATCGCGGATCGCCAACGGAACCCAGGGGCTGCACCGCCAGTTGGAGGAGCGTATCGCCGGCTTCTTCCGGCGCCGCCACTGCATGGTGTTTTCGACCGGGTACCAGGCCAATCTGGGCACGATCTCGGCCCTGGCCGGCAAGGACGATTACCTGCTGCTGGATGCCGACAGCCATGCCAGCATCTATGACGGCAGCCGGCTGAGCCAGGCGCAGGTCATCCGTTTCCGTCACAACGACCCCGACGACCTGCACAAGCGCCTGCGCCGCCTGGACGGCACGCCCGGCGCCAAGCTGATCGTCGTCGAAGGCATCTATTCCATGATGGGCGACGTGGTCCCGATGGCCGAATTCGTCGCCGTGAAGCGCGAGACCGGGGCGTGGCTGCTGGCGGACGAAGCCCATTCGTTCGGCGTCATGGGCGCGCATGGCCGCGGAGTGGCCGAGTCCGACGGGGTCGAAAGCGACATCGACTTCGTGGTCGGCACCTTCTCCAAGAGCCTGGGCACGGTCGGCGGCTATTGCGTGTCGGACCATGACGGGCTGGACCTGATCCGCCTGTGCTCGCGGCCGTATATGTTCACAGCCTCGCTGCCGCCGGACGTCATCGCGGCCACCATGGCGGCGCTGGACGAACTGGAGCGGCGGCCGGAACTGCGGCACGCGCTGATGGACAATGCCAGGCGCCTGCATGCCGGACTGAATGCCGCCGGATTGCGCACCGGCCCGCAGGCCAGCCCGGTCGTGTCGGTGGTGCTGGACGAGGTCGGCCAGGCGGTCCATTTCTGGAACCGGCTGCTGGACCTGGGCGTGTACGTGAATCTCAGCCTGCCGCCGGCCACCCCGGACCAGCACCCGCTGCTGCGCACGTCGGTCATGGCGACGCACAGCCCGGCGCAGGTCGATCGTGCCGTGGAGATCTTCGCCACCGTGGCCGGGGAAATGGGCCTGCGCGCGGCCGGGTAGCGCGTTACCGCCGTGTAAAGATGCCTGCCTGCCGCAGCTTCCACAACAGCCACGGCAGGCAGAGCAGCGGATGCCGCGCCGCGAAGGGCGGAATTTTCAGATCGAAACCCGAATGGCGCCGGATCTTCCAGGCGATGTAGCCGGCCCCCCCGGCGAAGGTGAACGCGGCCTTGGCCAGGCGCGCGATGTTAAGGGGCCGCCCCATTCCCGCGCGCACCTGCCATTGCCGGCGCGCGCGGGCGCGCGTCGCGGCCGACAGCAGCGGATGCAGGACATCCCCCGTTTGGGTGAAGGGCAGGCCCGAGGCCGTCCAGGCCGCGATCAGCAGGTCGCGATACCGGTCCTGCTGTCCGGCGAGCAGCACCTGCGCGCGGCCGGCGGATTCGACACGCAACTCGGCTTCATAGGTATGGGCGAAAAGCTGCTGCCAGTAGATCGCCGCCGTTCCCTGTTCGGGACCCAGGCAAGCCGCCCACCACGCCGCCACGCCGACCGCGCGCACCAGGCAGCGCAGGATCCGGTCGGCGGCCTGGTCGTCGCGCGCCCAGACCAGACGCACCGGCTGGCAGAAACGCGCCCACATCGTGGTGTCCAGCGTGGCGCGCCCGGTCAGCGCCCGGAACTGCGACAGCGTCAGGATCGCGACCTTGGCGCGGATGCAGCGCCCCTGTTCCGTCCATTCATGGTACTCGACATTCGGCGGAAGCAGGGTATTCGCCGCCAGCGCCGCGCCTCCGCGCGGCCAGTCGGACTGGCGGTCCAGCACGACGTAGAAATCGAGGATACCGTCCGGGTCCGCCTGCCGCAGGCCCGAGCCGTAGAACAGTACCCCCAGGACGGGGGCGTCACCCACCAGCCGGCTGACGAACGCGGTCACGTCGGGGGCGACGGGCTGGATCAATTCGCCGATCAGCAGGCGCGCGACCTGTCCCGCCGCCGGCGAATCGAAATGCGGGTGGTCCATCAGCTCCCCCGGATGAAATCGAAGGCCGGCCCGGCCGACAGGAAGGTCTGGCCATCCGGTCCGGAATCCAGGGTTTCGCCATCCAGGACAAAATCCGCGCCGATCCGCAGCCCCAGCCGGTCGGTCCTGCCCCGGTCATAGGAGGGCGACGCATCCATCCACGCACCGGGATCGCCGCGCAGCGACGACCATGTCGCGGCAGCCAGACGCTCGGGGAAGGCATGGACGTTCAGATAGGACAGTCCGGCCCCGTTATGCGACGTGAACGGCCACATGCCGCCGGGCAGGCAGCACAGAGTGGTGGCCAGGAACAGGAAACAGTCCAGCGTCCGTGGCGCGTCCTGTCCGACCGTGAGCGTGACCGGATCGCCGGCGAGCCATTTGCGGCGCGTGGAGCGCAGCAGCAGCCGCCCGACCGACGATGCGATGGCCATTCCCACCGCGAGATCATGCGAAAAGCGGTTCAGCAGGACCGGCCGATGGGCGATCCGAATCCCCCGGGTAAAGGCCGCGGCACCATGGAACATGCCCAGTGTGGCCGGGCGCGCCGGATCGGACCAGCGAACGGTCAGCGCGTCGCGCCGGGCCGTGTGCCGCCGTAGATGACCGTCGCGCGCCAAGGCGGTCAGGCGTTCCAGCGCGGCGCTTCCGCGCAGGCCGAACCCGACATCGGCCGCGATCAGGTTGGTGTTGCCCGACGGCAGCACCACCAGCGCCGGAAGCGAATCGGCCGGATAGAAGCGATAGATGGCCGACATGACGTCGCTGACGGTACCATCGCCGCCGTCGATCGCGATCACCCCGACCTCGCGCCGGGCCAGGTCGGCCACGATGTCCGGCAGGGAGGTCCGGGTGGCCGAATGGACGAACAGCGCCCCCAGCGCGCGGGCCGCGCGCTTGCGAAACGTGCCGTCCTCGCGCCCGTTGCGGCGGCTGCGGGGGTTGTGAATCAAGGCGAACCGTTCGGTCACTCCGTGTCGCCCTTTCTCTGTGCCTTAAACATCCGTAGGGTCATAAGCCGCGTTCCCGGCGGCATTGCAAGATCGGAAAGCCGGGCCTGGTCCCGAACGCCGCAACGCGGTGGCCGCCCGGATGGCGGGGCGGAGGAGTGCACGACGCGTGATCGAGACCGCAAACACGACCACAACCACCTTGGCGCACCTGTCCGACCCGCATCTGGCCCATGACGGATTGCGCCTACCGGTCGGCGCGTTGATGAACAAGCGCATCATGAGCCAGTGGTCCTGGCGGCGCAGGCGGCGCTTCCTGCATGTCGACGCGATTCTGGAGCGCGTGGCGGCGGATGTGCGGGACGCGGCGCCCGATGCGGTGGCGCTGACCGGGGACCTGACCAATCTGGGCCTGCCGGTGGAATGCCGGCATGCGGCGGCATGGCTGCGAAAGAACATGCCGGAACCAACCTTCGTGGTGCCGGGCAACCACGACATGCTGGTGCGCGAGTCATGGCCGGACTCGGTCGGGCAATGGGCCGCATGGATGGCGGCGGCACCGGATGATTTTCCCTATGTAAGGCATGTCGGGTCCGTGGCGCTGATCGGCGTCAATTCGGCACGGCCGATGCCGTGGTTTACCGCCGCCGGGCGCATCGGCGCGGCGCAGGCGGACCGCCTGGCCGACATCCTGCACGAGACCGGGCGCGCCGGGGCGTTTCGCGTGGTCATGATCCATCATCCACCGGTCGATGGCATGGTGCCGCGCCGCAAGGCCCTGCTGGATAGCGGGCTGTTCCGTTCCGTCATCGGCCGGGCGGGGGCGGAGATGGTGCTGCACGGACACGCGCACCTGTCCGCGGTGTCCACCCTGCCCGGCCCGGCGATATCGGTGCCGGTGCTCGGAATCGCGTCGGCATCCATGCGGGCGCACCGGCAGGAGCGCATGGCGGCGTGGCACCATATCCGCGTCACGGCCACCGATCGCGGCTTTCACGCCGAGATCCATCGCCGTATCGTCGGCTTTGACCAGCCGGTCCGGGCGCTGCCGCCCTGGTCCTTCGATGTCTATCGCGTCCCGCGACCGATCTGATTATGTGTTAGGCGACATGACACGCGCGCCTCTTACCCTGCCTGTCATCCGGAGGATCGTTCCGGGGACGCTGGACCGCTACCTGATCGGACAGATGCTGCCGCCGTTCCTGCTGTCGCTGGGGGTGGTGATGACGGCCCTGCTGCTGGAACGGCTGCTGACGCTGCTGAACGTGCTGGCGTCCGATGGCGGGACGCTGAAGATCTTCGCCGGCCTGTTGGCCGACCTGGTGCCGCATTACCTGGGGCTGGCACTGCCGGCGGCCATCTGCGTCAGCGTCTTCTCGGTCGTGCGGCGCATGAGCCAGAACAACGAAATCGATGCGCTGATGGCCAGCGGGGTGTCGCTGCTGCGAATCGCCCGCCCGTTCGTCGTCATGGGGGCGGTGCTGGGGCTGGTCGGGTTCTCGCTGTACGGATTCATCCAGCCCTATGCCCGCTATGATTTCCGGCAGGCGCTGTATATCGCCAGCCATGCGGGCTGGACGCCGCACCTGCAGGCGCGGATGTTCGCGGCCCCGTCCGACACGCTGATGCTGACCGCCGACCAGGTCCAGGGGGCGGGAACCCGGCTGCGCCGCGTCTTCATCCGCGACAAGAGCGCCGGGCTGGAACGCGACATCACCGCCGACAGCGGCAGGCTGCTGATGACCGACGACGGCACGACCGTCCGGCTGGACCTGGCGCATGGCGTCATTGTCACCGACCGCAATGACGGCCGCCCGACCCTGACGACGTTCGACACCACGACCCGCTTCTTCCAGACCAGCAGCAAGGCCCATGCCTTCCGCAACCGGGGCAATGACGAGCGCGAACTGACCGTCCTGGAACTGCGTCACGGCATCCGCCACCGCGACCTGGCCATTCGCCGCACCCATCTGGTGGCCGAACTGCATTTCCGCCTGGCCCGGGCCATGGCGATTCCCTTCATCCCGATCCTGGCCTGCGCGCTGGCCGGGATGGCCAAGCGGCAGCGGCACAATACGGGGCTGGCGATCGCCGCGATCAGCCTGGTCGGGTTCGATCACGCACTGCAACTGGGACTGAGCCTGGTCGCCAGCCGGTCGATGTCGCCATGGCTGGTCATCTGGGGGCCGTTCGCGGTCTTCGGCTTCGCGTGCGTCTGGCTGATCCTGCGCCGGGCCGGATCGGCGGGCAAGCGGCAATCGCGACTGCGGCTGCTGGGCCGGCTTCCGCACCGCATGGCGGCAGGCCTGCCGCGATGAGGCGCCCCCCCCATGACCACGCCGGACCGCCGATCGGCGGGGTGCTGACCCGCTACCTGACGCGCGAACTGGCCGGGCGTATCCTGACGGCGGGGGCGATCCTGCTGGCACTGATGGAAATCCTGGCCCTGCTGGAACAGTTGACGCCCATCCTGGAACGGCACCAGGGGCTGCGCGGCGCCCTGTATTTCATGGCCCTGCATGCCCCCCTGCTGCTGGGCAGCATCTTTCCGCTGGCGGTGCTGATCGGGTCGCTGGTCATGCTGGTCCATATGACGACCGCCAGCGAGATCGCGATCCTGCGTGCCGCCGGCCTGACGACGCCGGCGCTGGTGCGCCTGATGCTGCCGGCGGTGCTGGGGCTGGGGCTGGCCGCCACCCTGATCGACGACCAGGTGACGCCGCGCGCGGAACTGGCGCTGGCACGCTGGTGGAACCTGACCGACCCCCACCCCGAAGCCGGCCGCAGCTTCTGGTTCCGCAGCGGGACGACGCTGGTCGATGTCGGCTATGTCGCGCAGGGCGGGCGGGAACTGGGAATGGTGGACGTCTATGGCCGGGACGGTTCCGGCCGCCTGTCGCGGGTGGCGCATCTGGGCGGCGCGCACTATGCGAACGGCGAATGGACCGGCACCGACGCGCGCGGCCTGACGGTGCTGCCGTCCGAGGTGATTCCGGCGCCCGCCGAGCCGGCAGCCGAAGCGGCCGGGCCGATGCGCGGCCTGGGGTGGCCTGCCGGGCTGCGCCCCGATGACATGGTCCGGCTGTCGATGGACACGCCGCCACTGGCGGCATCGACCATGGTTGCGATGATGCGCGACCGCGCGCCGTCCACCCAGCCGCCCGCGGCCCTGCGCACCGCATTGCTGGGCCGCGCCCTGACCCCGCTGACATTCATGGTAATGTTGTTATTGGCAATCCCGGTGGTCTATATCCCACCGCGTAGCGGCACGCGGAGCTGGCTGCCAGTCTGGTGCCTGGGGGCCGGCCTGCTGTTCGTGGTATTCCAGGGATTGTTGCAGGCACTGGGAAATGCGGGTTCTCTGCCGGCATTGGCGGCGACGCTGCCCGGTATCGTGATCTTCACATTCGCAGTCAGCGCCCTGATGTTAAGGATAGAAGAAACATGATCGGCTCGACACTGCGCAACACGAACCTTCGCACCGGGCGAAGCTTCGACCTGGGGAAGATGAATCTTCGCCAGTTGTGGATCGCCTACCTGACCTATCCGACCATCCTTCTCTACATCGTCCTGGCCGTGTGCAGCTTCGCGGTGCTGGGACGGAATTTTCCCGGTATCCAGCCGACCGCGATCGCCGTCGGCGCGGTCATCCTGGTCTATCCGGTGACGTGGTACCTGCTGCACCGCTACATCCTGCATGGACGCTTCCTGTATCGCATCAAGCTGACGGCGGGACTGTGGAAGCGCATTCATTTCGACCACCACCAGGACCCGCATCTTCTGGACGTCCTGTTCGGTTCGCCGCTGAACACCATCCCGACGATCGCCATCATCACCCTGCCGATCGGCTACCTGATCGGGCACGTGGGCGGGGCCGCGGCCGCGCTGGGGACCGGGCTGGTCATTACCTGCATCTATGAATTCTTCCACTGCATCCAGCACCTGAACTACAAGCCGCGGGCGCGCTGGATCCAGAAGATGAAGCAGCTTCACGTCCTGCATCATTTCCATGACGAGGACGGCAATTTCGGCATCACCAGCTATGTCGTCGACCGCGTCTTCGGCAGCTATTATGGCGATACGCGCGCCCGGCCGCGCAGCCCCAGCGTGTTCAACCTGGGCTATGACACGGCCGAGGCCGCCCGCTATCCCTGGGTGATGGACCGGACCGGCGCCCCGCCGCGCGACCGCCCGGACGGCGCGGTGCCCCGACGGAACGTGACGTGACATCGGGCCCGCTGAACGTCCTGGTCCTGGCGGGCACGCGCGCCGGCGCGTCCGACCCCATGGCCAGCGCGGCCGGCGTATCGCACAAGGCCATCCTGCCGGTGGCCGGCCGGCCGATGATCGCGCGGGTCGTGGACGCGCTGGCCGCCAATCCCCGGATCGGCCGCATCGTCATCAGTATCGAGACCCCGGATATCCTGACCGGCCTGCTGGACCATCCGGTCGAATTCCTGCCGCCGGCGCCCGGCCCCAGCGCCAGCGTGATGGCGGCCCTGCACACCCTGGGCACGCCGCTGCTGGTCACGACGGCGGACCACGCGCTGCTGCGGCCGGAATGGATCGATGCGTTCCTGGATTCGGCCGGCGGGACCTGCGACATGGCCGCCGCCATCGCGATGGCGGCCGACATCACGCGCGACGTGCCGGCGACGAAGCGGACGATGATCCGCCTGGCGGACGGTGCGTTTTCAGGCTGCAACCTGTTCCTGTTCCGCACCCCGGCCGCCATCGGCGTGGTGCGGGCATGGCAGCGCCTTGAACAGGAACGCAAGCACCCGCTGCGCATGGCCCGCCTGCTGGGAATCGGGACGCTGGTCCGCTACCTGACCGGGCGACTGACGCGCGCCGCCCTGTGCGCCCGGATCGGGGTGCTGGGCCATGCCTCGGTCAGGCTGGTCGCCCTGTCCGATGGACGTGCGGCGGTGGATGTGGACAAGCCCGCCGACCTGGCCCTGGTCGAGACGATCCTCGCGCGCGCCGCCGCCTGAATCCCATGCGCATCGCCTATGTCATCAATTCGCTCGAAGGCGGGGGGGCCGCCTTTCCGGTGCCGGATATCACCCGCGTCATGCGCGGGGCCGGACATGACGTCGCCCTGTTCGCGCTGACCCGCCGCGACGGCCGTGCGCTGCCGGCCCTGCAGGCGGCCTCCCTGCCGGTGCAGGTGCGACCGGGGGGCGAAAAGGACCAACTGGCCGCCCTGCGCTGGCTGGACCGGTGCATCGGGGCATACCGTCCCGACCTGATCTGGACATCGCTGACCCGGGCCACCGTGCTGGGACAGGTCGTCGGGCTGGCGCGGCGCGTTCCCGTCGTCAGCTGGCAGCATAATGCGGGGCTGAGCCGCGCGAATATCCGCCTGCTGCGCGCCTTGCGGGGGCTGAGCCGTATCTGGGTGGCCGATTCACGCTGTGTGATGGATTTCATGCGCGACCGGTTGGCCATTCCGGCCGACCGGGCCGCGCTGTGGCCGATCTTCCGCGCCGACCCGGCCTGCCCCGTCGCCCGCCCCTGGCAGCCGGGCGAGACCGTGCGGATCGGGTCGCTGGGACGGCTGCACTGGGCCAAGGGCTATGACGTCCTGTGCCACGCGCTGGCAATCCTGAAGACGGATGGATCGCTGCCGCCCTTTTCGATCTCGATCGCCGGCGAGGGCGCCGGCCGGCCGCAGCTTGAAGCCCTGATCCGCGACCTGCGGCTGACGACCCTTCGCCTGGATGGCTTCTGCACCGACGTGTCGGGCTTCCTGGCAGCGCAGCATGCCTATGTGCAGCCGTCGCGGCGCGAGGGCCTGTGCATTGCCGTGCATCAGGCCATGCAGGCCGGCCTGCCCCCGCTGGCGTCCTCGGTCGGCGAGATTTCCCATACCGTCACGGACGGGATATCCGGCCGGCTTGTTCCCCCCGGAGACGCCCCCGCCCTGGCCGCCGCGCTGGCACACATGCTGCGCCGGCCGGAAGCCCTGGCCGGGATGGGACAGGCGGCACGCGCCCACGTGCTGGACCGTTTCGCCCCCGCGCGCTTCGACGCCGCCGGCCGGGCGATCCTGGAGCGCGTCCTGCCCCCGGCGAACGCCGGGACGGGACCGTGACACGCCGCGATGCCCATCGACCTTGTCCAGAACCAGATCGCCATTCGCCGCGCCGTCGTCCATCTCTGCGGCCAGATGGGCTGGGCGGCGCTGCACGAACTGGTCCTGCCGGACGGGCGGCGGGCGGATATCATGGCGTTGCGGCCCGATAACGGCTTCGTCTGCATCGAGATCAAATCCGGTCCGCGCGATTTCCTGACCGATGCCAAATGGGCCTGCTACCGGGATTGGTGCGACCAGCTTTTCTTCGCCGTCGACCGGGGCTTCCCCCGGGACCTGTTGCCCGATACGGCCGGGATCATGGTCGCGGATACCGATGCCGTGCCCGGCGGGCTGAACGTGATCGCGGAGAGCGCCATCCTGCGCGACTCGGCGACCTCGGCCCTGGCGCCCGCGCGGCGGCGCAAGCTGACACATCTGTTCGCCATGCAGGCCGCCACCCGTCTGGGCCGCCTGGACGACCCCGCCGTGACCGCCGCGCTGCGGACCGCGCGACGGGTCGAATGACGCCACCCGGCTGACAGGAACCGCATTGTACGCCATGCAGGCTGCCAGACGCTGATCAAGAGAGGGCCACCGATGTCAGACGCCATCCTGTGCCGGTTCGAAGCCGCACGGTCCATTGTCCGCGACGCGGCCGACCTGGCCATGTCCATGCGTCCGCCCTCGGGCGGCCCCACCGCGAAGCTGAAGAGCGCCCAGGACTGGCTGACCGAGGCGGACGGCGCGGTCGAGGCCCTGATTTCCGCGCGGATCGACACCCTGTTCCCCGAGGACGGATTCCAGGGCGAGGAGGAAGGCCGCACCCGCACCGGACGCCTGCGCTGGGTGGTCGATCCGATCGATGGGACATCGAACTATGCGCGCGGGCGCAATCGCTGGTGCGTGTCGCTGGGCCTGCTGGACGGCGACCAGCCGGTCGCGGGCATCATCCAGGCCCCGGCGCTGGGCGAGACCTATACCGCCGTGCGCGGGCACGGCGCATTCCTCAACGGCCGGCCGATCCGGGCCTCGGCGGTGACGGACACGCGCTCGGCCATGGTGGAGATGGGGTGGAGCAGCCGCGTGCCCGACGGCGTCTTCGCCGAGAAGGCAGCGACCATCCTGCGCCTGGGGGCCATGCCGCGTTCGAGCGGGTCGGGCGCGCTGGCCCTGGCCGACGTCGCCTGCGGGCGGCTGGACGGCTATCTGGAGATCGTGATCAACCTGTGGGACGTGGCGGCGGCCCTGGTCCTGCTGGAGGAAGCGGGGGCACGCGTCTCGCCCTTCCTGCGCGATGGCGGGCTGGAGGGCGGGATCACCCTTCTTGCGGCGGCGCCTGGAATAGCCGCCGATCTGGCGGTCGCGCTGGAGGTTCCGCTGGACTGACCCATGGCCATGGTTGCGCCATAAAAAATCACTAGGAACAGGGATCTGGTCCGGGTCATTGTCCGAACGGTTCGGTAAACCCGGACGCATTTCGCACATTATCTGAACGGGCATCCGATAATGGATGTTCTGGGAGAAAACGGAGCATGTCTTTGCGAGACGGTCTTTCCCGCGGGACGCTGGCGGTGCTGGCGGCGGTACTGGCGCTGCCGGCCGGTTCGGCCCTGGCGAGCAGCGAGCGACAGCAATCCCTGGTGGACCGCGCCACCCTGACCGTACGCGACATGTTCGCCGGTGCCCGTCCGGACAGCAAAATCACCCGCTATATGGTCAAGGCCCGCGCGGTGATGGTCTGCCCGTCGATCTTCCGCATGTCGATCGGGTTCGGCGGATCGGGGGGCGGATGCGTCCTGCTGTCGCGCGACGCGCGGGGGTCGTGGTCGGACCCGGCCTTCTTCACCCTGGATTCGGCCACTGTCGGGGTCCAGCTCGGGATGCAGGATTCCCAGGTCATGTTCTTCGTCATGACCGATCGCGGGCTGCAGGCGCTGGTGGACAACCAGTTCCAGCTTGGCGCCGACGCGGGGGCATCGTTCGCTACCATGGGGTCGGGGATCGAGAGCGGTACCACCGGCCAGCGCAACACTGACATCATGGCCATCCAGAAATCCAAGGGCCTGTTCGCCGGCGCCGCGCTGGGCGGGTCGAAACTGTCGGTCAACAGCAGTGCCAACCGGTCCTACTACAACCAGATCGTCGGCCCCGAGGACATCGTGATCTCGATGCGCGTCAACAATCCCGGTGCCGACCCGCTGCGCAGCGCGCTGAGCGAGGTGCAGGCCCAGGCCTCAGCCGCGCCCGCACCCGCGATGCCGCCCCCGGCGGGCCCGCCGGGGGCCTATTCGCCGGCGGGCGGTGAACCGGCGCAGGTCACCCCCGCGCCGTCATCCGGCCCCATCAACGCCCAGCCCCTGTCGCCCCCGTAAGGGCCCCCTGCGGTTCCTTACGCGCCCGATAGGCACCGACATTGCGGTTATGATCGGCCAGGCTACCGGCGAAGACGTGGCCGCCCGTGCCGTCGGCGACGAAATACAGGGCGTCGCCGTCCGCCGGGTGCGCCACCGCGTCCAGCGCGGCGCGGCCCGGCGAACAGATCGGGCCGACGGGCAGGCCCGGCAGGGTATAGGTATTGTAGGCGCTGGGCGCCGCCAGTTCGGCGCGGGTCAGCGCGTGGCCTAGCGGCCCTGCCCCGTGATTGATGCCATAGACCACCGTCGGGTCGGATTGCAGGCGCATGCCGAGACGCAGCCGGTTGATGAAGACGCGCGCCACCTGCTTGCGCTCGGCGGGAATCGCCGTTTCGCGCTCGACCATCGATGCCAGGATCAGCAGGGTGCGCCGGTCGGGTATTTCGGGCACCGGCGTGCGATCGCGCCAGACCGCATCCAGGGTCGTGTCCATCGCGCCCCGCATCCGTGCCAGCAACGCGGCGCGGGACGTGCCCCATTCATAATCATAGGTCTGCGGCAGGACATCGCCCTCGGCCAGCGACGGCATGGGGCCGGACAGCACCGGTGCGCGATCGACGAGGTCGATGACCTGGATGACCGACAGGCCCTCGGGCACCGTTATGGGATGCAGCACAGGCCGGGCGTGGCGCAGCACGAACAGCGCGTCACGAATCGAGCCATAGGCCGGGAATTCCAGTTCCGCCGCATGCAGGACGCCGTCACGCCGCGTCAGATGCACTGCCACGCGAAAGACCAGTGCGGCCAGGCGTCCGTCCCGGATCACCCGCGCATGCTGCAAGGTGGCGACGGTGCTGCCCAGGCCGCCCCGGGGCACGACCACCGCACGGGCCTGCGTGGCCGGCCCCGGCGCGCCATACATCAACCATGCCCAGCCCGCGATGCCGCCCGCCCCCGCACACAGGAGGGCCAGCAGCAGCAGGCCGGTTATAATGAGGCGCTTGAACATCCTGCCTGTCGGCGGCCGATGGCGCGGCCGGTCAGACGCCGCGCAGGATGACGCTGGCGTTGGTGCCCCCGAAGCCGAAGCTGTTCGACAGGGCGATATCGATCTTGCGGCGCTGGGCCTCGTGCGCCACCCGGTCGATCGCGCTCTCGCGAGACGGATTGTCCAGGTTCAGCGTGGGCGGTGCGACATTGTCGCGGATCGCCAGGATCGAGAAGATCGCCTCGACCGCGCCGGCCGCGCCCAGCAGATGGCCGATGGCGGACTTGGTCGAGGACATGGCCACCTTGCCGGCATCGTCGCCGAACAGGCGTTCGACCGCCTGCAGTTCCAGGTCGTCCGCCATGGTCGAGGTGCCGTGGGCGTTGACGTAGCCGATATCCGCCACGTCGATCCCGGCGCTGCGCACGGCGGCCTGCATGGCGCGATAGGCGCCCTCGTGCCCCTCGGCGGGGGCGGTGATGTGATAGGCGTCGCCGGACATGCCGTATCCGATGACTTCGCCATAGATCTTGGCGCCGCGGGCCTTCGCGTGCTCGTACTCTTCCAGCACCACGATGCCGGCGCCCTCGCCCATCACGAAGCCGTCGCGGTCGCGGTCCCAGGGACGCGACGCCTTTTCCGGCGTGTCGTTGAAGGCGGTGGACAGCGCGCGCGCCGAACTGAAGCCCGCGATGCCCAGCGGGCAGACGGCGGCCTCGGCCCCGCCGGCGACCATGACGTCGGCATCACCGAGCATGATCAGCCGCGAGGCGTCGCCGATCGCATGCACGCCGGTGGCGCAGGCGGTCACGACCGAATGGTTGGGTCCCTTGAAACCGTATTTGATCGACACATGGCCCGAGACCAGGTTGATCAGCGCGGACGGGATAAAGAAGGGCGACAGGCGCCGCGCGCGTCCTTCATGCACCGTCACCGACGCATCGTAGATCGTCTGCAGGCCGCCGATGCCCGAGCCGATCATGACGCCGGTCCGGCAGCGATCTTCCTCGGATTCCGGCTTCCAGCCCGAATCCTCGACCGCCTCGGTCGCCGCGACGAGGCCCAGATGGATGAAGCGATCCATCTTCTTCTGGTCCTTGACGGGCACCCAGTCCGACAGGGTCAGGCGACCCTCGGCGGTCGGGCCGGCAGGCACTTCGCCCGCGACATGCGCGGGCAGATCGGATGGGTCGAACGAGGAAATACGGCCGAAGCCGTTTTCCCCCGCGATCAGCCGCGACCAGTTATGTTCGAGCCCCAGCCCGAGCGGGCTGACAATGCCCATACCGGTGACAACGACGCGTCGACGTTCCGACGCCACTCCGGCAGACTGTATCAACCCGCTCCGCTCCCTGATCACGAAATCCGATTTCCCGGCCGACTTCAGGCGGCCTTCTGCTTCTCGATGTAGTCGATCGCGTCCTTCACGGTCGCGATCTTTTCGGCCGCGTCTTCCGGAATTTCAACGCTGAAGGCTTCTTCGAACGCCATCACCAGTTCGACCGTGTCAAGGCTGTCGGCGCCCAGGTCGTCGATGAAGGAGGCTTCCGGCGTGACCTTGCTTTCCTCGACACCGAGGTGTTCGACCACAATCTTCTTAACCTTGTCGGCGATTTCGCTCATCTGTCTTCGCTTCCTGTCTGCCCCATAGAAACGGGCGGTTCGAAATTCATTCGTCCTGTCTGACGTCCCGCAAACCGGAACCGCGGGAAACACGTCCAGCCCGCTTCGGACGAAGCAGCGGCGGATTAGCACGGTTTCTCGGCCGTCGCCAAGGCGGGGATCGTGTTTCCGCCACAATCTGCCGCCCGGCGCCTGGACGAATCCGGCAAAAGCGCACTGTTTTCCGTCATATCCCCTTCGCCGTCCAGCGGAATCGGCCCCGTCAGGGCATCGCCATTCCGCCGTTGACGTTCAGGGTCGTGCCGGTGATCCATCCCGCCTCGTCCGACGCCAGATAGGCCACGGCGGCGGCGATATCGTCCGGCTGGCCCATGCGGCCCAGCGGAATGCCGCCCAGCAGCTTTTCGCGCTGCGCGTCGGACAGCACGTCGGTCATGGCGGTCTGGATGAAGCCGGGGGCCACCACATTGACCGTCACGCCGCGCGGCCCGGCTTCCTGGGCCAGGGACTTGCTCATGCCGATCATGCCGGCCTTGGCCGCCGAATAATTGGCCTGTCCGGCATTGCCGGTCACGCCCACGATCGAGGCGATGCTGACGATCCGGCCCGCCCGGCGCCGCAGCATGCCCTTCAGGACAGCACGGCAGAGGCGGAACGGGGCAGCCAGGTCGACCTCGATCACCCGGTTCCAGTCCTCGTCCTTCATGCGAATCGCCAGCCCGTCGCGCGTCAGGCCCGCATTGTTGACCAGGATGTCCAGCGGGGCGCCGGCGATCGTCTCGGCCGCCGCGACCAGCGCGTCGGCCGCCGCCGGGTCGGACAGGTCGGCCGGGCAGACATGGACCCGCGTGCCGTCGGGCGCGATCTCGGCCGCGACCTGGGCCAGCACGGCCTCCCGCGTGCCGGACAGGACGACCCGGGCGCCCTGGGCGTGAAGGGTCCGCGCGATCGCGGCACCGATTCCCCCCGATGCGCCCGTTACCAGCGCGGTCTTGCCATCCAACCTGAACATCAGCCTGTCCTCGTCCCTAGAATATCAGTCCGTATAAAGCGATCCATCACAGGGTCGCGAGAAATGCCTCGACGTCCGCCGGCGTGCCGACCGAACGGGTCGCCGCGTCGGGGACGATGCGCCGCACCAGGCCGGACAGCACCTTGCCGGCGCCCAGTTCGACGAAACTGTCGACGCCCATCGCCGCCATCGCCTCGACGCTCTCGCGCCAGCGCACGGTCCCGGTAACCTGGCGCACCAGCAGGTCGCGGATCGCCTGGGGGTCCGTCACCTTGGCCGCCGACACGTTCGCCACCACCGGCACGACCGGCGGCGCGATCTCGGCCCGCTCCAGGGCCTCGCCCATCGCGTCGGCGGCGGGGGCCATCAGCGAACAATGGAAGGGGGCCGACACCGGCAGCAGCAGCGCGCGCTTCACCCCGCGCGCCTTGGCCACGCCGATCGCCCGCTCGACGGCCGAAAGGCGGCCGGAAATGACGATCTGGCCCCCGCCATTGTCATTGGCGATTTCGATCGTCTCGGTCCGGTCCGGCTGGCCCTCGGTCCGCAGGATCGCGGCTTCGGCGCAGATGGCGCGGGCCTGGTCCAGGTCCACGCCGATCAGCGCGGCCATCCCGCCCTCGCCCGCCGGCACCGCCTTCTGCATGGCGGTGCCGCGCAGGCGCAGCAGGCGCGCGGTCTGGGCGATACCCAGCGCGCCGGCCGCCGCCAGGGCGGAATATTCGCCCAGCGAGTGGCCGGCGACCAGGGCAGCCGTGCGCTTCAGGTCCAGGCCGCCTTCCTTCTCCAGCACCCGCAGCACCGCCAGCGACACGGCCATCAGGGCGGGCTGGGTGTTTTCGGTGCGGGTCAGGTCCTCCATCGGTCCTTCGAACATCAGGGCCGACAGCTTCTGGTCCAGCGCGTCGTCGACTTCCTGGAACACCTCGCGCGCCGGGGCGAAAGCTGCCGCGAGTTCGCTTCCCATTCCGACGGACTGGCTGCCCTGGCCGGGGAAGATGAAAGCGTGAACAGGCATGGCGTCCTCGTTATTCAAGATGTTGCGCATGGATGGTGCGCCTTCCGGCCCGCGAGATGGCGGCAGGAGGTCGCCCGTGTCAATCGCCCGGGTCAATCGCCGGACGCGCGTCCCTGACGGGCCAGCAGCAGCATGTCCCACGGCAGGGCCGGGATTTCCCGCAGGCGCCAGAACCACCGGCGCCCGAGATGACGCGAGGCCGGCACCCGGGGCGGCGGCACACGCACGACGCGCCAGCCCGCCTGACGCATCAGGACCAGGCACCGGGGCAGGTGATAGGCGCTGCTGGCCACCGCGACCGGGCCGCGACACCCCCGGGCCCGCAGCAGGGCCGTGCAGGCCAGCACCGAATCCAGCGTATCCCGCGCCGTGTCCTCGACCACGATCGCGCGATCCGGCACCCCGGCCGCGCGCAGCAGGTCCGCCATCAGGGCAGCTTCGGTCGGACGGCCGTCCGGGCTGCCGCCGGTGGGAATGAACAGCGGGGACGGCAGGGTGCGCCCATAGGCGATGGCGGCTTCAGTCCGGTAGCGCAGGGTGGCGGTCGGCGTGCCGTCCGGACGGACCGCGGCCCCGAAGATCACGACGGGCAGCCCCGCCGTCACGGCGGTGCCTGGAGCAACACCTGGTTCAGGCCCGACAGGGTCGCGAACATCGTCCGCCAGATCGCATCGAACCGTTCGGCGGGCACGCCGCGAGACACCATGATCGCCACCAGATCGGCGACCGTGCGCGCGCCGTCCAGCAGCGGCACCAGTCCCCGCGTCTGCGGCGGCACCTTCAGGGCGACGATTCGGGTACCCAGCGTGACCGGCAGGCGGTCGTCCTCGAGCCGGATTCGCCGTACCAGTTCGACGCCCGATCCATCGCGCAGGAAGGGAACAGCGGCGCGGTCCATCGGGTCCGCCCAGGCGATATCGTCGCCGGTCCGCCGGGCGTAGACCACGTGGGCCGGCACGTCGCCCGCCAGCGATTCGCCCATGGCGGCCCGCATGCGGTCCGGCACGGTGGGAAGGCATGAATACGGACCGGGATCGGGCTGGAACGCGTCCGGGTCATAGAGCAAGGGCGGAAGCAGGCTGGCGGCCTGCAATCCCGCGCGATCCAGCAGCCCGAACAGGCCGGGCACGTCACAGGACGCAGCCGCGACCGTGATCCGCATGCCGCCGCCCGGCGCCAGAAGGCCCGCCAGATCGGCCAGGATCAGGTCGTGGCCGGCATGGGGGCGCAGGTCGCAGGCGATGAAATCATACGGCGCGTCCCGCAGCGTGGCGGAGGGGTCTAGGCGCGTGACGCCGCCGGGCCGGCCGGCACGGGCAAGGTCGGCGGCCAGCGCCTGGGCGCCTTCCGCCCCCTCGACCAGCGCATAGAGCGGCTGCGACCGCGCGCGGCGCGCACCGAAGAGCCAGTAATCGACCTCGTGCAGGAAGCCGGACATCCTTAGCGCGGCAGCAGCTTGCCGCGCTGCCAGGCCTCGGCGGCCTCGTCGGCGCTCATGCCCTCGTGGCGCATGGCGTAATCGAGGGCGCTGACGACCTTGTTGCCCAGCGTCAGTTCGTCCAGTTCGTCCAGCAGGTCGGAATCCAGCGTCTCGCGCGCCGCCGTGCGCAGCAGCAACCGTGCCTGCTGTTCGCCACCCAGGCCGGCCTTGGGGTCGTCCAGCAGGCGCAGCCGGCCGCCATGATGCAGGAAATGGGGCTGCCAGAGCGGCAGGATCGTGGCCTCGCCGGTTTCGATCGCCTGGGCGGCGTGCTGGAACGCGTCCTCGTCGGGGCGGGCGTCGAGGGTGAAGCCGCATTCGGTCAGGCCATAGGCGGCGACGCCCTGCCGCACCCGTTCGATCACCGATTCCGGGGTCACGATGTTGCGGCTGACCGTGCCGTCATCGGTGGCGAGGTCCGCGATGGTGACGACGTGCGGGGCGCTGCCCTCGGGCAGGGCCCAGCCGAAGACGGGCTTGTACAGGCCGCCGAACGCTTCCATCCCCAGCGCGGGGGCCAGCCAGTCGGGATCGATATCCGGCAGCCAGGCCGACACGAACAGGTCGATCCCGCCCGCCGCCATCGCCGCCGACAGGTCGTTCCGGGTCCCGGTGACGTATTCGACCTCCATCTCGTAGGCCTCCAGCACGCGCACCACGGCCGCCGCCGCCGCCGCGTGCAGAATGGTATCCGGATGGCCCAGCGTCACCGTCGTCATATCACCTCTCCCCGTATTCGGGGTGGTTCCAGCAGGTGAAACCCGTTTGCGCAAGGGGCCGGCCGGACAAAAAGCCGGGACGCGGGCCGCCGTTACCAGATTTTCACGCGCGCCTCGGGCTTGAGGTAGAGCGTGTCGCCCGGCTTGACGTTCCATGCCCGATACCAGGCATCGATATTATGCATAGGCAGGTTGACCCGCGCCTGCGGCGGGGAATGCGGGTCGGTCATGATCCGCGCCCGCACGGTATCGTCGCGCATCTTCTGCCGCCAGACCTGCGCCCAGCCCAGGAACACGCGCTGGTCGCCGGTCAGTCCGCCGATCACCGGCGCGGGCTTGCCGTGCAGCGACGCATGATAGGCATCCAGCGCCAGGGTCAGGCCGCCCAGGTCGGCGATGTTCTCGCCCATCGTCAGCTTGCCGTTCACATGCACGCCCGGCAGGACCTGGAACGCGTCGTACTGCGCGCCGAAGCGGGCCGCCAGTTTGTCGAAGCGGGCCGCGTCGTCCTTGGTCCACCATTCCTTCAGTCGGCCGAGGTAGTCGAACTTGCGCCCCTCGTCGTCGAAGGAATGCGTCATCTCGTGCCCGATCACGCCGCCGATGGCGCCGTAATTGATCGCCGGGTCGGCCTTCGGGTTGAAGAACGGCGGCTGCAGGATCGCTGCGGGGAACACGACCTCGTTGAACAGGGGGTTGTTGTAGGCGTTGACGGTCTGCGGCGTCATGTCCCACTCGTCCCGGTCCACCGGGTGGCCCAGGTGACCCAGCCAGTAGCGCCATTCGAAGGCCACCGCCCGTTCCGCGTTGCCGTACGCGTCCCCCTGGCGGATCGGCAGGGTGCTGTAGTCACGCCAGCGGTTGGGATAGCCGATCTGGATGGTGAAATGATCGAGCTTCTGCAACGCTGCGGCGCGGGTCTGCGGGCCCATCCATTCATTATGCTGCAGCCGGACCCGGAAGGCGGCCTTCAGTTCGCCGGTCAGGGCGCGCATCGTATCGCGATAGGCCGGCGGGAAGTAGCGCGCGACATAGGTCTGACCCAGCGCCATGCCCATCGCGCTGCTGGTGACTGTCACTCCGCGCTTCCAGCGCTCGGGCAGTTGCGGCTGGCCGCCCAGGGTCTTGTCGTTGAAGTCGAACGAGGCCTGGACGAACGCGCGTGGCAGGTAGCGCGCCGCGTTGTCCACCAGGTGGAAAGCCAGCCAGGCGCGCAGCGTGGCCAGGTCGGTTTCGGACGCGATCCGGGCTTCGCCCACGACGGCATCGGGTTCGCCGACGATCAGGGTGCCCGACGTGACGATGCCGGGCGGCAGTTCGGCGCCGGTCAGGTAGGCCGCCCAGTCGAAGCCTGGCGCGCGCTTGCGCAGGTCCGGCACTGTGATCGGGTTGTAGGTCCGGTCGGGGTCGCGCATGTCCTGCCGCGCCCAGTGCGCACCGGCCAGCCGGGTTTCGAACGCCACGATGGCGGGCGCCATCTTCGCCGCGTCCGGCCACTGGATCATGGTCAGGACCTGCTGGACATAGGCCTGGTAGGCGGTCTTCTTCGCCGCCATCGCGGGCTTCAGGTAATAATCGCGGTCCGGCAGGCCGATCCCGGCCTGGTCCAGCGTCAGGGCATAGACGGTCGGGTCCTTGGCGTCGGGCTGGATTCCCAGCCCGAACAGCGAATACTGGAAACCCGACTGCGCCCGGCCCAGCAGGGCGGCGAAGGCCGTGCGGGTGTCCACCGCGCGGATCGCGTCCAGCCCGGGGGCCAGCGGACGGACGCCCAGGGATTCGATCCCCTGTTCGTCCATGAAGGTCGCATAGAAGGTGCCCAGCTTCTGGTCCACCGTTGCGGGCTGCGCCACCGGGTGGGCCGACAGGTCCCGAAGGATGGCCTGCACGCGCTGGCGCGAGAGTTCATGCAGCATGTTGAACGGCCCATAGGCCGTCATGTCCGGGGGAATGACGATGTCATGCACCGCACGGCCGTTGGCGTACCCGAAGAAGTCGTTGCCCGGCACGATCGCGGTGTCGCGGCCCGCCATGTCGAAGCCCCACGTGCCGTAGGACGGCGCGGCAGGCTCCTTGGCGGCGGAGGTCTGCGCGATATCGGCTGCCCGGGCCCCCCCGGAGGCGAGCAGTCCGGCCGCAACCAGAAATGCCGTTCCGCACAGCAACGACGCACGCGCCCGCCCGCCCCGACGGCCCGATCCGTATCCCGTGAAATCTGACATCCTGCTCCCTTTATATCTCGCCACCCGGACGGGTGGCTTACTTGCCACCCGGACGGGTGGCTTACTTGCGGCGGGCCGCCCCGCCCTTCGCCGGCTTCGCGGCCGAAGGCGGCTGCGCCATGGCGGCGACGCGATAGTCGAAGACCATGGCCCCTGCCAGGTACGGCGACGCGAACGCCTTGAACGCGTCATGCGCGGGGTCGAAGAAACCGGGCGCGGTCACAACCGGACGGCCCACATAATAATTGCGATCCCCCTCGGACGCGAACGAGACGAGGAATCCCATCTCGTATCCCTCGTCTTGGCCTTCGCCGCTGTCCTGTATCCCGCTTTCGATCGACAGCACCAGCGGCCGTCCGTCCGGGCGACGCGAATCGACCGCCAGTTCCAGGAAGCGCCGGGCGATTTCGGCCTTCTGGAAGGGGGTCACGGCCTTCTGGAAGCGAAACAGCACCATGTGCCGGACGAGGCCGGGACGAAAATCGGGGGCAGTGAAGGCGGCGACCCCCACCTGGGCCATCACCTGCTGGACGGCGGTGGCGGCGGCGTCGGGCAGCGGCGGGGCCGCCGGCGAGGTCGCGATTGGCAGGGAATAAGGCTGGGCCCGCGCCGGCAGGCCCGCCAGGAGACTCGCCGCCAGCAGCCCGGCGGCCGCAGCCTTGGTCCGGTCGAACATGTGGTAGTCCTTCTGCAGCAAGCCTTTCGAAGCGGGCGGCCGTGTCATGCCAGGGCGGCCTGACGGGCGAATTTCTTCTGGCGCAGGCGAATCGCACGATAGATCACCTGGGCGATCAGCGCATGGACCCAGCCATGGGGTGCCACGCCGATGGTCTTCAGGATCATGCCCGTGACGCGGGTCGTGTGCCGGAGCTGATAGACGCGCATGGCCCGCGCCATGTAGGCCGCGATGCAGCGCCGATGGTCGTAGGGCACGCCGGGCGGTTCGTTGGTCGTGTGGTAGGCCGAGGCCAGTTCGTCGTCCTCGGTTTCCGTCACCCGGCCCAGGGCGATGCGGGCGCGCTGCCACACGCCCAGGCGTTCGCGCTTCAGGTAGCGGTGCATATGGTCGTAGAACAGCTTGAAATGCCGGTATTCGTCGGCCGCGATCTGCCGGCAGATCGCCTTCAGCAGCGGTTCGTCCGTCGCGTCGGCCAGGGCGGTATAGAAGGACGAGGTCCCGGTTTCGACCATGCACCGGGCGATCAGCTCGCCGGTGCGCGAGCCGCGAATCGAACGGTCGACCTCCAGTTCCAGCTTGTAGGATTCGCGGTAGCGCGCGAAGGCCTCGGGGTAGTTCCAGGTCGGGTCGGCCATCATCGCCCAGCGCCCCAGCGCGTCGCCGTGCTGCACTTCCTCGATCGCCCAGTTGTCGGCGGCCGCCTGGAAGGCCGGGTCGTCGAAGAACACGTTGTTCAGGTACACGGCGTAATCGACGCCGTTCCGTTCGACGACCGAAGCCGCCTTGACCACCGGGATGATGTCGGGGTCCAGGCGCGCCGGATCGAAACTGTCCCAATCCATCTGTTCAATGCGCCAATGTTTCATCCTGCCCTGTCTTTCCCCCGGCTTTCGTCCCACCCGCGTTCCCCGGTATCCCGCACGGGGCATATACGGGTCTGAACAGATCCTTTTCAGCTTCCGAGATGGCATAAACGATCCGATTATGCCATGCAGAGCTGATCGGGACCATGCCCACCCCAGCATGCCACCCGGTTCGCCCCACCCCGGCTTACCCGGGCGCGCAACGATAACAAACGCGGATCAAACCGTATGAACATACATGAATATCAGGCAAAGGCCCTGTTGAAGGGCTTCGGCATGCCGGTTCCCGATGGGCGCGTCGTCCGTTCCCCGGACGAAGCCCTGCTGGCCGCCCGCGCGATGGGTGCCCCGCTGGTGGTGGTCAAGGCGCAGATCCATGCCGGCGGCCGCGGCGCGGGTCATTTCGCCCATGATCCCGGCGGCAAGGGCGGCGTACGCCTGGCCCGCACGCCCGAGGATGCCGAGCAGGCCGCCATCGCGATGCTGGACCAGACCCTGGTCACGCGCCAGACCGGCTCTGCCGGCCGCGTGGTCCGCCGCCTGTATATCGAGGCCGGATGCGATATCGGGCGCGAGCTGTACCTGTCGCTGCTGGTGGATCGCGGCACTGGGCGCATCGTCATCGTGGCGTCGCAGGACGGCGGCATGGCGATCGAGGACGTCGCCGCCGCCACGCCCGAGCGTATCCTGAAGGAACCGATCGACCCGGCCACCGGCCTGTCCGACTACCAGGCGCGCACGCTGGCGGCGCGGCTGGACCTGCATGGACGCTCGATCCGCGCCTTCACCACCGTGCTGCGCGCGGCCTATGACGCGTTCGTGGCGCTGGACGCCGCGATCGTCGAGATCAATCCGCTGGTCGTCACCCGGTCGGGCGACCTTCTGGCGCTGGACGCCAAGATGAGCTTCGACGACAACGCGCTGTTCCGCCATCCGGAACTGGAAGAACTGCGCGACGAGAACGAGGAAGACCCCCGCGAGCGCGAGGCCGCGCGCCACGGCCTGGCCTATGTCGGGCTGGACGGGACCATCGGCTGCATGGTCAACGGCGCCGGGCTGGCGATGGCGACCATGGACATCATCAAGATGGAGGGCGAGGAACCGGCCAACTTCCTGGACGTGGGCGGCGGCGCCACGCGCGAACGGGTGGCGGCGGCGTTCCGCATCCTGCTGTCCGACCGCAAGGTGCGCGGCATCCTGGTGAACATCTTCGGCGGCATCATGCGCTGCGACATCATCGCGGACGCCATCGTCGCCGCGTCGCGCGAAACGGGGCTGCACGTGCCGCTGGTGGTGCGGCTGGCCGGCACCAACGTCGAACAGGGGCACCAGATCCTGTCGGCATCGGGGCTGAGGATCATCCCGGCCGACGACCTGGCCGACGCGGCCACCAAGATCGTCGCCGCCGTGCGCGAAACCGCTTTCGCCGGGGGGGCCGCCTGATGTCCATCCTGGTCCATCGCGGCACCCGCGTCATCACCCAGGGCTTCACCGGCGCCCAGGGCACCTTCCATTCCGAACAGGCGCTGGCCTACGGCACCCGGCTGGTCGGCGGGGTGACCCCGGGCCGGGGCGGCGCGGTCCATCTGGGCCTGCCGGTCTTCGACACCGTGTCGCAGGCCCGCGAGGCGACGGGCGCGGACGCCACCGTGCTGTACGTGCCGCCCGACGGCGCCGCCGATGCCATCCTGGAGGCCATCGCGGCGGGCATGCCCCTGATCGTGTGCATCACCGAAGGGATTCCGGTCCTGGACATGGTGCGCGTCCACCAGGTGCTGGCCCGGTCGGACAGCGTACTGATCGGGCCGAACTGCCCGGGCGTCATCACCCCCGGCGAATGCAAGATCGGCATCATGCCCGGGGCGATCCATCGGCCCGGGCGCGTGGGCATCGTCTCGCGCTCCGGCACGCTGACATACGAGGCCGTGGCGCAGACGACGGCGGCGGGGCTGGGGCAGAGCACCTGTGTCGGCATCGGCGGCGACCCGGTCAAGGGGCTGGACTTCACCGACGTGCTGAAACGCTTCATCGCGGACCCGGACACGGATTCGATCATCATGATCGGCGAGATCGGCGGCACGTCGGAGATCGAGGCGGCGGCGCTGATCCGCGACAGCGGCACGAAGAAGCCGGTGGTGGGCTTCATCGCCGGTGCCACCGCTCCGCCGGGGCGCCGCATGGGCCATGCCGGCGCCGTCATCACCGGCGGGCACGAAACGGCGGGGGCCAAGATCGACGCCCTGCGCGCGGCGGGAATCCATGTCTCGATCAGCCCGGCGCTGCTGGGCCATACGCTGCTGGAGGTCATGGCGGGCCGCGCCTGACCCGCCCGCCGCACAAGGCGTGCCCGTCCCGTTGCGCGGGCCGGGCACGCCTTGGGTGACACCGCCCCCCCTTCTGTGGCAGAGCGTGTTCCTTATCGCCGACAGTCCAGGAACCAGCCCGATGCCCGATGGTGTCATCCCGTCCACCTCGCCGTGTCATGCCGACCCGTCGCTTCCGCCGGTGCGCACCGACTGGACGCGGGACGAGATCGCGGCGCTGATCGCCCTGCCCTTCCCCGAACTGATGTTCCGGGCGCAGAGCGTGCATCGCGCCCGCTTCGACCCCACCGAGATCCAGATTTCCACCCTGCTGTCGATCAAGACCGGCGGCTGCCCCGAGGATTGCGCCTACTGCCCGCAGAGCGCGAAGCACGAGGACGGCGGCGTGAAGGCCAGCCGCCTGATGGCGGTGGAGGCCGTGCTGAAGGAAGCCCGGGCGGCGCGGGACGCCGGGGCCGCGCGCTTCTGCATGGGCGCCGCGTGGCGTTCGCCCAAGGATCATGACCTGGAGACCGTTTGCGCCATGGTCGAGGGCGTGAAGAGCCTGGGCATGGAGACCTGCGTCACGCTGGGCATGCTGGACGACCGGCAGGCGCACCGCCTGCGCGAGGCCGGGCTGGATTACTACAACCACAATCTGGACACCTCGCCCGAGCATTACGGGTCCATCATTTCCACCCGCACCTATCAGGAGCGGCTGGATACGCTGGCGCATGTGCGCGATGCCGGGATCAATGTCTGCTGCGGCGGCATCGTGGGCATGGGCGAGAACGACGACGACCGCGCGGGGCTGATCGCCAGCCTGGCCAGCCTGCCGCGGCACCCCGAAAGCGTGCCGATCAACCTGCTGGTCCGCGTGGCGGGAACGCCGCTGGCCGGGGCCGATCCGGTCGATCCGATCGACTTCGTCCGCATCATCGCCGCCGCGCGCATCGCCATGCCGGCCAGCCGGGTACGGCTGGCGGCGGGGCGCGAGGACATGACGGACGAAGCGCAGACCCTGTGCTTCCTGGCCGGCGCGAATTCGATCTTCTATGGCGAGAAGCTGCTGACCACCCCCAACCCCGAAGCCAGCCGCGATGCCAGGCTGCTCGCGCGGCTGGGGATGCATACGAGTCTGGCCCAGGCCTGAACGCCGTCATTTAGCACTTGCGTCGCGCAGCGGCGTGTCGGAAACCACCGCCATGTCGTATGCGATCAAGGAGATGTTCGCGACCCTCCAGGGCGAGGGCGCGCATGCCGGCCGTGCCGCCGTGTTCTGCCGCTTTGCCGGATGCAATCTCTGGTCGGGGCGGGAGGCCGATCGCGCCACGGCCGTCTGCCGTTTCTGCGATACCGACTTCGTGGGCACGGATGGCACGGGCGGCGGCCGCTTCGCCGATGCCTCGTCGCTGGCCGACGCGATCGCCGCGACCTGGGAGGCACCGGGGCGCGAGCATGCCTTCGTCGTCTTCACCGGTGGCGAGCCGCTGCTGCAACTGGATGACGCGCTGATCGGGGCGGTGCATGAACGGGGCTTCGAGATCGCGGTCGAGACCAACGGCACCCTGCCCGTCCCACCCGGCGTGGACTGGATCTGCGTCAGCCCGAAGGCGGGCGCGGACCTGGTGCAGCGCACCGGGCACGAACTGAAGCTGGTCTATCCGCAGCCCGACCTGCTGCCCGAGCGCGTGGCGGGGCTGGATTTCCGGCAATTCTGGCTGCAACCCATGGACGGGCCCGCCCAGGCCGCGAACACGGCGGCGGCCGTCGCCTATTGCCGCGCCCACCCGCGCTGGCGCTTGTCGCTGCAAACCCACAAGCTGATCGGGATACCCTAGAAATGGCCACATCCCTGACCCCCGCCGATCCGTTGCAGGAAGCCGCGATCGTGCTGTTTTCCGGCGGGCAGGATTCCGCGACCTGCCTGGCCTGGGCCCTGTCGCGCTTCGGCCGGGTGGAAACCGTGGGCTTCGATTACGGACAGCGCCATGCGGTGGAACTGGCCTGCCGGGCGCGGCTGCGCGACGGAATGGCGGCGCTGGACCCGGACTGGGCCACCCGGCTGGGCCAGGACCATACGCTGGCGCTGGACGCGCTGGGGGCGGTGTCGGACACCGCGCTGACGCGCGATGCCGCGATCACGATGAACGAGAACGGGCTTCCCAGCACCTTCGTCCCCGGACGCAACCTGATCTTCCTGACCTTCGCGGCGGCGCTGGCCGCGCGGCGGGGCGCGCGCCACATCGTCGGCGGCATGTGCGAGACCGATTATTCCGGCTATCCCGACTGCCGCGACGACACGATCAAGGCGATGCAGGTCGCGCTGAACCTGGGCATGGCCAGCCGCTACGTGCTGCACACGCCGCTGATGTGGATCGACAAGGCCGAGACCTGGCGCATGGCCGAGGGAGTGGGCGGTGCCGACCTGGTCGAGCTGATCAACCGCGAGAGCCATAGCTGCTATCTGGGCGTGCGCGACGTGATGCATCCCTGGGGCCATGGCTGCGGCACCTGCCCCGCCTGCATGCTGCGCCGCGCGGGATGGGAACGCTATGTCGCGGACGGCGCCGATGCTTGACCTGGTCTTCACGCGCCGTTTCTCGATGGGGCACCGGCTGATTCACGGCGCCAGCGAGAGCTGCGCCCTGCCCCACGGCCACAACGAGTTCGTAACCGTGCGGCTGCGCCCCACCGCGCCGCGCCCGCTGGATGGCGCGGGCAACATGGTCGTCTCGTTCCAGCGCGCCAAGGGACGCTGGCACCGCTTCGTCGACGAACGGCTGGACCATGCGCTGCAACTGGCCGAGGACGACCCGCTGCTGGCGTGGTTCCGCGCGAACGAGCCCGAGCGGGCGCGCCGCATCGTGGTGACCCCCGGCGACCCGACGACCGAACTGACGGCCTGCCTGATGATGGCCAAGCTGAACGCGCTGCTGGACGCCGATGGCGGCGTGCTGCGCTGCGCCGGGATCACCCTCCAGGAAACCCCCACCAACACCGTCGAATTCGAAGGCGAGCCGCTGGACGTGCTGCCGACCCCCCGCCCTGCCGCGCAATGCTGGTGGCGGCGTGCCGACGACAGTATCGCGGATATCTGACCCTATGACCGGTTTTGCCCGTTATCGCGCCGAATGGACCGGCAACATGGTCCGCGACGTGCTGGCCGGCATGGTCGGCACCTTCGCGCTGATTCCCGAGGTCATCGCCTTTTCCTTCGTCGCCGGCGTGGACCCCGAGGTGGGGCTGTATGCCTCGTTCGTCATCAGCGTGGTCATCGCCTTCACCGGCGGCCGGCCGGCCATGATTTCCGGGGCCGCCGGGTCGGTCGCGCTGGTCGCGGCGGCGCTGGTGCGGGCGCATGGCGTGCAGTATCTGCTGGCCGCGACGCTGCTGGCCGGCGCGCTGCAGATCCTGGCCGGCGCGCTGCGGCTGCACCTGCTGATGCGCTACGTGTCGCGGCCGGTGCGCACCGGCTTCGTCAACGCGCTGGCCATCCTGATCTTCTCGGCCCAGGTGCCGCACATGCTGCATGTGACGTGGCACACCTACGCCATGATCGGGCTGGGGCTGGCGATCATCTATGGCGTGCCGCGCGTGTTCGGCGCCATCCCCTCGCCGCTGATCTGCATCGTGGTGCTGACGCTGGTCGCGGCGGCGTGGCCCATGCCGGTCCATACCGTGGCCGACCTGGGCCGCCTGCCCGACAGCCTGCCACACCTGGTCTGGCCGCAGGTGCCGCTGTCGCTGGCGACGCTGCAGACCGTCCTGCCCTTCGCCGTCGCCATGGCGATGGTCGGCCTGCTGGAATCGATGATGACGGCCACTGTCGTGGACGACATGACCGAAACCCACAGCAGCAAGCGCACCGAATGCGTCGGGCTGGGAATCGCGAACATCGCGGTCGGCCTGTTCGGCGGCATCGCCGGGTGCGGCATGATCGGGCAGACGGTGGGCAACCTGCGCTATGGCGGGCGCGGGCGGCTGTCGACCTTCGTCGCCGGGGCGTTCCTGCTGCTGCTGATGGTCGTGCTGCGGCCATGGGTGGCGCGCGTGCCCGTGGCCGCCCTGGTGGCGATCATGATCATGGTGTCGGCCAGTACGTTTTCCTGGCAGTCGCTGCGCACGCTGCGGACGCACCCGCGCGGCGCCAGCCTGGTGATGCTGGCGACCGTGGCGGTGGTGGTGGCCACGCACAACCTGGCGGCCGGGGTGCTGGTCGGCGTGCTGCTCAGCGGCCTGTTCTTCGCCGCCAGCGTCTCGCGCATGGTCACGGTCCAGAACACGTTCGACCCCGACAGCGGCACGCGGACCTATCGCGTCACCGGGCAGATCTTCTTCGCCTCGGCCGACCTGTTCGCCGAGCGGTTCGAGACGCTGGATACCGCGCGCCATGTCCGCATCGACCTGCGCCACGCCCATTTCTGGGACATCACGGCCGTCGGCACGCTGGAAGACATCGTGGCGCGCCTGGAACAGCACGGCATGACGGTCGAACTGCTGGGGCTGAACGACGCCAGCGCCACGCTGATCGACCGGCATTCGGACCTGGAAGTCGCCCGCGCGTAAGGGCGGCTATGTCCCCGAAGGCGTGGCGAAGGGATCGGGGCCGGTGATCACGGGCTGCATCCCCTGCCCCTTCACGTCCCGTCCCTTCACACCCTGCGCTTTCATGCTCTGGGCCGCCTGAAGCGACAGCGCGGCGGCGCCCTGGGCGTCGCCGGCCTGCCCCGCCGCGCGGGCCGCCAGCGTCAGGGCGCGCGCCATGCCGCGATAATCGACGATCCCCTGCCGCAAGTCGGCGGCGTGTCGCGCCAGGTCCCGCGCCGTCGCCGGGTCGGTGGCCAGCACCATCCGCGCGCGCAATTCGTCCTCGTCCGCCTGCCATTTCGCCGGTACGGGGCGGGTATGGGCCAGCCGGGCGGCGGCGGCGGCCAGGGTGGCACGGTCGCCGCGCGCGTCCGCGATCAGGCCGCCGAGCAGGGCCGCCTGTTCGGCAATCGCGGGGTCGGCGCTGGCCATGGCGCTGGCGGCCAGCGGCGCGGCCTCGGCGTCGCGCGACAGGCGATGCAGGGCGGCCGCCTGCACCAGGTCCAGTTCGGCATCGTCGCCGGCGCGTCCCCGTACCGCCAGCGCCCCGCGCGTGGCAGCCACCGTGGACAGCGCGTCGGCCGGTCGGTCCTGCGCCAGTTGCACCACGGCCAAATTGTATCCGGCGTCACCGATCGCCGGCGCGTCGTCGCGCGCCACGGCGCGGGTGCCCGCCAGGCGATACTGGCCTTCCGCCACCGACAGCCGGTCCAGCGCCACGGACTGCCGGCCGGATTCCATGGCCTGGGCCAGGGTCTCGTCCTGCGGCGCCACCGCCTTGCCGCCCGCGCAGCCGGCCAGCAGCAGGACCAGGGGGAGGATACGCGCCCTCATGGCTGGATTCTCGCGGCCGGCAGGCGCCGCTGTGGCGCGGGCGTGCCCCCGCCGCCCAGCAGCCACAGGCCGCGAAGCTGGTCGGTCAGCTTCTGCAGGCTGGCCGCCGTGACCTGCGCCTGGGTCAGCAGGACCGGCAGTTCGGCCGAAGTCTCCTGCAGGTCGCGGGTGATCGCCGGCAGGCGCGGCGTCGCCTTGCGCAGATCGTCGGTGGACGCACGGACATTGGCCATGGAACTGTCCGCCTTGGCCATCACCGCCGACAGCCGCTTTTCCACCGGGGTCAACTGGGCGATGGCGGTATTGAGCGAGGCGACCATCTTTTCCGACTGGCGGATCAGGTCGTCGCTGGTCATCAGGCGCCCCACCGTGCCCTTGCCGGAATGCATGTCGGTGATCGTGGCGTCGAGCTGCGACATCATGTGCTGGGAGCTGTCCAGCACCGGCAGGATGCGCGCCCTGATATCGGCGAAGGTCTGGGTGATCATGTCGGCGGGGTTGGGGGCGCTGTGCGCGGTCAGCACCGCGTAATGCCAGTCCATCGGCGTGCCGGTGCCGCGCGAGATGTCGATGTAATCCGCCCCCGCCACGACGAAGCGCCGGCGTATGGTGGCCGTGCTGTCACGGCGGATATAGGGTTCGATATCCGGGTCGATATCGGCCACCGCGAACATCCCGCCCGAGGGATTGATGCGGATGCGCCGGATCGTGCCGGCATGGATGCCCAGCACCTCGATATCGTTACCCACCGACAGGCCGCTGACCCCGCCGTCGGGCAGGACGATCTGCAGCCGGCCGGCGGGTGTCAGCCAGTCGCGCAGGACCCCGGCCTCGACGATCGCGGCGAAGCAGATCACCAGCGACAGCAGGACCAGCACGCCGACCCATTCGTCGGCATAGCGCACGCGCACCAACTGGCGCGCCAGGTCGGTCTTTTGATCCTGGGCCATCTATACCCCCCGCATCGGGAAGAGGCCTTCATCGAGAAGGCGCAGGTGGACATTCACGGCCTGGCGGTAATCCGCCCAGGTCGCGGCATTGCGCACGAACCACATTATGGCCGCCCCACGGTCGCGCGCGCCCGTCATCGCTTCCAGGAACGCGAGATGCGCATCCTGCGGCAGCGTGTCGGACTGGTCTTCCAGCAGCAGCAGGTCGGGCCGGCCGAGAAAGGCCCGCACGCAGGCCGCGCGGGCCAGGTCGGCGGCGGACAGGCGCCCCGGGGTGCTGAGCGGCAGGCCGGGAAAGCCGAAGGCCTGGCCCAGTTCCATCGCGGCGGCGATGACCTCGTCGGCCGGGCGGACGGTGTGGTGCAGTTGCGGCATCAGGATGTTGACGTGGGTGCCGAACAGGTCCAGCCACGACCCCCGCCGGGTGATCCGCCCGATGCGCCCCCGCAGGGCGTTCAACTGCCGGTCGCCCAGTTCGGTCCAGTCCAGCCCCATGAAGCGGACCGAGCCCGAGGCAAGGGACACCATGCCGGAACACAGATCGGCAAACAGCGTCGCGCGTCGCGTATCGCGGCATTCGATGACGGCGCAGTCGCCCGGCATCAGCCGCAGGTCGATCGGAACGGGCGCCATGCCGCTTTCGTCGAACGAGGGCAGCGCCGCGCGCAAATCCAGCAGGGGGCCGGTCGTCGCCATCCCTCAGAACCCCAGGCTGAACAGGATGTTGACGCCCAGCACCGTCATCATGCCCCGCGCGAAGCCGCGCGGCATGATGGTGGCGATCGTGTCGTCCACATCCACCAGCAGGCCGGTGATGCAGGCCCCCAGGCCCACGAAGAATCCGACCAGCACGAATTTCAGCGGAATGACCAAGAAGTCCCACGCCGACATGGCCGTCAGCACGTCGGAAAAGAAGGTCCAGACCGACATGCTCATCACCCCCGCCGTGTGGGTGACGATGAAGCCCATCAGCAGCGCCATGGTCGCGAACAGGATGCCCAGCGTGAAGCCGCCGACGGTGAAGGCGAAGGTGCGCGGCATGACCAGAAGCAGGAACGGGTCCAGTCCCTGCGCCTGCATGGCGCGGACCTGCCCGCCCAGGGTCAGCATGCCGATTTCCGTCAGCGTCAGCATGCCGCTGCGCCCCAGCAGGATGATCCCGACCAGCACCGGCGCGATTTCGCGCACCAGGACCGACACCAGGATCGATCCGGTCATCTGCGCCATCCCGGCGAAACCCAGCCAGTAGGCGGCCTGCGACACCACGGTCAGTCCCGCGAGGGTGGCGGTGAACAGGGTGCTGAGCACGCCCCCGCCCACCACCTGGCGCAGGCACAGGCGGAATTCGTCGCGCACCGTGCGCCGCCAGGAATTGGGCCGCACGCTTTCGCGCAGCACCCCCCACCCCATGCCGACCAGCACCAGCGCGAAACGGACCTGATGACGGGTCAGGCGCCCGATGCGCGCCAGCGGCGGAAGGACCCGGGCCGCCGCCGCCGCAAGCCAGTGCGGCAGCGCGCCCACGGGCGGGCCGGACGCCGGATGATCGGACGCGGGAGGCGGGCCCGCGTTCGCCTCCGGTCCCGCCATTACCGGCGCCCCGCCAGGACATAGGTCCGGGTCATGCCCGCCTGCGGCACGAAGAACCGCCCGCGTTCGCGGAACAGGAACCGCTGCCGCAGGACCTGGTAGACGTCCTGCGTGACCTGGATCGTGCCGATTTCAGGCGCGCCCTGGGCCATCATCTCCGCCATGCCGATGGCGTCGCCCCACAGGTTGAAGACGGCCGGGTCGCGGCCCAGCATGCCGCCGAACACCGGCCCCACGTCGATCCCCATGCGGAAGACCGGGTCCAGGTCGGCCTTGGCCAGGATCGACAGCGATGCCTCGCGCATCGCCAGGGCGGCGTTCGCCATCCGCTCGACCGCTCCCGGATCGGGCGTGTGCGAACAACCGGCCACGCAGACCAGGCGGTGGCCCAGCATCTTGATGGAATAGAGCCCGCACTGATGGGCCACCGCCTGAAGCTGCGTCGCCAGCGTTTCCACCAGTGCGATCACCTGCGCGGGATCGGCGTGCGGCGACGTGACCAGGTCGGAAAAGGTGATGACCATGACCGCCACCGCCGGAAACAGCCCGTCCGAGACCGGCTGCGCGACACCGCCGGAGGGGCCGCCGGCGGAAGCGGCCACGCTGCCGGGCGGGACCAGGAACCCGTCCCCGAAGGCGTGCCGGGCTTCCTCGTCCGGGGGTTCGCCGGTCAGTTCGGGCGCGGCGGCGGCCACCGCGCTGTAATGCTGGGCGGAAAAGCGCGCCGCCACCATGCCGGCGATCATGGTGGTGAAATGCGACACCAGGGCGGCGCGGGGCGCGTCCTCCAGCGTGATGACGCCGACCGGCCCGGTCGCGCCCAGCACCGGCGCCAGGAACAGGCCGCGGCTGCCGAACGACCGCATGAACAGCCGGAAGAAATTGGCCGTGCGCGAGTCCTGGGCGGCGTCTGCCACACTGAACGCATCGCCATGCGCCACCGCGTCGAAGAAGGCGCTGAGTTCGGTGCGCGACAGTTCGAACCCGCCGGTATGGGCATCGTGGTGCGAATCATAGGAATCGACGCACAGCAGGGTCGCGCCGTCATGCATGATGCGCCAGACCGAGGCCCGCCGGGCCGAGGACTGGTCGGCCAGGCCGCGCGTCAGCACCAGCGCGTCGTCGGTCGGGTCGAACAGGCCGGGATAGCTGGCGACCGCCTGCAGGGCCTGGCTTTCATGCCCCGAGACCGCGCGCTGGCGTTCCAGGTCCTGCGACAGGCGCTCGCTCCGCCGGCCCTGGCGGAACAGCAGCGCCCCCAGCAGGGCCGCGAGCGCCACGATCAGCAGCGAGAACATCAGGTTCTGCCGCCCGTCCACCAGCGCGAAATTCGCGAAATCGCTTTCCGGCGCCACCAGCAGCAGCACCCATTTCTGCGCCGTGGCCGGCAGGGGGGCCGCGATGCTGATGAAATCGCGCTTGCGGTTGCGGATGGTGTGCGGACCATACCCCTGCACGCGATAGACATCGAAGGCCTGCGCCAGGACGGGATAGGTGGTGGGATCGATGGTCATCTTCGCCGGGTCCCCGCCGGCCTGCTTCGCCACGTCCGCCATGTGGCGGCCGGCCAGCAGGTGCCCGTCCTGGTCCACGATCAGGGCATGGCCGCTTTTGCCAATCTGCAGCGAATCCAGGAAGCTGGTCAGCTCGTTCATCGACAGGTTGACGGCGAACACCGCATTGCGGCCATCCGCCCCCTGGTAGGAGATCGAGGCGGTGATGATCATCTGCCCGGTCTGCGCGATCAGGTATGGCGCGGACCAGTACAACTTCCCCGACTGCGCCGCGCCGGTGTACCAGGGCCGGGTGCGGGGGTCGTATCCCGCCGCCGGATTGCTTTCGGTCCGCAACGGCTGGCTTTTCGCGTCGAAGAACTGATGGGCGAATTGCGACCCGGCCCCCTCGCCGGTCAGGTACGTCGTCTCCAGCCCATGGCCCGCGGGGTCGCGTTCGATCAGATTGAAGTGGCCGTCCGCGTCGGCGAGGTAGAAGGAATGGATCTGCGGCACGTGGCGCAGCATGCTGCCGCCATAGGAATTGAAGATCTTCTGGATCGCCGCCTGGGCCCCATGTTCCAGCATGTCGCGGGCGATCACCGTCCCCGCCGAGGCCGGGGAGAGATATTCCCCGACTTCCTGCGCGATATAATTCTGCTGGCTGACCAGCAGGTCGTGGGTCAGCGCCAGCGCGCCGCTGCGGATCGAGCGATAGGAATGAAGGCCGATTCCCCCGATGACCGCGACGACCAGCATCACCCCCAGGACGGGGACCCCGACATGCAGCAGGAAACGCCGGACCTGGTCCGAGTGGGCGTCCGCGGGGTCCACGATCTCGTCAGCGGGCAATGATCTCTTCCTGGTTCGATACGGCCTTCTGAAACAACCCCGAAAAGAATAAGGCATCGGAAACGCCCGCGCCAAGCCGCCATATCCCCGGCCGCCGCCGCGCCGGCATCAGGCCGACCAGATCGGCTCCTTGATCTTGTCCAGAAAACGGCCGTGCGCCGCCAGTTCCTGCTCGGTCGGGACGATAAGGCGCGGGGTGCGCGCGCCGGCGAGGTCATAGGCATAGGAGACCTGCGCCCCCCCGCCATCCTGCACCGTCAGGCCCAGTCCGCGCTGCCGGCCGCCCATCAGTTCCAGATAGACTTCCGCCAGCAGCCGGCAGTCCAGCAGTGCGTTGTGGGTGGTGCGGGCCGACAGGTCGATGGAAAAGCGGCGGCACAGCGCATCCAGGCTGTTGGGCAGGCCGGGATAGCGGTCGCGCGCGATGTCCAGCGTATCGACCATCCGGTCCAGCGACAAAGCCGGCCGCTCGGCGCGCTTCAGTTCCGCATTCAGGAAGCCGAAATCGAATCGCGCATTATGGGCAATCAGGTCGTCCTGCCCGATGAAGGCCAGGAAATCGTCGGCGATTTCGTGAAAGCGGGGCTTGCCCTCCAGGTCCGCCAGCGTGAAGCCGTGAACCCGCGATGCCTCTTCGGGAATGTCGCGGTCAGGGTGGATCAGCACATGGAAGTGCCGCCCGGTCGGCAGGTCGCCCACCAGTTCCAGGGCCGCGATTTCGATCACCCGGTCGCCCCGCGCGGGGTCCAGCCCGGTCGTTTCCGTATCGAACAGGATCGCTCGCTTCATGCCCCTCCCCCTTTTCGGCCGGCCGTTGCGCGCAGGCGTGCGACCAGTCGCCGCACGCGGCGGATCGTATCGGCCCGCGACAATCCGGTCTGTATCACATCATCGGCCCGCCGCCGCTTTTCGCGATCGGGCATCTGGCGTGCGATCACCGCCGCCACCTGGTCGGGCGCCATGCCGCGGCGCCGGGCCACGCGATGTTTCTGGACATCCGGCGGCGCCGACACCACCACCACCCGGTCGCAGGCGCGCTCGCCCCCGGTTTCGAACAGCAGCGGCACGTCCAGCACCGCCCAGGAATGCCCCGCGCGCCGCGCGCGCGCCAGGAAGCGGTCGCGGTCCTGGCGCACCATGGGATGGAGAATCCGCTCCAATCCTTTCAGGATCGCGGGGTTCGCGATGGCCGCGCGACGCAGCACCGCGCGATCCAGCACGCCATCATGCACCGATCCGGGCACCAGCCGCGCGATCGCCGGCAGCGCCCGCCCGCCCGGCGCCTGAAGGGCATGGACGGCGGCATCCGCATCGAAGATGGGGAAGCCGGCGGAGCGCAGCATCCGGGCGACCGTCGATTTTCCCATGCCGATTCCGCCCGTCAGGCCCAGAACCCGCATGTCACCCTGCCAGGTCGGCGTCGAGCAGCGCCTGGATATCGGCATCCACTGCCGGATCGACGCCGAACCATTCGCGAAAGCCCAGTCGCGCCTGGTGCAGCAGCATGCCCGTTCCGTCCACCACCGGCAGCCCCCGCGCGGCGGCGGCCCGCAGCAGCGGGGTCATGCGCGGAACATAGACGATGTCGGCCACCACCATGCCGGCCGGCGCACGCGCCAGGTCGGGCGCGAACACGTCGTCCGGTCCGCCATGCATGCCCAGCGACGTCGTGTTGACCAGCAGGGCATGGTCCGGCAGGCCGTCCGTCCAGCGGTCCCAGTCGGTCACGGCAATCCGTGTTTCGGGGGATGCCAGCGCGTGGGCCAGATCTTCCGCCCGGGCGCGGGTCCGGTTGGCGATCGAAACCGCAATCCCCCTGTCCGTCAGGCTGGCCACGATCGCCCGCGCGGCACCGCCGGCGCCCAGCACCAGGGCGGGACCGCGCGTGACATCGACGCCGTGGGCTTCCAGATTGGCGACGAAGCCGTCGCCATCGGTCGAATGGGCTTCGATCCGGCCGTCCCCGGCGAAGACCAGGGTGTTGACCGACCCGGAACGCACCGCCGAGCGATGCAGGTGATCGGCGATGGCGAACGCCGCTTCCTTGTGCGGGATGGTCACGTTGGCGCCGCGAAAGCCCGCCGCCTGCAAGCCGCGCACCGCGACATCGAACAGGCCCGGCCGCACCGGCAGCGGGACATAGGCCCCGTCGATCCCGTACCGGGCCAGCCAGAAATTATGCAGCAGCGGCGAGCGCGAATGCGATACCGGCCAGCCGATCACTCCGGCCAGCATCGTCCCGCCGCCGATCGCCCGTCGCATGGGGGCGGTGCCGGTCATGCCGAGTACCGTGCCCAGGCGCGCGGCAGCAGCCGCGCCAGGCGCCCGGCCCATTCGCGCTGTCCTTCCGCATCGGCCACCAAATCCTGGCGGATTTCCAGTTCCACATGCGGCAGGCCACGGGCCTCGGCATGGACGGGGATCGTGTAGTCGCTGCCGTCGGTCAGGGCATAGGGTTCGTTGTCGCCCACGACCAGGCCGCCTTCTTCCTCCAGCAGATCCTTCAGGATCAGGCCGAAGCGCGGGTCGTGGTTGTGCAGGATGCCGACATGCCAGGGGCGCGCGACGCCGCCCATTTCCGGGGTGAAGCTGTGCAGCGCCACCACCACCGTGGGCCGGTCCCGCCGGGCGGCCAGTTCGCCGGCGATGCGATCATGATAGGGGTGAAAGATCGCGGACAGGCGCCCCGCGACCGCCTCCGCATCCAGATCCGCATTGGCGGGAACCACGACCCCGTCGCTGGCGCCCACGATCGAGGTCGGATGGCCCGGCGCGCGGTTGCAGTCGATCACCAGCCGGGAATAGGCCTGTTCGATCAGGATCGTGTCCAGCCGTTCGGCCAGGAGGCGGCCCAGTCCGGCCATGCCGATATCCCACGCGATATGACGGTCCCAGTCCGGCGCCGCCACGCCCAGGTCGCCCAGTCGCGCGGGCACGGCCCGCCCCCCGTGGTCGCTGACCAGAAGAAAGGGCGATTCCCCGCTGCGGCCACACACGGCGACCGGCGCCGGATCACCCGCCCCCAGCAGCGTTCCCTGCCCGGTTTCATCGCGTCGCGCTGCTTCGTCCCTCACCTGTCTTCGCCCCCTGCCGGCTCCGTCCGTCGGGCAGCTTTACCCCGTGCGGGAATGCGGCGAAAGCCGCATGGCATCACCCGCCGGCCGCCAGATGGCGCAGCCGGGCGGGCAGGTCCGGCGCGTCCCACAGCACGGGGCCGCTGATGCGCAGGATTTCGCGCCCGCCACGGTCGATCACCAGGCTGACGGGCACCCCGTCCTCGTGCAGCGCGGTCGGGACGCGCATGTCCGGGTCGCACAGGACCGGCAGGCCCGCGATGCCATGGGCATGGTAGAATCGGCGCACGGTCGCGGCCCCGCCATGGTCCACCGACACGGGCAGGACGGCGATGTCGCCCGCAGGCGCCACCTGCCGGGCCAGCACCGACAGGGCGGGCATTTCGGCGACGCAGGGCTGGCACCAGGTGGCCCACAGATTCAGTACCACGATCCGCCCGCGCCAGTCGGCCAGGCGGTGCGTCGCCCCGCCTTCATCCGTGAAGGCAAGGTCCGGCAGCGCGCGCGGCGGATGCCCCGCCCGGGTCGGCAGCGCGACCGGGGCCGGTCCCTCCTCGGCCGTGGCACGAGGCGCGAGGATGGAATTGCACCCGAGCCATGCGGCCAGTAGGGTGCCGCCATTCGCAAGCAGGGCGCGGCGATCGACGGGTTCCGTCAGAACGCGTTTCGTCAGGATCTGGGGCATGGAATGTCTGTGAACGAAGAAAATGGTGCGGGCAACGACGCGTCACGGGCGAACGCCCAGTGGGGCGGCCGGTTCGCGGGTGGCCCTTCGGCCATCATGCAGGACATCAATGCCTCGATCGGCTTCGATCATGTGCTGTGGAGGCAGGATATCGCCGGGTCGCTGGCTCACGCCGCCATGCTGGCCAGGACCGGCATCATCAGCGCGGACGATGAAGCCGCGATCCGCCGGGGCCTGACCGAAATCGGGGCGGAGATCGAAGCCGGACGCTTCGATTTCAGCACCGCCCTGGAAGACATCCACATGAATATCGAGGCCCGCCTGTCCGACCGGATCGGCGAGGCGGGCAAGCGCCTGCACACCGCACGGTCGCGCAACGACCAGGTGGCCACCGATTTCCGCCTGTGGGTACGCGACGCCATCGACGGGCTGGACGCGCAGGCGGCGTCGCTGATGCGCGCGCTGTGCCGCCGTGCACAGCAGCACGCGGCCGACCCCATGCCCGGCTTCACGCATCTTCAGACGGCCCAGCCCGTGACCTTCGGCCATCACCTGATGGCGTATGTGGAAATGCTGGGGCGCGACCGGGGGCGGCTGGCCGATGCGCGCCGCCGCCTGAACGAATGCCCGCTGGGATCGGCCGCGCTGGCCGGCACGTCCTTCCCCATCGACCGGCGGATGACGGCGGCGGCGCTGGGCTTCGACCGGCCCACCGCCAATTCGCTGGACGCCGTGTCGGATCGCGATTTCGCCCTGGAATACCTGTCGGCGCTGTCGATCATGGCCATGCACCTGTCGCGCCTGTCGGAGGAAATCGTGATCTGGTGTTCGGCCCCGTTCGCGTTCGTCCGCCTGTCGGACGCGTTCACCACCGGGTCGTCGATCATGCCGCAGAAGCGCAACCCGGACGCCGCCGAACTGGTGCGGGCCAAGATCGGCCGCGTCACCGGGGCGCTGGTCGGGCTGCTGACCGTCATGAAGGGCCTGCCGCTGGCCTATGCCAAGGACATGCAGGAGGACAAGGAGCCGGTCTTCGCCGCGACCGATGCCGCCGCCCTGTCGCTGGCGGCGTGCGACGGCATGATCCGCGACCTGACCGCCAATACCGACCGGATGCGGGCCTATGCCGGATCGGGCTTTTCCACCGCGACCGACCTGGCGGACTGGCTGGTGCGGGTGCTGAAGCTGCCGTTCCGCACCGCGCACCACGTCACCGGCCGGCTGGTGGGCCTGGCGGAAAGCCGGGGGGTCGATCTGTCCGACCTGTCGCTGGCGGACATGCAGGCCGAGGAAGCCGGCATCACCCAGGACATCTTCTCGGTCCTCACCGTCGAATCCTCGATCGCCTCGCGCACCAGCGAGGGGGGGACCGCGCCGGACAATGTCCGCGCCCAGGCCGCCCGCTGGCTGGCCGTGCTGGAGACCGGGGCATGAAGCGCGCGACCGGCCTGCTGGGTGCCGTGCTGCTGCTGGGCGTCCTGGCCGGCAGCCTTGCGGCCTGCGGCAAGAAGGGTGCCCCCGAGGCCCCCGGGCCGGCCTCCAAGATGACCTATCCCCGCACCTACCCGGCCCCCGACTAAGGGGGCCGCTCCTAGACACGCGCCGGGGCGGTTCCCTTTCCCGAAGGATCGGATGCCCGTTGCGTGCCGTCGATGACCCTGCGGATCCGCTTCGTCAGCGGGCTCTCGACAGAGCGATAGACCGCGACACCGGTTGCGATCGCCAGAAGGACGGCGGCACATCGTGTCGGCACCGTATGCAGGCCCGGTCCGTAATGCAGCAGCCGGAGCGCCGCCTGGGCCGCGTCGAACGCGACCTGCTGGAACAGGTAGATGGAATAGGACGCATTTCCCAGCATCAGCGCGAAGGGCAGCGTCGGCATCAGGTCCCGGCGTTCAATCCACATCAGCATGGCGACCAGGAAAACCGTCGCCGCGCCGCTGAACAGAAGGGGAAAGACAAACCCTGCCCCGATCATGGCGCCGACAAGGGCCGCGACAAGACCGGCCGTGGGCCAGGGGCGCAGCTTCGCGAGGTTGAGCCCGAATATCGCCCCGAGGCAGCAGCCGGCCAGGAATTCCAGCAGATACGGACTGGTATAAAAACGCAGGAGATCGCCCCCCTGCGGGACGACCACGCCACAGACTGCCAGCGAGAGGAATATCAGTGCCAGGACAGCCAGCCGGTAGCGGCCCGGCATCAAAAGCAGGGCGCCGAAAACCAGATAAAAGAACATCTCGTAATTCAGCGTCCAGCCGATAAACAGCGTCGGCATCATGACGCCGTGCTCGTTCGGCGAGGGAACGAACAGGCACGAGAGGAAAAGATGCCCGATCCCATGGGAATAGATGGACGGCGTGCAGATCCCGACGGACGCCAGCACGAACGTGGCAGCCGTGGCGATCCAGTACATCGGCGCGACACGCGTCACCCGGTCGACATAGAAATTCAGCGGCCTGATCGTCCGCCCTTCCGTCAGCGAGACCATGATGATGCCGCTGATGATGAAGAACAGGCCAACCCCGTATTTCCCCACGCGCAAAACGGGCGACACGCTTTGAAACTGGTGAAACAGCACCACCCCGACAGCGGCAAGGGCCCGGAGATACTGAAGCGACAGTATGACCCTGCGGCCTTGCCTTATGCTTGACGGCATTCGAGCATGTCCTGTCCTGTCGGGGTCCGGCAAAAAGCGTAAAGACCGGCCTCGGGGCTTGTCCACGCTTTTCTGCCTTCCTGTCCCCGGGGCTTCTGGACAGCCTCAGAAGGATTTCAGCAGCCGGTCCAGGTAATCCAGTTCCTCGCGCGGGCGGGTGCGGTCGGAGTCGCGGCGGCGGAGTTCCTGCTCGATCTCCCGGGCGCGTTCGCGCGACATCGTATCCGGCACGTGGGTGTCGGAATCCAGCCCGTCCTTGCCCTCGCCGGTCCGGCGGCCCAGCGGGTCCCGGTCGCCGTGCTGGTCGTCCGCCTGGTCGCCTCCCTGGTCACTTCCCTGATCACTTCCCTGGGCACTGTCGCCGCTATCGCCCGGTTCGCCCTGGCCGCCCTCGCCCGATCCGCTGGCGAAGCCGGGCAGGAAGCTGGTCGCGCCGCCCTTGCCCGAGCCCTTCATCGCCTGGCGCATCTGCTGGTCGCCCTTCTGCAGGTCGGCCAGGGCCTTGCGCTGGGCCTCGGCGGCGGCGGTGTCGTTGCCCTGGGCCAGGGCGGCGCGCGCGTCCTTCATCGCGCCCCCGGCATCGGCGAAGCCGGACGGCGCGTCCTTTCCGGTCAGGCCCTTGAATTCCTGCCCCAGTTCGTCCAGCGCCCGCCCCAGCGCGTGCTGCACGGCGCGGTCGGCGTGCCGGACCTCCTCGTTCGGCGGATTGGGCGCGCCGGGTGCGGACGCATCCCCCGACGGCGGCGCGTCGGGCCCCTGCGCCGGCCCGGCGTCTCCGGGCTGCGGCTCGTCGGCCGGCGGCCCCTGCATGTCCGGCGGGGGGCGCAGCCCCAGCCGGCGCAGCAGTTCGGCGGTGGGCATGCTGGCCAGGTCGCCATCCATTCCCTGTCCCGGCATCTCGCCCTGGGCGGCGCGGCGCGCGGCCTCGGCGCGTTCCTGGGCGTGGCGGACGCGGTCCAGGCGAGACTGGCTGTGGTCCAGCAGGCCGGATTGCCGGCGGATCAGGTCCTGCAGCGCGTCGCGCTGTTCGTTGGCCTGCTGGCGGGCCTGCATCTGGCGCGCCATGTCGGCCAGGTCCTGCGGCGTGGCGGAGCGCATGTGCTCCAGCATGTCTTCCATGCGCTGCAACGCCTGCATCGCCTCGGCCGAGCGGCCGTTGCGGGCGGCGTCCTGCATCTGCTGCATCATGCGCGACAGGGCCTGGTCGCCGTTGCGGGTCAGGCCCTGCAGGTCGGGTATGGCGGTGTGCGACTGCACGGCCTGCTGCGCCAGCGCCTGCATCCGGCGCATGATCGCCTGGCGCAGCGTCTCCATCCGGCGCTGCAGTTCGGCCTGTTCCTCGGGCGACTGGCCCTGCGCCCCCAGCGCGCGCATGCGGTTCAACTGCGCCGCCACGGCGTCCTGCGCCGCGCGGACATCCAGGGCCGCTCGCGCCGCGGCGCTTCCGCCCTGCCGGCCGTCCTCGATCTCCAGCGCCAGGTACCACAGCCGCGCCACCGCCTGGTCCACCGCCGCGTGCGGATCGACATCCGGGCTTTCCAGCAGGGCGGCGGCGCTGGTCAGGTTCAGCAGCAGGCCGGCGTCGTTCTGGAACGGATCGGGCGTTTCGCCCAGCGCCATCAGGTCGCTCGCGGCGGCGGTGCGGCGCTCGCGGCCCGTCGCGACCCGTCGCCGGACATCCAGCACCGCCTTGGCCATCGGGCTGCGGAACAGGCGCGCGCCCAGGTGGAACCGGGCTTCGGGGCTGACGCCCTCATGGCCGCTGGCGCTGGTTGCCACCAGCCGGCCCACGACCTCCTCGCCCGCCCACGGGTCGGCGGACAGGTCGGGCATGGCGATGCCCGTGACGTCCTTCGGGTGGCCGTCGATCGGAATCGGCACGGTCAGCACGCGCGGGGCTCCCCCCTTTTCGCCGCCGGCCAGACGCAGCTCGGCCCGCAGCGACGTGATGCCGTAGGCCTGCCGCGCGGCATAGGGCAGCCGCGTGCGCCATTCGCCCCGTCCGGCGCCGGCACCCGCCCCCCATGCGACCGTCGGCGCCGCATCGGGCAGGACAGTCACGGTCCACCGACTGAACGACCGCCCCCGTCCGCGCAGGGTCAGCGACGCGCTGGCCAGCAGCGGAACGTCCGCCGACCAGCTTTCCGCCCCCAGGGCGCGAAACCGGTCGGGCCCCACTGCCGGGCCCGATGCCGATCCGGTGGCGGCGACGCGCAGCGACGGACGGCCGCGCAGGTCGGTCACGCTGATGCTCAGCACCGCCCCCTGGGGCACGGTGGCCTGGCCCGTGCGATCATCCAGGAAGACCGGGGCCCCGGGGGCGTAGGATGGCGGCGTGATCCAGGCCTGGATATGCGGGCGCGGCGCCCCCGGATCGTCCAGGCCAGGCCAGAAGGCGGCTTCCAGCCGGCCGCGGGCGTCGCCGCCCGCCCACAGCAGTGCGGCCAGCAATCCCGGCAGCAGCACATAGCCCACGCGCCACGGATCATGCGCCGCCAGCGACAGGCGCGGCCAGCCGGCCCGCAGCCGGCCGATCGCCCGCCCCGTCCGCCGCAGATGCGCGTCCCACAGGGCGACCCGTTCGACCCGGGCGGCGGCATCATGGGGAGCGGCATCGGCACCGGCGGGGTGGTCGCCCAGGGTCTGCAACGGGCGGTGCGCCAGACCCGACGCGCGTTCGATCCGCCGGTCCACTCCGGCGGGGGTGGGCGCGGTCACGCGGCGCCCGCGCCAGACGATCCACGCGGCCGCGCCACCGGCCAGCGCCAGCAGAAGCGCCGCATGCGCCAGATCGGGCAGGTCCTGCGGCAGGCCCAGCAGGCCCGCGATCAGATAGGCGGCAAGTCCGCCCAGCACCGGCAGCAGGACCGGCCAGGCGCCCTCGACCCACAGGACCTGCCGCGCGCGATACCGCGCGGCCGCCAGCCGGACCGGAAACGACGACAGCGCCGCCCCCGTATCCGCGACATCCTGGGGGGGAGCGGTCCCGCCCGTCATGCGGCGCTCAGGCCCCCACCGGCTGGGGGGCAAGCCAATCGGGAACCCGGTCCGCCGCCCACAGGCTTTCGACCGGCTGCCGGGCGCGGATCACGCTCCAGCGCCCGCCATCGACCAGGACCTGCGCGGCCAGCGGGCGGCCGTTATAGGTCGAGCTCATGACCATGCCGTAGGCGCCGGTATCCAGCAGGGCGACCGCCGCGCCGTCACCCATGCGCGGCAGCATCCGGCCGGTGGCGAAGGAATCGGCGCTTTCGCAGACCGGTCCCACGACGTTCACCGATTCGACCGGCTGGACCGCGTCACGGGCGGACAGCGGCAGGATGCCATGCCACGAATCGTACAGGCTGGGCCGCGCCAGGTCGTTCATCGCCGCGTCCAGGATCAGGAACGGCGGCAGCCCGTCCTGCCCGGCCTTGCGCAGGATCACCCGCGACAGCAGCACGCCGGCCGGACCGGCCAGCCAGCGGCCGGGCTCGATCGCCAGGCGCACGTCCAGGTCACCCAGTTCGGCGCGGATCGCACCCGCCAGGGCCATGGGCGCGCCCTCGACCTCGTCACGGTAGCGGATTCCCAGGCCGCCGCCGCAATCGACCAGCCCGACGGACAGGCCGCGCGCCCGCACCGCGCGCACCAGGTCGGCCACCCGCGCGAATGCGGCGCGGTAGGGGGCCATGGCCACGATCTGGCTGCCGATATGCACCGAGAACCCCAGCGGATGCAGTCCCGGCAGCGCCGCCGCGCGGGCATACAGGTCGGCGGCCCGGGCATAGGCGATGCCGAACTTGTTGGTCGAAAGGCCGGTCGTGATCTTCTCGTGCGTTCCGGCGTCCACATCCGGGTTCACCCGCAGCGTGATGCGCGCCGTGCGGCCGGCCGCGACGGCGACGTCGGACACGACGTCCAGTTCCTCGGCGCTTTCGACCGCGATGTGGGCGATGCCCTCGGTCACGGCCAGGTGCAGTTCGTCCCGCGACTTGCCGACGCCGGAAAAGACGATACCGGCCGCCGGAATGCCGGCGGCGCGGGCGCGGCGCAGTTCGCCGCCGCTGACGACGTCGGCCCCCGCCCCTTCGGCCGCCAGGATGCGCAGCACCGCCAGATGGTCGTTCGCCTTCACCGCGAAATGGATCGACGGGGCCAGCCCCGCGTCACGCAGGGCGCCCGCCAGGCGGCGATAGCGCGCGCGCAGGGTCCCTGCCCCCATGACCCAGGTCGGCGTTCCCACCGCGTCCGCGATCGCGTTCAGCGGAACGTCCTCGAACACCAGGCCGTCGAGCGCATGCATCGACAGATGCGGGCGGGCGGCCAGCAGGTCTGCCACGGTCGGGTCCTGCTCGGCGAGCCGGGAAGATGGGTCGGTCATCCCGTCAGGATAGTGGCTCCGGCCCACGGTTCCAAGGTCCGCGCGCATGGGCCGCGCGATACTGTTCGCAGCACCGGCGATCCGATAGACAGACCCTGCCTTCGGGAGGAACGACAATGTCCGACGATCCGCTGATCGATGCCGCGGTGGCCGTCCGCGCCAACGCCTATGCCCCCTATTCGCGCTTCCACGTCGGTGCGGCGCTGCGCTGCGCGGACGGCCGGATCTTCGTGGGCTGCAACACCGAAAACGCGGCCTATCCCGAAGGCATCTGCGCCGAAGGGGGAGCGATCGCGGCCATGGTGGCCGGCGGCGGCCGGCAGATTGCCGACATCGTCATCAGCGGCGGGGGCGATCGGGCCTGCGCGCCCTGCGGCGGATGCCGGCAGAAGATCCGTGAATTCAGCGCCCCCGGCCTGACCGTTCGCATGGTCGGGCCGCAGGGCACGCCGCTGCTTGTCCGCTCGCTGGCCGAATTGCTGCCCGACGCGTTCGGCCCCGAAGACCTGGCCTGACTCTGCCTAGGCCCGCCGCCCTGCATTCAGCCGCCGTTCGCCCGCCACGTCGCGCGACGCCGCCAGCCCCCATCCGACCATCAGGAAGAACCACCCCGCCGTCCGCACCGTGAACAGCGCGCTGTTCGAGGCCACCGGCCACAAGATCACGCAGCAGATCACGCACAGCATGGCCTGCTGCGGGGCCTCGACGGGCGAAAGGGCCCGCAGCATCCGCCACAGCCAGGCCGCCGCCATCGCGACGAAACAGGCCAGGCCGGGCAGCCCCGCCGTGGTCGCGACCTCCAGATAGATATTATGGGGATGAATGTTGCAGCCGGCGCCGACGGGGACGTGGAAATCGTATCCGAACAGCGACAGGTCGCGGGCAAAGGACGGATTCGGACAGAAATCGCGAAACCCGTCCGCGCCCAGCCCCAGCCATGGATGCTGGCGCACCATGGCGGCCGCGCGAATATAGATATGGCCGTAATCGCTGTCGGGAAAATCGCGGATCTGCGCCAGGAAATGCACCACCAGCTTGGCATAGGCCGGCGGCGAGAGGATCGGCAGCAGGAACAGCCCCACCACGCCGGCCATTCCGGCCGCGAAGACCGCCCAGCGGGTCGAGGGAACGAACAGTGCCGTCAGCACCAGCCCCAGCCCGAACAGCAGGGTGGGCATGCGCTGCCCGATCAGCAGCATCGTCACCACCAGGAACATGATAAGGGCGATGCCCGCCAGTTTCGGCCGCCAGGACGCTGCCTGCAGCCGGCGCAGGGCGAAGGGCATCAGGCCGGGGAACACGACCATCAGCAGCGCGGCGCCCGCGCGGGGTTTATAGAACGGCCCCGTCAGCGCCCCGTCCGGCCAGCGCGGGAAGCCCCAGATGTTGTAGCCCAGCAGATATTGCTGCCAGCATTCCACCACCAGCCAAAGCGCGGCCACAGTCACGACGGCCCCCAGCCAGCGCCGTGAGGCCGCGTCGCGCAGCACCCAGCGTTCCAGCGCCGCGCTGAACAGGAAGAACCGGATCAGGACGCAGGCCTCGGCCACCGCATGGGACGATCCATGCAGGGCCGACGACAGGATCGCGAGCCCGCAGAACAGCAGGGCGAAGGCGAACCATCCCCGGCGCCACCAGTCATTCGCGCGCGTGCGGATGCAATGCACGAGGAACAGCAGGCCGATGGCCGACATGATGCCGTCGCTGATCGCCCGTCCCCGCAACTGGAAAAACGGCATGACCATCATCATCGCCAGGGCGATCCATCGCGCGACCGAATCGAATGCCGCACCGCGCCAGGTCGCTTTTTCCATCGTCATCCACACGCTCGTGTCCGTTGTCCGGGGCATCTTCCATACAAGCAGGACCTGCGCATGGCGACCCGTGGCGCACGATCAGGCCGCCGGAGCCTCGCGGGTCGTCACGCGGCGAATCCGGCTGCCGGCGTGCGGATTGACGTAATGGAACAGGGCCGTCGCGCGGATCTGGTCGTGATCGCAGGGTTCGTTCGCATGGACCGAGCGATAACCCCAGAAAAAATAGACATTCCCCGGTCGCATGCGCACCAATGTCGGCCGCCGGGTGCGCGACGTGGCGATCCTTTTCAGGGCCATCTGGGTCAATATGTTGTCCAGCAGGACCTTGTCGACCAGGTTGCGCAGATAGGTCTTCCTGATTGTCCGCGTGTTGGGAAACATGATCAGGTCCCCGGCCCGCCCGGTCGACGGCATGATGATCGGGACAAGCGCCGTGACGACATAGGAATCATAATGGAACAGGTAGGCGTGCCGTTCCCCGATCCTGCCGGACAGGCAGCGCAGGACCTGATAGAACGGCTTGTCCGGCGCGGGCTCCCCTACTCCCTTGCGATAGATCGTCCGGACGGCCTGCATGAATTCCGGCGACGATGCCAGCATGCCCAGCAGCGTGTCCCGTACGCCGTCCAGCCCGGTCAAGGCGACATATTCCCCGCCGGCATCGGCGACCTTGCGTTCGACGAACAGCCTCAGGGACGCCAGATGGTCCACGGAAATGCAATCGACGGCCACGCCAAATCCCTGCCGGTCCATGTCCCCGGCGATGCGGGCCAGACAATCGTCGGACAGGGCGGGAAATACCGGTTCGGACACGGCGGCCTACGAACCCGGACCAGGATCGCAGCCGGAAGCGTACCGTACACCTTCGTCGTCGCTCATTGCCGCGCCCTCGGGAGTGCGGAACACACAACGACACAGAAAGGCCCCCGGTTGCTACGAAGGCGTTGTCATCCCGCAACGGGAGCTGTCGAAAACCGGCCATAAAATCAGGTGGCAAAACGGCACCGAACGTCCGAAAATACGTTATCAAATCGACAACGATACAAAAACGCCCCGATCTTGTTTCAGGTTAGAAACAAATAGAGCGAAACGACGACATCTCGGCTCACTGAATCGTGATTTCTGATTCGTCTATGATACCATTGGGACGTCCGCTCACGACCGGAGCCGGCCTGCAGAACATTGTTGGAAATCATGGAATTGGCGGAGGGGATGGGATTCGAACCCACGGTACGGCTTGACACCGTACAACGGTTTAGCAAACCGCCGCCTTCAGCCACTCGGCCACCCCTCCGCCGAGGAGCGTGTTTACACACGGCGTTTGCAGCGCTGCTTGTAGACTGTCGTCACAGCGCCGTCAAACCCCAAACCGGCCCGTGGCGGGCGGTTACAGAACTTTCTTCAGGGCCTCGTTCACCAGGGCTGGATTGCCCTTGCCGGCCATCGCCTTCATGACCTGACCGACGAAGAATCCGAACAGCTTGTCCTTGCCCGAACGGTATTCGGCCAGCTTGTCCGCGTTCGCCGCCAGTACGGCCTGCACGGCGGCGTCGATCGCCCCGGTATCGGTGACCTGCCGCAATCCCTTGCGCTCGACGATCGCGGCGGCGGGGTCGCCGGTCTCCAGCATATCCTCGAACACTTCCTTGGCAATCTTGCCGTTGATCGTGCCGTCCGTGACCAGGTCCAGCATACCGCCCAGCGCGTCGGCGCTGATCGGGCTGTCCTGGATCGTGCGGCCGGTGCGGTTCAGTGCCGCGAACAGGTCGCCGATCACCCAGTTGGCCGCCAGGCGCGGGTCCCGCCCGCGCGCGACAGTTTCGTAGAAATCGGCGGTCGCCTGTTCGGCCACCAGCACCCCGGCATCGTAGCGCGGGATGCCGTACTCGTCCTGGAAGCGCTGGCGCTTGGCATCCGGCAGTTCCGGCAGGACGGCGGCCAGCGATTCGACCCATGCTTCCTCGATCACCAGCGGCAGCAGGTCGGGATCGGGGAAATAGCGGTAGTCGTGGGCGTCTTCCTTGCTGCGCAGCGAGCGTGTCTCGCCCCGGGCGGGGTCGAACAGGCGGGTCTCCTGATCGACCTCGCCGCCGCTTTCCCAGATTTCCACCTGGCGGACGGCCTCGACCTCGATCGCCTGCATCACGTAGCGGATCGAATTGACGTTCTTGATCTCGCACCGGGTGCGGAACGGCTCGCCCGCCTTGCGGACCGACACGTTCACGTCGGCGCGCATCGAACCCTCTTCCATGTTGCCGTCGCAGGTGCCCAGGTAGCGCAGGATCATGCGCAACTTGCGCAGATAGGCCCCGGCTTCCTCGGGCGTGCGGATATCGGGTTCGCTGACGATTTCCATCAGCGCGACGCCCGCGCGGTTCAGGTCGATGAAGGACCGCGTCGGGTCCTGGTCATGCATCGACTTGCCGGCATCCTGTTCCAGATGCAGGCGCGTGATCCCGATGGTGCGGGTCGCGCCGTCGGCCAGTTCGATTTCCACCGCGCCCTCGCCGATGATCGGGTGGGCGAACTGGCTGATCTGGTAGCCCGTCGGCAGGTCCGCATAGAAATAGTTCTTGCGGTCGAACCGGCTTTCCAGGTTGATCCGCGCCTTCAGCCCCAGGCCGGTCCGCACCGCCTGGGCCACGCATTCGCGGTTGATGACCGGCAGCATGCCGGGGAAACCGGCATCGACCAGGCTGACATGGGTGTTCGGCTCGCCCCCGTACGAGGCCGAGGCGCCCGAGAACAGCTTGGACCGGCTGATGACCTGGGCGTGGACTTCCAGCCCCACGACCAGTTCCCAGGGGCCGGTACGGCCTTCGACCAGATAGGTCATCACACCACCTCCGCGCGCAGGGCGGGACGGTGCGTGAAGGCCGCCGCCCGTTCGATGGCGCTGGCGGCCGCAAGCACCGATTCCTCGTCGAACGACCGGCCGATCACCTGCAGCCCCAGCGGCAGGCCCGTGGTGCTGAGCCCCGCCGGGACCGACATGGCGGGTACGCCGGCCATGCTGGCGGGCACGGTAAATACGTCGTTCAGATACATCTGTACCGGATCATCCATCTTTTCGCCCTGCGCGAAGGCCGGCGACGGCGCGGTCGGCGTCAGCAGGACATCGACCGTGCGGAACGCCTGTTCGAAATCCCGTCGGATCAGGTTGCGGACCTTCTGCGCGCGCAGATAGTACGCGTCGTAATAGCCTGCCGAGAGGACGTAGGTCCCCATCAGGATGCGGCGCCGGACCTCGGCCCCGAATCCCTCGCGCCGCGTCGCCTCGTACAGCTCGTCCAGAGACGCCGCCGGCACGCGGCGACCGAAGCGCACGCCGTCATAACGCGCCAGGTTGGACGAACATTCCGCCGGCGCCACGATATAATAGGTCGCCAACCCGTATTTGGTGTAGGGCAGCGACACCTCCACGATCTCGCACCCCGCGTCGCGCAGCCAGGCGATGCCCTGCTCCCACGCCGCCTCGATTTCGGCGGGCATGCCGGCGACGCGGTATTCGGCGGGAATGCCGACCTTCATGCCCTTCAGCGACCGGCCGCAGGCGGCGCGGTAGTCCGGCACCGCGATATCGACGCTGGTGCTGTCGCGCGGATCGAACCCCGCCATCGACTGCAGCAGGATGGCGCAATCCTCGACCGTGCGCGCCATCGGGCCCGCCTGGTCCAGGGAACTGGCGAAGGCGATGGTGCCCCAGCGGCTGCACCGTCCATAGGTCGGCTTGATCCCCGCGATGCCGCAATAGGATGCCGGCTGGCGGATCGACCCGCCGGTGTCGGTGCCGGTGGCGCCCATGGCCAGGCCGGCGGCCACCGCCGCCGCCGACCCGCCCGACGACCCGCCGGGGACCAGAACGGTGTCGGCGTCACCCGCGCGCTTCCACGGATTTTCCACCGCACCGAAGGCCGAGTTGATGTTGGCCGAACCCATCGCGAATTCGTCCAAATTGGTCTTGCCCACGAACACCGCGCCGTCGCGCAGCAGGTTCGCCGTCACCGTGCTTTCGTACGGGGGGACGAAATCCTCCAGCATCCGGCTGGCGGCGGTGGTGCGCACGCCGTCGGTGCAGAACAGGTCCTTGATCCCCAGCGGAATGCCGGTCAGCGGCGCGGGCGCATCCCCACCGGCCAGGATCGCATCGGCGCGGCGCGCGGCGTCCAGCGCCTGCGGGGCGGTGACGGTGATGAAGGCGTTCAGCCGGCCGTTCAGCTTCTCGATGGCCGCCACGTGGGCGCCGACCAGTTCGACGGCGGAAAATTCCCGGCGCCCCAGCCCGTCCCGGGCCGCGGCGATCGTCAGTTCGGTCAGCATTATTCAACCACCTTCGGCACGGTATAGAACGGCCCCGCCGCGTCGGGCGCGTTCGACAGGACGGCATCGCGCGCGGCCCCGTCGGTCACCACGTCCTCGCGCATGCGCAGGGCGGCATGTCCGGTGCCGACCATCGGTTCGACGCCGTCGATATCCACCTCGTTCAATTGCTCGATCCAGCCGAGAATGCCGTTCAACTCCCCCTGGAGGGCGTGCAGGTCGGATTCGTTGATACCTATCCGCGCCAGCCTGGCGATACGTCGGACGGTCGCGGGATCAAGCGACATGAAGCATAACTTTCCATCATGATCTGAGGGGAATATCCTGCCGGCAGGACACCGCGCGGACCATAGACCCAGACCATGCCCCTGTTCAACATGCACCAGATCCGCGGCCAGCTTGGCCGCGACCAACGGCTGCTGGGACTCGATCCCGGCCAGAAGACGATCGGCCTGGCGCTGTCGGACGTGTCGCTGATGCTGGCCTCGCCCTACGGCGCATTGCGGCGGGGCAAGCTGTCGGTGGTGGCGGCCGAGATCCGGCGCATCGCCGCGCGCGAAGGCGTGGGGGGGCTGGTGTCCGGCCTGCCGCTGTCCATGGACGGCAGTTTCGGCCCGGCGGCCCAGGCGGCGCGCGACTGGATGATCAGCCTGTCCGAACAGGTCGGCCTGCCGGCGGCGATGTGGGACGAACGCCTGTCGTCCAGCGCCGTGAACCGCATGCTGATCCAGGATGCGGACATGACCCGGCAGCGCCGCGCCGAACTGGTGGACAAGCTGGCCGCGTCCTACATGCTGCAGGGCGCGCTGGACGCCACGGCGGAATGACCCCGCCACGATAACGCGGCGGCGGTTCGACATGGCATGATTTCAAAAGGAAATCCCGAAGGATGGTGGGCGCAACAGGGATTGAACCTGTGACCCCTACCATGTCAAGGTAGTGCTCTACCGCTGAGCTATGCGCCCATCCGTTCGGTGAACAGGCTTCTAGCCGGGCTGGTGGCGTTGCGCAACCCGTCCGTGCGGAAAAAACGACATCCCGTATCCATTTTCGCGAAGCCTTTGAGAAAACGGGATAAATCATCCTGACGATCATGATATGGATGCGCCGGAGCGTCTGTGAGCAACCGAGGTGAATGACGAATCAGCCCCTGTGCCGGCCCCTTTCGTGCTGGTGCCGCCGCGTGTCGCGGGCATACCGCTGGTCGTCGCCTCGCCCCATTCGGGCCGGGCCTATCCGCGGGATTTCCTGGCGCTGTCCCGCGTCGACCATATGGCGCTGCGCCACAGCGAGGATTTCCATGTCGACGAATTGCTGGCCGACGCACCCGACCTCGGCGCCAGCCTGATCCATGCCACGTTCCCGCGCATCTATTGCGATACGAATCGCGAGGCCGGGGAACTGGACTCCGCGATGTTCGACGCGCCGCTGCCGCCGGGCTGCAACAGCACGACCCAACGGGTGCGGGCCGGACTGGGCGTGATTCCCCGCATATCGGCCACCGGCCTGCCCCTGTATCGCCGGCGCCTGCCCCTGGCCGAGGCGCATGCGCGAATCAGCCGGTTCTGGGCGCCCTACCACGCCGCGCTGTCAACGCTGCTGGACGCGCAGGTCGCGGCCCATGGGGCCTGCCTGCTGGTCGATTGCCATTCGATGCCCGGAATCCGGCCCGGCATCGGGCAGGAGGCGCCGCATTTCGTGCTGGGGGACGTCTGGGGCACATCCTGCGCCGCCCCGATCACCGCCGCCGCCGAGGAGTCGCTGCGTGCGCAGGGGTTCAGGACCTGCCGCAACGCGCCCTATGCCGGGGGGTACATCACCCGCCATTACGGCAACCCGGCCGCCGGGCGGCACGCGCTGCAGGTCGAGATCAGCCGGCCGCTCTATATGGACGAGAGCCGGCTGGTCCGTCGCGAGGGATTCGCCGCCATGCGCACCGTCATGACGACGCTGCTGCGCGCGATGGCCGGTGTGGCCGCCGGATTGTCCCGCGCCCCCGTGCCGTTACCCTGACGCGGTCAGCCCGCCGCGGGCGGCTGCCCGTTGGGGGTCTGCTGGTTCACCGCGGCCGGCAGGAACTGCGCCAGCGCCGGCAGCAGCGTCGAGGCCGGCAGGCCCGTGCGGTCCACCATGGCCTGCACCTGCTGGTTCGACAGGATCGAACGCAGTTCGTCGGGCGATACCGGCAGGTTCTGCCCGTTGCCGATCCAGGATCGCACCTTGTCGCCCAGGCCCGCCTGCTCGGCCTGCGCCAGCAAAGTCGAGATTCCCTGGGGCGAGGTCAGTTCGCCCAGATGCTGATGAAGCTGATCGGTCAGGCCGAACTTGTCGGCCAGTTCCGTCACCGTGTTCATCAGTCCGTCAAAGAGTCCAGCCATGATCCACCTGCCTATGCCGATCGCGCGTCTCGCGAACGTCCTATTATCACGCAGGCCTGCGCGCCCGGGGCAAAAAAAAAGCGGTGCCGAAGCACCGCCAAGTCTAGGGAGGAAACGTCCAAGAAGCAGGTGCTCACGCAACGCTGCAACACCCCATTGATGACCCAAATCACATTTAAGTGTCAAGAAAATTAGTGAGCCGCACTGCAACTGCCAGGCCCGCCGCGAATCGCGATGATGCGCGACACCGCTATGCTGCTGGATATGCTGGGAATATGCCGGGCCTGAAAAGCTGGATCTCTATGGCGAATCCAGCCGGATGGTGGGTGCGACAGGGATTGAACCTGTGACCCCCGCCGTGTGAAGGCGATGCTCTACCGCTGAGCTACGCACCCATCCGTGCCGGTGGGGCCCTCTTAATGGATCTGCCCCCCCGTCGCAAGGGGGGCATGTCACACGGACGTCAAAAACCGAACATATGGTCCAGCGAGAAGGCCCCGTCCTGGCCCATGACGCCGTGATATCCGAACAACCGGCATGTGGTGTCGCGGATCATGACATAGGCCCCCTGCCCCGCCTGCGCGATGGCGGCGGCACCGAACAGGCGGTGCGGCCAGATCATGGCCGAGCCCGAGCAGGCGATGGTCATCGCCGTTTCCGCCACCATGCGCCCCGCCCCGTCATGCAGGCCCAGCACGGTATGGGAATACGGGCGCCACGCCGCCGATGCCGGATAGATCAGGCAGCAGAACGAGTCGCCCAGCCCGTTGCCGCCCTTCAGGAACAGGCGCGTGCTCAGGCCCGGCGGCGGCCCGGAATAGGATTGCGGCTCGCCCCGATAGGTCATGACGGTGTTGAAGACATGGGCGCCGAAGCTGGTTTCCGCCGCATGCCCACCGTCACGGGCCACGAATCGCACCAGGGCGTGCAGCCAGCCATCGGCCTGCCCACCGTCGCGGAAATCATAGACCAGTTCGGCATGACCCTCCGGCACGCCCAGTTCCGCCAGATCCTGCGCCAGATCGTGGTCGCGCGGCAGGCAGCCCAGGAATTTCCGGCCGGTCGGCCGGCCCGCCGGATCGAAGCAATCCAGGCGCAGCGGCAGGGTCATCTGCGAGTCGGCCATCGGCACCGGCTGGACGATCGTGCGGAACCGCGCGGGGTCCAGAATCGGGAACGGCAGAAGGTAGCCACGCCCCAGGCTGGCCGGCAGGGCCGGAATGCCTGGATCGGGCCGCAGGTCCGCCCGCTCGACGTTCAGGTGGGCGATGCGCGTCCTGGCGGCCGAGGTGACCTCGTAGCGCGGGCGCACGACATGGCGGCCCGAGCGGAATTCGATCTGCGCCGGCCATGCCAGACCGGACAGGCTGTCGGAAACGCGAATCGCCACCGTCTGGTAGGGACCGATGGACTGCGTGATCGGGACATGCCGGTCCTCCCCCATGCGATTGAGGCTCATCGTCCCCGGGGGAATCGTCATGGCGTGGCTGTTCTGCACCCACAGCACCACGTCCTCGCCCGCATCGGGGGCCGGCAGGTTGGCGTAGCGGTCGGACGGCCAGGCATTGGCGTCGTGCGTCACCGACAGGCTGCGATTGCCACCGGTGCCGTATGTGTCCAGCGCGTATTTCACCACGTCATGGCCCGCAACGCCGACGGCATGCACGAAAAGCTGTCCCACGAAGGGCGCCAGACCGAAGCGCGCGCGCACCGCGCCGCTGTCGATGACGATGGCGCCGCCCCCGTCGGGCACGGTTTCCTGCCACGTCGCCAGCACCGTCCCGTCCGCGCCGAACAGGCGCAGCCACAGCCGCACCCCGGACGCGCCATAGCGCGACCAGTAATTCGCCGTCACCAGCCGGGTGGACAGCCCGTCCGCATCGCGAAAGAAAGCATGGTTGGTCGCGAAATTCAGCCGGTCCAGGTAGCGGTCACGAACGGTCAGCAAGTCGTCCGGAAGGCGCAGCGCGTCCAGCGCCAGGAACCGCGCCCCCGGCGGCAACAGATGGGCGATACGGTCGCGGATACGCGCCCCGTCGAAGGTCACGGCCAGCACGACCGAAGCCCGCGCCTGCCCCAGATCGACCAGCGCCCGCGCCGGCCCCGCCGCCGTCGGCTGCCCGACACGCAGCGTGTCATGGACATACACGCCCTCGACCACACCCAGTCCCGCCGCCTGCCCTGGCGCCGGATCGGGGCACAAGGCGTGCAGCATCGCGAACACGCCGTCCGGATCATACACGGCCACAGGCCCGGCGGCGCGGATCTCCGCCGCCAGGACGGCCAGCGCCTCGGCCGCCAGCGGATGGGCCAGCGCCTTGTAGAGAACATTGCCGCCCGCCTGGGCGTCGTAGGTGTGGATGTCCAGCATGCGGCATTCATATCGCAGAATCCGGCAGCCAGAAATCGGGCGGCGGATTACGCTATGGACACCTATCGCCACACAGAAGAAATCGAGTCAGAAATCAGAAATCAGACAGCTATCTCCAACTATACCGTAGAATAGAAACCGATTTATCCTCACATTGCGCTCATATAAAAGATGAATTTTTTATTTATCGATAAAAGTGCACTGCAATTATCTACACACATCGACAGATTTATTTTCTTTTATAGATATATTAATAGATTCTACAACTCTAATATTTGAAAGTCCAGCCGATGCTGGCATAAGTGGGACATCCAATCCGAGTACTACATCCTCGAAATGATGAAGTTGCTGTTCAAACGGGTCGGTTTTCAGCGCCGAGAGTTTGTGCGTATCAAATTTTTTCCACCAGGACGGAGTTTGATTTCCACTATAGGTACGAACATTGAACGTCGGGAAATCAAGAGAACCAAGCGTCCCGGCAAAATGGTAACAATTAGCGTCATCGAAATATGGATAAGCGGGATTTTCTCCAGATGTCATTTCCCAACTTTGGTTGCTAGCGGCAATATCCGAAAGGATGAACGTGCCCAACGCTCCATTTTCGAATTTAAACCCAATAATAACAGTATCTTCAACCTCAAAACCTCGCCGCTCATTGCTTGCCTGCGCCCAAACGGAGCAGATAGGACCGTACAAATACTGCAAGATCCCGACTTCATGAATCATATTGATGAGAATCGGACCGCCCCCTATCCGCGCACGCCATGGCCCATCGTTGAAGTAGTCATCAGGTTTGTAAAAAAGCGCTGATCCATGCACCGCAACAGGCTGACCGAAAGAAGGAGAGCAAATAAACTTCTTAGCAACAGGAAGAAGACCACTATAAGTTCTGTGATGACCCACGAGGACGGGGGTAGAATTCCGTTCCGATGCTTCGCAAATCACAAGAGCCTCCCTAGAATTAGTGGCCAGAGGCTTCTCGACTAAAGTAGGTATACGACGATCGAGACACATCAGCGCCTGCTCGCAATGAAAAGCGTTGGGAGAAGCGAGAATCGCGGCATCTATGGGAAAGCGGTCCAGTGCCGCGTCAATCGTTTCCACGAGAGCGACGCCGCGTTCCTGAGCAAACGTCATATTTCGGGCCGTTCGTGGAGCCACAATGACCTTAAGGGCACAGCGCGGTGAATTGGCCAACAGGTCGGCATGTTTCCGACCAATCAGACCCGGCCCCGACAGCAGGACGTTCAAGATGGACATTAGCGTGACGACAACGTGTTAGTGAGTTGATCAAATAAATGACGCACGGTTGGATAGGACGGTGCCTCGATAAACATCAGCGCAGTCCTCTGATAGCCGACACCGGACAGGCGTTCACCCGGAGTACGAAGGGGAATAAGACGCATGACGGCCCCCATAGTGGGAACAGTAAATTGAGTAAAAATCGTTCCGGCCCTCTGCTTGACGGTGTGTCGAAGCACAGATCGCGGAACAAACTCCCATTCCGGCTCAGACAGTCCCAGAAAATAAGAAGCATAACACGCGGCATAGCGGAAGCCTGTACTCTCCTGGATTAAGCGAGAATAGAGATCACCAGGACATCTGCGTGTTATCTCAATAATTCGTGGGCCCTCTTCTCCGACGATGAACTGAACATGCACAAGTCCATCACACAGATTTAGTTTGTGAGCGATACGTTCAATAGCGTTTCCAATAACGACAGCTTCAGGCATATCGTTTGGGTGCACGACATAACTGGTATCGACAGCAAAGAGATCATACCGCGAGCCTTCCCTCACGATAAAAGCGCGCGTGATTTTTCGATCCGTCAGGAACGCACTGTAGCTGAAAAGAGAACCACTGATGAAAGATTCGCATAGAATGCTACCAGAAGGACTGTGGCCTCGCGCTAACTCAAAAGCGGCTCTAGTCGCCTCCGCGTCAGTTGCATCAAACACGGACACTCCGCGCCCGCTAAATCCGTCTGTAGGCTTGCAGATAAAATGACCTCGCGAAGGGAGGCATTCGGGTAGAAACGCTCGTGGGGCAGGCAAATCGAGCTCTTCACAGAGATCGCGGAAACGGCTCTTGATGTTAAGGATACGATCAACGTCTGGATCATATGGATAAGCGCGATTGCCTCCAAGGCGAGCGAAAGTCGCCATGGAAACGTCTGTACAGCCAGGAACCACATCGGCGATTGCATATTCGTTTATAATGGAACGAATAATATCCGCATCGCTATAGTCAGCCTGTATCCAACGCTCGGGGAATGCCAGAGCCAAAGCATCATGAGGGCGGTTGCCGACGGTCCAGACGGTGCAGCCAAGGAGTACAAGCTCATCATGTATAGGAACCGCGGCAAAGGACGCATCAAGAAGAAGAACGTTACGTGGCGACGGGTCGATACTCATATACGTTTCTCTCGAAGGGTCTTAAACAAAGGCCAAAGCATCAGGAAATCCAGAACGAAGGATGCCCGCCACCCTGATTTCATCAGCAATTCGAAGAAGAGAATTCATCCAGACTCTCCCATCAAAATGGCTAGAAATAAAATCAGCCCCGATTTGGGTTGCGTCAGTATAGTCCACATCGGAAAAATAAATTTCAGAAATACAATCCGAAAGATTGGGTTCGTTTACATTTATCCCAAAAAACGTAGGAATATGTCTGATATTTTTCTTCGTAAAAGCATTTTCGTCTGACACAACACAACAACGGGCATCCATTCCGTAAGCAACACGCTCGTGAATGCCAGAAGATATATTGGGACTCGTGTTCAGAATAAATTGCGTAGCAGAATAGATCGATGACAGGTTGGAAGCGTCGATAGGAGCATGGAAGCGCGCCCGTGTCGTCTTGTGCGAAAGATGATCCCATCCACGTCCGTAGATGTCTACCGGCAGGTCTAACAGAGCCGTGACAAGAGAAGTCATGCGACACTCCCTCACGTAAAGATCAAGTTCCTGCATGAGGGTGAAGAGAATTTCAAGACGATGCTCATTAGAAAGTCCGTGCTCTTTGCAAGATGCGAATAAAATATCTGTAATATCTCCACTACCATGCCGAAGGGCGACAACAGCGGCATCTTCCAAAATGGCACGCCAACGCGGAGGCAGCACCGTCCATTTTTCCCGGCGATCTTCTGGGTTTCCACCGGTTTTGATAAACGCCATCCTCTGGGGGCGATCACGCCAGGGGATAATGTTCCGTTCCGATTGCGGAACCACACCAACGCAATTGATGAGGGTGGAATACTGCGGCGAACGAATGATTTCCCTCTGAATACGAAGCCATTCAGAAAATACGTACGCATTGGCCACATAGTGTGCACGCATGAAGTGATTTTGCGGCATCGCGCAGGGAGGATCAGCGAGAACCGACACGAAGGGAACTTTGATGGTATCCCACAAATTTTTGCCTTGATGGTCTATGTTCGCGCCGATCCCTGCATGGCTCCAGGCCATGGCAATTCCGTCGTCGATAATCTCCGCAAGCTTCTGAAACCAGTCCGACGTCTTGAGATCAATGATGTGCCCCCGGTAGCCGTCTGGTTCAATGAGATGCATGAGATCCTTACTGAATTGGCGCAGAACTCCATTTTCGTTCTCACCAACAAACGCAACAACATTACGTAAGGAAGACATGACAACTGACCTGACATTGGTAAAAATTTAAAAAAATTCTGGAGATTCATTATTATAATAATTTGGCCTCTTCCGGCAGGACGTCCCGAAGCGTGGCGCAGACACGCGTGACCTGTTCCTCGGTCATGTCCTGATAGAAGGGCAGACCGATGCCGCGATATCCATATTGCTGCGTCGTCGGAAGGTGTTCCCGTGGGTAGCCCGCATAGGCGGGTTGGGTATGACAGCCGCTCCCCCACCAGGAGACCGTTCCTATTCCGCGCCTTGCCAGCGTTTCCGCTACTGGCTGGGATTTTTCAGGACAGATGACGGCAAGTGTCGAGGCCACCCAGTTGTGGCCGAAAGCAGGCGGCAGTCTGACGGAAGCAGGAAGCAGGCCCAGATAGAGACGTGTCAACGCATCCCAATGTGACCGGGTCTCGGCCCAGACATCGAGGCCGGCGAGACCGACGGCAGCCGTATATTCCGATATTTTCGCATTAATTCCAGGGGATTGAGCGGATCGGCTGCCGGAAAAACCGAACCGGGCAAGGGTACGGATATGCTCGGCCAAGACCGGATCGCGGGAAATAACCGCGCCTCCTTCGCCAATACCGAACACCTTCGTCGCATGGAGGCTGACAACGACCGTACTCTTGCCGATGCGCATGGGACCGTCGGAGCGCAACGTGTCGAACGCGGCGGCCGCGTCGATGATGACAGGGCGACCCGTCCGCTGGCTGACCGCATCCCATACCGCCAGGTCGATGGGTGACCCGAACGGAACCACAATGAGGATCGCCCCGACATCGGGGGACCGGGCGAGATCTTCGATCGTGTCGGGGTCAGGGATCCATGTGTCGGGATCGACGTCGACGAAGTGGGGCACGAGGTCGGCAGCCGCAACGGCAGCGGCACTTGCCACGAACGTCCATGACGGCATCAGGCAACGGGAGCCCTGTCGAAGAGCCTGCGCGCGCAAGGCCAGGGTAAGGCCAGTGGTCGCGTTGGCCACAAGGGCGATGTTATCATATGCCATGCCCCAGAAGCGGCCCAGGCGCTCCTGGAAGGCCTCGCACAGAGGTCCCTGATTCGAGTACCAACGGTTTGCATCGATCTGGTGGAGATAGGGTGCGATATATTCCATGGCAGGCAGGCGCGGCCAGGCGACGGGAATGTCGATAATATCGGAACTACTCGATTTTGTATTTGCAGCCTGAGTTGAAATATCGCGGTCCAGGGGTTTTCTATTGAGTGTTTCCGGTGCGTTTTGAACTGACAATACCACCGTTGATTCCCCCTAAATCCACCGCCCGGTGCGGTTGCGAGAACGGTGGAAGACGCGTTGAGCACCCTCGGTGCAAGGCCAGCTTATTGCTTTGAGTGGCAAGGTCAACGGGCGGTATGTAAGACGTTGCGTCGGTACTCCTCGCGGTCGGGCAGTCTCAGGCTGCCAAAATGGGACGGTGGACCGCGGAAAGAAGGCGAAAATAACTATGGGAAACGGTGAAATCCTCTCGGAAGACGAGAAAAACCAGCTCGTTCATGGGAAAATTGCTTTATCTATATTGGGCGCACTAAGCGGAACCGACGGCAATATACTTGCCAATCATATCTTGCAAACCCCCTCTTCTGTCAAAGATATATTGTATAAAATTTCAACGGGAACGCCGGTTGAAATGTTGAGAAAGGAAGCCGCTTCTCATACTTCTGACGAAGGAGGGAGGATAGAAGCGGACTTCAATTACGTCGGTTTGCCGGACGAAGCGAGCCACGTCAGTTTCGAAACAGGATTTCAGGAATTCATGCGGCCTCGCCTGGGGGCGCGTCAGAAAGGGTTTTCGGTTTTATTCGAACACCTGTCTCGTCATGATCGTCCGTTCATTCTTGAAACAGGCTGTTTGCGCATCCCGAACAATTGGGAAGGAGATGGACAAAGCACTTTCCAGTTTGATTGGTATGCCAGAGAAAACAGCGGAACGGTCATCACGATCGATTTAAACAGAGAGAGCATAGAGAGCGCCCGCCGCGCATGCAGCAATGTCACCAATACAATACTCAATGATTCCGTTTCAGCACTTAATGCATTGAGTTCTTTGACATCCTCTCCCGCATCCCTCATTTACCTTGACAGTTTTGACCTGGATCCGAACAACCCGATGCCGAGTGCCATTCATCATGCAAAGGAAATGATGGCAGCGCGTCACTTGATTGGACCAGGAACCTTGATTTGCGTTGACGATTTTCAGGTCGGGCCATTGGATGGCGGCGGCAAGGGGCTGATTATCGATCAGTTCATGGACACAATCCGAGCCAAGGTCCTGTATTCAGGCTACCAGAAAATCTGGCAGATAGCCTCCTGACACGACATTCGGGTACGGGCCGGATGCTATGACGTGGTCACGTTCGGCCCCATGCCCGGGCAAATTTCGCCAGATCAGCCGTGATACGGTGCATGGGAGCCGACCAGTCAAGCGGCTGGCTTTGCTGGTAGATCCGCAGGCTGTCATACCACGGCGAGTCCGAGCGGCCGGAAAGCCATCGCCAGCACTGATCGTAGCGGGACAGCATCCAGACGGGCTTTCCCAGTCCGGCGGCGACATGTGCGGTTGACGTATCGACCGCGATGACCAGGTCCAGATTGCTGACGAAGGCAGCCGTGTCGCTGAAATCATGAAGCAAGGGCGTATGGTCAATCAGTTGCATTCCGGCGGGGGGCGTTTTGGCCTGAACGGATTTTTCCCCGATCTGCAAGCTGTAGAACAGGGTATCGGGCACGGAGGCGAGCGATGCCAGCGTCGCCAGATCGGTGGAACGGCGCTGGTCGGCGATGTTGACCTCGCGGACGCCGCGATGCGGCGCCCCCGCCCAGACGAGGCCGACGCGAAGGGGCGCTGAAGACAAGCCCCTTTTTTCCAGATCGTCCTCGAGTTTTTCAGCCCAGAACGCCACCTTTTGCGGGTCTGCCTTCAGAAAGCCCCCTGGCGACGGAATGGTTTCCAGAGTCGTGCCTAACGCACGCGGAAGACTGGCTGCCGGACATTGCAGATCGTGAGGCGGAACAGGGTCGTCGATCGATATGAATGTCTGGTCCGGGAACGAAAGTCGAAACAGGGACAGTAATTCCTTCCGGACCCGAACGAGGGTGCGCCCGCCGAATTGCGCTGCAAACGGAATGAAGCGGGAAAACTGAAGCATATCCCCGAAGCCACCTTCCGTATGAATCAGCAGGGTGCGTCCGGTGAAATCTCCACCCTCCCACAACGGGGCGGTCATGCGGTGATGACCGAGCATCCGGGTTTTCCAGCGCCATTCATATTCCTCGAACCCCTCCTGGTACTCGCCCAGGGCTAGGAGGCAGATGGCGTAGTTGGCGTGGCTTTCCGCGTTTTCCGGGTCCAGCCTGACCGCCACGCGATGGAAGTTCCGCGCCAGCGCATGCTCCCCACGCCGGTCGAGCGCGACCCCGAGATTGCTGAGGGCCAGGACATGCTGGGGATAACGGGTCAGGCACTCCTTGTACGCGGCAATCGCGTCGTCATAGCGCTGGAGTGCCAGCAATGCGTTGCCGAAATTGGACCAGGCATCGACCAGCGTCAGCTTCAGATTGAGCGCACGAATCAAGACGTCATGCGCCTCCTGGAAATCACCAAGGGTGCAGAGCAACCCGCCATAGTTACTCAGGGTACGCGCATCATCCGGCGTCTGGACCAGTTCGTGCCTGTAGGCCTCCGCCGCTTCCTGCAACAGACCGGCCCGATGCAATGCCTCTCCATCCTTCGGACGCTCTCTCTCGTGTCCAGAGGTTGCCGACGAGGCATCGGAAGAAAAAGACCCGCCATTGTGGCTCATGAAGCGTGTGACCTGATTTCTGTGACATACCCGCGCAGTCCGGCCCGGCAGTCTATTCCCCCGGGGATAGCCGGTCGAGGGGCGCTTTGCGCGCCAACGATCGCCACTCGACCATCTGGGACCGGCAGCCTATGCTGCGGCGCATCTCGCCGGGGTCTTTCGAAACCTTCTCCAGGTCAGGACGCCCGGGGCGTTGTGCCCGCGCACGCCAGACCATGAGAAAGAGAGTTTCCCCGCATGTCGTCCAGCGTCCAGGACTTTCTTCAGCACGATTCCGACCGTCCCGTGGGGATTACGATCTGCGCGGTGGACGACATAACGCCGCGGCTCGCCACGGATGCACTCAGGCGGTCATGTCGGAAAATGCGCTTCGACCGGGCCGTGCTCCTGTCATCTTCCCGGCCCGGAAGCCTTGCGGAGGGGATCGAGCATATCGCGATTCCGCCCATCACCAGCCATGAAGAGTATTCGCGCTTCATGCTGCACGATCTTCATCGCCATATCGACACGCCCCATGTCCTGATCGTGCAGTGGGATGGCTTTGTCCTGGACGGTTCAGCGTGGGACGCGTCGTTTACGGCTTATGACTATATCGGCGCTGTATGGGGAGGGCACGCCCAGCGCAGGGTAGGAAACGGTGGCTTTTCCCTCCGCTCGCGCAAGCTGCTGAAAGCCGTGGCGCAGATCGCGCCGGACCAGCCGGCGGGAAGGGGCGAGGACGATCTGATCTGTCGCATTCTGGCCCCTCGGCTGGAGAGCGAGTTCGGCATCCTTTTCGCGCCCGAGGCCGTGGCCCATCGCTTCGCATATGAACGTGTCCTGCCGGACGCACGCACGTTCGGATTCCATGGATTGTTCAACCTGTGGCGCCATCTCGGGGACGATGAACTGCTTCAGGTCATCGAGGATCTGCCTGCCAGCGTTGTCACGGGCCGCGATTTTCTGCAGTGCATGGCCTGCTGCCTGGGGGTGAAAAGATTCTCGATGGCGCGTGCCTTTGTACAGCGACTTTCGACCTACGTGGACAAGGACAGGCTGGACGCGCATTTTCGCCTGATCGGTGCCAAGCCGGGGTTTGCGGAATTTCTGTCGAAACTATAGCCGCGAGCCCCTCGCGCCCCCTACCCCAGACCCAGCCGGCGGCGCATCTCCGCCGCCACGGTGATCGTGTCGTCCAGCGGCGTGACCGGCCAGTCCTGCATCCGGCCGGTGAAGGGGCGGGTACGGCCGGCATCGGCCAGGTCGCGCAGGAACAGGCCGATCCGTCGCGACCGCCCCGGCAGGTCGGCGATCATGACCGGGGCCGTGCCCGCTACGGCCTCGGACACCATCGAGACACTATCCTTCGTCACCACCACCGCGTCCGCGCAGGCCAGCAGGCCCAGATAGGGATTGTCGCCCTGCATGTCCCACACCCAGCCGCCCAAGGGGGACAGGGTATCGCGCATGATGCGGCAGACCGCGTCGCCCGTCCGCCGCGACGGCGTGACCGCCGCCCCCACCCGGTCGCGACGCATCATGTCGGCCAGTTGCCCGGCCAGGACCTGCCCGACCGCCTCGTCCAGCCGGAAGCGGCCGTTGGACCCGCCCAGCAGCACGGCGACCAGCGGACGCGGCAGGTGCGCCAGGCGCGGCAACCATTCCGCCCGCGCGGCCGCCAGCAGAGCCGGGGAGACACCGTGCAGCGCGGTGCGCGACAGCAGGACGTTGGGCCCCGCGATTTCGTCGTGACGGTTGGCGATCACCAGGTCGAAACGGTCCAGCCGCATGCGGGGATTCTGGATCTGCACGACGCGCCGGGTCGTGCTTCGCAAAGCGGCACCGACCGCGCCCCCCTTGCCGGCGACACTGAACACCAGGTCGGCCGTTCCAGGATCGACCGGCGGATCGATGGCACGCAACGGGGCGGGCCACCAGGCGGCCGGCATGCGCCTCCACACGCCGCGCGCCTTCACCGGACAGAAAAACGGTGCCAGCCCGGCCCGTGCCGCCAGCCCGAACGCCTGCGAGCGCATCCCGGCCAGGTCTTCGGCCACCACGGCCACCGGGGGCGTCTCGGATCGGGCGGAGGGAGGCGAAGTCGGCTCGGTCATGCCGCCATCTGCCGACAGGCCATACGGGCCGTCAATGGCGCGCCGCGCGGGAATCGCTTCCCCGGTACCGTCCGGGCGCGGTATCCCGTCACACGATGACCGATACCGCCCCCCTTTCCGACCCCAGCGACATCCCCGCATTCGATACGTTGGGCCTGGACCCGCGCATCGTGGCGAATGTCGCGCGGGCCGGCTATGCCACCCCGTCGCCGATCCAGGCCCTGGCCATTCCGCCGATCCGCGACGGCCGCGATGTCGAGGCCCTGGCCCGCACCGGAACCGGCAAGACGGCGGCCTTCGCCCTGCCGGTGATCCATCGGTTGCTGACCGGTGCAGGAGGCGCCGCACCTTCCGGGCCTCCGGGCGCGGTGCGGGCCCTGATCCTGTCGCCGACCCGGGAACTGGCCAGCCAGACCGCCGGCACCGTCCGGACCTGCATCCGCGGCTGCGGGCTGACGGTGGCGCTGGCCATCGGCGGGGCGCCCAAGGACCGGCAGGCACGCGCCTTGCTGGACGGCGTCGATATCCTGGTGGCGACCCCGGGACGCCTGCTGGACCATCTGGCGGACGCAACCATCACGCTGGACCATACGACCTGCCTGGTGCTGGATGAGGCCGACCGGATGCTGGACCTGGGCTTCGTCGAGGATGTGCGGGCCATTGCGGCGCGCCTGCCGGTGCGGCATCAGACCCTGCTGTTTTCGGCCACCATGTCACCCGCCATTTCGGCGCTGGGGCGGCAATTGCTGCACAAGCCGCTGCAGATCGCCCCGCCGGAGCAGGCCGCCCCGCCGCCGCGCATCCGCCAGCAGGTGATCTTCACCCCGGCCGCGCGAAAGGCCGCGTCCCTGCTTGCGGTGCTGCGCCGCGAGGCAGGCGGCCGGACAATGGTCTTCACCCGTACCAAACAGGCGGCCGACGCGCTGGCGCGGACGCTGAATACGGGGGGCGTGACCGCCGCCGCGCTGCATGGCGACCACGGCCAGGTCCGGCGCGACCGCACGCTGGACGATTTCCGTCGTGGCAGGCTGCTGGTGCTGGTCGCCACCGACGTCATGGCGCGCGGCATCGATGTCGAGGACGTGGCCCTGGTGGTCAATTTCGATATCCCGGAGCAACCCGAAACCTATATCCACCGGATCGGCCGCACCGCGCGGGCCGGACGGCGGGGCACGGCGCTTTCGCTGTGCGATCCCGCCGAGCGGCTGAAGCTGCGCGACATCGAAAGACAGAGCGGCGCGCGCATCACCGTCATCGATCCCACCTGAGCATTCTTGGGAAACAGGCCTGCGCAGAGACGTGAAGGGAGACCGCACGTCTGGCGGCATTGCAGCGGCGGCCCGACGCTATAAAGTCTGTCGCCATGGCCTGGCCGATCCATCCCGTCGCGCGTGGCGATACCGGAACAGACACACGCCCGCCGGGCCGGCGCATCGGCCAGGAGGGGAATGCGGCATGATGAGCTGTGGATCCGGAGCCCGCCTCGGCCGGTCGCCCCGCACACGCGGGCGTCCGACCTTTCTGGAGACGCTGCCGACGCCCCCCCAGCCCCTGCCCCGCTTCGCGGTCAACATCGCCCCGCCCGACCTGTCACCCTGGCTGATGGACCATGGCGGCATTCCCGGCATCATCCACCGCGAGGGAGCGCAACCCGGCCCGCATGTCGTCCTGACGTCGCTGATCCACGGCAATGAATATGCGGGGGCGGTGGTGCTGGACCGGCTGCTGCGCGAGGACATTCGCCCGGCACGCGGACGCCTGTCCCTGGTCTTCGCCAATCCGCAGGCCTTCGCGCGCTTCGACCCGGACAATCCCGTCGCCTCGCGATTTGTCGAGGAGGACATGAACCGGCTGTGGTGCCGGCAGGTCCTGTCCGGCCCGCGCCGTTCGGTGGAACTGGACCGCGCCCGGGCGATTCTGCCGGTGATCGAATCGGCGGATATCCTGATGGACCTGCATTCGATGCTGTGGCCCGGGACGCCGCTGATCCTGGCCGGGCGGATGGAAAGCGGGCGCAGACTGGCAGCCATGATCGGCGATCCCCGGCTGATCGTCTCGGACCATGGGCATCAGTCTGGTCCGCGCCTGATCGACTTCGAACGGTTTTCGGCCCCGGGCAGCCCGGCCGCCGCCTGCCTGCTGGAAGCGGGCGCGCATTGGAACAAGGACACCGTCGAGGCCACCGACCACGCCGTCCGCGCGCTGCTGCGGCATTCCGGGTTGCTGCCGGCGGATGAGGCCGCCCCCCTGCCGCCACCCCGGCACATGATGGTGACGGATATCGTGACGGCGCAGACCCCGCGCTTCCGTTTCGTCCGTCCCTTCCGGGGCGGCGAGGTCATTCGCCGGCGCGGCACCCTGCTGGCGCAGGACGGCCCCGACGAGATCCGAACCCCCTACCCCGACTGCATGCTGGTCATGCCCAACCTGCGTCCGGGCCTGGGGCAGACCGCCGTCCGGCTGGCGACGGTCGTCCCGGAATCTTTCCCCCCCACACCGTGACCGCGACATGCGGCATCACTGCCGGATGTCCTGCCTTTATCCACCTTCCCAAGCCATTGATTGGATGAATTTCCTGATTTAACGTAATCCTCCTCCTTATCGGAAGGCGTTTAGCAGGGTATCGCTCAATTTCTTCCATATAAAACTATTTCTTGCGATTGGATAAGTTATAATGGGAAGCGCTCTTCCATCATCCCTGGATGAATTTTACCAGTCAGTTCTCGGAATAAGCATTCACGGTCTGAAGTTTAATTCCTATCAGGACAATTTTGATGCATCGCGCTTCAACACTGACGAAAAGGACCATTCTCAGGACTTCGACCTGAATTCAAAAATTTTCTATTTTACGTGGTTTTTCTTTAATCGTGAAAATTTATTCCGGGCATATTGCAACCTGTCCGACGATTCTTCAAAACTGCTTTTCATATGCTTATACCAACTCCTGTTTGTTAAAACCCATGTGCCCATTGTCGTAGCCCGAGGGACATGATGCGCCAGGGCTGGTCGACGAGCTGGTTCCAGGCGTGGCAGCAGATATCGACGATGTCGTCGTAGGTGCGGAAGATCCGGTTCGACAGCCAGGTATTGCGCATGAACTGCCAGACGTTTTCCACCGGATTGAGTTCGGGCGAGCGTGGCGGGAGCGGCAGGATGGTGATGTTGGCGGGGATATCGAGTTTCGGGCTGGTATGCCACGCTGCCTGATCGACGATGAGGATAGCGTGAGCGCCCGGCGCTACGGCCTGCGAGATCTCGTCGAGATGCCGGTTCATGGCGTGGAGGTTGCACCAGGGCAGGACGAGGGCCGCTCCCTTGCCTAGCGCCGGACAGATCGCTCCGAAGATCCAGGCCGAACGTGTGCGCTGATCGGCAGGCGCGCGTGGACGGGTGCCGCGTCTGGCCCAGCGGCGCGTCAGCTTCGTTTTCTGGCCGACCCTCGCCTCGTCGCCCCACCAGAGTTCGATGGCCTTGCCGGGATGCCGGGCCCGGATCCCGGCCATGACGTCGGGGAAGCTTTTTTAAAAACGTCCTGGGCCTCGGGATCCTGGGCATGGTGCCGGGGGCGTCCCGTCAGAAGGCGGAAGTCGAGGCCCCGGATAACGGCGCTCAGCCGGCTGCGCGAAAGAGAGACGCCGAATTCCTCATAAAGCCATTGCCCCAGATCAGCCTGCCGCCAGCGCACCACCCCATGCACGGCAGCGATCGGGCCGTCCTCGATCCGGCGCATCAGCGCTTCCAACATGGCTGGTGTCAGGCGGGGAACGACACCGCCCCCATGATGATCCCGCACGCCATCCGGGCCCTCGGCGTTGAAACGCACCACCCAGTCCCGCACAATCTGCCGATCCGTCCCAGCCAGTCGTGCCGCGTCTCCGCGTGACGCACCATCGTAGATCGCCGCCAGCGCCAGAAGCCGACGCGCCTGGCCCGCATGCCTCGTTGTCCGCGCCAGAGCACGCAGTCCCGCCGCATCATAATCCTCACGCAACGCTAACGCCCCGCCCATTCGGATGCCTCCCGCCCGGTTCGGCATCCTGTGAATCACAGCTCGTTCCAGAACGATACCGTCAGGCAATCACATATGAGTCAGGGCGGACCGGAGTTGGTATTAATTGCATACCGCATGGCGGGACACCTCTCCTTCAAGATTCCAGCCGAATTTCTTCGGCGGACGGAAGAACTGGCAGCCTATCGCAATGCCGAAAAGTCGGTCGAAAGTTCTCTTCCCGTCACGGGAATGTTCGGAAAACTGCGGCATTTCGATTTTGAGTTCGAGGGCAAGCGCTACGTGGTGGACTGTCTCGGCCTCGAGTATTGTTTGCACCGACACCAATATTTTTACGATCAGGACGGTATCCGAATCGCACCTGAGCAAGGCGATACTGTCATCGATGGTGGCGCCTGCACGGGAGATACAGCGATCGTATTCTCGAATGCGGTAGGGGCGGAAGGAAAAGTCTATTCCTTCGACCCCGTCCAGGAACACATCGATATATTGACGTACAACGCCAATCAGTTCCCCTATCACAACGTCGAAATCATGCCCTATGGCCTTTCGAACCGTGAAGTGAAGGCGGCACCGATCATAACGAACTACTATGCACCCGGATTTTCGTCCGCAACTCCGAACATTCCACTGACGTCCCTCGATATTCTGGTCAGGCAGGGGACGATCGGAAAAATCGACTTCATCAAGCTTGATGTGGAAGGAGCCGAACTGGACACGCTAAAGGGGGCCGAAGACAGCATTCGAAAATTTCGGCCCAAAATGGCCGTTTCCCTTTATCACAAGCCGAATGATATTTTTGAGATAATCAATTATATAAAAACAAACTTTGATTTTTATAGTTTGCATTTGGGACACTATACGATTCATTCAGAAGAAACCGTTTTATATTGCCGCCCTATCCCGGTCTAATAGTGAAAATCTCCTCCGACCGTTATGACCAACACGAGATCAGGTGTACCACCTGATCTCGTGTTCTATTTATCCTAGCGATAGATCGGGAAGCGCGCGCACAGGGCGCGGACCTTGTCGTGCACCGCCTGTTCGGTGGCGGGGCATCCGTCCTCGCCCTTGCCGGCCATGGCGGTCAGGACCTCGTCGATCATCTCGCCCACCGCGCGGAATTCGTCGGTGCCGAAGCCGCGCGCCGTGGCGGCGGGGCTGCCCAGGCGAATCCCCGACGTGATCGCCGGCTTTTCCGGGTCGAACGGCACCGCGTTCTTGTTCGCGGTGATCCCGGCGCGTTCCAGGCTGCGTTCGGCGGCGCGGCCCGTGACCTTCTTGGGGCGCAGGTCCACCAGCAGCAGGTGGCTGTCCGTGCCCCCCGTCACGATGTCGAACCCGCGCGACAGCAGCGTTTCCGCCAGCACGCGGGCATTCGCCGCCACCGCTTCCTGATAGGCGCGGAATTCCGGCTGCAGCGCCTCGCCGAACGCCACGGCCTTGGCCGCGATCACGTGCATCAGCGGGCCGCCCTGCAGCCCGGGGAAGACCGCCGAGTTGATCTTCTTCGCCAGGTCCGCGTCATTCGTCAGGATCAGGCCGCCGCGCGGGCCGCGCAGGGTCTTGTGCGTCGTGCTGGTCACCACATGCGCATGCGCCATCGGCGAGGGATACAGGCCCGCCGCGACCAGTCCGGCATAATGGGCCATGTCGACCATCAGGTAGGCCCCGACTTCGTCCGCGATGGCGCGGAAGCGGGCGAAATCGATCGCGCGCGGATAGGCCGAGCCCCCCGCCACGATCAGCTTCGGCTTCTCGGCCCGGGCCAGGCGCTCCATCTCCTCGTAATCCAGCAGCCCGTCCTCGCGCCGCACGCCGTACTGCACCGCGCGGAACCATTTGCCGGAATAGTTCGGCGCCGCCCCGTGCGTCAGGTGGCCGCCCGCCGCCAGGCTCATGCCCAGGATGGTATCGCCCGGGCTGACCAGCGCCATGAACGCCGCCTGGTTCGCGTTGGCGCCGGAATGGGGCTGCACGTTCGCGAAGCCCGCGCCGAACAGCGTCTTCACCCGCTCGATGGCCAGGCTCTCGACCTTGTCCACCTCGGCGCAGCCGCCGTAATAGCGGCGGCCGGGATAACCCTCGGCGTATTTGTTCGTCAGCACGCTGCCCTGCGCCTGCAGCACCGCCTCGGACACCATGTTCTCGCTGGCGATCAGTTCGATTCCGTCGCGCTGGCGCTCCAGTTCACCCGCGATGATCTCCGCGACCAGGGGATCGCGTTCGGCAAGCGGGGAGCGGAAATAGGCGTGCAACCCGCTCTGGCTCATCTGGTCCGGCATCGTTATATTCTCCAGTTCCTTCAACGCCGCAGCCAGTCACCGGAAGAGTTCCAATGGCCCTTGCACATGCGTCAATGTGATTTCGCGCATTCTAGCGTCTCCACGTCGGCGAGGCCACACAACGATGCCCGTTGGCCGCCGTTCCGCGTTTCATCGACCCGCTTTTCACCACCCCCGCTTCGGGGGGCCGCTTTTTCAGGAGACGCATTGCATGGCGCAGCCGCCCGCTAACCCGCCGACTTCCAGCCTGCTTCGCCGCAAACGAATCGAAATCCCCGCCGACGCGCAGGGGCTGCGGCGGGTCCTGGGGCCGGGCAGCCTGATCGCGCTGGGAATCGGTTGCACGATCGGCGCCGGGCTGTTTTCGCTGACCGGCATCGCCGCGTCGGAAAACGCCGGCCCCGCCGTCGTGCTGTCCTATATCGTCGCGGCCATCGCCTGCGGCTTCGCGGGCCTGTGCTACAGCGAACTGGCCAGCATGATCCCCATCGCCGGCAGCGCCTATACCTATGCCTACATGGCGCTGGGCGAGGTCGTGGCCTGGATCATCGGGTGGGACCTGGTGCTGGAATACGCCGTCGGTGCCGCCGCGGTGTCGGTAAGCTGGTCGCGCTATGTCACGTCGCTGCTGGGGGGATGGGGAATTTCCCTGTCGCCCCGGCTGGTGGCCTCGCCGTTCGAAGCGGTGGTATTGCCCGACGGCAGCCATGTCGCGGGAATCATGAACCTGCCCGCCGCCTTCATCATCTGCGTCGTGTCGCTGCTGCTGATTCGCGGGGTGTCGGAATCGGCACGGGTCAACAGCGCCATCGTGGTGGTGAAGCTGGCGATCATCGTCGCGGTGATCGCGTTCGGCCTGCCCTATATCAAGACCGCGAACTACGTGCCCTTCATCCCCGCCAATACCGGCACGTTCGGCCATTTCGGCCTGTCGGGCATCATGCGCGCGGCGGGCACCATCTTCTTCGCCTATGTGGGCTTCGACGCCGTGTCCACCGCGGCGCAGGAAGCCCGCAATCCCGCCCGGGACATGCCCATCGGCATCCTGGGCAGCCTGCTGATCTGCACCGTGGCCTATGTGGCGTTCTCGCTCGTGCTGACGGGGCTGGTGAATTACAAGGACATGCTGGGCGATGCGGCGCCGGTGGCCACGGCCATCGACCAGACGCCATTCGGCTGGCTGAAGCTGGCCGTGAAGTTCGGCATCATCTGCGGCTTCACCTCGGTACTGCTGGTCCTGCTGCTGGGCCAGAGCCGCGTCTTCTACGCCATGGCGCGTGACGGGCTGCTGCCGGGGCTGTTTTCGTCCATCCATCCGCGGTGGCGCACGCCGTGGTATTCCAACCTGCTGTTCATGGTCATCACCGGCGGGCTGGCCGCCTTCCTGCCGATCGACCAGCTTGCGCACATGACGTCGATCGGCACCCTGCTGGCCTTCGTCATCGTCTGTATCGGGGTGATGTTCCTGCGCCGCAGCGCGCCGGACATGGAACGCCGCTTTCGCGTGCCCGGCGGCCCGGTGATTCCGGTGCTGGGCATCGTCTGCTGCCTGGCGGTCATGCTGTCGCTGGACCGGCTGACCTGGGTCCGGCTGGTGGTCTGGCTGATCGTCGGCATGGCGATCTATTTCGGTTACAGCCGGCGCAGCAGCCATCTGGCCCGGGGCGCATAGGCGCCCCGCTGCCCGAAGCTGGCGGGACAGGTGGACGCGGTCCATACTGCCCCACCTGGCCCCGCCCATCTGGGCCCCCGCCAATTTCGGAGTTCGCTTTCATGACGCTCGGCCGCTTTCCCGCCACCCGTCCGCGCCGCAACCGCCAGGACGATTTCACCCGACGCCTGGTCGCGGAAACGACGCTGACGGTCGACAACCTGATCTGGCCGATCTTCGTCATGGAAGGCACCGACACGCAGACCGAGGTCGCCTCGATGCCCGGCGTGCGCCGGGTGACGCTGGACCGGCTGGCGGCCCATGTCGAACCGGCGGCGGCGCTGGGCATTCCGGCCCTGGCGCTGTTCCCGATCACCCCCACCTCCCTGCGCGACGCGGAGGGGACCGAGGCGATGAACCCCGACAACCTGATGTGCCGGGCGGCGCGCGTGCTGAAGCGTGAATTCCCCGACATGGGCCTGATCGGGGACGTGGCGCTGGACCCCTATACCGACCATGGGCATGACGGACTGATCCGCGACGGATATGTCGTCAACGACGAATCCGTCGCCGTCCTGTCGCGGCAGGCGGTCAACCAGGCGGCGGCCGGCATCGACATCATCGCGCCGTCCGACATGATGGACGGCCGCATCGGCGTCATCCGCCGCGACCTGGACGCGCAGGGCCTGACCGGCACGCGGATCATGTCCTATGCCGCCAAATATGCCAGCGCGTTCTATGGCCCGTTCCGCGACGCGCTGGGATCGGGCGGGCTGCTGAAGGGCGACAAGAAGACCTACCAGATGGACCCGGCCAACAGCGACGAGGCCCTGCGCGAGGTGGAGCAGGACCTGGCCGAGGGGGCGGACATGGTCATGGTCAAGCCCGGGATGCCGTATCTGGACATCATCCGCCGGGTCCATGACCGCTTCGCGGTGCCGACCTTCGCGTACCAGGTATCGGGCGAATACGCGATGCTGACCGCAGCCATGGACCATGGCTGGCTGGACCGCGACCGCACCATGCTGGAAAGCCTGATGGCCTTCCGCCGCGCCGGCGCCAGCGGGGTGCTGACCTATTTCGCGGTGGACGCCGCACGCCGGCTGCGGGGCGGCTGACCCGACCCGGCCGGGGGAACAGCCTCTTTCATCCAGACGTCACAAATCCTCGCTCACGCGGCGGATTGTGATGCAAACCGGGCCCTGTACCGTTACCATCCGTTTCGGAGCGGTACCGCGTGGCGCCAGGAGACATGCGGACCCGTCGCCGTTGGCCCCTGACATCGGCCGTGGGGGCGCTGAATCCCGTCGAGGAGGCGTATGACCTATACATCGCCGCGTCGTCCGCAACTTTTCTACACGACCGCCCCCATGCCGTGTCCCTATGTCGCAGGCCGGATGGAACGCAAGGTGGTGACCGACATTGGCGGGCCGGACGCCGAACGGCTGCATAACCGCCTGTCACGCGCCGGTTTCCGGCGCAGCCACACCATCGCCTATGCCCCGGTCTGCCCGTCCTGCAGCGCGTGCGTGCCCATCCGGGTGCCGGTGGCCTCCTTCGCGCCCGACCGCACGCAGCGCAGGACCCTGCGCCGCAATGCGACGATCGAGGGGTTCGAGGTTCCGGCCCACGCCACGACCGAGCAATTCACCCTGTTCCAGCGCTACCAGTTCGCCCGCCATGCCGAGGGCGACATGGCGGCGATGAATTTCTACGATTACCGGGCGATGATCGAGGACACCCCGATCGACACGATGATGATCGAGTTCCGCACGCCCGAGGACCGGCTGGTCTGCGTCAGCCTGATCGACCGGCTGGATGACGGGCTGTCGGCGGTCTACAGCTTCTTCGACCCCACGATGGACGCCCGCTCGCTGGGGTCCTACGCGATCATGCACCTGATCGCGCACACGCGGCGGCTGGGGCTGCCCTATCTCTATCTGGGCTACTGGATTCGCGACAGCGCCAAGATGGCGTACAAGGCCCGCTTCCAGCCGGCGGAAATCCTGTTCCACGGCGCCTGGACGCCGCTGGACCGCGACCGCCTGCCCGAGGAAGGCGATCGCGGGCCCGCCCGCTTCCCGGCCAGCCTGACCGAGTAGACCGGCCTACCCGCCGGCCGGGGTCTTCGGCTTGGGCTTGCGGGTCGCCCAGGCCGGGGCGGGTCGGCCGACATCGGCGCGCTTGCCCAGATAGTCACGGAAATCGGCAAAGGGACGGATTCGCGCCGGATCGGGCCACGCCGCGCCGTCCGTCGAGGACAGGAGGCAGGCGTCCATCAGGCCGCCTTCCTTGTATTTCTGCAAGGCCACGCCCAGGCCGCGCGCCATTTCCGGCAGTTGCGCTACCGGGAAGACCAGCATGCGCCGGTTCTGCCCCAGCACCACGACGTGGTCGCCCTCGACCGGCAGGCAGATCCGCGCACTTTCGGCATCCTTCAGGTTCAGCACCTGCTTGCCGGTACGCTTTTCGGCCACCAGGTCCTCGTCGCGGATCACCAGGCCCCGCCCGGCGCTGGAAGCCAGCAGGTGGCGCGTGCCCTCGCGCACCGGGAAGACCGCCACCAGATCCTCGTCATTCGACAGTTCGATCAGCAGGCGGATCGGCTGGCCGTCGCCGCGCCCGCGCGGCAGGTCGGCGGCGCGCAGGGTGAAGGCACGGCCGTCGGTGGCGAAGACGCACAGCCGGTCGGTGGACTGGCATTCCACCGCCAGGCGGAACCCGTCGCCTTCCTTGAATTTCTGCGTCGTCGGGTCGATGCCGTGGCCCTTCAGCGTCTTGACCCAGCCCTTGGCGGACAGGATCAGGGTCAGCGGCTCACGCTCCACCGCCTCGATGGCCGACAGTTCGATCGCGCGCGGCGGGGCGGCCAGTTCGCTGCGCCGCGTGCCCAGCGCGCCGGCGCCGAATGCCTTGCGGATGGCCTTCACTTCCTCGGTGATCTTCTTCCAGCGCAGGGGCTCGCTGTCCAGCAGGGCCGTCAGGTCGCCGCGTTCGGCCGTCAGCGCCGCGTGTTCCTTGCGGATTTCCAGTTCCTCGAGCCGGCGCAGGCTGCGCAGGCGCATGTTCAGGATCGACTCGGCCTGCAATTCGGTCAGCGAGAACGTGGCCATCAGCCCGGCCTTGGCGTCGTCTTCTTCGCGGATGATGCGAATGACTTCATCCAGGTTCAGATAGACGGCCAGGAACCCGTCCAGGATTTCCAACCTGCGGTCCACCGCCTGCAGCCGGTGGCGGCTGCGGCGTTGCAGCACATCATGCCGATGGTCCAGCCACGCGAGCAGGACCTCGCGCAGGCTGCGTACGCCGGGCACGCGGTCGGCGCCCAGCACGTTCATGTTCAGGGCGAAGCGGCTTTCCAGCGCGGTGGCGCGAAACAGCGTTTCCATCAGCACTTCGGGTTCCACACCGCGCGACTTGGGCTCCAGCACCAGGCGGATGTCGGTCGTGCTTTCGTCGCGGATATCGCCCAGAAGCGGCAGCTTCTTCTGTTCCATCAGGTCGGCGATCTGCTCGATCAGGCGGGATTTCTGCACCTGGTACGGAATTTCCGTCACCACGACCTGCCAGGTGCCGAATCGGCCCTGCTCGACCGACCAGCGGGCGCGGATGCGCATGCTGCCGCGCCCGGTCTCGTAGGCCTGCAACAGGGTCGCGCGGTCCTCGACGATCAGGCCGCCGGTCGGGAAGTCCGGACCGGGCATGTCCTCCATCAGGTCCGCCACCGTCGCATCAGGCGACCGGATCAGCCTGATCGCGGCCGAACAGATCTCGCCGACATTATGGGGGGGAATGCTGGTGGCCATGCCGACCGCGATGCCGGCCGCGCCGTTGGCCAGCAGGTTCGGAAAGGCCGCCGGCAGGACAACGGGTTCCTGCTCCTCGCCGTCATAGGTCGGGCGGAAATCGACCGAATCGTCGTCGATCCCTTCCAGAAGGGCGCGCGCGACCTCGGTCATCCGGGCTTCGGTATAACGCATCGCCGCCGCGTTATCGCCGTCGATCGAGCCGAAATTGCCCTGCCCCTCGACCAGTGGGTAGCGGACGGCGAAATCCTGCGCCAGGCGCACCAGCGCCTCGTAGACCGAAGCATCGCCGTGGGGGTGGTATTTACCGATGACGTCGCCGACGACGCGGGCGCATTTCTTGAACCCCGATGTCGGGTCCAGGCGCAATTGCCGCATCGCATAGATCATCCGGCGATGCACCGGCTTCAGCCCGTCGCGCACGTCGGGCAGCGAACGCGACATGATGGTGGACATCGCATAGGCCAGGTACCGCTCGCTCAACGCGTCCGCGAGACGGGTTTCCTCGATATGGCCGCTGGTATCCACTGACATGCGCACTCCTCCTGTCCCGGGAACAGATAGAGAAAATCCGCGATTTGTCCATCGCGTGCGTGCCTCAATCGTCGGGGTGGAGGGCGCCGGGCTGAAGGGCATCGATCATATCCACCAGCCGCAACCGCGCGGGCGGCAGCGGGCGATGGCGCTGGCCGAAGGCGTCACGGGCCAGGAAATGCCCGGTCAGGCGCAGCCCGTCCCGCCAGTCCTGGACGGTGCCGGGATCGGATTCGTTCAGGAACAGCGGCGGCAGGCGCAGCAGGCGCGGCCGCCATTCCCCCGCCGCCGCGTCGCTGACCGCGCGCCCGGTCCGGGGCGAGACCCAGGCCAGTTCCGCGCTGCCCCCCGTCACCGCGCATGCCGACAGGTCCATGCCATAGCCCAGGTCGCCGAGCAGGCAGGCCTCCCACCGCAGCAGGGCCGCCATGCCGCCCCACCCGGCCATGTCGGGGTCGAGGCTGAGCAGGCTGAAGAAGCGGGTCAGCAGGTGGAAGATACGGGGATGGGGTTCGCGCTCGGGCAGGGTGCCGTCGGCCACCGCGCAGGCCGAGGCCAGCATCGCCAGGGCCAGCGGCGCGGACATCAGCCGCGCGGCGGACCCATGGACCAGTTCGCCGGACAGATTGCCCAACTGGTCCGGCAGGCGCCCCCGCCAGGAGGCGCGGATCAGGTTACCGGGCTGCCACAGCGCGCGGTTGGCGCGGGCGGTGCCCCCACGGGCCAGGCCGTGGACCAGGCCGAGATCCTCGGTCAGCAGATGGACGATGGCGCTGCTTTCGCCATAGGGGGACGCAGACAGCACAAGGGCGGGTGCCTCCCATTCCATCAGGAAGGCCCCGCCCCGTTCAGGCTGCGATCAGAGGGTCGCGTGCCGGTCAGACGCCGGCCGCCTTGGCGACCTCGGCCGCGAAGTCGTTCTCTTCCTTCTCGATGCCTTCACCGAGCTGGAAGCGATCGAAGCCGCTCAGCTTGGCGCCGGCCTTCTGGACGACCTTGCGGACGGTGCTTTCGCCGTCATGCACCCAGACCTGCTCCAGCAGGACCACTTCCTCGTAGAACTTGCGGATGCGGCCTTCGACCATCTTCTCGATGATCGCTTCGGGCTTGCCGGAGGCACGGGCCTGCTCGACCAGCACCGCACGCTCGCGCTCCAGCGACGCGGGATCGACGCTGTCGATGTCCAGCGCGGCCGGGCGGGTGGCGGCGACATGCATGCCGACCTGGCGGCCCAGCAGTTCCAGCGCCTCGCTCTCGGACGGGGCTTCGATGGCGGCCAGGACGCCGATCTTGCCCAGGCCCGGACGGACGGCGGAATGGATGTAGCTGGCGACGACGCCCGACGGCACGCTCAGCACGCGGGCGCGGCGGATCGACATGTTCTCGCCGATCGTCGCGATCAGGTGGGTCAGCTCGTCAGCGACGGTGCGGCCGCTGTCCAGCACCACGGCCTTGATCTTCTCCAGGTCCTCGCCGGCGGTCAGCGCAGCGCGGGCCACGGCCTCGACGAACGCCTGGAAGCTCTCGTTGCGCGCGACGAAGTCGGTTTCGGCGTTCACTTCGACCATCGCGGCAGCGCGGGGGGCCGAGGCCACGGCCACCAGGCCCTCGGCCGTCACGCGGCCCGACTTCTTCGCGGCCGCCGCCAGGCCCTTGGTGCGCAGCCAGTCGATCGCGCCCTCGATCTCGCCGCCGGCCTCGTTCAGGGCCTTCTTGCAGTCCATCATGCCGGCACCGGTCTTCTCGCGAAGTTCCTTCACCAGGGCTGCGGTAATCTCCGCCATATGCGTCACTCCTCAAGGCAGGCGCGCGCCCTGCCGTGACGGCAGGGCGCGCCCTTGCATCTGTCATCGTGAAGATCCCACCCCGCGCCGCCCGGGCGGCGCGGGGTGGGACCCGTCAAACTCCAGTCCGCGACACTCAGGCCGCGGGGGCAGCCTCGGCCGCGGCGGCTTCGGCCGCCGTGTCGACCGGCAGTTCCTCGGCGGCGCCGAAATCCTGGCCCGACGCGCCCAGCTCGGCCGAGATGCCGTCCAGCACCGCGCCCGACACCAGTTCGCAATACAGGGCGATGGCGCGGATGGCGTCGTCATTGCCCGGGATCGGGAAGGTCACGCCGCGCGGATCGGAATTGCTGTCCAGGATCGCGACGACCGGGATGCCCAGCTTGTTGGCTTCCTCGACGGCCAGCTTCTCCTTGTTCGTGTCGATCACGAACAGGATGTCCGGCAGGCCGCCCATCTCCTTGATACCACCCAGCGACCGCTCCAGCTTCTCGCGGTTGCGGGTGATGTCCAGGATTTCCTTCTTCGTCAGGCCGTGCGTGTCCCCGGTCAGCATGTCGTCGATCTGGCGCAGGCGCTTGATCGAACCGGTGATGGTCTTCCAGTTCGTCAGCATGCCGCCCAGCCAGCGGTGGTTGACGTAATACTGGCCGGACCGCTTCGCGGCCTCGGCGATCTGGTCGGCGGCGGCGCGCTTGGTGCCGACGAACAGGACGCGGCCACCGCCGGCGACGGTGTCACGGATCGCCTTCAGCGCGCGGTCCAGCATCGGCACCGTCTGCTGCAGATCGATGATGTGAACCTGGTTGCGCACGCCGAACAGGAACGGCGCCATGCGCGGGTTCCAGCGGCGGGTGTGGTGTCCGAAATGAACGCCGGCTTCCAGCAGCTGGCGCATCGTGAAATCGGGCATAGCCATGATCGGCCAAATCCTTGATCTTCTGGTTGGTCCTCCGCGAAGCGCCGGTCCCGGGGGAAATCCCGCAGGACACCAGAGGCACTGCTTCGCGTGCGAATTGCCGGCCGAGGGGCCGACGGGCGTCGATATGACCTTTTTTGCCGTGCAATGCAAGCGCGGCGCGGCGGGAAACTGCCCCTATCCCTGTTCGACCCGGGCCACGCCGGCGACGGCCTTGATCATCTGGGCCATGCGCGGCGTGACGCGATAGGCGCCGCCCAGCCGCACCTCGACATCGCGGGTTTCGGCCACCGACGGCAGCAGGATGACCTTGCCGCGCCCCCCCTTCTCCTCGGACAGGATGGCGTGGATCGGGGTGATCGCGTCCTCGCGGTCGAACCAGATGCGCAGTTCCGCCGCCGCGTCGGCCGCCGCCTGTTCCAGCGCCACCACGTCGCTGCCGGTGATGCGCAGGGCCTCGCCGTCCAGGCGCAGATCGGCCGTCACCAGCACGGCGGTGCCGGCGGTCAGGATGTCGCGGGTGCGCGACAGGACCTCGGAAAACAGCGTGACCTCGCACCCGCCGCTGGAATCGGACAGGCGCACCCAGGCCATCTTGCTGCCGGTGCGGGTCGGGCGTTCCTTGCGGTCGACCACGCAGCCGGCGATCTTGACCCGCGTCAGCCCGGCCTGGGCGGCGGCCTCCAGCGCCGTGGCGCGCACGGCCCCCAGGCGGCGCAGCAGCAGGCCGTATGAATCGAGCGGATGCGCCGTCAGGTGGAAGCCGATGGCCTCGGCCTCCATCCCCAGCCGTTCGAATTCCGGCCAGTCGGTCACGTCCGGCAGGCGCAGCGGTTCCGGCGCCGGCGTGGGCCCTCCGCCGCCGAACAGGCCGATCTGGCCGCTCGCGGCCTCCTGCGCCTGGGTATTGGCGCGGCGCAGGACCGTCTCCGCCGCCGCCGCGACCAGGGCGCGGTTGGGCACCACCGTGTCGAAGGCCCCGGCCTTGGCCAGGTTTTCGATCTGCATCTTGTTCAACTGGCGCGGGTCCACACGCGCCGCCAGGTCCGACAGGTCGGCGAACGGACGGTCGCCGCGCGACGCCACCAGGGCCTCCATCGCCGCGAATCCGACCTTCTTGACCGCCGCCAGCGCGTAGCGGATGCCCAGGCGGCCGTCGGCCAGGCGCTCGACGGTGAAATCCGGCCCCGATGCGTTGATGTCGGGCGGCAGGACGGGAATGCCCAGCCGCTCGGCCTCCTGCCGCAGGGCCGCCAGCTTGTCGGTCTTTTCCCGCGCCAGAGACATGCAGGCGGCCAGGAACGGCACCGGATGGTTCGCCTTCATCCACGCCGTCTGGTACGACACCAGCGCATAGGCGGCGGCGTGGGATTTGTTGAAGCCGTAATCCGCGAACTTGGCCATCAGGTCGAAGACCTCGGCCGCCTTCTCGGGGTCGATGCCGCGACCGACCGCGCCCTCGGTGAAGATCTCGCGCTGCTTGTCCATCTCGGCGCGGATCTTCTTGCCCATCGCGCGGCGCAGCAGGTCGGCACCGCCCAGGCTGTAGCCCGCCATCTTCTGGGCGATCTGCATCACCTGTTCCTGGTAGACCATGATGCCGTAGGTCTCTTCCAGGATCGAGCGGATCTCCTCGTGCGGGGGCTCCCACGCCTCGCCGTGCTTGCGGCGGCAGTAATCGGGGATGTTGGCCATGGGGCCGGGACGGTAGAGCGCCACGGCGGCGATCAGGTCCTCCAGCCGCGTCGGGCGCATCTGCTTCAGCACGTCGCGCATGCCCGCGCCTTCGAACTGGAACACGCCGCCCGTGTCGCCGCGCGCCAGCATCTCGTACGTCGGGGCGTCGTCCAGCGGCAGCGTGGTCAGATCGACCGTCACGTCCAGCCCCTTCAGGAACTGGCAGGCGCGCTGCAGGATGGTCAGGGTGGTCAGGCCCAGGAAGTCGAACTTCACCAGCCCCGCCTGCTCGACGAACTTCATGTTGTACTGGGTGACCAGCATGTCGCTCTTGGGATCGCGGTAGAGCGGCACCAGTTCGACCAGTTGCCGGTCGCCGATCACGACGCCGGCCGCATGGGTGCTGGCGTGGCGGTACAGCCCTTCGAGCTGGAGCGCGATTTCCATCAGGCGGCGGATCGCCTCGTCGGTATCGCGCATCTCCTGCAGGCGGGGCTCGCCGTCGATCGCCTGTTTCAGGGTCACGGGCTTGGCCGGATTGTTGGGGATCAGTTCCGCGACCTTGTTGACCATGCCGAACGGCAGGCCCAGCACGCGGCCCACGTCGCGTACCGCCGCCCGGGCCTGCAGCTTGCCGAAGGTGATGATCTGCGCCACGCGGTCGGGACCGTATTCGCCGCGGACGTAGCGGATGACCTCGTCCCGCCGGTCCTGGCAGAAATCGATGTCGAAGTCGGGCATCGACACGCGTTCGGGGTTCAGGAACCGTTCGAACAGCAGGTTGAAGGGAATCGGGTCGATATCGGTGATCGTCAGCGCCCAGGCCGCCAGCGACCCCGCCCCCGATCCGCGCCCCGGCCCCACCGGAATGTCATGCGCCTTCGCCCACTGGATGAAGTCCGCGACGATCATGAAATAGCCGGGGAAGCCCATCTTCGCGATGATATCCAGCTCGAACGTCAGCCGGTCGCGATAGACCTGACGGGTCGCGTCATCCATGTCCATGCGCGCCAGCCGGCGGGCCAGCCCGTCCTCGGCCATGGCGCGCAGGGTCTGCTCCTCGGTCGCGCCCGGCTGCACCTTGGGGCAGACCGGCAGCAGGGGCTTGCGGGTTTCCACCCGCACCGCGCAGCGCCGGGCGATGGCCAGCGTGTTGTCGCAGGCTTCCGGCAGGTCCGCGAACAGGTCGCGCATCATCGCGGGGGGCTTGAACCAATGTTCCGGCGTGACCCGCCAGCGGTCGCGCTCGGCCATCGTGCGGCCCTGGGCGATGCACAGCAGCGCGTCATGCGCCTCGTACATCTCCGGCCGGGGGAAGAAGCATTCGTTGGTCGCGACCAGCGGCAGGCCCATCCGGTCGGCCAGCGCGATCATGCCGGGTTCGACCGCCTTTTCGACCGGCAGCCCGTGCCGGTGCAGTTCGACCGCCAGCCGGTCTCCGAAGGCGGCGTGCAGCCGTTCCAGCCACTGCGCGACCTCGTCCTGCTGCCCGTCGGCCAGCATGCGGAACAGCGGGCCGCGCGTGCCGCCGGTCAGCAGGATCAGTCCCTCCGCCCGCTCGCACAGCACGTCCAGCGTCACCGTCGGCTCGGCGGTGTCGCCCGTCAGGAACCCCTGCGAAGACAGGTATTGCAGGTTCATCAGCCCGGTTTCGTCCTGCGCCAGCAGGACGACGGGCTCGGCCGGCGCGCCGGGCTTGTCGTTGCGCGGCGGCAGGCCGACCTGACAGCCGATGATCGGCTGCACCCCCTTGCCCGAGCAATATTGCGAGAATTCCAGCGCCCCGAACAGGTTGCCGGTATCGGTGATCGCCACCGCCGGCATGCGCATGTCCTGCGCCAGGGACGCGATCTCGGGGATGCGGATCGCCCCCTGGCTGAGCGAATAGGCGGAATGAACGCGAAGATGGACGAAATCGGCGTGGGGCATGGCGCGATCCTACGCCACGGGGGCCACGTCCACCAACCGTCCGTCGCGCAGGGTCACGACGCGGTCCATGCGGGCGGCCAGGGCCTCGTTATGGGTCGCGATCAGGGCGGCCACGCCCTCGCCCCGGACCATGCGCAGCAATTCGTCGAACACCGCGTCCGAGGTGTGGACGTCCAGGTTGCCGGTCGGTTCGTCCGCCAGCAGGATGCCCGGCCGGTTGGCCAGCGCGCGGGCGATGGCCACGCGCTGCTTTTCGCCCCCCGACAGGCGACCGGGCAGATGGTCCAGCCGGTGCGCCAGCCCGAACGAGCCCAGCAGCGCGTCCGCCCGGGCACGGGCGTCGGCCCTGGCCACACCCGCGATCAGTTGCGGCAGCACCACGTTTTCCCGCGCCGTGAATTCCGCCAGCAGGTGATGGAACTGGTAGACGAAGCCGATGCGGCGGCGGCGGATGGCCGTGCGCCCGGAATCGTCCAGGCGCCCCGCATCCTGGCCGCCGACCAGGACCTGCCCGCGATCAGGGGATTCCAGCAATCCGGCCAGATGCAGCAGGGTCGATTTGCCGGTGCCCGACGGCGCGACCAGGGCCACGATCTCGCCCGCGCGCAGGGTCAGGTCCGCGCCCTGCAGCACGTCCAGCCGCTCGTCCCCGCTGTGGAACGTGCGCCAGACGTCGGACAGCACCAGCGGGTCCCGGCCAGCCTCATTCACGGTCTCACTCATGGCGCAGGGCCTCGACGGGATCGGTCCGGGCGGCACGCCAGGACGGGTAGAGCGTGGCCAGCAGCGACAGGACCAGCGCCATGACGATGACCTCGGACACCTGGGACCAGACCAGCTTGGCCGGCAGATGTTCCAGGTAATAGATTTCCGGGTTGAACAGGTTGGTCCCGGTCAGCGATTGCAGCCCCTGCCGGATGCGTTCGATATTCAGGCAGAACACGATGCCCAGCACGGTGCCGACCACCGTGCCCGTCACGCCGACCGAGGCCCCGCACATCAGGAAGATGCGCATGATCGCCCCCCGGCTGGCGCCGATGGTGCGCAGCACCGCGATGTCGCCGGTCTTGTCCTTGACCATCATGATCAGGGACGAAATCACGTTGAAGGCCGCCACCAGCACGATCAGGGTCAGGATCAGGAACATCACGTTCTGTTCCACCGTGACCGCGCCGAAGAAGGCGTTGTTGCTCTGTGTCCAGTCCAGCACGCGGATGCGCGGGTCGGCGACGGCCTGCTCGATCGCCATGCGCACCGGCTGGACGTTCGTCGCATCCCGGGTCGTCACCTGGACCTGCGTCACCTGGGCGGGCATTTCGAAATAGATCTGCGCCGCCGGCAGCGGCAGGAAGACGTAGCTGGAATTATAGTCGTGCATTCCGGCATCGAAGATCGCGACCACGCGATAGGCGCGGATGCGCGGCATGGTGCCGAAGGGCGTCGCCGCACCGTTGGGCGAGATCAGCGTCAGCTTCGACCCCACGGAAAGCCCGGCCCGTTCCGCCAGGGTCACGCCGACGATGATCGCATCATTGCCCGCGAAATCGTCCAGCGACCCGGCGATGAGGGAATCGCTGATTTCATGCAGGTCGTGCAGCCCGGCGCGGGTCATGCCCCGTACCATCCCGCCCGCGTTGTAGCTGCCGGAATTGAGCAGTACCTGCCCTTCGATCAGCGGTGTGGCGGTGACGACGCCAGGCACCTGCCGCACGGTCGCCGCCAGGTCGTCGTAGTTCTGGATGGTGCGGGTCACGCCGAACAGGCTGAGATCGCCGTTCAGGCCGAGAATCCGCCCCATCAGGTCGGCCTTGAACCCGTTCATCACCGACATGACGATGATCAGCGTGGCCACACCCAGCGCGATGCCGACCAGCGAGAAAATGGCGATGACGGACACGAACCGCTCACCCTTGCGGGCACGCAGGTACCGGCCGGCAACCGCCCGTTCGAACGGACCGAACATCGATCAGCCCCCGAGGATTCGGGCCAGGGCGTCATCCACCGACAGTTCGAACCGCGCGCCGTCGGCGCGGCGCTTCAGTTCCACCTTGCCCTCCTTGGCGCCCCTGGGGCCCACGATGACCTGCCACGGATGGCCCATCAGGTCGGCATCGGCGAACTTCACGCCCGCGCGCTCGCCCCGGTCGTCATACAGGAAGGATTCGGGGGCGGCGGCGTACACCTGTTCGCAGATCGCGTCGCAGGCCGCATCCCCCGTCTTCAGGTTCAGGATCGCGGCGCGGAAGGGGGCCACGCTGTCCGGCCAGATGATGCCGTTATCGTCATGGCTGGCCTCGATGATCGCGGCGACTAGGCGCGACACGCCGATGCCGTACGAGCCCATTTCCGGATAGAGCGGCGCGCCGTCCGGACCGCTGACGGTGATATCCATCGATTCGGTGTATTTGCGGCCGAAATGGAAGATGTGCCCGACTTCGATGCCCCTGCCCTCGCGCCGGCGCTCGGCGGGGACGTCGGCCCAGGCGGCCTCGTCATGCTTTTCGTCGGTCGCGGCATAGAACGAGGTCATGCGGGTGAAGAACGCATCCAGCGATTCGCGGTCGTCGATATCCACCGGGTCGGACAGCCAGTCCTGTTCCTCGAACGCGCCGTCGAAGAACACGCCGCTTTCGCCCGTGGGCGCCAGGATCAGGAATTCGTGGCTCAGTTCGCCACCGATCGGGCCGGTATCGGCCACCATCGGGATGGCCCGGACACCCAGGCGCTGGAAGGTGCGCAGGTAGGCCAGCATCATCCGCCGGTACGAATCGACGGCCGACGCGTAATCGAGGTCGAAGCTGTAGGCGTCCTTCATCAGGAACTCGCGGCCGCGCATCACGCCGAAGCGCGGACGGACCTCGTCACGGAATTTCCACTGGATATGGTACAGGACCTGCGGCAGTTCGCGGTACGACTTGACCACCTGGCCGAACAGGTCGGTGATCATTTCCTCGTTGGTCGGGCCGTACAGCAGTTCGCGCTCGTGCCGGTCCTGGATGCGCAGCATTTCGGGGCCGTAGGCGTCATAGCGGCCCGACCGCTTCCACAGTTCCGCCGACTGGACGGTGGGCATCAGCAGTTCCTGCGCGCCGATCGCGTCCTGTTCCTCGCGCACGATCCGGGCGATGTTCTGCAGCACGCGCCAGCCGGCCGGCAGCCACGCATAAATCCCCGCCGCCGTCTGGCGGATCAGACCGGCCCGCAGCATGAGCCGGTGCGAGATGACCTGCGCCTCGGCAGGATTCTCCTTGAGAGTGGGCAGGAAGCCGCGGGACAGACGCATACCGTTATCAACCTCGGAAAAACCGGCGGACGCCGGGCGGATCGTGAAACAGGAGAAGACGAATACGCCAGAATCCGGGCCGCCGCCACGCCCCACCGGCAGGTATCCGTCCACCCCTACACCCAGGCGTGAAACCCGGCCCGTTCAACAACTGCGTGAGGCAGGTGACAGGCCCGCCGCAGCCTCCTACAGTCCCGCCCGTCTGATCCGGTCGTGACGATACGCCGGGTCTAGGGAAAAAAACGTCCGGGAACGGCAGGAAGGGCGACCGCCTTTCCTGCCGTAATCCTTTAGGGCCCGATCCCTTCAGATATACCCACAAAAGTCGGTCCGGAAACGTGGTCTGGTGAGCGAGAGTGCCGCAAAGCGGCACGCCCGTCGCGTGTTTCCGAGCATCGCAGCGGAGCGGCCTTGTGGGCCGTGAGCAGCGAAGCGCAGGAAACGCGCGTCGGATCGCCACCAGAGCGCGTTTACGGACCGACTCAGACGCGGAGGAGGTGGACGTCGACCAGCGGCCGCTTCTGCAGCTTGCGGCCCAGGGCGCGGCGGAGCGCGGTCTTCGCGGCCTCGCGGAAGGTGGTGTCGTCGCGGCGCAGTTCGTCGGGGATTTCGTCCAGGGCGTCACCGAATTCCTCGGTCATGCGCGAGGTTTCCGGGTCCTCGGGGTCCAGCAGGCCCGGCGCGCTGACCTTGGGGTCGCCGATCAGGTAGCCCTCATCATCCACCGCGAAGCTGCCGATGACCATGCCGTTGAACAGCATGCGCCGACGGGCGGCCAGCACCCCGCCATTGATCGGCAGCAGGCGGCCGCCGTCCAGCACCAGGCGGCCGGTCGGCGCGGTGTCCACGACCTCGACCGCGCCGGGGGCCAGGTTCAGGATGTCGCCGTCTTCCAGCAGGATGGGGGACACACCCTTTTCCCGCGCGATGGCGGCATTGGCGGTCAGGTGGCGCCATTCGCCATGGACCGGCACCGCGAAGCGCGGCCGCACCATGTCGAACAGGCGCCGCACGTCGCCGCCGGTGGCGTGGCCGGACACATGCACCAGATGATCGCGGTCGGTCAGCACGCGTACGCCGCGGCGGGTCAGGTTGTCCTGCACCTGCATGACCGCCTGTTCGTTCCCCGGGATCATGCGGCTGCTGTAGATGACGGTATCGCCCTGGCCCAGCGAGATGTTGGGATGGCTGTCGCTGGCGATGCGCGACAGGGCCGAGCGCGGCTCGCCCTGGCTGCCGGTGATGATCAGCACTACCTCGTCATCCGGCAGCGAATTGGCTTCCTGTTCCGACAGGAAGGGCGGCACATCGACCAGGTAGCCGCATTCCCGCGCCGCCACGTCCAGGTTACGCAGCGACCGGCCGACGATCACCACCGAACGCCCGGCGGCCTGCGCCGCCTTGGCGATGGTTTCCACCCGCGCCACGTTGCTGGCGAAGCAGGTCACGGCAATCCGCCCCTGCAGCGAACCGATCAGGTCGGTCATGCCGCGCCGCACGTCGGCCTCGGACGCCGAAGGGCCCTGGGTCATCACGTTGGTGCTGTCGCAGACCAGGGCCAGCACGCCCTCGTCGCCCAGCGCCTCGAACGCCGCGATGTCGGTCGGCGGCCCGACCATCGGGGTGGGATCGAACTTCCAGTCGCCGGTATGCACCACGATGCCCTGCGGCGTGCGCAGGACCAGCGCCTGGGCCTCGGGCACCGAATGGGTGACGGGGATGAAGCGCAGGTCGAACGGGCCGACCATGAATTCGCCGCCCGGGGGAATGATGTGGATCTTCACCTGCTGCTGCAGATGGGCCTCGCTCAGCTTGCGGCGCAGCACGGCGGCCGCGAACGGCGTGGCATAGACCGGGCAACCCAGGCGCGGCCACAGATGGGCGACAGCGCCCAGATGGTCTTCATGCGCGTGGGTGATGACCAGTCCGGCGAGATCCGCCTTGCGGTCGACGATGAAGACGGGATCGGGCATCAGGATCTCGGCTTCCGGCGTGTCGTTGCCGCTGAAGCCGATTCCGCAATCCACCGCCAGCCATGTGCCGCCCAGCCTGTAAAGGTTGAGATTCATGCCGATCTCGCCCGTTCCGCCCAAGGGCAGAAAGGCCAGACCATCACTCAAATCGTTCATAACCAAGTCCTTTTATACCAGAGCAGATCGTGATGGGGTTGATGGCCTCATCTTATGAATACGCTCGTTAAAATCAGTCTCATGCGTCGTCTGGACCTGCCGGTCCGCACCCATCGCGGACAAAGCCCTGTCCGCCAGAATTCCGTACCGCCGGATCGGGCGGCAATCCCGTATCGGCCCTGGCCCCATCCGAACCGACCGGAGCCGAAGGGTGCGCCTCCGCTCGACGATCGTCCCGGCCTGCCGTCAGGCCAAAAAAATTCAGGCGTCGCGCCTGTCACCGTCGATCCCGCCGGCACCTAGTCCAGCAGCAGGATTTCGCCGGTGGAAATCCGTTTCAGTCCGTCGGCGCAACGCAGCAGGAGCATGCCCTGCGCGTCCAGACCAGCGAACGAACCTTCTACCTGCCCGCTTTCAGCGCGCACCACAAGCCTTGTGCCCATGGGGTGCGCGTGCGCCAGCCACGCCTGCCGCACCGCTTCGAACCCCAGGCCGTCCCCCTGCCCGCCACAAACCGCCATCCAATGGTCCAGTCCGGCGCAGATCGCCCGTGCCACGATCTCCGGCTCGGGCGCCGTTCCGTATTCGGCGACACAGGCCAGGTCCCGTCCCGTAATGGCGGGGGCCGCCCGCAGATTGGCGCCGAACCCGATCACCAGCCATCGCCCGGACGAATCCGTGCCGGCCTCGATCAGGATTCCAGCCGCCTTGCGCCCTTCCAGAAGCAGGTCGTTCGGCCATTTCAGCCGGAGAGATATGGGGTGGGGAATCCAGGGTGCAATCGCCCCGTGGAAAGCCAGGCCGGCAATGAAGGGCCACAGCCCGACGGGCCATTCCCCTTTCCCGCCCGGCCGGAGCAAGACCGAAAACGCGAGGTTCCCGCCCGGGTCCTGCCAGTCCCGCCCCCGGCTGCCACGCCCGCGCGTCTGGCGGCGGGCCATGACGGCCAGGCCGGAGCGTTCGCCCTGCCCGGCCCGGGCCAGGCAGGTATCGGACGTCGAGTCCAGTTCGTCATGAATCTCCAGCCGCCAGGGTGTCGGCCCCGGCGGCGGTACGGGTGCGACCGGCGTCGCGCCGTTCACCTGAACAGGGCCTGGGCCGCCGCCTGCGCCGCGCTGGATACCGGTCCCAGCACCAGCAGGAAGCCGGTGGTGGCGATGCCCATGCCCACCGAGACGAAGGACAGCGACAGCGGCCGGCGATCGAGGGGGGCCGCGGCGTCGTCAAAGAACATCACCTTGACGATGCGGACATAGTAGTAGCCGCCGATCACGCTGCTGACGACGCCGATGGCCGCCAGGCCGAACAGGTGGGCGTTGATCGCGGCATAGAACACCATCATCTTGCCGAAAAACCCGGCCAGCGGCGGCGCACCCGCCATGCTGAACATGAAGATCGCCATGGCGGTGGCCAGGCCCGGATCGGTCTTGCCCAGCCCGGCCAGGTCGGCGATCCCGGTCACTTCACGCCCCTTGCGGCGCATGGCGATGATGACGGCGAAGGCGCCGACATTCATCAGCAGGTACGTGGTCAGATAGACCAGCGTGCCGCGCATGCCCTCGGCCGTGCCGGCGCACAGGCCCATCAGGGCGTAGCCCATATGGCCGATCGAGGAATAGGCCATCAGCCGCTTGATGTCGGTCTGGGGAATGGCCGCCAGCGAACCGAACAGCATCGAGAGCATCGAGACGCCTTCGACCAGGATCTGCCATTGCGGCGCGACATGGCCGAAGGGACCGGCCATGACCCGCAGCAGCAGCGCGAAGGCCGCGAATTTCGGCGCGCCGGCCATGTACGCGGTCACCGAGGTCGGCGCGCCCTGGTAGACGTCCGGTGTCCACATATGGAACGGCACCGCCGACAGCTTGAAGGTCAGCCCGGCCAGCATGAACACGATGCCGAACATCAGGCCCATCGGCACGGCGGTGGAACTGGTGCTGAGCGCCATCTGGATGCCGCCATATTCCATCGTGCCGGCATAGCCGTAGACCAGGGACGAGCCGTAGAGCAGCAGGCCGGAGGCCAGCGAGCCCAGGACGAAATATTTCAGCCCGGCCTCGCCGCCCCTGACCTCGTCCCGTGCGAAGGCGCAGAGGATGTAGATGGCAAGCGACGACAGTTCCAGGCCGATGAACAGCGTCATCAGGTTCTCGGACGACGCCATCATCATCGCACCCAGGGTCGAGAACAGCAGCAGGACGGGAAATTCGAACCGTTCCACCTTCATGTTCCGCGCGTAGCCGACCGTCAGCATGGTGGCGAATGCCCCGCCCGCCAGGCTGAGGATCTTCATGAAGCGGGCGAAATCGTCATTGACGAAGATATGGTTGTATCCGACCCCGTCCGGCGACATCACGACCAGGAAACCGGTCAGCACGAACGCGCCGATCGTCAGCATGGAGCAGGACAGGAACGGCTGCTCCTTCTTCTGCACCACGCCGAAGACGAGGATAGCGAGGCCACAGAGCGCCAGGACGATTTCCGGCAGTGCAAGTGTCCAGTTCATCGGTTCAGACCCGTTTCCCGGAAAGATCAGTGGAAGACCAGCATGGTGGAGACGAGCACCACCAGGCCGATCAGCATCGTGAAGGCATAGACCGCGATCGACCCGGTCTGGGTCCGCACCGCCTGGGTGGCGGTCCCCGCCGTCATGCGGGCCAGCCCCTGGGGGATGGCTTCGATCACGCCTTCGTCCGCGCCCTTCCAGAGCAGGCGCGCCAGGGCACGGTACGGCCGGACGAAGATGTGGTCATACAGTTCGTCGAAATACCATTTGTTCAGCAGGAACAGGTAAAACGGCCGCAGGCTGTTCGCCAGGACGGACGGTATCGCCGGGTTGGCCATGTAGCACAGGTAGGCCACCACGATGCCGGCGATCCCGGCGAAGGTCGGCACCAGGGCGATCAGTTCCGGCGTCTGTTCCAGCGTCGCGATGATGGTGTTGCCCGGCGCGTTCACGATCGCACCGTTCCAGAATGCCGCCTGGCCCGAGCCCACGAAATACGGCGCCAGCAGCAGGCCGGCGAGGACCGCCCCCAAGCCCAGCAGCACCAGCGGGATGGTCATCCAGGCGGGGCTTTCATGCGCGCCTTCATGCAGGTGCGCGTCGCGCGGCGTGCCGTGGAAGACCAGGAAGATCAGCCGCCAGCTATACAGCGCGGTGATGAATGCCGTGATGCAGCCCAGGCTCCAGGCATAGAAGCCCAGTCCGCTATGCGCCATCCAGGCCGCTTCCAGGATCGCATCCTTCGACCAGTATCCGGCGAAGGGGAAGATGCCCGCCAGCGCCAGGCTGCCCACCCACATCGCGCCGTAGGTCAGCGGAATCTTCTTCCACAGGCCGCCCATGCGGAACATGTCCTGTTCGTCATGCACGGCATGGATGACCGAGCCGGCGCCCAGGAACAGCAGCGCCTTGAAGAAGGCATGCGTCGTCAGGTGGAACACCGAGGCCTGATAGGCGCCGACCCCGACCGCCGCGAACATGTAGCCGAGCTGCGAGCAGGTGGAATAGGCGATCGTACGCTTGATGTCCGGCTGGACCAGGCCGACCGTGGCGGCGAAGAAGCACGTCGTCGCGCCGATGAACACGACGAAGGCCTTGGTGCCCGGGGCGAATTCCACCAGCGGCGACATGCGCGCCATCAGGAACACGCCCGCCGTGACCATGGTCGCGGCATGGATCAGGGCCGAGACCGGCGTCGGGCCTTCCATCGCGTCGGGCAGCCAGGTGTGCAGGAACAGCTGCGCCGACTTGCCCATCGCACCGATGAACAGCAGCATGCAGATGACTTCATAGATATGATGGGTGCCGAACAGCGTGAACGTGTCGTCGCCATGCGCCGGGACGAGCGCGAAGATATTGTCGTAGGTGACCGAGCCGAATTCCACGAACAGCAGGGCGATGCCCACCATGAAGAACAGATCGGCCACGCGATTGACCACGAACGCCTTGATCGCGGCGCTGTTCGCGCTGGGGCGGTCGTACCAGTAGCCGATCAGCAGGTAGCTGCACAGGCCCACGCCTTCCCACCCGAAGAAGAGCTGGACCAGGTCGTTGGACGTGACCAGCATCAGCATCGCGAAGGTGAAGAGCGAGAGGTATGAGAAGAACCGGTAGGTCGGCGTCGTCTCGTGCCCCATATAGCCGACGCTGTAGAGGTGAACGAGCGCCGAGACACAGGTCACCATCGCGACCATCGACAGCGACAGCGTATCCAGCCGCAGGGTCCAGGCGGCGTGGAAGCTGCCGGCACGGATCCAGTCCGCCAGTTGCACCACGACGGGCATGCCGCCGGCATGCATCGCCAGGAACAGCGCGCCGGCTCCGCACAGGGCGGCGATGATCATCAGGCCCGTGGTCAGCGCCTGGGCCAGGCCGTCCCCCAGCAGCCGGCCGAACAGGCCCGCCACGAGGGCAGCGAACAGGGGGCCGAGGACCGCGATCTCGAAAAGGTAGGATGCCGTTTCCATGACCCGCTCAACCCTTCATCATGGTGATGTCTTCGACCTCGATCGATCCGCGGTTGCGGAAATAGACCGTCACGATCGCCAGCCCGATCGCGGATTCCGCCGCCGCGATCGTCAGGACGAACAAGGTGAAGACCTGGCCCGACAGGTCGCCGAGCGCGGATGAGAACGCGACGAAATTCAGGTTCGCCGACAACAGGATCAGTTCGATCGACATCAGGATGATGATGACGTTCTTGCGGTTCAGGAAAATCCCGAACACGCCCAGCACCAGCAGGATGGCGCTGACCGTCAGGTACGGGCCGATGCCGATGCTTCCGAGTCCGCCGGTCATTGCGCCAGCCCTCCATGCGTATCACTGGGCGTCGTGCCGGGCGTTCCGCCGGCCGGGGCGGGCTGCGGCACGGCATCGGCGCTGACACCGTACGATCCGGGGACCGACGCGACGTAATAAGACTGCTTCGGACGGCGGTATCCGCCATTGTCCACGACGCCCTGCCCCAGCGGCAGGGCCATCATGTCCAGGGAATCCGCTGCCGTACGCTCGTGCTGGCGTTCGATGTTCTGCCGCCTGCCCACCGGGCGTTCGCGCAGCGTCAGCACGATGGCGCCGATCATGGCGACCAGCAGCACCAGGCCGCAGGATTCGAACAGGAAGATGTAATGCGTATACAGGACATCGCCCAGGGCCGCGGTATTGGTCCGCCCCGGGGTCGGCACCAGGTGCGACACGTCCGCGATGTTCCGCGCGACCTGCCAGTGCCCGAAGGCCAGCGCCAGCTCCGCGAACAGGACGGCGCCCACCGCCGCGCCGAAGGGCGCGTAGCGCTGCAGTCCCTCACGCATCTCGGTGAACCGGACGTCGAGCATCATCACGACGAACAGGAACAGGACCGCGACCGCGCCGACATAGACGATGACCAGGATCATCGCCAGGAACTCGGCGCCCGCAACCAGGAACAATCCGGCAGCGTTGAAGAACGCCAGGATCAGGAACAGGACAGAATGCACCGGATTGCGGGCGCTGACCACCATGCCGGCCGACAGGACCAGCACCGTCGCAAAGACGTAAAAGACGATTTGGGCCATCATCTGTGACCTTGCTGTTTGTAGCGGGGCTGTTTGTAGCGGGCCTGCCGCATGGATATGTCCTCCCGATGCCCGGGGCTCGATGTCCCCACGCTGGATGTCCCTACGCCGGATGTCTCAACGATAGGGCGCATCGAGCTCCAGCCGCCGTGCCAGGACGCTTTCCCAGCGGTCGCCGTTGGCGAGCAGCTTGTCCTTGTTGTACATGAGTTCCTCCCGCGTCTCGGTCGCGAACTCGTAATTCGGTCCCTCGACGATCGCATCGACCGGGCATGCTTCCTCGCACAGGCCGCAATAGATGCACTTCGTCATGTCGATGTCGTAGCGCGTGGTGCGCCGCGACCCGTCATCGCGGGGTTCGGATTCGATGGTGATCGCTTCCGCCGGGCACGTCGCCTCGCACAATTTGCAGGCGATGCAGCGTTCCTCGCCGTTCGGGTAGCGGCGCAGGGCGTGCTCGCCACGAAAGCGGGGCGAGAGCGGTCCCTTTTCATAGGGATAGTTGATCGTCACCTTGGGCTTGAACATGGCCTTGAACGTGGCCCCCATTCCGGCCACGAGCTCGGCCAGAAGGAAGGAACGGACCGTCCGGTCGAAATGTCCCATCAGCTTGCTCCTCCCTGGGGCAGAAGCCCGGTCGCCAGCAGGAAGCCCGCCGTCAGCACCATCCACACCAGCGAGAACGGAAGGAACACCTTCCATCCCAGCCGCATCAGCTGGTCGTAGCGGTAGCGCGGGAATGTCGCGCGCACCCAGATGAAGACGAACAGGCAGAACAGGATCTTCGCGATCAGCCACAGCGGCCCCGGGATCCAGGTGAAGGGCGCGATCCCCACCGGCGGCAGCCAGCCGCCCAGGAACAGGATGCTGACCATCCCCGACATCAGGAACATGTTGGCGTATTCGCCCAGGAAGAAGAGACCGAAGGCCAGCGCCGAATATTCGACGAAGAAGCCGGCCACCAGTTCACTCTCGCCCTCGGGCAGGTCGAACGGCGCGCGGTTGGTTTCCGCCAGCGCCGAGATGAAGAAGACGATGAACATCGGGAACATCGGCAGGCAGAACCAGACATGGCGCTGCGCGAGGACGATGTCGTTCAGGTTCAGGCTGCCGACCGCCAGCAGGACCGAGACGATGACCAGGCCGATCGAGACCTCGTAGGACACCATCTGCGCCGCCGAGCGCAGGCCGCCCAGGAAGGCGTATTTGGAGTTGGACGCCCAGCCCGCGATCAGGATGCCGTAGACCCCCAGCGAGGAAATCGCGAGCAGGTAGAGTATCCCGACATTGATGTTCGCTATCGCCCAGCCGTTATTGGTGGGAATGACCGCCCAGGCGACCATGGCCAGCGAGAAGGTCAGGAACGGTGCGAACAGGAACAGGAACCGGTTGGCCCCGGACGGGATCACCGTTTCCTTGGTGATCATCTTGATCGCGTCGGCAAAGGCCTGCAGCACGCCGAACGGGCCGTTCACGTTCGGCCCCTTGCGGAGTTGCATCGCCGCCATGACCTTGCGTTCCCCGAGGGTCAGGTAGGCGACCCCCAGCAGCAGCGGCACCAGCACGGCCAGGGCCTCGAGGACCGTCAGGATCACCTGACCGATCAGGGTGTGCAGAAAGAAATGCGCCACGTCGCCTTACTCCGCCGCCAGGGCCCGGGGGGGGACATAGATCCGCGAACATTCGCCCATCGTCGGACTGGCCCGGCAGATCGGATTCGTCTGGTAATAATCGTCGAAGACCGGGCGGAACGGCGCCGACGATACCGCGCGCGGATCGCCGGCCGGCCCGGTCAGGCCCGAGACGTCCACCGCGTCCCGCCCCCCGATCACCCGGAAGACCGGGTTGACGGCAGCCAGATGCTCGCGCAGGGCTTCCAGCGTGTCGTAGGGCAGCGTCTTGCCCACGACCTCGGAAAAGGCGCGGAGAATACGCCAGTCCTCGCGCGCGTCGCCCGGCGGCATGACCGCGCGGAACGACCGCTGGACCCGGCCCTCGGTATTGACATAGGTGCCGGATTTCTCGGCGTAGGTCGCGCCGGGCAGGATCACATCCGCCCGGGCCGCGGCCGCGTCACCGTGATGGCCCTGATAGATGACGAAGGTCTCGGGCCCGATCTGGGCGGTGTGGAATTCGTCCGCGCCCAGCAGCCACAGCACTTCCACGCCGCCGCTCATCATCCCCGCGACGCTGCGGCCGCCCTGCCCGGGCACCAGGCCTAGGTCGAGGCCGGCCACGCGGCTGGCCGCGTTGTGCAGCACGTTGAACCCGTTCCAGCCGGCGCCGATCGCGCCCACCGCCTGCCCCAGCGCCCAGCTTGCCGCCAGGATCGCCTGCGCGTCCTCGCGCACCAGGGCGCCGTGGCCGACGATGATCATCGGCCGCTTCGCGGCCTTCAGCGTATCGGCGAAGGGGTGCGTGCCGTCCAGGAGGGCGGTCAGCACGTCCGGCCCATCCCCGAGGACCTGGGCCGCATAGGTCGGGTCGGCCGTGGGGGCGCCGATCAGGCCGATCGGGAACCCGCCCCGCCCCGCCGCGACGAAGCGCTTGCGGATGCGCGCGTTCAGGACCGGTGCTTCCTGCCGGGGAACGGAGCCCACGATCAGCAGCGCGTCGGCGTCCTCGATCCCGGCGATGGAACTGCCGAAAGTATAGTAGGCGCGGCTGGACAGGTCGTACTGCGCGCCGTCCTGCCGGCAGTCGATGTTGCGCGAGCCCAGCGCCGTCATCAGGTCCTTCAGCGCCAGCATGCTTTCGGCGTCGCACAGGTCACCGGCGATGGCGCCGATCCTGTCACCCGCCACGCCGTCCAGCCGGCGGCCGATGGCGACGAAGGCCTCCTGCCACGAGACGGAGTGCAGCTTGCCGTGCACGCGGACCCAGGGGCGATCCAGGCGGCGGTGCTTCAGCCCGTCGACCGAGAAGCGCCCCTTGTCCGCCAGCCATTCCTCGTTCACCTCGTCGTTCACGCGGGGCACGGCGCGCAGGACGGCGCTGCCGCGCGCATGCAGGCTGATATTGGTGCCGACGGCGTCACAGACGTCGATCGAATCCGTGCGCTTGAGTTCCCACGGCCGTGCGACGAAGGCGTAGGGCTTCGATGTCAGCGCGCCCACGGGGCAGATGTCGATCAGGTTGCCCGACAGTTCCGATGTCAGGGCCTTTTCGACGTAGTTGGTGATTTCCATGTTCTCGCCGCGCGAGACGGCGCCCAGTTCGGGCACGCCCGCGATTTCGGTGGCGAAGCGCACGCAACGCGTGCACTGGATGCACCGCGTCATCACCGTCTTGACCAGCGGGCCGAGATATTTGTCCTTCACCGCCCGCTTGGCTTCCTGGTAGCGCGAATGGTCCGCGCCGTAGCCGAACGCCTGGTCCTGGAGGTCGCACTCGCCGCCCTGATCGCAGATCGGGCAGTCCAGCGGATGGTTGATCAGCAGGAATTCCATGACCGCGCGCCGCGCCTTGCGCACGATTTCCGTGTCGGTCAGGATTTCCATCCCTTCCGACACCGGAAAGCCGCAGGACGCGACGGGCTTCGGCGCGCGCACCACCTGTACCAGGCACATGCGGCAATTGCCCGCGACGGACAGCCGTTCATGAAAACAGAAGCGCGGAATTTCCTTGCCCGCGGCCTCGCACGCCTGCAACGCGCTGGACCCGCCGGGAACTTCGACCGGAATCCCGTCGACGGTAACCTTCACCATCGCCCTTACTCCGCCGCCACGGGGATACCCGGGGGCACCTGCGTGATCTGACCGCCGCCGTGGGTGGCCTTGTAGGCCCGGATCCGCTCCTCCATCACCGGGCGGAAATGCCGGATCAGGCCCTGGATCGGCCATGCCGCCGCATCGCCGAGGGCACAGATCGTGTGCCCTTCGACCTGGCGCGTCACCTGTTCGAGCATGTCGATTTCCTCGATTTCGGCCCGGCCTTCGACCATGCGGTGCATGACCCGCATCATCCAGCCCGTGCCTTCGCGGCAGGGCGTGCACTGGCCGCAGCTTTCATGCTTGTAGAATTGCGAGAAGCGGGCGATGGCGCGGATGACGTCGGTGGATTTGTCCATGACGATCATGCATGCCGTGCCCAGGCCCGACCGTTCGGCCCGCAGGCTGTCGTAATCCATCAGCACGGTCTCGCAGACCGAGGCCGGCAGCAGCGGGACCGAAGAGCCGCCCGGGATCACCGCCAGCAGGTTGTCCCAGCCGCCGCGCACGCCACCGCCATGCTTTTCGATGATGTCCTTCAGCGGAACGCCGAGTTCTTCCTCGAACACGCAGGGCGTGTTCACGTGGCCCGATATGGCCATCAGCTTGGTGCCCGCGTTGTTCGGGCGTCCCAGCGACGAGAACCACGTAGCCCCGCGCCGCAGGATGGTCGCGGCGACGGCAATGCTTTCCACGTTGTTCACCGTGGTCGGGCAGCCATACAGGCCCATTGCCGCCGGGAAAGGCGGCTTCATCCGGGGCTGGCCCTTCTTGCCTTCCAGGCTTTCCAGCAGCGCGGTTTCCTCGCCGCAGATATAGGCGCCGGCGCCGCGATGAATGTAGAAATCGAAATCCCAGCCCGAGCCGGCGGCGTTCTGGCCGATCAGGCCGGCGGCATAGGCCTCGTCGATCGCGATCTGCAGATGCCGGGCTTCGTTGAAGAATTCGCCGCGAATGTAGATGTAGGCGACATGCGCCCCCATGGCGAACGAGGCGATCAGCGCGCTCTCGATCAGCTTGTGCGGGTCATGGCGCAGGATCTCGCGATCCTTGCAGGTGCCGGGTTCGGATTCGTCGCCGTTGATCACCAGGTAATGAGGACGGCCGTCCGAATTCTTGGGCATGAACGACCATTTCACGCCGGTGGGGAAGCCCGCGCCGCCCCGGCCGCGCAGGCCGGACGCCTTCATCTCGTTGATGATCGCATCGCGCCCGCGGGCGATGATCTCGGCCGTGCCGTCCCAGTCGCCGCGCGCCCGGGCGCCGGCCAGGCGCCAGTCCTGCTGACCATACAGGTTGGTGAAGATCCGGTCCTTGTCCTGAAGCATTGCCGTCTCTCCCGCTCAACCCTGGTCCGACCGGCTGTCCGCCGGACTGTCCGTCAGCGTCTTGCGCCCCCCCGCGGGGGCGGCACCCATTCTATCGATGGTCGGGCCCGGCTTCGGGCGATCGCCGCGCCGCAGCGCCTCGATCAGTTCGATCGTGCGCGGTCCGTCCAGATCCTCGTAGAAATCGTCATCCACCTGCAGGATCGGCGCGTTGGAACATCCCCCCAGGCATTCGACCTCGGTCAGGGTGAACAAACCGTCGGCGCTGGACTGGCCGAAGGCGGAGATGCCGGTGGCCTTCTTGCAGGCCGCGACCACGTCGTCCGAACCGCGCAGCCAGCACGAGGTGGTGGTGCAGACCTGCAGGTGATAGCGGCCGATCGGCTTGGTGTTGAACATCAGGTAGAAGGTCGCAACCTCGTAGACGCGGATCGGCGCGACCTCCAGCCGGCGGGCGATCTCGTCCATCGCCACCCGGGGCACCCAGGCGCTGCCGGTGACGCGGCCCATCTGCTTCTGCGCGACATAGAGCAGCGGCAGCGTGCCGCTGGCTTTGCGCTCGGGCGGGTACTTGACCAGGATCGTGGCGATCTCGGCCTCGCTCTCGGCATCGAAGGCGAAGGAGGAAGGCTGCTCGATCTGGTCAATGGGGGAGTGAGCGGACATCTCTTTCACCTGTCAATCTCGCCGAACACCAGGTCCAGCGACCCGATGATCGCCACCGCGTCGGCCAGCATGTGGCGGCGCGACATCTCGTCGATGGCCTGCAGATGGGCGAAGCCGGTCGGCCGGATCTTGCACCGGTAGGGCCGGTTGCTGCCATCCGCGACCAGATAGACCCCGAATTCGCCCTTGGGGCTTTCGACCGCCGTATAGGTTGCCCCCGGCGGGACGTGGTACCCTTCCGTGAACAGCTTGAAATGATGGATCAGGGCTTCCATCGACCGCTTCATCTCGCGCCGGGGCGGCGGCGTGATCTTGTGGTCCTGGATCTTGATCGGGCCGGGCTTCATCTGGGCCAGGCACTGTTCGACGATCCGCACGCTCTCGCGCATTTCCGCGACGCGGATCAGGTAGCGGTCGTAGCAATCGCCCTGGCGCGCGACGGGGATGTTGAACTCGACCTTGTCGTAATTGTCATAGGGCTGGGCGCGGCGCAGGTCCCACGGCACGCCCGAGGCGCGCAGGCACGGACCGCTGAAGCCCCAGGCCAGCGCCTGCTCGGTCGTGAAGATGCCGATCCCGACCGTGCGCTGCTTCCAGATCCGGTTGTTGGTCAGAAGCGATTCCAGATCGTCGATCCAGGCCGGGAACTGGCGCGCCCATTCGGCGATCCGATCCTCCAGCCCCGCCGGAAGGTCACGCGAGACCCCGCCGGGACGGAAGTAATTGGCATGAAACCGGGCGCCCGACGCGGCCTCGTAGAACTCGATCAGCTTTTCGCGTTCCTCGTAGCCCCACAGCGCCGGGGTCACCGCGCCGCAATCGAGCCCGAGCGCCGTCAGGTTCAGGATATGGTTCAGGATCCGGGTGATTTCCGCGAACATCACGCGAATCCATTTCGCGCGATCGGGAATGTCGATCCCCAGCAGCTTTTCGGTCGCCAGCGCGAAAGCCTGCTCCTCGCACATCGGCGAGACGTAATCGAGCCGGTCGAAATACGGCAGGGCCTTGGGATAGGTCTTGTATTCGATCAGCTTTTCGGTGCCGCGATGCAGCAGGCCGATATGCGGAATGGCGCGGGCGACGACCTCGCCCTCCATTTCCAGGACCAGGCGCAGCACACCATGGGCGGACGGATGCTGCGGGCCGAAATTCAGGGCGTGGGAATCGATTTCCACCGTGTGGGTCGCGGCCGCCGCGGCCTCGCCACCGGGCAGCAGGGATTCCGGAATATCCTCATGAAGGACAATGTCGCTCATCGTCCGCCTCCCCTCACCTTGCGCATGCATGTCCCGGTCATCGCGGCAGCTTCAGCCCCTGGCGGGTTTCATGCGCCTTCTCGTCGCCCGGCAGGGTCAGGATACCTTCCCAGGGCGATTCGAAATCGAAATTGCGGAAATCCTGCGTCAGTTTGACCGGCTCGTAGACCACCTCGCGCCGGTCTTCGTCGTACCGCACCTCGACATAGCCGGTCAGCGGGAAATCCTTGCGCAGCGGATGCCCTTCGAAACCGTAATCGGTCAGGATACGGCGCAGGTCCGGCTGGCCCGAGAACAGGACCCCGAACAGGTCGTAGCATTCGCGTTCCCACCACGTCGCCGCGGGCCACAGATGATGGACGGACGGCACCGGATTCGTCTCGTCGGTCGTGACGATGACCCGAATCCGATGGTTCAGCGTCACCGACAGCAGGTTGTAGACGACGTCGAAACGCTCGGTCCGCGCCGGATAATCCACCCCGCACAGATCCATGAGCTGCTCGCACGCATAGCGTGGATCGTCGCGCAGCATGCCCATCAGCGCGATCAGGTTGTCGCGTCCGGTGCGCACGACCAGCTCGCCCCCTTCGATCGCCGCGGACTGGATGCCCGGCACCGAGGTGGAGAGTGCGAACGCCAGGGACCCCAGGGCCCCGAATGCCCGGGTCGTCCGGGCCATCAGATCCGTTCCGGTGTCAGCCACGGAGAATCGTCCCTGTCCTGCGAATTTTCTTCTGCAGTTGAAAGATGCCGTAGATCAGGGCCTCGGCCGTCGGCGGGCAGCCGGGGACGTAGACGTCCACCGGCACGATCCGGTCGCAGCCGCGCACCACGGAATAGGAATAATGGTAATATCCCCCGCCATTGGCGCAGGAGCCCATCGAGATGACCCAGCGGGGCTCGGCCATCTGGTCATAGACCCGGCGCAGGGCCGGCGCCATCTTGTTGGTCAGGGTGCCCGCCACGATCATCACGTCCGACTGGCGCGGCGACCCGCGGGGGATGATGCCCATCCGGTCCAGGTCGTAGCGCGGCATGTAGGCGTGGATCATTTCAACGGCGCAGCAGGCCAGACCGAAGGACATCGGCCACAGGCTGCCGGTTCGGCCCCAGTTCACCAGCTTGTCCAGGCTGGCGACGACGAAGCCCTTCTCGGTGATTTCGCCGGTGATGCCCTTGATGACGGCATCCTGCTCCGGCCCCGGAGGCAGCATCTCCCTGTTCCAGGCGATGGCGTCCTGGCCCTCGCCCGTCGCGTTCGCGGCACTCATGCCCGTGTCTCCTTGCCGTACATCAATCCCAGTCCAGCGCGCCCTTGCACCATTCGTAAATGAACCCGACCGTCAGGATGCCCAGGAAACCCATCATCGACAGGAAACCGAACAGGCCGATCCGCGACAGGCTGACCGCCCAGGGAAAGAGAAAGGCGACCTCGAGATCGAAGATGATGAACAGGATCGCCACGAGGTAGAATCGCACATCGAAGCGATGCCGCGCGTCATCGAACGCATCGAACCCGCATTCGTAGGCCGATACCTTTTCGGCATACGGCTTCTGATGGCCGAACAGAAGGCAGCTTCCCAGCATGGCGCCGGCGATGACGACGGCCAGCACGCCGAAGATGAGGACCGGAAAGTAATCCGCGAGGACGGACTGCATGTTGCTTCCCCTGACTGGTGGCACGCCGTTCCGACGTCATGACGAAAACAGGGCTTCGACATGGCCGACAGGTTAGACCCAACATCCGGATGCGACCAGTGTGCGATGCACCATGGAATGGTGAACATTCCCGTGATGATGAAAAAACGCGCGTATCCGCGCGTTTACCACGATTTACTTGCGTGGCAATCAAATTCCGCATCAGATTTTTTCATGAATATTGGAGCGGGCAAGAAATGATCCGCTGGGCGCCGGTCGGCATCTTCAACGATGCGACCCTGGCGCGAGTGACGGGGCTCGAACCCGCGACCTCCGGCGTGACAGGCCGGCGCTCTAACCAACTGAGCTACACCCGCGAAGGCGTGAGCCGGTGTTTAGCCATCCCCCCGGGACGCGTCAACCGACGAGCAGGATTTTTGTTCGAACTATCCGAGGTATGGGACCCCGGCATGGTGGGCGATGACGGGATCGAACCGCCGACCCTCTCGGTGTAAACGAGACGCTCTACCGCTGAGCTAATCGCCCCAAAGACGGAAAAAAATAAAAGGGGCCACGGCACGACGCGCGGCCGGCCAGGCCCCTGCCAAAGTCAGCGCGTGATCAGCTCACGGCCTCCTTCAGGTTCTTGCCCGGCTTGAAACGAACCGAGGTGGACGCCGGAATGTCGATTTCCTCGCCCGTACGGGGGTTGCGACCCTTGGCTGCCTTGCGCGTCGCCGTCACGAACGTGCCGAAACCCACCAGACGCACTTCCTGCTTCTTCGACAGGGCCTTCTCGATAGCGCTGAACACGGCATCGACCACTTCTCCGGCCTTTGCCTTCGGCAGATCAGCGTCGTCGGCCACGGCGGCGACGAGTTCCTGCTTGTTGAGTGGCTTCTCCATTTTACGCCTTTCTTTCACTGCGCGCGCGCCAGGACCGATATGATTGCCTACGCCGCATTGGGCCGCACTATGCAGCCGTTTTTCGCGGCGTCAACCGACCAGCCCGCCCGGTCCGGCGGAAAACCCGGCCAAATCGGAGGGCTGGTGCGTTTTTGACACATTCAATGCGGCAGGGACGAGGCAGCTATTCCCGCGGCGGGGGCCGAAGCGGCGACGGGCTCGGGCGCTTCGCTCCACTCGATGGGTTCGGGGCGCGTCACCAGGGCCTGGCTGATCACGTCGTCGACATGGGCGACCGGCAGAATCCGCAGGCCCTTCTTCACCGTGTCGGGAATGTCGACCAGGTCCTTCTCGTTGTCCTTGGGGATGAAGACCGTCTTGATGCCGGCCCGATGGGCGGCCAGCAGCTTTTCCTTCAGCCCGCCGATGGCCAGCACCCGGCCACGCAGGGTGATTTCACCCGTCATCGCCACGTCACGCCGCACCGGAATACCGGTCAGCACGCTGACCAGCGACGTCGCCATGGCGATGCCCGCCGACGGACCGTCCTTGGGAGTCGCCCCTTCGGGCACGTGGACATGCAGGTCGCGCTTTTCGAACAGGGTCGGCTTGATGCCGAACGTCACCGCGCGGCTGCGGACATAGGACAGGGCCGCCGCCACGCTTTCCTGCATCACGTCACCCAGCTTGCCCGTCTGCTTGACCGCGCCCTTGCCCGGCACCATCACGCTCTCGATGGTCAGGATCTCGCCCCCGACCTCGGTCCAGGCCAGGCCGGTCACGACGCCGACCATGTCCTCGGCCTCGGTCTCGCCATAGCGGAACCGCTTCACGCCCGCGTATTTTTCCAGGTTCTTGCGCGTGATGGAGACCTTCTTGGCCTTGCCCGTCACGATCTCGCGCACCGCCTTGCGGGCCAGGGTCGCGATTTCGCGTTCCAGGTTGCGGACCCCGGCCTCACGCGTGTAGCTGCGCACCAGTTCGCGCAGGGCGTCGTCGCTGACCGACCATTCGTCGGCACGCAGGCTGTGGGCCTCGCCCTGCTTGTTCAGCAGGTGCCGCTTCGCGATTTCGACCTTCTCGTCCTCGGTGTAGCCGGACAGGCGGATGACCTCCATGCGGTCCAGCAGCGGCTGGGGCATGTTCAGGCTGTTGGCCGTGGTCACGAACATGACGTCGGACAGGTCGTAATCGACCTCCAGGTAATGGTCGGCGAAGGTGGAATTCTGTTCGGGGTCCAGGACCTCGAGCAGCGCCGAGGACGGATCGCCGCGCCAGTCGGCGCCCAGCTTGTCGATTTCATCCAGCAGGAAGAGCGGATTGGACGACTTGGCCTTCTTCATCCCCTGGATGATCTTGCCGGGCATCGAACCGATATAGGTCCGGCGATGCCCCCGGATCTCGGCCTCGTCCCGCACGCCGCCCAGCGACATGCGCACGTAATGCCGCCCCGTCGCCTTGGCGATCGACCGCGCCAGCGAGGTCTTGCCCACGCCCGGCGGCCCGACCAGGCAGAGAATCGGTCCCTTGATCTTCTTGGCACGGCTCTGGACCGCCAGATATTCCAGAATCCGCTCCTTGACCTTCTCCAGCCCGTAATGGTCGGTATCCAGCACCTTCTCGGCACCGTCCAGGTCACGACGGACCTTGGACGGCTTCTTCCAGGGGATGCTGAGGATCCAGTCGAGATAGTTGCGCACCACCGTCGATTCGGCCGACATCGGGCTCATGGTCCGCAGCTTCTTCAGCTCGGCCAGCGCCTTGTCGCGCGCTTCCTTCGGCAGGCGGGTCTTGGCGATGCGCTCTTCCAGCTCGGCGGTCTCGTCCTTGCCTTCCTCGCCCTCGCCCAGTTCCTTCTGGATCGCCTTGAGCTGCTCGTTCAGGTAGTACTCGCGCTGCGTCTTCTCCATCTGCCGCTTGACGCGGTTGCGGATTCGCTTTTCCACCTGCAGGACGCCGATTTCGGCTTCCATATGCGCGAAGACGCGTTCCAGCCGGGCGTTGACGCCCGGGATCTCCAGGATTTCCTGCTTCTCGGCGATCTTCAGGTTCAGGTGGCTGGCGATCGTATCCGCGAGCTTCGACAGATCCTCGATCTGGTTCAGCGACACCAGGACCTCGGGCGCGATCTTCTTGTTCAGCTTGATATATTGCTCGAACTGCGACACGACCGTGCGGCCCAGCGCCTCGCCTTCGCTGCCGCTGGCCGGGTCCTCGGCCACGGGTGCGATCTCGGCCTCGAAATGGCCGTCGATGTCGTGCAGCGCGGTGATGTGGGCGCGGCGGCTGCCCTCGACCAGCACCTTGACCGTGCCGTCAGGCAGCTTCAGCAGTTGCAGGATCGTCGAGACCGTGCCGTAGCGATAGATGTCGTCGGCCGCCGGATCGTCCTGCGACGCGTTCTTCTGCGCGACCAGCAGGATCTGCTTGTCATGCTTGGTCACGGCCTCCAGGGCGCGAACCGATTTCTCGCGGCCGACGAACAGCGGAACGATCATGTGCGGGAACACGACGATGTCGCGCAACGGCAGCACCGCCATCATCCCGGGGTCGGAGTCGGACACCGCCTGCGCGTCATCGGTGGTTTCGGGCGCGTGGACGGAGGTTTCCGCCTCGGCCGCAACGGACTGGTCGCGGTTTAGCCGTTTGGAATCGGACCGATTGGAATCGGGCATATCGTGTGACCTCCTGAAGGACGATCCCGGGCGGGCATCCAGACGCGGCCTGCACCACCCGGCGTGTCGCTGACGCGATCACCTGAGAGATATGTCGTCATTCGGGACCGCCACGGCAAGACCCCCGAATGACGGGGAAGGAACAGGCGAACCGGACCAGGCGGGCAGAGCCCGGTTCGCCGTGTGGAACGGGATGACCTTGCCGGGGCACCCCTGGAAAGCGGAAATCAGGCCGATTGTTCGGCCGGCTTCTCCTTGCCGTAGACATAGACGGGGCTGGTCTTGCTTTCAGCCACGTCCTTGTTGATCACGACCTCGTCCACGTTCTCCAGCCCCGGCAGGTCGAACATCGTGGACAGCAGGATGCTTTCCATGATCGCGCGCAGGCCGCGCGCGCCGGTCCGGCGCGCGATCGCGCGCAGCGCCACCTGCTTCAGCGCATCGTCGGTGAAGGTCAGCTTCACGCCTTCCATCTGGAACAGGCGCGCGTACTGCTTCACCAGCGCGTTCTTGGGCTTGGTCAGGATCTCGATCAGCGCGGCCTCATCGAGGTCCTCGAGCGTCGCGACCACCGGCAGGCGGCCGATGAATTCCGGGATCAGGCCGAATTTCAGCAGGTCCTCGGGTTCGACGTCGCGCAGGATCGCGCCGGTGCGCCGTTCGTCGGGGGACTGCACGTCCGCGCCGAATCCGATGCCCGAGCCCTTGCCCCGCGCGCTGATGATCTTGTCCAGCCCCGCGAACGCGCCGCCGCAGATGAACAGCATGTTGGTGGTGTCCACCTGCAGGAATTCCTGCTGCGGATGCTTGCGGCCGCCCTGGGGCGGAACCGAGGCCACCGTGCCCTCCATGATCTTCAGCAGGGCCTGCTGCACGCCCTCGCCGCTGACGTCGCGGGTGATCGAGGGGTTGTCGGACTTGCGTGAGATCTTGTCGATTTCGTCGATATAGACGATGCCGCGCTGCGCGCGCTCGACATTGTAGTCGGCCGCCTGCAGCAGCTTGAGGATGATGTTCTCCACATCCTCGCCGACATAGCCGGCCTCGGTCAGCGTCGTCGCGTCGGCCATGGTGAAGGGCACATCGAGGATACGCGCCAGCGTCTGGGCCAGCAGCGTCTTGCCCGAACCGGTCGGCCCGACCAGCAGGATGTTCGACTTCGCGATTTCGACGTCGTTGTTCTTCTGGCTGTGGGCCAGGCGCTTGTAATGGTTGTGGACCGCGACCGACAGCACCTTCTTGGCGTAGAACTGCCCGATCACGTAATCGTCCAGGACCTTGCAGATCTCCTTGGGAGTCGGCACGCCGTCGCGCGACTTCACCAGGTGCGTCTTGTGCTCCTCACGGATGATGTCCATGCAGAGTTCGACGCATTCGTCGCAGATGAAGACAGTCGGACCAGCGATCAGCTTCCGGACCTCATGCTGCGACTTGCCGCAGAACGAGCAATACAGTGTGTTCTTCGAATCGCTGGATTTGTTGTTCATAACCGCTCCTACCCCCGGGATGCCGGGCCGCGTGGCGCCCGGACCGGGGTCGAAAATCCTGACTCACGACAGGGTTTCATCAACCCTGCCCAAGCCCGCGGGCGCCGCCAAGCTAAAAAAGCGTGCCCGCCCCCGCCCCTCAGCTCTTGGCCGATGCCGGAGCCGCGTGATTGCGTACCACTTCGTCCACGATGCCAAAGGCCTGGGCCTCTTCGGCCGACATGTAGCTGTCGCGTTCCAGCCTGCGCTCGATATCCTCGAGCGTCTGGCCGGTATGGGTCTCGTAGATCTCGTTCAGGCGCTGGCGGATCGTCAGGATCTCGCGCGCCTGGATTTCGATGTCGCTGGCCTGCCCCTGCGCGCCGCCCGAGGGCTGATGCACCATGACCCGTGCGTTCGGCAGGGCGAAGCGCCGCCCCTTCTCGCCGCCGGCCAGCAGCAGCGAGCCCATGGATGCCGCCTGGCCGATGCACACGGTGCTGACCGGGCTGCGAATGTACTGCATCGTGTCGTAGATCGCGAGTCCGGCCGACACGACGCCGCCCGGGCTGTTGATGTAGAACGAGATTTCCTTGGTCGGATTCACGCTCTCCAGATACAGGAGCTGCGCCGACACCACGGCGGCCACCTGATCGTAGACCGGCCCGGTCAGGAAGATGATCCGTTCCTGCAGCAGGCGGGAATAGATGTCGAAGGCCCGTTCCCCGCGCGAGGTCTGCTCGACCACCATGGGCACTAGGGCGCTGCTGAAAATCTCCACGGGATCCCGATCCCTCATAGTATCATTCCCGTTCCTGAAACGCGAAGACCCGACGCACCGCCTGGGAACGGCGCCATGGGCGCCGGTCGAAGCCGGTGGCCGGGTCGTTCCCCGGTTATTCTGGATAAGATAGAGATAAACCGTGCGGATACCACCCCGCCGCCATCATTTCATGGCGATAAATCCGGCGAAGGGCGGTCCTCCGCGCCCGGCGCGCGCTGCGCGCCGGGGCGTTCCATCCAGGACCCGCGCCGCTCAGAGGTCGGCGGGCGGGATCTCGGCCAGTTCCTCGGGGGTGACGTCCTTGTCCTCGACCGTCGCCAGCTCGATCACATAGTCGACAACCTTGTTCTCGAAGATCGGGCCACGGAGGCTCTCGGCGGCCTGCGGGTTCTTGCGGAAGAACTCGAACACCTGCTGTTCCTGGCCGGGATAGCGCATGGCCTCGGCCCGGATGGCCTGCAGCATCTCGTCCTGCGAGACGGTGATGGCGTTGGCGCGGCCGATCTCGGCCAGCAGCAGGCCCAGCTTCACCCGCCGTTCCGCGATCTTGCGGTAGTCGGCGCGCAGGGTGTCCTCGTCCTTTTCCTTGTCTTCCTCGTCCAGCTCGCCGGCCTTCCGGTCGGCTTCGACGCGCTGCCAGATCTGCGCGAACTCGGCCTCGACCATGCCCTGCGGGGCCTCGAAGTCGGTCTTCTCGGCCAGGGCGTCCAGCAGCTCGCGCTTGATGCGCAGGCGCGACAGCTGCTCGTATTCCTGCTCGACCTGCCTGGTGATCAGTTCGCGGACCTGTTCCAGCCCCTCGAATCCGATCTTCTTCGCCATCTCGTCGTCGATCTCGACATCGACCGGGCGCTTCAGCGCCTTGGCGGTGATGTCGAAGGTCGCTTCCTTGCCCGCCAGGTTCTCGGCCGAGTAATCCGCCGGGAAGGTCACGGTGATGACCTTCTCCTCACCCGGGGACATGCCTTCGATCTGCTCGGCGAATCCGGGGATGAAGCCCGCGCCGCCGAGTTCGACATTGACGTCCTGGGCGGTGCCGCCCTCGAACGCCACGCCATCGACCTTGCCGACGAAATCCACGACCACGACGTCGCCCTGCGCGGCCGGACGGACGTCCTCGATCGTCTCGAAATCGCGCTGGCGGCTGGCGATGTCCTTCAGCGCCTTGTCGATCGTCTCGGCGTCCGGGGTGGCCTTCAGGCGGGTCAGCGACAGGGTGGACAGGTCGGGCTGCGCGATGTCCGGCAGCAGTTCGACCTCGACCTTGAATTCCAGGTCGGCCTTGCCGCCCGGCTCGGCACCCGCCACCAGGTCGACGCGCGGCTGCATCGCCGGACGCAGGCCACGCTCGTCCATCAGCGCGCGCGTGGCGTCGCTGACCGCCTGTTCCAGCACCTCGCCCTGCACGGCGTCGCCGTAGCGCTGCTTGACGATGCTCAGGGGCACCTTGCCGGGACGGAAGCCCGGCAGGTTCATGGACTGCCCCAGTTCCTTCAGGCGGGCGGTCCGCTTGCTCTCCAGTTCGCCGGCGGGCACCGTGACGGTAAATCCGCGCTTCAGGCCGGCGGAAAGCGTTTCAGTAACCTGCATCTGCCAGGCCATCCTCTCGGTCAGAACTTCATAGAACGCACGGGGCCCTTCGGGCCGGCATCCGCGCGCGACTGGCCGGGCTGGTGCGGGCGGAGGGACTTGAACCCCCACGACTTGCGCCACCAGAACCTAAATCTGGCGTGTCTGCCAATTCCACCACGCCCGCAACGACGCCCGGTCTTCCAAGGGCGCGGCTTTAGCGCACGAGACCCGATCCGGCAAGCCGACAATGCCGATAGGCCGGGCGCCGCGCGCCCAGTTCCACCGCCCGCGCCCGCGCGGCGCCCAGATGCTGGTCGAACTGTTCGGCCAGCGGCCAGGGGCCGGCCCGCATCCCGGCTTCGCCATGCATCCACACCCCGGCGCAGGCGGCCGGCCACGGCTCCATCCCCGCCGCCAGCAATGCCGCGATCACCCCGGTCAACGTGTCGCCCGACCCGGCGGTGGCCAGCGCCGAGGACGCGTGGGCATTGATCGCGACCCGCCCGTCCGGCGCGGCGACCACGGTATCGGGGCCCTTCAGCACCACCACCGCGCCGGTTCGCGCGGCGGCGGCGCGCGCGGCCGCCGGCCTGTCGTCGCCGGGATGGCCGAACACGCGGGCGAATTCCCCGGCATGCGGGGTGATCACCGCCACCCCCCGCAGCCGGTCCGGCTGGTCCGCCGCCACGGCAAAGGCCCCGGCATCGGCCAGCACCGTGCGCCCCGCCCCGACCAGGATCGGCAATGTATGATCGACCTCGTCCACCGTCAGGCCGGGGCCGCAGACCCAGACCGCGCGGCGCCGGTCGGCCAGCAGGTCGGTCAGGTCGCCGCCATCGACCACCAGCCCGGGTTCGCCCAGCCGGTACAGATCCGCTGCCGCCCCCGCCGCCAGACGCACCAGCCCCGCGCCCGCCGCCCGGGCCCCGGCGGCGGACAGGCGGGCGGCGCCCGGCATCGTGGCGCCGCCGCAGATGCTGACGACGCCGCGCGCGTATTTGTGACTGTCCACCGCGTCGCCCGGCACCCGCCACAGCCCTGGCTCGTTCCGCCAGGTGCGGATGTCCACCGCGTCCCAGACCGTGTCGGGCATGCCGATATCCGCCACCACCAGCCGCCCCAGCCGCTCGCGCCCCGGCAGCAGCAGATGGCCCGGCTTGGCGCGCACGAACGTGACCGTCATTTCGGCGTGCGGGGCATAGCCCCGGACCGCGCCGGTGCCGCCGTCGATGCCGCTGGGCATGTCCACCGCGACCACGCGGCGGGCCGCCGCCAGCACCGATGCCAGGCCGGCATCGATATCGCGGCTGAGGCCGGCGCCGAACACCGCATCGACCACGAGGTCGGCCCGCGCGGCCTCTTCCGCCGTGAAGGGTACGCGGGGGCCGCGCCAGTCGGCGGCGGCGGCGGCCGCGTCCCCGCCCGGACGGGGCGGCGCCAGGGCGGCGACCGCGACCGGCCAGCCGGCCTGGACCAGCCGGCGGGCGGCGACATAGCCGTCGCCGCCGTTATTCCCCGGGCCGCATAGGACCAGCACCCGGCACGGCCTGACATGCCGCAGCACGGCCCGCGCCACGGCCCGGCCCGCGTTTTCCATCAGGTCGCGCACCGGCACGGTGCGGCTGGCGGCGCGGTCGATCAGCCCCATCTGCGTGGGATCGGGAAGAAGAAGCGACGTACAGGTACCATCCATCGCGCGATATCACTCCCGTTTGCTGCCGACTTGCGCGGCGGTCCGGAATTAGCGATCAAGCATACCATCGGCGTGCACGGCAGGTCACCCGAGCTATCCCCGATCTCAGCGGAGCAGACATGTCCCATTCGATCCTCTGGAGCCTCGTGCTCGCCATCCACCTGATCGGAATGACCGCCTGGGTCGGCGGCATGGTCTATGCCGTCTTCATCGTGCGGCCCAGCCTGGGACTGCTGGATGCGACACAGCGCGCCTCGGTGCACCTGCAGACCCTGACCCGCTTCTTCCGCATCGTCTGGCACACGATGCCGACGGTTCTGGTCACCGGATGGCTGATGATCCTGCATGAGGGCGGCTTCGCCGCCGTGTCGTGGCAGGTGAACGCGATGCAGGTGCTGGGCCTGGCGATGGCGGCCCTGTTCGCCCGGATCTATTTCGGCCCGTTCCAGAAGGTCCGGCGCGCCATCCGCCCGCAACCCGCGACCTTCGACAGCATCCGGTCGCTGGTGATGATCAATATCGGAATGGGGTTCCTGACCATCCTGGCCGCCGCGATGGCGCGCGGGCTGTAGGCCCCGCGCGCCGCGCCCGCTACAGGACCGGCAAGGGGGCCGCGCCCATCACCGTGATGCGCCCGGCGCTGAGGATCGCCGCGGTGTTGATCAGCGAGAGGTGGGAGAACGCCTGCGGGAAATTGCCCACCTGCCGCCCGGTCACGGCGTCATATTCCTCGGCCAGCAGGCCGAGATCGCTGCACAGCGCCAGCAGCCGGTTGAACAGGGCATGGGCTTCCTCCATCCGTCCCTGGGCGACATAGGTATTCACCAGCCAGAACGAGCAGGCGATGAACGAGCCCTCGCCCCCCGCGACACCCTCGACCGCATGGTCGGGAAGGTAGCGGCGGACGAATCCGTGCTCGTCCAGCAATTCGCGTTCGATGGCGGCGATGGTGCCGGCCACGCGCGGGTCCTCGGCGGGCAGGAAGCCGACGACCGGGATCAGCAGCAGCCCGGCATCCAGCCCGCTGCCGCCAAAATACTGCACGAAGCTGTTCTTTTCGGTGTTGAAGCCCTCGCGGCAGACCGTGTCGTGGATTTCCTGCCGCAGGGCCTTCCATTCCTCCAGCGGGGCTTCCAGCCCGTATTTCTCGACATCGCGAATCGCCCGGTCGAATGCCAGCCAGCAGGAGATCTTGGAGACCGTGAACTGGCGCCGGCCGCCCCGCACCTCCCACATGCCCTCGTCGGGCTCCTTCCAGATCGTGGCCAGGTGCGTCAGCAGCCCGACCTGCAGCCGCCAGCCGTCGGTGATCGCGGACAGGCGCGTCTGACGCGCGACATGCAGGGCGGAGATCGCCTCGCCATACACGTCGAGCTGCAATTGCCCGGCGGCGGCGTTGCCGATCCGCACAGGGGTCGAGCCCGCATAGCCCGGCAACCACCCGGCCTCCCATTCGTTCAGCAGGCGTTCACCGCCGATGCCGTACATGATCTGTACCTGGTCGGGACTGCCGGCGACGGCGGCCTGCAGCCAGTTGCGCCATTCCATCGCCTCCTCATAATAGCCGCCGGCCATGATCGCGATCAGGGTCAGCGAGGCGTCGCGCAGCCAGCAATAGCGGTAATCCCAGTTGCGACCGCCGCCCAGTTCCTCGGGCAGCGAGGTGGTCGGGGCGGCGACGATTCCGCCCGTGGGCTGATAGATCAGCGCCTTGAGCGTCAGCAGCGACCGCCGCACCACCGGCGCGTGCTCGCCCTGATAGGTGCAGCGCGAGATCCAGTCCGCCCAGAACTGTTCCGTCCGGCGCAGCGCGGCCAGCGCGTCGATCGGGTCCGGCACCGGGCCGTGCGATTCCAGGTGCGTCAGCACGAACGGCACCTGGTCGCCCTCGGACACGATGAAGCGGGACACGGTGTGGCGGTCCTCGCCATGCAGGGCGACGGGGCAGCGCAGCACGCAGCGCGACGGGCCCGCAATGGCGGTGATGCCCATATTGTCCGGCAGGCGCGTGACCCAGGGTACGGACAGGCCGTAATCGAAGCGCAGCACCAGCCAGTTCAGGACCGGAACCGAGCCCCTTCGTCCCTCGACGATGCGGATCAGGGTCGGGGTTTCGGTGCCGATGGCCATGAAATCCAGGACCGCGATCGCGCCGGTACGGGTTTCGAACACGGTTTCCAGCACCATGCCCTGCTCGCGGTACGAGCGGGTGATCGAAACCGGCTCGCCGCCGCGTTCGTCGTCCGGGGCCAGCAGCCAGTGCCCGTTCTCGCCATCGCCCAGCAGGGCGGCGAAACAGGCCGGACTATCGAATCGTGGCCAGCACAGCCAGTCGATCGATCCGTTCCGCCCCACCAGCGCACAGCTTCGACCATCGCCGATCAGCCCGTAATCCTCAATTTTCAGCGGCTCGACAGTGACCACGACACCTCCAAGGGACACGACGCCAGGACCCGTTGCAACCCGATACGCATGAACCCGTATCCCCAACGCTCCGCGCTTGATTTTCGTTCCGTTTGTCGATAGGGACAGACACGCGGAATCGGGGGATTCGCCTTCATTTTCGCAAGGCCCTGCTTCGTTGCAGGAAAAACAGGCCGAAATGCCTGCCGAACCGCATCGTGGCGGAACGAACGGGACCACACCACTGACACGTTCGAGAGAATTTTGAGCGCCAAGACGAATGCCTCCCCTTCGGCCGCGCAAGAAGCCGAAGCCCATCCCGTCGCCCTCGTTCCGTCCGCCACGGACGCAGAGTCGCCCGCCGACGAATCGCCTGTTCCGGATGCCGGGGAGTCCGCCGCCCCGCAACCGCTCTTTTCCGACCTGGGGCTGTCCGACCCGATCCAGCGCGCGATCGACGACATGGGATACCGCCATCCCACGCCGATCCAGGCGCAGGCCATTCCTTATGTGCTGATGGGGCGCGACGTGCTGGGCGTGGCCCAGACCGGGACAGGCAAGACCGCGTCCTTCACCCTGCCGATGCTGGAAATCCTGTCCGGATCACGGGCGCGGGCGCGCATGCCGCGATCGCTGATCCTGGAGCCGACGCGCGAGCTGGCGCTGCAGGTGGCCGAGAATTTCGTCAATTACGGCAAGTATCTGAAGCTGAATCACGCGTTGCTGATCGGCGGCGAGAGCATGGCCGAGCAAAAGGACGTGCTGAATCGCGGCGTCGACGTGCTGATCGCGACTCCGGGCCGGCTGATCGACCTGTTCGAGCGCGGCGGCCTGCTGCTGACGCAGACGCGCCTGCTGGTGATCGACGAGGCCGACCGCATGCTGGACATGGGGTTCATCCCGGATATCGAGAAGATTGTCGCCATGCTGTCGCCCGTGCGGCAGACGCTGTTCTTCTCGGCCACCATGGCGCCGGAGATCCGCCGCCTGGCGGACATGTTCCTGCAGAACCCCAAGGAAATCACCGTCAGCCGCCCGTCCTCGGTCGCCACCACCATCGAGACCGGGCTGGTCGTCGTCGACGAGGCCGACAAGCGGCGGGTGCTGCGCCGCATGCTGCGCGACGACGCGGTGCAGAACGCCATCGTGTTCTGCAACCGCAAGCGCGATGTCGATGTCCTGTACAAATCGCTGGTGAAGCATGATTTCTCGGCCGGGGCGCTGCATGGCGACCTGCCGCAGTCGGTCCGTTTCGCGACCCTGGAGCGTTTCAAGTCCGGCGAACTGAAGATCCTGGTCTGTTCGGACGTGGCCGCGCGCGGCATCGATATCGGCGGCCTGTCGCATGTCTTCAATTTCGACCTGCCGTTCCATGCCGAGGATTACGTCCACCGGATCGGCCGTACCGGCCGCGCCGGGCGATCCGGCCATGCCTACAGCCTGGCGACCCCGTATGACCGCGCGCTGGCCGAGGCCATCGAAACGCTGATCGGCCATGCGATTCCCCGGCTGGAGGTCGAAGGCGTGACCCAATTGGAATGGTCCGAGGAATCGGGCACCCGTGGCGGGCGTGGCCGTGGTCGCGGCAAGGGCAAGGCCCCGGACCGGCGGGGCGGCAAGCCCGACCGCGCCCGGAACGACGCCACGCCGGTCGAGGACAAGGCCGAACCCGTCGCGCCCCCCCAGCCCGTTTCCGCCCCCGTTCCGCCCCCGTCCCCCGCGGCCGTCCCCGCCGAGGCGGCGTCGCCGCGCCGGTCCGGCCCGAACCGCCAGCGGGACCGCGATCGCGACCGGCATGCCGAGGACGGGATATCCGGCCAGAACGGGACGGTCATCGGGTTCGGCGACGACGTCCCCGCCTTCATGACGCTGCCCCGGCGGGGCCCCGCCATCGTGCCCGGTGTCGATGAGGTGATCGACGAGACGGCCTGAGAAAGGCCGGGGCCCTGCCCTTCGAAACCCCATTCGCCTGGATGACATGACGATCGAAGCCGATATCGCCCTTCTGGGCACGGACGGGGACGGCATTGCCCGCACCGCCGAAGGCGACCGCCTGTTCATCCCCGGCGCGCTGCCGGGCGAGCATGTCCTGGCCGACCGGGTGGACGAACGCACCGCCCACCTGACATCCATCCTGCGGCCCAGCCCGGACCGGGTGACGCCGCCCTGCCCGCTGTTCGGAACCTGCGGCGGATGCGCGATCCAGCATCTGTCGCTGGCCGCCGCGCTGGACTGGAAGGCCGGGCTGGTCGTCCATGCGCTGGAGCGCGCCGGATTCGCCGCCCCCGCGATCACCGGAACGGTCCAGAGCCCGCCCGGATCGCGCCGGCGGATCGACCTGGCGGTCCGGCGCCGGCCGGAGGGCGTATGCATCGGGCTGCATGCCCGGCGCGGCGACGTGGTGGACCTGACCGCCTGCCCGGTCCTGGAACCGGCGCTGTTCGCCCTGCTCCCGGCCCTGCGTGCCGTGATGCAGTCGCTGGGGGCCCTGCGGCGCGACGGTGACGCCCTGATCAACATGCTGGATTCAGGCCCCGACCTGCTGCTGGCGACCGACGGCCCGCTGGAAGCGGCGGACCGTGCCAAGCTGGCGTCCTTTGCCCGCGACCACCGGATTCCCCGCATCGCCTGGCGCCGTGCGGGCACGACGGACGTGCCGGAAACCGCCGCCCAGACCGCGTCGGTTCGGCATGAACTGTCCGGCGTCGCCACCATGCCGCCGCCCGGCGCGTTCCTGCAGCCGACGCGCGAGGGCGAGGCCGCGATCATCGCCGCCGTACTGGCCGGCCTACCGCGCCGACTGGTGCGGAAGGATACGGTGATCGAACTCTATGCCGGGTGCGGCACGCTGTCCTTCGCGCTGGGGCAGCACGTGCGCACCCTGGCGTTCGAGGGACAGCCCGACGCGGTCGCGACCCTGCGCCGCGCCACGACGGGCACGCGCGTGGTCGCCGAACAGCGCGACCTGAACCGCCAGCCGGTGATGGCGCGCCAGATTGCCGACGCGCGGGCGGTGGTGCTGGACCCGCCTTATACCGGGGCCGGGGCGCAGATGGCCGAGATCGTCGCCGGCCGGCCGGAGCGAATCGTCTATGTCAGTTGCAATCCGCAGGCGCTGGGCCGCGACGCCGCCGGACTGCAGGCGGCGGGCTATCGCCTGGACGGCGTGACGATCATCGACCAGTTCCTGTGGTCGACCGAGGTCGAAGCCGTCTGCGTCTTCACCGCCCCACCCGCCCCCCGCCGCCGGACGCGGTAATCACGGCGCTTTGGGTGACGACAGGGCCTGCCTTGCGCTAGGCTTGACCTGCTGTTCTGCATCAAGACGGTCTGTCCGGCCGGAGAGCCTGCCGCTGACGAAACCGGGCTGTGCCCGTCACGCTGGTATCGAACGTCCATCGGAAGCGATCGGGGCGGGTATGGCGAGCAAGGATGAACCGGATGAAGCCGAAACAACCGCGTCCAGTGTCGCGACGGCCCTGATCCGGATTTACGGCGCGGTGGCCATCGGCACGATCCGACGCCATATCAGCCGGTGCGTGGAGGACAACCTGACCGACGAGGCCGAATTCTGGCTCCGGGTCAGGAACCGGGCCACCGTGCTGCTGAGAACGTCCCGCTGGAAAAGCGACACGATCCATTGATCGGTCACATTCCACTGCAATTCCTGTTACGCTCCGAGTCCGACATCTTAGGAAAGTGGACTCATGACCACACGCAGGTTCTTCATTATTTTCGGCCTTGTCGGACTATTCAGCGGCACGGCGATCATGCCCGCCTCGGCCCAGCTTGCCGCGCCCGCCCTCCGTCACGGCGAGGGGGTTCGCATTGCCGCGGCGCTGAGCAACCGCGACCGGCCGGAGGCGGACCGTGCGGCGGACGCAAACCGCAAGCCCGCCAGCCTGCTGGCTTTCGCCGGCGTCAGGCGCGGGATGAACGTCGCGGACATCATGCCGGGCCAGGGCTATTTCACGCGGATCTTCAGCAATCTGGTCGGCGCGGGCGGCCATGTCTGGGCGGTGGTCCCGGCCGCGCGCCTGGCGCAGAATCCCAGGGCGGCGGACGCGGTCAAGGCGATTGCCGCCGATGCATCCTTCGGCAACGTCACCGCACTGGTCCAGAAGCTGGATGCGCTTTCGTTTCCCAAGCCCCTCGATCTCGCCTGGACATCGCAGAATTATCACGACGTCTATTACGGCGCCGGACCGGATGCGGCGCTCGCCCTCGACAAGGCGGTTTTCGCGTCACTCCGGCGGGGCGGGACCTTCATGGTGGTGGATCATGTCGCCAATCCCGGCATGACGCCGGACGCGGTCCGCAAGCTGCATCGGATCGACCCCGCCATCATCCGCCAGCAGGTCGAGGCCGCCGGCTTCCAGTTCGAGGGCGAGAGCAAGCTGCTGGCCAATCCCGCGGATTCCCACACCCTCACGGTCTTCGACCCGTCGATTCGCGGCCATACCGACCAGGTCGTGCTGAAATTCCGCAAGCCCTGATCCTCAAGAAGAACAGGAGGGGACCGAATCTGCTGCTGGACCTGGCAGGCGCGCCGGACCTGCAGCAGGCCCGCCAGGCCGGGCTCTTTCCGCTGACTCTCGGGGACCCGGGATCAGACGTGGAAGCTCTCGCCGCAGCCGCAGCGTCCCTTTTCGTTGGGATTGCTGAAGGTGAAGCCGGATTCGAGCTGTCTGGTCTCGTAATCCATCGTCGTGCCGATCAGGAACAGCGTCGCCTTGCGGTCCACCAGCACGGTCACGCCCTTGTCGGTCACGACCTCGTCCCCGGGGCCGGCGGCATCGACGAAGTTCATGTCGTAGGCGTGGCCCGAGCAGCCCTTGGTCGAGACCGCGATGCGCAGCTTCTGGCCGGCATGCGCGGTTTCGTACAGCACGCGCAGCCGGTCGGCCGCCCGGTCGGTCAGCGCCATCAGCGGTGGCAGGGGCCGCGCGGGGCGCGAGGGCGTGGCCGTGTGTTCGGTCGGAAGGGTCATAGGCGTCCTCCTGGGAATGATCAGAACATGTTCAGGGCCAGGCGGGCATCGTCGCTCATGCGCGACATGTCCCATGGCGGGTCCCAGACGATTTCGACATCGGCGCTGGTCACGCCCGCGACGGCGCGCACGGCTTCCTGCACCTGGGCCGGCAGTTCCTGGGCGCTGGGGCAATTCGGGGCCGTCAGCGTCATCTCGATATGCACGGCACCGTCGCGGTGCAGGTCGATGGCGTAGATCAGGCCCAGTTCGTAGATATTCACGGGAATTTCCGGATCGTAGACGCTGGCGATCGCGGCGATCACCGAATCCTCGTCCGGGGCATCCGATTCCGTCCGCGCGTCGGCGGCCGGCATGTCGTCCGGCGTCCAGCTTTCGACCGATCCCCCCTCGGCCGTCGCGGGGGGAGCGAACGAAAATGCCTCTTCCGCCGGTCTGGTCGCGGGTTCGTCCATCGCTTCCGTCTTCTCGGGTTGTGCGTTCATCCGCCTCATCCCTCCTTCGACTCGTTCAACGCGTCATCCAGCGCCGACCACGGCAATGTGGCGCAGCGGATTCGCGAGCGGTGCCGGTGCAGGCCGGCGAAAGTCGCCAGTTCGGGGTTCGGCGCGTCGCCCCCGGTCCGCAGCATGTCGGTGAAGGCGCGGGACAGAACCCCCAGTTCCGCGACGCTGCGCCCCGGCGCCAGGTCGGCCATCATATCGGCCGAGGCGACGCAGATGGCGCATCCCCGTGTCTGATGCCGGACCATCACGACCCGGCCCGCCGCGTCCAGCGTCACACCCAGCCGCACCCGGTCGCCGCACATCGGATTCGTGCCCTCGCCCTGATGGGTCGCCCCGTCCAGCGGGCCGGCATGAACGGGCGCGCGGGCCCGCTCGATCACCTGCCGCTGGTAGAGCCCGTCCTGGTCCATCGTCCTCTTCCCCCCGCGCCTTACAGGAAGAAGGAGCGGATCTGCTCCAGCGTCCTGGCCAGAGCGTCCACCTCCTCGCGCGTCGTATAGAGGCCGAAGCTGGCCCGCGCGGTGGCGGACAGCCCCAGGCGCCGCATCAGCGGTTCCGCGCAATGATGGCCGGCCCGGATCGCGATGCCGTTCCGGTCCAGCAGGGTGGCGATGTCATGCGGATGCACGTCGTCCATGGTGAACGAGATCACGCCGCCGCGTTCGACCGGCGACCCCACCACGTGCAGGCCGGGCACCTCGCCCAGCCGCCGCAGCGCATGGTCCAGCAGCGCGGATTCATGCGCCGCGATGGCGTCATATCCCACCGATTCGACGTAGGAGATGGCGGCCCCCAGCCCGATGGTCTCGATAATGGCGGGCGTGCCGGCCTCGAACTTGTGGGGCACGGTCGCCCAGCTCGATCCCTCGAACCGGACGGAGGAAATCATGTCGCCCCCGCCCAGGAAGGGCGGCATTTCCTCCAGCAGTTCGCGCCGCCCCCACAGCACGCCGATGCCCGTGGGGCCGTACAGCTTGTGCCCGGTGAAGGTGTAGAAATCGGCGTCGATCGCCCGCACGTCCACCCGGTGATGGACCACCATCTGGCTGCCGTCGAACAGCACCCGCGCACCGGCGGCATGCGCGATGTCCGCGATCTTGCGCGCCGGGGTGATGGTGCCCAGCACGTTGGACATGTGGGTGACGGCCACCAGCGCCACCTTGCCGTCATCCAGCAGCCGCGCCAGGGCATCCAGTTCCAGGTCGCCGGAATCGCTGATCGGCGCCACGCGCAGTTCGATGCCCGCGCGGTCGCGCAGCATCTGCCAGGGCACCAGGTTGGCGTGATGCTCCATTTCCGAGATCACGACCGCCTGGCCCGGACGCATCAGGCTGCCGAAGGAATGGGCGACCAGGTTGATCGCCTCGGTGCTGTTGCGCGTGAAGATGATTTCCTCGCGCGCCGCACCGATCAGGCCGGCGACCTGGTCGCGCACGCCCTCGTACGCGTCGGTGGTCCGCTCGCTCATCCAGTGCAGGCCGCGATGGATGTTGGCGTACTGGGTACGCATCGTCTCCGCCATCGCCTCGATGACCGGAAGCGGCTTCTGGGCCGAGGCCGCGCTGTCCAGGAAGACCAGCGGCTTGCCGTGCACCCTCTCGTTCAGGATCGGGAAATCGTCGCGGCGGGCGCGCAGGGCGTCGATCGGGTCGGGCATGACGGCGGGCGAGACATCCATGTTACGCGTCCTTCCGGTTCCACCAGGATTCGACCGCGCGATCCAGCACCGCGCGCAGGCTCTCGTCCCCGATCAATTCGACCGCATCGTGCAGGAAGGCCTTGACCAGGATGGCGCGGGCTTCATGCTCGGCCACGCCGCGGCTGCGGAGATAGAACAATTGATCCGGGTCCAGCGCCCCCACGGTCGCACCGTGGCTGCAGCGCACGTCGTCGGCATAGATTTCCAGTTCCGGCTTGGCGTCGATCTCGGCGGTATCGGACAGCAGCAGCGCCTGATTCATCTGGTAGCCGTCGGTCTTCTGCGCAATGCGTTCCACCAGGATCTTGCCCTGGAATACCCCGCGCGCATGGCCCGACAGCACATTCTTCACCGTCTGGCGCGAATTGCACGCCGGCGCCGCATGGGTGATGACGCTGGTCAGGTCGGCCACCTGCCGCCCGTCCAGCAGTTGCGCGCCGTTCACGTGCACGATCCCGCCTTCGGCCGCCAGCCGGGCGTGGACCTCGTGCCGCGCCAGCGAAGCGCCCAGGGTCAGGGTGAAACTGTCATAGCTGGCGCCCGCGCCGACTTCGGCGTGGATGACGGCCAGGTGCTGCGCCGCCGGGTCCTCGGCCTGCAGCTTGGCATGGATCAGGGCGGCATTATCCGCGACCGTGATGTCGAAGACCGGGTTGTGCAGGTAGGCCCCGCGCCCGACCGCGAGGTCCAGCACAGACAGGCGCGCGCCCTGGTCCAGCACGATACGGTGCCGGGGATGGACGGACAGCGGCGCGGAGTCCGCCACCGTCACCGACAGCAGCAGCATCCGCCCGGCATCGACGCCCGGCCCCACATGCAGCACCAGCCCGTCATCGGCCAGCAGCGTGTTCAGCGCCGTCGCGACATCGTCGTACGGCGGCAATTCGTCCCGCGCGGTCAGGCGCGTGACCGTCACGCCGTCGGGCAGGCGCGACAGCGCGGCATCGAACCGGCCATCGACCACGACGGCGCGCGGCAGGTCCGCATCCAGGGCGAACTCCCGCTCGGCCTCGGCCACGATGGCGTGGACCGCCGCCATGTCGGGCCGGGCCGGCGCGGCGGCGAAGGGAATGTCGGCCAGGGCCCGCAGCGAGGTGTATTTCCAGGCCTCGACCCCGGTGCGCGGCAGGCCCGAAGCCCGCAGCAGCGCGGCGGCGCGGTCGCGCGACGGGTTCGCGCCCGCCTGCCCGTCATACCGGGCCAGGAAGGACGCGGCGCTGGCGCCGGCGGTCCTGCCCCCCCGGGCGACCGCGTTCTCGGCGACCGCGTTCACGCGGCCTCCGCCAGGAAGCGGGCATAGCCCTGGGCCTCGAGTTGCTTCGCCAGTTCGGGACCGCCGCTGTGGATGATGCGCCCGCGCGCCATCACATGGATGCGGTCCGGGACGATATAGTCCAGCAGGCGCTGGTGATGGGTGATGACCAGGGCCGAGAAATCGGGCGCGCGCAGCGAATTGACGCCTTCGGCCACGATGCGCAGCGCATCGATGTCCAGTCCGCTGTCGGTTTCGTCCAGAATGGCGAAGGAGGGCTGCAGCATGCGCATCTGCAGCACTTCGTTGCGCTTCTTCTCGCCGCCCGAAAAGCCCACATTCACGTTGCGCTTCAGCATGTCGTCGGACATCGACAGATGCTTGGTTTCCTTGCGCACCGCCTTCAGGAAGGCCACCGCGTCCAGTTCGTCCTGGCCCCGGGCGCGGCGCACCGCGTTGACCGCCGTGCGCAGGAAATTCGCGTTGTTCACGCCGGGCAGTTCGACCGGCGCCTGGAAGGCCAGGAACAGGCCCAGCGCCGCGCGCGCCTCGGGGTCCAGCGCCAGCAGGTCCTGGCCCTTGAAGGTCGCGGTGCCGGCCGTCACCTCGTAATCCTCTCGCCCGGCCAGGACGTAGGACAGCGTGGACTTGCCCGACCCGTTGGGCCCCATGATCGCGTGGACCTCGCCCGCGGGGATGTCGAGATCGACGCCGCGCAGGATTTCCTTCTCCACTCCGCCATCCGAAATTCTGGCGCACAGGCCGGCGATCCGTACAAACTCGTTGCTCACGTCACTCATCTCCGTTCAGCCGACGCTGCCTTCCAGGCTGATCTGCAGCAATTTCTGGGCCTCGACCGCGAATTCCATCGGCAGTTCCTTCAGCACGTCCTTGCAGAACCCGTTGACGATCAGCCCCACCGCGTCCTCCTCGGACAGGCCGCGCTGGCGGCAATAGAACAGCTGGTCTTCCGAGATCTTGGACGTCGTCGCCTCGTGCTCGATCTTCGCCGACATGTTGCGGCTTTCGATGTAGGGCACGGTGTGCGCCCCGCATTGGTCGCCGATCAGCAGGCTGTCGCACTGGGTGAAGTTCCGCGACCCCGACGCCTTGGGCATCATCCGCACCAGGCCGCGATAGGTGCTGTCGGAATGGCCGGCGCTGATGGTCTTGGCGATGATCGTCGAACGGGTGTTCCGCCCGATATGGATCATCTTGGTCCCGGTATCGGCCTGCTGGTGGTTGTTGGTCACCGCGACCGAGTAGAACTCGCCCACCGCGCCGTCGCCCTGCAGGATGCACGACGGATATTTCCAGGTGATGGCCGAGCCGGTTTCGACCTGGGTCCAGGAAATCTTGGACCGCGCGCCCCGGCAGGCGCCGCGCTTGGTGACGAAATTATAGATCCCGCCCCGCCCGTTCTCGTCGCCCGGATACCAATTCTGGACGGTCGAATATTTGATCGACGCATCGTCCATCGCCACCAGTTCGACCACCGCCGCGTGCAGCTGGTTCTCGTCGCGCATCGGCGCGGTGCAGCCTTCCAGGTACGAGACCGAGGCTCCGTCCTCGACCACGATCAGCGTACGTTCGAACTGGCCGGTATTGCGCGCATTGATGCGGAAATAGGTCGACAGTTCCATCGGGCAGCGCACGCCCCTGGGCACGTAGACGAACGATCCGTCGGTGAAGACGGCGGAATTCAGCGCGGCATAGAAATTGTCGGCCACCGGCACCACGCTGCCCAGGTAGCGGCGCACCAGGTCGGGATGCTCGCGCACCGCCTCGGAGATCGGGCAGAAGATGACGCCGGCCTTGGCGAGGGTCTCGCGGAACGTGGTGACGACCGAGACGCTGTCGAACACGGCATCGACGGCGACGGGGGCGCGTGCCTCCTGCCCCTCGGGCACCTCGACGCCGGCCAGCAGCGCCTGCTCGTGCAGCGGGATGCCCAGCTTCTCGTAGGTGCGCAGCAGTTCGGGATCGACCTCGTCCAGCGATTTCGGGCCGGTCTTCTTCTTCGGCGCGGCATAGTAATGCGCGTCCTGGAAATCGATCGGCGGATGGCTGACCTTCGCCCAGGTCGGCTCGGGCATCGCCTGCCAGGCCTGGAACGCCTTCAGCCGCCATTCCAGCAGCCACTCGGGCTCCTGCTTGCGGTGCGAGATCAGGCGGATCGTGTCCTCGGTCAGGCCCTTGGGGGCCAGATCCATCTCGATCTCGGTCTCGAACCCCCATTTATAGGTGGATTGACCCAGGCCTTCGACCGTATCGCGGGTTTCGGCAACCGCTGGCATCTCTTTCCTCTCCCTCAGACCGCGACGGCCGGGCCGGCGCCGGATGTATCCTGGAGCCCGTGACGGCCCCCCTGCCCTTCGACGCATGGGCCCTGGACACCCTGGCCGTGCGCGCGCATGTCGGCCAGCGTGATCGCGGACAGGGCCCCGCGGATCGCATCGTTGACCGCATCCCATTGCCCGCACACGCCGCAGAACGGGCGCGTGTCGCACCCGCCGCCATCCACGCATGCCGTCAGCGAAATCGGCCCGTCCACGGCGGTAATGACCCGCGCCACGGAAATATCGTTCAACGGACGGGCCAGCCGGTATCCCCCCCGCGCGCCGCGCAGGGATACCACCAGGTCATGGACCGCCAGGATCTTCAGCACCTTGGCCACGGTCGGTTCGGGAATACCCGTCGCCTGCGACAGCGCGGGCGAGGTCATCACCTCGTCCTCCTGCGCCAGACGGACCAGGGCCACGACGGCATAGTCGGTCAGCTTCGACAGCTTCAGCATCCGCGCCCCTTTCCTACCCGGCCTGTGCGCCCCCGGCCTGTACGCCAGAGACATAACGGACCAAATCAGTCCTGATTTACCCAGATGCTTCGCCGCGACGCCAGCGTCAAGTGCAATCGGCGCAGTTCAGCACCCCTTTGGCCGCGCCACCGGCCGTACGATGCGGGCCGGCGATGCCGAGATCACCTTTTGGCGATAAGGGATATCGCCCCGCGGAGCGTCAGCCGGCGCCCCGGCCGAAGAGCAGTTGCAGCAGCAGCGACAGGCCCGCCCCGGCCAGGAAACCGACCAGCGTGCCGTTCAGCCTGACGAACTGCAGGTCCTTGCCGACCCGTAATTCCAGGCGCGACGACAGCAGGTCGGCATCCCATCCCGCCACCACCGAGGCGATGAAGCGCGACAGGCGTTCGCGCAGGAACGGCAGGCTGCCCAGGATCATGCGCCGCGCGGTGCCGACCATCCGCTCGCGCAATGCCGCATCGGTGCGCATCTGGTCGGCCAGGCGCAGCAGCGTGTCCTGGACGATCGACGCGGACCATCCGTCGGGGCGGCGCATGTCGGCCTCGATCATCACGCGCATCCGCCGCCAGACATCGCCGCTCCAGCCCCGGATACTGTCATGGGTCACCACGCCCATGATCGCGCCGGTGATGTCCCGGCGGCGTTCGGGATCGGTCTCGATCCGGTCGATCTCGCCACGGACCCAGTTCGTGAAGCTCTCGCGCAGTTCCGAGTTCTGGGGATCGACACGGTCCAGTTCCTGGTTCACCGCGACCAGGACCTTGGTCGCGATCGACCCGCCGATGGCCCAGCCCAGGACGCGGCCGCCCTGCTCGCGCACGCGGTCCTCGATCATCGCGCGCAGCGATGCCTCCTTGGCCTTCAGCCCGTCCTTCAGCCGGGCCAGCAGGAAGGACAGGACTTCCTGGTGGCGGTCGCCCTCGACCAGCGCGCGCAGGGTCCGCGCCACGATGGGGGCCACGTCCTCGCCGCCCAGGATCATGGGCATGATCCGCCCCATGGCCGATCCGGCACGGCCGTCCTCCAGCCGGTTCATCACCCCGGGGGCCGCGCCGGCCAGCATGCGGCTGACGGTCTCCGCCGTCGCGGGGTCGTCCAGCAGGCCGGCCACGATTTCCGGCAGGTCGATCCGGTCCAGCGCCGCGTTGACGTCGTCCTCGGTAAAGACATGGGTGGCGACAAAACGGCCCAGCGCCTCGCCCAGCCGGGCCTTCTGGGCCGGCAGGATGGCGGTATGGGGAATCGGCAGGCCCAGCGGATGGCGGAACAGCGCGGTGACGGCAAACCAGTCGGCCAGCCCGCCCACCACCCCGGCCTTGGCGCCGGACCGCAGGACATCCAGCCACAGCCCGTCCCCCACCAGGCCCGCGGCCGGCGCCGCGTATCCCGCGGCGGTCAGCACGCCCATCCCCGCCAGCAGTCCCGTGGCCGCGCGACGGTAGCGCCGCAGATTCAGCCAGGCTGCCCTGTCCGCTTCGGACAGCGTGTTCTCCGCAGTGGGGATCGTGTTCATCCCTCCGTGGATACCACCCCCCGCGCGCCGACCCAAGCACCCCCCACGCCGGCCACCGGTCACATTGATGCTGCCCGCGAAGGCCGCCCGGGGGGCCGCCCGGGGGACCGACAGCCCCGGTTTCGGCGAAATTCGGCGTGAAGTTGCCCCGGCAGACATTGCGATGGGAACGCGAACATGGAACCTTGCCGCCACGCACGGAATGGATGATTGGGCCCCGCGATGACCGATACCCCCACCCGCGATGCGGCAGAGATGCTGCTCGACCTTACGCGGCAAGCTGTCGCGGATCACGAGAACTCGTCATCGGGCAATCCCATCATCGCCCTGGCGCGCCGAATCGGCCGCCAGCTGACGGCCGGCACCCTGACCACCGACACGCTGGAACAGGTGGTGCGCCAGTTGCGCGACACGGCGTTCCGCGACCGGGCGGCGCGGCTGCATGCCTATGTCGGGGGCACGGATGACGCCGCCATCGCCGGGCGGATGCGCGGCGTGGCGCAGACCGTCGCCAGCGAACCCGGACCGGACGGCACCCCGCCGAATTTCGGGCATTTCCGCAAGAACCTGGAACGCAGCCGCTTCGCGGCCGTGTTCACCGCCCATCCGACCTTCGCCCTGGCCAACCCCGTCTATGACGTGCTGGCGACGCTGGCATCGTCCGATGACGGGCGTACCGGCACGGTGCCGGCCCTGGCCACCCACCGCCGCCCCGCCCCGCCGACGCTGGAGGAAGAATTCGCCCTGGCCTCGGCCGCGATCGTGCGCGGGCGCAACGCGCTGGACCGGCTGACCGGAATCCTGCTGGCCGAGGCCCGCACCCGCTGGCCCCACGAATGGTCGGTGCTGAGCCCCCGACCCGTGATCCTGACCACCTGGGTCGGGTACGACACGGACGGGCGGACCGATATCGGCTGGTGGGACACGATCCGCCTGCGGCTGCGCATGAAGCGCCTGCAGCTTGAACGGCTGCGCGACCAGATCACCCCGCTGCGCCCGGTGGCCGACGGGCTGCATGAACGCGTGGCCCGCGCGCTGGACGCGGTCACGGACCAGATCGAGGCCTGCCCCGTGGGCGCGGCGCCCGGCCCCGATTCCGTCGCCGCATTCGCCGCCGTGCTGATCGGCCGGCGCGAGGACGCGATCATGGGCGCCAGCGAACTGGCGTCCTCGTTCCAGGAAGCCATCGACACCGCGCCGCCGGACGACCGGATGGCCCTGGCCATCGCCCGGGCCGGCCTGATGGCCCACGGCATGGCCGCAGCCCACACCCATGTCCGGCTGAATTCGACGCAGATCCACAACGTCGCGCGCCAGCGCCTGGGCATCGACGACAGTCCCGAGATCCCGTCGCAGCGCCGCGCGCTGCTCAGCCGCATCAACGAGGCACTGGACCACGTCCAGCCGGTCAACATCGATTTCGGATCGCTGCTGGTCGAACAGGCGACGGCCGCGCGCCTGATGATGACGGTGCGCCAGATCGTGCGCCACATCGACCGCGAGAGCCCGGTCCGTTTCCTGATCGCCGAGACCGAGAGCGGCTATACGCTGCTGGCCGCCCTGTGGCTGGCCCGGACCTTCGGCATCGAGGAACATGTCGAGATCTCGCCGCTGTTCGAGACGCAGGAGGCGCTGGAGAACGGCGCCCATATCGTCGAGGAAGCGCTGCATTCCCCGCACTGGCGCGAGTATCTGCGCCGCACCGGCAAGCTGAGCCTGCAATTCGGCTATTCCGATTCCGGCCGCTATGTCGGGCAGCTGGCCGCGACCTACCTGATCGAGCGGCTGCGGCTGAAGATCTGCGAATTGCTGCGGCGCTGGAACCTGACGGATGTCGAGGTCATCCTGTTCGACACCCATGGCGAGAGCATCGGGCGCGGCGCGCATCCGTTCCGCCTGTCCGACCGGCTGGATTACCTGTCGCCGCTGCACGCCCGCGCCGTCTTCGCCGATGCCGGCCTGCGCATCCGCGAGGAAACGGCCTTCCAGGGCGGTGACGGCTATCTGCTGTTCGGCACCCAGGCGCTGGCCGACGCGACCATCAGCATCATCGCGTCGCATGTCTTCGCGCATACCGTGGTCGATCGCGACCCGGTCTATGACCAGCCCGATTTTTCGGCCGATTTCTTCTCGACCATCGGGGCCGGCATGGCCGGACTGGTCGAAGATCCGGGCTATGCCGCGCTGCTGGGCGCCTTCGGCCCGTCGCTGATCGACAAGACGGGGTCCCGCCCATCGGCCCGGCAGAGCGATTCCGGCGCCGCCGCCAGCCGCATCACCCACCCCAGCCAGCTCCGCGCCATTCCCAACAACGCCATCCTGCAGCAACTGGGCTGGTGCGCGAACACCATCCAGGGGCTGGGCACGGCCGCCGCCCGCCACCCCGAGACGTTCGAGGAATTCCTCAGCCGCAGCCCGCGCTTCCGCCGGGCGCTGGATTTCGCATCGCATGCGCTGGCGCATTCCGACGATACGGTACTGCGCGCCGTGGTCTACATGCTGGACCCCGACATGTGGCTGGACCGCGCCACCGCCGAGTCCGACCCCGCGCGGCGCGATGCCTACCTGGCGCTGATGCACGGGCTGGAGCGGCTGAATTTCTGGGCCAGCACCCAGGCCATGTTCCGCCGCATCCAGTCGGACCACCTGGCGCTGCGCCGCGCCTGGCAACAGGCCCCCGCCATGGGGGCCGAGGAAAAGCTGCTGCACGCGATCCGCATCGCCACCATCGAGCGGATCTGGCTGCTATCCACCCGCATTCCCTACTTTTCGCCGCGCAACGCCTTTTCGCGCGACGAACTGACGACGCGGGTGCTGTGCCTGGAAATTCCCGCCGCGCTGCGGGAGCTGGACTATATCTTCCCCTCGGTCACCGGCGGCGGACTGGACCTGGATTATCACGAGGACCACGGCCCACGGAACGAAGGGGCCTATATCCGCGAGCACGCCGAGATTTTCGAGCCGATGCTGCACCTGTTCAATCTGGTCCGTGAAACCGGCACGGCGATCATGCACCATGTCGGGGCCTTCGGCTGAACGCTTCGCCCGAACGCCGCACCCGCCGGACCTGGCAGGTGCGCGAGGCCGCGCCGCCGGTCGGGCAGCCGCTGGCGGCCGCACCCGGCATCCGGCGGATCGTCGCCCCCAATCCCGGAGCGATGACCGGGAACGGCACCAATTGCTGGCTGGTCGATCATCCCGGGGGCACCGCGATCATCGATCCCGGATCGGACGATCCCGCCCACCTGCACGCCATTCGCGCGGCGGCGGGTCCCGTCACGCATATCCTGCTGACCCATACGCATCGCGATCATCTGACGGGCGCGCGCCCCCTGGGGGCCGCGACAGGCGCGCCGGTCTGCGGCTTTCGCCACAGCGCCGTCGCCGATTTCACCCCCGATATCGCACTGGATGACGGCTCCGCCATCGCCGGCCTGACGGCCGTGCATACCCCCGGTCACGCCACCGACCATCTCTGCTTCGTCACGGCGGACGGCATCGTGTTCACCGGGGACCACATCATGGGCTGGTCCACGACGATGGTCCCCCCGGCCCCGCAGGGTTCGGTCCGCCAGTTCCTCGACGGGCTGGCGCGAATCGATGCGCTGGACGCGCGCCTGCTGCTGCCTGCCCATGGGCCCTCGATCACCGCCCCCGCCGCCTGCATCCGGGCCCTGATCGACCATCGCCTGACGCGCGAGGCCACCATCCTGGCGGCCCTGGATGCCGTCCCGGCCACGCTGGAGGACATGATGCGCCGCGTCTATCGCGCCGTGCCCCCGGCCCTGCATCGCGCGGCGGAGATGAACCTGCTGGCGCATCTGGAAAAATTGCGGGAGGACGGGCACGCGGTTCACGGGCATGATGGCTGGCGCGTCGCCCCCGGCCGCCCCGGCCGCGCGGGCAGCCCCCATCCGGCATAAGCCCGGTATTCCCCCCCTCTCCGGCCCCTGCGTGCCGGACGATCCTGTTCGGAGAGAGAGTTGAAGACACGCCTGTCGCTTTTGCTATCGGCCTCGCTGCTATGCCTGGGCCAGATGCCCGCCCGGGCCGATGACCGCGCCGATGCGCCCCATGCCGTCCACGCCCCCGCCCATGCCGCGCCGGCGGTGGAGCGGACCAGCAGCGGAACCGTGACGATCGGCGGCAAGACCATCGCCTATCAGGCCGTGGCGGGCACCCTGCTGGTACATCCGCAGAAATGGGACGATTCGGACGATATCGTCCATCAGGAGACCCCGGGCAGCGACGTCCACACCACCGACGGCAACCCCGACGCCACGGCGTCGATGTTCTATGTCGCCTATTTCCGCAAGGATGCCCGGCCCGAATCCCGGCCCATCACCTTCGTCTTCAACGGCGGGCCGGGATCGTCCTCGGTGTGGCTGCACATGGGCGCGTTCGGTCCGCGCCGGGTGGTGACCGCCGACGATACCCATACCCCCGCCAGCCCCTACCGGCTGATCGACAATCCGCAGAGCCTGCTGGACGCGACCGACCTGGTCTTCATCGACGCGCCCGGCACCGGCTTCGGCCGGATCACCGGCAAGGACAAGGAAAAGCAGTTCTGGGGCGTGGATGAGGACGCACAGGCCTTCACCAGCTTCGTCACCCAGTTCCTGGCGAAATTCGGCCGCTACAATTCGCCCAAATACCTGTTCGGCGAAAGCTACGGCACCATGCGGTCCGCCGTGTTGATCAACGATCTGCAGAACCAGGAAAACATCGATTTCAACGGCGTGATCCTGCTGTCGCAGATCCTCAGCTACGACAACAGCGTCGACCAGCCGACGCTGAATCCCGGCGAGGACGAACCCTTCGTCCTCGCCCTGCCGACCTATGCCGCCACGGCGTGGTACCATCACAAGCTGCCGCAGCAACCCGCCGACCTGAAGGCCTTCCTGGCCGAGGTCGAGCATTTCGCCAGCACGGACTATCTGGTGGCCCTGCAGCAGGGCGCGGCGCTGCCGCAGGCCGAGCGCGCGCGCATCATCGACCGGCTGCATGCCTATACCGGCCTGCCCGCCGATTATATCCGCCGGGCCGACCTGCGGATCGACGGCGGCGAGTTTTCCAAGACCCTGCAATCGGACAGCGACACGACCACCGGGCGGCTGGATACCCGCTTCTCGGGCCCCAGCCTGGACCCGCTGAGCCAGGAGGCCGGGTATGATCCGCAATCGACCTCGATCAGTTCGGCGTACGTGTCGCTGTTCAACGACTATGTGCGCAAGGTCCTGAATTATGGCGATGGGCTGGCCTACCGGGCGGAAATCGCCATCCCGCACTGGGATTTCCACCATGCCCCCGGCGGCCCCGACACCCCGGCCTCGGACGGGCCCGCCAACGTCATGCCGGACCTGGCACAGGCGCTGAAGACCAATCCGACGCTGAAGATCATGCTGAACGCCGGATATTTCGACCTCGCCACCCCGTATTACGAGGGGATCTACGAAATGCAGCATCTGCCGGTCCCGGCAGCGCTGCAGAAGAACATCGAATTCCAGCAATATCAGTCCGGGCACATGGTCTATGCCAACGTGCCGTCCCTGACGCAACTGCATGACAATATCGCGGATTTCATCCGGCGCACGGACAACCAGGCCGGGCCGCAATAAGGAAGACCCGGTCGTTTCTCCATAAAAAAAGCCGGCCCCGCGAGGGGCCGGCTTCTTTCGTTGCGATCCGGTCGGGATCAGGCCGACTTGGCCATGATCTCTTCGGCCACGTTGCGCGGCACCGGGTCGTAGTGATGGAACTGCATCGTGAAGGACGCACGGCCCTTCGTGATCGAACGCAGGTGCGAGATGTAGCCGAACATTTCCTTCAGCGGCACCTGCGCGCGGACCATGACGGTCGAGCCCGAGCTTTCCTGGTTCTGGATCATGCCGCGGCGACGGTTCAGGTCGCCCACCACGTCGCCGACATGGTCGTTCGGCGTCGTGACCTCGACATCCATGATCGGCTCCAGGATCACCGGGCCGGCCTTCTTCATGCCTTCACGGAAGCAGGCCTTGGCGGCGATTTCGAACGCCAGCGCCGAGGAGTCGACGTCATGGTACTTGCCGTCCAGCAGCGTGTACTTGAAGTCCACGGTCGGGAAGCCGGCCAGCACGCCCGTCGAGGCCTGCATGCGGATGCCCTTTTCGACCGCCGGAATGTATTCCTTCGGCACGGTGCCGCCGACGACCTTGTTCTCGAACTTGATCTCCTCGTTCCGCTCCAGCGGCGCGAACTCGATCTTCACTTCGGCGAACTGGCCCGAACCACCCGACTGCTTCTTGTGGGTGTAGGTCTCGACATGCGGCTGGGTGATCGTCTCGCGATAGGCCACCTGCGGCGCGCCGATGTTCGCATCCACGCCGTATTCGCGGCGCAGGCGGTCGATGATGATGTCCAGGTGCAACTCGCCCATGCCCGACAGGATGGTCTGGCCGGTTTCCTGGTCCGTCTTCAGGCGCAGCGAGGGGTCTTCACCCGCCAGCTTCTGCAGCGCCAGCGTCATCTTCTCGACGCCGTCCTTGGTCTTCGGCTCGACCGAGATGTCGATGACCGGCACCGGGAAGCTCATACGCTCCAGCACCACCGGATCGGCGGCATCGGCCAGCGTGTCACCGGTCTGCGTGTCCTTCAGGCCCACGAACGCGGCGATGTCGCCGGCGTGGACTTCCTTCACTTCCTGGCGCTTGTCGGCGTGCATCTGGAAGATGCGGCCGATACGCTCCTTGTGGCCCTTCGTGGTGTTCAGGACCGAATCGCCCGAACGCAGCACGCCGCGATAGACGCGCACGAAGGTCAGGGTGCCGTACTTGTCGTTGATGATCTTGAACGCCAGGCCGGCGAACTTGCCGTCCGGATCGACCGGGATGATCGGCAGCTTGTTCTCGTCGACCTCTTCGTCCTCGGGCGGCGCGATGCGGATGCCCTCGACATCGTCAGGCGCCGGCAGGAAGTCGATGACCGCGTCCAGCAGCGGCTGCACGCCCTTGTTCTTGAAGGCCGTGCCGCACAGGACGGGACGGAACTCACCCGAGATCGTGCCCTTCTTGATGCAGCGCTTCAGGGTCGCGACATCGACGTCGCCGTTCTCGAAATACTCCTCCATCGCCTTCTCGTCGACGGACAGGGCGGTGTCGAGCAGTTCCTGACGGGCTTCCTTGGCCTTTTCCAGCAGGTCGGCCGGGATTTCCTCGTCATGGTACTTCGCGCCCAGCTCACCGCCTTCCCAGACAATGGCCTTCATCTCGACCAGGTCGACCACGCCGACGAAGTTTTCCTCGGCCCCGATCGGCAGCTGGAGCGGAATCGCGACGATGTCCAGCTTCTCCTTCAGCGTGTCGAACGCGCGGTAGAAGTCGGCGCCGGTGCGGTCCAGCTTGTTGATGAAGATGATGCGCGGAACGTTGTAGCGGTCCGCCAGGCGCCAGTTGGTCTCGGACTGCGGCTGCACGCCGGCCACGCCCTCGATGATGAACACCGCGCCGTCGAGCACGCGCAGGCTGCGGTTCACCTCGATGTTGAAATCGATGTGGCCAGGGGTGTCGATGATGTTGATGCGGCGACCATTCCATTCGCAGGTGACGGCGGCCGAGGTGATCGTGATGCCACGCTCGCGTTCCTGGTCCATGTAGTCGGTCGTGGTGTTGCCCTCATGGACCTCACCGATCTTGTGAGAGACGCCGGTGTAATACAGAATCCGCTCGGTGGTCGTGGTCTTGCCGGCATCGATGTGCGCGGTGATGCCGATATTGCGAATCAGCGAAAGATCGGACTTTTCGGACACGGGGGAACCTCCACAAAACAATTCAGGCGCGAACGGAACCCTTCCCCTCGCGCCTGCCGGAGCCGGAAGCTGCCCCCGCCCCGAAACCGGGGTTCCGGAAGATGCAGACCGGCGAAATAGACAGTTGGGCCTGACATGCGTCAGGCGCCTGGAACATGCAAGCCCGGTTCGACCGAAAAGTCGCGCCGGGCCCGATGCCGGAACCTTACGCCGTGGCTTCGGCCTTCTTTTCCTTGGCGCGCAGGATGCGGCGCTTCAGGGCCTGGGCCTCGGTCGGCAGCTTGCGGTTCGGGGTCGACAGCAGGAACGCGTCCAGACCACCGTTATGCTCGACCGTGCGGATGCCGTTGGTGCTGAGGCGCAGACGCACGGCGCTGCCCAGGATATCGGACAGCAGGGACGTTTCCTGCAGGTTGGGCAGGAAACGGCGGCGGCTCTTGTTGTTGGCGTGGCTGACGTTATTTCCCGTCAGCACGCCCTTGCCCGTGATCTGGCAACGGCGAGACATGGTATCATCCTCGGATAACTGGGGCCGAGGCAAGATGCCCGGCAACGATCGTCAAGATTAGGCGCGGCTTATGGCCAAGGTAGCGGGGTCCGTCAAGCCGAAAGGAACGATTCGAGGCATTTTCGCCCGATTCACCCTCCCCTTGCCGCCCCCCGGCCGCCCTGCGCTATTCGGGCCGGGACACCGCGTCGCGGTCGGGATGCAGGTCGCCCGAGCGGACGCTGTGCATGGCGTTTTCCAGCATGGCCAGCATCGTGGCCTGGTTCATCGTCCGGGCCAGCAGGCCCAGCGAGCCACCCAGCAGGGCGGAGGCGATGGCGATGGGCGGCAGATTCTCGCCCAGCATGTATTCGATGGCCTTGTCGACCACCGCGCCGCAATGGCTCAGTTCCTCGGGCACCGATCCGTCCTGGCCCAGGGTGGGGTCTTCACCCGGGGTGGGGCCCTGTGTCTCGGTCATCTCACGCTCTCCCTCGTTCTTTCACGACCGTCCGCGCGGCCGCATGGCGGCGCAAGGTGCCCCCGTTCACGCCGGAAGGCCAGCCCCGCTATACTTCCTCGTCCTCGCGCTCCTCGGCCTGGGCCGCCCACATGCGGGCATAAAGTCCGTCGCGGGCCAGCAGGCTGCGATGGGTACCGCGTTCCTGGATCACGCCCTCTCCCATCACAAGGATTTCATCCGCATCGACCACGGTCGACAGACGGTGGGCGATGATGACGGTCGTCCGCTCGGCCGAAACCGTGCGCAGCGCGGTCTGGATTTCCTGTTCGGTGTGGGTGTCCAGCGCGCTGGTGGCCTCGTCCAGGATCAGGATGCGCGGGTTCTTCAGGATGGTGCGCGCGATGGCCACGCGCTGCTTCTCGCCCCCCGACAGCTTCAGCCCGCGCTCGCCCACCCGGGTCGCGTATCCGTCTGGCAGGCTGACGATGAAATCATGGATCTGCGCCAGCCGGGCCGCGTGCTCGATCTCGTCCCGCGACGCCCCCAGGCGGCCATAGGCGATGTTGTAGCCGATCGTGTCGTTGAACAGCACCGTATCCTGCGGCACCACGCCGATCGCCGCCCGCAGCGCCGCCTGGGCGTAGTCGCGCACGTCGTGCCCGTCCACCACGATCCGGCCCGAACTGACGTCATAGAAACGGAACAGCAGGCGGCTGATGGTCGATTTGCCCGCGCCGGTGGGGCCGACGATGGCCACCCGGCCGCCCGCCGGAACACTGAAGCTGACATCGTGCAGGATCTCGCGGTCCGGCCGGTAGGCGAAGCGGACATGCTCGAAGCGGATCGCCGCCGCCGGTGCCTCGTCCAGCCGGGCGGGCAGGCCGATCGAATCCGGCCGGTCGACGATTTCGGGCGTTTCGTCGGTCAGCCGGAACATCTGCTCCAGGTCCACCAGCGCCGTCCGCAGCGACGAATAGATGCTGCCCAGGAAATTCAGCGGCAGGTAGAGCTGCATCAGGTAGGTATTGACCAGCACGAACCGCCCGACCGTCAGCCGCCCCTGCGCCACGTCGTGCGCCGCCAGCAGCATGACCAGGGTCAGCGTCACCGCGATGATGGCCGCCTGCCCGAAATTCAGCCCGTTCAGCGATACCTGGGTCCGCACGGCGGCGCGTTCGTAGCGGCGCTGGGCCTCCTCGTACCGGTGGCTTTCATGCTCCTCGTTGCCGAAATACTTGACCGTCTCGTAGTTCAGCAGGCTGTCCAGCGCCTTCCAGCTTGCCTCGGTATTGATGTCGTTCATCACGCGCCGGATGCCGATGCGCCAGGACGTGAAGCTGACCGTGAAGCCGACATAGGCCGCGACCGCGGCCAGCATGATGACGGCATAGCGCCAGTCGAACAGGCGCCAGATGACCGCGATGACCATCAGCGCCTCGATCAGCGTGGGCACCACATTGAAGACGCCGACGCGCAGGATCGTTTCGATCGCCTCGGTCCCGCGTGCGATGGCCTGGGTCACGCCACCCGACTGGCGGTCCAGGTGGAAGCGCAGCGACAGGGCATGCATGTGCCGGAAGCTGCGGATGGCCGCGGCGCAACTGATGCGGCAGCGCACCGGGGCGAACAGCGCGTCCCGCCATTCCCCCAGGCCGGCCGACAGCAGCCGCAGCAGCCCGTACCCGCCGATCAGCGCCAGCGGGATGGCCGCCACGCCGGCACCGTCCAGGCCGTGCAGCGCATCGACCACCCGGCTGTAGAGATACGGCACGCAGATCGTCGCGACCTTGGCGGCGATCAGCAGGGCGCATGCCCCCGCCACGCGCAGGCGGGTGCGGGGATCGTCGCGGGGCCAGAGATAGGGCAGCAGCGCGCGCAGGGTCTCGCGCACCGGGCGTTCCGGCGCGCGCCCGGTATGGGATGGGGGCGGTGTCATGCCACTGGATGTGGCATGCGCGCGTTGATTTGCAAACAGCGTGCCACACGACGGGGGCCGGAAAGCGGCATTGTCACGATCGGACCCGCCCGGTATGGCAGGCACACGCATCAGGAGCAGACCGGCATGACATCGGACGCCGCTTCCTTTTTCCGGCACCTTGAATCCTGCAACACGGCCCGCCTGCCCGGGGACCGCACGCCCTTCCGGTTCGGCAGCCAGAAGGCGGACGAGGCGCCCTCCGGCTGGATTGCCCCCGCCCTGGTTCCGGAACTGGAGCGGCTCGGCCTGCCCCGGCGCGCGGGCGCGCTGGTGCTGGACGACCCGGCCCGGCTGGAATCGCTGGGCGACGACCTGGCGGTGTCCGGCCTCTACCGCTCGCATCACGAACTGTTCGATGTCGCGCCCACGGCCGACGGGCCGGCGATCGCACGGATCGACCGGGGGGCGCTGCCGCTGTTCGGGCTGATCGCGCATGGCGTGCACATGAACGGGCTGGTCCGGCGCGCGGACGGGCTGCATCTGTGGACGGGGCGCCGTGCGATGGACAAGCGCCTGGACCCGGGCAAGCTGGACCATCTGGTCGCCGGCGGCATTCCGGCCGGCCACACCCCGGAACAGGCGCTGCACAAGGAAGCGGCGGAAGAAGCCAGCATTCCCCCTGACCTGATCGCCCGGGCCGTGCCCACGGCGCGCATCCGCTACGCCATGGAACGGCCCGAGGGCCTGCGCCGCGACGTGCTGCATTGCTACGACCTGGACCTGCCGCCCGACTTCACGCCCGCTCCCGCGGACGGCGAGGTCGAATTCTTCACGCTGATCCCCCTGCGCGAGGCATACCGGATCGTGCGGGACAGCGACGAGTTCAAGTTCAACGTCAACCTGGTCCTGATCGACCTGTTCCTGCGCCACGGCATGATCGACCCGGATAGTGTGGAGGGACGCCGGCTGCGCGCGGGGCTGGACGGACGCGACACTCCGGCCTTCGCATGAGGGCGATACCGATCCTTGGCCTGCTGGTCCTCGCCACGCTGGCAGGCTGCGCGCCCGCGTCCCGGGACGAGGCCCTGTGCGCCCGTTTCGGCGCGCATCGGGGAATCGAGATCTCGCTGCTGTTCGGCCTGACCCGACCCGATGGCGGTGTGGTCACCGACGCCGAATGGGCCGATTTCCTGCGGCGCGAGGTCACCCCGCGCTTCCCGGACGGGCTGAGCGTGTTCCAGGCCATGGGCCAGTGGCGGGACCGGGTCAGCGGCCAGGTAACCGCCGAGCCGTCGCGCATCGTCTGGATCGCCGCCGACGCCTCCGCGCCGGACCTGAGGGCGCGGCTGGACGCCATCCGCGCGGGCTATCGGCATGATTTCCAGCAACAATCGGTGGGTCTTACGATCCGCGGCGGGTGCCAGACGTTCTGAGCGTCTGTCGCACCCGCGAGCGGTCGGGTATGGTCTTGAGCCAATACCGGCCCCGCCCCCGGCGGACAGCGATGGAGAGGATGCACGATGACCACCCCCCCGGTCGCCCGCACGGACCCCCAGACGATCACGCAGCTCGGCCGGGTCCGCATCGACGAATATGGGTGGATGAAGGACGAGAACTGGCAGGCCGTCCTGCGCGACCCATCGGTGCTGCGCGCGGACATCGCGGCGCACCTGCGGGCCGAGAACGCCTACACCGCCGCCATCCTGGCCCCGACCGAATCCCTGCAGGCCACCATCGCCGCCGAGATGAAGGCCCGCATCCGCGAGGATGATACCTATCCCGCGCTGCCGCACGGTCCCTGGCGCTATTACATGCGCTACGCGGCCGGCGCCCAGCACCCGATCCATGCCCGCCACCCCGAGGGCCGGCCCGAGGCCGAGACGATCCTGCTGGACGTGGACCGGATGGCGAAGGAGCACGAGTATTTCGCCGTCGCCACAGCGACCCACAGCCCCGACCACCTGCTGTTCGCCCATGCCGAGGACAATCAGGGGTCCGAGGTCTATCGCGTCGTCATCAGCGACATCGCGCGCGGCACGCCGGTCGGGCCGGCGATCGAAAACTGCAGCGGCAATTTCGCGTTTTCGTCCGACGCGCGGCATCTGTTCTGGACCTGGCGGGACGCGCATGGCCGCCCGACGAAGATCTTTCGCCGCCGCATCGGCACCGACGAGGACGTGCTGGTCTACGAGGAAACGGACCCCGGCTTCTTCATCGGGGTCGAGGCCAGCCGCTCCGGACGCTGGATCGTCATTTCGGCCAGCAACCAGGACACGTCCGAATCCTGGCTGATCCCCGGCGGCAATCCCGAGGCGGCGGCCGCGTGCGTCGAGCCGCGCCGCACCGGCGTGCTCTACAGCCTCAGCCACTGGGGGGACCGCTTCGCGATCCTGACCAACACCGACGGCGCCGTCGATTTCAAGCTGATGGAAGCGCCCGATACCACCCCGGGGCGGGCGCACTGGCGCGACCTGGTCCCGCACCTGCCCGGCCGCTACATCACCGACTGCATGGCCTTTTCCGGGCATCTGGTCTGGCGCGAGCGCCGGGATGCCAACACCGCGCTGGTCGTCCGCCGCGTCGACGGGACCGAGCATGTCCTGTCATCGGACGAGGACGCCTATGTCCTGTCCTTCTCGGGGTCCTTCGAATACGACACGCGCGAATTGCGCTATGTCTACCAGTCGCCGACCACGCCCCGGCAATGGTACGCCTATGACATGGACAGCCGTACCCGCCACCTGCTGAAGACGCAGGAGGTACCGTCGGGACACGACCCGCGCGATTACAGATGCTGGCGCCTGACCGCCACCGCCCTGGACGGGACGCAGGTGCCGATCACCGTGCTGGGGCGGCACGGCACGCCCATCGACGGCTCCGCCCCCCTGCTGCTCTATGGTTACGGCTCGTACGGCCATGCGATCGAACCGACCTTTTCCACTGGGGTCTTCAGCCTGGTGGACCGGGGATGGTTCTACGCCATCGCCCATGTGCGCGGCGGGTCGGAAAAGGGCTGGAACTGGTTCCTGGGCGGACGGGGCCGCAACAAGCCCAACAGCTTCACCGATTTCATCGCCTGCGCCGAACACCTGATCGCGGACGGCTTCACCGGGGCGGGACGGATCGTGACGGACGGGCGTTCCGCCGGCGGGATGGTCATGGGGGCGATCGCCAACATGCGCCCCGACCTGTTCGCGGGAATCGTCGCCGTGGTGCCGTTCGTGGACGAGCTGAACACGATGTCGGACACCAGCCTGCCGCTGACGCCGCCGGAATGGCCGGAATGGGGCAATCCGCTGGAAGATGAAGCGGCCTACGACCTGATCGCCAGCTATGCCGCCTATGAACAGGTGGCGCCGCGCCCGTATCCGGCGATCCTGGCCATCGGCGGCCTGTCGGACCCGCGCGTGACCTACTGGGAACCGGCGAAATGGATCGCCCGGCTGCGCGCGCACACGACGTCGTCCCGCCCGCTGCTGCTGCGCATCAACATGGAGGCCGGGCATGGCGGCGCGTCCGGCCGCTTCGACGCATTGAAGGAGGCCGCCCTGATCCAGGCCTTCGCCATCTGGGCGGTGGATACGACCGACCATACGAGAACCGAATGAGCGAGACGGACATGAAACAGGCATCCGCCCAACGAGGAACAGCATGACGGATCAGCCCCCCTCGCCCCTTCTGCCGCCTCCCGACCGCTCCCCCTTCCGCCTGATGCGCGAACGCCATCGCGTGCAGCGCGTCGCCCGCTTCCTGCTGGCGATGTTCTTCACCCTGCTGGCGCTCTACACGATCCGGGGCTTCCTGCCGTCCCTGATCTGGGGCGGGATTTTCGCCATCGTGGCCTGGCCGCTCTATGCCGCCACGCGGGAACGCTGGAAATCGCTGCCGGGCGGCACGATCCTGCCGCTGCTGTTCACCACCGGGATCGCCCTGATCTTCCTGGTGCCGATGGGATTGTTCGCCCTGGAAGCCGCGCGTGAGGCCCAGAGCGTCGTGACCTGGGCGAACGAGGCCCGGCATTCCGGCATGCCCGTGCCCGGCTGGATCCAGCGCCTGCCCCTGGGCTCCGCTACGCTGGCCGGCTGGTGGCAGGACCATCTGGCGAATCCGGACGACGTGTCGGACCTGCTGCATTCGTTCAATATCGGGCATGGCATGCAGGTGACGCAGCGCGTCGGGACGCAGATCTTCCATCGCGGCGTGCTGTTCATCTTCGCGATCCTGACCCTGTTCTTCCTGCTGAAGGACGGCGAAAGCGTGACCCGCCAGTGCCTGGTCGTCTCGCGCCGGGCCTTCGGCAAGCGGGGCGAGACCATCGCCCAGCAGATCATCGCCTCGATCCACGGGACGGTGGCCGGCCTGGTGCTGGTGGGCCTGGGTGAAGGCGCGCTGATGGGGGTGGCCTACCTGATCGCGGGCGCTCAGCATCCGTTCCTGTTCGGCGTGTTCACGGCCGTCGCGGCCATGATCCCGTTCTGCGCCGTCATCGCCGTGGCGGCGGTGACGCTGATGCTGCTGGTCAAGGGGGCGACGATCGCCGCCATCGCCATCCTGGCGCTGGGGCTGGCCGTCATTTTCATCGCCGACCATTTCGTCCGGCCCGCGCTGATCGGCGGATCGACCCAGATGCCATTCCTGTGGGTCCTGACCGGCATCCTGGGCGGCGTGGAAAGCTGGAACCTGCTGGGCCTCTTCGTGGGCCCGGCCATCATGTCCGTCCTGCACCTGCTGTGGCGCAACTGGACGCGCGACCGCGTCCAGGATGGCCTGCGGGAAGAGGCTGACGATTTGTGCTGAAAATGGTCGCAGACGGAGATATCGGGCAGGCGGGATTCGAACCCACGACCCCCAGTCCCCCAGACTGATGCGCTACCAGGCTGCGCTACTGCCCGTCCGTCTGCGACGACACGCCGTGTAGCAGCGCCCGCCGCGAACCGCAACCCGTGTTCGGCACCGAATCCGAATCAGACCGGAATCAGCCGCCGCAGGGCCCGCAACTCCACCAGAATCCCGCGCAGATTCTCTTTCAGGACCAGGTTTTCGCTCAGGATTCGCTCGATCTCCGCCGCGTCCGCCGCCGCATCTTCAGGCGACTGCGCAGGGGGGGCTGCCTCGTTCCGATGCACCAGGGTCATCTCGATCTCCTCGCCCCGCACGGCCTCGCTTCCACCACGCGCCTCGTCCATTCCGGACTCGTCTTCCGGAACCACCGAGATGTCCGGGGACAGGAACAGGTCCTCCCCTTGCCCCGATTCGGGCGCGGCCTGGGTGGTGGGAACGCCGGTGTCGCCCTCGCGCAGCATCCGCTGCACGCCCTTGATCGTGTAGCCCTGCACGTAAAGCAGATCGGCGATCCGGCGCAGCAATTCGATATCGTCAGGGCGGTAATAGCGTCGGCCGCCCCCGCGCTTCAGCGGGCGCACCTGGGTGAAGCGTGTTTCCCAGAAACGCAGCACATGCTGCGGAACGTGCAGTTCGTCCGCGACCTCGCTGATCGTGCGGAAGGCATGCGGCGCCTTCTTCAGGCGAGCCGCCCCGTCAGCCATGCCGTCAGCCGCGCCGTCCTCGGCCGCCTGCGGCCCTGCCTCGCCCAGGCCGGGCATGTCGGCATCCTGCCAATATCCCTGGCCTGATCCCCGGACTGGGCCGGCGGTGCTCATTCGCCGTCATCCTCGATCCCGTCGACCGGGCCGCCATTCACCCGCGCACGCAGCAACTGGCTGGGCCGGAAGACCAGCACCGAGCGCGGCAGGATCGGCACCTCGACCCCCGTCTTGGGGTTCCGGCCCGTCCGGCGCCCCTTCTGACGGACCGAAAAGGTCCCGAAGCCACTGATCTTGACCGTATTTCCGGACTCGAGTTCCTTCGCGACCCGCTCGAGCACATGTTCGAGCAGATCGGCGGATTCGTTCCTGGAAAGTCCGACCTGACTATAGATATGTTCTGCCAGACTGGCGCGGGTCACTGTGCTCATGCGCCAAGGGTATGCATGCGGCGATGGGCCGTCAATTCAATGCGTTGGGACACACTATTTTTTCACACCCGGCGCCTACAGGGCCACACCGGCAGCCGGCCCGCGTTACATTCGGGCCAGGGCCGAGCCCCATGTCAGGCCGCCGCCCAGGGCTTCCATCAGCACCAGGTCGCCGGGGCGGATACGCCCGTCGCGCACGGCTTCGTTCATCGCCAGCGGGATCGAGGCCGCCGAGGTGTTGGCGTGGCGGTCCACCGTCACGACCACCCGTTCGGGCGGCAGTTCCAGCTTGCGGGCCACACCCTCGATGATCCGCAGATTGGCCTGGTGCGGCACCAGCCAGTTCACGTCGGCATAGGTCAGGCCATTGGCGTGCAGGACCTCGTCCACCGAAGAAGACAGCTTGGCCACCGCATGGCGGAAGACGTCCCGCCCCCGCATGCGCAGGAAGCCGGAACTCTCCCGCAGGCCGATCGCCCCATCGACATACAGCAGGTCGCCCGAGCTGCCGTCGGAATGCAGATGGGTGGACAGGATACCCTGCGGCCGGGTGTCTCCCGGCTCCGGCCCATCCGCGGCCTTCAGCAGGACCGCGCCGGCCCCGTCCCCGAACAGGACGCAGGTGCCGCGATCCGACCAGTCTAGAATGCGCGAATAGACCTCGCTGCCGATCACCAGGACGGAATCGACCTGACCGCTGCGGATCAGCGAATCCGCCATCGACAGCGCGTAGACGAAGCCCGAGCAGGCGGCGGCGATGTCGAAGCCGAAACCGCCCCGCAGGCCCAGTTCGGCCTGGACCCGCACGGCGGTGGAGGGAAAGGCCTGATCGGGCGTGCTGGTCGCGACGATGATCGCGCCGACATCGGCAGCCGCCATGCCGGCATAATCCAGTGCCCGGGCCCCGGCCGCCGCCGCCATGCTGACGGCGGTGTCGTGCGGCCCGGCGATATGACGCTGGGTGATTCCGGTGCGGGCCCGAATCCACTCGTCCGACGTCTCCAGGCGCGCCGCCAGTTCGTCATTGGTCACGATCCGGTCCGGCAGATATCCGCCAAACCCGACCAGAAGCGAACGTCTCGCCATCATTCCCATCATTCCAAACCCGGCGCCGGACCCGACCCGCCGCACAGCACCCGCGGCATGACGTCCGTCCGGCCCGTCACGCGGTCAGCTTACCGCCGCGACCGCCGGATGCTCTTTTTCCGCACCCGAGCGCATGGCCGCCAGCGTATCCAGCCGCGACAGCTGCTCCCGTATGCTCTCATTGAAACGGTGCGTTACCATATCCATGGCAACATCCACGGCGGATGCAAAGCCTTCGGCATCGGTCCCGCCATGCGATTTGACCACGACACCATTGAGGCCCACGAATACCGCGCCGTTATAACGCCGTGGGTCCAGCCATTCCCGCATGCGCTCCAGCCCCGGACGCACCAGCAGATAGCCCAGCTTGGCCAGCAGGCCGGAGCGGAAGACCTGGCGCAGAAGGACGAACGCCATCTTCAGCGCCCCTTCGCCGGTCTTCAACGCCACGTTGCCGGTGAAGCCGTCGGTCACGACCACGTCGGTCGTGCCCGCCGTGATGTCATGCCCTTCGACGAAGCCGTGGAACTGCGCCGCCAGGGATGAATTGCGCAGGACATCGGCTGCCTGGCGCAGCTTCTCGTCGCCCTTCAGTTCCTCGGACCCGACATTCAGCAGGCCGATCGTGGGGGCGGGCAAACCCAGCACCGCCTTGGCGAAGGCCTCGCCCATCACGGCGAATTCCACCAGGTTGCGCCAGTCGCAGGCGACGTTGGCCCCCAGATCCAGCATCACGACATCGCCCTTCAGCGTCGGGCTGATGGCGGCCATGGCGGGGCGGGAAACACCGGGAAGGGTTTTGACAACGATCTTGGCCAGCGCCAGCATCGCGCCGCTGTTGCCGGCGGAGACCACGCCCTGGGCTTCCCCCTGGGCCACGGCGTCCATCGACAGCCGCATCGACGAATCGCGCACGCGCAACGCCGCCGTCGGCTTCATGTCCATTGGAATGGCACTGTTGGCGGGCCGGATGGTGCAGATTGCCGCGGCCTTGGGGTGACGGGCCAGTTCCTGGCGGAGCGTCGCTTCATCCCCGATCAGCAGGACCCGCGCACCGGGATGCCTGTCCGCCGCGATCGCCAGACCGGCCACAACAACTTCCGGACCGCCGTCCCCACCCATGCCGTCGACGGCCAGCGTGAAGGGCTCTGCCCCGGAAAAAGAGGAACCTGTCTCGCTCATGCCTGCCTTCTGCCGGGAGTACACCAAATACGCAAGGCGGTCACGGGATCGTGTCGCATGAAACGGCACGGCCCGCTCTTACCCGGACCACGCCATTTCCTCCGCATGACCATGCGCTGTCGGGTCAGGCCCGGACAGCGGTCTTCAGCGTCTTGCCGGCGGCAACGACTTCACGGCCGTCATAATGACCGCAATGGCTGCAGACGTGATGCGGGCGCTTCAGTTCGCCGCAGTTCGCGCATTCCGCATGGGCCTGGACGCTCAGCGCCTCGTGGCTGCGGCGCATGCCGCGACGGGACGGCGAGGTTTTTCTCTTGGGTACAGCCATGGGCCCGGGCCCCTCCGATCTGGGATCTTAATCGGGTCCGGCTGGACCCCGATCAGTTATCGATAATTGAGGGGGCGCCTCTAGCAGACAGGAACACATTCCGCAAGGCATGTTCTCCCAACCCCTCTTTCCCCCTGCCTAATGCGACCCCTTTTTCAGGGCCGCGAGGGCGGCGAAGGGCGATGGACGGGCGCCCTCCTCCTCGTCCTCGGGATTGGCCGGCGGCGCGTCGACATGCCCCACGCCCTCGGGCAGCACGCTACCCGGCGCGCGCGGATAGGGGGCCAGCACCAGCGACAGTTCCTCGGCCGCCAGTTCCCCCAGGTCGATCATGTCCCGTTCGTAGGGGATCTCGTCGATCGCCTCGGGGTCCAGGTCCTCGTCCTCGCGGAACCGTTCGGCGGGGACGAAGCGCGCCGTGAAATTTTCGGCCAGCACGTCGGTGAAATGGTCGGTCGTGACCACGCAGACCTGTTCCACCTCCGCGGTCAGCCAGCCTTCGGCCAGGACCTCGCCCTGCCGACCCGGCGTCAGGCGATAGCGGCAGGACAGCGCGTGGACGGCCGGCAGGCCCAGGCGCCTGGCCAGGGCGACGCGTTCCGCCTTTTCGGCCTCGATGGTCACTTCCTTGCCCGACGCCGCGATTCGGCCCACCGCCACCTTGCGGGAAAATTCCGCCTCCATTCCGTTCCTGCTCCTTAGCGGCGATCCGCGCGCGGCCCGCAATCCACATGATATTCACTCATGTATGGCGATGAAGAATTGACTTCGCCACCCCAATCAGGCACCCGACAGAGGAGTTTTTCCCGGATCAGGACGCCCTTCAGGCCATGCGGTCATCTTCGGACACGACGCCGACTTCCCGCCCCATCAGGCGCCTGCTGCCTTGCGCCGTCATCGGAATGGGACTGCTGCTGTCCGGGTGCTCGGTCTTCCTGTCGCGGCCGGTGCCGCGCGGATCGCTGGTCGAGCCGGACGATTATGCCCAGCTCAAGCCGGGGGTCAGCACGCGTTCTGACGTCATGGACCTGCTGGGGTCGCCGACGACGCACGCGACGTTCGACGACAACACATGGATCTATATCTCCATGGAAACCGTCTACGTCCCGATCAGCTTTCCGGGCATCCGGAAGCAGGATGTCGTGGTCCTGAACTTCGACAATGGCGGCGTGCTGCGCAACCTGCGGACGCTGAACCTCAAGAACGCGCGCCCCGTGACCATGAGCCCGGACGTGACCCCGACCCCGGGCACCCGGATCAACATCGTCCAGCAGATCCTGGGCAATGTCGGCCGCTACAACCCGATGAGCAACCTGAACAGCACCTTCGGCGGCAGCACCGGCCCGATGGGCTTCAACAGCGGACCGGGCCACGGGGGCACGGGCAACTCCCTCCCCTGACGGCGGCCCTATACGGGCAGTATGATCCTGACCTGAAGGCCGCCCAGGCGGCTGGGCTGCAGGGTGATGTCCCCGCCATGGGCGCGCACGATATCGCGTGAGATCGTCAGCCCCAGGCCGGTTCCCCCGTTCTGTCCGCTTTCGAATGGGCGAAAGACCGTCTCCAGCCGGTCCGTCTGGATTCCCGGTCCGTCATCATCGATGCAGACGACGATGCCGCGTCCATCGCGGCTGGCACTGAGGGCGACGCGGCCGCCATGGCGGCGCGCGTTCTGCATGACGTTGTCCAGCACCCGGCGGAAGGCATCGGGCCGCAGCGTGGCCTCGACCGGCGCAGGCAGCGAGATCGACAGGACGGTGCCGCCCGCCCTGCGGAAGGCGGCGGCGGTCTCGTCCAGCAATGCGCCGACATCGACCGCGACCGGTGTCTCGGCCCCCTCGCCCCGCGCGAAGGACAGGTAGCTTTCGATCATGCGCTCCATTTCCGCGATGTCGCCGATCATGTCCGCCACGTCGGCGCGGAGCATTTCGGCATCGATCGCGCCCTGGTGCGGGATCATGGCCAGCGAAAGCCGCAGCCGGGTCAGCGGCGTGCGCAGGTCGTGCGACACGCCCGCCAGGACGGCGGTGCGCTGCGCCACGAAGCGGAAGATGCGGTCCTGCATGCGGTTGAAGGCGACGGCCGCCTTGCGTACCTCCTGCGCGCCTTCGGGACGGATGGGCCCGGTGTCGCGGCCCAGCCCGAACAATTCCGCCGCGCGGGCCAGACGACGAATGGCACGGACCTGGTTGCGCATGAACACGCTGGCAACCAGGAACAGCAGCAGCGTGCTGCCCACCGTCCAGACGACGAACAGCCAGATCGGCGCGACATCCAGCCGCTTGCGCGGGGCGCCGACATCCAGCACCCCGTCGGGCATCTGGATGCGGATACGAACGGTGTGCGGGTCGTCGATCCAGTCGATGAAGGCGGGCCGGCCGATCGACGTCTCCAGCGCCTGGGCCAGATCCTCGTCCATCGGTCCCAGCACGTGGGTCGATCCCGTCCGGTCCAGGCGCTGACCCGGATTCCAGATCATGTCCAGCTGCGTGCGCTCACGCACCCGCCGCATGATCCAGGCCCGGTCGCCGGCCGCGTGATACCGCCCCATCAGGTCCAGCGTCAGGACGATGTCCGCCGCGACGCTGCCCGACATGCGGCGCGAGACGACCTGCAGGTAATTGCCGTAAAACAGTTCCAGCGAGATCCCCTGCGTCACGACCAGCGGGATCAACACGATCAGCAGGGTCCGCCCCAGCAGGGAACGCGGCAGGACCCGGCGCACCGGCCGGTCCATCCGGCGGCGCAGCCACGCCATGGGCGAGGATGGCTTGTCCCTCCCCACGCCGCCGTTGGCGCCGCCGGCCGTCACAGCCCGGGCTTCAGCACATAGCCCTTGCCGCGCACGGTCTGGAGGAATCGGGGTTCACGCGGGTCGGGCTCGATCCGGCGGCGCAGGCGCGTCACCTGCACGTCCACCGCGCGCTCGCCGATTTCCTCCATGTCCAGCACCCGGGCGATCTCGTCGCGCGACAGGGTCTCGTTGGGGCGGCGCGCCAGCACGGTCAGCAGCGCGATCTCGCCCCCCGTCAGGTGGACGCTGCCCTCGGGACCCGACAGCAGGCCCCGTGCCGGGTCGAATTCCAGCCCGCCCAGCCGGACCACGCGCAGATTGTCCGACGGCGGCGGCGGCGCGAACCGCCGCAGATGCGCCTTCAGCCGCAGCAGCAGTTCGCGCGGCTCGAAGGGCTTGCCCAGGTAATCGTCGGCCCCGGCCTCCAGCCCGGTAATGCGGTCCTCGGGCTCGCCGCGCGCGGTCAGCAGCAGGATCGGCAGGTCCTGCCCCTCCTGCCGCAGGGCGCGGGTCAGCAGCAGTCCGTTCTCGCCGGGCATGGTCACGTCCAGCACCATCGCGTCGGGCTGCATGAAGCCCAGCACCTGCCGGGCCTCGGCCGCCGACGCGGCGGCGCTGATGCGAAACCCCTGCTCGGTCAGGTAGCGTTGCAGCAGGCGGCGCAGGCGCGGATCGTCATCCACCACCAGAATATGCGCCCCGGCGATCGACCCGTCCCGCACCGCGTTGTCCCGTCCGTCCGTACCCATCACATCCTGTCCCGGCTCATGTCCTGCCTCGGCGTGTACGCTCGGTCGCAGCATTGACGCTGTCCAGCACGCGGCGCGTCCTGTCGTCCATAAGGCCCTGCATGACGCGGCGAAACCCCTCGATCGCCGCCGCCCCCGCATCGCGGTAGACGCCCATCAGCTTCTCGCGCTGCAGATCGAACAACTGGCGTTCCACCGCAGCGCCGGATTCGGTCAGGTGCAACAGGCGCAACCTGCGGTCCCGCCGGCCCACTTCCTGCGTGACATAGCCGCGCGATTGCAGGTCGGCCAGGACGCGGCCCAGGCTCTGCTTGGTGATTCCCAGCAGGTCCAGCAGCGCGCCGACGGCAATGCCCGGGTGGTGGCCCACCAGTTGCAGGACCCGGTGATGCGCGCGGCCCAGCCCCAGCCCCTCCAGCACCGGATCGACCACCGCGCCAAAATCGCGCCATGCCAGGCCCATCAATTCCTGCGCCTGGCGCATCTCCTCCTCGCGCAGGAACAGCAGGCCGGACCCCGCCGCCGCGCCGCCGGGTCGCCGCGCCGGCGCCTTGGATTCGTTCGCCACGTTCCCCGTCCGCTCAGGCGGCCCGCCGCGCCATCATGCGCTGCTTCAGCCGGCCGAATCGTGCAACAGCGGCCAGCCGCCGGTCCAGGAAGTCCGCAACCGCGGCCCGGTCATCGCCCCGCGCCAGCCAGAACAGCAGCACCTGCGCATAGATCGTGCCCAGGGTCATGCGCTTGGTCTGGCGGGTGACCCCGGTCGCGCGGTCGCCCGCGGCCTCCCAGATCGCATCGACCGTCCGTACCATGGTGCGCGCCAGCGCCGCGCCATGGCCGGGCGTCACCAGCACGCCCAGCGCCCGGCGCACCGCCGCGCGGTCGGGCGTGACCCTGTCCAGCCGCAGCAGGATGACCGCGCGCACCCGGCGGCTGAGGCGTGGTTCGTCCAGGCCATGCGCGGCCTCGATCATCGCGCGGTCGGCATGGTCGAACCAGGACTCGACCAGATCCGCCGGGCCGCCGGGAAACAGCAGGTCGGCATCCGCTCCGGCGACGTCGCGCAACACGTCCATGCCCCATCCGCGCTGGCCCGCCACGTCGCCCATGCGGGCCAGGGCCGCGTCACGCGCCGCGCTGCGTTCCGGCCGCCCCGGAAGGGCGCAGGCGGCGGCGCATCCTGCCAGCCGGGCCGCCAGGCCGCTGGCGCATCGCTTCACGATCATGTGCGTACTCCGTATCGTCCGATTTCCTCGTCGAATCCCATCTGCCCCAGATCGGTCATCCGCATCGGGTAGAGAATACCGTCCAGGTGATCGTATTCATGCTGTAGCACGTTCGCCAGGAAACCCGACGCGACGCCCTGCACCGCCTGCCCTGCCCGGTCCAGGCCGGAATAGGCGATGCGGACATGCCGGGGCACCATGCCGCGCAGGCCGGGAATCGACAGGCAGCCCTCGGGCCGCAACGCCATCTCGTCATCCACGAGGCTGAGGACGGGATTGATCAGCACGCTGGTCTCACGGGGCGGATCGTCCCCTCCGGCGCTGCGTTCGGCCGGCACGCGGTAGACGAACAGCCGCAGCGAGACATGGACCTGCGGCGCCGCCAGGCCCGCGCCGCGCGCGTCCTCCATCGTCTCGATCATGTCGTCGATCAGGCGCGCGATGTCGGGCGCGGTGGGGTCCGCGACCTCGTCCGCGCGGCGCAGCAGCACGGGATGGCCCATCCGGGCAATCTTGAGCAGGGTCATGGTCTGTAGCCGTCCTTCGCCGGTAAAGCAGGGCCTCTAAAATAGTCTGGCCGCTTCCTGCGGGAAACGGGCGGAATGATTTGTGTTTTCCGCGAAGCCCATGTTATAGGTCCGCCCCACTCGGGAATCGCATGCAGGGCTGGGCCTTGGGCGGTCATCCCGCCATGACGGATTTCGTGGCCGATCAGGACAGCCACAAACAGGAGTTGACGACCAAGTGCAGGTTCTCGTTCGCGACAACAATGTCGACCAGGCTCTCAAGGCGCTCAAGAAGAAGATGCAGCGTGAAGGCATCTTCCGTGAAATGAAGCTGCGTCGCCACTACGAAAAGCCGTCCGAGCGCAAGGCGCGCGAGGCTGCCGAAGCTGTGCGCCGCGCCCGCAAGATGGAGCGCAAGCGCCTGGAGCGCGAAGGGTTCTAATCTGCCCCTCCGGGTCAGTCCGAATCAGAAAGGCCGGCATCCTGGGGATGCCGGCCTTTTCCATATCTGTTGTCCCAAAAGGCCGGGCCCTGTCCGGGCCCGGCGGGAACAGCCTCAGCCGTTCAGTTTGTCGAGTTCGCGCACCACGGCCTCGCCCATGACAGCGGTGCTGACCGGGGCCATGCCGGGGCTCATGATGTCGGCGGTGCGCAGGCCGCTGGCCAGGACGTTGGCGACCGCCTTTTCGATCAGCGCGGCCTCGGCCTCCATCGCGAAGGAATAGCGCAGCAGCATCGAGAACGAGAGGATCTGCGCCAGCGGATTCGCGATGCCCTTGCCCGCGATGTCGGGCGCGCTGCCGTGGATGGGTTCATACAGCGCGGGCCGGCGGCCGGCGGCGTCCACCGCGCCCAGCGTGGCGGAGGGCAGCATGCCCAGGCTGCCGGTCAGCATCGACGCCAGGTCGGACAGCAGGTCGCCGAACAAGTTGCCGGTCACGATCACGTCGAACTGGCGCGGGTTGCGCACCATCTGCATCGCGCAATTATCCGCCAGCATGTGGCTGAGTTCGACATCCGCGTACTCGCGCGCGTGCAGGTCGGTCACGACCTCTTTCCACAACAGGCCGCTTTCCATCACGTTGCATTTTTCGACCGAGCAGACGCGATTGCCGCGCTGCCGCGCCAGGTCGAAGGCGACGCGGGCGACGCGCTCGATTTCCGCCGTGGTGTAGACTTCCGTGTTGATGCCGCGCTTCGTGCCGTCGGGCAGGGTCTCGATCCCGCGCGGCTCGCCGAAATAGATGCCGCCCACGGTTTCGCGCACGATCATGATATCCAGCCCGGCCACGACCTCCGGCTTCAGCGTGCTGGAATCGACCAGCGCGTCGAACACCTTGGCCGGACGCAGGTTGGCGAACAGTCCCAGTTCCTGGCGCAGTTTCAGGATCGCGATTTCCGGGCGGCGGTCGAAACCGGCCGACGCCCATTTCGGATCGCCGACCGAACCGAACAGCACCGCGTCGGCCGCCTTCGCCGCCGCGATCACCTCGTCACGAATCGGCACGCCATGCACCGCCAGCGACGCGCCACCGACCAGGTCCTCGGAAATGTCGAAGACGATGCCGCGCGTGCGGCTCATCCACGCCACGACCCGCGCGACTTCGTGCATGATCTCGGGGCCGATCCCGTCTCCGGGCAGGACAAGGAGCTTCTTGGTAACGGTCATCTCGGTCTTCCAGTAGTGACGACGGGTGCGGCGTCAGTCGATGACGATCCGCGTCTGCCAGGGCTGGGCCCGTTCGCGCGTGGCCTCGAAAGTGTCGATCGCGCCTTCGTGCTGCAGGGTCTGGCCGATATCGTCCAGCCCTTCCAGCAGCAGGTGCCGGCGCAGCGGATCGATCTCGAAGGCGATTTCGGCGCCGTCCGGGCGGATGACCACCTGGCGTTCCAGATCGACCGTCAGCCGGCCGTTGCCGCCCAGCCGCGCATCGTCCATCAGCGCGTCGCAGACCTCGCGCGGCAGCCGGATCGGCAGGATTCCGTTCTTGAAGCAGTTATTGAAGAAGATATCCGCAAAGGACGGCGCGATCACGCAGCGGATGCCGAAATCCAGCAGCGCCCACGGCGCATGTTCGCGCGACGAACCGCAGCCGAGATTGTCGTAAGTGATCAGGATGCCGGCCTGGCGATAGGGCGCCTGGTTCAGCACGAAATCGGGCTTTTCGGACCCGTCCGGATTGTAGCGCATGCCGTCGAAGGCATGCACGCCCAGCCCCGACCGCTTGGTGGTCTTCAGGAACCGGGCGGGAATGATCTTGTCCGTGTCGATGTTCGCTTCGGGCAGCGGCGCCGCGATCGCGGTCAGGACGGTGAATTTCTCCATGGCTCAGATCAGCTCCCGCACGTCTGTCAGATGTCCCGTGACCGCCGCCGCCGCCGCCATGGCGGGCGACAGCAGGTGGGTGCGGCCGCCCGGGCCCTGCCGTCCCTCGAAATTGCGGTTCGAGGTCGAGGCGCAGCGCTGGCCGGGGGTCAGCTTGTCCGGGTTCATGCCCAGGCACATCGAACAGCCTGCCTCGCGCCATTCGAAGCCGGCATCGCGGAAGATGCGGTCCAGCCCCTCCTGCTCGGCCTGGGCCTTCACGATGCCCGAACCAGGCACCACCATCGCGCGCACGCCCGGCGCGACATGACGGCCCGCCACCACCGCGGCCGCCGAACGCAGGTCCTCGATCCGGCTGTTGGTGCAGGACCCGATGAAGACGACATCCACCGGCACGCCGGCAATCGGCTGCCCGGCCTGCAGGCCCATATAGTCCAGCATGCGCCGCATCTGCCCGCGCCGGGCCTCGTCGGGCTCGGCCTGCGGATCGGGGACCGTGCCCGTCACCGGAATGACGGTTTCCGGGCTGGTGCCCCAGGTCAGGACCGGCGGAATGTCCTCGGCCCGCAATTCGACGACCTTGTCGTACTGCGCGCCCTCGTCCGCAGGCAGCGTCTTCCACCAGGCCACCGCCTGGTCGAACGCCTCGCCCTGCGGGGCGAAGGGGCGGCCGCGCACATAGTCGAACGTCGTCTGGTCGGGCGCGACCAGGCCGGCGCGGGCGCCGGCTTCGATCGCCATGTTGCAGATCGTCATCCGGCCGGCCATGTCCAGCCCGCGAATGGTCGATCCCGCGAATTCGATCACATGCCCGGTGCCGCCCGCCGTGCCGATGCGGCCGATGATCGCCAGCATCACGTCCTTGGCCGTCACCCCCGCGCCCAGCGGGCCCTCGACCACCACCTTCATGTTCCGCGCGGGCTTCTGGAGCAGCGTCTGGGTCGCCATGACATGCTCGACCTCGGACGTGCCGATGCCGAACGCCAGCGCACCCAGCGCGCCGTGGGTGGACGTATGGCTGTCGCCGCAGACGATGGTCATGCCAGGCAGCGAAATCCCCTGTTCCGGCCCCACGACATGTACGATGCCCTGGCGTTCGGACAGCAGCGGGAAATAGGGAACGCCAAATTCCCGGACATTGCGCTCCAGCGTTTCGACCTGGTTGCGGCTTTCCGGTTCCTCGATCGGCCGGGTACGGTCCGACGTCGGCACGTTATGGTCCACCACCGCGATGGTGGCGTCCGGGCGGCGCAGGCGCCGGCCGCTGGCGCGCAGCCCCTCGAACGCCTGGGGGCTGGTGACTTCATGCACCAGGTGGCGGTCGATGTAGAGAATGGCCGTGCCGTCCTCAAGCCGTTCGACGACATGACTGTCCCAGATCTTGTCGAACAGCGTGCGTGCGGCCATCGGTCTTTCTTCCTTTCTCTTCGTCATCGGATACGCCAGCGCCGCCATCCGTCACGGGGACGAATGGCGGAGCGACGAACCCGGTCCTGTCCGCGTCGCGGGCGGAGAGGCTCAGGCCTCGGCCGACACCGTCTCACGCGCGCGCTCGGCGATACGGGCCGACTTGCCGCGACGGCCACGCAGATAATACAGCTTCGCGCGACGGACGGCACCGCGACGCACGACCTTGATCTCGGCGATCGTGGGGGCATAGAGCGGGAACACGCGCTCGACGCCTTCGCCATTCGAGATCTTGCGGACGGTGAAGTTGCTGTTCAGCCCCTTGTTCGACCGCGCGATCACCACGCCCTCGTAGGCCTGGATACGCTTGCGCTCGCCCTCGACGACGCGGACGGACACGCGGACCGTGTCGCCGGGGCCGAATTCCGGCACTTCGCGGGCGGCGGAAAGGCGCGCGATCTCGTCGGCCTCATACTGCTGGATAATGTTCATGATCGAGTCCCTCGTTTCAAAACTGTCTGTCAGTGCAGCCGGTGCGCTCCAGATGTGCGGCCCACAGGTCGGGCCGACGGGTCCGGGTCGCCGTCTCGGATTCAGTCTGCCGCCATCCGGCGATGGCGGCGTGGTGGCCGGACAGCAGGATGTCGGGCACGTCGCGCCCTTCCCAGCTCGCCGGCTTGGTGTAGTGCGGATATTCCAGCAGCCCGTCGGAAAAGCTTTCCTCCGTGCCGCTGGCGTCGGAGCCCATGACCCCCGGGATCAGCCGGACGCAGGAATCCAGCAGCACCAGGGCCGCCATCTCCCCCCCCGACAGGACGTAGTCGCCGATCGAGACCTGTTCGGCACCGCAGGCCTCCAGCGCCCGTTCGTCCACCCCCTCGTACCGGCCGCACAGCACGACCAGGCCCGGGCCGCCGGCATAGCGGCGCACGTCGTCCTGGCGCAGCGGGCGGCCGCGCGGCGTGGGATAGACCAGCGGACGCCCGGCCGGCGCCACGTCGCGGATCGCGGCCGACACCACATCGGGACGCATGACCATGCCGGCCCCGCCCCCGAACGGCGTGTCGTCCACGACGCGATGCCGCCCCAGCCCGTACTCGCGCAGGTTCCGTGCCTCGACCGACCACAGGCCGCCTTCCAGCGCACGGCCGGCCAGCGACTGGCCCAGCGGGCCGGGGAACATGTCGGGGAACAGGGTCAGCACGGTGGCCCGCCAGGTCATGACGCACCCCCGGTTGCCGAAACCTCGACCTCGCCCTTGTCGGACAGGTCGCCCTGCACCTCGATCTCGTCCGGCAGGACCGCCTCGATCCGGCCGGCGGCGACGTCGACCACCGGAAAGCACGCCCGGGTGAACGGCAGGATCAGGGGTGCATGCCCCTGGCCACCGAGTTCCAGGCTGACCCCCGCGCCGTAATCATGGACGACCAGCACGCGGCCCAGCGGCGCGTCGGTGCCCTGGGCGCGGACATCCATGCCGATCAGGTCGGTGAAGTAGAATTCGTCCTGATCGGGCTCCGGCAGGCTGGTCCGCGCGACATAGAGGCGCCGGTTGACCATTGCCTGCGCGGCGTCGCGGCCCGACAGGGCCTGCCCCGCCGCGTCGCGCAGCTCGGCAATGCCGTCACCCCGCCAGCGCAGGCTCCAGACCTGTCCGTGCTCGTCGATCAGCGCCCCATAGGCGGTCAGGTCCTCCGGCACGGCGGCGTAGCTGTGCACGCGCACCAGCCCCCGCACGCCATGCGGACGTCCCACCACACCCATCAGGATACGCTCGCGATCCACCGTTCAGCCTGCCTGTGATCCTGTCCGCGCGTCCGAATCAGGCCGCGGCAGCGGCGGCGGCGGCCGCACGCTCCTGCGCGCGCTTCTTCGGCGCCGACTTCTTCGGCTGTTCGGTGTAGGCGGGCTTCGGCGCCAGGCCGGCATTGCCCAGGAAGCGGGCGACGCGGTCGGTCGGCAGCGCGCCCTGCGACAGCCAGTGGGTGATGCGCTCGTTCACCAGGCGCACGCGGTCGGCGTGGTCGGACGGCAGCATCGGGTTGTAGGCGCCCACCTTCTCGATGAAGCGGCCATCGCGGGGCGAACGGCTGTCGGCGATCACGATGTGATAGTACGGACGCTTCTTCGCACCGGCGCGGGCAAGGCGGATCTTGAGGCTCATTGAGACGATTCTCCGAAGTGAAATTCTGAATGCGGACAAAGGCGAAGCAAAAGCGGCGGGCCGTTCATCCGAACGGACGGCCGCCGGGCGGCTTCGCCCCCTTGGGCATGAGAGCGGACATTCCCTGGCGCATGAGTCCCTTCATGCCGAGCTTGTTGATCCGCTTCATCATCGTGGACATGTCATCGAACTGCTTCAGCAGCCGGTTGACGTCCTGAACGCTGGTTCCCGACCCGGCGGCGATGCGCTTCTTGCGCGACGCCTTGATGATGGCGGGCGTCTTGCGCTCCGCCCGGGTCATGGATGAAATGATGGCCTGGTGCCGCTTCAGGACCGAGGTATCCAGGTCCTTGTCGCCCATCGCCTGCTTGATCTTGCCCATGCCGGGCAGCATGTCGAGAATGCCCGACAGCGACCCCATTTTGGCGATCTGGCGGATCTGGGCCGCGTAGTCGTCCAGGTCGAACTGGCCCTTCATCATCTTGAGGGCGAGTTTCTCGCTCTCTTCATGATCCAGGGTGTCGGCGGCCTTCTCGACCAGGCCGGCGATGTCGCCCAGCCCCAGGATGCGGCCGGCGACGCGTTCGGGGTGGAATTCCTCCAGCGCGTCCAGCTTCTCGCCCGAACCGGTCAGCTTGATCGGCGCGCCGGTCATCGCGCGCATCGACAGCGCAGCGCCGCCGCGGGCGTCACCGTCCATGCGGGTCATCACCACGCCGGTCACGCCCACGGCCTCGTTGAACGCACGGGCGGTGTTGACCGCATCCTGGCCGGTCATCGCATCGACGACCAGCAGGGTTTCGGCCGGCGTGGTCTCGGTGCGGATCGCCCGCACCTCGTCCATCAGGGCCTCGTCGATCGACAGGCGGCCGGCGGTATCGAGGATGACGACGTCATAGCCTTCGCGCCGGCCGGTATCCATCGCCCGCCGCGCGATCTCGACCGGGGTCTGGCCCGGCACGATCGGCAGGGACGCGACGCCCGCGCGTTCGGCCAGTTGCTGCAACTGAAGCTGCGCGGCCGGGCGCTGGGTGTCCAGGCTGGCCAGCAGCACCCGCTTGCGCTCGCGCGTCGCCAGGCGCAGGGCGATCTTGCCCGACGTCGTGGTCTTGCCCGATCCCTGCAGGCCGACCATCAGGATCGGCACGGGCGGGACGGCGTTCAGGTTCAGCGGAACGGCACCCGCCCCGCCCAGCGCGTCGATCAGCGCGTCATTGACGATCTTGGCGACAGCCTGGCCGGGCGAGATGCTGCCCAGCACCTCGTGCCCCACGGCACGTTCGCGGACCTTGGCGACGAAATCCTTGACGACGGGCAGCGCCACGTCGGCGTCCAGCATCGCCAGGCGCACTTCGCGCATCGCCTCGGCCACATCGGCCTCGGACAGCGCGCCGCGCTTGGCGAGGCCATCGAACACACCGGAGAGCTTGCCTGACAGCGTCTCGAACAAAAGACATTCACCCCAAAAGAAGTCGCGCCACTGCGCGAGTCTTCGCGGAGTGGCGTTCCTGATTCGGGGGAGGCTTTACGCGCCTCCCCATCACCTGTCAACGATTTCGCCGGCCCCGGGCCGGAGCGACCAGGACCGGGACGGGCTTACTACTTCCCGTCCGGGCCCTGGTCCGGCTTCATCAGCGCGCGCATCTGCTCGTGCAGGGCGTGGATCTTGTCCGCACGCTCCTTGGCCTGGGCAAGCTGCGCGGGCGTCAGGATGTCATGAATCTTCACCGCGATATCCAGCCGCTCGGCGGCTTCCGCCTGATGCGCGGCGTCGATCTGCTGCGTCAGCGCCGTCAGCTTCGCGCGGTCGACCGGGCCGGGCGTCAGCAGAAGCTCCTCGATCTGCTGGTGCAGGCCGTGAAACTGCTGCCAGTCGCCCTTGTGGTCCTTGTGCGCGGCCGCGAAGATCGCATGCAACTGCTTGTGCTGCGCCGGCGTCAGATTCAGCCCGGCCAGGAACCCCATATCGCCGTGCATGCCGCCATGGGGACCATGATGGCCCCATTCCCCGTGCATGCCGCCATCCGGCGGCGGCGCATCCTGTGCCATCGCGGCGGTACCGGACAGGCCCGCCAGCACCGTCACGGCCATGATCGTCTTCTTGAACATTATCTGAGCCTCTTTCATTCCCCGATCCGGAATCGCGATTCCGGACTGACCTCGGGAATGTAACCACGGACGCGCGTTCCGAAATCGGGCGAATATGCTACGAAATGTAAGCATGGCCGCCCCCATGTTACAGCATGGCAAATCTATCGCGATACAGTTCCACCGCCGCGCGGACGCTCCGCCGGCAGCATTTCGCCGGTCGCGGCGTAATAGACGCGCTCGGCGATATTGGTCGCGTGGTCACCGATCCGCTCCAGGTTCTTGGCGATGAACAGCAGGTGGGTACAGGACCGGATGGTACGCGGGTCCTCCATCATGTAGGTCACCAGTTCGCGGAACATGGCGGTGTACAGCTCGTCCACCGCCGCGTCGGACTGCCAGACCTCGACCGCGCCCGCGCTGTCCTGGCCGCTCATCGCGTCGATGGCGCGGCGCAGGTTCTCCTGCACCAGCCGCCCCATGCCGCGCAGGCCGCCGGTCGGCACGTCGACCGGGGCGGCCTCCACCTTCAGCGACCGCTTGGCGATGCTGGCGGCGGAATCGCCGATGCGCTCCAGGTCGCCGGTGATCTTCAGGGCCGACACGATCTCGCGCAGGTCGCCCGCCATCGGCGCGCGCAGCGCCAGCAGCCGGATCGCCAGCGCCTCGACATCGCGCTCCAGCGCATCGACCTGCGGGTCGAGGGCCTGGGCCTCGTGCGCCGCGTGGATGTCGGCCTCGACGATCGCGTCGATCGCAAGCCCGGTCTGCCGCTCGACGAGACGGCCCATGGCGGTCGTCATCCCACGCAGTTGGGTCAGCTCCTGCTCGTAGCTCTTGACGGTATGCGCCTGTTCCTTGCCCATGCTGCCCCCTGTCTGTCAGTCCGTGTCAGCCGAAGCGGCCGGTGATGTAATCCTGGGTGCGGCGTTCGCGCGGGGCGGTGAACATGCGGTCGGCGTTGTCCACCTCGACCAGTTCGCCCATGTAGAAGAACGCCACCCGGTCGGCGCAGCGCGCCGCCTGCTGCATGTTGTGCGTCACGATCGCGATCGTGAACTCGCCCTTCAGCTCGTCCAGCAGCTCCTCGATCCGCGCGGTGGAAATCGGGTCCAGCGCGCTGGTCGGCTCGTCCAGCAGGATCACCTCCGGCCGGGTCGCGATGGTCCGCGCGATGCACAGCCGCTGCTGCTGCCCGCCCGACAGCGCCAGCGCCGACGCCCCCAGCCGGTCCTTCACCTCGCCCCACAGCGCCACCCGCCGCAGCACGTCCTCCACCCGCTCGTCCATCTCCACCCGCGTCAGCCGGTCGTGCAGCCGCACCCCGAAGGCGATGTTCTCGTAGATCGACATCGGAAACGGCGTCGGCTTCTGGAACACCATCCCCACCCGCGCCCGCAGCACGTTCAGGTCCAGGTCCGACGACAGGATGTTCCGCCCGTCGAACATCACCTCGCCCGTCGCCCGCTGCCCCGGATACAAATCATACATCCGGTTCAGCACCCGCAGCAGCGTCGACTTGCCGCAGCCCGACGGGCCGATCATCCCGGTCACCCGCCGCGCCGGGAAATCCAGCGTGATGTCCTTCAGCGCGTGGTTCGACCCATACCAGAAATCCAGGTTCCGCACCGCCAGCGCCGCCGTCGACGCGGCCGCCGCCGGCACATCCTGCATCACCGTATCCCTCATGCCATCATCCTCGTGGATATCCCTTTGGGCCATCCTACCGCGCCAGGCCCGCGCGCCGGCTCCATACCCGCACCAGCACGTTCAGCACCAGCACCCCCGTCGTCACCAGCAGCGCCCCCGTCCACGCCAGTTGCACCCAGTCGTCATAGGCCGACCCGGCATACTGGTAGATCGCCACCGGCAGGCTGGCCATCGGCGCGTTCAGGTCCAGCGACCAGTTCATGTTGCCCAGCGACGTGAACAGCAGCGGCGCCGTCTCGCCCGACACCCGCGCCACCGCCAGCAGGATGCCCGTCAGCACCCCGCCCCGCGCCGCCCGCAGGCAGATCTGCAGCACCACCCGCCATTTCGGCGCCCCCAGCGCATACGCCGCCTCGCGCATCGTCAGCGGCACCAGCCGCAGCATGTCCTCGGTGGTGCGCACCACCACCGGCACGAACAGCACCGCCAGCGCCACCGCCCCCGACAGCCCCGAGAAATGCCCCACCGGCGCCACCAGCGCCAGATACACGAACAGCCCGACCAGGATCGACGGCGCCGACAGCATCATGTCCGACACGAAGCGCACCACGTTCACCACCCGCCCGTCCTGGCTGTATTCCGACAGGTAGACCCCGGTCAGCAGCCCCACCGGCGTGCCGATCGCCGCCGCCAGCCCGGTCTGCAGCAGGCTGCCGACGATCGCGTTGGCCAGCCCGCCCCCAGCACCCGGCGGCAGCGTCGCCCGCAGGAAGGTCGCGGGCGACAGCCCGGGCAGCCCCCGCACCAGCAGCGTCAGCAGGATCGAGCCCAGCGCCGCCAGCACGATCCCCGTCGCCGCCAGGCTCAGCCCCGTCGCCACCCGGTCCACCAGCCGCCGCCGCACCGCCAGCGGCCCGCCGCGCGCCCAGCCATGCCCGGCCGCCGCCGTCCCCGTCATGCCCGTCGTCACGCCCGCCATCCTAGACCCCGCCCCGGCGCAGCAGCAGCCGCGAGCACGCCAGCGTCAGGAACGAGATCACCATCAGGATGAACCCCAGCGCCAGCAGCGACGACAGCTTCAGGCTGCCCGCCGGGCTCTCGGGAAATTCCAGCGCGATCAGCGACGCGATCGTGTTCCCCGGCGCGAACAGCGACCAGCCGATCCGGTTGGTGTTGCCGATCACGAACGTCACCGCCATCGTCTCGCCCAGCGCGCGGCCCATCCCCAGCATGATCCCGCCGATCAGCGCCGGGCGCGACCACGGCAGCGTCACGCTGCGCATCACCTCCCACCGCGTCGCCCCCAGCCCATACGCGCTCTCGCGCACCTGTGCCGGCATCGCCATGAACACGTCGCGCATCACCGCGCACACGAACGGCGTCACCATCACCGCCAGCACCAGCCCGCCCGTCAGCAGCCCGGTGCCATACGGCGCGCTGCGCAGCACCGCCCCCAGCACCGGAACAGGACCCAGGTGGTGGTTCACCCACGGCTGCACATACCGCGCCATCACCGGCACGATCACGAAGAAGCCCCACATGCCGAAGATGATCGACGGCACCGCCGCCAGAAGCTGCACCGCCATCCCGATCGGCGCCGCCACCACCGCCGGCGCCATCTCCACCAGCCAGAACGCAATCCCGAACGCCAGCGGCACCGCAAACAGCAGCGCCAGCACCGTCGTCACCACCGAACCGAACACCGGCGCCGCCGCCCCGAAATGCTCCGTCACCGGGTTCCACACCGTGCTCCACACAAACCCCGGGCCAAACGCCGACCACGCCGCAACGCCGCCCCACGCCAGAACCGCCACCAGGCCGCCCATCAGAACCAGAATCGACAGCGCGCACGCCCGCACCACACCCGCAAACAGGCGGTCACCCGCCACACCCGATGCCCCGCCCCACACGCCGCGCTCCGCCGCCGGGGGCGAAGGGGCCAGAATCGAGGAAGGGGGCGTCGCGGAATTGTCCATGCGGGCTCCGGCCGAAACAAAAGGTCCAGGGCGCCCGGGTCGGACGCATCGTCAGGGTCGTTCGCGCCCAACCGGCGCGGTCGCGCGACCATTACTGGACCACCCCCCGATCCCGCAACCGTCCATCGCCGAACGGCGGCCGCTTTCCGGTCGGGCGATGCCCAAACGCGACAGGCAATTGATTACCAAAGCCGCTCAGAACCTGTTTGAAAATGTGGGCTGGCGAGCGAGAGCGGCCCGAAGGGTCGCGCCCGTCGTGTGTTTTCGAGCACCGAAGCGGAGTGGCCTTATGGGCCATGAGCATCGGAGCGCAGGAAACGCGCGTCGGATCGCCACCAGCGCGCATTTTCAAACAGGCTCTCAGGCGGCGGGATCGTCCGAAATCCAGTACACCATCCGCGCCAGCGCCCGGTCCACCCCCCACCACAACAGGATGGTCATCGTCGCCAGGACCAGCAGCGCCGCGAACATCAGGTCCGTCTCGAACCGCGTATTGGCCGTCTGCATCAGGAACCCCAGCCCCGACGACGCGCCCACCCATTCCCCCACCACCGCGCCCAGGGGCGCGATGGCCGTGGCCACCCGCAGCCCGGAGGCAAAGGCCGGCAGTGCCGCCGACAGCCGCACATGCAGCAGAATCCGCCATGGATGCGCGCCCATCGTCCGGGCCAGGTCCAGCCATCCGGGCGGCGTGCGCCGCAGCCCGTCGAAGAAGGACGAGGTGACGGGAAAGAAGATCACCAGCACCGCCATCACCACCTTCGAGGCGATGCCGAAGCCGAACCACAGCACCAGCAGCGGGGCCAGGGCGAAGACCGGCACCGCCTGGCTGAGCAGCACCAGCGGCATCATCCAGCGCCGGACCGGACCGGACGCCGTCATCAGCACCGCCAGGACCGCGCCGCCGGCGGTGCCCAGCGCCAGGCCCAGCACGGTTTCCAGCAGCGTCGTCCCCGCTGCCGCGACCAGCAGGCCGCGCTGCGTCCACAGGGCGCGCGCCACCTCGGCCGGCGGCGGCAGCAGATAGGGCGGCACCCCGCCCAGGCGCACGACACCCCACCACAGCAGGACCAGCCCGCACAGCGTGCCCAGCGGACGGCCCACCCTCGTGACGATGCTCATGCGGGGCTCATGCGGGGGCCGCGTCCAGCAGGCGCCGCATCAGGACACCCTGGGCATGCAGCACGCCGTCATCGTCGGCCGGGCGGGGAATCGCGCCAGGGGGCGCCGCGACCAGGGCCAGGCGCGCGGGCCGGCCCGTCAGCAGCAGGATCGCCTGGCCCAGCCGGCAGGCTTCCAGCGGATCATGCGTGATCAGCACCACCGTGCGGCCCTGCAGCATCCCGGCCGCCAGATCCTGCATCCGTGCGCGCGTCACGCTGTCCAGGGCGGAAAACGGTTCGTCCATCAATACGACGGGACGGTCTTCATACAGGGTGCGGGCCAGCGCCACGCGCTGGCGCATGCCGCCCGACAGTTCGGCAGGCAGCGCGGCCAGCCTGTCGCCCAGACCCATCCGGCGCAACAGGTCCGCCGCCCGGTCGCGATCGGGGCGCCGGCCGCGCAGCCGGTCCCCCAGCGTCACGTTGTCGACGGCCCGGGCCCAGGGCATCAGCAGGTCCTGCTGGCCCATCCAGGCCACGCGTCCCGCCAGGGGGGCGCCGTCATCGGCCGTGATCTGCCCGGTAGCGGGTGCATCCAGCAGGGCGATCGCGCGCAGCAGGCTGGTCTTGCCCACCCCGCTGGGACCCAGCAGCACGGAGAACGCGCCGGCCGGCAGGGTCGCGTCCAGGCCGGAGAAGACGGCCCGGCCGCCATGCGAGACACCGAGATCCTGAAGCCGGATCGCCGGGGCGCGCATCACGCCGTCAGCGGCGGCCACGGACCGGATAGGCGAGTCCCAGCGCGTCGCGGGCGGCGGTGGCCAGCCGATCCACGCGTTCGTTGTTTTCGTCGCCCGAATGGCCGCGCACCCAGCGCCAGGTCACGTCATGGCGGGCGGAGATGTCCAGCAGCCGGCGCCACAGATCCATGTTGGCCACCGGATCGCCCGAGGCGTTGCGCCAGTTCCGGCGCACCCAGCCGGTATGCCAGCGCGTGATGCCATTGCGGACATATTCGCTGTCGGTATGCAGCACCACGCGGCAGGGCCGCTTCAGGGCCTCCAGCGCCTCGGCCGCCGCCGTCAGTTCCATGCGGTTGTTGGTGGTTTCGGCCTCGCCGCCCGACAACTCGCGCTCGGTGCCGCGGCATTTCAGCAGCACCGCCCAGCCGCCGGGGCCGGGATTGGGCTTGCAGCCGCCATCGGTCCAGATCTCGACCAGGGCGAGGTCGGTTTCGGCATCCGCCTCGGGCGGGTGGTGGGGGTCAGAGGCCATAGGACGCCATGTTCCGTGCCGCGCGGTGGAACCGCAGGCGCTTCAGGTAATCCAGCGGGTCCTTGCGCGTGACCATGGCCCCCGCCGGGGTGTTCACCCAGTCATACAGCCGGGTCAGCAGGAAACGGGTCGCGGCGCCGGCTGCCAGGACCGGCAGGGCCCGCCGTTCGGCATCGGTCAGGGGCCGCACGGATTCGTACCCCGCGATCAGCGCCCGCCCCCGGGCGGCGTCGAACGTTCCGTCCGCATCGAAACACCAGGCATTGAGGCAGATCGCGATGTCGTAGGCCAGCAGGTCGGTGCAGGCGAAGTAGAAGTCGATGATTCCCGACACCGCGCCGTCCAGGAAGAACACGTTGTCCGGGAACAGGTCGGCATGGATCTGCCCGCGCGGCAGGTCGTCGCGGGCGGGCCAGGCGGGCAGGATCTCGGCCAGGGCCGCGTCCAGTTCCGCCATCAGGCCGGGCTGGACCGAATCGCCATCGGCCCGGCATGCCGCGACCAGGCCGGGCCAGGCATCCGGCCCCAGCGCGTTGGCGCGCTCGGCCCCGAATCCCTGCCCCGCCATGTGCAGCGCTGCCAGGGCGGCGCCCACCGGGGCGCAATGCGCCACCCGCACCTCGCGCGGCCACACGCCGGGCAGGAAGGTCGTAATCGCCGCCGGGCGGCCGGCCAGCGTGCGCAGCGCCTGCCCGTCCCGCGCCACGACGGGACGCGGGCAGGACAGGCCGTGGTCGGACAGGCAGCCCATCAGCCCCAGGAACCAGGGCAGGTCGGCCGGGTCCACCCGCCGTTCGTACAAGGTGAGGATGAAATCGCCGCCGGTGGTCCGCAGGACGAAATTGCTGTTCTCGACGCCCTCGGCAATGCCGCGATAGGCCGTCAGGTCGCCGATATCGTACAGGGACAGGAACGCGCGCAGCGCCCCGTCCGACACATCCGTGTAGACCGCCACGTGGAAGGGCCCGGCCTAGCCCAGCGGGGCCGGCAGGCGGAAGGTCACGTTCTCTTCCTTGACCGTCCGTTCCTCGATTTCCAGGGTGAAGCGCTTGGCCAGCGCCGTCACCATTTCCTGCACCAGCGCCTCGGGCGCCGAGGCGCCGGCGGTGATGCCCAGCGTGTTCACCCCGTCCAGCACCGACCAGTCCAGGTCGCTGAGGCGCGGCACCAGCAGGGCGCGCGGCGCGCCGGAGCGTTCCGCGACCTCGCGCAGGCGCTGGGAATTGGAGGAGTTCGGCGAGCCGATCACGATCACCAGGTCGCAGCCCGGCGCGATGGCCTTGACCGCTTCCTGCCGGTTGGTGGTGGCGTAGCAGATGTCCTCGCGCTTCGGCCCTTCGATCAGCGGAAAGCGGCTGCGCAGGATGTCCACGATCTCGGCCGTGTCGTCGACCGACAGCGTGGTCTGGGTGATGAAGGCCAGGCGCGCGGGGTCGGCCGGCTGGACGGTGCGCGCTTCCTCGGAATCGTTGATCAGGGTCACGGCGCCGGGCGGCAACTGGCCCATCGTACCCACGACCTCGGGGTGGCCGGCATGGCCGATCATCAGGATATGCCGGCTTTCCGGACCGCCGTCGGCGAAATGACGCTCGGCCTCGCGATGGACCTTGGATACCAGCGGGCAGGTCGCATCCAGGTACAGCAGGTTGCGCCGCTCGGCCTCGGCCGGGACGGTCTTGGGCACGCCATGGGCCGAGAAGACGACATGGCCGTCGGCCGGGACCTCGTCCAGTTCCTCGACGAAGATGGCGCCCTGGGCCTCCAGTTCCTCGACGACGGTACGGTTATGGACGATTTCGTGCCGGACATAGACCGGCGCGCCATAACGGCGGATCGCTTCCTCGACCACGCGGATCGCACGGTCGACGCCGGCGCAGAAGCCGCGCGGGCCGGCCAGCAGCACCTTCAGCGACCGCATCGGGACCTGGGAGGGAGCGGTGTCGGAAGTCTGAATCATCTGGTCGGGCATGGTGTTCCCCAAACGGCCGGCGAGCGGTATAGGATACAGGCCGGGGGCAGCGACCGGCCGGCCGCGCATCCCGGTGCTGGTCCGGCCCTACGCAAAGCGGGGCCATGGCGCAAGCCATTTTCCTGCGACCCCGGTGCATTTGGACATAACCGTCCAGCCGGTGCCACACAAGCGGACCGTCGATCCGGCGGCCCCGCAACCACGACCGAGAACGAGACCCCGGAACCCCGCATGACCCCCCGCATGACCACAGTCATTCCGACCGGCCCGCGCCGTCCCCGCCGTCCGGCTCTCTTCCCGGGGCTGGCGATCCTGCCCCTGGCGATCCTGCTGTCGGCATGCGGCCTGGACAATCCGGACGCCTTCGCGCCCTCCTGCCCGGTGGTCGAGGTGCCCGGAGCGGCCGCCGACCTGGTGTCCTATGACGGCGATACGCGCGATATCGGCCACCTGATCGCCCGGGCCGGCGTGACGCGCGTCACCGGCAGCTGCCGCAATGCCGGCGGCCGTACCAATGCCGTGGTCACCGATATCAGCCTGGGCATGACCGTCACCCGCGGCCCGACGGCCGGCCGCACGGTCAAGATCCCGTATTTCATCGCCGTCGTGTACGACGGCACGATTCGGAACAAGAAGCAGTTCGTCGAGACGGTGGAGTTCCCGTCCAACGTGACGCAGATGCTGACCCACGCCCCGGTCGTGCCGATCACGCTGCCGCTGTCACGCCATGTCACGATCGACGGCTACCATATCGAGGTCGGATTCCAGCTGACGCACGACCAGCTGGAATATAATCGCACCCATCTGGTCGCCCCGTCGTTCCATCCGATGTGACCGGCCCGACTCCATCATGACAGATACGACAGTCCCCCTTTCCCGCCCCGCGGCACCGTCCGCCGAGCGGGAGATGACGATTCGCGGCCTCGTCCTCGGCGCCCTGATCACCATCGTCTTCACGGCCTCGAACATCTATCTGGGACTGAAGATCGGCCTGACCGTCGCCTCCTCGATCCCGGCGGCGGTGATCTCGATGTCCGTGCTGCGGACCATGGGCGGCGCGACGATCCTGGAGAACAACCTGGTCCAGACCCAGGCCTCGGCGGCGGGAACGCTGTCATGCGTCTTCATCTCGTTCCCCTGCCTGGTCATGATCGGCCACTGGCAGCATTTCCCGTACCTGGAGACGACGCTGCTGTCGCTGGCCGGGGGCATGACGGGGGTGCTGTTCACCGTTCCGCTGCGCCGCGCCATGGTGACGCACAGCAGCCTGCCCTATCCCGAAGGGGTCGCGGCGGCGGAAATCCTGAAGGCGGGATCGGAAGGCGGCAATCCCGACAGCCTGAAGGCGCTGATGACCGGCGGCCTGGTCTCGGCGGTCGTGACGTTCGCGACCGGCGGGCTGCGGCTGCTGTCGGACGGCGCGTCGGCGACGGCGGTATGGGGCGGCGCGGTCTTCCGGGCCTCGACCGGCTTTTCCCTGGCCCTGCTGGGCGCGGGCTACCTGGTCGGAATCGCCGGCGGGCTGGCCATGCTGGTCGGCGCGATCATCGCCTGGGGCATCGCGGTGCCGGTGCTGAGCACCATGCTGCCCAACACCGCGCACCTGGCGCCCGCCGCCTTCGCCACCCAGGTCTGGGCGCAGAAGGTCCGCTTCATGGGGGCGGGCACGATCGGCGTCGCGGCCATCTGGACGCTGGCCATGCTGGCGCAGCCGGTGGCGGCGGGCATCCGCGACATGCTGCGCGCCGGCCGGTCGGTCGGCGAGGACAGCCAGTCCCGCGACCTGTCGCCCCGGACCATGGTGCTGCTGACCGGCGTGTCGCTGGCCATCCTGTTCGGCCTGTTCGTCGCCTTCCAGGCGCCGATCATGGGGGCGCCGGGCGCGGCCGAGCATGCGATCATCGGCGCGGCGCTGGCGGCGGTGCTGTTCTGCGCGCTGTTCGGCTTCCTGATAGCCGCCGCCTGCGGCTACATGGCCGGGATCGTGGGGTCGTCATCCTCCCCCCTGTCGGGGATCGCCATCATCGCGGTCGTCATGATCGCCCTGTTCCTGCTGGGGCTGGAGCAGGTGGGCCTGCTGCCGGCCCAGATGTCGGCGAACGGGCATCACCTGGCCATCGCCTTCGCCCTGTTCATCCTGTCCGCGATCGTGGCGTCGTCGGCCATTTCCAACGACAACCTGCAGGACCTCAAGACCGGGCAACTGGTCGGGGCGTCGCCCTGGCGGCAGCAGGCCGCGCTGCTGGTGGGCTGCATCAGCGGCGCGGTCGTCATCCCGCCGGTGCTGGAACTGCTGTACCAGGCCTATGGCTTCGTGGGCGCGATGCCGCGCGCGGGCATGAATCCGGACCATGCCCTGGCGGCGCCGCAGCCCGCCCTGCTGGTCACGATCGCGACCGGCATTTTCCAGCACCAGCTGGACTGGAACATGATCGTGCTGGGCGCTGGCCTGGGGGGCGTGCTGATCGCGGCCGACCTGCTGCTGCGCCGCTGGGCGCGCGCGCTGCCGCCGCTGGCAGTGGGGATCGGCCTGTACCTGCCGCCTGCGGTCAGCGTGACCCTGGCGATCGGGGCCGTGCTGGGCTGGGCCTGCACCCGGCGGCGCCCCAGCCTGCGGGCGGAAACCGGAATCGGCACCATGCTGGCGTCGGGCTTCATCGTGGGCGAGAGCCTGACCGGCGTGCTGCTGGCCGCCGTGGCCGGGGCCACCGGCCGCGACGATACGCTGTCCGTGCTGCCCGCCGGAGCCGACGCGATGCCCATGGTTCTGGGATTCCTGGTCTTCGTCGCCATATGCACATGGTTCGGACGCAGCATCCGCCGCGTGTGACGATGGAGGGAACCAGCCCGTGATTCCGCTTTCGATACTCGACCTGTCGCTGATCGTCCGGGGCAGCGACGCGGCCGTGGCGTTCCGCAACAGCCTCGACCTGGCCCGCCACGCCGAATCCCTGGATTTTCATCGCTACTGGGTGGCGGAACATCATGCCATGCCGGCCATCGCGTCCGCCGCGACATCGGTATTGATCGGTCATCTGGCCGCGGGCACCAGCCGGATTCGCGTCGGCGCCGGCGGAATCATGCTGCCCAACCATGCCCCGCTGACCATCGCCGAGCAGTTCGGCACCCTGGAAAGCCTGTTTCCCGGACGCATCGACCTGGGGCTGGGCCGCGCCCCGGGGTCGGACCAGGAAACCATGCGCGCCCTGCGCCGCGACCCCGCCAGCGCAGACCGCTTCCCCCAGGACGTGGTGGAACTGCTGCATTATTTCGACCCGCCCGCACCGGGCCAGAGGGTGCGGGCCGTGCCGGGCGCGGGGCTGGACATTCCGGTCTGGCTGCTCGGCTCGTCCCTGTTCTCGGCCCATCTGGCGGCGCAGCTGGGCCTGCCGTTCGCCTTCGCCTCGCATTTCGCGCCCGACCAGATGGACGACGCCGTGATGCTGTACCGCCAGCGATTCACGCCCTCGGCGCGGCTGGCGCGGCCCTATGTCATGCTGGGGCTGAACGTGGTGGCGGCCGACACCGACGCCGAGGCACGGGTCCTGTTCACGTCGCACCAGCAGCAGTTCGTGGCGCTGCGGCGCGGCATGCCGGGGCAGTTCCCGCCCCCCGTCGCCTCGACCGAGGGGCTGTGGACGCCGATGGAGCAGGCCGGCATCGACCGCGCCCTGGCCTGCGCCGTCGTCGGCGGGCCGGCGACGCTGCGCGCGGGGCTGCGCGCCTTCATCGACCGGCACCAGCCCGACGAACTGATCATCGTCGGCGCGATCCACGACCATGCGGCACGGCTGCGATCCTTCAGCCTCGCCGCCGAGGCATGGCGGGACCTTGCCCACGCCTAACACGACGATGGACGGGGCCGTGTCGTCGATGCGATGATCGGAGCATGTCGATTTTGTTCAAAGACCTCGCCTTCCCCACCCCTACGGCCGACGGCCTGGCCGCCGCGTTCGGCCGCGTGACGGCGTTGCTGGATGCCGGCCAGCGCGACCAGGCCCTGGCGCTGTTCGATACCGAACGCCGGGCCTATGACAGTTGGGCGTCGCTGGTCGCGCTGCGCTTCGCCCAGGACACCACCGACCCGCAGGCCCGTGCCGACCGCGACCTGGCCGACAGCCTGACCCCGCGCGTGACCGAGCACGAGATCGCGATCAAGCGCCGGCTGCTGGACGACCCCGATCGCCCCGGGCTGGTCGCCGCCGTGGGCACCCATACCGTCCGGCTATGGGAGACCGACATCACCACCTTCGACCCGCGCATCCGCGACGCGCTGGAGGAAGAGGCGCGGCTGGGCGCCGAATACACGGCGCTGCTGGCGTCGGCGCGCCTGACCGTGGACGGGCAGACCGTCAATCTGTCCGGACTGGCGCCGTTCGCCGAAAGCCTGGACCGTGACGTGCGCCACGCGGCGGAACAGGCGCGGTGGGATTTCTTCGCCACCCACGGCACGGAACTGGATGCGCTGTACGACCGGCTGGTCCAGGTCCGTCACGGCATGGCGCGGACCCTGGGCTACGACACCTATACCCCCCTGGGCTACCGCCGGATGCGGCGCGTCGATTACGGACCGGCCGAGGTCGCGCGCTTTCGGGACGACGTGCTGACCCATGTGGTGCCGCTGGTGCGCGCGATCATGGAAAACCGCCGGCTGACCATGAACTGGGACCGGCTGCGGTCCTGGGACGAGGCGCTGATCGACCCACTGGGCAACCCCCGGCCGGCGGGCGACCACGACGTGCTGGTCGAACGGGCGCAGACCATGTTCGACCGGATGGGCGGCGACCTGGGCGCCTTCTATCGCAAGATGACCGAGGGCGGGTTCCTGGACGTGCGCAATCGCCCGACCAAGGCCGGAGGCGGGTTCTGCACCGCGTTTCCCAGCATGGGCATGCCGTTCATCTTCGCCAATTTCAACGGCACGCAGCACGACATCAACGTCTTCACCCACGAGATGGGCCACGCCTACCAGAACTGGAAGAGCCGCGACCTGCCCGGGATCGACCTGCTGTGGCCGACCATGGAAGCCGCCGAGATCAATTCGATGGCGCTGGAATTCCTGACCTGGCCGCAGATCGACCTGATGGTCGAGGACGGGCTGGCGGACCGGTTCCGCCGCGTGCACCTGATCGGCTCGCTCAGCTTCCTGCCCTATGGCGTCTGCGTCGATCATTTCCAGCATGAGGTCTATGCCCGGCCCGACATGACGGCCGAGCAGCGCCATGCGACCTGGCGGCGGCTGGAACAGCTTTACATGCCCTGGCGGGACTATGGCGACCTGGCGCGCCCGGCCATGGGCGGGCGGTGGCAGGCCCAGGGCCACATCTACCGCTCGCCCTTCTATTACATCGACTACACGCTGGCCCTGTGCTGCGCGATGCAGTTCTGGCTGCGCAGCCGGACCGACCAGGACGGCGCGATGGCGGTCTATACCGACCTGTGCACGCTGGGCGGGTCCCAGCCCTTCACCGGCCTGGTCGCCGCCGCCGGCCTGGCCAGTCCGTTCGAACCCGGAACCCTGGCCGACATCGTGCAGGAGGCCGAACGCGTCCTGCAAATGCGGTGAGGTAAGAGGCTGTTTTTAAAGGTAGCTGCGGCGGCCTCAGTGGTCGCGCGCGTCCCAGCCGGCCAGCAGGTCGACGACCGCCTGGGCGGACATGCGGCGCGCGTCGCCCAGCGCCAGCGCGCCGTCGGGGTTGAGCAGCCTGCCCTGCGGGGTGACGATCAGCACCGTAGGCACCGCGTGGATCGTCACGCCGTAATGCTGGGCGATGTCGAGGTTGGTGTTGATCCGCCCGACATTGACCGTCACCGTGACGAAACGCTGCGCCACCCAGGGTGCGACCGACGGCAGGGCCAGCACCCCGGCCAGCATGCGGCAATCGGGGCACCAGTTGCCGCCGAAATCGATCAGCACGTTCCGGCCGCTGGCCTGCGCGGTCCGGAAGGCGGCATCGACCTGCGCCTGCGCGCCTTCCGGCGCGCCATAGGGGGCGGCGACCGGGCGCGGCGTTTCCTGCCCGACCTTCGGCACCGGGGGCATGTCGGCCAGGGCGGGCGTCACGAGGGCCGGCGTGGCGATCAGCCCCAGCAGGGCGGCCAGCGGAAGAATACGCGGAAGAACGCGATGAAAGGGCATGATATCAATCCGTCAGATTTTGATGAACGAAGCATGATGACATATTAACATGAACCACAGTCAGCGTCCGTTATACAAGCCCGCCATGGAAGGATTCCCCGGATGACAGAGGCCCCGCCGCCCAGCATCGCCCGCACCCTGATCAAGACCGTCGCCCTGGTGGGACTGACGGCGGCCCTGATGACCAGCCTGCGTTTCAGCACCACGATCGCGAACGGGGTCGATCACATTGCCGGAACGCGGCTGTGGAGCAGCCTGTACAGCATCGCGGGCGCGTCGGACGCCACGCAGCGCGAACGGTTGATCGTCATCGGGGTGGCCGTCGCCTGCTTCCTGCTGGCGCTGCCGATCGTGCAGGCCGGCGAGTGGGCGGTGGACCGGTTTCGCGCCCGCCGTTAGAGGCTGCCTAGGTGTTTTGTCCCGGGATTTGGTGGTGCGGATTATGTATGAACCGTGATGGTTCTTTTTCCCACTGCTGACAAATGAATTCATATGGAGTGAGGCCGCGCAGGGTCTTGAGCCTGCGGGCGAAATTGTAGGCGGTAACGAAGTCGGCGAGGTGTTGACGCAACTGGTCATGTGTTTCGTAGTAGAAGCGCTTGACGGTGGCGTCCTTGATCGTGCGGTTCATCCTCTCGACCTGGCCATTCGTCCAGGGATGTCGCGGCTTTGTCAGTCGATGCTCGATATCGAGATCAGCACAGGCCAGTTCAAAAGAGTGGCACCGGAACAGGACACCATCCGCCCGCATGGCCTTGATGTCTTCGGGTGTCCATCCATTGCCGGCCGGATCGGTAAAATGCGTGCCGTTATCGGTCAGCACGGTATGGATGCGGTAGGGAACCGCAGCGGCCAGAGCACGCAGGAAGTCACCGGCAACGCGACGTGTCGCTTTCTCGTGCAATTGGACAAAAGCGAATTTCGAGGTCCGGTCGATCGCCACCAGAAGATAAAGGCGCCCCATTTCAGTGCGGACTTCAGCAATGTCGATGTGAAAATAGCCGATCGGATAACTCTTGAACTTCGACCGTTTTGGTTTGTCGCCTTCGGTCTCGGGCAGGCGGCTGATCCCATGGCGCTGAAAACAACGGTGCAGGGAAGATCGCGTCAGATGCGGGATCGTCGCCTGAAGCGCATAAAGGCAATCATCAAGAGGCAGCAGGGTATGGCGACGGAAGGCCACAACGATCGCTTCTTCTTCGGTCGACAGGATGGTTGAGGATGCGACCTTCGGACCGGTGCGTCGATCCGACGTATCGGTCCGCCCCTTCCATTTGGCGACCGTCTTCGGGTTGATCCCGTAGCGTTTCGCCAGAACCCTCAGGCTCTCTTGACTATGTTGTATCGCTCGACGGACTGCCGCTGTCGTCGTGGCGCTTCCGTGGTGAACCTGGCCCATAGCGCATCCTTCCACTCATGTGAAAATAATGCACCACCAAATCCCGGGACCAAACACATAGGCCTCGACCGCCTCGCGATTCCAGAAGAAGGTCAGTTCATGCTTGTTGTGCCACAGGTGCAGCACGCGGCCGCCCGGGATGGCGGCGAAGGCCTCGGCGGTCTCGTGATCGGTTTCGCCCTGGAACTTGATGGTCATCACGATCCGGCGCGCGGCGCCCTCCGCGATCCATCGCCGGGCCAGCGCCAGCAGGCGCGGCGGATAGGCGATGATGTCCGAAAACAGCCAATCCACCGGGCCGATATCGGCGGGGTCGATCCCGAACGCGCTCTCCCGGCGCAGCGTCACTCCTGGCATCGCGGCCACGGCCGGGTCCAGGTCGGCGCGGTCCACGGCCACCACGTCCGCCCCGCATTGCGCGATCGCCCACGTCCATCCGCCCGGCGATGCCCCCAGGTCGACGCAGCGCTCGCCCGGTACTGGCCAGACGCCCAGGCGGGCACAGGCCTCCCATAATTTCAGGTAGGCCCGCGACGGCGGCCCGACCCGGTCCTCGACGAACTGGACGATGCCGTTCACGAAGGGCGAGGATTTGCGCGTGGACAGCAGCATGCTGTCCGCCGCCAGCAGCGTCCATGCCCCCAGATGCCCGCCCGGCGCGGCGGCCGGGAAGGTCAGCGGTCGGGCGGCGACCGGAGGCAGCCGGTCGGTGATCAGCGTCGCCCGGCGGTGATGCCGCACGGCATGGCACGCCCAGTTGCGCTGCCGCGCGCGCAGCAACGCCGCCGCGGCACCGATCGAGGCCACGGGATGGCGTTCGGGCTCGAGCCAGGTGTCCAGCGACCAGGCCGCCGCGACCGGCGGTTCGGCGGACAGCGCCAGCCGCCCGTGCCAGGCCATGATGCCCACGCCCTTGCGCCGCAGTTCCTCGGACAGGGCGTCCTCGAACCCCTCGGCGGCCAGATAGGCCGCGCCCACGGCATGCGGCAGCTCCACCGGCACGCCGGCCACGTCTTCAGTCATTCGTCCGCCCTCAGCGCCGCATTCCATCCACGGCCAGCAGCAGCCACGCCAGGATCAGCAGGCTGCCCCCTGTCGGCGCCACCGGGCCGGGATGCAGGCCGGTGACGCCCGTCCAGGCGACGGCGCCGCAGAACAGGACCGTTCCCAGCACGAATCCCGCCCCCGCCAGCAGCAGCAGGATACGCCGGCCGCGCACGGCCAGCAGGATGCCAACCGCCAGCAGGACCGGCGCGTGCCATATGCCCATCTCCACGGCCTGGTGCGCGAGGGAGCGGCCGGCGGGGGCGAACATCGCATCGGGCAGGTGCGCCGCCAGCGCGCCGCCGATGACCGAGAGCATGCCGATCAGGCCCCCGGCGGCCAGGAACGGCCGCCCGTCCGCCGGGGACGGGGCAGCGGGAGGAACGGAAGACGAAACAGGCAAGACGGTCATGATGGCATCAGTCTAGCCGCGCCGCCCGCTTGACGTATAGTCGCCCCATGCCACGCCACGACCTGTTCCCGGACATCGCGCCCTACGACAGCGGCTACCTGCCTGTCGGCGACGGGCACGAACTCTATTGGGAACAGGCGGGCAACCCCGCAGGGCGGACGGTGCTGTTCCTGCATGGCGGTCCGGGCGCGGGCGCGGGCGCGGTCCATCGCCGCTTCTTCGACCCGGAACATTGGCGCGTCGTCCTGTTCGACCAGCGGGGGGCCGGGCGGTCGCGGCCGCATGCGTCGATCGCGGCCAACACGACACCGCACCTGGTGCGCGATATCGAAACGCTGCGCCAGGCGCTGGGCATCGGGGACTGGCTGCTGTTCGGCGGGTCGTGGGGATCGACGCTGGCGCTGGCCTACGCCCAGGCGCACCCCGAACGGGTGCGCGCGATGATCCTGCGCGGGATCTTCCTGGGCCGGCCGCGCGAACTGGACTGGTTCTTCCACGGCCTGGCCCATGTCTTCCCCGACGCGCACGCGGCCTTCCTGTCGCACCTGCCCGAAGCGGAACGGGATGATCCGCTGGGCGCCTATGGCCGGCTGCTGTTCGATCCCGACCCCGCGATCCACCTGCCGGCGGCGCGGGCCTGGTCGGCCTACGAGGGAACGTGCTCGACGCTGATTCCCGCCCCCGCCGCCGTCGCCGGCTTCGCGCAGGACCGCGCCGTCATCGGCCTGGCGCGGATCGAGGCCCATTATTTCCGGCACGGCCTGTTCCTGCCGCCCGAGGGCCTGCTGGGCGCGATGGAGCGGATCGCGCATATTCCCTGCACCATCGTCCAGGGCCGGTATGACATGATCTGCCCCAGCGAGTCCGCCTGGGACCTGTCCCGGCACTGGCCGCGCGCCACCCTGGTCATGGTGCCGGATGCCGGGCACTCGGCCCTGGAACCGGGCATCCGCCGCCGGCTGGTCGCGTGCGTCGAGGAGATGCGCGACGCATGACAGCCCGTACCAAACCCGCCGCGACCGGATGCGTTCGGTATCCGTTTACCTCTTTCAGGAACGGATCGCATCCATGAAGACATATGTACGCTGGGCATTCGCCGCCGCGCTGCTGCCGCTGGCCGCCTGTGCGGAGCATCCGAAGCCCCCGCCGGCGCCCCCGTCACCGCCGGCCTTCACGGACGCCGACATGACGTTCATCGAAAAGGCGGCGCAGACGAATGCGTTCGAGATCGCGACCGCGAACCTCGCCACCGCCCAGTCGCATAATCCGAAGATCAAATCCTTCGCCGCGCAGATGGTGTCCGACCATACATCCAACCAGGACAAGCTGAGCGGCATCGCGTCCCAGCATGGGCAGACCCTGTCCACGGACCTGAACACGGACGAAGAGCATGTGCTCGATACCCTGAAGGCCGAGAAAGGCCGCGCCTTCGACCATGATTACGCACAATTGCAGGTCGCCGGGCACCGCGACGCGCTGGCCCTGTTCCAGGCCGAGGCACAGGGCGGGTCGGACCCCGCGCTGAAAGCGTATGCCGCCGAGACGGTGCCCACGGTCCAGTCGCATCTGGACATGGCGCAGACCCTGGAGCAACACGATCATCATCGCCGCCGCCATCACCACTGAACCGGCGGCCTGAAGATAGAGACGACTGCATGAGCATCAGGATCGATCGAATCGTCACTCGCGGCGGCGACGGGGGGCAGACATCGCTGGGGGACGGCACGCGGGTGGACAAGTCCAGCGCGCGGATCGAGGCCCTGGGCGCGGTCGATGAAGCCAATGCGACGATCGGCGTGCTGCGCCTGCATCTTTCCCCCACATCGCCGGACGAGGCGTGCCTGGCGCGGATGCAGTCGCTGCTGTTCGATATCGGCGGCATGCTGTGCGTGCCGGAAAACGGCACGCCGGACACCGAGGCACTGATCGACGGCTTCCAGGGGGGTGACGAAGCCGTCGCGTTCATCGAGGAGGCGACCGAACGGCTGCGCGTGCGGCAGGAGCCGCTGCGCAGTTTCGTGCTGCCCGCCGGCAGCGCCGGCGCCGCCCACGCCCACCTGGCCCGCACGGTGGTGCGCCGGGCGGAACGGCGGGTCGTCGCCCTGCGGCAGGAGGATACGGTCAGCCCGTCGCTCCTGCGCTGCCTGAACCGGCTGTCGGACTATCTGTTCGTGCTCGCCCGCCATCTGAACGATGACGGGCGCGGCGACGTGCTGTGGCAGCCGAACAAGGGCCCGTGACCTGCTTGTGGTCTACTTCAGCGGCTGACCGGGCACTGCCAGGTCGGACAGCGTTTCATAGGCGGCCTCGACCAGGCGGGAGCGGCTGGCCGTGACGTCCAGTTCCAGCAGGACCTCGGAATCGTCCGGTTCCTCCAGCGCGTCGAACTGGCTGGTCAGCATCGTGGACGGCATGAAATGGCCCGTCCGCTGCCCCAGGCGCGGCGCGATATCTTCCGGGCGTCCCTTCAGGTAGACGAAACAGACCTGCGGATTGCCGCCGGTGATGACATCGCGATAGCGACGCTTCAGCGACGAACAGGTGACGATTCCGCATCCGCCGGACGACAGCCAGTTCCGTGCGACCTCGGCGATCTTTTCCAGCCAGGGGGCGCGATCCTCGTCCGTCAGGGGAATGCCGGCGCTCATCTTGGCGATGTTCGCCTCGGGATGCAGTTCGTCGCCTTCGACGATCGGCCATCCCATGCGCCGGGCCAGCAACTGCGCCAGGGTGGACTTGCCGGACCCCGACACCCCCATCACCACCAGGACACGCGGCGCCCCGGCCTGCTTCAGGCGCGCCGAGGCGCGGGCCAGGGGAACGGGCGGCGCCGCAAGCGGACCGGCCGCGGACATGGTCATGGGAGCATGCTGTGACATATGAACGTTATTCCCTTTTTGGTATTCTTGCTTTGCGGCTGCCCCACCCGAGCCCTTCACGCCAGGGGCCAGTCAACCCGGGAAGCCACCATTGTCCGCGGCTACGTTGCCAGCCGACACCGAACCAACCCGCATAGTGGTGTCTCTACCCATCGGTCAGGGCAAGCGTTTAGATTCGGAAGTCACATAAAAGTGAACACGGTCGAAACCATCGCCACCGTGGGGCAGTATAAAACGCTGACCAGCGCGTTAATCGACGAAAAACATCGTTACCATTAAAATCAAAACATGACATCGTCCTGACTTTTAAGGTAAATCGAGAGACAGAACGACGAAGATCACCCCTGATCGATTCCCATATTTTTTCCATTTCATCTAAAATCCGCAGATGTTCGATCCGTTTATCGTATTGAATATAGAATCCCAACAGCGATGCAGATTTGACGGGCCGGTTGACGGACCCGACGGCAATGAAAAGCCAGCACATCATGTCGTGCCATGAAATAAATTAATGCCAGATGACAGTTTGCACATCTACCTTCGCTGGAAGAAATGGCATCCCAAGAACTCCAGACACGAGACCCTTGAATTTTCTTGGCGAAACGTGTTAAGTAACCCTCATTAGAGCAAATTGCTTTCGCGCCGCAGATCGTCGCAGATCCTGCAAGTGTCGGAACGCTCGTCAAAACCACCATCTCCAGGCCGGCGGTCGCGAAGCAACCAGGTTACCAGACCGGCTTCGGCATCAAAATTTCTACTTTATGTTCCCATGAAAAGCCTGATCGAAACAAACGACACAAAACAAAATAATTCACAAAAAATCGACTTTGGATCGTCCATCTTTTCTTTTCATTTCGAGAGTCCCTGCTGTGTCCGCATATAATGAATCGTTTCCGTTTTCCGGCGAAACGGAACACGCCGATATTGAAAATCGTGATGAAGTCAGCGAGGACGCGCTGCGTCAGGCCCTTGCCCGCCTGGGGTCGAAACCCGCCGGGTCATCGGCGCCGAGCCCGTCCGCACCGCGCAATGCCCGTGCCTTCGACCCCGCGCAGCGGCGGCGCAAGTTCGTCCAGGACGGCGACGTCCGGGTCGAACATCATGCCCTCGCCCGCCCGGCCTCTGCCCGCACGCTGCATGCCCCGCAGGATGACGGGGGCGAGGTCGAGCGCCTGCGCCACCAGATGCGGCACGAGCAGAAGCTGCGCGAAGACGCCGAGCGCGCCTGTCACGACGCCCAGTCCAGCCTGCGTTCGATGGAAACCCGGATCGGGCATGCCGATATCGAACTGGCCGAGGCCCAGGCCGGGCTCGCAAGCCGCGACGAGGAGATCCTGGCGCTGAGATCCAGCCTGGCAGCCGCCCGGGCCGATATCGCCCGCCTGGAACAGGATCTGGCCCGCAGCATGCGCGAGGCCTCGGCGCCCCGGCCGCCCGCGCCCGTCCGCGCCACGGCGCCGCGTCGTCCGCGCCGGACCGCCGCCCCGCCGGTGGTGGAAGACGAGCCCGAGCCCGTCAAATGGTGGATCAAGAAAAAATAGGACGCGTCGCGATCGTCACCGTCGTCGCCAGCATGGGCGGCGCGGTCGCCATCCTGATGATGGCGCCGCTGATCAGTGGATTGTTCCTGCTGCTGCGCGACGTGTTCGGGGCGCTGATCCTGCCCTTTTCCTTCCTGTTCGGAATGGCGGGGCGCACGGAACACGCCGCGCCCCTCGGCCAGGTCGTGGGCGGCATGGGGTCGGACCTGCTGAATCACCCCGTCCGCGCGCTGGCGGCCGCCCTGCTGTGCGCCCTCAGCACCGGGCTGTTCCTGCTGGCCCGGGGGGGCGGGGCACGGATGATGCTGGGCGGTGCGGCCCTGGCCGCGATCCTGGCCGGATGGCTGGGCGGCCCTGCGATCTATCTGGTCCTGCTGCCCGGCCTGTCGGTCGAATGCCTGTGCCTGCTGCGCCCGATCACGCGAACATGATGGCAGGGTCGGACATCGACCCGGTAATGGTCTGGATGACGAAATAAGCAAAAAGCAACCGTCACCTCGACAGGATTCCCCCATGGCAGGAATGACGTCCCGCCGGCCGGTACCAGACCGGGCGGCTCCCCATCCCTCCTCCCGCTTTTCCCCCCATGCCGCGCCCATCGTCACCGATATCCCCGCGCGTCTGGACCGGCTGCCCTGGTCGCGCTTCCACATGCTGGTGGTCGTGGCGCTGGGCATCACCTGGGTTCTGGACGGGCTGGAGGTCACGGTCGTCGGCTCGGTGGCCCCGGTCCTGCAGCGGGGGGACACGCTGGGCCTCTCGCCCGCAGGTATCGGCGGCGCGGCCTCGGCCTATGTCGCGGGCGCCGTCATCGGCGCGCTGCTGTTCGGCTGGGCGAGCGACCGGCTGGGCCGGCGGCAGATCTTCACCGTCACGCTGGGCCTGTACATCCTGGGCGTGGGCATGACCGCGCTGTCGTGGAACCTGACCAGCTTCGCGCTGTTCCGCTTCGTGACCGGCATGGGCATCGGCGGCGAGTATTCCGCCATCAACTCCGCCATCGACGAACTGATGCCCGCCCGGCTGCGCGGCCGGGTGGACCTGATCGTCAACGGCACGTTCTGGGCCGGGGCCGCGCTGGGCGCCGGGGCGTCGATGCTGCTGCTGCGCGGCAGCATCATGCCGGTCACCATAGGGTGGCGGGCCGTCTTCGCCATCGGCGCCCTGCTGGGCCTGACGGTCATCGCCCTGCGCCGCTGGATTCCGGAAAGCCCGCGCTGGCTGATGACCCACCGCCGGATCGACGAAGCGACCCGCATCGTCACCATGATCGAAACCCGGCATTGCGGCGTGCAGCGGGGTTCGGAAGTGCTGGACACCATCCAGATCTATCCCGCCGGCACGTTCGGCCTGCCGCAGGCTTTGCAGGTCATCATCGGGCCCTATCGCGGGCGGGCCGCCTACGTGCTGGTGCTGATGGTGGCGCAGGCCTTCCTGTACAATGCCGTCTTCTTCACCTACGGGCTGGTCCTGACCCAGTACGACCATGTGCCCGACAGCACGGTGGGGATGTATATCCTGCCGCTGGCGATCGGCAACCTGCTGGGCCCGCTGGTCCTGGGGCGCTGGTTCGACACGGTGGGGCGGCGGCGCATGATCGGCCTGACCTACCTTATATCCGGGCTGATGATGGCCGGCGTGGCGGTGCTGTTCGCCAAGGGCATGCTGGACGCGTGGCTGCAGACGGCGGCGTGGGTCGCGATCTTCTTCTTCGCCTCGGCTGCCGCCAGCGCGGCCTACCTGACGGCCAGCGAGATCTTCCCGCTGGAAATCCGTTCGCTGACCATCGCGCTGTTCTATGCCCTGGGCACGCTGTTCGGCGGCGTGGCGTCGCCGTTCCTGTTCGGATGGCTGATCGGCCAGGGCAGCCTGCTGGCGCTCGCGGCGGGATATGCCGCGGCGGCGATCCTGATGATCATCGCGGCCGGCGTCGCCATGCGCTGGGGGGTCGATGCGGAATGCCAGTCGCTGGAACGGATCGCCCCGCCCCTGTCCAGCATGCTGTAACCCCGCGCCACGTGACGCGGGGGCGGTCCGGCGGTAAGGATTCGGTCATGACCGACACGCCCGAATCCCCGGCCGGATATCGCACGCTGGATGAAGCCGGCATCCGCGCGTTCCTGGCGAGCCGGCCCGCCCTGGCCGCGCGGCTGGGCGGCACACCGGGGACATGGCGGATTCGCGAGGTCAGCGACGGCAACCTCAATAACGTCTTCCTGGTCGATGGCGCCCAGGTCGATGGCACCGGGGGCGGTGTCTGCTTCAAGCAGTCCCTGCCCCATGTCCGGGTCGATCCGAACTGGAAGATGCCGCTGGACCGCACGGGGTTCGAGGCCGCGTACCTGCACGCGGTCCGGCCCCATGTCGGGGACCTGACCCCCGACATCCTGCATTTCGACCCGGATCTGTATGTGCTGGTGGTGGAAAGCCTGGACCGGCATGTCGTACTGCGCCACGGGCTGATGCGGGGCGGCGACTGGCCGGATGCCGCGCGCGCCGTCGGCACCTTCGTGGCACGCGCCACGTTCCCCACCACGACGCTGGCCCTGCCGTTCGAGGACGTGTCCCGCCTGCTGGAGCCGTTTTCGCGCAACCATACGTTGACGCGCATCACCGTCGACCTGGTCCTGACCGACCCGTATCGCGTTCATCCGCGCAATCACTGGCTCAGTCCCGCACTGGACGGCATCGCGGCGCGCATTCGCACCGATCCCGGCGTGCGCCGCAGCATCGGCCGGATGCAGGCGCGCTTCCTGACCTGCCGCCAGGCGCTGCTGCATGGCGACCTTCATACCGGGTCGGTCATGGTGTCGGACACCGACACGCGCATCATCGACGGGGAATTCGCAACACCCGGGCCGATCGGATTCGATTGCGGGCTGTTCGTGGGCAATCTGCTGCTGCACCTGTTCGCCATGGGCAACGCGGCCGGCCGCGACCGCGCGCTGCGCGATATCGGGCGGTTCTGGACGGCTTTCCGGGACGAATTCGTGGACCTGTGGCGCGTCGCCACCCTGCGGGGCGGCACCGGGGACTCCTATGCCGCCAGCCTGTTTCGCGACGACGCGACCGGCCTGCTTCAGGCGCAGGACGATATGATGCGCGAGGTCGAGGCCGACACGATCGCCTTCGCCGCGATGGAGGTCATTCGGCGCATCGTCGGATATGCCCACGTGCCCGACTTCGACACGATCCCGGACATCGTCGCCCGCGTCGGCCGCCAGGGCGCGGCCCTGTCGCTGGCGTGCGACCTGCTGGCCGATCCGAAGTCCGCCCCGTCCATCGCGGCACTGATCGACCTGGCACGTGCCCGCGCGTGCGATCGCGCGTAACGTTCACGCTCTGGTTGAGTTCCGCGCAATGTGCCCATAATGTGACATAACATTGCAGGCAAGGAGCCCGATGACGCACGCAACATCTGCCGCGACCGCGCCATCGGTCGTCGAAATGGCCGATCTGGTCAAGACATTCGGCAATCGTCGGGCGCTGGACGGCATTTCGGCTTCCATCGCCCCCGGCGAGATCGTGGCGCTGCTGGGGCCGAACGGGGCGGGGAAATCCACCCTGATCGGCTGCCTGCTCGGCTTTCTCCTGCCCAGTTCGGGCAGCGTCCAGATCTTCGGGCACGAGGCCGGCGAGTTGCCGCCGGACATTCGCGCCCGCACGGGGTACGTGCCCCAGAGCATGAACGCCTTTTCCTCGTTCCGCGTGGGGCAGTTGATCGACTATCTGGGCACGTTCTACGCCGTGCCGCCCCCGCCCCCCGACCCGGCGCTGCTGGCTTGGGCGAACCTGGATATGGCGGCCCGGGTCAAGGGGCTGTCCGGCGGGCAGAAGCAGCGGCTGTCCATCGTGCTGGCCTTTCGCCATCGGCCGGATTTCCTGGTGCTGGACGAACCGGTGGCCAGCCTGGACCCGCAGGCCCGGCGCGATTTCATGACGCTGCTGGCCGATTACTGTGCCGCGTCGCAACGCAGCGTGCTGATTTCGTCGCACATCCTGTCGGACCTGGAAAAGGTCGCCACCCGCGCCCTGTTCGTCGCGCGGGGCAGGATCGTCCATGACACGCCGATGGCCCGCTTCCGCGATTCGATCCGCTGGGTCGTGCCGGCCGAGGGCGTCCCGGCGCTGCCGGCGGATCTGCTGCGGGGTTGTCCGGCCCTGAAAATGCTTGGAGGAAACGAGGCGACGGGTGCCGTCCTGGTGGATGGCTGGTGCGACAGCATGCGCGGGCATGTGGCGGAGGTGGCGGAGATCCGCACGCCCGACCTCGAGGCCGCGTTCCTGGAAATCACCCGATGACCCGTGCCTGGACGTGCTATCGCGCGGCCCTGCGCAACTATGCCTCGCGCGCGTTCGTCGTCGGGAATCCAACCCTTTATTCCGCCCTCCTGTTCCTGGCGATCACGCCTTCCTGGGTCGCGAAGGTAGGGCCCGGATTGCGGCACGGCACAACCGCCGCGATGGACCATGCCGGCGCCAATCCGTTGTCCATGACCGCGTTCATGGGCATGACCAGCATCAGCACCTATTACTGGCGCCAGGTCGGTGAATCGGCTGTGTCCCGAGGTGTGGTATAGGAGCGAGTCTGGCTGCTGAGGCGGCCATCGCCGGTCTTTGATAGGGTTCGGGTGCGAACTGAACCTGAAGGACCTGACGATGACCGACGAGAAGATGGCGCTGCTGGAGCTTGTGGAGCAAGCGTCGGATGGCGATTTTGTTCGTGAGATGCTGGCGTTCGCTGCCGATCGGATGATGGAGATGGAGGTTGAGGCCGGGACCGGTGCGCCGCTTGGCGCGCGTTCGGCCTCCCGCTCGACCCAACGCAACGGCTACCGCGCTCGGAACTGGGACACCCGGGCGGGCACGGTGGAGCTTGCGATCCCGAAGCTACGCAAGGGCAGCTATTTCCCGACCTTCCTGGAGCCGCGGAAAACGGCGGAAAAGGCACTGCTGGCGGTCATCCAGGAAGCCTACGTCCAGGGTATTTCCACGCGATCGGTCGATGATCTCGTCCGCGCGATGGGCGCCGGGGGCATCTCCAAAAGCCAGGTCAGTCGTCTGGTGGGCGAGATCGACGAACGGGTCAACAGCTTCCTGTCTCGGCCGATCGAGGGCGAATGGCCGTATCTCTGGATCGACGCCACCTATCTGAAACTGCGCCAGGGTGGCCGGATTGTCTCGATTGCCGTGATAATCGCCGTGGGCGTAAATACGGACGGCCGTCGTGAGGTGCTCGGCGTGGCGACGGGACCGTCCGAAGCGGAAGCGTTCTGGACGGATTTCCTGCGCTCCCTGGCCGATCGCGGCCTGCGCGGCGTGAAGTTGGTGGTGGCCGACGCGCATGCCGGACTGCGGGCCGCGGCCGGTCGCGTGTTCAATGCGACCCTGCAACGCTGCCGGGTGCACTGGCTGCGCAATGCGCTCGCCCATGCCCATGCGAAGCAGCGTCCTGCCATCTCGGCCCTGTTGCGCACGATCTTCACGCAGGAAACCGCCGAGGATGCGTCACGCCAATGGCGGCACGTCACCGACAAGCTGCGCGAAGGCTTTCCGAAGCTGGCCGAATTCATGAAGCGGACGGAAGTGGACGTGCTTGCCTACATGGGCTTTCCTCGGGAGCATTGGACGCAAATCTCGTCGACGAACCCGATCGAGCGGGTGAACAGGGAGATCAAGCGTCGCTGCGACGTCATCGGCATTTTCCCCAACGATGCCGCCATTATCCGCCTCGTCGGCGCGCTGATGCTCGAACAGAACGACGAGTGGGCGGTCTGCCGACGTTACATGACGCTGGAAGGACTGGCCGCCATCAGCCATAATCCCACAATCAGCCTGCCCGCCGTGGCCGCCTGATAACCTCGAACCCTTCGAGGAACGGTGCTCCTACACCACACCTCGGGACACAGCCGGTGAATCGCTCGCCACGACCATTCCGGGGTTTCTGGCGGCGGAATTGCGGGCGGGACTTACGGTCGTGGCCCTGCTGTTCGTGGCGCTGACGATCCCGCTTCTGTGGTGCGGCCTGCCGGTCGCGGGTGCGGCCGCGTTCGTCGCCTTCAGCTTTACCTTCGCGGCGGGCGGCCGACCAGTGCGGGGCGAAAAGCGCTCGCTGAAATGGCTGCGCGTCGGAATCATGACAGGCGGCGCGCTCTTTTCGTTCATTCCGCAATGGCAGATCTGGCTGCTGTTCCTGCCGTGGCCGCTGGCGGCCGGCATCGTGGCCGTGTGCGGCACGCTGGTGGTCCTGGGCATGACCTATCATGCCGGACGCACCCAGGCGGAGCAGGAGCTGGCCGAAAACCGGGCCGACAGCCGGCGGACGTCCGTCATGCAGCCGGGCGTCGTGGGCCGGACGCTCGGACACCTGATGCTCTGGCAGCCGCCCATGCTGCGGCAGGCGCCGCTGCCGCCCACCCTGGCACGCCCCCTGGGGCCGGCGGGAATCCTGCTGATGGCACTGGCATCGGTTACGGGCATGCTGGCCATCAGCGCCATGACCGCGTCCATCATGGTCCTGATGCATGAAGGCGCGTTCGCCCCGATCTTCCGCGATACCGCGCGGGGGGGCCTGGTCACGCTGCCGGGCGTGACGCTCATGGTGCTGAGCAACTGGCTGCTGAATCGCAAGGACTGGCCGTTCTTCTTCATGGCCGGGCGATATGGCAGCCGCGTGGCCTTCGCCCGGACGATGTTCCGGGCCTACCGGCTCAACGTCCTCCTGTGGGGCGTCGGGGTCATCGTGCCGGTGATGCTGGTGCTGGTCCTGCTGGGCAGCGTCCCGGGCGCCGTGGCCGGGTGGCTGGGCGTGCTGCTGGTCCTGATGTTCACGGGCGCATGCTACGGGTCCTCGGTCCCCCTGATCTGGCGGGAACTGGGGGGCAAGGGCGTCACGATCGCGGCCGGCATGGCCGCATACATGGCGATGATCCTGGCCAATCCGGTCGTCCTGTACCGCGCCCACCATGCCGACCTGGCCATCGCCGCGTCGCTGGCGATCTTCGTGGCCGGGATGGCAGTCTCGCAAGTGGCCCCCCGGCAACTGCCCCGCATGGACTGGCCGTTCGACGGGGAATAGAGCCGGCGTGCGGTTCCTCAGCCCAGGCCGGCGACGAACGTCGCGATGCGCGCGCAGGCTTCGCGCAGCGTCCCGTCATCCGTGGCGCAGGACAGGCGCAGGTAGGGTCCCTTGCCGAAGGCGCTGCCTTGGACGCAGGCCACGTGCTGTTCATCCAGCAGGGCGATGGCGAAATCCTCGTCCGTTCGCAGCATGCGGCCGCCCTGGCTGGTCTTGCCCAGGCATCCGGCAATCCCCGGATAGGCATAGAACGCGCCCTGCGGCATGGCGCATGTCACCCCGGGGATGGCGCGCAGGGACTCGACCACCATGGCGCGGCGCCGGGCATAGGTGTCGCGCATTTCGGCCACCAGCCCGGCCGGTCCGTCCAGGGCGGCCGCGGCGGCGGCCTGGGCGATGGAACACACGCCGGAGGTCGCATTCCCCTGCACCCGCGTCATCATGCGGATCAGCCGCGCCGGGCCGCCGCCATAGCCGATGCGCCAGCCGGTCATGGCATAGGATTTCGACACGCCGTTCAGCGTCAGGATACGGGATTTCAGGTCGGGCGCCACGGCGGCGAGGGAATGGTGCCGCGCCCCGTCGAAGACCAGATGTTCGTAGATTTCGTCGGACAGGATCCAGGCCTGCGGATAGCGGCGCAGTACCTCGGAGATCGCTTCCAGGTCCGCGAGCGTGACCACCGCGCCGGTCGGGTTGTTGGGAAAATTCAGCACCACCCAGCGCGTGCGCGGCGACAGCGCGGCCTCCAGCGCCGGGGCGGTCAGGCGGAATCCGTCTTCCTCGCGGCATGCGGCGAAGACCGGCACGCCGCCGAACAGCCGCGCCGCCAGCGGGTAGCTGACCCAGTAGGGCGAGGGAATGACGATTTCGTCCCCCGCATCGATCGTCGCCATGAAGGCGTTGAAGATCACCTGCTTGCCGCCGTTGGACACCATCAGTTCCGCAGGCGTGTAGGCCAGGCCATTCTCGCGCTCGAACTTCCGTGCGATCGCCGCCTTCAGCGCCGGCGTGCCGTCGACGGGCGGGTATTTCGTCTGCCCATCCAGCGCGGCGCGATGGGCGGCCTCGATCACCGCGTGCGGCGTCGCGAAATCGGGCTCGCCCAGCGCCAGGGACAGGACCTGGTGCCCTTCGGCCCGCAGGGCGCGGGCCCGGACCGCCATGGCGATGGTGGCGGGCGAGTCCAGGCGCGCGGTGCGCGCGGCAAAGCCCGGTTCGGCCACCCCGACGCCCGCCGGACCCGTGCCCGTCACGTTCAGCGCAACCCGGCGCAGAAGCGCTGGATGCGGGTGCAGGCTTCGCGCAGGCTTTCGGTATCGGTCGCGTAGGAAATGCGGAAATGGCCGGCGAACATGAAGGCCGCGCCATGCACCGCCGCCACGCCCTCTTCCTCCAGCAGGGCGGTGACGAAGGCCTCGTCATCGACGATGGCCGTCCCGCCGGCGCTGACCTTGCCCAGGCATCCCTCGATCGACGGGAAGACGTAGAACGCGCCCTCGGGCCGGGAACAGGTCAGGCCGCGCGCCTGGTTCATCATGCCCACCACCAGGTCGCGGCGGTCCTGGTAGGCGCGCACCATGTCGCCGATGAAGTCCTGCGGGCCGGACAGGGCCTCCAGCGCCGCCGCCTGGCTGATCGAGCAGGTGCCCGAGGTCGACTGGCTCTGCAGCTTGTTCATCGCGCGCGTCAGCACGGCCGGCGCGCCGGAAAAGCCGATGCGCCAGCCGGTCATGGCATAGGCCTTGGACACACCGTTCATCGTCACCGTCCGGTCGCGCAGCCGGGGTTCGACCTGCACGATGGTGGCGGGCGTGAACCCGTCATAGACCAGCTTGTCATAGATATCGTCGGTGAAGATCCAGACATCCGGGTGCCGCAGCAGCACGTCGCAGATCGGCCGCAGGTCCTCGGCCGAATAGGCGGCGCCGGTCGGGTTGCAGGGCGAGTTCAGGAAGAACCACTTGGTCCGGGGCGTGATGGCGGCCTCCAGGTCGGCCGCCCGCAGCTTGAACCCGGTCTCCGCCGCGCACGGGACGATGACGGGCACGCCATCGGCCAGCGCCACGATATCGGGATAGGACACCCAGCACGGCGCGGGGATGATCGCCTCGTCCCCCGCATTCAGCGTCGCGACCATGGCGTTGTAGATCACCTGCTTGCCGCCGGTGGAAACGATGATCTCGTCCGGTGTGTAATCCAGGCCGGAATCGATGCGGAACCGCTCGGTCACGGCCCGGCGCAGCGGCAGCGTGCCGGCGACGTCGGTATATTTCGTCTGGCCCGCTTCGATGGCGCGGATCGCCGCGTCCTTGATGTTCCGGGGGGTGTCGAAATCGGGCTCGCCGGCCGACAGGCTGATGACGTCCTGTCCGGCTTCCTTCAAGGCGCGCGCCTTGGTGGAGATGGCGATGGTCTGGCTGGGGCTGACCTTGTTCAGACGGGCGGCGATAAGATCCATGACACCGAAGATCCAGAGGAACGGGAAACGCGCGCCCCTGTCGGGCCCGACGCGGAAACCACCGTAATGCGAAGCGCAGCGCGAGGTAAACCGCTGATCCGCGCCGCGCGCACGCCACCGATGCCGTTCTCAGATGGGAAGGGGGGCGCCCCCCATGGCCGCGGCGCGCACGGCGGCGGCGGTCTGGCCGGCCTCACGTAGCGCACGCAGGGTCTGCGCCCGGTCGCGCTTGGCCAGACGGCGGCCGTCGGCGTCCAGCAGCAGCGGATGATGGGCGTATTCCGGCGCGGGCCAGCCCATAAGGATCTGCAGCAGGCGATGCACGGCCGTCGCGGGGCGCAGATCCTCGCCCCGGGTCACCAGGCTGACGCCCTGCAGCGCGTCGTCATGCGTGACGCACAGATGATAGGACGCCGGGCAGTCCTTGCGCGCCAGGACGACGTCGCCGAACGGCGCGACGGGCGCGGACAGCACGCCCTGCCCGCGCGCGTGCCCCCGCTCGTGCCACGTCATGATCCCGCTGCCCGCCTGGTGCACCGCCCGGGCCATGTCCAGGCGCAGCACATGCGCCTGCCCTGCCGCGATCCGGTCGGCCCGCTCCGCCGCCGACAGCGCCCGGCAGGTCCCGCCATAGGCCAGCGTGCCGTCCGGGGCGCGATGGGGCGCGTGCGCGGCCTCGGCGGCCTCGCGCCGGATGTCGGCGCGGGTGCAGAAACACGGATAGAGCAGCCCGCGCTGCGCCAGCGCGTCCAGCACGCGACGATAATCGGCCATATGGTCGGACTGAAGCCGGACGGCGCCGTCCGGGCGGATGCCCAGCCAGGCCAGGTCCTCGACGATCGCATCCGTGTAGTCCGGGCGGCAGCGGCCGGGGTCGATATCCTCGATCCGCAGCAGGAAACGGCCATCCGATTCGCGCGCATGGCGCCAGGCCGTCAGCACCGACGCCGCGTGACCCAGATGCAGGTACCCGGTGGGGCTGGGGGCAAAGCGTGTCGTGACGGTCTTTCCGCCACGAAAACAGGATGATGCCGTCATGAATGCCCTCCCCGCCCGGGCCCGCTGTGCCGGACACGGGCATCCCTTGCGATATCGGGGAATGTTTGCGATATAGATGGCAGGTTCTCAACGGCGCATATCATTCGGCGTTCGGTTATTGAGTACAACGCCTGATGATGGTGTGGCGGCATCGCGAAAGGATGCGCCCCTTGCTTGCTGGCAGTCCACATTATCCGGCCCTGGTTCTGAATGCCGATTTCAGGCCGCTTTCCTACTTTCCACTGTCGCTGTGGTCCTGGCAGGACGCGATCAAGGCGGTGTTCCTGGACCGCGTTTCGGTCCTGAGCGAATATGACGAGGAAGTACGGTCCCCCAGCCGGTCTCTCCGATTACCCAGCGTCATCGCCCTGAAGGATTATATCCCGACCGCTCGCCGCCCCGCCTTTACCCGGTTCAACGTTTTCCTGCGCGACAATTTTTCCTGCCAATATTGCCTGGACCGCCTGCCGACCCACGACCTGACGTTCGATCACGTCATCCCCCGCTGCAAGGGGGGCCGGACGACCTGGGAAAATGTCGTCACCGCGTGCAGCCCCTGCAACCTGATGAAGGGCTCGCGCATGCCGCACGAGCTGAAGATGTATCCCCGCCGCACGCCCTCGCAGCCTTCCACCTGGGAATTGCAGGAAAACGGCCGCTCGTTCCCTCCCAACTATCTGCATGAAAGCTGGCGGGACTATCTGTACTGGGACAGCGAACTGGATACCTGACCCGCAGGTCAGCGGTTGCTTCGCCGGCGGCAGTGCCTATCGGTGGTAGCTGTAGCCGTATTCATCCGCCAGCCGCTGCAGGTCCGGCGCGCCGCGCAGGTTCAGCGGAATCGGCTGCGGGTTCTTTGTCCCGATGGCGAAGTTGCCGTCGGTCATGCGCTGGCAGGTATTGGCCGCCAGGGGAAAGCTCAGCTTCAGTTCCGCCCCCATCTGGGCGCGCAGGCAGGACACGTCGGTATCCAGCGGGCGACGCCCGATTTCCGACGAGCATCCCGCCAACAGGATCGCGCCGCACGCAACCCACCCCAGACCCGTCCAGTTCTTCCGCTTCATCTCGACCGCCGCCGGCGGCCCGCCGAGGGGCCGTCCATCACATGATCCCGCGCGGTGCCGCCCGAACCGGACGTGCCCGCGCATATCGTTCGCGCCAACCTGCCATGGATCGGCCATCCGCGATAGGGCGCCCCGACCGGGGGCGCCGTCCCGCCCCGCGCATGACGGCGGCAGCCGCCACGCATGGCGGCACGGTCACTTTTTGCTGAAGATCGATGGCAATTCGGGGGTTGCGTGACAGTATCTGGGCATCTCGTCATCCTGACCGGTCGGTTATCACCCCGGAATCCGATGGCGCGCGCGCCGATGACGGCGGTGCCCGGGCATGCATAGGTGGCATTACGTCAGGTCCGGATGACACCCACCCCGCCCGTCTGAAACAATTATGCAGACTGATCCTGCATTCACGACCAACGGTGGCGTTTCGTCCACCGAATGCATGACCGCCCCATATCGCTCCGCCGCATTGCGGCCAGAAAGATCAAGGTGACAGCATTGAGAGTACTTGCCGTCCATCCCAGCGCCCTGATGTATACGAAGATCTTCCTTCGCCTGGAACCACTGGGGCTGGAACTGATCGCGGGCGCCGCGCGCGATGCCGGACACACGGTGCAGATTATCGACCTGCAGGTGGAAACCCATCAGGATTACTGGCGGATGATCCAGGAATTCCGCCCCCACGCCGTCTGTTTTTCCGGCAGTTACCTGGCCAACATCCCGGAAATCGTCGATCTGTGCCGCGAGACCCGGGTCCGGATGCCGGGGGTCTTCCTGTTCGTCGGCGGCCATTCGGTGTCGTTCATCGCCCGCGACGTGCTGGCCCTGGCCGATGGCGCGATCGACTGCGTCCTGCGGGGTGAAGGCGACGCCACGGTGGGTCAGTTGCTCGACACGCGCCAGGCGGGCGGGGACATCACCACGGTGCCCGGCGTCGTGACCCTGACGGCCGAGGGGCCGCCGCCGACCTTCGTGAAATCGCTGGACATGATCCGCCCGGCGCGGGACCTGCTGCGCCACCGGGGGAAATACTTCATCGGCACGCTGGACCCGGCGGCCTCGATCGAATTCGCGCGCGGCTGTCCGTGGGACTGCACGTTCTGCAGCGCCTGGACCTTCTACGGACGGTCCTACCGCACTGCCAGCCCGACCGTCATCGCGGACGAACTGGAAGCGATCCGCGAACCCGGCATCTTCATCGTCGACGACGTGGCCTTCGTCCATGCCGAGCATGGGATGGCGATCGGCGAGGAAATCAAGCGGCGCGGCATCCGCAAGGAATATTACCTGGAAACCCGCGCCGACGTGCTGCTGCGCAACAAGGAGGTCTTCCGCTTCTGGAAGGAACTCGGGCTCAGCTACATCTTCATCGGCATGGAGGCGGTGGACGAGGAAGGGCTGAAGCAGTTCCGCAAGCGCGTGTCGCTGGACCGGAATTTCGAGGCGCTGGAATTCGCGCGTTCGCTGGGCCTGATCGTCGCGATCAACATCATCGCCGATCCGGCCTGGGACCGGAAGCGCTTCGAGGTCATCCGGCAATGGTGCCTGGAAATCCCCGATATCGTGAACATCTCGGTCATGACCCCCTATCCGGGCACCGAGATCTGGCAGAGCGAGGCCCGACGCCTGACGACGCGCGATTACCGCCTGTTCGACATCCAGCATGCGGTGCTGCCGACCACCCTGCCGCTGGAGGAATTCTACGAGGAACTGGTCAAGACCCAGCAGGTGCTGAACCAGAAGCATCTGGGCTGGAGCGCGATCAAGGACACGATGGGCATCGCCCTGCGCCTGGCCCTGCATGGACAGACCAATTTCCTGCGGATGATCTGGAAATTCAATTCGGTCTTCAATCCCAAGCTGCAGCTGGCGGACCATCGCCGCACGCCGCGCTATGAAATGCCGCCCCAGCCCGAGGCGGCGGAGAAGGTCGATCGCCGGACGCTGTACGTCCATAACCCCGCCGGCCGGCGCAGCCGCACGATCGACGACGCGACCGAGAAGTTCGTCGAGGAAACGCGCATGACGGCGGCCGAATAGAAGGCAGCCGCCGCCGCTCGGTTGACGGCAGCCTGCCCCGACCCCACCTTCCGCACGGGGTCCTGCGTGCCAGCGGGATCGCGGAACGGAAGGCGGCGTCGGAACATGACATCCGGTCAAACCATCACCCTGCCCCCCAGCACATCGCCCCCGGGCGCCCTGGCCCCCATCACCGTGCCCATCGAGGGCATGAGCTGCGCCGCCTGCGCCGCCCGGATCGAGAAGGTGCTGGGCCGCCTGCCGGGGGTGACGGCTTCGGTCAATTTCGCCACCGCGACCGCGACGGTGGAACGGCAGGGCGCCCCCCCGCCGGACGCCCCCGGGCTGGGCGAGATCGTGGGGGCCATCCGCAAGGCGGGGTTCGACGTGCCGGCCCGCCATGTCGTCCTGGCGATCGACGGCATGACCTGCGTCGCCTGCGCCACCCGGATCGAAACGGTGCTGAACCGTCTGCCGGGGGTGGACGCGCATGTGAATTTTGCCAGCGGCCGCGCCGATATCGACTACGTGCCGGGCCTGTCGGACCCCGATGCCCTAGTGCGGCAGGTCGAAAAGGCGGGCTATGGCGCCGCCCTGCCCCATGACGTCGCTTCCGGCGCGACGGGGAGCGAGGCGGCGGACGACGCCGCGCGCCATCGGGCGGCCTGGCAGCGGCAGGTGCGGCTGTTCGCGCTGTCGGTGGTGCTGACCCTGCCGCTGCTGGCCGGCATGGTGGCGATGCTGGCCGGCCTGCACGACATGCTGCCGGTCGGGCTGCAATGGGTGCTGGCGACGCTGGTGCAGTTCGTCTGCGGCCGGTCCTTCTATCGCCATGCCTGGAACGCCGTGCGTGGCGGCGGCGCGAACATGGACGTGCTGGTGGTCATGGGCACCAGCGTCGCGTGGCTGGCCAGCACGGCCACGGTCGCGCTGGGCCTGCCCGGGCCTCTCTATTTCGAATCCGGCGCCACGGTCATCACCCTGGTGCTGCTGGGCCGCCTGATGGAGGCCCGGGCCCGCAACCGCACGCGTGAAGGCGTGGAAAGCCTGATCCGCCTGCAACCGCAGGTCGCGCATGTCGAGATCGACGGCGCGATCCAGGACCGGCCGGTGACCAGCCTGCGGGTCGGCGACATCTTCGCCATCCGCCCGGGCGAGAGCATCCCGGTGGACGGCACGATCCTGGACGGGCGGTCCGACATCGACGAATCCATGCTGACCGGCGAATCCGTTCCCGTCGGCAAGGGACCGGGCGATCCGGTTTCCGGCGCCACGATCAACCGCGACGGCGTGCTGCGCGTCCGTGCCCGGCGCGTGGGCGCCGACACCACGCTGTCGCGGATCGTCCGCATGGTGCAGCAGGCCCAAGGCACCAAGGACCCGGTGCAGCATCTGGTGGACCGGGTCTCGGCCGTCTTCGTGCCGGCGGTCCTGGCCGTCGCCGCCGTGACGTTCGCCATCGGCTGGGCCGTCAGCGGGCATCCGGCGGGGGCGCTGGGCGGCACGATCGCGGTGCTGGTGATCGCCTGCCCCTGCGCGCTGGGGCTGGCCACGCCGACCGCGATCATGGTGGGTACCGGCCTGGGGGCACGGGCCGGCCTGCTGTTCCGCAACGCCGAGGCGCTGGAGCGCCTGCATACCGTCACCACCCTGATCATGGACAAGACCGGCACGCTGACCCTGGGCCGGCCGGGCGTAACCGACATCGTGCCCGCCCCGGGCGTCGCGGCCGACACGCTGCTGTCGGCCGCCCTGGCGCTGGAGCGCAATTCCGAACATCCGCTGGCCCGCGCCATCGTCGATCATGCGGTATCGCGCGACATCGAGGCCGCCCCGGTCCGCGATGTCCGGGCCATACCGGGGCGCGGCGTCCAGGCCCAGGACGCGGATGATTCGGGCGCCACGCTGCGCCTGGGCTCGCCCCGCTTCCTGGCCGAATCCGGCTGCGGCGGGGACGAGCCCACGGTCCAGCGCCTGGAACAGGACGGCAGGACGGTGATCGGGGTGGCGCGCGGCAGCACCCTGCTGGGCCATATCGCGCTGGCCGACCAGATCCGCCCCGACGCCGCCGCCGGCCTGGCCGCGCTGCGCGCGCGCGGGATCAGGCTTGTGATGCTGACCGGCGACAACCCCCGCACCGCCGCCGCCGTCGCATCCCGCCTGGGACTGGACGAGACCATCGCCGGCGTACTGCCCGAGGACAAGGCGCACGAGGTCGAACGCCGCCGGGGTGCGGGCCGGATCGTCGGCATGGTGGGCGACGGCATCAACGACGCCCCGGCCCTGGCGGCAGCCGATATCGGCATCGCCATGGGCAGCGGGTCGGACATTGCGCTGGATACTGCCGACGTCGTGTTGATGCGCAGCGAACTGCGCGGGCTGGTGGATGCGATGGACCTGTCGCGCGCCACCCTGGCCAAGGTAAGGCAGAACCTGTTCTTCGCATTCATCTATAACGTGCTGGGCATTCCGCTGGCGGCGGCGGGATGGCTGAATCCCGCCCTTGCCGGCGGCGCGATGGCCATGAGTTCGGTCTCGGTCGTCTCGAACGCGCTGCGGCTCAATCGGTGGAAGCCGGGGTCCGATGCCTTGCGGAGCCGGCCCCGAACATCGAATACTTGAATATTGTCCCGAATATTGACAAGGTCTGCCGGGAACATGAACAGCCGCGCCCGCGCCATCCGGAATGGCCTGCGGCACCGGAAGGATGGGGCAATGGACGCGATTACGCTGAAAATCGGGGGCATGACGTGCGACGGATGCGCCTCGGCGGTCCAGAAAGCGCTGGAACGCACCAACGGCGTGAGCACGGCCAGCGTGTCCATGACCCCCGCCCCGCGCGCCGCAGTTACCTATGATCCGAACCTCGCGACGCCCGCGACCCTGTGCACGGCGGTGCAGGACGCAGGCTACGACGTCACGGTCTAGAAATCATTTTTTCAGGGGCTGATTTAAACGCGGTTCAGTTCAGTCGCACGGCGTAAAGCTCGGGCTTGAACCCGACCGTCAGCGCGCCGTCCACGTCCAGCACCGGCCGCTTGATCATCGACGGTTGCGCCAGCATCAGGTCGATGGCCCGCGCGGCATCCAGGTCGGCCTTGTCCGCGTCGGGCAGATTGCGGAAGGTGGTGCCCGACCGGTTCAGCAGGATTTCCCATCCCACCTGTCGCACCCACCCCTCCAGCACCTCACGCGTGATGCCCTGGCTCTTGTAGTCGTGAAAGACGCAGGCCACGCCGTGCGTCTCCAGCCAGGCGCGGGCCTTCTTCATCGTGTCGCAGGCCTTGATGCCGTAGATCGTAACCGAACGCGCCATATTTCCGTTTTCCACCCCTGCCCAGACGCGCGGCGGCGCGACTATTCGCCATGACGATAAACATGCTTTAATATCAATTCCGAAGCCGTAGCAATCGGATGAAGATCCCAGGAAACTGGACGAAACATGGCAGGGAACACGATGGCATCCAGAAAAACGCATCCCATTTCAGGCCGCATGCCCCAGATGATGCTGGCGCTGTCGCTGGCCGCGACCGGTGCCGCCCTGCCCCGGCATGCCCATGCGCAGGCATCCGCCATCACCGGCAGCCAGGTCACCACCGCCACCGTCGAGACGATCGATTCCGGTTCGGGCGAGGTGCTGCTGCGCGATCGCACCGGCGGCTTCATCACGGTGCGCGTGCCCAAGGACGTGCATAACCTGCCCCACGTGCAGCCGGGGGACCAGATCCATATCCGCTTCTTCCAGACCATCGCCGCCGACATCGCGGCCCCCGGCAGCCCGCCCCCGCAATCGACCGTGACGTCCGCCCACGGGCTGGCGAACCGCCACCCCCACGGCATGATGGTTTCCTACCAGCGGGAGCGCGTGCGCGTACTGGCCGTCGATGCGCCGCACAATGTCGTGACCTTCGTCGATCCGGGCGGGATCACCCGGACCGTCACCGTAAAGGAAAAGCCGATCCAGGCGCTGCTGGCGACGTTGAAGGTGGGTGATTCTGTCGACGTGACCACCGCGGACGCCGTATCATTCGAGGTCATGAACCGCGTGGTCACGCCGTCCACCACCGTGACCGAAGGGGCGGGTCAGACCGCCGGCACGGCGCCGCCCGCCCACCCCTGAACTGGCACCGCGAACCGCTACTACCGGGAAGGAACACAGGATGGCCACCATCAGCCCACTGGCGGGCAAGCCCGTTGCGCCGTCACGCCTGATCGACGTCGCGAAGCTGACTACCGCCTATTACGACCTGAAGCCCGATCCCCGGATCACGGCCCAGCGGGTTACCTTCGGAACGTCGGGCCATCGTGGCTCGCCGCTCCAGACCGGCTTCAACGAGGCCCATATCCTGGCGATCAGCCAGGCGGTCTGCGAGTACCGCGCGGCGGCGGGCATCGACGGGCCGCTCTATATCGGCATCGACACCCATGCGATCTCGAAGCCGGCCCTGGCCTCGGCGCTGGAAGTGTTCGCGGCCAACGGGGTGGACGTCTTCATCGACGCGCAGGACGGCTACACCCCCACGCCGGTGATTTCGCACGCCATCCTGACCTACAACAAGGGACGCACCAGCGGCCTGGCGGATGGCGTCGTCCTGACGCCCTCGCACAACCCGCCGGAAGATGGCGGTTATAAATACAACCCGCCCCATGGCGGCCCGGCGGACACGGGCATCACCCGCACCATCGAACGCGCGGCCAACGACTTCCTCGCCTCCGGCTTGGCGGGGGTGCGGCGCATCCCGTACGAACAGGCACTGCGCGCCGCCTGCGTGCATCGGCACGATTACATCACGCCCTACGTCGCGGACCTTGGTTCGGTCCTCGACATGGCGGCGATCCGCGCCTCGGGGGTCAAGATCGGCATCGATCCGCTGGGGGGGGCCGCCGTCGCCTACTGGCAGCCGATCATCGAACGGTACGGCATCGACGCCACCGTGGTCAGCGACGTCGTGGACCCGACCTTCTCGTTCATGACGGCCGACTGGGACGGGCAGATCCGCATGGACTGTTCCTCGCCCTACGCGATGGGCCGGCTGATCGAGGCCGGACGGACGTTCGACGTGGCTTTCGCCAACGATACCGATGCCGACCGGCACGGCATCGTCGCGGGCAGCGACGGGCTGATGACCCCGAACCATTACCTCGCCACCGCCATCGCCTACCTGTTCGCCAACCGGCCGGGCTGGAGCCCCCAGGCGGCGGTGGGCAAGACGGTGGTCAGCAGCAGCATGATCGACCGGGTGGCGGGCAAGCTCGGGCGCCGTCTGGTCGAGGTGCCGGTCGGCTTCAAATGGTTCGTCGACGGGCTGATCGACGGCTCGTTCGGCTTCGCGGGCGAGGAAAGCGCCGGCGCCTCGTTCCTGCGCACGGACGGCACCGCCTGGACGACGGACAAGGACGGCATCATCCTGGGACTGCTGGCCGCCGAAATGACGGCGCGCACCGGGCACAATCCCGGCGTGGCCTATCGCGACCTGACGGCCGAACTGGGCACGCCCTATTATGCCCGGATCGACGCGCCCGCCACAGCCGAGCAGAAATCGCTGCTGAAGTCGCTGTCGGCGGAACAGGTCGGCCTGCAGGACCTGGCGGGCGAGCCCATCCGGGCGACGCTGACCCGCGCCCCCGGCAATGACGCGGACATCGGCGGCCTGAAGATCGTCACGGACAATGGCTGGTTCGCCGCCCGCCCCTCGGGCACCGAGGACGTCTACAAGATCTATGCCGAGAGCTTCGTCAGCGAGGACCATCTGCACCGCATCCAGCACGAGGCGGCGGACGCCATCTCGTCCCTGTTCGCGACCCAGGAAGGTTCAGGCTGACAGCACGAGGAAGGCCCGAGGGGTCGTGGACCCTTCGGGCCTGGAGCGCCTTGCGGTTGCGTGACGCCATCCGATCACGATCTGCCCTACTGGAAGTCTGCCCTACTGGAAGATCGCGGCGTGCGGCACGCCGTCGCGACCGACCCAGGCGCGATACATCCCGTCGGTATTGAACGGCATCGCGATATCGCCGGCCGAATCGACCAGGATGGCGCCGCCGTTTCCACCCAGCGCCGGAATTTCGTGGTTGATGACGTCGTCGGCCGCATGGGCCAGCGAATCATGCATCGCCGTCACGCGCATGCAGATCTCGTGCGCCGCCACGGTGCGGATATAGAATTCTCCCCACCCGGTCCCGGACATGGCACAGCCCGCATTCGCGTATGTGCCCGCGCCGATCAGCGGCGAATCCCCGACCCGGCCCCATAATTTGTCGGTCATGCCGCCCGTCGACGTCCCGGCGGCCAGATGCCCCGCCTTGTCCAGCGCAACGGCGCCCACCGTGCCGAAATGACGGTCCGTGGTTTCGTCCGCGTGCTGGGCATGGGCCGCATCCTCCTTCAACGCGCGCTGAAGCTGGTCCCAGCGGCGCTGGGTCCAGAAATAGGACGTATCCACCAATGCGATCCCCTGCGTCCTGGCAAACGCCTCGGCCCCCGCGCCGATCAGCAGGACGTGCGGCGAATGGTCCATGACCGCCCGCGCCAGGGAAATCGGGTTGCGCACGTGCTGTACGCCCGCGATCGCGCCGGCCCGCAGGGTCGCGCCGTCCATGATGGCCGCATCCATTTCGTTATGGCCGTCATGGGTGAAGACCGCCCCCTTGCCGGCATTGAAGTTCGGATCGTCCTCCAGCACGCGAATGGCCGCCACCACCGCATCCGGTGCCGGCTTGCCCGCCTTCAGGGCGGCATATCCCGCGTCCAGGGCGTGGGCCAGCGCCGCCAGGACGATCTTCCGCCGCTCGGGCGACATGTCGGCCTTGATGACGCCCGCGCCCCCGTGAATGACCATCACGGGCACGGTATCGGCGCGCGCCGTCACCGGCCGCATGACCACCGACGCCGCCGTCATCACCATGGCCGCCGCTATCCCGCCCGACAGAACCCTCGATCCGCGCATTCCCGCCCCTCCCGTTGCGCCGTGACGGTAACATCGGAATCGAAACGAACAAGGGGGAGCATGCGCGGCACGGCGGGACAGGCCAACCGCCTAAAGGGGCGCGCGCAGATGGGACAGGAACCACCCCACCGCATGGTTCGCGACCTGCTCCAGCGTTCCCTCCTCCTCGAACAGATGGGTCGCACCCGGGACGATCACCATGTCGCATTCGCAGGTCATCGCCCGCATCGCCGCCCGGTTCAGGGCGATGACGGCCGTATCCCGGCTGCCGACGACCAGCAATGTCGGGGCACGGACCCGCGCCAGCGCCGTGGCCCCCGCCAGGTCGGGCCGGCCGCCGCGCGAGACGATGGCGGTAATGCGCGCATCGTCGGCTGATGCCGCCAGCAACGCGGCCCCGGCCCCGGTACTGGCCCCGAAATAGCAGACCGGCAACGCCGCCAGATGGGGCGCCTGCTGGACCCAGTGCGTCGCCCCGCGCAGCCGCTTGGCCAGCAGGGTGATGTCGAAGACGTTCCTACGGTCCCGTGCCTCGCCGTCCCGCAAAAGGTCCAGCAGCAGCGTCGCCAGACCCACGCGCTGCAGGGCCTGGGCCACCATGGTGTTGCGCGGGCTGAACCGCCCGCTGCCGCTGCCATGGGCGAACAGGACCAGGCCATGCGCCTCCGGCGGGATGCCAAGCAGCCCGGTCACATAGCCCGCTTCCACCGTGACGGCATCGACCGCCTCGAACGGTCCGGCGGCGTTTCGGCTGGCATTCATGACCCACCTGCCCCATCCCCTGTGCGGATCCCCCTAAACGACCCAACCCCACCTTGGTTCTCCTGCCGTCCTGGCTGTGGAAAAGTCTCGGTCGCCGGTCAGTTCACGCTTGCGCCCGGGATGGAAGTCCTGCTGATTTAGCGCACGAAAAACGGAACGGACGCCCGTTCGAACGGCGTCGCAACGGCGGGAAAGACCTCATGAAAATAGCCCAGTGGATGACGCAGTCGGGCGTCGCGTTCGGCACCAGCGGCGCGCGCGGCCTCGTCACCGCCATGACGGATGCGGTCTGCTTCGCCTACACCGTGGGTTACCTGAAGCATCTGGCGACCCTGGGCGAATTTTCCCCCGGCACCCCGGTCGCCGTCGCGGGCGACCTGCGTCCCAGCACGCCCCGCATCGTCCGCGCCTGCGTCGCCGCGATCCGCTCCATGCGGGGCGAGCCGGTATTCTGCGGCTTCGTTCCCACGCCCGCGCTGTGCGTGCATGCCTTTGCGCGCGGCATTCCCTCGCTGATGGTCACGGGCAGCCATATTCCGGCCGACCGCAACGGCATCAAGTTCAACCGCGCGCATGGCGAATTCCTCAAGACCGACGAAGCCGCGATGCGGGAACAGGATGTCGAACTTCCCGAAGGGTGGTTCGATGCCGACGGCGCGCTCGCGATTGCCGCCGACCTGCCCGCGATCACCGACGTGGTTCCCCCCTTTGTCGCCCGCTACCGCGATTTCTTCGGCCCGGACGCCCTGTCGGGCCTGACGCTGGGCGTGTACCAGCATTCCGCCGTCGGCCGCGACGTGCTGGTGGACATCGTCGAGGCGCTGGGCGGCAAGGCCGTGCCGCTGGGGCGGATGGACAGTTTCATCCCCGTCGATACTGAGGCCGTGCGCCCCGAGGATGCCGCCCTGGCCCGCGACTGGGCCGCCGCCGGCACGCTGGACGCCATCCTGACCACCGATGGCGATTCCGACCGGCCGCTGCTGGCCGACCGCGCCGGGAACTGGCTGCGCGGCGACGTGCTGGGCATCCTGGCCGCACGCTTCCTGAACGCGGCCGCCGTGACCACGCCCGTCAGCAGCAACACGGCGCTGGAACTGTCCGGCTTCGCGAAAGAGGTCCGCCGCACCCGTATCGGTTCCCCCTTCGTCGTGGCCGCGATGACCGAGGCCGCCGAGGCCGGGCTCGTGCCCTCGGTGGGCTACGAAGCCAATGGCGGGTTCCTGCTGGCCAGCGACGTGACGCGCTACGGCCGTACGCTTGCCGCCCTGCCGACGCGCGATTCCGTCCTGCCCATGATCTGCGCGCTGGTCGCCGCCCGCGAGCAGGGCCGCGATCTCGATGCCCTGGTCGCCACCCTGCCCCCGCGCTTCACCCTCAGCGACCGCCTGGTCGAAATGCCGACGGCGCAGAGCCAGGCGCAGATCGCGAAACTCGGCGAGGACCCCGAAGGCGGCGCGGCGGCGCTGGGCTTCACCGAAGCATGCGGCCCCCTCCATCACGTGGACAAGACCGACGGCCTGCGGATGATTTTCGCCAATGGCGAGATCATCCACCTCCGCCCTTCTGGCAATGCACCGGAACTGCGCGTCTACGTCGAAGCCGACAGCCCCGAACGGGCCGATGAACTGCTGAAGACCGGACTGGCCGCCGTCAGCACGTGGCGGCAAGGCTGAAGCCCCCACCAGCGATCCGGACGGCATATCCGGTCCGGATCACGACTTCAGGAGCGCGCAAAAGAGTATCAGCGGCCAGAGGAAAACGACCTAGACGCCCCCGCGGGGGCCCGTCATAGAATCCGGGCAACGAACGACAAGCGGCCCCGATAGATCCATCGAGAGGCCGCGGGAGGAAAAAATGCCCGTTGCCCTCGTCCTCGAACGCAAGGACGTCCTGTCCTTGCGCGACATCGACATTCCCCAGACGCTGGGTCCCCGCGACGTCAGAGTGAAAATCGACACTGTCGGCATCTGCGGCAGCGACGTGCATTATTATACCCATGGCCGGATCGGCCACTTCGTGGTCGAGAAACCGATGGTGCTGGGCCACGAGGCATCGGGCACCGTGGTCGAGCTCGGCACGGCCGTCACGAACCTGAAAGTCGGCGACCGGGTCTGCATGGAACCGGGTATCCCCGATCCCACCTCGCGCGCATCGAAGCTCGGCATCTACAATGTCGATCCCGCCGTCTCGTTCTGGGCGACGCCGCCGGTGCATGGCTGCCTCACCCCTCTGGTGGTGCATCCCGCCGCCTTCACCTATCGCCTGCCGGACACCGTCAGCTTTGCCGAAGGCGCCATGGTCGAACCGTTTGCGATCGGCGTGCAGGCGGCCGTGAAGGCGAAGATCAAGCCTGGCGATACCTGTGTGGTGACCGGATGCGGGCCGATCGGAATCATGGTGGCGCTGGCGGCCCTCGGCGCGGGCGCGGGCAAGGTCATCGTGTCGGACATCGCCGCGCCGAAGCTGGATATCGCGGGCCGGTATGCCGGCATCATCCCGGTCGATGTCGCGCGGGATTCGCTGCGCGACGCCGTGCGGGCGGAATGCGGCGAGGGCTGGGGCGCGGACGTGGTGTTCGAGGCCAGCGGCAGTCCGCGCGTCTATGACGATGCGCTGGCCGTCGTGCGGCCCGGCGGCACGCTGGTGCTGGTGGGCATGCCGGTCGACAAGGTGTCGTTCGATATCGTTGCCGCCCAGGCCAAGGAAATTACGATCGAGACCGTATTCCGCTACGCCAATGTATACGACCGGGCGATCGCGCTGATTGCTTCCGGCAAGGTCGATCTCAAGCCGCTGATCTCGGGAACCTACAACTTCGCGGATGCGGTCGAGGCATTCGAACGGGCGGCGTCCGCCCGGCCCGGGGACGTCAAGTTGCAGATCCGCATGGCGTAGGGCCGCCAACGAAACACGTCCCCCGCTCCAGGGAGAAGAACGGAAGAATGGTCCACGGCACTCATTCCGCCCGGAAGGCGCGCGCCGCGACACCCGTCTTTGAAGTCGTGCGTCCCGAACCGCGCAACAGCTTCGTCTGGCATACGCATGATTATCCGGCGCCCTGCGCGCGGTGGAACTATCACCCCGAATATGAACTGCACCTGATCACCAAGGGGTGCGGCCAGTATATGGTTGGCGATTATTTCGGCTTTTTCGCGCCGGGAAACCTCGTGCTGATCGGGCCGAACGTGCCGCACGGCTGGTTCAGCGACGTAACACCCGGCGAAAGCGTACCGGACCGCAATATCGTTCTTCAGGTCAACAAGTCCTGGTTCACGGGCCTGATGACGCTTTGTCCGGAACTTGACGTTCTGCACGGGCTTCTCGCGGCGTCAGGACGTGGGGTCGAATTCCTCGGCCCGGGGGTCGCTGCCCTTGGCGCGCGCCTGGCCGGGCTCGGCACGATGGACGATGCCGCGCGCATTCCCGCCATCATCGGCCTGTTGCTCGACCTGGCCCAGTGCTCTTACCGGACGTTATGCAGCGCGGGCCTGACCCTGTCCCCGGATGACAGGGAACTGGAGAAAATAGATTCCATCATCAGGAATATAATCGACGACAACATCGTTTTTCGTCAGCAGGCCGAAATTGCAAAAGCGGTCGGATTGTCCGCACCCGCGTTTTCGCGGCAGTTCCGGCGCGCCACCGGCGATACGTTCGTATCCTTCATGAAAAAGCTGCGGATCGGCAAGGCATGTCAATTGCTGATGACAACAGACGCCTCGATTGCCGACATCAGCGCGGCCACGGGGTTCGGCAACCTGTCCAATTTCAACAGGCAGTTTCTCCAGATTCGCCAGACGACCCCTTCGCAATACAGGCGGGACGTCCGACGCCTGGTGAAACAGGATGCTGAAACAGCAAAAATTCGAAACGACCGCCCATACGGAATGCACAGTCACCACGCACAGCGATACGTACAATAGGAAAAAAGACATGAAATACCTGAAAGAAATCGCACTGATCGGAACGATTCTGGCCTGCGACGCGCATATGGCGCATGCCCGGGAGCTGCGCACCGTAGGCGTCTCGGTCGGCTCGCTGGGCAATCCGTATTTCCTGTCCCTTGTGAAGGGGGCGACCGACGCCGCGCACAAGATCAATCCCAACGCGCAGGTCTCGGCGGTGTCGTCGGATTATGACCTGGGTAAACAATCGTCGCAGATCGACAATTTCATCGCCTCGGGCGTCGACCTCATCCTGCTGGCGGCCGCCGACCCCCACGCGGTCAGCGCGGCGGTGGGACGGGCGAAGGCGGCCGGGATCGCGGTGGTGGCCGTGGATGTGGAGGCCGATGGCGCGGACGCCACGATCCAGACCGACAACACGCAGGCAGGCAGGGTATCGTGCGCGTTCCTGGCATCCGCCATCGGCGGCAAGGGACATGTCATCATCCAGAACGGTCCGCAGACCTCGTCGGTGATCGAACGCGTCAACGGCTGCAAGGAATCCCTGGCCAAATATCCGGACATCACGATCCTGTCCGACAACCAGAACGGGAAGATCTCCCGCGATGGCGGAATGGACGTCATGATGGGTTACTTGACGCGCTACCCTGATTTTCAGGGCCTGTTTACCGTATCCGATCCCCAGGCCATCGGCTCCGACCTGGCAGCGCACCAGTTGAAGCGGACCGGTATCGTCATCACCTCGGTGGACGGCTCGCCCGACGCCGTCACCGCGTTGAAGGCCGACACGCTGATCGCAGCCACGGCCAGCCAAAGCCCGGCCGAACAGGGAACCTTGGGCGTCCAGACGGGCTACGACATCCTGAACGGGAAGAAACCCGCCCAGAAGGTCACCCTGCTAGCGCCGCAACTGGTCGACCGCAGGAACGTCGCCGCCTACAGGGGGTGGTAACCGCGTCGCACGGGGACAGTTGTACTCGTTCTGACGACGGTTACATGATATAGTGATCATTGTAGTTGCAGGAAGTTCTGATGCAGGGAACCCAGTTCAGCTATGCCAAGGCGATCGGTAATGACGCGTCACGGCAAGCCGACGGCGGCGGTCCTTTCTTATTGAGTAATACATCCGCCTGAGCAACGTGACGCCGTTCGGACGATTGGTGGCCTCTTGACCGGATGAACTTGAAACGGAGCGCGTGGCCGGCAAGGGCTTGCGGGAGCGGTTGCCACGAACAGCGGCAGGCTGTCCATGAGTGTGATCAATGACGGATCAAATGCAGGTGCAAGGGCCTAATACCAACGGTTATAGGTACTGACCCGTGTGTGCCCATTTCCTGAGTCCGATGGATCGGATGGTGTCAGGCAGGGCGGCAAGCTTGTTCCAAGCGGAACAGGCGGCGTCGATGATATGATCGATGCCGTCGAAGACGGTGTTGGACAGCCAGTTGGCGCGCAGGAACTGCCAGACATTTTCGACCGGGTTCAGTTCGGGCGCGCGGGACGGCAGGAAGATCAGGCTGATATTGCGGGGCAGCTTCAGCTTGTCGGTGGTATGCCATCCTGCGCGATCGAGCAGCACGACGGCGTGGGCACCGCGGACGACGCAGCGCGAGATTTCCTCGATGTGCAGTTGCATGCTGGCGGTGCCGATGAACGGGAGCGCCAGGCCGGCGGCTTTGCCACGCGCCGGACAGATCGCGCCGAACAGCCAGGCATTCTCGTAGCGCTGATCAGCCGGCTGGCGTGGCCGCGTGCCACGCCGGGCCCATTGTCGGACGATGCCGTTCTTCTGGCCGATCCGGGCCTCGTCCTTACATGAGGGTTCAGGTGTCAACGTATTTTCGCGATGGCGTGTCTCCTGTCCCTATGGTCTTAAGTCAGGTGCTTTTATGGGCTCGGGGCCCTTCCGTATCGCAGCAGCGGCTGCATCACCTTACATGCGGTCGGATCGCGCGAGCGACCCGCACCATAATGCCTCTTGCACGAGGCTCTGCCCCGACGACGCGCGACCCACCTGAAACGCGGTAGCGTGGCGCTACCAAAGAAGAAGACGGTCGCGTTCCCCGTATCGCCGCCGACGACTGATCGGCCCGCGGCACTTCTGTCTATCTATTCTGCGGTCGTTCCGGTGCCGAATGCGAGACCGTCCGGTATCGATCCTGTCTCCACATAGCGCCAAAGCGCAATCAGAAGCTTTCTCGCCATGGCCACGATCGCAATGCGGCGTGTCCGCCCTTTCAAGGTGCCGACGCGCTCACGAAACCATGAGGCGAGCCCGCTTGCGGGCTGATAGCGTAGCCAAAGCCAGGCGAGTTGGATCATCGCCGTCCGCGCTCGCGGGTTTCCGGCCCGGCTGATGCTTCGATCACGATCCATGCTGCCACTTTGATAAGGCATAGGCGTAATGCCGACGTAACTGGCCAGTTGGCGACGGTTGTCGAAGCGGCGATAGAACACCTCCCGAACGAGAACGGCAGCGAAATTCTCGCCGATGCCGCGGATCTGTTTCAGCGAGACGATCTTTTGAGTCACACGGTCATCCATCGCTGCGGCGTCCAGTGTCTTGGCCCGTTCAGTTTCCAGTTCTCGGATCAGTTCCAACGCCAGGAGAAGCCGACGACGCAGGCGGTCGAGTTCAGCACGAAGGAACGGCGGCAGTTCCCGCCCGTCGCCCGTGCGCAACGCGGCGACGTCGCGTTCCCAGGACCGTAACGACGGTCTACCCCGGATGCCCTGGGTAAACAGCAGCGCCTCTATTCTGTTTTCGATACGCAGCCTTTCCTGAACAAGGTGTTCGCGTTCGCGGTGTGTACGTTTGGCATCCTCCTCGTCGGGCGTCGGCACACGCACCATGCTGCATATCTGGCGATCACCATTAAGCCATGCCGCAAGAACACGCAGCATGCCTTCCGCGTCGAGACGGTCCGTCTTGGCCCGACGTGCGCGACGATTGACCAGAATGCTCGTGGGCTCAAGCACATACGCGGCGATGCCGTGCGCTGTCAGCAAACGATACAGCCAGAAGCCATCGCGGCCGGCCTCGAAACAGCATGACACCTCCGCGACATCACCCGGCTGGGTCGACGCGCGCGTTTGAAGCTCCGCGATCAATTTCAGCAGCCCTGAGGCGTCTCCACCTTCGAGGCGATGCAATCGGGATTTCGTGGCTCCCGAGATAGTCTTTACCGCGACAAGCCAGGAGGAAACGCTGAGTTCGATGGCAATGTGAATGGCGTTCTCGGATGACATGGCAGGAACTCCCTCGTCATTGGTGCTGACACGCTTGAGATTGAGCCTTTCTTGCCGGCGGTGTCTGCCCTCATAGCATCTGGAACCAGATCTCGATCGGCTTGCCCTTGGGCAGATGGCCGGTATGGGCATTCAGGATGCGGGGGAAGTTTTTTTGAATGCCTCCATGACGCCAGCGTCCTGACCCGGGTGACGTGGCCGGGCGCTGACATAGGAAAAACCAAGCCGTTTCAGCAGAGTGGACACATGACGCTCATGATAGACGACGCCGAAGCGCTCTTCGATCACGCGTTGCAGATCGACCCGGCGCCAGCGCACCACGCCATCGCGCTGCCGATCCGGGCCTGCCTCGACCAGGGCCTTCAATTCGGTCTGCTGTGCGACACTCAGACGGCAGGCCGGCCCTGCGTGCAGATGATCGCGCAGGCCATCCGGCCCTTCAGCATTGAAGCGGTGAACCCAGTCCCGCAGCGTCTGGCGGTCCATGCCGCCCACGCGGGCCGCATCGGTGCGGCTGGCCCCGTCACGGATCGCCGCCAGGGCCAGAAGCCGGCGCGCAGCGTTCGCCTGCCGGCTGCGCGCCGCAAGTCGCCTCAGCTCAGAGGCCGAATAGTCATCCCGTAGCTTCACCGCTCTCGTCATCTGCCAGATCCTCCCAAAATCAAGAGAATCAGAGCCGGCGCCGTTCGTCACTTCACACACGAGTCAGTGGCTACGGCCTTTGGTATAACGGTACTGGCCCGCAATATTCGTCATTTTCCGTCTATCGCAAATTTTAGCAACCAATCCGTTTGAGGAACTGCCGGGTGGGACCGCCTGGGACACATGATCGAGTTGGACCCATTACCGACAAAAAATCCTCCGCAAGACGCCGGATATAGGTATCGGCATACCCGACATATGCCTGTGGCAAGGCATGCGCGCCCAGAAGGGTAACAAAGGTATGTGTGCGTTAGCCTCATAAGAAAACCAAAGAAAAATCCTTTGGCATAGAAGAGGCGATATTGATTTTTTTTCCATCGTTGCGATGATAGCGTGCTCATGATAGGGGCATGATACGCTTGATAAACTCTCTTACTTTGGTAATCGCAAGATGAATTATTACCTCGGAAAGCTTTCACTTACCACAATCGCGGGCTGCATGCTTTTGTCGGCGTGCGCAGCGCCTGCTTACGATTCATCCCTAAGCCCAGAAGAAAACCAACTGCGGCAGCGCCAGGCGCAATTCAACACCACTGTCGGCGAAGGTGCCGCCCTAGTTGGCGGCTTGGCAGCGCTCGGCGTCGGTCTGGCAACGCATAGCGCAGCGAACGCAGCGATCGCGGGAGCCGGCGGCGCGCTGTTAGGCGGTGCAATCGGTTACGCCGTGGCGAGCCGGACCCAGGCTCAGCAAATGAGCGAAGATGGCGCGAACAAGGCCATTGCACACTATCGCGAGGAAGTCGTTAAGGCACAGCAGGACGCCACCGCAGCCGAGCAGACTACGGCGAAGGCACAGCAGGACTTGGTTGTCCTGAGGCAGAAGCTGGCCGCGAACCAGATTTCGGCTGCGGACTACCAGGCGAAAATCGCCAATTACCGTCGAGATATCGCGGCGATGCAGGCGGTCCAGGCCCATTACGCGCAGACCGCCGCCAGCGCCGAGAATATCGCGAGCGGGCGGAAGAACGTCGAAGCTGGAACCATTTCCACAACGCTTAAGACGCAGGAGGTCAGGATCACCCGGGCAGCCAATGAATTGACGGCGGATGTCGGCGCAATGCCGACTGCCTCTGCCAGCCCGACCGTCAGCTGATGACAGCACCGGCATCTCGCGCCCGCCTTGCGGGTTTGCTGCCCCTGGCGCTGCTGGCCGCCTGCTCAGCGCAGCAATGCGATCCCAATCGCGCCGACCTGTTCACGGGAATCGGGTGTTCCGCTGGCAATGGATACCAGCAGAGAACCCAGGACCTGGACGCGCAACGCAACCTCCTGCGCCTTCAGGCGGCGCAGGCGCAAGGTAACGCCGCCGTCGCACAGAACCAGGCCGCGTGGGCACAGGACGCCGTCGCCCAGCAGCGCCAACGCCTGCAGGCTTTCCAGAGCCGGAACGCCGCACTTCGCGGGCGGCTCGCGGCGCTGGAACAAAGCAAGCGCATCACCGCCGCGCAGTACCAGACAGCAGTGCAGAACCTGAACGAAGCCGGTAAGCTGGCCAGCAGCCACGACGCGGCCGACAAGGCCCGGGCCGACAAACAGCAGCAGGCCATCGTGGACAGCCTTTCCGGCCTGTAGCAGCCGAGAGGCGACGAAAACGACATGACCGAGTGCGTGACCGGGTTTATCCGGTCACGCACTTTTTTCATTGGCTGGAAATCTTCGCCACCTCCGCCTGCACGTCCTTGGCCGAGACCATCTTCCTGTCCCGCAGTGCCTCCAGGTTCTTCTGGGCCAGCGCGAGCATGCCGAACAGATAATCTTCCCCCCTCGCATGCAGCCCGTCGCGCTGGACCGCGATGATCGACCCGGCATCCTTGATGGCGGGGCTGGAGGACGCGGCTTCAAGAAGTCCCAGGTAACCTTCCGTGGTGGCGTCGAGTTCCTTCTGGCGATCGGCGAGATGTTTCTCTATCTGCTGTGTCTGCGCGGCTGTCAGGGTCCCGAGGGCCGCCTGCGTCTTGCGAATCGTCTCGATGGCGTGATTGACTTCCCATATGTCATTGCCCAGGGCGACCAGCGCCTGGACCTGCGCCCCGAAGGTTTTCTTTTCGGCATCCTCACGCGCGCGGCCGTCGGCGGCCAGGGCATTTTCGATACGCGCGAGCTTGGCCAGCGTCGCCGGGTCCGCCTGGGACTGTTCCTTCAGCGCGGCAAGCGCGGCCTGCGTGTCGCCCGATGCTTCCGTGGCTTTGTGGAACAGAGCGTCGAATTCGTTCTGCGCCTCCTGCGTTTCCTTCAGCGATCCCAGCGCGTCCGCGCCGATGACCAGGCGGAAACCGATCGCCGCATCGCGGGTCGGCTGCGCCGTCTTCGGGTTATAGGGCGGCCATTCCACGCGGATATTCGTCGTCAGGTCTTCCGGATTGGCGTGGAAGTCGCCGCCCCGCACCAGCAGTCCGCCGACCTGACCCTGCAGCCGCCCGACCCTGTTGAGCTGGTAGGGGTCCAGCATCATCTGCCCGGCATTGCCCAGCATGTCATACAGGCCCAGGGGATTGGGCTTCATCTGCCCAACCGCCTGCATTTCGCCGATATCCGGTCCGGCGGCGATATAGGCTTCCGGCCCGCCATCGGGCATGGGCCAGAGCGGCGCGGTGAATTCCGACGGCTTGACGCGCATGCCGCCCCGCGCCGCGTAAGACCATTCGTCATCGACCGGAAGCCGCAGGAAACCGGGCGTGCCGTCTATCTTCAGCGCCGAGGCCTGATGCGCGAGCACCCATGATGTCAGCCTGCTGGCATAGGTCACCGCTTCGTCCCACGAGACGCCGGTCCTGGGCTTCTGCCCCGCCCGGGTCGGGGGCGTGCAGGACCCCGACAGGGCAGCATACTGGTTTTCCGTCACGTCGTATTTGGCGATATAATAGCGGCGAAGTTCCGGATGCCCCGGCACCCGGAAGGGAGCGGCGAGGTACGTCCGCCGGATGAACTGGTTATAGCCGTCCGCCGTGTCCGGCCGTCCGACCGTAATTTCGGTATCGTCCAGCACCCCGTCGCCGCCGGGAACGTCGACAGGACGGAACACCATTCCCCCGCCGCATGGCAGCGGCAGCTTCAAATCGTCGGACAACGGATGGGGATCGACGAATTTCGCGTCCCATGACGACGTATCCGCCCGGGACGACGCGGGCAGGGACACGGCCGCCATGGCACAGAGACACAGGACGATGGAGGATTTCACGGGGTGCTGACTCCTTCCCAGGGATCGATGCGGCCCGCCCGGAACGCTGCCGCCGCCGAGGCCAGGAACGCCCCGGCGATCGTCAGCGCACTGGCCAGGACGCAAAGCCGCCCGTCAATGATGCACAGCGGATGCCCGGGCGGCAGGACTTGCGCGAACTGATGATTGATCACCCGCCCCACCAGCGCCGCGCCGCACAGGGCCAGCGCGATGCCGCCGATCGCCAGGATCTGCGCCTGGATCAGCGGAAATCCCCCCAGGAACGGCACCCCGACGAAACGCAAGGTCGCCAGCGACAGCCGCTTACGTTCGACATTCGCCCACAGCCCCGCCGCAAGGCTGGCGACAAATCCGGCGACCCCCATGCAGGCGGTCAGCCGGAACAGCAAGGTCATGCGACGGTCGAGGGTCAGCAGGCCGGACACGTCCCCCGCCCGCGACACGACGTCGATTCCCGCCGCGCGCAGGGCGGCATCCTCGGCCGGAACGTCGTCCAGACGGCGCACATACAGCCTGAAACCGGCCCATACATGTGCCGACTGCCCGGCCTTCGCCCAGGCGTCGGGCCAGGACAGCGGGTCCTCGCGGAAGACCTCCACCGTCTGGGCCAGCCGGAGGGCCACGAATGCCGTATCGTGGGCCGTGGCGCGCTGCGGCGCCACCGCCGCGACCCGCACGGGCAGGATTTCCTGCGCCGCGCCTTCCCCCAGCCGTGCGACATGCAGGTCCAGCCCGTCACCCGCCCGTACATGCAGTGCCGCCGCCGCCGGCGCCGACAGGACGATGCCGGAGGGATCGGCCGGCATGTCTGCCGGCGTCAGCAGCGGGTCACCGGCGTGCGAGGGCAGAAGCTCCACCCGCCGCGCATCCTGCGGCCGGTCCGGGGGAACGAGAAGCGCGCTGGCGGCCAGGGTCCGGGTCCGGGGGCTGACGAAAACGACCTCGGGACGGCGGCCCAGCGCCGCCAGCCATGCGGCATCGAAATCCCGGTTGCCGGCATTCGATATTTCGCGAATCCTAGGATCTTCCAGCAGCGAGGCCCGCAATCCCTCGACCAGGCCGGCGCGCAATCCTGCGATGACCAGCAGCGGCGCCGCCGTAGCCGCCAGACCGACGATGAGGCAGAGGGCCATGATCTTCTCGGACAGCACGTCCCGCCACGCCAGCCTTCCGATCAGCAGCATCTGCTTCATGCCGCCTGTCCGGCCCCGGCGGTCGCAATCCGTGCGCCGCCCACATGCGGCACGGCGCTGACAATCGAAAACCCGGTTTCGGCCGCCCGGGCGCCGTCATGCGTCACCATGACCACCGCCGAGTCCGCGCCGCCCTGGTCGAACAGAAGCCGCATTGCCCCGGCCGCCTGGTCGGGATGCAGGGCCGCCGTCGGCTCGTCCGCCAGGACCAGGCGGGGCCGGTGGACCACCGCGCGGGCGATCGCGGCCCGCTGGCGCTGGCCGACGGAAAGCGTGACCGGCATGCGGTCGAGTTGCCCCAGGATGTCCAGCCGCGCCGCCAGGTCCTGGACGCGCGCGCGATCCGTCCGGCCCAGCACGTCCAGCGGAAGCGCGATGTTCGCGCGGACGGACAGGAACGGCAGCAGAGCGCTCATCTGGGGCACGAACCCCATGCCGGCCGCGCGAATCCGCCCCAGGGCTGCCGCGCCGTGCTGCCCGTTCCAGCAGGGCGAAACGTCCTGGCCACCGATTTCCAGCCTTCCGACCGCGCGCGGCCGCAGCGCGAGCGACAGCAGGCCGAGCAACGTGCTTTTGCCGCAGCCGGACGGCCCGACGATGGCCACGCGATCACCGGCGCGCAGGATGAATTCCGGCACCGACAGCGCAAAGCTGCCGTCGGGGGATCGCCATTCCAGCGCCTGGGCACGAAGGAGAACAGGCCCGGCGGTCAGGGAAGCGCCTCCAGCGGTACGGGATAGACTGCCTCGCCCGCGTCCTGCGCGTGGCCCAGATGAACCCACAATTCGGGACGGGAATCGAATTCCTCGTAAAGGCGCAGGCGGCTGGAGATGTTGTTCAGGATCGTGCGCTGCGCGATCGCCCCCATCGCCAGCCACGAATCCTGCGTGATGCTGGCAATGTCGGACTTGTACGGCAGCCCATCGAGATATTCGCCCAGCAGCGGCCCGATCCTGTCGACATGCCGGATGGCCGACGGGTCGCGCGCGGATGCGGCGAAAGCCGATTGGAGCTGGGTGAAGAACGTCTCGGGCGCGGTGCGGCCAGCGATGCCGGCATCCAGGATGGTGCGCAGCGCGGCCGCCAGATCGGACAGCTGGTTGCGCGTCATCAGCACGCGAATATCGACCGATTTGTGCAGGGCGTCCGCCGGATCGCGGTCCGCGGTATAGCTTTGCACCACATCCGGCGCCGCCGTATTCTGCGCCCGTCCCAGATAGGCAAGGCGCATCGCCTGGCTGACGACGGCGGTCCTGGGGTCGGGCTTCGCGCCCTGGGGCGTCAGGCCGGCAACCGGCCGGCCCGTCGTGTCCGCGACCTGCTGGAGCAGCGACGTCGAAAGGGATTGCACCACCGGACGGAAGGCCTCGGGCGCCCCGCCCGCGACGGGATAATAGAGGCTGCCGGCGGTGCCGAATTTCGACAGGGCGCGATATTGCGACGCCGCATGGGCATGATCGTACGCCGTATCGCCAGCCGGCGTCAGCAGATGCACGACGAACAGCGCGATGCCCTTGGCCGCAGCAAGCTGCCGCGCCTCGTCGATGCCCAGATGCGTCAGGCTGTGCGGATCGTCGCCACCCCGCGCGCCCGCGTCGGTGATCAGGACCATGTAGCGGCCGCCGAACTGGTCCCAGTTCACGCTATCAATGGCGGCCCGGACACCGGCCACCGCGTCCTCGTCGAAGCTCGATGACGAAACGGACGCGTCATGCACGCCGGAAATAGCGGGCAAGACCGCGTCGATCGGTTGACCGAGGTCCGGCGTGGCATAAACCTTGGTGGCGTATTCGAGCCCCGGCGTATCTGCCAGACTGTCGCGATAGGCGACCAGTCCGAAACGGAAATTCTGGGCGACCGCCGTGTTCTGCACGGTATGGACGATGTCGCCAATCGCCGCGCGCGTCTGGTCGATATAGGGCTGCATGCTCGCCGTCGTATCGATCACGAACACCAGGCCGGCCCGAAACTGCCTGAGCGCCTCGGGCGAGGAAGGCGGTCGCGTCCCCGTGCTGGTGGCCGGGGCGGAAATGACGTGCAGCATATGGACCGACGGCCCGCTGTCACGGTCTGTCACCGTGGCGTCGAGGATCGGCAGAAGATAGAAATTCTTCGCGATATCGACATAGTTTTCTGGTTCGACCGCCACCACCGGCCCTGCCTTGCCCGCCTGCGCGTCCTTGAGCAGCGCGGCCGCCCGCGCTCCGGAATCCGGCGCGGTCAGAAGATCCTGCTCATGCCCGGGCGTGTCGAGAAACAGGGTGCGATTACGCCCGGCGGGATTGGTGAAGGTGGCGATCATGGCGTGCGGCCATGGGATCGTCCTGCTCTCCTCGATCCAGCCCAGCGCCGGGCCGGACACGCTGCTGCCGACCTGTATCCGGTCATGGCCGCGGGCAAAGACGTAGAATGCCTCGAACCCATCGACCGGTTTGGGGGCATTGCCGGTTTCGTCCGCCGCCATGGTGGCGCCCGGACGGGTGATGACGCGCTGGTACAGGCTGTGCTTGCCCGGCTGGAGCAGCGGCGTCAGGCCCGCCGCCAGGCCCGCCTGCGGCAGCATCCAAGCGAAGAACGCAGTGGCGACGAAAAACCCGCGCGCCGTCATGGCCAGAAATCCTTCAACGCCAGTTGCGCCCCCATGTCACCGGTGCCGGCCTGCTTTTCCAGCGCGTCATGCAGCCGTGCGCGGTCGGCGGCCACGTCCGTATCCCCGGCCTTGGCCGCGCTTTGGTAATACTGGGCCGATTCACGGATATCGGGACTGGGAACCGGTCCATGCGGGTCGAAGACCGTGGGATCGTACAGATGCGCCAGATGGGTCATCGCGCCGACGTCGCCACGGGTCGCCGCTGCCTCCATCAGCAGCACGCCGTCATCCGGCTTGCCGTTTGCCAGCCGCCGCTCCCCTTCCTGTTCGATCGCCGACGCCGTTCCGGCCTGCGCGATCACGGCGGGAACCGACAATCCGACCAGTCCGTCCGACGGTACCGGGGGCGGGGACGGCGGCGACGGCAGGGCGGCGGACGATGCCGCGGCCGGCCCCACGGAGGGCGCGCGCGCCGACGCGACGGGGGGAGAAGCAAGCGGCGCGACGGCGGGCGGTGACCGATGCAGCAGGAAGAACGCCGCCGCCGCGATCGCCAGCACCGCGCCGCCGCCCAAAACGGGCAGCGTCCACTTCCCACCCCACCGGTTCGCCACCCCGTCGCTGCCGGCAGGGGGTGCCTCCGGCAGTGGCGGTACGGGAGGCGCTACGGGGTCCAGACCCTTTTCCGCCGCCCCCGGCGCCGGATCGTCGCCCGAAGCGGTGCGCCGCGCCCGCGCTTCCGCCTCAAGCTCGGCGTACGTCTTGCCGGACACGGGCAGGGCCGGCCAGGCGAGAATGTCGCCGCTGACCCGCAATTCGGGAATTTCGACCTGATAGCCGCTATCGGGCTCGAAAGAACGCGCCACGGCGGGTGGAATCCGGACCAGCAGGTCGCGTCCTTCCGTGGCCAGCGTGCATTCCCCCTTCACTTCGGGATGGTCGCCGGGGACCTTCAGCGTAACCGTCCGTTCCGAATCCTCGGCCGCCCGCCCGGGAAGGACGATCGTCGCCCCTTCGACATGTGGCCCAGGCGTGACGATGATCTCGTCGTTCATGCTTCCACCGTCCCCAGTTCGCTTAGGACCGTCCCCAGTCGTTCGTTGGCCGCAATGTCGAATTGCGGACCGCTTTCCTCGAACCGCGTGCGCAGCGCCAAGACCCAGTCATGGAAGAAACTGTCCAGATAGACAGAAGGCTTTTCCGAAAGGGCGGGCAGGCCGGACGGGGGCGACGGACGGTCGAAGATCGGCAGGTCGGAATTGACCCGTCGCGGCCTGTCGGCGGCCGGCTGGTCCGTGTAGCCCAACCCGGTGAGGAACCGGCCGATCAGTTCCACGCAGATGACCGACTGTTTTTCCCCCGACAGGTTCAGTCTGTTCACATGGTTGCAGTCGCGGCGCAACGCCCCGGCAATCCGCCCCTGCAGGCCCAGCATGCGCGCCAGGGCTTCCATCCGTTCCGAAAACTGGCGCGCGGCGTGGTCCTCCAGCCCGAAGCGACGGCTGCGTTCGCCGGGAAGCGCGGCCAGGTACTCCTTCACCCAATGCGCCATGACCCGCACCGCGAAGCGGTCATGCTGGTCCTCGCGCACGGCGGGCGCAGGCGCGGGCACGGCGTCCCCCAGGATCAAGGCCAGCGGATCGTCCTCCGGCACCGGGGGCGGTTCGGCATCGGTTTCCGCGAAGTCGCGCCATTGCGCGATCACGGCTTCACGGTCCGGCCCCAGGCCCAGGAAGAATGCCCCCAGCAGACGGTTGCGATGCAGTTCCCGCAGCGCCAGCGCGATCGACGCGACGGCCTTGCGGGCTTCCTCGCCCGCGTCCAGCGTTGACGGGTCGTGATAAAAGGGCCGGATCAGGCCCAGCACGTTCGCAACGCACTGCTTCAGCCGGGCTTCCAATTGCTCGGCACGGACCGTGCTTTCGCAGATTTCGTGAAGCCGTCCGGCGAGATAGCTGACGCCCCCGTCATTCCGCCGGATCGCCTCGTCGAACGCCCGCCCGTAATCGCGGATGTGCTTCCGTACGATGTCGCTGGTCATGTAGGAGGCCCGCCGGCGGTCGATCCTGTCCGTGACCTCCGGCAGCATTTCGCCTTCACGCCCGAACGCATCACGCCGGTACAGGCTGCCCACCGTGGAGGCACGCAGCCACTGGACATTGTTGAACGGCTGCCCCGGCTTCCATTCCTCGACCCAGGACGACTTGAAGAAATTGGTCAGCGACGCTTCAAGCCGTTTGTCCCAGACGTCGCTGCTGCTTTCGTCCGCACCGCCCTTTTCCTCGAACTGCCGGTCGAATTTCGTCAGGATGACGAACAGCGCGTCGGCCTGCCCGCGCCGTTGCGCCGCCGTCCGGCCGATCGTATCGTCGATCCAGCTTTCGATCATCGCGGGCAGGCCGGTCACTTCCTGTGCCGAATCCGCAACGCACAGCAGGGTCGCCGTCGTTTCCATGTTGGCCTGGTAGAGTTCGAACAGGTAATCGACCTTCCCCCGAAGGAAAAGCGTCCCTTCCTGCCCCCTGGCTGCCGCGATTTCGGGGATTTGCAGGCGCGACCGGGCGCCCGGGAAATCCAGCAGGTCGGTGTGCTGCATGAAGTCCCAGCGGGCAGCGGACACCGGCACTACCAGTTCGGAAATAATGGCCGAGACCACATTGCGCGGCAGGGTCGCGGCCGTTCCCTTCTCCCCGACCAGCCGGACCGGCCCCGCCCCTTCCGGCGGCCGGAACAGGGTCGAGACATTGAGCACGCTGTCCGATCGCGGAACCAGCGCCTCGACCCCGCAGAAGGCAAGTTCCGGCTGCCCCAGCGCAATCAGCGCATCGACCAGTTCCCCGGCATAGCGGCCCAGTTCCCCGACCTGCCCCCATAGCGGGGAAAGCGCCGTCAGCAGCGCAGGCGGGGCCAGCGCGCCGACATGCCCGGCCAGCCAGTCCCAGTACCCATCGCGCAGTTCGGCGATCCATGATTTATCGCCGAACTTGCGCGCGAAATACTCCCGCAGGGCCTCGATATCATCGATGTCGAGAATCCCCTTTCCCTCCGAGCGGGGCAGGTCCTCCAGCATCCGCATGGTTTCGGACAGGAGCGGTACCGAGACCCCGATCAGCTTGAAATCGGACAGGAACGCATTGCCGACGATCCGCACGATATCGGAAACCGACAGCAGGCGGACCGGCACCGGCGGCGCACCGGCCGGCGGCTGCGGCGGGACAAGCGTGAAGCGCGAGACCAGCCCCGACGATTCATCGCCGCCGGGCGGGTTGATGTCCTTGAGGAAATCCAGCGTCCGGTCGCCATAGCTGATTTCCAGCGCCCCTTCGGCGGGACAGGAAAGGCTGGACATCAAGTACGATTTTCCCGCCTGTGACGCGCCATAGACCGCAACCGTCGCCCGCCGCGCGACCGCCCGCTTCAGCCCGCGCGCGACCCGCCGTTCCCGGCGCAGCGCCTTGCGGCAGTCCGCCCCGGCTTCGGGGGCATGGTTTTCGACCCAGTCCGCGGCCTCCGCCGCCAGCCGGGCAAGGGTCGCGGTTCGTTCGACGAGTGTCGTCACGGCAGGGTCGCTCCCAGCGTCAGGCACCCGGTATCGCGCCAGTAGCCTTCGGGGTTCAGCGTGGTCTGCAAGCGCAGGATGATCAGGCTGCGACGAACAGGCTGCCCGTCGGCATCGGTAATCTCGCTGACGCTAAAATCCTCGCGTCCCGAGAAATCACCCTTTTCCTCGGCGTCCTCGATATCGGGTTTCCGGTCGAATTCGATGGTCAGCGGCATGGCCAGGCGCTGCGTTTCCTCGCGCGTGCCAGCAGCGAACTCCGCGCAATAAAGAGGCGTCGTCGTCCACCGCTCCAGCGGGAGCTGGCGGAAACCGATCATGGTCATTCCTTCGAAATCCCCCAGCGGGAAGCGGATATCCTCGTCGCTGGGACGATCGTCCAGATCGACGTTCTCCAGCAGAATATCGGCTTTGCGGATCATTCCGGTCCGCTCCATCCTGCCTAGGAACCGCGCTGTCGAGCGCATGACCAGCTTCCCCGTTCTCAGGACAAAATTCTGGAGCTTTCCCTCGGCCTTGATGCACAGCGCCGCACCGACGACGACGGTCGTCTTGGGGTCGCTGATCCGGCCCGCGGAATCCGTGAAGGGATAGTGCCGGCCCACCGTGTAATCGTGCATCGCGACGATCCGGTGCGGGGCGACGGGCATCGCGCCCGTGACCAGGTTCCTCACCCGGCGCAGCTTCGACGGGCGCCCCGACAACAGCAGGACATCGCATCCATAGGCCCAGACCAGTTCGGTGAGGCTGCCCAGAACCGTATCCAGCGTCGCGCGGATCGCCTTCTCGATCGTTTCCACCTCGACCTCGACCACCACGCCGAACAGGTCAAAATCGGGCGGGCCGTCGCCGATGTTCAGGCCACGCATATGGGTATCGACCTGCTCGCGCAGGAAAGCGGCACAGCGTTTCCGATGGTCGTCATCCCTACGGGCCACCGTGTCGTCACCCAGCGCGAATCGCCCGATTCCCCCCTGCGTCAGGTCGTCCACCTGTTCGTAGAGGCTCAGCGCCCGCAGCGCGGTGGGTTCGAGAACGGTCGAAACGAACAGCCTGCGGCGGTGACGGTCGCGCTCGTCCTGGTTGCCGTAATCCCGTTCCAGCAGACGGACCAGAAGCTGGTGCGCCTCGGCGATGCCCGCGTCGGTCAGCGCCTTTTCCAACGGGGGCAGCACCACGGTCAGGATGACACGTTCAAGCAGGTCATCCCCGGCGATCTTGAAGCTCTCGCGGAAATCCTGGTGCGGGGACAGCGCGTCGCCCCCTATATGGGTATAGGTCGTGATCATCAGGTCGGTGGTGCCGCCCCCGATGTCGATGCTCGCGACACGGACTGCCGGCCGCCCGTCCTCGCCCACGCGGCCGTCGCCATATAGATCGAACAGCGCCTCGACATGGCCGCCGAGCCGCTCCGTCACCTCGTTATGCAGCCAGACGATCTGCGTCGCCGTGGCCTCGTCCAGTTCGGCGCGCAGCGTTGGCGGCTTGCCCGTGCGCCCCGTCACGCTCCAGACGAACGCGATCGCCGCCTCGGCCCGGGCACGGAAAATCCGCTGTTCCGCCACGGGCATTCCAGGCGGCATTGTCAGCATCACCGAACGCAGCAGGCGCGGACGCGCGCTGTCCCGCCGCTTGGACCGAAAGCCCGGCGAATTCATATACATGATCGCCTGCATGATCAGTTCGCTCAACATCAGCATGAACAGCAGGCTGCGCGACAGCACGCTCGGCCCCACGGGCTGCGCCGCCTTCACGTCGTCCAGGCTGACCCTGAACCGCCGCTGGGCGCCCAGCGTTTCCTGGATCGCACGGCGGAACGGGCCGTTGACCGCCGGATCGGACGGCTGGCCGTCTCGGTTAAGGCCATTATTGAAGCGCCATCCCTGGTCGGACGGCCGGGTGTCCCACAGATAGCGTTTGGGAGCAGACAGGCCCGACAGCCCCTCGTTACCGATCCGTGCCCCCATCATCCGTTCGGCCTCGGGCCCGGTCCGCACGGGGCTCTGCCACACGAAGGCATGGGGCCGGCCGGAGCGGCGCGAATGGGAATCCCGCCCGAACGTCGCCCGTCCGAACTCGATCCGGCTGGAAAACGGGTCGCCATAGGCCAGTTCAGGCTGGGCGAGGTCGCGCAGTTCCAGGACGTAGCTGTCGGCTTCGCGCTGGCGCGTCCCCGGATGTTCCTCGATCAGGATACCGCAACTGCGAAAATTCCCCAGATCCAGCACCAGATCGACCGCGACCGGCGGTTCGTTCGTCACCGTCAGGATCTGCGCGATCGGCGGCGCTCCGGCCTGCGCCACCATCCGCAGGAAGGCCAAATAGGTCGCAAGATGCTTCAGGACCGGCTGCTTTTCCTCCTCCTCGGGCGCCGGGCGCTTCCGGCCGGGGACGGCAAGCGCGGCCTCGCGCTGCAATTCCTCCAGCCAGTCCTTCAGCCAGGAACTGTCGATCAGCCAGGAAATGCTTTCCAGGTCGGCGACGAACGCGAATTTCTGGCCCCGCGCCTCGTCATCGGGGGTCGGCGCCAAGTAGCGCCCGTCGAAATGCGGCGCGACCGTGGTGTCGAAGGCGATGTTGAGGAGAATCGCCTCCTCCCCTTCCCGGGTTTCCGTGCGGCGCAGCCGGCCCCTGACCCAGTTTGCCGGACCGGGGCGAAATCCCTCATTGTCGGTGCTTCCGATCCGCGCAAGATACGGCAGCGGCACCCACTCATTCTCGAAAACCTCGAAAATGTCCTTGCGCCTGATGACATACCCTGCATCGTCCGGCGCCACCCGCTGGCGGCCATCGGCGTGGAACACCATGTTCCTGCTTTCGGGGTCTTCCTCAAGCGCGCGCAGGATGAATTCCGGCGCCCCGTCCCCGTTGATCCCGGTGGACTCCTCCCAGAAATTCGCCCGGATTCTGCCGCATTCGGCGGCGTCCAGCGTAATGGTCTCGAATTGGATCAGGCTGTCGGGAATCAACGAGATCAAGCCTGGCATCCGTTTCCTCGCTCCCGTCCCTGCATGGTCATCTGTGGCCGCTGTTTTACGGCTTTATTGCCGGTTTTACACGTTGCAACAACCCCTCGTGTCCCTGCCGGTATTGGGGTGGAAGATGTTCATCCGCGACCACGACATGAATAGTGCAGGCGATATGGTCATCGTCGCGATGTGTGCAGCTCAATACCCTTGGCAGGTAGGTCGAGCCAGCCAGGGGGCACGCCGCCGTTCGAATGACGGCCCTGTCCCCCTCGACCCGCGCGGTGGCGTCGCCCGTGCATTGTCCCCTCTCCGACAGGTCCACGGACAGATGTCCTGTCTTCCCGTCCGGGTCGATGCAGACCTGCCACAGCCGGTAGTCGTTCTTCGTCAGGACGTCATTCTCGGCCGAGTCCAGGTTGGTCATACGCTGCCAGCAACCGCTGACGACACGCGGATCATGGGCCTGCCACGCCGCGACATCACGGGTCTCCAGGCAGGCTGCATCGAACGGCATCAGCATCGTGAGTGCCGCACCAAGGGCAAAGCCAAGAATGCTGCCGATCTGCGCCGTTCGCATCAGCGCCGGCGGGCGTCTCCTCGCGCGGGGAAAATCCGGCGCCCGCCCGTCGTCATATGCGCCCACCCAGGCAGGAACACCGCCATCCGCCCGCCCCCAGCCCACGATCACAGGTCGCCCGTCGACAGCAAACAGACCACCCCGCTCGGGAAACGCGGGTAGAGCGGCGAATCCGTCGCGGATCATTCCGCCTTCCGCCTGCGCGACCCGCCTGATGTCAGACAGGATGCTGCCCGCATGACGGTGAAGTCGCTTCAGCGAGTCCGCATCCAGACGCTCCGCCGGACTCATTGTCTCGCCGTCCGCGTGCCAGTCCGTCCCCCCCTCCCGGGACATAACCGGACGTGCGAAAATTGCCGCGTGCGCCGGAGAGAGCCGGGCAGCAATCTCGTCAAGTAGCCTTCGGGCACGATCGCCATCGACCGTGCCGCAATCCGTCAGAAGGATCATCGCAACCCGGACCGCTGAAACACCCCCGGCCCCCACGCGCGGTCCGCTTCCACCAGCGGATCATCCGCGTATGCCGGGCAGGACGCCTTAAGATCGTCCAGCCGTGTACAGCGGAAGATCGTCCGGAGGAATACGAACATCCGATCATGCGTATGATCGACGCACCGCTCCGCCGAGATCACCAGCGTGTCGCCCTCGAAGCGCGCCGTGACGTTGCTCGAACATGCGGCGCCGCTGCTGTAATGCAGGGTCTGCCGACCCGTCCTTCCGTCATCGGCGAAGCATAACGTCCATTCTGCGACGGGATTTTCAGCATTGGTGCGAATATCCGTCACCACCATGTTGCTGATCCTGTGCCAACATCCTCTCAGCATGGACAGGTCATGAGATTGCCACTTTCCTTGGGGCAGGTCTGCGGTTGCAGGCGCTACGCAGGCCGGTGCCGCCGGCATGGCTCCAAGCATCAGGGCCGCGACGAGGAAACCCGCCGCCGCCCCGGCCAACGCGGATGACAGAAGACGCGGTGGCAGCCTGGGAAATCCCTGGCGGATGACGAAGGACCTGCCATCGTCCAGCGCGCCGAGGGGATCGTGCCCTTGGGCGGCGCCCCATCGCGTGACGACCGCGCGACCATCCACGGCATAAAGGTAATCAAGCGACGGAATACGCCGCATCGCGGCGAAATGCCGCCGGATGACGCTATTTTCCCCTTCGGCGACCCGCCGGATGTCCGACACCACCGAACCCGCATAACGGCGCAACGCCTCGCGATCCGCCGGGTCGAGATCCGCGAACGCCCGGCTATCGCCACCCTGGACGACCCATGCCGTCCCGCCGCCGTCCGAGAGGGGCGTCGCGAAGAACGCCGCATGCGCCGGCCCCAGCCTTTCCCCGACCGCGGCGAGAAAATCCTGGTGCGTGCCCGATACCGCCCCGGGCGTCCTGTCCAGTTGCAGCGTCATGCCGGGATATCGAAATTGCAGATCGGCATCATGCGCTCACCCGCCGACACGGTGCCCCGGTGCGAGACCAGGACCGCGCCGCGATAGCGGACCGTCACGCTGAACCGGCTGGCAGCGACGGCCGGCATGGCGAAGGGATCGACGATGACGGTGTAGAATCCGGGCGGCGGCGCCGAGCGCCAGACGGTGGTTTCGACCGGTCGGCGCGTGGGCGGCGGCGCGCCGTCGCGCCGCGCGTTGGCATCGCGCAGCAGGTGGCCCTCGCCATGCGTTCTGTTCTTGAAATAGATACGCTGGCCATCCGGGCATATGACATGAAGATCGAGGTCGTTCAGGTCCCCCCAGCACAACACGACCTGGAGCACGCCCCCGAGGGCACCGACCCTGCGGACCCGCCACAAATCGCCCCAGGCGCGCCAGGGCAGGCGCGACGCCAGCAAGCCCAGGAACAGCAGCGCCAGCAGCAGGAGCAGCCAGAGCGGCAGGGACGGATGCAGGCACAGCCAGGGCGCCATGACGAAGCCGAGATGCGCGAGCAGCCAGATCAGCAGGGCCAGTCCCCCCAGCATTCCCAGCACGACCGCCCATTCCCGCCAGGCGCCGGGCAGGCGGGGCGGGGCGGGGGCGGGCGGGGGCGTCAGGATCTCCATCCGCTCCACCACCGGCGGCGCAGGGGACGCCTTGGGGGGCGGGGGCGGAGGAGGCGGCGGCCGGCCCTCGCCCGTGATATCGACCCGGGCCAGCTTCTGGGTAACCGCCTGATGCCCCCATCCGACCAGCACCGGTCCGTTCGCGCCCGAGCGGATATAGGTCTCGTCCGGGATGGAGAAGACCTGCGGTAACAGGGCCAGCAGGCCCTTCTCGGTCGAGGAAAGACGATCGGCCTGCCGGGTGGCCGCCTGCTGGATCTCCGCGCGCAGGCGCACGAACCAGGCGACACGCTCCGCCTGCGGAATATCCGCGCCCGGCGCCCCGTACCAGTCGATCCTGCCGTTGCCGTGATCCTCCGGTTCGGCCAGCAGTCCGGCACCCGCGGCGCCGGATATTTTCTCGAACAGGCGGGAAAACTCGGACCACAGTTCGATAACCCGCTGGCCCCGATATGCAAGCGGCGTGATGTCCCTGACATCGGTCGTGGCGATCAGCTGCATCATCGGGGCAGGGCACTGAAAGGATGGCCGCCGATCGTCACGATACGGGTATGGGCGACGATCGAGAAAGCAGCCCACATCGCCAGGGCGAAAAAGCAGACGAATGTCAGCCCGTGCAGCGTGGCCGCAACAGGCCGCGACAGCGGCCTGTGTGCCCCATAGGACACCGGCGCGACGGGAACCGCCCGCGCTGGCGAGGACGCCGCGCCACCGGGGGCGCCTATGGGCTCCCGAGCCCCCCCATGGGCACCGGCATCCGGGGGAGGCATCTCCAGGGGGTCCGGCTTTCCACCGTCCTCCCCCCCCACCCGCGTGGCTACCGGCTCGCTTCCGGCGGCCGTCAGCCGCCCAAGCACCGAGCCCGCGAAATCCACGCCCTCGGACTCGGTCTTCAGCGTGCCCCCATTCCCGAAAAGCATCCCCCACGGAGCAAACAGGAACATCCGGCCATCGGTGAAGATCGCCTCTTGATCCGGAATGACCAAGGCCCGGTCGAGCAACAGCGCCTGGGCGCGTCCTGCGCGCGACGCCGCCTCCCGCACACGGGCGACCTCGACGCCGAGATCGTGAACCAGTTGGCCCCGCTTATCATCGGGAAACGACGACAAGCGGCGCAGTCCCTCGCCATCGTCGGCGTACCAGGTAATCTCGCCGGTTTCATTGTCACGAGGCCACCGGACCAGTGGCTCGGCAAAGCCAAGCCTCGTCCGTGGAATCGTACCCAAAAAATTGGAAAGAATACCGTTGCTCTGGATGACGGGCTGTCCCCGCCACTCTAGAAGAACCAGCTTACTTAGATCGCTGCGGAGAAGAACATTTGCCACAAACCCGCTTTTGTCCTTCGACTACTCTTGAGGCCAGCAATAAATTTCTGCAGAAATTTGCTTCTGTCAAGCCTCTATGTGCCAGTTTTGCACATCCATTGAAGTCAATATCGAGCATATCGCAAAGTGGACTTTGTCCGTCTGCGGCCCTCAGCCGGTCGAACATCTCGCAAAGGATCTTCTCTGCGAGCCCTTATGCGTATGAAAAGGAATCCTGCTTTGCAATATTAGTCGCCCGGTTTCTCGAACCGTATGTCGCCCGGGCAATTGTCGCGAACCCGATGCGGATATGATTCATATCTATCAATAGATCATGAAGAAAAACCGTCACAGGATGCCCCCCTGACGGCATCCTCCGAAATCGACTTCCGCAATGCGGGCATGGACCGTCGGCAGGCATCTCTGCCGGCCGACGGTCCATGCCAACATCGATAAATTTATTTTTTATCAATGTTTTATATTGTTTTCCGAGAAACTGCGGGACGCCGCCGGATAGGGAGGAATCATTCCCACTCGATCGTGCCAGGCGGCTTCGAGGTGATGTCGTAGGTCACGCGGTTCACGCCCTGGACTTCGTTGACGATGCGGCTGGCGACGCGGTTCAGGAAGCCGATGTCGAAGGGGAAGACGTCGGCCGTCATGCCGTCGGTGCTGGTGACGGCGCGCAGCGCGCAGGCGTAGTCGTAGGTGCGGCCGTCGCCCATCACGCCGACGGTGCGGACCGGCAGCAGCACCGCGAAGGCCTGCCAGATCGCGTCATACAGGCCGGCACCGCGGATTTCCTCCAGGAAGATCGTGTCCACCCGGCGCAGCAGCGCCAGCTTGTCGCGATCCACCGCGCCCGGGATGCGGATGGCCAGGCCCGGGCCGGGGAACGGGTGGCGGCCGACTATGGCCTCGGGGATGCCCAGTTCACGCCCCAGTTCGCGGACCTCGTCCTTGAACAGTTCGCGCAGCGGCTCGACCAACTGCATCTTCATCCGATCGGGCAGGCCGCCGACATTGTGATGCGACTTGATCGTCACCGACGGGCCGCCGGTGAAGCTGACGCTTTCGATCACGTCCGGATACAGCGTGCCCTGGGCCAGGAAGTCCGCGCCGCCCAGCTTCGCGGCCTCTTCCTCGAACACCTCGACGAACAGGCGGCCGATCGTCTTGCGCTTGATTTCCGGGTCCGTGACGCCCTCCAGGGCCGACAGGAACAGGTCCGACGCATCGCGATGGACCAGCTTGATGTTGAAGCGGCCGCGGAAGGTCTTGACCACCTCCTCGGCCTCTCCGGCACGCAGGATGCCCGGATCGACGAAGATGCAGGTCAACTGGTCGCCGATCGCCTCGTGAATCAGCACTGCGGCGACCGAGGAATCGACACCGCCCGACAGGCCGCAGATCACGTGGCCCGAACCGACCTGTTCGCGGATGCGGGCGATTTCCATGTCGCGGAAGCCGGCCATGGTCCAGATGCCCCGGCAGCCCACCACGTCATGGGTGAAGTTGCGCAGCAGCGCCGCCCCATGGGGCGTATGCACCACCTCGGGATGGAACTGCACGCCGTACAGGCGCCGCCCCTCGTCCGCGATGATGGCGAAGGGCGCGCCCTCGCTGACCGCGACCGAGCGAAATCCGGGCGGCAGCTTCGTGACCCGGTCGCCGTGGCTCATCCACACCTGTTCACGCCCGCCACGCGCCCAGGTGCCGCGGAACAGGGCGCAATCCTCGATGATGTCGATATGCGCCCGCCCGAATTCGCGATGTTCATGCGTTTCCACCGCGCCGCCCAACTGATGACACAGCGCCTGCTGCCCGTAGCAGATGCCCAGCACCGGCACGCCGAGCGCGAACACCACGTCGGGGATGCGCGGCGCCTTCTCGTCCAGCACGCTGGCCGGACCGCCGGACAGGATGATGCCGCGCGGGGCGAAGGCGCGAATTTTGGCCTCGTCCGTCGAAAACGGCCAGATTTCGCAATACACGCCGCTTTCGCGCACGCGACGGGCGATCAGCTGCGTGACCTGGCTGCCGAAATCCAGGATCAGGACCCGGTCCTGATGCAGGGCACCTTCCAGGGCGGCGACGTCCTGGGGGGCGGTCTGGGCGGGTCCGGCACTCTTCACTTTATCGCTCATCATCGTTCTTTCGGTCGCGGCATTACGGTCACGGGGCGTGCTGCACGGGCCGGGCGGGCCATGCAAGCGCAAGCGCGGGATATGCGTCGATGCCGAGTATAGCGCAAGACCGCGCCGGCCGGGACCCTATGGCCCGCCGCGCCGCCCGGGCCCATATTGGGGGCCGTTCCCCGCGTTACGGAGCATGAATGTGACCCTCTTCCGACCGGCCCTGCACTCCCCCCTCGCCCGCGCCATGCTGCTGGCCATGCTGCCGGGGGCCGGGCTGCTGGCCGTGGCCCCGGCGCGGGCGGCCGACGACGCGGCCAGGGACCCGATCGGGATCTGGACGGGCACGCTGGTCGCCGATCGCGGCGTCTGTCCGGAGACCAACGCGCCCTCGACCCTGCAGGTCGGCACGAAGCGCATCGCCTTCACGCCCGGTGACGGCGCGCTGGTCCTGCACGGCACGCGCGACGCGACTCCCGGGCGTTTCCATGCCCAACTGGTCCTGAGCGACATGAACCGCAAACCCTATCCCCTGGTGTTCGAGGGCAAGCCCGACGGCAGCGCCATCAGCGGCACGTACGGCACCCCGCGCTGCCGCGCCCACGTGACCCTGACACGTCCCAAGAGCAATGGGATGGCCCATTTCCTGGGCCACTGAGCCACCCTTAAAACCACGGACATGTCCGGCGAGGCCCGGTTGCTTGATCCGTTCGGTTGCGACATGGTCATGCCAACGAAACACCTTGTCCTCCGCCGTGGCGGAGATCAGCAGGAGCGTATGGTTTGACACTTTCTACACGTCGTCGCCCGGGCGGGACGATCACCTTCCTGACCGCCCTGACCCTGGCCAGCAGCATCGGTGCCATCGGCCTGGGCAACCCGGGCCACGCCGCCCCCAAGCCGTCCCGGACCGCCACCCCCGCATCCACGCAGCAGGGTGCCTCGGTGCTGACCGTCCAGACCGGGAGCGACATCCCCGCCCATGTCACCTTTCCGACCGACGGGCGCGACTACGTCAAGCGCGACGTCATGATCCCGATGCGCGACGGGGTGAAGCTGCACACCGTCATCGTGGTGCCCCGCAACGCGCATGACGCGCCGATCCTGCTGACGCGCACGCCCTATCACGCGTCGCAGCGGCTGAACCGGGTCGAGGATTCGCCGTCCATGCGCGCGCTGCTGCCGCAGGGCGACGATGTGTTCGTCGAATCGGGCTATATCCGCGTCTTCCAGGACATTCGGGGCAAGTACGGGTCGGAAGGCGATTACGTGATGACGCGCCCGGTGCGCGGGCCGCTGAACCCCACCCGCACCGACGAGGTCACCGACGCGTGGGACACGATCGACTGGCTGGTCAAGAACCTGCCGGAATCGAACGGCCGCGTGGGCATGCTGGGCTCGTCCTATGAGGGGTTCACCGTGGTCATGGCGCTGCTGAACCCGCATCCGGCGCTGAAGGTCGCGGCCCCGGAAAGCCCGATGGTCGACGGCTGGATGGGCGATGACTGGTACCATTACGGCGCCTTCCGCCAGGGCGGGCTGGATTATTTCACCGAGCAGATGACCGTCCGTGGCGAGGGCAACCCGATTCCCCGCGTGGACCGCGACGATTACACGAACTTCCTGCGGGCCGGATCGGCCGGGCAGTTCGCCACCGCCGCCGGTCTGGACCAGTTCCCGTGGTGGCAGCGCATGCTGGCCCACCCGGACTACGATGCCTTCTGGCAGAACCAGGCCCTGGACAAGCTGATCACCCGCCACCCGCTGACGGTGCCCACCCTGTGGGAACAGGGCCTGTGGGACCAGGAAGACATGTGGGGCGCGATCCATTCCTGGCAGGCGCTGAAGAAGACCAGCCCCAGCGTGCCGAACATCCTGGTCATGGGCCCGTGGCGGCACAGCCAGGTCAATTATGACGGATCGGAACTGGGCCCGCTGCATTGGGACGGCGACACCGCGCACCAGTTCCGGCGCGACGTGCTGCTGCCGTTCTTCAACCAGTACCTGCGCCCCGGCGCGCCGGCGGCGAACCTGCCGGAAGCCATCATCTACAATTCCGGCGAGAACCACTGGGACCGCTTCCCGCGCTGGCCCCTGGCCTGCGATGGCAAGGGCTGCGCCCATCCGATGAAGCCGCTGTTCCTGCAGGCGGGATACGGCCTGTCGTTCGATCATCCGGCGGCGGACGGGCAGGATTCCTATGTGTCCGATCCCGCGCATCCGGTGCCCTTCCTGCAGCGCCCGTTCAATTTCGCGACCGACGGCGCACGCTGGAAGACGTGGCTGGTGCAGGACCAGCGCCAGGCGGAAAGCCGCCCGGACGTCCTGACCTATGAAACCCCGGTCCTGACGCAGTCGGTCCGCGTCAGCGGCGTGCCGGTGGCGGATCTGTTCGCGGCGACCAGCGGCACCGATTCGGACTGGGTGGTGAAGCTGATCGACGTGCAGCCGGCCACCAACGGCGACCGGCCGGAGATGGGCGGATACGAGCTGGCGGTGTCGATGGACATCTTCCGCGGCCGCTATCGCGAGGGCTTCGATCATTCGGTGGCCACGGTGCCGAACCAGGTGGCGCGCTATCGCTTCACGCTGCCGGCGGTCAACCACGTGTTCCAGCCGGGGCACCGGATCATGGTGCAGATCCAGTCCTCGCTGTTCCCACTCTATGACCGCAACCCGCAGACCTTCGTGCCCAACGTGCTGCGCGCCACGCCGCATGACTTCGTCGCCGCGACGCAGTCGGTCCATCGCGGCGGCGACCAGTCCACGGCGATCTGGCTGCCGGTCGTCCCGTAACCGCCCGGCGCACAACGGCGTCACGGAGTGGCCGGAGGGGGAGTCATGCGTCTATGATGGCCGCATGAACTCCCCCTCCCCCGTTTCGGCCGCGATCCTCGCGGTCGTCGTACGCGACAGGCGCCTGCTGCTGATCCGGCGGGCCAACCCGCCGGACCAGGGCCTGTGGGGTTTTCCCGGCGGCCGCATCGAGCATGGCGAGACCGTCATGCAGGCCGCCGAGCGCGAACTGCGCGAGGAAACCGGCTTCATCGCCCGGGCGCAGGGCGTGCTGACGGCATTCGACGTGCTGGACCACGCCCCGGACGGTGCCCTGCGGTTCCATTACGTCATCGTCGTCGTGCGCTGCGCCGATTCGGGACAGGATACGGTGCGCGCGGCCGACGATGCGCTGGATGTCGACTGGTTCACGCTGGACCAGGTGCGCGACGCCCCCGAACGCATGAGCCCCGGCCTGCTGGAACTGGGCACGCTGGCCCTGTCGGACCGGGGCATCGCCCCGTGGCCCGTTCCCACCGCCGCCCCCCTGCGGCGGCGTCCGCCCGTCCCCGCACAGGGCTCCACGCCATGACGTCCCCCCGCCACGTCCTGCTGGTCGAGGACGAATCCGCCATCGCCGACCTGGTCCGCACGGCGCTGGAGGCGTCCGGCCTGCGCGTCACCCCATGCGCCGACGTGCAATCCGCCCTGCGGGAACTGGACCGGGGCGCGTTCGACCTGGCCATCCTGGACCTGACCCTGCCCGACGGGTCGCCCGATCCCCTGGCCAGGCGCCTGGCGGATGCAGGGGTGCCGATCATCGCCATCAGCGGCGACCCGGCACGCCTGGCGACATTCGCATATGGCCAGGGCCTGGAAAAACCGTTCCGGATTCGCGCCCTGCTGGACCGGATCAAGGATACCCTGCCCGCGTCGCGGTGACGGGCCTTATACAGCTCCGGAGGGCAGGCGCGCCGTCCAGGCCGGCGCTTCGGGCGCCAGCGTCACGCGAAAGACCGCATAGCGTTCGGCCAGCCGGGCGCCCCGCCCGCGCGCCAGCGTGCCGATCCGCGTCATCCGGCTGAACGGGGTGGGATCGACGGTGCGCAGGCGTCGTTCGCTGCACAGGAAGATCCCCTGCTGGCCGCCTGCCGCGCGCGGCAGGTCGAACAGGGCCCAGCGCGGCTCGATCCCGATCACCGGCCGGCGCGGCAGCGCCAGGGCCAGTTCCGACGCCAGTCCGTATTCATCGGCGGCGATGAAGCCGCCGGAAGGGGCCATGCCGTCAGCCGCACGGGCCAGGTCCTGCCAGCCGGCCATCTGGCGCAGGGTGATGTCCAGATGCGGCGACAGCGCGACGGGCGACAGCGTGGACTGCACATAGACCAGCAGCGTCAGCACGAAGCCCAGCGCCGATGCCGGCCCCCAGAAGCGCCAGGTCAGGGAAGCCGCCGCGATCGCAAGACCGGGATAGAGCAGCACCGGCCAGTTGGCCTGCACCCGGTCGCCCAGCGCATGCTGCACGAACACCACGATGGCGGGCACGGTCCAGCAGGCCAGCAGCGCCGCCGCATCGTCCCGCCACGCGCGGCGCAGGGCCTGCCACAACCCGCCCGCGAAGAACAGGGCGACCAGCGGCGTTGCCAGGCCGACCTGTCCCCCCGCCAGTTCCCCCAGGAACTGCACCGCCCGCGCCGGCCGCCAGTCGCCCGCCCGGCCGCCCTGGCGGACGAAGCTGGCCCAGTGATGCGCCGCGTTCCACCCGATGACGGGCAGGAACAGCAGCAGGGCCAGCATGGCGGCACACCAGGGCCAGGGCGTGCGCAGCCACACCCGCCCGGACCGGCTGCCCAGCAGCCAGAACGCCAGCCCCGCCCCCGGCAGCACCGCCGTGTATTTGCTGTCGCACGCCAGGCCCAGCGCCAGCCCCAGCACCAGCCACCAGCCACCCCGACCGGTGACGTGCAGCCGCCCCAGCGCCCACAGCGCCGTGGTGATGAAGAACAGCAGGGGCGTGTCCGGCGTCATCGTCACCGCGCCGATGCCCAGCGCCAGCGTGGCATTCAGCAGGATTCCGGCCCGAACCATCCGTCCGGCCGCCAGCCCCCATCCCAGGTCCCGCGCGGCGGCGGCCAGGAACAGCGTCCCCACACCGGCGGAAAGCGTCGCCAGCAGGCGAATGCCCAGCGTCGTATCGCCCAGCAGCGCGGTCCCGCCGCGAATCCACAGGGCGACCATCGGCGGGTGGTCCAGATAGCCGGGCGCGAGCGCGCGGGACCACACCCAGTAATAGGCCTCGTCCGGCGAAGGCGGGGTGCAGGCGGCCACGATACCGCGCAGCACCGTCAGCAGGCCCAGCGCAACGCCGCCCCATACCAGCAGATCGCGATCGGCGTACCCGGCCCTGCCGGTCAACGCACCCGCCAGATCAGCGTCGACGACACGGCGTAATTCCACACCACGGCGATCGCGGCCCCCGCGGCCCCCGCCTGGTTCCATTTGCCGTCCTCGCTGAAGACCGCGCGCGCGATGCCGATATCGGCGAGTGCGCCCACCGAGCAGATCGCCAGGAACAGCAGCAGCCCCAGCCACATCCGGCCGCCGCGTAGGCGGCAGTCGCGGTAGGTCAGGGAATTGTTCATCCAGAAATTGGCCACCATGGCGGCCACGGTCCCGATCCCCTGCCCGGACGCGAAATCGGCGCCGCACCGGCGGGCAACGTCCAGCACCACCAGGTTGACCAGGATGCCCACCAGGCCGACCAGGGCAAACGCGATGAAGCGGGTCGGCAGGAACCCGCGGCATACCTTGTCGCCCAGCATCGCCAGGAACTGGATCAGGACCAGGACGTCCAGCTTGCTCTCGCCCGCCGCGCGGGGGCGGAAGACGAACGGGACCTCCAGCACCCGCGGGCGCTGGGGGGCGGACAGGAACACGTCCAGCAGGATCTTGAACCCCGTCCCCGACAGATGCGGCACCGCGCGTTCGAACAGGTCGCGCCGCATGGCGAAAAACCCGCTCATCGGGTCCCCCAGCCGCACCTGCAGGATCATCTGCACCATGCGGATGCCGGAATCCGACAGGAATTTCCGCCAGCCATTCGCCAGCCCGGCATTGTCCCCGCCTTCGACATGACGGCTGCCGACGGCGATGTCGTAGCCGTCGCGCACCACCGCGTCGATCAGCCGACCCAGACAGCTCTCATCATGCTGCATGTCGCCGTCCATGACGGCGACCACGCGCGCCGAGGACGACAGGACGCCCTCGATCACCGCCGAGGACAGGCCACGGCGACCCACGCGCAGGATGCCCCGCACCCGGCCATCGCATTCCGCAAGCGACCGGACCTCGTCGATCGTGCCGTCGGGCGAGTTGTCATCGACGAAGATGACCTCCCACTCCCGCCCCGCCAGGGCGGCGGACAGGGCGGCGACCATGGGGCGCACGTTCGCGCGCTCGTTGTAGCAGGGGACCACGATGCTGATATCGGCCGCCAGCCGGACCGTGTCGGGCCGCGCCTTGGTGGCCGGCGGTGCATCGACGGGGGGCAGGACGATGCTCACATGTCCGTCCCTGCCACGCCCATGCCGCCGGCGCCGGGGGGCTGCACGGGCACGCCGGCGCGGCTCAGCGCCGTGCGGATGGTCTGCAATGTCTGGACCCGGCTGACATGCGGGCTTTCGGTCAGGCGGCGGGTCAACTGGTTTTCATGCGCGGCGTCGCGCGCCACCAGCCGGACCAGGAAGTCCCCGCCGCCCCGGATCATGTGGCACTCCCGGACCTCGGGCCATTCGGCCACCTGGGTCTCGAACGCGGTCAGGACGGCTTCCTTCTGGCTGTCCAGCCCGATCAGGGCGAACAGCGTGATCGTCCAGCCCAGCAGGGCGGCGTCGGTATCGGCGTGGTAGCCGCGGATCAGCCCTTCTTCCTCCAGCCGCCGCACGCGCCGCAGGCAGGGCGGGGCGGAAATACCGACCCGGCGCGCCAGTTCCACGTTCGTCATGCGGCCATCCGCCTGGAGTTCGGCTACGATCCGACGGTCAATCGCATCCAGGTCCATCACTTCAGTCATTTCCGTCCCAAATCTGATGGCGCGCAGGATATGGCATGCGCCCGTTGCCGAAAAGGGCGCAGCAGATCCCGCGCGCCTTGTGTCCAGCGCATTGGACGGCCATATCCCCTGCATTGTGATCACATCGACGCCCGAGTCCATGACCCAGACCCATACCACCGACCTTCTTGTCATCGGCGCCGGCCCCGCCGGCTATACCGCCGCGATCTATGCCGCGCGCGCCAACCTGAAGCCCATCCTGGTGGCCGGCCTGCAGCCGGGCGGACAGTTGATGATCACCACCGACGTGGAGAATTACCCGGGCTTCGCCCGCGGCATCCAGGGCCCCGAACTGATGGAACAGATGGCGGCCCAAGCCGCGCATGTGGGTACGCAGATCATCCACGACATCATCACCGAATGCACCCTGAAGGGTCACGGCGGGGCGGGCGAACCGTTCCGCCTGGTCGGCGATTCCGGTGACGTCTACCTGGCCCGCTCGGTCGTCATCGCCACCGGGGCACAGGCCAAGTGGCTGGGCATTCCCGGCGAGGCCCAATACCAGGGGTCCGGGGTTTCGGCCTGCGCCACCTGTGACGGATTCTTCTATCGCGGCCGGACCGTCGCCGTCATCGGCGGCGGCAACACGGCGGTCGAGGAAGCGCTGTACCTGACCCATCATGCCGAACATGTGATACTGATCCACCGGCGCGACAGCCTGCGCGCGGAAAAGATCCTGCAGGACCGGCTGTTCGCCCACCCCAAGATCACGGTGAAATGGAATTGCGTGGTGGACGAGATCGTGGCCACCGGCACCCCGCCCGTCGTCACGGGCCTGAATCTGCGCGATATTTCGTCGGGCACGAACGAACACCTGGCGGTCGACGGCGTTTTCGTCGCCATCGGGCATGCCCCGAACACGGCGGTTTTCAAGGACCAGGTCGAAACCGACGACGAGGGATATATCGTCACCAACCCGGGCGGCACGCGCACGTCGGTGCCGGGCGTCTTCGCCGCCGGAGACGTGCAGGACCGCATTTACCGCCAGGCCGTTACCGCGGCGGGAACCGGCTGCATGGCCGCGCTGGAGGCGGAACGTTACCTGGCGGGAATGTCGCACTGAATACCATAAATCCTTGACCGGATCGGGTATTTCCGTCACCAGAACCAGATTGTAACGACAGGTTCTCCAACCAGGATCGGAATGCAGCGTTGGACTGGGATAAACTCCGTATTTTCCATGCGGTGGCCGAAGCAGGGTCCTTCACACACGCGGGTGACGTACTCAATCTTAGCCAGTCGGCGGTCTCCCGCCAGATTTCGGCGCTGGAAGAAGCGCTGCAGGTTCCCCTGTTCCACCGACACGCGCGCGGACTGATCCTGACGGAACAGGGCGAAACCCTGAACCAGACGGTGCGCGAGGTCTTTTCCAAGCTGGCGATGACCCAGTCCCTGCTGACCGAAAGCAAGGAAAAGGCCGCCGGACGGCTGCGCGTGACCACGACGACCGGTTTCGGAACCTGCTGGCTGACGCCGCGCCTGCATCGTTTCATGGATGCCAATCCGGACATCAGCATCACCCTGATCCTGGAAGACAACGACCTGGATCTGGGCATGCGCGAGGCCGATGTCGCGGTGCGGATGCACCCGCCGCGCCAGCCCGACCTGGTCCAGCGCCATCTGGCGGACTTCCCGCTGCCGATCTACGCCTCGCCCGGCTATCTGGAGGAATTCGGCACCCCGGCGACGCTGGACGACCTGTCCAGCCACAAGCTGGTGCTGTTCGGCGGCTATCATCCGCCGGTGCCGCACATCAACTGGCTGGCCGAAGCCGGCGTGCCGGCGGACGAGAAGCGCCCCGCGCGGATCGAGGTCAACAGCCTGCCGGCCATGGCCGAGGCCATCGCCTCCGGCGTCGGAATCGGGTCGATCCCGGCCTATGCGGCGGTCCTGCACCCGCATCTGGTCAAGATCCTGCCGGAAGTCACGGTCCCGACGGTCGATGCCTATTTCGTCTATCCCGAGGAACTGCGCACATCGAAGCGCGTCGCGGTCTTCCGCGATTTCCTGCTGGCCGAAATCAACGGCCGTCACTGACAGGTCCGCATCCAGCCAGGCAGCATTCGAATGCAACAGGAAAAACGGACAATGGCCGGCGGCGGCACAGGCACACAGGGCAACGGAACAGCCAAGCAGGCGTACGAGGCCCGCCGCGCCGCCAAGGCCGGCGTCAGCCTGGATCGCTGGATGGACCAGAAGGACGAACGCCGGACCGTGGCCAAGGCCGCGCCTGCACGGTCCAATCCCCCGCCGGCCAATCCGCTGCTGGCCCTGGCCCGGTCCACCTGGCGCCGCCTGATGGACCGGGCCCACCGACCGCTTTAGCGGCTTGGGGCGAAAAGCCGGGACTTTGCCCCGGCGTGCCGTCCCGCTCAGCTATGCCGATGCGCCGTGCGTCGCAACTGGCACCGGCGCGAGGTATCGCGATAATACATCGCCTGCCCGATCGGGGCGAAATAGCGACGCCGCCCGACCGCCCGCAACCTGTGCCCGGGGGTCGTGATGACGGCGTCATGCGTCGCACAGAGATGCGCCGCCAGACCGGTACGACGATGGGCATGGCGCTGCCCGTCCCGCGCCCATGCCGGACCGCCGGCACCCAGTGCCATGCACACTACCAGAAGACCCGAGATCACGTCCCGCATCCTGCGCCCCTTCATGGCCCGCCTTCTTCCATAGAGAAGAACCCGTAGCAGCAGCAATTGGAACATATCAAGAACATTCGGCAGGACGAACCGGAACACGAAGGAATGACCGTCCTTCGTTCCCTCAGTCCTCGGCGGGGGCGCCGTTGTTCACGCGCTCGCGCAGTTCCTTGCCGGCCTTGAAGAAGGGGACGACCTTTTCATCCACCGCCACCATTTCACCGGTGCGGGGATTGCGTCCGGTGCGGGCGTCACGCTTCTTGACCGTGAAGGCCCCGAAGCCGCGCAGTTCCACACGGTCCCCCCGGGCCAGCGCCGCGCTGATCTCGCTGAAGATCGTCTGGACGATCAATTCCACGTCGCGGCTGAGAAGGTGCGGATTCGCCGCAGCCAGTTCGGCGATCAGCTCCGATTTGGTCATCCTTCCCCTCCCGAGATCGTGTTCAAGGTTTCCAGATCGCAACAGCCCCGTCAAGCGCAACGCCTTGCGAAAGCACGCTTCCTGCCCACTCGTCACCGAAAACGACGCCCAGCATGCTGCGCGTGATCCGGTGCATCCAGCCCTGCCCGGTCGTCACTTTCAGGTCCACGACCGGAATCGTCCCGCTCAGGTGCCGGGTACTGGTCAGCCACGCCTTGGCGTCGCGCTCGTCCCCGATCTGGTCGATCAGTCCCAGCGACAGCGCCTGCCGGCCGGTATAGGGCCGGCCGTCGGCCAGGGTCCGCACCCGTTCGACCGGCATATGCCGCCCGTCGGCCACCATGGTGACGAACTGGTCGAACAGGTCCGCCACCACCCCCTGCAGCATCTGCCGCCCTTCCGGCGACAGGGGCTGCGTTCCCGAAGGCTGGCCCTTCATCGGGCCGGAGACCAGTTGATCGACCTTGACCCCTACCCGGTCCAGCAGGCCCGACACGTCCGGTGCTTCCATGATCACGCCGATCGACCCCGTCAGGGTGGACTGGACCGCGAACACGCGCTGCGCCGGCACCGAAATCATGTACCCCGCCGAAGCGGCCAGGCCCCCCATCGTCACCGCCACCGGCTTGCGGGCCGCGAAACGGGCCACCGCGTCATGCAGTGCCTCGCCCCCGCTGACCGATCCGCCGGGGCTGTCCACGGCCAGGATCATGCCGCGTACCGAATCGGTTTTCGCCGCCTTGTCGACCAGGTCGATCAGCTTGCGATTGTCCGATCCGATGATGCCCGCCACGCGCACGCGCACCAGATGATCGCGCGACGCGAAACCGCCGCTGCGCATCAGCGAATGACCGCCCACGCCGACCAGGGCCAGCACGAACGAGGCAACGGCGGCGATCCGCCAGAATACCAGCCGACGCCGCAGTCGCAGCCGGTCGACCGTCAGGTCGGGATCAGTCGCCATGCGGCATCACCCGGACCAGCCCAATACCAGAACCCACCATCGTTACGACACGGCGGCCTTGCGTCCGCGCCGGGCCGGCTTGGCCGCGGAATCGTCGTTCGAGGAGTCCTCGACCACCGCCGTGATCTTGCGGCCCAGCCCGATCTCGCGCGCCAGGGTCGACCGGCGCTCGGCGTAGTTCGGCGCAACCATCGGGTAATCCGACGGCAGGCCCCAACGCTCACGATACTGTTCCGGCGTCATTCCATAGGCGCTCTGCAGATGCCGCTTCAGCATCTTCAGTTTCTTCCCATCTTCAAGACAGACGATGTAGTCAGGAAACACCGACCGCTTGATCGGCACCGCGGGCTGCAGCTTCTCGGGTTCCGGCGCGACCTGCCCCAGCGAAGCCAGAGCCTGATAGACCTGCCGGATCAGATCCGGAACACTATCAGCAACGACGGTGTTATTCGAGACATGAGCTGATACGATCTGGGCGGTGAGTTCCAGGAAGGGGGCATCCTGCTCAATTTCCGACATACCGTTTTTTCCATTCCGTTTATTATATCAGGAGCGATTCGTAACAAAAATTTACGATGAAACACAGCAGAATTATAGTGCATTTCAATAATTAATACAACGACTTTTTCTAAATTTAACGAAAGCCGGATATCCATGCCCCGACCCAAAAGTAAAAATCACCCTCTGGTTGTATTCGGTAGCATCAATATCGATATGGTCGCCCGGTTGCATCACTTTCCCGCGCCAGGCGAAACTTTACACGCACAGGGCACCGACCTGGGGCTTGGGGGCAAGGGCGCCAACCAGGCGGTGGCGGTCGCGCGCCTGGGGGCGGAGGTCCTGCTGATGGGCCGGACCGGCGACGACATGTTCGCCGACTACGCCGCTACCTCCCTGCGGCGGCGCGGCGTCGGGCCGGACGGCCTGTTCCGCTCGCCCGGCGACACGACCGGCCTGGCCATGATCTGCACCGACAGCGCGGGGGAAAACACCATCGTCGTCGCCGGGGGCGCCAACCTGGCGATGGATGGCGACGATGTGGCACGCCTGGTGCCGCTGCTGACGCCGGGCGCGATCGTGCTGATGCAGTGCGAGATCCCGATGGACACCATCCTGGCCGCCGCCCGCCGGGTCGACGCCGCCGGCGCGACCCTGATCCTGGACCCCGCCCCGGTCCCCGATGCCGGCCTGCCCGACGAATTGTTCCGTCTGGCCACGCTGATGACCCCCAACGAAACCGAGACCGAACGCCTGACCGGACTGCGCCCCCACGACCCCGACAGCGCGCGCCAGGCCGCGGGCCGGCTGCACCAAAAGGGGCTGCGCCGGGCCATCATCAAGCTGGGCGCGCGGGGCGTGCTGTATTCCGACGAGTCGGGCCACGGATTCATTCCCCCTTTCCACGTCACCGCCATCGACAGCGTGGCGGCGGGCGATTGTTTCAATGGCGGGCTGGCCGTAGCGTTGTCGCAGGGCCTGGACCTGGCCCGGGCCACGCGCTTCGCCGCCGCCTGCGGCGCGCTGGCCACCACGCGCAAGGGCGCGGCGGACGCCGCCCCGACCCGCGAGGAAGTGGAGGGCCTGCTTTCGGCACAGCCGCGATAAGTATCCGACCTTTTGGCGCGACCCCGCGTTGCGTGCGGTATGATCACCCTGCCGGCCGTCCCATCGGCCGGCGATCGGGAGGCACCATGATCGACCTGTATTACTGGACGACGCCGAACGGCCACAAGATCACGCTGTTCCTGGAAGAAACCGGGCTGCCCTATCGCCTGATCCCGATCAATATCGGCAAGGGCGAACAATTCGCCCCCGACTTCCTGAAGATCGCGCCGAACAACCGCATCCCCGCCATCGTCGATCAGGACCCGGTCGTGGGCGGGCCGCCGATCCCGCTCTTCGAATCCGGGGCGATCCTCTATTACCTGGCCCGCAAGACAGGCCGTTTCCTGCCCGCCACGCTGCGGGAGGAAACCGAGGTCATGACATGGCTGTTCTGGCAGATGGGCGGCCTGGGCCCCATGGCCGGGCAGAACCATCATTTCCGCCTCTACGCCCCCGAACGCCTGCCCTATGCAACCACGCGCTATACCCAGGAAACCGAGCGCCTGTACGGCGTGCTGGACCGCCACCTGGCGGGCCGGGACTTCATCGCGGGCGGCGGATACAGCATCGCCGACATGGCCTGCCACCCCTGGATCATCCCCGAAAACCAGGGACAGGACATGGCCGCCTTCCCCAACCTGGCGCAATGGCATGCCCGGATCGCCGCACGACCGGCGACCCGACGGGCCTACAGCCTGACCGACCCCGTCCGCGCCGGGCAGCCGCCGGTGCGCGAACCGGCCGAACGCGCGGCGCTCTATGCCACGCTCGACACAACCGCCGATTGAACGTCTGCATCATGCCGCACGCGCACGCCAGAGTGACGCTGGCCCATGAGGTCGATTTCGCGGGCTGGCGAACCGCGACGCGCCGCCTGGTCATGGCCGGCCAGCCCGCCGGGCGGATTGCGTGGCGAATCGACGCACGCATGGCCGACCCGATCGAGGACCAGGGCGCCGAAGCACCGGAGGGCGACCCTTTTCACGTATCCCGCGCCCTGCTGGACCTTGCCGAGACCGTCATCCAGGCGCGCGATCCCGACCGTTTCGCGCTGCTCTACCGGCTGGTCCAGCGCAACGCGGCCGGCGAACGCGACCTGCCGACCCGCACCGACGACACCGACATCGCCCGCGCGCTGGTCCTGGCCCAGGCGGTGCGGGACGATACCGCCCGCCTGCGCGCGCATCTGGAGCTGCCCGCCGAGGACGTGGCCATCGGGCAGTGGACTTCGGAGTCCCACGTCCTCGTCCCCAATGCGCGATTCCTGACCGTTCAGCGTTCGCTGCGCCCCTGGGCGGTCTCGACGCCGGACGAAACCCTTCTGTGGACGGGCCGCAGCCTGCATCTGCTGCCGCCGGGCACCGCCCCGTCCGCCCTGCCCACGGACAGGGAGTCCTGGGAGGGGACGGGCCTGACGCTGCGCCCCGCCGATCTGCCGCGTCCGGCCCTGCGCCTGACCGAGGGACTGGATATCGCACGGATCGACAGCCTGCCGGCCCTGATCGCGGCGGCGCGCGACTGCCTGATCTGCGCGATGGCACGCCAGACGACGCAGACGGTCTTCAGCGATGGGCGCCCGGGGGCCGCGCTGATGCTGGTGGGCGAACAGCCGGGCGACCAGGAGGACCGCGTCGGCCGGCCTTTCGTCGGGCCTGCCGGGCAATTGCTGGACCGCGCCCTGCACGAGGCCAGAATTACCCGCGATGCCGTCTACGTCACCAACGCGGTCAAGCATTTCCGCTTCCAGAGGCGCGGCACCCGGCGCCTGCATGAAAAGCCGACCGTGGAAAACGTTACGGCCTGCGCGCCCTGGCTGGCGGCGGAACGGCGCATCGTGGCGCCGCGCGTGCTGGTGATGCTGGGCGCCACCGCCGCCGGTGCCGTCCTGGGCCGCAGCGTCACGATCGGGCGCGAGCGGTCGCGCCCGATCCCACTGGCCGACGGGTCGACCGGGCTGGTCACCGTTCATCCGTCCTTCCTGCTGCGCCAGCCGGACGAGGATGCACGCACCCGGGAATATGCCCGCTTCGTGGCCGATCTGCGCCTGGCGCGGGACCTTCTGCCGGCGGCTACGCTCCCGTCCTGACCCCGCCGGTCCATGGCTGATGACTGATATGCAGTCTCACCATCGTTACCCTGGGCGTGGTTCTGTTCTATCACAACCCCCCCCCGTCGCTGCCGGAAGCCGTGCATCGTGCCTGTTTTTCCCTCGTCTTTGACCCCCATGCTGACGCGTCTGGCGTGCTGGCGGCCACCGAGCATCCGGCCGCCCGGCTATGCGCGGATGAGCGGCCTCAAGTGGCTCTACGCCCCGAAGGGCGAGGCGATCGGTTTCGCGGTACGCACCACGATCGCGGCACTGCTGTCCCTGCTGCTGGCGATGTGGATGGAACTGGACAGCCCGCAATGGGCGCCGATGACGGTATGGATCGTGGCCCAGGGGTCGCGCGGCGAAAGCCTGTCGAAGGCCCGCTGGCGCCTGGTCGGCACCGCCATCGGCGCCACCTCCGCCGTGGTCCTGATCGCGGCCTTTCCCCAGGCGCCATGGCTGTTTTTTCCCGCGATCGGCATATGGATCGGCCTGTGCTGCGGGCTGGCGACGCTGGTGCGGAACTTCCGGTCCTACGCACTGGTGCTGTCGGGCTATTCCTGCGCCATCGTCGCACTGGACGCCATCCGCAGCCCCGACGACGTGTTCATGATCGCGATGTCGCGCTCGACCTACATCGTGCTGGGCATCGTCTGCGAAAGCCTGGTCGCCGGGCTGTTTTCCCATAACCTGGCGGAAACCGCGCGCCGCAACATCCGTGAAAAGCTGCAGACGGCGCTGTCCAGCAGTTCGTCCGCCATCGCTGACCTGCTGGCCGGCGACCAGCAGGCCTTCATCCGGTCGCGCGCCCTGTTCGGCACCATCCTGACCATCAACGACCAGATCGAGTTCAGCGAGGTCGAGATGGGCCCCCACGGGCACGAGGGCGACCATGCCCGCGCCGCCCTGGCGGCCGTGTCCGTGCTGCTGTCGCGCGGCCTGGGCATGACCGCGCGCATGCGTGCGCTGGGCGTGCCGCACCAGACGTTCACCGAGACATCGCTGCTGGTGCGCACCTATCTGCAGGGGCTGCCGCAGCGCCTGAAGCGCGACGAGGACGTCCTGGCCGCGATCGACGATCTGCGCGCCCTGCGCGGCGTGTGCCGCCAGCAGGTGGTCAATGCCCTGACCGAGGAAAGCAACGGCCGGTATCCTGCCGACGGCCCGGAAATCCAGGCCCTGCTGGACCTGCGCATCCTGCACAGCGCGCTGGAGGAACTGCTGGCGGAACTGCAGCAGGCGATCCGGGAATTCGACGCCAGCCAGCATGTCATTCGCGGCGACCATTTCCATTTCCGCCTGCAATCCCATCGCGACCTGAAGGAAGCGGCCCATAACGGCATCCGCGCCGCGGTGGCCATCACCTGCGCCGGCCTGATATGGGAAGTCACCGCGTGGTCCAACGGCCTGCCCTTCATCACCATGGTCGCCCTGACCTGCGGCCTGTTCGCCACGCGCGAAAACCCGGTGCTGGGCACGATGAACTTCCTGCGCGGGGCGATGTGGTCGGTGGCCGCGTCCTTCATACTGGTCATGCTGCTGCTGCCCCGCCCGGCCGACCCGGAAATGCTGGCGGCCTGCCTGGCGCTGCCGATGATCGCGGGGGGGCTCGCCACCCGCAACCTGGCCACGGCGGGGGCGGCCGCCGCCTATACGCTCTTCCTGCCCCACCTGGTCGGGCCGTCCAACCAGGGACGCCTGAACGAGATCGCGTATTTCAATTCCGCGTTCTCGCTGCTGTGCAGCATCGGCTTCTCGGTCCTGATCTTCCGCACGATCCTGCCCTTCAGCAGCGCCCGCGAACGCTGGCGGATGCGCAACCGCAACCTGCACGACCTGCGCCACCTGGCATCCGCCCTTCCGGTGCCGCAGACCCGCGACTGGATCGGGCGCAACACCGACCGCTTCTCGCGCCTGATCCGCCACGCCGGCCCTACCCCCACCCCGACCATCGAGGCCTATCTGCAAGGCACGCTGTCGGTGATGACGATCGGCCTGAACGTCATCCGCCTGCGCACCGTGCTGGCCCGGGACCAGTTGCCGCTGTCCGCCCGGCGGCCGATTACCGTGGTGCTGGGCCGCATGGCGCAACTGACCGGACGCTACGGCCGCACCGCACGCTCGGCCCGGGTCGCCACCGCCAGCCTGCGCCGGATCGAGGCCCGCGAGGCCAATATCGGCGCGCGCATCGAAATGACCCGCGCCATCGCGTACCTGCTGGTCATCTCATACGAACTGGATGCCAACGCCGCCTTCCTGGACGCGTCGAAACCCTATCGAATCGCCCAGTCCTGACCGGCTTCCAATGGCCGGACGAAACAGGCAAGACTGACCGGCAATTCCCGAGTGCCGAGCCCCGATCATGACATCGCCCCCGTCCGCCCCACCCCGCCGCCGCGCCCTGCGCGGACCGGCCGTCACCTTCCGTGCCGATCCGTTCCTGGACGATCCGTCCCGGGCCCTGGTCCATGAGCCCGACGCGCTGATCCTGGTCGAGGACGGGCACATCACCCGTTTCGGCGCCTTCGACGCGCTGCGCGATGCCATTCCCGAAGGCACGCCGGTCACGTCCTATCCCGACTGCATCCTGTCGGCCGGGTTCGTGGACACGCATGTCCATTACCCGCAACTGCCGATGATCGCGGCCTATGGCGAGCAGTTGCTGGAATGGCTGGAACGCTACACCTTCCCGACCGAGGCCCGCTTCGCCGATCCCGTCCATGCCGGCCAGGTCGCCCGGCGCTTCCTGCGCGAACTGCTGCGGGCCGGCACCACCAGCGCCGCCGTGTACTGCACCGTCCATCCGCAGTCGGTCGAGGCGTTCTTCGCCGAATCGGCCCGGCTGAACACCCGCATGGTGGCGGGCAAGGTCCTGATGGACCGCAACGCCCCCGACGGCCTGCGCGACACCCCCCAGGGCGGATATGACGAATCGCTGGCCCTGATCGACCGCTGGCACGGGCGCGGACGCCAGTTGTACGCCGTGACCCCGCGCTTCGCCGCCACCAGCACCGAGGAACAGCTCGACCTGGCCGGCAGCCTGCTGCGCCAGCGCGACGGGCTGTTCATGCAGACCCACCTGTCGGAAAACCAGGCGGAGGTCGACTGGATCCGCCAGCTCTTCCCCCGGCGCCGGTCCTATCTGGATGTCTATGCCCATGCGGGGCTGGTCGGGCCGCGCAGCGTGCTGGGCCACGGCATCCATGTGGACGAGGAGAATTTCTGCACCTGCCACGCCGCCGGCTGCGCGCTGGCGCACTGCCCGACATCGAACCTGTTCCTGGGCAGCGGCGCGTTCCGCCTGTTCGACGCGGTGGACCCGCGCCGTCCGGTCCGCGTCGGGCTGGGCACCGATATCGGTGCCGGAACCAGCCTGTCGCAGCTCCAGACGCTGAACGAGGCTTACAAGGTCGCGCAATCGACCGGCCGGCGGCTGCACCCGGCGCAGGCCTTCTGGCTGGCCACCGCCGGCGGCGCGCGATCACTGTACCTGGACGACCGGATCGGCACGATCGCCCCGGGCATGGAGGCAGACCTGTGCGTACTGGACCCCCGCGCCACCCCGCTGATGGCCCAGCGCGCCGAACGGTGCGAGACGATCGAGGACCTGCTGTTCGTCCTGATGATGCTGGGCGACGACCGCAGCGTCCGCGCAACCTACGTGGCCGGCGAACTGCTGCACGACCGCGACGCGGCCCCGCAGGCGGCGTAGGCCGGACCTGCGCCCCGCGCCGTCAGGGACCGGTCGTGGCGTGATGGTCCGCCGGGTCCGCCTGTCCATGCGACGGCGGACCGGAAGCAGCTGAAAAAAGACAATAGCCGTTTCGACCGGCCCGTTTTGCCTGATAGAGCGCGACATCCGCGCGGCGGATGATCTCGCCCGGCTGCAGATGCGCGTCCGTCGCATGAAAGAACGCCGCGCCGATGCTGGCGGTCACGGACCGTTCGCCGCACGACAGGATATAGGGCTGCAGAAGCAGGCCGTCGGCGAACGACGAGCACAGGACATCGAGCATCTCGTGCGTGAAGTGTCCGGGCACGATGGCTGCGAATTCATCGCCGCCCAGGCGCGCGATATGCGCGTTGCGGCACGCGAGAAGATCGACCATGCGTTTGCTGAACGCCTTCAGGACCTCGTCCCCGATATGGTGGCCCAGGCTGTCGTTGATCTGCTTGAAATGGTCGATGTCGATCAGGAACACGGCCCCCGGAGAGCCCTCGACGAGCAGAGAGACAAGAATATGTCTCAAACGTCGCCGGTTGATCAGGGATGTCAGGGAATCATGCGTGGCCGCATATTCCAGATGCTGCTTCATGAGGGAAAGGCGGTTCGTATGCCGGCGATTTTCCCCGCTGGCGTTGCTGACGAGGACCGCCGTCAGGAAGAGCGAGAAAAGATAGGGCTGGAGCATCGCCGCGCGCATCAGATGCCCGTCGGGCGAGAGGCGTGCGATCGGTCCCAGCCCGTGGGCGGTCAGTGCCGAGGTGAAAACCGAGACGAAGAAGATCGACGTGAGCACCTGTCCGGCCGAGGCGCGGAAAGCCAGCAGCACAAGAACGGGGTAGGTAAACAGGAAAAAGGACGATCGCGAGAACGAAAACAGAAAGATCGCCAGGACGACCGAAACGACCGACAGGATGACGGGCCCGGCCGGACCATTCCGGTGGGGCTTCCGTCCTTCCCAGTACCGCACGACGGACAGCATCGCCGGGGTGGCAAGCAGAAGCCCCAAAGCGTCGCAGAAGACCCATTGCAGCCATTCCCCGAGCTGCTCGCTGGGGTCGTCCAGCACGACGCGTTCGAAGGTCGTCCCTGCCCCGGCCTCGACGGCCGCCGCCAGCACGGCGATGATCGTGAAGGCCACGAAACGCCGTGGGCGCGTCAGGTTCGTCATGGCCCCGCAGAATCGCCGGGTGAAGGGCGCGGCCAACACGACCAGGAAAACGTTGAGGACGCAGGCCAGCAGGGATTCGGGCGGAGAAAGGGCGCTCTGTCGGTTGACCAGCAGGTTAAGCAGGAAGCACGCAACGAGAACGCATGCCGCGAGACGCATGCGAAGCGTAAGCAATGCCGCGAGCATCACGGCGTTGGGCGGCCAGAACGACGTATAACCCTCGTCGTCGGAGCACAGGAAACGCGTCACCACGGTAATGGCGCCAAAAATCAGTACCAGGACGATTGCGTGCCTGATGCTTCGATTGGGCTCGGCTCGTCTACAGGGCCGCCAACGCATGCAAACCCCTCCGGGTACCACGTACGAGTTATGTCATGGGCTGAAATGCGACTGCAGGTGGTTCCGACCAATTAACACAACGTCGACGTTTCCGAAATGACCGCAGATCCGAGTCCCTTGCGGGGTCAGAATTCCTCGTGCCGGGCCGGGTCCTGGTCGAAGGTCCGCCCGTCGGGACGGGCCAGGGTCGCGATGGATGCCATGTCTTCGTCGGTCAGCGCGAAATCAAAGATCGACATGTTCTCGATCTGCCGCGCGCGCGACGCCAACTTGGGGATCGGGACCGCACCGACCTGATGATGCCAGCGCAGCACCACTTGCGGGATCGACCTGTCCAGGCGAGCGGCGATTTTTCCCAGCAGCGGGTCGGAAGTCAGCCTGTTGGCGCGTCCCAGCGGGCTCCAGGCCTGGGTGGCGATGCCATGCGCGGCGTGCCACGCGCGCAGGTCGTCCTGCGGGAAATAGGGCGACAGCTCGACCTGGTTGATGCTGGGCGCGACGCCGGTTTCGTCGATCAGGCGCTGGATGTAGTCCGGCAGGAAGTTGCAGACCGCGATCGAGCGGATCATCCCGCGCTTCTTCGCCTCGATCAGGGCGCGCCATGCCTCGACATAGCGATCCTGCGACGGATTGGGCCAGTGGATGTAATAGAGGTCGTAATCCGGCGGGTTGCCATGACACGCCCCCTGCGTCGTGCATTGCCTCCCCGAAGAACGGAATGGCTGCGGCCCGATCCCGAGCGGCTGCGGCGGGGCGACGCGGAGATTTTGGCGGGTTTCGCTGTCGAGGAGGGGCAAACGCGGGCCGGAACGTTCCGGCGCATTCATGCCAACGTGGCGGGCGATTGAGGCCGCCGGCGTCATGGGATCGAAGCCGGCAAGAACGATTGTTGCTAAACTGGCCACACGCCAAAGGCGTTTCAACGTGGCGGAGAGGGTGGGATTCGAACCCACGGTACGCTTGCACGCACAACGGTTTTCGAGACCGCCCCGATCGACCGCTCCGGCACCTCTCCATTCGCTAGCGGCGATGGGTCGGCCTTATAGGGTGGGGATGAGTCCCACGCAAGAGACCTTCATGCGTTTTTCCGTCATAATGTTTCGTCCCCCCTCCTCCGCGGCCCTGGAATGGCCGGGGCCGAGATTGGCGGTTGACGTGGGGCGGGACGGGGCAGTAAAAGCCCGACCTCGCCCTCGCGCAGACGGGGGATTGCCATGCCCGCCCCACGGCAGGCCATGGCCAATGACAAAAAGCGACTGGGCCGCGTCGCCTGTTCCGCAAGGGGCCGCACGCGCCAAGAGATCGGAAAGACAGGTTAGAACATGTTTGCAGTCATTCGCACCGGCGGAAAGCAGTATCGCGTTTCCCCGGACACCGTGCTCAAGGTCGAGAAGCTCGATGCCGAGGCCGGCGCCACCGTGACCTTCACCGACGTCCTCGCCGTCGGCGGCGAGAGCGGCACGACCATCGGCGCCCCGCTCGTCGCGGGTGCCACCGTGACCGCCACGGTCATCGCCCAGGATCGCCTGGATACGGTCATCATCTTCAAGAAGCGCCGCCGGCAGAACAGCCGCCGCAAGAACGGCCATCGCCAGCCCGTCACCGTGCTGCGCATCGCCGCGATCAACGCCGCCTGAACCCTGCCCCGGGGCCATGACGCCCCGGACAGGCTTATCAGGTCAGATCAGATTCAGGAGTTCAGGCAATGGCACAAAAAAAGGCAGGCGGTTCGTCCCGCAACGGACGCGATAGCGCCGGTCGGCGCCTCGGCGTCAAGAAGTTCGGTGGCGAAACCGTCGTCGCGGGCAACATCATCATCCGGCAGCGCGGCACCAAGATGAAGCCGGGCAGCAATGTCGGCCTGGGCCGCGACCACACGATCTTCGCGCTGGTCGACGGCCATGTGAAGTTCGAGCGCCGCGCCGAAGGCCGCGTCCACGTGTCGGTCGAGGCGTTGCCGGTCGCCGCCGAGTAAGCTTTCCCGCTTCTCGGGACCGTTTTCGACCCCGCAAAGGGCCGGTCCTCGGGACCGGCCCTTTTTGCGTCATGGCGCGGCGTTGCACCCGCGCCGTGGCCGCACGATTTCACGGCATGCCCCACCGGCATGCCTGCACAGGGCGCGCCTTCGCCCCGACCGGACCAGTACGATGAAATTTCTCGACCAGGCCAAGATCTACGTGAAGTCCGGTGACGGCGGCGACGGCGTCGTCGCCTTCCGGCGCGAGAAATACATCGAATTCGGCGGTCCGGACGGCGGCAATGGCGGGCGCGGCGGCGACATCGTGTTCGAGGCCGCGGGCAACCTGAACACGCTGATCGATTTCCGCTACACCCAGCATTTCCGCGCCCGCAAGGGCGGCAACGGGGCCGGGTCCGACCGGACGGGCGCGGCGGCCGCCCCGGTGCTGATCCAGGTCCCGGTGGGCACGCAGATCTTCGACGAGGACCGCGAGACGATGCTGGCGGACCTGGACCAGCCCGGCAAGCGCATCGTGCTGTGCCACGGCGGCGACGGCGGCCGGGGCAACGCCCATTTCAAGACCAGCACCAACCGCGCCCCCCGCCGCGCGGACAAGGGCTGGCCGGGCGAGGAGCGCTGGATCTGGCTGCGGCTGAAGCTGATCGCCGATGTCGGACTGGTCGGCCTGCCCAATGCCGGCAAGTCCACCTTCCTGTCGGTCGTCTCGGCCGCGCGGCCCAAGATCGCGGATTATCCGTTCACCACCCTGCATCCGCAACTGGGCGTCGTGCGCCTGTCGGTGGCCGAGGAATTCGTGATCGCGGACATTCCCGGCCTGATCGAGGGCGCGCACGAGGGCGCGGGGCTGGGCGACCGCTTCCTGGGCCATGTCGAACGCTGCGCCGTGCTGCTGCACCTGGTCGACGGGGCGGCGGGCGACGTCGTGAAGGCGTGGCGCACCATCCGGCACGAACTGGAAGCCTATGATGGCGGGCTGGCCGCCAAGCCGGAAATCATCGCCCTGAACAAGATCGACGCCATGACGCCGCAGCAGATTTCCAGCCGCCGCCGCGCGCTGGAAAAGGCCAGCGGCATGCCGGTCGTCACCCTATCCGGCGTCACGCGGCAGAATCTGGACGACGTGCTGCGCCTGCTGCAGGACCGCGTGACCGCGACCCGCGAGGCCGCGCGCGACGCGGCCCCGCCGCAGGCCGCGGCCGGGCGGGAGGAAACGGCGTGACCGCCCCCGAATCCACCGGCCTGCCCGACCTGGGCGCCGCCCGCCGCGTCGTCGTGAAGATCGGCAGCGCGCTGGTCGTGGATTCGGGGACCGAGCCCGGCCAGGCCGCGCCGCGCGCCGCCTGGCTGGACAGCGTCGCCCGCGACATTGCGGAGCTTCGGCGCGCCGGCACCGACATCATCGTCGTGTCCTCGGGCGCCATCGCGCTGGCGCGGCACGGGCTGGGACTGACGCGCCGCACCCTGCGGCTGGAGGAAAAGCAGGCCGCGGCCTCGGTCGGGCAGATCCGCCTGGCCCAGGCCTGGACCGACGCGCTGTCGGCGCACGGACTGGTCGCCGCGCAATTGCTGCTGACCCCCGACGACACCGAGGACCGGCGCCGCTACCTGAACGCCCGCGCCACGCTGGACACCCTGCTGGGCCTGGGCTGCGTGCCCGTGATCAACGAGAACGACGCGATCGCCACCACCGAAATCCGCTTCGGCGACAATGACCGCCTGGCCGCCCGGGTGGCGGAAATGACCGGCGCCGACCAGTTGATCCTGCTGTCGGACATCGACGGGCTCTATACCGCCGACCCGCGCATCGACCCCACGGCGCGGCACCTGCCGGTCATCCCCGCCCTGACGGCGGAGATCGAGGCCATGGGTGGCGCCCCGCCACCGGGCTATTCCTCGGGCGGGATGCGCACCAAGCTGATGGCGGCGCGCATCGCCACCCAGGCCGGCTGCGCGATGGCCATCACGATCGGCAAGGACGTCCACCCGCTGGCCCGGCTGCGCCAGGGGGCGCGCTGCTCGTGGTTCCTGCCGATGCCGGACGGGCGTTCGGCGCGCAAGCGCTGGATCGCGGGCGGCCTGGCCCCCGCGGGGCGGCTGGCCATCGATGACGGCGCCCGCCGCGCGCTGGCCACCGGGTCGTCGCTGCTGCCCGCCGGGGTACGCACGGTGGAGGGCGACTTCGAACGCGGCGACCTGCTGCTGGTCACCGACCTGGACGGGAACGAGATCGCGCGCGGCCTGTCGGCCTACAGCGCCGCCGACGCCCGCCAGATCGCCGGCCACCGCTCGGACGATATCGAAGGACTTCTGGGCTGGCGCGGCCGGGACGAGATGATTCACCGCGACGACCTGGTACTGGGCTGATTACCAAGCTGAAAGACAGGCATTAGAGTCGTCTCTAGTTCCGGGGCGGCCAGCGCAAGGTGGGTTCCGACCGGGGACGGCGGTTGCCCCATTCGTCGTCCGGCCTCTCACGGTCCGCCCGCGGCGGGACAGGCTGTTCGGGCGGGGGGAAGAAAGGCGGCTCGCGCAGCGGGGACGCCGAGGCAGCGGGTGCTGCCGGTCGGTCGTGCCACGGCATCGGCCGGCCCTCGTCCAGCGGCGCGCGCACGCTGGGGCGCGGTGCGGCGGCGGGCGGGGGCTCGACGGGCGGCGCGGCGCGCGCGGGGGCTGGTCCGGGCGGCGGCGGATCGAAGCGGGTGGGGCGGGACGCCGCCGGGCGCTCGGGACGCGGCGCGTAGGCATCACTGGCGGCGGGAAGATCGGCCGCTCGGGCCACCATGGGCGGCGGGTCGGCCGGCCGCGCCGCCATGGGCGCGGGTTCGGCCACCGGAGCAGCGGCGCGGGGCGCGGCTGGCATTGCCGGGCGCCGTTCCTCGGGCGGCACCGCCAGGACGCGCAGTTCGGCCTGCAGATCCTCGATCTGCAATGCCAGCGCGTCCAGCCGCCCTTTGACGCCGAAGACGGCGAAGGGCATCAGCAGCCAGACGAAGGCAAACAGCGTCCCCAGGATCAGCAGCGTCAGTTGCAGCCACCAGGGCATCCAGTCGGAAAACGGGAACGGCATCGGCGTACGACCAGAATGAAGGATGTCCCCGCGCCGACGGGACCGGATCGGTCCCGCCCGGCGCAAGGATCACGGTGAAGGCTACATTCCCAAAGCGCGCCGGTAGATGTCCAGCAGGGTCTCCTGCTCCTCCACCTCGGCGGGCTCCTGCTTGCGCAGGCGGATGATCTGGCGGATGACCTTCACGTCGAAACCGGCGGATTTCGCCTCGGTGAAGATGTCCTTGATGTCGCCGGCCAGCGCCTTGCGCTCTTCTTCCAGGCGCTCGACGCGCTCGATGATGCTGCGCAGCCGGTCCGCCGCGATTCCGCCGACCGCCGCCTTGTCGTCAGCAGCAAAATTTTCCGCATCCATGGAACGGCATGCCTCCAGCATCGTGGTTGGAACCTCGCCCGTCCGGGACAGGGGGAAGAGGAAAACCGCCCGAACCCGAAGGGAACGGCGGGCTTATCGTGACGGTGGCGGCCGGTCAATGGCAACTTGACAGGCCCGGGGACCTCGGCCCAAACCGTGGACAAGGCAGGTCGTCCCCACGGCAACGGGGCCGGCTTCTGCACGTCCGTGTGATACCCCCGATACCAAGCGCGACAACAAGTACAACAATCAAACACTTGCAGGAGGCCGCACCCGATGGCTCAGCTCCCCCCCGTGGATATCTTCGACTACATCGTTTTCGGAGCCACCGGCGACCTGACGATGCGCAAGCTGCTGCCGGCGCTGTATTACCGCTATCGCGACGGGCAGATCCCCGACGAGGCCCGGATCATCGGCACCGCGCGTTCGCCGCTGTCGCGGGCGGATTTCCAGGGCCGTGCCGAAAAGGCGCTGCATAACTTCGTCAAGCCCGCCGACCTGGACCCGGACACCGCGCGCCGCTTCCTGGACCTGGTCCATTACGTCAGCCTGAACGGCGCCGAGGCCGACAGCACCTGGCCGGCGCTGAAGAGCCTGCTGGCCGAAGCCCCCGCCGACCGCATCCGCGTCTACTACCTGGCGACGGCGCCGGGCCTGTATGGCCAGATCTGCGAGAACCTGAGCAACCAGGGCCTGGTGACCGAGCAGTCGCGCGTCGTGCTGGAAAAGCCGATCGGCACGGATCTGCAGAGCGCCAATGCCATCAATGACGGGGTGGGCCGGCACTTCCCGGAAAACCACATCTTCCGCATCGACCACTACCTGGGCAAGGAAACCGTCCAGAACCTGATCGCGCTGCGCTTCGCCAATCCGGTGTTCGAGCGGCTGTGGTCCAGCGACGCGATCGAATACGTCCAGATCACGGCGGCCGAGACCGTGGGCGTCGAGGGCCGCGGCCCGTATTATGACAAGTCCGGTGCCCTGCGCGACATGATCCAGAACCATCTGCTGCAGGTGCTGTGCCTGGTGGCAATGGACCCGCCCGGCTCGCTGGAAGCCGACAGCCTGCGCAACGAGAAGCTGAAGGTGCTGCACGCGCTGCGCCCCATCACGCCCGACGATGTCGCGACCTACACCGTGCGCGGCCAGTACACGCGCGGCAAGGAAGGCGACAAGACGCTGGCGGGCTATCTGGAGGACCTGGGCGAAGATGCGACCAGCAGCACCGAGACCTTCGTCGCCATCCGGGCCGAGGTGCATTCCTGGCGCTGGGGCGCCGTGCCGTTCTATCTGCGCTCGGGCAAGCGCATGGCCGAGAAATGCAGCGAGATCGTCATCCAGTTCAAGGCCGCGCCCTGGTCGATCTTCGCCACCAAGCCTCCGGCGAACCGCCTGGTCATCCGCATCCAGCCCGATGAAGGCGTGACGCTGTCGGTATCCACCAAGGACCCGACGCCCACCGACAGCCTGGCCCTGCGGCAGGCGGATATCGACATCGCCTTCGAAAAAGCCTTCGGTACCCGCTATCCGGATTCGTACGAGCGCCTGCTGCTGGACGTCGTGCGCGGCGACCCGGTGCTGTTCATCCGCCGCGACGAGGTCGAGGCCGCGTGGCGCTGGGCCGACCCGATCCTGCAGGGCTGGGCCGAGGACAAGGTGAAGCTGGAGCCCTACCCGGCCGGAAGCTGGGGCCCCGAGGCGGCCCGCGCCCTGCTGGCACGCAGCGGCCACCAGTGGCACGAGGACATGGCGTAAAAGAGCACGAACCTGATGGCTTCCCTGAACCCCAAGCCGGCGATGCGCCGCCCGCGCCTGACGATGCGCCAGCGCATTGTCAGGCGCCTGTTGATGGTGGTGCCTCTGGCCCTGCTGGCGGTCCTGGCCGCGCGCATGGGCTGGCTGGACCAGGCAGCGGACCGGATCACGTTCGACCATGCCAGTTGGTTCGATGACACCGCGCTGGTGGAACATTTCCGCACCGTGGTAACGCATAACGGCATGACCGACGCGCCCGGCCGCTGCCTGCTGTTCATCGTCAACGGCAACGATCCGCCGGATGCCGCGCGGTTCGACGTCATGGAAAAACATTCCGGCTCCTGCCCCCCTGCCAAGGACGCCAAGGACCCGCTGCCGAAGCTGTTCACGCTGAAGGTCGACCGGGTGGACAAGACGGTGCAGACCGACTGGGGATCACCCGGAACGTTCCACCCCATGCCGCGCTGACGCCCCTTCCATCCCACCCCGAACGCTTGGCCGACAGGACCACGATGACGACGACCGGAACGCCCGAGACAGGCCCCCACCCGACCGGAACCGCCCTTCCCGGCACGGGGCGCCGCGATTTCCTGACGCTGGTCACCCTGGCCGCCGGCGGCGCGGGGGCGGCCGCGTTCGCATGGCCGTTCCTGGACAGCCTGCGCCCCGGCGACACGAAATCGGCGCGTGCGCCGGTCGACGTGGACGTGTCGAAACTGCCGCCCGGCCAGCAGATCACGGTGGTGTGGCACGGCAGCCCGGTCTTCATCACCCACCGCACGCCGGAATCCCTGGCCCGGCTGCAGGAGGCCGCGCTGGCCGCCCGGCTGCGCGACCCGTCATCGGGCGCGCTGCAGCAGCCGCCCTATGCCGCCAACTGGCACCGTTCCATCAAACCGGAATTTGGCGTGGTGGTCGGGATCTGCACCCATCTGGGCTGCGTACCGACCTATTCCCCCGCCCCCGATCCGGCAACGCCGATCGCCAACTGGCCCGGCGGCTATGCCTGCCCGTGCCACGGGTCCAAATTCGACCTGGCGGGCCGGGTCTTCACCGGCGCGCCGGCGCCGTACAACCTGCCCGTCCCGCCCTATTCGATGCCCGGCCCGACGACGATCCGCCTGGGGCAGAACCCGGCGGGGTCCGATTTCGACTTTTCCTCTATCCAGCAGATCTGACCGGGTCCTGCCCGGCAAACGCCGCGCGCAGGCGTTTGCCGCCGAAACGGATGGCCGCCTTCCCCCACGGCATGAACGAATACAGGTTCAGGTAGCCGTGGATCGTGCCGGGATAGCAGCGCACCTCCGCCTGGCCGCCCGCTTCGCGCAGGGCGGCGGCATAGCCCGTGGCCTCGTCATGCAGCGGGTCGCACTGCGCGGGCACGATGACCGCCGGCGGCAGTCCCGCCAGCGAGTCGGCATGGATCGGGGCCATCAGCGGATGACGCAGGTCGTCGGGCGTGCGGATATATTGCTGCGCGTACCATTCCATCAGTCGCGTCGTCAGCATGTAGCCCTCCGCATAGCGATGGCGCGACGGCACGTCCCGCTCGCCATAGAGCGAGGGGTAGTACAGCAGTTGCAGCGCCAGGTCCGGCCCGCCGCGATCGCGCGCCAGCAGGGCCAGGACCGCCGCCAGGTTGCCGCCCGCGCTGTCCCCGGCCACCGCGATCGGGCCGCCCCAGCGCCAGGCCTCGCCCGCCAGCCAGTCCAGCGCGGCCAGGCAGTCCTCGACCGCGCCCGGAAAACGGTGTTCCGGCGACAGGCGATAGTCGTAGGACAGCACGGCGGCGCCTGATGCCCGTGCCAGGCGGCAGCAGATTCCATGATGCGAGTTCAGGCCGCAATGCACGAACCCGCCGCCATGCAGGAACAGGACCACACCCCGGACGCGGCCACGGGGAACATACAGCCGCGCGGGGCGCAGTTCCGTCGCCCCGGGAACCCGTACCGCCAGGACCCGGCGCAGCGGCAGGCTGGACAGCGCCTGCGGGAAGCAGGGGCGGTCCAGCGCCTGTCGCAGGGATTCGAGCGTATGCGGCACCTGCGCCCGCTGCCTCGCCCGGCTGGTCATGTGCCGCAGCAGCAGCCGCGCCGCCAATCCGGGCGTGGTCCGCCCCGCCGGTCCGACATCCATGTCCGCGCCTCCCCCCATCTGCCTCTTTTTGATGCGGCGCATTCCCCCTTGACGCAACCCGGACAGGTCGTCAGTTTCCGCAGGCCAGATGGTCGGGCGGCCGCTGTCGCGTGGATTTCCCACGCGGTGGAGGAAAGTCCGGGCTCCACGGAGGAACGGTGCCGGCTAACGGCCGGCGGGGGTGACCCCAGGGAAAGTGCCACAGAAAACAGACCGCCCCCACGGCATTCCGGTTCGCCGGAGATGGTGCGGGTAAGGGTGAAACGGTGCGGTAAGAGCGCACCGCGCGTGCGGTAACGCAGGCGGCAGGGCAAACCCCACCGGGAGCAAGACCGAATAGGAACGGCAGACGGACCGCCTCGCGCGGGGTCGTCGGGGGTCCCTCCGCCCCGTCGTTCGGGTTGGTCGCGTGAGGCGCGCCGCAAGGCGCGTCCCAGAGGAATGGTCGCCCCCCTTCATCGAAGGTGGACAGAACCCGGCTTACAGACCATCTGGCCGTTCTCCCCATGCCTTGCCCTAATTATGCACCAAAATGTTCTCGTTTTGATCCAAAACCCAGAAGAACATAACATAAACATTCATATTTATTCCGCTTTGTTCCACAGGTCCGCAGACAATTGGCCTCCGCCCGATCCGCGACTTGGCCAATCCTCAAAAAACAGCGGTTTTCCGCCAGAATTTCAGCGCGTTTAATTTGACGTCCCATAAAATCCCATGATATCCCATAAAAACCCGGGCCGAAGGGGCTGCCGGGCCCGTGTGCGCGCATCGCACGTCATTCCAGCCAGGGGGCATCGCATAGCGTGAGTGTGTTCCTTGGCACCCATCAGAACCGTCTCGATGCCAAGGGCCGCGTTTCGATTCCGGCCGGCTTCCGCACGGCATTGCGCGCCCAGGCGGCGGCGGGCGAGGCGCTGGTCATCCTGCGCCCCTCGCACCAGTATCCGTGCATCGAGGCCTGGCCGACCGCCGCCTTCGCAGCACTCAGCCAGCCGCTGGACCGGCTGGACATGTTTTCCGACGAGCATGACGACATGGCCGCCGCGCTGTACGCCGACGCCTACCCCGTCGATGCCGACCGCGAGGGCCGGATCATCCTGCCCGACACCCTGAAGGAACACGCGGCCCTGACCGACAGCGTCGCCTTCATGGGGCTGGGCCGGACCTTCCAGATCTGGGAACCCGCCGCCGCCGAGCGCCGCAGGGCGGAGGCCCGCACCCGCTCGCGCCAGCTCGCCCTGCCCGCCCAGGGCCGCCGCCAGGGGGGCGCGGACGCATGAGCACCATCCCTACCTCGGGCCACATCCCGGTCATGCTGGCCGAAGTGCTGGAGATGCTGTGCCCGCGCGACGGCGCGACCTATCTGGACGGCACGTTCGGCGGTGGCGGCTATGCCCGCGCCATCCTGGGGGCCGCGCGCTGCACCCTGTGGGCGATCGACCGCGACCCTGCCGCCATCCGGCGCGGCCAGGCGCTGCAGGCCGAATTGCGCGACGCCGAGGGCGGGATGCGCCTGCACATGCTCCAGGGCGGGTTCGGCGACATGCAGGGCCTGCTGGCCGAAAGCGGGGTGCACAGCCTGGACGGCGTGGTGCTGGATCTGGGCGTGTCGTCCTTCCAGCTCGACGAGGTCGAACGCGGCTTTTCCTTCCGCACCGACGGCCCGCTGGACATGCGCATGGGCGATACCGGCCCCACGGCGGCCGACATCGTGAATACGATGGGCGAATCCGACCTGGCCGACATCATCTATGAATATGGCGAGGAACGGATGTCCCGCCGGGTCGCGCGCGCCATCGTCGCCGCCCGCGCGCAGGCGCCGATCACGACCACATTTCAACTGGCCGACATCATCCGCTCGGTCGTGCCGGGCGACCGTTCGGGCATCGACCCGGCCACGCGTTCGTTCCAAGGCATCCGCATCCACGTCAATGACGAGCTGGGGCAGATCGTAACGGGACTGGAACAGGCGCTGGCGCTGCTGGCCCCCGGCGGCCGGCTGGTCGTGGTGTCGTTCCACTCATTGGAAGACCGGCTGGTCAAGCAGGCGCTGAACCGCGCCGCCGGCCGCATGCCCGGCCCCTCGCGCCACGATCCCCGCTCCATGCGGGCCGAGCAGGCGGCGCCGGACTTCCGGCTGCTGACCAGCCGCGCCCTGCGCCCCGGCGAGACGGAATGCCGCGCCAACCCCCGCGCCCGCAGCGCGCGTCTGCGCGCGGCGGAGCGCCTTGCGGTCCCGGACACCCAGAACAGCACCCATAATAATACCAGCCCCCAGGAACGCCGCCCATGATGCGATCCTTCACAATCCTCTGCGCCATGATGGCCGGCCTGTCCGGGCTGTACCTGTATTCCACGAAGCACCAGACCACGCTTCTGGACCAGCAGATCTCGCAGATCGTTGCGGATACGCAGCATGTCCGCGAACAGACCGCGATGATGCGCGCGGAATGGGCGCTGCTGAACCAGCCGGACCGGCTGGCCAGCCTGTCGGCGCGCTTCCTGCCCGACATGAAGCCGATGGCGCCGACCCAGTTCATCCAGATGACGGCTCTGGCCGACCGGCTGCCGGCCCCGGGCGCACGGCCGCTGCCGGTGGCCAATCCGCGCGCCACCATCAGCGCCACGATCGGCGCGACCCTGGCGGCGGCCCAGCCTTCCGCGACCGCGACCCTGGCGGCGGCGCGCCGTCCGCAGGCGCCGGCGGTCGAACAGCCTGTCCGTCTGGCCGCGTACCGGCCGGCGACCGGCGAATCGGCCCCGGCCGCGCACCCGGATCGACCGGTCATGGTGGCCGAGGCCGCGCCGGTGGCGTTCCATGCCGCCCCGATCGTCCCGGCCGCGGTCACCCCGGTCCAGCATTCCAGCCACGCCGCCCCGGTTTCGCCCGATTTGACGCATAACTCCGCGCGTCGTGCCGTACTCCCCGTTGCCCCTGCCGCGCGCCCCGTGCTACCGCCTGCCGCCGCTCCCGCCGTCCGCATGGCCGCCTATCGCCCGGTGCGGCCGGTGCCCATGGCCGTGGCCGCCTGGCGGCCGGCGGCTCCGGTCCCGTATCAGGAGGCCCGGGGCTATGGCAGGGGGTCCTCGCTGGGTTTCACGCATTCCGCTTCTCTTCCGCCCCCCGTCCCCGTCAGCAACTGACGACCCAGCCCCCGATGACCTAGCGCAGGTACCATGACCAACGGCCCGACCGACACACCAGACAGCATGCGGAGCGGGCCCTCCCGCCCCCAGCGGATGGATGTACGGATCACGGGCGACGACCTGCGCAGCCGGACGGCGCGCGAACGCACCCAGTCCCGCCTGCTGGGCGTCTCGGTCGGGTTCTGCGCCCTGTTCGGCGCGGTGGCGCTGAAACTGGCCGCCGCCACCGTCATCATGCCGATGGAACCGGAACGCCGGCAGGTCGCCCCCCAGGTGCCCACGATCCCCAAGAGCGATCCCAAGGGCATGATGGCCGGCGATTTCGCCCTGCCGCAGGTCCATCGCGCCTCGATCACCGACCGCAACGGGCAGGTGCTGGCGATTTCGCTGCCCGTCGCGCAGGTCTATGCCAATCCGCAGGAAATGATCGACCCGCAGGACGCCGCGCAGAAGCTGAAGAGCGTGCTGCCCGCGCTGGATACGGACGAGACGATCCGCCGCCTGTCCACGAAGAAGCAGTTCGTCTATCTGGCGCGCGATATCTCGCCGATGCAGGAAGTCGCGATCAACAACCTGGGCATTCCGGGCATCTATTTCGAACCGGGCGAGCGGCGCCATTACCCGCTGGGCCGCGTCGCCGCCCACATCATGGGCGCGGTCGACATCGACGATCACGGCGTGGCCGGCGTCGAACGCTTCCTGGACAAGCGGCTGGATTCCGACCGCACGCCCCTGCGCCTGTCGCTGGACGTGCGCATCCAGGCGGTGGTGCGCGACGAACTGGCGGCGGCCAAGGACATGTTCCAGGCCATCGGCGCGTGCGCCATCGTGATGGACGTCAATACCGGCGAGATCATCGCCATGGTCAGCCTGCCCGATTACGATGCCAACGATTTCGGCCGCGCGGACCCCGATGCCCGCTTCAACCGCGCCGTGACGGGCATGTACGAACCGGGCTCGACCTTCAAGCTGCAGACGGCCGCCATGGCGCTGCAAATGGGTGTGGCGCATATCTGGGACCGGTTTTCCACCATTCCGATCCATATCGGCCGCTTTACCATTTCGGACATGAAGACGGACCATTTCGCCCCCTGGCTGTCGCTGCCCGGGGTCATGGCGTTCTCCTCCAACCCCGCCGCCGCCCATATCGCGCTGGATGTCGGTGCCCAGCGCCAGCAGGACTGGCTGCGGAAGATGGGCTTCTTCTCCCCGGCGCCGATCGAACTGCCGGAAGCCGGACGTCCCATCGTGCCCCAGACGCGCAACTGGGGGATTTCCACTGTCATGACGGTGGGCTTCGGCCATGGCGTCGCCGAACCGCCGCTGGCCATCGTCCGGGGCACCGCCGCCACCGTGAATGGCGGGCTGCTTCTGCACCCCACCCTGCTGGCCCGCGACGATGCCGGCACCGACGCGCCCGCCGCCCCGTCGTCCGACCCGTCGCCCACCGAACCCGGAGCGCCCGCCGCCGCCGGCACGCGCGTCATCTCGCCCGAAATCTCGGCACTGCTGCGCCGCATCCTGCGCCTGGACGTGACACAGGGGACCGGAAAATCGGCGGAATCACCGGGCTATTTCGTCGGCGGCAAGACAGGCACCGCCGAGAAGATCGGGCCGCATGGCGGCTATCTGAAACATGTCAACGTCGCGGCCTTCACCAGCATCTTTCCGATGAACGCACCGCGCTACGCCGTCTACGTCATGCTCGACAGTCCCAAGGCGACGCCGCAGACCCATGGCTGGACCACGGCGGCGTGGAACGCCGCCCCCACGGTGTCCAAGATCGTGACCCGCATCGGCCCGATGCTGGGGCTGTTCCCCAACACCGCCAACGCCCAGGCCATCGACGAGGCGCTGGCCATCCCGATGGAGCCGGCGGTGCCGCGCGGCTATCGCGCGCTGGGCCCGGGCAACGACCCCGGCGATCCCCGCAACGCACCGAAGCCGCCGAAGACGCCGAAGAAGGGCGAGCGGCATGGCGACATGCCGGTGGCCGACCTGTCCACGCAGCCGCGCCTGCACGCCGCCCGGGCAGAACGGGCCGCGCGGTCCTCCGACCCGATGGAATCCCGCGGATGACCCACCCCCTGTCCCAGGTGCTGGCGGCGGCCGGCCTGTCCGCCCCGCCCGGCGCCGACCCGGCGATTACCGGCGTGACCGCCGACAGCCGGCGGGTGACGCCGGGCATGCTGTTCGTCGCCATTCCCGGCACGCGCGCCGACGGCAGCGCCTTCATCCCCGCCGCGATCGCCGCCGGCGCCGCCGCGATCGTCGCACCGCGCGGGACCCCCGCGCCCGGCGTCCCGGTCATCGGGGTGGACGAACCGCGCCGGGCGCTGGCCCTGCTGGCGGCGTTCCTCGCCGGGGCGCAGCCGGACCATGTCGTCGCCGTCACCGGCACCAACGGCAAGACCAGCACCGTCGATTTCCTGCGCCAGATATGGGGCCATCAGCACCGCCGCGCCGCCAGCATCGGCACGCTGGGGGTGATCGCGGACATCGACCTTCCCGATTGCGGGCCGGTCCTGACCACGCCGGACAGCGTGGGCCTGGCCACCCTGCTGGCCGCCATGGCGCGCGGCGGCGTCACCGACGTGGCCATCGAGGCATCGTCCCACGGGCTGGACCAGCACCGGCTGGACGGGCTGCGCCTGTCGGCGGCCGGCTTTACCAACCTGACCCGAGACCATCTGGACTATCACGGCACGCTGGACGCCTACCGCGCGGCCAAGCTGCGCCTGTTCGACACGCTGCTGCCGCCGGACGGGCTGATGGCGGCGAATGCGGACATGGACACCGCGACGCTGGACGCGCTACGCGATATTGCCGCGCGGCGGGGACTGGACCTGCGCCTGGTCGGCGAAGCGGGAGATGCGATCCGCCTGCTGGGCAGCACCCCGCTGCCCGAGGGCCAGCATCTGCGGATCGCGTCGGGCGGGGTTGCGCGCGACATCGTCCTGGCACTGCCCGGCCGCTTCCAGGCCGACAATGCGCTGCTGGCGGCGGCGCTGGCCGCGCCGGGCGCCGACGGGCTGGCCCGGGCGATCGACCTGCTGCCTGCGCTGCGCGGCGTGCGCGGACGGATGGAGCGCGCGGCGCTGCTGCCCAACGGGGCGGCGGCCTATGTCGATTACGCCCATACCCCGGACGCGCTGGCCCGCCTGCTGGACGCGCTGCGCCCGCACGCCTCGGGCCGGCTGATCGCCGTGTTCGGCGCCGGCGGCGACCGCGATCGCGGCAAGCGCCCGCTGATGGGGCAGGAAGCGACCCGCCGCGCCGACATCGCCATCGTCACCGACGACAACCCCCGCACCGAGGACCCCGCCTTCATCCGGGGCGAGGTCCTGGCCGGCGCGCCGGGCGCGATCGAAATCGGCGATCGCGCGCGGGCGATCGCCGAGGGCCTGTCGATGCTGCGGGCCGGCGACGTGCTGGTGGTGGCCGGCAAGGGCCACGAACAGGGCCAGACCATCGGCACCGCGACGCTGCCCTTCGATGACGCATCGGTCATTCGCGACCTGGCCGGGGTGCGGGCATGACGGTTCTGTGGACCCGCGCGGCACTGCAGGACGCGACCGGCGGCACGTTCACGGGGCAGGCGCCGGTTGCAGTCACCGGGGTGTCGATCGACACCCGCACGCTGGCCCCGGGCGACCTGTTCATCGCGCTGGCGGGCGAAAACAGCGATGGCCATGCCCACGTCCGCGCGGCCCTGGACCAGGGCGCCGCCGCCGCCATGATCCATGACCCGACTGTCCTGGGCACCGATTCCGACGATCCGCGCCTGCTGCGCGTGCCCGACACGATGGCGGCGCTGAACGCGCTGGGGCGCTATGCCCGCACCCGCTTCACCGGCCGGATGGTCGCCGTCACCGGCAGCGTGGGCAAGACCACGACCAAGGAGATGCTGCGCCTGGCGCTGGGCGCGATCGGGCCGACCCATTGCGCCGCCGCGTCCTACAACAACCATTGGGGCGTACCGCTGACGCTGGCCCGCCTGCCGATGGATGCCGCCTTCTGCGTCTGCGAGGTGGGCATGAACCACCCCGGAGAAATCGCGCCGCTGGCGGTGATGGTCCGGCCGCTTGTCGCCCTCGTCACCACCATCGCCGGCGCCCATCTGGGCCATATGGGCAGCCTGGAGGCCATCGCGAGGGAAAAATCCGACCTGATCGCGACCCTGCCGCCCGCCGGCATCGCCATTGTCCCCGATGACGCCACGGGCCAGCCGATCTTCGCCGAACAGGCGGCGCGGGCACGGGCCACATTGTGGCGGGCCGGCGAACGGACCGACAGCACGGTGGCCGTGTCGGACGTGGCGCTGGATGCCGAGGGCAGCAGCTTCACCGTCACCATCGACGGACGGTCCGTCCCCGTACGCCTGAACGCCCCGGGCCGCCACCTGGTCCGCAACGCCGCCACGGCGCTGGCGGCGGTGGCCGCCCTGGGCGCCGACATCGCGACCGCCGCCACGGCGCTGGCGGATTTCCGGCCCGGCGCCGGGCGCGGCGCGCTGAAGCCGATCCTGGGCGGCCGCGCCGCCCTGCTGGATGAAAGCTACAACGCCTCGGTCCTGTCCGTCCGCTCGTCCCTGGCGGTGCTGGGGCTGCTGCCCGCGACACGGCGCATGGCCGTGCTGGGCGATATCCGCGAACTCGGCGCCTTCGCGCGCGCCGAACATGAATCCCTCCTGTCCGCCGTGCTGGCGCATGCGGACCTCGTCTTCTGCTCCGGCCCCGATATGAAATATCTGTTCGACCTGCTTCCCCCCTCCCGACGCGGCGCATGGGCGCCGGACGCCGCCAGCCTGGCGCCGCTGGTGCGCGATGCCGTGGCCCAGGACGACGTGATCCTGGTCAAGGGCAGCTTCGGCAGCCGCATGCGCGATGTCGTCGCGGTGCTGACCGCGCCCGCGACGGCACCCTCCAAGGCGGGTGCGGCCTGATGCTCTACGACCTGATCCAGCATCACGGGGCGGCACACGTCACCGTCCTGAACCTGTTCCGCTACATCACCTTCCGCGCCGGGGCGGCGTGCCTCACGGCGCTGGCGATCTCGCTGCTGCTGGGCAACCCGCTGATCGCGCAACTGCGCCGCATCCAGCGCGAGGGTCAGCCGATCCGCGCCCTGGGCCCGGAACGCCACATCCTGGAAAAGGCCGGCACTCCCACCATGGGCGGCGTGCTGATCCTGGCGGCCCTGTTCGGTTCAACGCTGCTGTGGGCGGACCTGACCGACGGGTATGTCTGGGCCGTGCTGCTGACCACGCTGAGCTTCGGCGCGGTGGGGTTCGCCGACGATTACCTGAAGCTGTCGCGGCGCAACACCGCCGGCGTGTCCAAGCGCATGCGCCTGGGCTGCGAATTCGCGGCGTCGCTGGTCGGCGGCTACTGGATGCAGAGCCTGATGCCGGCGGACCTGGCCAATCACCTGGCCTTTCCGTTCCTCAAGGAATGGCTGCTGCCGCTGGGCTTCGCCTTCCCGCTGTTTGCCATGATCACGATCACCGGCTTCGGCAACGCCGTCAATTTCACCGACGGGCTGGACGGGCTGGCGATCGTGCCGGTCATCATCGCGGCGCTGGTCTTCGGGCTGATCTCGTATCTGGTCGGCAACCACGTCTTCGCCGACTACCTGCAACTGCACGCGGTGCCGGGCACGGGCGAGCTGTGCGTATTCTGTTCGGCCCTGGTCGGCGCGGGGCTGGGCTTCCTGTGGTTCAACGCCCCGCCGGCGGCGGTGTTCATGGGCGATACCGGGTCGCTGTCGCTGGGCGGCGCGCTGGGCGCGATCGCCGTCGCGGTGAAGCATGAACTGGTGCTGTGCATCGTCGGCGGCCTGTTCGTGGTCGAAACCCTGTCCGTGATCATCCAGGTCTTCTGGTTCCGCCGCACCGGGCGGCGGGTGTTCCTGATGGCGCCGCTGCACCATCATTTCGAAAAGAAAGGCTGGCAGGAGCCCAAGATCGTCATCCGCTTCTGGATCGTGTCCATCGTCCTGGGACTGTGTGGCCTGGCCACGCTGAAGCTGCGATGAGCGGCCCGGGCCTGTTCCCCCCCGGCCTGTTGGCCGGCAGCCGCTACGCGGTGCTGGGGCTGGGGCGCAACGGCGCCCCCGCCGTCCGCGCGCTGGCCGCGATGGGGGCGGACGTGCAGGCCTGGGATGACGGCGACGCCGCTCGTGCGGCGGTCGCGGACGTGCCGGGCGTCGCCATCGCGCCGTTCGACACGCTGGCGGGGTTCGACGCGCTGGTGCTCTCGCCCGGCATTCCGCACATCCTGCCCCACCCGCATCCTGTCGCCCGGATGGCGCACGCGGCGGGCGTTCCCATCCTGTCGGATGCCAACCTGCTGTTCCAGGCGGTGCGCCGGTCCGGGTCGCGCGCGCGCTTCGCCGGCATCACCGGAACCAACGGCAAATCGACCACCACCACCCTGCTGGCCCACATGCTCCACACCGCCGGCCTGCCGGTCGCGGCGGGCGGGAACCTGGGCCCGGCGGCGCTGGCGCTGCCGCTGCTGCCCGACACGGGCGTCTATGTGCTGGAAATGTCGTCCTACATGCTGGAACGGCTGCGGGACCTGCGCTTCGACGCCGCGTGCCTGCTGAACCTGACGCCCGACCACCTGGACCGCCATGGCGACATGGCAGGCTATCGACGGGCCAAGCAGCACGTCTTCGACCGCCAGGGACCGGGCGACCTGGCCGTGCTGGGCCAGTACGACGCCCCGGACGACGCGGCGCTGGCCCGCGACCTGGCGGCGCGCGGCATCCGGGTCGTCACCATATCCGGCACCCGTGCCGACGCCGGCCTGACCGGCGCCGGGGGTGTGCTGCGCGACGCGGACGGGCCGATCGCCACCCTGGCCGATGCCCCATCCCTGCCCGGCGCGCACAATGCCGAAAACGCGGCGGCGGCGGCGGCGATGGCCCTGGCGCTGGGCGTGCCGCGCGCCACGATCGCCGGCGCGCTGCGGACCTTCCCGGGCCTGGCCCACCGGCAGAAGCCGGTCGGCACCGTCGACGGCGTGCGCTTCATCGACGACAGCAAGGCGACGAACGCCGATGCCGCATCGCGGGCGCTGGGCTGCTACGACCGGCTGGTGTGGATCGCGGGCGGTGTGGCCAAGGCCGGCGGAATCGCGGACCTGGCGCCGTTCTTCCCGCGCGTGGCCCATGCTTTCCTGATCGGGCAGGACGCGCCGGCGCTGGCCGAAACCCTGGCCGCGCACGGCGTTGCCTTCACGCTGTCGGGCACGATGGACGCGGCGGTGCCCGCCGCCCTCGCCCTGGCGCGGCGGGACGGCGTGCCGGTGGTGCTGCTGTCCCCCGCCTGCGCCAGCTTTGATCAGTACGCCAGCTTCGAACATCGCGGCCGGCACTTCGCGGACCTGGTCCGCCTGCTGGCGCCCACATTGGGGACGGACTGATGGCCGGGATCTCACGCGTCGATGCATCCTACCTTGCGCGCTGGTGGCGCAATGTCGACCGGGTGACGCTGTCCTGCGTCGGCGTACTGATCGGCTTCGGCTATGTGCTGATGCTGGCGGCCAGCCCCGCCGTCGCCACGCGCATCGGCGCATCGCGCGACATGTTCATCCTGAAGCAGGTAATCTTCCTGTCGCTGGCGGGGCTGATCGTCACGGGCGCCTCGCTGCTCTCGCCCCGGGGGGTGAAGCGACTGGCGGCGGTGGGGTTCGTGCTGGCCATGGGCGCCACCGCGCTGACGCTGGTCCATGGCGTGGAAATCAAGGGCGCGCGGCGCTGGATCGCGCTGCCGCTGATGTCGGTCCAGCCGTCGGAATTCCTCAAGCCCTGCTTCGCGGTCGTGACGGCGTGGCTGCTGACCGAACGGCGGGCGCGGCGCCTGTTCCCGGGCATGCCGATCGCGCTGGGCCTGTTCGCGGTCATCCTCGTGCTGCTGAAATCGCAGCCGGATATCGGCATGCTCAGCGTGATCACCACCGTCTTCATGACGCAACTGTTCATCGACGGGCTGAACATCTTCTTCGTCGGCGCCGGGGTCGGCTGCATGATCGCGGCCTTCCTGGGCGCCTATGTGGCGTTCCCGCACGTGCGCTCGCGCGTGGAACGCTTCCTGCACCCCAATGTCGGCGACCATTACCAGATCGACACCGCCCTGCGCGCCTTCGGCAATGGCGGGCTGATGGGCCGTGGTCCCGGCGAGGGACGGGTCAAGGACCTGCTGCCCGACGCCCACGCCGATTTCGTCTTCGCCGTCGCGGGCGAGGAATTCGGCATGCTGGTCTGCCTGTTCATCATCGGCGTGTTCTGCGTGATCGTGGTGCGGACCTTGCTGAAGCTGCTGCGCGAGGACGACCCGTTCATCGTCGTCGCCAGCACGGGGCTGATCACCGGCTTCGGCCTGCAGGCCTTCGTCAACATGGGGTCCACCCTGCATTTGATCCCGACCAAGGGCATGACGCTGCCGTTCATTTCCTATGGCGGGTCGTCGGCGATGTCGGTGGCGCTGACCATCGGCATGGTCCTGGCCCTGACGCGCCACCGGGTGGGCGAAAGCCGCATCCCGCGCGGCCACGCCGCCTTCCGGTCGCGGAGGGCCGCGGCATGAGCACGAACCAGGACACCACCACGACCCTGAACCGCCCCATCGTCATCGCCGCCGGGGGCACCGGCGGCCATTTCATCCCCGCCGAGGCGCTGGCCCGCGTGCTGGCCGCGCGGGGGCACGCCATCGCGCTGATGACCGACCGCCGGGCCGGTACGCGCCTGCATGGCGTCTTCGCGGATGGCGCGCAATTCGTCCTGCCGGGCGCGGGCATCGCCGGGCATGGCCTGTCGCACCGCGCCCGCGCCGCCCTGGCGCTGGCGCGCGGCACGGCGCAGGCGCGCACCATCCTGCGCCGGCTGGATGCCGTGGCGGTGGTGGGGTTCGGCGGCTATCCCTCCGTCCCGCCGCTGCTGGGGGCCCGGTCGCTGGGTCACAAGCGCCCGCTGATCTTCATCCATGAAGGCAATGCCGTGCTGGGGCAGGCCAATGCGATGCTGGCGCGCTTCGCCGACGGCATCGCCACCTCGTTCGCCCAGGTCGCCCGCCTGCCGGCGGGGGCGCGGACGGTGCTGACCGGCATGCCGGTGCGCGACGAGATCGCGGCGCTGTACGGCACCGCCTACCAGCCGCCCGTGGACACCATCCGCCTGCTGGTCTGGGGCGGGTCGCTGGGCGCGCGCGTGTTCAGCGACGTGGTGCCCGACGCCATCGCCCGCCTGCCCGAAAGCCTGCGCGCGCGCCTGCACGTGACCCAGCAGGCGCGGGCCGAAGATGTCGAACGCGTCCGCCAGGCCTATGCCACGCTTGGGATTGCCGCCGAGATCTCGCCCTTCTTCTCGAACGTCGCGGAACTGCTGGGGGGTGCCCATCTGGTGATCGGCCGCGCGGGCGGGTCGTCGGTGGCGGAACTGACCGATGCCGGCCGGCCCGCGATCCTAGTGCCGCTGCCGATCGCGGCCAGCGACGAACAGGGGGCCAACGCCGCCGCCCTGGTCGAATCCGGTGCCGCCTGGATGATCCGCCAGCCCGATTTCACACCCCCTGCCCTGGCCGGATTGCTGGACTCCCTGCTATCCGACCCGGCACGCCTGACCGGGGCTGCGCGCGCCGCCCAGGGCCTGGCCCGACCCGACGCCGCAAGCCTGTTCGCCGACCTGATCACCGATACGATCGAAGGACGCTTGCGTCCGCCCCCCCGCCCCGCCTATCCGACAGCCGCGAAGACGGAGACCCACGCATGAGAGCCCTGCCCCTATCCATCGGCACCATCCACTTCGTCGGGATCGGCGGCATCGGCATGTCCGGCATTGCCGAGGTGCTGCACATGCTGGGCTATGCCGTGCAGGGTTCGGACATCGCCGAGAACGCGAACGTGCAGCGCCTGCGCGCCGCCGGCATCACGGTGGCGATCGGCCATGACGCCGCCAACCTGGGCGCGGCGCAGGTCGTGGTGACATCGACCGCCGTCCGCCGCGACAATCCGGAAGTGGTGGCCGCCCGCGCGCGGCTGATCCCCGTCGTCCGGCGGGCCGAGATGCTGGCCGAGCTGATGCGCCTGCGCTGGGCCGTCGCGGTCGGCGGCACGCACGGCAAGACCACGACCACCAGCCTGATCGCGGCGGTGCTGGAAGCGGCGCGCCTGGACCCCACGGTCATCAATGGCGGCATCATCGAGGCCTACGGCACCAACACCCGCATGGGATCGGGCGACTGGATGGTGGTCGAGGCCGACGAATCCGACGGATCGTTCCTGCGCCTGCCCTCGGTCATCACCGTCGTGACCAACATGGACCCCGAGCATCTGGACCATTGGGGCACCGCCGAGGCGATGCAGGCGGCGTACGACCAGTTCGTCTCCAACATTCCGTTCTACGGCTTCGCGGTGCTGTGCATCGACCATCCGGCGGTGCAGCAGATGATCCCGCGCCTGTCGGACCACCGGATCGTGACCTATGGCTTTTCGCCCCAGGCCGACATCCGGGCCGAGAAGGTCATCACCGACAAGCTGGGCGCGACGTTCGAGGTCGTGGTGACCAACCGCAACCGCAACCGCACGCGCCGCGCCGGTCCGTTCCGCCTGCCGATGCTGGGCCACCACAACGTGCAGAACGCGCTGGCCGCGATCGCCGTCGGGGTCGAGATGGATATCGACGACGCCACCCTGCGCTCGGCCTTCGCGGGATTCCGTGGGGTCAAGCGCCGCTTCACCCGCACCGGCGAGACCGGCGGCATCACCGTGATCGACGATTACGGCCACCACCCGGTGGAAATCGCCGCCGTGCTGAAGGCCGCGCGCCAGGCCGGCGCGCGCGACGTCATCGCCGTGGTCCAGCCGCACCGCTATTCCCGGCTGCAGACGCTGTTCGGCGAATTCTGCACCTGCATGAACGATGCCGGCACCGTCATCGTGGCCGACGTCTATGCCGCGGGCGAGGCCCCGATCCCGGGTGTGGACCGCGACGCGCTGGTCGAGGGCCTGCGCGAGCGCGGCCACCGTTCGGTGGTGCCGCTGCCCGACCCGGAACACCTGGCGGAAATGGTCCACGCCATCGCCCGCCCCGGCGACTTCGTCGTCTGCCTGGGGGCCGGCAGCATCACCAACTGGGCGCAGGCCCTGCCCGGCCAACTGGCGGCGTTGCAGAACCCGGCCGCGGCGCGAAAGGGCGAATGCGCGGCATGACCACGCCCCCCGCCCCTTCGGATGCATCCTGGACCGCCGAGGTACGCGCAATGCTGGCCGGCCTGCGCGGACGGCTGACCCAGGGTGCGCCGCTGGGCCCGCGCACCTGGTTCCGCGTCGGCGGCCCGGCGGAAATCCTGCTGCAGCCGGCCGATACGCAGGACCTGGCGGACGCGCTGCACCGCCTGCCGCCGGACGTGCCGGTCACGGTGCTGGGCGCGTGCTCGAACGTGATCATCCGCGACGGCGGGATCGACGGGGTGGTGATCCGGCTGGGCGGCGGCTTTGCCGACATCGTGGCGGAACCGGACGGGCTGGTGGTCGGCGCGGCCTGCCTGGACATGGTCGTGGCCGAACGCGCGGCCGAGGCGGGGCTGAAGGGGCTGGAATTCCTGGCCGGCATTCCCGGTTCGATCGGCGGCGCGGTCGCCATGAACGCGGGCGCCCACGGGTCCGACGTCGCGACGGTGCTGGACTGGGCCGACATCATCACCCGCGACGGCAACAGCGTGCGCCTGTCCGGGCCGGCGCTGGGGTTCGGCTATCGCCGGTCGGCGCTGCCGGCTGGCGCGGTGGTGGTGCGCGCGCGCCTGCGCGCCGCGCCCGCGGCCCCCGCCGACATCCGCCAGGCCATCGCGGCCATCCGCCAGTCGCGCGAGGAGTCGCAGCCCACGCGGGCCCGCACCGGCGGATCGACCTTCCGCAACCCCGACCCGTCGGTGACGGACCGCAAGGCGTGGGAACTGATCGACAGCGCCGGCTGCCGGGGCCTGACCATGGACGGCGCACAGGTCAGCACGAAGCACTGCAATTTCATCCTGAACACCGGCGACGCCACCGCCGCCGCCCTGGAACGCCTGGGCGAGAGCGTGCGCAAGCGGGTGCGCGTCCATACCGGCGTCACGCTGGAGTGGGAAATCAAGCGGATCGGCCGTCCCGCCACCCCATCCCCGACCGAGACAGCCATTGGGGCAGGAGAACCGTCATGACCCGTCCGCGCACCATCACGGTGCTGACCGGCGGCCTGTCCGCCGAGCGCACCGTCAGCCTGTCCAGCGGCGCCGGCATCAGCGCCGCCCTGCGCGAGGAAGGATTCGACGTCCGCGTGCTGGATGCCGGGCCGGACCTCGGCGCCATCGTCGCGGACCTGACGGCGCACCGGCCCGACGTGGTGTTCAACGCCCTGCACGGCCGCTTCGGCGAGGACGGGTCAATCCAGGGCGTGCTGGACTGGATGAACATCCCCTACACCCATTCCGGCGTCCGCGCGTCGGCCATGGCGATGGACAAGGCGGCGGCCCGCTCGGCCTTCCGCGCCGCGGGCCTGCCGGTGGCGCAGGGCGGGGTCATCGCCATCGCCGACTTTCCCGCCGCCGACCCGCTGCCCGCCCCCTATGTCATCAAGCCGCTGAACGAAGGATCGTCGGTGGGTGTCGAGATCGTACGGCCGGGCACCAACCGCCGCGCCGCGATCGCCGACGCATGGACCTACGGCCCCCTGGCGCTGGTCGAGGAATTCATCCCCGGGCGCGAACTGACGGTGGGGGTAATGGGCGACCGCGCCCTGACCGTGACCGACATCACCCCCAATCCCGATGCCGGGCATGAATTCTACGACTACGCCGCCAAGTACCAGAATGGCGGATCGCGGCACATCCTGCCCGCGCGTATCCACCCGGACGCGTTCGCCCAGGCGCTGGACCTGGCGGTGGCCGCCCACCGCGCGCTGGGCTGCGCCGGCGCGTCGCGCACCGATTTCCGTTACGACGACACGCAGTGCGGCGACGGGCCGGGGCGACTGGTGATCCTGGAGGTCAATACCCAGCCCGGCATGACCCCGACCTCGCTGCTGCCCGAACAGGCGGGGGCCTGCGGCATCCCCTATGGCGCGCTGTGCCGGTGGATGGTCGAACACGCGGCGTGCCGGACCTAGATGCGACGGACGCGGGACAATCGAAGCGACCGGCCGTCACGGCTGTCGATCTTCATGCGGCGGCAACGCCGCATGGCGCGGCCGGTCGCGCTTGCCCTCGTCTTCCTGATTGTAATCGCCGGGGGCGCGGCCGTGCTGCGCGACATGCGGTCCGAGGAACGGTTCGCGCCGATCCGCGCCCGCCTGGTCAGCCTGCTGCCGCTGCGCGTGACCGACATCCAGGTCAGCGGCCGCACGCTGACCGACGAGGCCGCGCTGCGCGATGCCCTGGGCGTGCGCATCGGCGACCCGGTGCTGGGCTTTTCGGTCGAAGCCGCCCGCCAGCGGATCGACGCGCTGCCCTTCGTGGACCATTCGGTGGTCGAACGCCACCTGCCGGGCACCATCGTGGTGCGCCTGACCGAACGCCGTCCCTTCGCGGTCTGGCAGAACCAGGGCCGCTTCATGCTGATCGACCGCGCCGGCAACCCGGTCCAGGACCAGGGCCCCGGACAGGCGGGCCTGAGCGGCAAGGACGCCCAGGCCTTCCTGCAACTGCCCCTGGTGGTTGGGCCGGACGCCAACCTTGCCGCCGCCCCGCTGATGGACATGCTGGCCGGCCAGCCGGTGGTGCTGGCCCACATGGCCGCCGCCGTGCGCGTGGGCCAGCGGCGGTGGAACCTGCTGCTGCATGACGGCACAACCGTCCTGCTGCCCGAGGGCGAGGAAATTCCGGCACTGAAGCGGCTGGCCGAACTGCAGGACAGCATGAAGCTGCTGGACCGCCCCGTGATCAGCATCGACCTGCGCCTGCCCGACCGGCTGGTGGTCCAGCAACCGCCGCCGACGGCCGCCGACCCCGTCGCGCCGAACGGGGCGGCACAGGATGGCAAGGCGCCGAACGCAGGCCCGCCGGGCGCCGACGCCGGCACGCCACCCGCCCCGCACCCGGCCGCGCACCGGCCGAACCCGGCCGGCCCGGCGACCAGCCATGGCGAGTCCCGGCCGGCGGCGTCCGCCATGTCCGCGCCCCTGGCCGCCCCCGTGCCGGCGCCGGCACCTGCACCGGTCCGGCCCCGCACGTCGCTTCCGGCGTCCGCACCGCTTCCGCCCCCCGTCCCCAACCTGCCGCCGATGGGCGGCGAGCCCGCCCAACGGAACCGCGCATGAACGACCTGGTCGTGACCCCACAGGACGAAGACGCGCCCCCCGACCGGCCGGCCCGCCGCCGCCGCGCCCGGCGGCGCGCCACGCCCGCCGCCCCGTCCGTGACCGGCGGACGCGTCATCGCGCTGCCGCCGCCCGACGCGCCCGCGCCGCCGCGCGCCTGGCGGCCCGGAACGTTCGGCGTGCTGGATATCGGCTCGACCAAGATCATGTGCCTGATCGGGCGGGGCGAACCCGACGGCACGCTGCGGGTGCTGGGCCATGGCTGGCGCCGGTCGCATGGCGTGAAATCCGGCGGCATCGTGAACCTGCACGAGGCCGAGGCCGCGATCCGCGCCGCCGTGGGCCAGGCCGAGGACGCGGCCGAACGCCGGCTGGACACGGTCTATGTCAACCTGTCCTGCGGCCACCCCGAAAGCCGCCTGTTCAACGTCCGCTGGCCCGTGGGCGGGCGCGAGATCACGGATTCCGACGTCCGCCGCGTGGTGACCGAGGGCCGGATGCGCGCGATGTCCGAGGGCCGGTCGACCATCCACACGCTGCCGCTGGATTTCGCGGTGGACGAAACGGCGGGCGTGGCCGATCCGCGCGGGCATCTGTGCGACCAGCTGACGTCGCGCCTGCATGTCATCGATGCCTCGACCACCGCGCTGCGCAACCTGGAAACCGTGCTGACGCGCGCGGAACTGAAGATCAGCGAACTGGTCTCGGCCCCGCTGGCGTCGGGCCTGTCGGTGCTGGACGAAAACGAGCGCGAACTGGGCGTCACCGTGGTGGACATGGGCGGCGGCACGACCTCGATCGCCGTGTTCGGCGAGGGCCAGCTTCTGCACACCGCCTGCCTGCCGGTGGGCGGCATGCATGTCACGCGCGACATCGCCCACGTGCTGTCCACGCCGATCGACAGCGCCGAATGGCTGAAGACCATGTACGGCTCGGCGGAACTGTCGGCCGACGACGACATGGACCTGCTGCCCGTGCAGCTGATCGGCGACGATCACCATCAATTCGTCAATATTTCCCGCTCCAAGGTGGTCTCGATCATCCGGCCACGAATCGAGGAAACGCTGGAAATGGTGCGTGACAGGCTGGAATCGGCCGGGGTGGGCCGCGCCGCCGACGGGCGGGTCGTGCTGACGGGCGGGGCATCGCTGCTGGATGGCGTGGGCAACATGGCCGCGCGCATCCTCAACCGCCAGGTCCGGCTGGGCCGCCCCACGGGCATTCGCGGCCTGCCGGACGACGCGGCGGCCTGGCCGTCCTTCGCCACGTCCGCCGGATTGCTGGCGTGGGCGGCCGGGGGCAGCGGCGCGCTGGGCGATCTGGATCTTTCCGAGCCCAGACCGGCCGGATTCCTCCGTCGCCTCGTGGAATTCATACGCGACAGGGTGTAATGAATTGATTCAGAATAACCCCTGAAAACCCATACGCGAATCGGTACGCATATCATTACGACTCGTCCCGGGAGACGCCCATGACCCTCAACCTCAGCATTCCGCAGCAGCTTCATTCCGACTTCACGCCGCGGATCACCGTGATCGGCGTGGGCGGGGGCGGCACGAACGCGGTCGACAACATGATCCAGTCCCAGTTGCAGGGCGTGGAATTCGTCGTCGCGAATACCGACGCGCAACAATTGTCGCACAGCAAGGCCGACCGCCGCGTCCAGCTTGGCCCGCACCTGACGCAGGGCCTGGGCGCGGGCGCCAAGCCCGAGATCGGGCGCGCGGCGGCCGAGGAAGCGGCCGATGAGCTGGCCCGCCACATGGACGGCGCGCACATGGTGTTCATCACCGCCGGCATGGGCGGCGGCACGGGCACGGGGGCGGCGCCGGTGATCGCGCGCATGGCGCGCGAACGCGGCATCCTGACCGTGGGCGTCGTCACCAAGCCGTTTACCTTCGAGGGCGCGCGCCGGTCGAAATCCGCCGATGCCGGCATCGCGGAACTGCAGCAGTACGTCGATACGCTGATCGTCATCCCCAACCAGAACCTGTTCCGCCTGGCCACCGAGCGGACGAGCTGGAAGGACGCGTTCAAGATGGCCGACAACGTCCTGTACATGGGCGTACGCGGCGTGACCGACCTGATGATGGCGCCGGGCCTGGTCAACCTGGATTTCGCCGACATCCGCACCGTCATGGCCGAAATGGGCAAGGCGATGATGGGCACCGGCGAGGCCGATGGCGACAACCGCGCCATTTCCGCGGCCGAGGACGCGATTTCCAACCCGCTGCTGGAAGACACGTCGATGGCCGGCGCGCGCGGCCTGCTGATCAACATCACCGGCGGCGAGGACATGACGCTGTACGAAGTCGATCAGGCCGCCAACCGCATCCGCGAGGAAGTGGCCGACGACGCGAACATCATCTTCGGCTCGGCGATCGACGAATCGCTGAACGGGCGCATCCGGGTGTCGGTCGTCGCCACCGGCATCGACACCCCGCCGGTCCGCGTTGCCGAACCGGTGCAGGCCGAAGCCGCCCCCCAACCGGACGCGGCAACGGACCGCGCCCCGGTGCAGGAAGCCGTGGCGCCCGATCCGGCAGCGGCCCATGCCGGGGGGCAGCCCGCCCCGCGCCACCCCACCCCGAACTTCATGAACACCGGGCCCGTGCCCGCGCCGTCGCCCCATTCCACGCCGCAGCACGTGGCGCCGGGCGCCCGGCCCTCGCCCCGCTCGCCGCTGTTCTCGGAACCGCCGCGCCCGCAGGACGCATCGCCGGCCGGCCAGCGGGGCAACAGCCTGTTCAACATCGTCACCGGCGTGCTGCGCCGCGGGGCCGCCCCCGCGCCGGCCCCCCAGCGTGCCGAGCCCGTGCTGCCGGAACAGGAGCCCACCGCCACCGTCCGCCAGGCCACGGCCGACGAGGTCGGTCTGGACATCCCGGCCTTCCTGCGCCGCCAGTCCTGACAGCAGCAGCCGGCGCCGGTCCTGATGGCGATCCGCCACGATGCCCCAGGCATCGTGGCTTTTTTTCATTTTGTTTCAGGTTCTTAACCCGTAACAGTCGGCAACAAACATTGACTCGCCTGTCCACCACCCCGACGCTACAAATTAGGCTGTCGTTCTTTTAGCGACTGAATAAAGAACAACGCGAGGGACACGCGATGGACGGTATGCTGGCAATTCCGGGGCATGATACTGTGTCCTCTGTCGGTGTATCTTCTGGCAGCGCCCCCTCGGGTGCCACCTCGTCCGGCAGCCCCGCCCCCGCGCGCGCGGCGGTACGCACGGCGCGGCAGCATACGCTGGGCAATTCCATTTCCTCCATCGGCGTCGGGCTGCATACCGGGCGGCGCATTCGCCTGACGCTGCATCCGGCGGCGGAAAATACCGGCATCGTCTTCCGGCGCACCGACCTGGACGACCGCACCATTCCGGCCCGGTTCGACCATGTCGTCGATACGCGGCTGAGCACCGTCATCGGCGATGCCACGGACCCCGCGCTGCGCATCGCCACCATCGAACATCTGATGTCCGCCCTGTCGGGAAGCGGCGTCGACAATGTGCTGATCGATGTCGACGGGCCGGAAATCCCGGTCTTCGACGGCTCGGCGGCCGATTTCATCTTCCTGCTGGATTGCGCGGGCCTGGCGGAACAGGCCGCCCCGCGCACCGCGATCGACGTCCTGCGCCCCGTTCGCGTGACCGAGGGTGACGCCTTCGCCGAACTGCGCCCGGGCCGCGAGGGCGGGTTGTCGCTGACCCTGTCCATCGACTTCCCCGCCGCCGCGATCGGCGAGCAGACGTTTGCGACCCGTCTGGACCGTCAGGGCTACCGTGCCGAAATCGCCAATTGTCGGACCTTCACCCTGCGCCAGGAAATCGAGGCCCTGCACCGGGCGGGCCTGGCGCGCGGCGGCTCGCTGGACAATGCGATCGTGGTGGACGGCGCCAGCGTTCTGAACCCGTCCGGCCTGCGCCGGCCCGACGAATTCGTCCGTCACAAGATGATCGACGCGGTGGGTGACCTGTACCTGGCCGGCGGCGCGATCAACGGCCTGTTCACCGGCCACAAATCCGGCCACGCGCTGAACAACCGGCTGCTGCGCGCGCTGTTCGCCGACCGTGCGGCCTGGCGCATGCACACCCGCGCGCAGCGTGCCCAGGCCGCACTGCGTGCGGCGGCCTAGAGTCGGCCTGTAAACGCGCGCTGGTGGCGACCCGACGCGCATCCGCTGTGCTTCGATGCTCACGGCCGACACGGCCGCTTCGCTGCTCGCAGACACACGCCGGGCGTGCCGCTGCGCGGCACTCTCGCTCACCAGACCACGTTTCCAGGCCGGCTCTACCGGGCCGTATCACCCCGGATTGCATTGAAAACGACGCCATGGCCTTCACCACGGCCCGCCGCATGATATAAGGCAGACCGAACTGGAAGAGCCGGCATGTCCCTGCGCAGAATTCGATATCATTTCGCTGACCGTTCGAACGGCCTCCGTGCCGCCCGATTCGCATCACTGGCCCTGATCCTGTCGGTGGCGGCCTGCGGCGGCGACAAGAAGGCGATCAACGACATGGAATCCCATGTCCCGCCTGTCGAAACGCTCTACAATAACGGCATCGACGCCCTGCGCGACCAGCGCTATGCCCTGGCCGCCGCGGAATTCGAGGTCCTGCAGCAGAATTATCCCTATTCCGGCTATGTCGCGAACGCGCAGCTCATGGAAGGCTACGCGAACTACCTGCAGGACAAATACGCCGACGCGGTGCAGCAGTTGGACCGCTTCCTGGAACTGCACCCGACCAGCGCCGACGCGGCCTATGCCTTCTACCTGCGGGCCCTGTGCTATTACGAGCAGGTGGCCGAGGTGCAGCGCGACCAGCAGGGCACGGTCGAGGCCATGAACGCGCTGGAAGAGGTGATCACCCGCTTCCCGCAATCGCCCTATGCCCGCGATGCGCAATTGAAGGTCGATCTGTGCCGCGACCATCTGGCCGGCAAGGAAATGCTGGTCGGCCGGTTCTACGAGGAACAGCGGAATTACGAAGGCGCGGTCAACCGCTACCAGCGCGTGGTGCAGGATTTCCAGACCACCAACCACGTGCCCGAGGCGCTGGAGCGTCTGGTCGAGGTGTATCTGGATCTGGGCCTGACGGACCAGGCGCGCCGCACGGCCTCGGTGCTGTCCTATAACTATCCGGGCAGCAAATGGTACCGCTTCAGCTACAACATGCTGCGCAGCAAGAACCTGCTGGACCCCCACGCCCCGCTGCCCGGCTCGGTCCCCGACACCACGCCGGCCACGCCCGTTGACGACACGCACGCGAAAAATGCCCCGCCGCCGCCCGGCGCCACGCCGGCCAGACGCGGCTTCTTCTCGCGCATGTGGCACTCGGTCTTCTAAGCGCCTGTCCGGAAGCATAGGCCGGTGAACAAGAACGGAACTCAGGAAACGCGCCTCGGATTGCCGCCGGCGCGCGTTTACGGTGTTCCAGGCGTCCGCCCGGAAACGTGGGCTGACGAGCGAGAGCGGAACGCAGTGGAGCGCCCGGCGTGCGTTTCCGAGCACCGGAGCGGAGCGGCCGTGTGGGCCGTGAGCACCGGAGCACAGGAAAGGCGCCTCGGATCGCCGCCAGCGCGCGTTTACGGGCGGACGACGTTGTGCTGACTCATCTCTCGATCCGCGACGTGGTCCTGATCGAACGGCTGGACCTGCCGTTTTCGCCCGGCCTGACGGTGCTGACGGGGGAAACCGGGGCGGGCAAATCCATCCTGCTGGACAGTTTGGGCCTGACATTGGGCGAGCGCGCCAGCGCGGGGCTGGTCCGCGCCGGGGCCGAGCAGGCCAGCGTCACCGCCTGCTTCGAACTCGCCCCCGGCCATCCGCTGCCCGGCCTGCTGGCCGAACAGGGTATCCTGATCGACGACCCGCGCGACCCGCTGGTGCTGCGCCGGATCGTGACGGTGGATGGACGGTCCCGCGCCTATATCAACGACCAGCCGGCCGGCGTGACCCTGCTGCGCCGCGCGGCGTCGCTGCTGGTCGAAATCCAGGGGCAGCACGAACAGATGGGGCTGGCGGACCAGTCCACGCATCTGGACCTGCTGGATGCCTTCGGCGTGCCGGCCGACCTGCGGGCCGATACCGCCGCCGCCTATCGCGCATGGATGGAGGCCACGGCCGAACTGGCCGCCGCCCAGGCCGCGATGGAAAACGCGGCGCGCGAGGAAGACTGGCTGCGCCAGTCGGTCGAGGATCTGTCCAGCCTGGCCCCGCAGGAGGACGAGGAAACGCATCTGGCCGGCCTGCGCCAGTCGCTGCAACAGGGCGAACGGCGTGGCGAGGCCATTGCGGCGGCGCTGGCCGAACTGTCGCCGCGCGACCGCCGCGCCACCGGCCCCGCCGCCGCCCTGCGCGGCGCCAGCCGGACCCTGCAGCGCCTGCTGCCCGCCGCCGGCGAGGACGATGCGGCGGCCGGCGGCGCCGACCGGCTGGCCCATGACGCGCTGGCGGCCCTGGAACGCGCCGAGGAAGCCCTGGGCGAGGCCGAAACCCTGCTCTCGCGCCTGGCCGCCGACGCGGAATCCGACCCCCACCTGCTGGAACAGACCGAGGAACGGCTGTTCGCCCTGCGCGCCGCCGCGCGCAAGCATGGCGTGTCGGTGCCCGAACTGCCGGGCCTGCTGGCGGCCTTCGCCGACCGGCTGGCGGCGCTGGATTCCGGCAACGCCCGGATCGGCGCCCTGCAGGAGGCGGTCCGCACCCGGCGCGCACGCTTCGAGGACACGGCGGGCCGGCTGTCCGCCGCGCGTGAGACGACGGCGCGGCGCCTGGAACAGGCAGTGACCGCCGAACTGCGCCCGCTGCGGCTGGAACGCGCCCGCTTCTTCGTCTCGCTGCCCCCGTTGCCGCCCGAAGCGTGGACCGCGCGCGGGCGCGAACAGGCGGCGTTCCAGATCGCCGCCAATCCCGGCCAGCCCCCCGGCCCGCTGGCCAAGGTCGCATCGGGCGGCGAGCTGTCGCGCCTGATGCTGGCGCTGAAGGTCGTGCTGGCCGGCCGGTCCGCCGTACCGACCCTGGTGTTCGACGAGGTCGATTCGGGCGTGGGGGGCGCCACCGCCTCGGCCATCGGGGACCGGCTGGCCCGCGTCGGGCATGACGTGCAGGTGCTGGTCGTCACCCACAGCCCGCAGGTCGCGGCCCGGGGCGACGCGCACCTGCGCATCAGCAAATCGGTGACCAAGGGCCGAACCGAAACCCGGGCCGAGCCGTTGTCGGCGGCACAGCGGCGCGAGGAAATTGCCCGGATGCTGGCCGGCGACACGATCACCGAGGCCGCGCGGGCGGCGGCGGACAGTCTTCTGCAAGGTTAATATCGCCATGTCCCGCGCACACGATCCCGCCCCCGATCTCGCCAGGCTGGACCCGTCCGAACTGACCGAACCCCAGGCCATGGTGGAACTGGAGCGTCTGGCCCAGCAGATCCGCGCCCTGGACCGCGCCTATTACGAGGACGACGCCCCCACCGTCACCGACGCCGAATATGACGCGCTACGCCAGCGCAACCTGGCGATCGAGGCCCGCTTCCCCGATCTGCGCCGCGCGGACAGCCCTTCGCTGCACGTCAGCGGCGCGCCCTCCGCCGCGTTCGGCCGGCATCGCCACCTGGTGCCGATGCTCTCGCTGGACAACGTGTTCGGCCGCGAGGATTTCGAATCCTTCGTGACCCGCGCCGCCCGCTTCCTCGGCCTGAACGACGATCAGGCCCGCGCCCTGCGCTTCGTCGCGGAACCCAAGATCGACGGCCTGTCGATCAGCCTGACCTACGAGCACGGCCGCTTCGTGCGCGGCACCACGCGCGGCGACGGGACGGAGGGCGAGGACGTCACCGCCAACCTGCGCACGCTGCGCGACGTGCCGCTGCGGCTGAAGGGCCCGGCCCCCGCGCTGATCGAAATCAGGGGCGAGGTCTTCCTGTCCAAGCCCGCCTTCCTGTCGATCAACGCCGCCCAGGCCGAAGCCGGACAGAAACCCTTCGCCAATCCGCGCAATGCGGCGGCGGGGTCGCTGCGCCAGCTCGATCCCAACATCACCGCCCGCCGGCCGCTGTCGCTGTTCGCCTATGCCCAGGGGTTTTCGTCGGACCGGGTGGCCGACACCCACTGGGATTATCTGGAGCGGCTGCGGCAGTGGGGATTCACGGTCAATCCACTGTCCTGCGTCGTCGAAAGCGCCGAGGCGGCGGAAGCGTTCATGGATCGCATCGCCCGCGAACGCTCGGGGCTGGAATACGATATCGACGGCGTGGTCTATAAGGTCGACGACCTGGCCCTGCAGGACCGGCTGGGCTTCGTCGGCCGGGCGCCGCGCTGGGCGATCGCGTGGAAGTTCCCCGCCGAACAGGCCATCACCCGCCTGACCCGGATCAACATCCAGGTCGGCCGCACGGGCGCGCTGACCCCGGTGGCGATCCTGGAACCGGTCAATGTCGGCGGCGTCATCGTCACCCGTGCGACGTTGCACAACGAGGACGAGATCGCCCGCAAGGACGTCCGCGTCGGCGACCTGGTCCAGATCCAGCGCGCGGGCGACGTCATTCCGCAGATCCTGGGCGTGGTGCCGCCCGGCGCGGATGCCCCGCCGCGCGGCGAGGCGTTCATCTTCCCCCACACCTGCCCGATCTGCGGCGCCCGCGCCGAGCGGCCGCCGGGCGAGGTGGTGTGGCGCTGTACCGGCGGCCTGACCTGCCCGGCGCAGGTCGTCGAACGGCTGATCCATTTCGTCTCGCGCGACGCGTTCGACATCGACGGGCTGGGCGAACGCACGATCACCGAATTCCATGCCGACGGGCTGCTGAAGACCCCGGCCGACATCTTCCGCCTGCCGGACCACGAGGCCGACATCGCGACGCGCGAGGGCTGGGGCACGGTCTCGGCCCGCAACCTGACCGCGTCGGTCCGCGCCCGCCAGACCATCCCGCTGGCGCGCTTCATCTACGCGCTGGGCATCCGCCGCATCGGCACCAGCAATGCACGCCTGCTGGCCCGGCATTACGGATCGTACACGCATTGGCGCGAACAGATGCTGCGCGCCACCACCATCGGGTCCGACGAACGGCTGGCGCTGGGCTCGATCACCGGGATCGGCGGCGCCATCGCGGACGAACTGGCCGCCTTCTTCATGGAGGCGCACAATCTGGAAACCCTGGACGACCTGACGGCGATGCTGACGGCGATCGAGGACGAGGACCTGCCGGCCCAGGGCCATCTGTCGGGCAAGACCGTCGTCTTCACCGGCACACTGACGACCATGACCCGGCCCGAGGCCAAGGCCATCGCCGAACGGCTGGGCGCCCGCGTCACCGACAGCGTCTCGAAGAAGACCGATCTGGTGGTGCTGGGCGCCGATGCGGGCTCCAAGGCCCGCAAGGCCGCCGAACTGGGAATCGACACGCTGGATGAGGAAGGCTGGCGCGAACTGGCCGGTATCGGCCCTGTCGGTCCGTAAACGCGCTCTGGTGGCGATCCGACGCGCGTCCGCTGCGCTCCGGTGCTCACGGCCATCAAGGCCGCTCCGCTCCGGTGCTCGCAGACACACGCCGGACGTGCCGCTTCGCGGCACTCTCACCCACCAGACCACGTTTACGGACCGACAGCGGGATCTGCGTTCCTCTCATCCCCGATTTCCCGCCATGCCTCGGCTGGCCTAAGGTGCTGGATTTGCGCTAGACTGCGCGGTGCATGAAATATTCTGTCGCCGGGGCCAGCCGTCCCCTTCCCCCGTCCGGGCCTGCCGCGCCGTGCGGGATGCATCGTGACGCGCGCGTAGGGGGCCGGTCGTGATTCTTCTGGCCGGCCTGATCGCCATCATCGCGCTGATCGCCGTCAGCATCCTGATCTCGCTGTCGGAAATCTCGTTCGCCGCCGCGCGTGATGTCAGGCTGCGCACCCGGGCCGAGGCCGGGGACACCAGGGCGGTGAATTTCCTGCGCCTGCGCCGCAACAGCGGGCAGGTCATCACGGTGCTGCAGATCTGCCTGAACGCCGTCGGCGTGCTGGGCGGCGTCATCAGCAGCGAACTGATCACCCCGCCCCTGGCGCTGATCCTGCATTCGGCCGGCCTGGCGGCGGGGCTGGCGGCGGACGTGGCCTCCACCGCGTCCTTCCTGCTGGTGACGGGCCTGTTCGTGCTGTTCGCCGACCTGCTGCCCAAGCGGATCGCGATGAACGCGCCGGACCGCGTGGCGCTGGCCATCGGCTGGTTCCCCGCCATCGCCCTGCGGGTGCTGTTTCCCGCCGTCTGGATCTTCTCGAAAATCTCCGACGTCATCCTGCGCGCGCTGAGGATCCCGGCGGCCTCGGCCGTGGAACCGGTCACGCCCGAGGACCTGCGCGCGATCCTGGCCGCCGGCACCGCATCGGGAATCCTGCTGGAGCAGGAACACCAGATGATCCAGAACGTCCTGGGGTTGCAGGACCGGTCCGTGACCTCGGCCATGACCCCGCGCGACGAAATCGTCTTCCTCGACGTGCAGGAAAGCACCGAGAGCCAGCGCGACAAGGTCCGCGCCAAGCCCTATTCGCGCTATCCGCTGTGCAATGGCGGGCTGGACAACGTCATCGGCTCGATCCGCGCCGAGGACGTGCTGGCCGCCGTGGTCGAGGACGCGCCGACCGCCACCCCCGGCACGGTCCTGCCGGCCGCGCGCCAGATCTCGCGCATGCGGCGCGACGTGCTGTCGCTGCCCGATACGCTGAATCTGTGGGACACGCTGGCCCAGTTCGACACGCACGGCGCGGGCTTCGCGCTGATCGTGAACGAATACGGGCTGGTGGTCGGGCTGATCACGTTCAAGGACATCATGGGCGCGCTGATGGACGGGCTGGCCAACCCGTTCGAGGAACAGGCCATCGTGCGCCGCGACGAAAATTCGTGGCTGATCGACGGCGCGGCCCCGATCGGCGACGTGATCCGCGAACTCGGGATCGCGACGCTGCCCGACAGCCACAATTTCGATACGATCGGCGGCTTCATCATGCACCGCCTGCGCCGCATGGCCCGCAAGGCCGACCGCGTCGAGGCCGCGAACTTCCTGTTCGAAGTGGTCGACGTCGAAGGCTTCCGCATCAATCAGCTCCTGGTCACGCGGCGCCCGAGGCGCGCCGAGGCCGACTGAATCCTGTCCGGAAAGACGCTTATCCTATCTAAAAATATGATTGATCCCGGCAAGTCGAATGCCATCGCGTCGAATACGTTGCTGACGTGACAGGGAATATCCTTCGATCTACCTGTCGAGCCAGGGGAGTCTCCGCGGCATGAAGCCCAATACCTCCAGGGCTTTCCGATTGCATGCACCCGTCAGGCTGTTCTGGTAATAGACGCTTTCCTCGCCCATCAGGCGCAGGGCCTCTTGCTCGCCCAGATCGGAGGGCGCCTCTGCTCCGATCCAGTTTGCGTAGGCCGGCAACCATTCGGCCATTTTTGTTGGCTGGCTATCGACGACGTTATAGAGCCCGGCTGCCGCCGTTAAAGCCGCCACGGTAGCCTGTGCGGCATCATCCACATGAATGAACGAAAATGTGCTGCTTCCTGCGCCGACAAGGGAGATTTCGCCCCGGGAAAGGTGCGTGCTGAATGCACCATCCGGCCAGTACCAGGTTCCGGGTCCGTAGAAAAATCCATATCGCAGCCCTACACCTTCCATTGAATGCGCACCCAGGACCCGATTTTCCAAGGCCGCATACATACGGGCGCTCTCTCCGATATTGCCGGGCGCACCGATTCTCAGGGGCGATGCTTCCGTCGCCAGGCCGCCGTCACCGTCCAGATAGAAACCGCAGGATTGCTGGATGTAGCGCCGTACCTGGCATGCATGAGCGGCATCAAACAGGTTGCCGCCACCTTCAAGACGCAGCTTACGGTCGGCGGGAAGGCGCCTGGGCAAATCGAAGGGGCTGGCGGGAAGAGAGGTGAGCTGGTCAATCACCGCTTCCGGACGGATCTGCTCAAGAAGTGTGAACATGCCGGACCGGTCGAGCGCATCGCCCTTCACGGGACGGGCACCGAGCATCTCGACGGCCTTGAGGCTCTCGGGGCGGTGAGCCAGCCCCCAGACCTCGTGCCCTGCGTTTCGCAGACGCGTCATCAGCGGACGGCCCAGCGCTCCGCTGGCACCGGCGACAAGAACTTTCATGGCCTGATTCCCCATGGGTCAGTGTACGGGAAAGACGAAGGGCGCTGTCTTGTCCTTGACAAAAAACGCAAGGAAACGGGCAGGCTCCGTCTGGCTGGCATTGCGCCCTACGAGATGAACGTCGTTCGGTCCTTCAAAGAAGGTCTGCCCTTCCTTCAGGGTGACGGGAGCGCCACCTTCGACCTGCATGGTGATGCTTCCCTTCAGCACGTAGACGAATACCGAAGCATTATGCCTGTGGATCGGGTCCGAACCTCCGGGCGCATAGTCGACCGTCAGCATGGCGCCTTCCTTGCCGGGGATGCCTGGCAGATCATGGACGAGCAGGGGCGTGACCGTCGTCGCCGCATGGAGGGGAGAGGCCCAGAGGCTTGCTGCCATAGCGGCAAGAGCGATGAACTTGCGCATATTCGATTGTCCTGTTGCAGGAGAATGGCCGCGGGTCAGGGCGTGTCCGGCCGCCTTCGTTGTCTGACCTTGCTGGTGCGGCGGGTCTGCACGCGTTCGTCGAACCATGATTGTGCGTCTCCCAGAAACGGAAGCGGCGCCTTGTCCCGAACGGATCTGGCCAGATCGGCGAGCGAGGTCCGAGCCATTTCCTGCCGCATGGCCTGCTCGGCCCGCAGCATGACGGCGTGAATGCCGCAAACGCCCTGCGTCGCCCATCGTGGCGGCCGCTCGTCGAACAGGGCGCAGCGTCCGCGGATTTCCTGACAGTTGAAAAGGCTCTTTCTGCCTTCAACGGCGTCGACGACGGCCAGCACGCTGATGTCCTCGGCGGGTCTGGCCAGCCTGTATCCACCCCTCAACCCTTCGGAAGCTTCAAGAAGGCCGGCCTTTTCGAGCCTGGGAAGAAGCTTGGCGACAAACGCCGCGGGAATGTTCTGCAGGTCCGCCAGATCGAGGCTGCTGACAGGCTCGGGATTGCCGACGAGCCAGAGAAGGCTGTGCAGGACATATTCGGTGCTTGCGCCATAAAGTGACATACGCGGACGTTATGATTCGCAAGACCTGGAGTGACGAATCTGTCGTCCTGATGAGATTGCTTTTACGAGGGGCACAGGCGCGAAGTGGAACGCAGGAAACACACGGCGGATCGCTGGCAGCGGGGCTTTTGAAACAGCCTTTTAGGCATATTCGGGGATGCCGGACATACCGACGAATCCCGGCACCGTCCGCACCGCGCGCATCCAGCGCCGCAGCGCGGGGTAGAAGGCGTGGTCCACGCCCCAGTCGCGGCTGAGGGCGAAGGACGGGAACAGGGCGATATCGGCCACGCTGGGCGTGTCGCCCACGAACCAGGCCCCGCCATCCAGCCGTCGATGGGCCATATGGTCCTCCATGATCCGCAGCGCGGCCTCGCCCTGCCGCTGTAGCGCGGCATCGGGTTCGCCGCCGCCGAACAGGCTGGCCCGCCGGGCCGCGATCGCGGGGCGCAGCGGGCCCGACGCGAAATGCAGCCAGTGCGCGACCTGCGCGAAGGCGGCCGGGTCGTCCGGCAGCCAGTTTCCGCGCTTGTGCGCCAGCGCCAGCAGCACCGCGCCGGCACCGCAGATTTCCTGCCCCTCGATCCGCAGCACAGGCAGCAGCCCCGCCGGACTGACGGCACGAAAGGACGGGGAATCCTGCAGGCCGCCCGGCACCACATCCACCGCCACAATGCGTGCCTTCAGCCCCAGCAGCGAGAGGAACAGCCGGGCCCGATAGCACTCCTCGTCCAGTTCATCGTCATGCAGCACCAGCGCACTCATGCCGTTTCCTCCATCCGCCGGCACACATCCTGCGCCCAGTCGGCCAGATCGTGCAGCCGGCCCCGGTCGCCGCCCCGGTCGGCCGGACCACCCGCCAGCAGGTGCAGCATGCAGCGCGTGCCATCCACCGGCAGGATCGCGGCCAGCACGGGCCCAGCGACGTCACGGTCCAGCACCGCCACCCGGCATCCGTCCGGCATCCCGATCGCCGTCGCCACGTTCCCCCAGGGGGCGTCGATGCGCAGCGAACGCACGGGCGTCCACTCCACGGCGTCCATCGCCGGATCGTCCTGCGGGGCGCTGCTTTCGCCGTCCTCCGGCGCCGTCCAGACCAGGCCGTGACGTTCCACCGCCCGCAACGGCGCGGCACGGATCGTGGCGGCGGGCGTCAGGTCGGGATGGGCGGGGATATGCACGCAGCGCCCCCCGGCCCCGAAGCGCCAGCCGTGATACAGGCAGGCCAGCGTGCCCTCGCGCACGAATCCCAGGCTCAGCCGCATGCCGCGATGCGGGCAGCGATCGTCCCAGACATGCGCCTGCCCCGCCCCGTCCCGCCAGACCGCCAGTTCACGGCCCCGCAGGATGCAGCCGGCCACGGTGCCGGGCTCCAGATCCGCCGACAGCATCAGCGGATACCATCCGCCGCCCCGATCCCCCGCCATGCGCATGCCTCTCCATCCCCTTTATCTTCCGATAGCCCGGCGGGCGGGATCGTGCCATCCCTGTCTCGAAACCGCCCCGCGCGAGGAGGCCCGACCGTGATCCACGTGACCGCGCATGATGCCCTTCTGGTCATCGACCTGCAGAACGATTTCCTGCCCGGCGGCGCGCTGCCGGTGCCCGAGGGGGACGCCGTCATTCCCGTCATCAACCACCTGACGCGCCTGCCCTTCGGCCAGCAGGCGGCCAGCCAGGACTGGCACCCGCACGGTCATGCATCCTTCGCCACCGCCCGGCCGCCCGGCCCCTGGCGGCAGCATTGCGTCGCCGGCACCCCGGGCGCGGAGCTGGCGGCGTCGCTGGACCAGACGCGGATCGGCCTGGTGATCCGCAAGGGCCGCGCGCAGGACGTCGACAGCTATTCCGCTTTCCTCGACAACGACCGGACCACCCGTACGGGGCTGGAGGACTGGCTGAGGGGGCTGGGGATCACGCGAATCTTCATCGCCGGCCTGGCGCTGGATTATTGCGTGGCCTTCACCGCCATCGACGCGAAAGCCCTTGGTTTTGAAACGATCGTGGTCGAAGATGCCTGCCGTGGGATCGATCCCGACCCCGACGCCACATGGCAGGCCCTGGCGCGGCACGATATCCTGCGTGTCCGGTCCGCCGAACTGGCGGGACAGTAAGGGGGGGATCGACCATACCGGGGGAACGCCCGGCGCCGGGTGGGACCGGCCCGGGCATCGAGTGGGGGAAGACGAAGACATGACCGTTCCAGGTCAGGTATGACCACGCACGGGCCGCGGGGGCGGCATCCGGCGACGCGACACCATCTGCGACGACATTTCCTGGGGCTGGCGGCCGGCGCGGCGGGCACAGGGCTGCTGCGCCCGCCGGCCCTGCTGGCGCAATCCCGCCCGCCCCTTCTGCCGCCCATCGCCGAGGTCGATGCGCTGGTCGCATTCGGCCATACCGGTCCGGTTACGGACGGGGGCTGGACGGCGGCGCACGACCAGGGGGTGCAGGCCGTGCGCGCCGCCTTCCCGCGCCTGCGGACCGTGTATGTCGAGAGCATTCCCTATTCCGCCGACGCCACGCGCATCTTCCGCCAGTTCGTGGCCGAGGGCGCGCAGATGGTCATCGCGACCTCGGACTACGGTGATTTCATCCGTGATGTCTCGGACCGCGCGCCCGGCGTCGCCTTCATGGAATGCGACGGGCACAACGTCACCGGCAACCTGGGCTGGTATTACCTGACCCACTGGTATGCCAGCTACGTCATCGGCATCGCCGCCGGGCTGATGACCAGGACGAACCGGCTGGGCTTCGTGGGGTCGTTTCCCATTCCCTCGGTCTATGCCGGGGCCAACGCCGTGCTGCTGGGCGCGCGCTCGGTCAACCCTGCCGCGACATTGCAGGCGATTTCGATCAACGCCTGGTTCGACCCGCAGGCCGCCACCCAGGCCGGCACCGCGCTGGTCGAAAATGGCTGCGACTTCCTGTGCGGCATCATGGACGACCCCGGATATCTGCGCGTGGCGCAGCAGCGCGGCATCAAGGCGGCGATGTGGAACACCGACATGCGCCAGTACGGGCCCGATGCCTATATCAGCTCGGTGATGCTGGATTTCCGCGCCTATTATGTGGAACAGGTCCGCGCGCGCCTGGCCGGCACCTGGCAGCCGCAGGGGCATTTCCTGACGCTGGGCCAGGGCGTGGACCGCGACGCCTGGGGGCGGACCGTCCCACCCGCCGTCGCCGCCCAGGCCGATGCGATGCGCGCGCGGATCATGGCGGGGTACAACCCGTTCCGCGGCCCGATCCGCGATGCCGCCGGACGGCTGCGCGTGCCGGCCGGCACGGTGATGGACGATGCGCTGATCTATCAGTGGGACTGGTCGGTGGAAGGAGTCAGCGGCCTTGACTGACTCCCTGCTTGCCGACGGACCGCCGCCGGTCGCGCCCGGCACACCGCCGATCCTGCAATTGCAGGGCATTTCCAAGTATTTTCCCGGCGTGATCGCGAACCAGGATGTCAGCCTGGATGTCCGGCCCGGCGAAATCCATGCCCTGCTGGGCGAAAACGGCGCGGGCAAGTCCACGCTGATGAACGTCGTCACCGGCATCTACCAACCCGATGCGGGCGAAATCGTGCTGGATGGCTACGGTCAGCATTTCGCCTCGCCGCAGGATGCGATCCGGGCGGGAATCGGCATGGTTCACCAGCATTTCAAGCTGGTCCCGGCCTTCACGGTCGCGGAAAACATCCATCTGGGCTGGCGGGACACGCCGGCCCGCGCCTCGGCCGCCATCCTGGAATCGCGCACCCGCGCGCTGTCGGACCGGTTCGGCGTTCCCGTGCGGCCCGACGCGCGGGTGGGCGACCTGTCGGCGGGCGAGCAGCAGCGGGTGGAAATCCTGCGCGTGCTGGCCCGCCAGGCCCGGCTGCTGATCCTGGACGAACCGACCGCCGTACTGACGCCGGCCGAGGCGCGGGACCTGTTCCGCGCGCTGCGCGCCTTCCGCGCCCAGGGCAACGCCGTCATCCTGATCAGCCACAAGCTGGACGAGGTCATGGACATCTCGGACCGGATCAGCATCCTGCGCGCCGGGCGCAGGATCGGCACGTACCCGACAGCGGAGTGCACCCCGGCGGGACTGGCCGCCACCATGGTCGGGCGCGACATCGTACGCCGTGACATGCGGGCCCGCCCACCCGGCGGCGCCGCGATCGCCCCTGCCCCGGTGCTGCGCCTGCGCGGCGTCACCTGCCGCGACGCGCGTGGCATCGAGACCCTTCGCGACGTGACGCTGGACCTGCATGGCGGCGAGATCCTGGGCATTGCCGGCGTCGCCGGCAACGGCCAGCGCGAACTGACCCAGGTGCTGACCGGCATGCTGCCGCCCACGGCGGGCGAGATCCTGCTGGACGGCGCACCGGTCCGCGCGGCCGACGCCGCCGCCTTCGCCCACGCGGGCATCGGCCATATCCCCGAGGACCGGCTGCGCAGCGGCCTGGCACCGTCGCTGGGCATCACCGACAACATGGCGCTGCGCGAATATGACCGCCCGCCGATCGGGCGACGCGGGCTGTACGACCCGCGCGCCGCCGAAGCCCTGGCGCGGGACCTGGCCGGGGCGGCGGAGGTGCGCATTCCCGATTATGCCATGCCGATCCGCAACCTGTCCGGCGGCAACCAGCAGCGCCTGGTGGCCCGGCGGGAAATCCGCATCGCCCGCCGGGTGCTGGTGGCGGCCTATCCCAGCCGGGGCCTGGATATCGGGGCGATCGCGACCGTGCTGCGCTACCTGACCGACCTGCGCGACCAGGGGGTGGCCATCGTGCTGGTGTCCGAGGATCTGGAGGAACTGCTGAACGTGGCCGACCGCATCGGCGTGCTGTTCCACGGCCGCCTGATGGCGACCATCGACGCCGCGACGGCGGACATGGAAACGCTGGGGCTGCTGATGGGCGGCCGCGCGGGCCGGCCGGATTCCGCACCAAAGGGAGGAACCGCCTGATGGCCGGCAAGCTGCAACGCCTGCCCACCGTGGCGCCCGGGCGCCTGCTGGCCTGGCGCGCGGGCGCGGTCGTCGCCGCGCTGCTGGTCACCACCCTGTTCCTGGCCCTGTCGGGGCGCGACCCGCGTCTGCTGGCCGACCTGGTGGTGCGCTCCACCGTGGGGTCGCGCTTCGGGCTGGAGGACCTGGCCCTGTTCATGACCCCGCTGGTGCTGACCGGCGCCGCCGTCACCGTCACCGGGCGCATCGGCATCTGGAATATCGGGGCCGAGGGCCAGTTCTATGCCGGCGCCATCGGGGCGGCGGGAATCGGCCTTTTCGTGCCCGGGCCCGCGATCATCATCCTGCCGCTGATGACGGTATGCGGCATCCTGTGCGGCATGGCGTGGATCCTGGTCCCGACCCTGGCCCGGGCCTATGCCGGCGTGAACGAGATCATCACCACCCTGCTGCTGAATTTCGTCGCCGGATTGCTGACCACCTATCTGGCGGTCGGGCCGTGGCATGACCGGGTGACCGGCGCGCTGGCCTCCACGGGACGGCTGCCGGTGCAGGTCCCCGAATTGTGGGGCGTCGTGCATTGGGGCTTTCCGGTGGCGCTGGCCATCGTCCTGGTGCTGGCGGCGGTCATGGCGCGCACACGCTGGGGCTATCAGGTCACGATCAGCGGCGCGAACGAACAGGCCGCGCGTTATGCCGGCATCCCGGTCCGGGCGCGCATCGTGGCGGTCATGCTGCTCTCGGGCGGGTTGGCCGCCCTGGCGGGGGTGTTCGAGGTCGCGGGCACCGTCCATCGGCTTCAGGGGGGACTGGCCAACAATTTCGGCTATTTCGGCATCGTGGTCGCGGTGCTGGCACGGGGATCGTGCCTGAACGTGCTGCCGGCGGCGCTGCTGATGGCCTTCATCCTGGATTCCGGCATCGTGCTGCAGACGCAGCAACTGACGGCATCGGCGGTGCTGGCCATCACCGGGCTGGTTCTGTTCGCCATCGCCATCGGCGACGAACTGGCCCATTACCGCCCCGTCTCCAGCCGCCCGGCCGCCGCTCCTGCCGGCCCCACCCGTGCGGAGTCCACGCCATGATCGCGCTGCTGACCGGCATGCTGACCACCGCGGTCCTGGCCGGGGGCGTCCTGGCCCTGGCGGCGCTGGGCGAGGTCCTGGCCGAACGGGTGGGCGTCACCAACCTGGGGGTCGAGGGGCTGATGTCCCTGGGCGCCGTCGTCGCCATCATCACGGTGGTGGCCACGCCGCATCCCTGGCTGGGCCTGCTGGCCGCCACCCTGGCCGGGGCGGCGGGGGGCATGGTCTTCGCCTTCGGCGCCGTCGTCATCCGCGCCAACCAGGTGCTGTGCGGACTGGCGGTCACCTTCCTGGGGCTGGGCCTGTCCGCGACCATCGGGCACGATTACGCCGGCATTCCGTCCCCCGCCACGTTCGGCCGCGCGCCGGTGCCGGGCCTGTCGTCCCTGCCGGTGATCGGGCCGGCCTTCTTCGGGCAGAACCTGCCGGTCTACCTGATCTATCTGGTCCTGCCGGCGCTGGCGCACTGGGTGATGTTCCATACCCGGCACGGGCTGAACATGCGGGCGGTGGGCGAAAACCCGGCGGCGGCGGACGCGGCGGGCATTCCCGTCACCGCCATGCGCTTCTGGTACGTCACGCTGGGCGCCGCCCTGGCCGGGGCGGCGGGCGGCTACCTGACCCTGACCTATATTCCCGTCTGGTCCGAGGGCCTGGTCGCGGGCCGGGGCTGGATCGCCCTGGCGCTGGTCATCTTCGCCGGCTACCGGCCGTTCAGCGCCACGCTGTCCGGCCTGCTGTTCGGGCTGATCACCGCGCTGTCCTATGTGGGGCAGGCGCGGAACTGGCCGGTCGCGCCGGCCTTCCTGAACATGCTGCCCTATCTGGGCACGATCGCGTTCATCATCGTCCCGGTCCTGGCCTGGCATCGCATGCGCCGCATCATGGCGGCCCCGGCGGCGCTGGGCGTCCCCTACCACCGCGACGTGCGATAACGGAGGACTTGATGACGTCACGCTCGTTCCCTGACGTGGACGCCGACGACCGCGCGGTGCTGGACGCCTGGTACGCCATCGGCTTCCTGGACGCACCGCCCCCGCGCACCACCCTGCTGGGCACGGCGCTTGCGATCCATCGCGGGGCCGACGGCGCGATCCAGGTACGGGCCGAGGGTCGGGACGCGCCCCTGCCGGTCGCCGAACGCCATGGCTGCCTGTGGACCAGCCTGGGCACGCCGCCCGACGCACCGGTCGCCATCCCCGAGACCAGGGAATCCGACCGCCGACTGGTGTGCTGCGGCTCGGTCGATGTCGGGGCCTCGGGCCTGCGCGTGGTCGAGAACTTCCTCGACCTGGCGCATTTTCCCTTCGTCCACACCAACATCCTGGGGGCCGAACCGCAGACCGAGGTCGCGCGCTACCACACCGAATGGCGCCGCGACGTGGACGAGGTCTGGGCCACCGACTGCGCGTTCCACCAGCCCCGGGCCGCCCTGTCCGCCCTGACGGGGCTGGAGACGCGCTATATCTACCGCGTCGCCTCGCCCTTCGTGACGCTGCTGTACAAGACGTGCCCCAACGATCCGGTGCGCCCCGACGTCATCGCCCTGTTCGTCCAGCCCACGGCGCCCGATCGATGCCGCGCGCACCCGGTCATGTTCCTGATCGACGAGACCTCGCCCCAGGCGGACCTGATCCAGTTCCAGCAGCGGATCTTCCTGCAGGACCGGATCATCCTGGAAAACCAGCGCCCCCGCCTGCTGCCGCTGGACCCCCGCGCGGAAATCCCGACCCGGGCGGATTCGCTCTCGGTCGCCTATCGCAGATGGCTGAAGGAAAAACGCGTCCGCTACGGCACCACGGATAGTCTGTAATATCCCGCCCTATGTGGGCCCGACCGCCTGCGGCCACAGCGCGGCGGGCGTATCGGTGACCAGGGCATTGGCGCAGACCCGCCTGGCATAGGCCGACGATCCGACCGTATCGGGCACGCGGCCCAGCAGCTTCATTTCATCCACATATTGCGCCACCTGCACCCGCAGGTCGTTCCCCACGGGGCTGATGCCCAATGTCTCGTGCCGCAGCATGGACAGGATGTCGCCGGTCTCCATGCCCGGAATCTGCCCCGTCATCAGGCTGGCCGCCTGGTCGGGATGGGCCTTGATCCAGTCCGACGCCGCGCGCAGGGCCATGACCAATGCCGCCGCCGCCGCCGGATCGGACTGCAGCAGCGAATCCGACAGGCCCAGCGCCAGGTTGGCACGCTCGCCGTAATGACCCGTCGTGCTGTTGGCCAGTTCGAAGAACGGCGAATCCGTCCCGTGCAGCAACTGCCACGCCAGCGGGTCGTGCGCGGCCACGGCGTCGATCTCGCCCGCCCGGGCGGCATCCATCGCCTGTTCGGGTGGCAGGGTGACCCAGCGCACCGATGCCTCGGGGTCGATTCCCTTGCGCCGCATCATGACCGAGAAGAACAGCCGGTCGGCCATGTCCTGATCCACTACCGCGATTCGCAGCCCCGCGATGCCGTCCAGCCGCACGACCTTGAGCTTGCGCCGGACCAGCAAACGGAAGGTGCCGGATTGCAGGCCGCTGACCAGACGAGCCTGGACTCCCCCCAGCCGCATCACGTCCAGCCAGGTCAGGATCGGGGATGCCGCGCCCACCGCCCGGCCGGCAACCATGTCGGCAATGGCGGCCCGCCCGCTGCGCGCACCGCCGACCAGCGCCACGTCCAGATTGTAGGCGGCAAAGAAATGCTGCCGCGCCACCGCGAAGACCAGCATGTTCGAGGACGGCCAGGACAGCGCCAGCCGGCGGAAACGCCCGTCGGGCAGCACCTTGTGATGAGTGACCGCCTGATGATGCAGCCGGTGGCGCACCGCCAGCCCGCCCGCCAGCGCGGCCGCGCCCCCCGCGCCCGCCCCTGCGATCAGCACCCGGCGGCGCGACAATCCCCACGCGGATCGACTGCCCATCTGATCCATGCGTGCGCTTCGACCCCCGTGTTTCCTGATGCCGCCCCATGGTGGGCACCTGCTCTCCTACCCGTCAAAAAAAACATCGGATAGGGGGTTTACCTGCAAACCGGAGGTCCGCTATACGGTGCCCCGGCGCTGATCCCGAATAGCTCAGTCGGTAGAGCAAGCGACTGTTAATCGCTGGGTCGTAGGTTCGAGTCCTACTTCGGGAGCCATCTTCCTCACTGCCTGATAGTCATATCAATCAGTTGGAATTGGGCGCGCCAATCCTGACCAATGATCAGACCGCGCAGATGCGCAGGTCGGCATGAATGCCTGCGAACAATCGTCAGGCTGCGATCTTCCCCATACATCGATAGGCGGACGTCCGGGCCGACAGCGCGATCGACCCGCAACGCGAGGGGGAGACGGCGGCGCGATCAGACGCGCGCGGCCCAGCCCAGGTCGCGACGGCAGAGGAAGACAAGGGCAAGGGCGCCGAGCGCTGCGAAGAAGATGTAGGATTGCAGGAACGCGAACGGTGTCGCCGCCAGCACATTCACCGGCGACAACGTATTGGCGGACAGCGCAAAGGTGACGCACAGCAGGCTCCATCGCCCGAAGGCAGGGCGCGGATCGGCCAGCAGCGACAGGAACAGCAGCGAGAACAGCGGCAGCAGGATGCCGTAATGATGTTCCCACGCCACCGGCGAGGACGCCGTAAAGCATAGGGCCGCCACCATCAGCGAAGCCACCGCGGACAGTCGGGTGGTCGCGGTCCGCGCCCCCCACAGGCCGGCCACGACCAGCATCACCATCGACAGCAGCGTCAGGTAATGGACGGGCGGGTCGTAGGGGGCGAAACGCCAGCGGTCCCAGACGAGGTCCGGCCCATTGCCGAGCATATGGTTGAGCAGCCCGTTGACCGACTGGTTGGCGTAGAGGCTTTCGCCACGCCGGTCGATAAACGCCAGGACCCGCAGATAGGCGAGCGGCCACGCCCATCCATACAGCGATGCCGAGAGCGCATAGCCCACGGCCAGGCAGGCCGCCATTGCCCCGACGAACGGCCTGTCTCGGCGCAGGGCGCCCCAGATCAGGAACAGCGCCATCTGCGGCTTCACCAGGGCGGAAAGGCCGATCAGCAGGCCGGCCGGCGCCGAGCGGCCCCTGACCAAAGCATAGCAGGCGAAGACGAAGATGGCGTCGAGAAAGATCTGGATCTGGCCGAGATAGACGGCCCGGATCAGGGGAAAGAAGCAGAAGGTGGCGATCACGGTTGCGGCGGCCAGCCAGAACCGGCTGGCCCCACCGTCCGGGGCGGCCGGCAACCGGACAAGCCTGGCGAGTTCCCGGTTCAGCAGGACCATCCCGACCGCCACCGTGATCCAGGCCGCGATGTCGAGACTGTCGAGGACCTGGATCGCCGTGTCGCCGTCGAACGGTAGCCAGCGGATCGCCAGCAGCGACGACAGGGGGTACTGGAACTTGATCCCCAGCGCGAAGAAGAAGTGATCATAGGCATCGCCGCCGGGATGGGCCGCCAGCCAGTCGCGCACGACCAGCATCGGCCCCCAGGAATCGGACCTGGTCAGTTCATGGAGGTGCCACAGGAAATTGATATTATTGGCGAAGCACACATCGTCATGGGGCAAGGGGACGCCGGTGTGGACCAGGTGCCGATGGACGAGCATGATCACGGCACTGATCACCGCCATCAGGAGCGGGATGGCCAGGCAGGCCCGGCGCAGTAACTGCTCGGACCGCCCGCCCACGGAAATGGCTTCGGTGTACGCCAATGCGGGATCGGCCACGGAGTCGAGGAGGGAATCGCCGGACACTGACATGTCTGGACCTCGGGACAAGCAGGGTGTTCCGACGCGCTGAACCCGCAGGCTCGATCCCCGGTTTCATCACAAAGATACAAAAAGATACAAACCGGTCACGGGGACATGGCACCCGGACGGCGCGCGGTTTCATTTTGCCGGTCGAATATCGTCCAGCCGGTCCAGCCGGCGCAGGGCAGGGAACATCCGCATCCACAGCAGCGTGACGACGATCGTCCCGATCCCGCCCAGCACCACGGCCTCGACCGGGCCGATCAGGCTGGCCAGCATGCCGCTTTCGAACTCGCCAAGCTGGTTCGACGACCCGATGAACAGCATGTTCACCGCCGATACCCGGCCGCGCATTTCGTCGGGCGTGCGCAACTGCACCAGCGCGCCGCGCACCACCACGCTGATCACGTCCGCACCCCCCAGGACCGCCAGCGCCAGGATCGACACCGGCAGCGACCGCGACAGGCCGAACACGATGGTCGCCAGGCCGAAGACCGCCACGGCGGCGAACATCGCATGCCCCGCCCGGCGGTTCAGCGGCCAGCGCGCGAACGCCGTGGCGCACAGCAGCGCCCCCAGCCCCGGGGCGGTCCGCAGCAGGCCCAGGCCGAGCGGCCCGGCATGCAGGATGTCGTTGGCATAGAGCGGCAGCATCGCCGTCGCGCCGCCCAGCAGCACCGCGAACAGGTCCAGCGAAATCGCGCCCAGCATCTCGGGCTGCGCGCGGATGAAATGCAGGCCGCCCAGCACGGTCGCGATCGTCATGGGGCGCCGGACCCGCGTGGGCGCCTCCAGACGCATGTTGAAGGTGGCCACGGTCGCCATGCCGAAGCCCACGGCGCATACGCTGTAGGAAAATCCGGCCCCGACCCCGTAAAGCAACCCGCCCAGGGACGGGCCCATGATCGACGCGACCTGGAACAGGGACGCCGACAGGGCGCTGGCACGCGGAAACAGCGTGGCCGGCACCAGCGCGGGCAGGAATGTCTGCTGGCTGGGCATTTCGAACGTGCGGGCCGTGCCGAACAGCGCGACCATGCCGTAGATCATCGGCGGGGTCAGCCAATGATTGAACGATCCCACCGCCATGACCAGGGCGCCGCAGGCCTCCAGCGCTTGGCAGGTCGTGACGACCAGCCGCCGGTCGAAATGATCGGCCACGTGCCCCGCCACCAGCGTCAGGCAGAACATCGGCAGGAACTGCGCCAGCCCCACCCAGGCCAGGGCCCGCGCGCTGTGCGTCAGCATGTAGATCTGCCACCCCACCGCCACGGCCTGCACCTGCGACGAGAACGCGGACAGGGTCCGCGCCGACAGGAAGGCCATGAAGCCGGGATGGTCGAGCAGCCGGGCCGGACCCTGTGGAAGACTTTCGGCCGGCTCGTCGAGCGGGGCCCGTGTGTCGGAATGATCGGACATGGTGCCGAGACCATAGCGGGGTACTGTGCCTTTTCCAGCCATCGGAGCGCGAATCCGCCCCGCGCGCGGCCGCACGCACGGTTTGCAAAACCGCCGCCGCGCGGGCAAAACCGTCCCATGACAGACATCGCCCCATCCACGCCGCTGCCCATGACGGATATCGAGACGTTCTCGCGCCTCGATATCCGCGTCGGCACCATCGTGGAGGCCAGGCCCTTTCCCGCGGCGCGCAAGCCGGCCTGGCAGCTCTGGATCGATTTCGGCCCCCGGATCGGCATCAAGCAGTCGTCGGCCCAGATCACGGTCCATTACACGCCCGATACGCTGGTCGGGCGCCAGGTCTGCGCCGTGGTCAATTTTCCGCCGCGCCAGATCGGCCCCTTCCGCAGCGAAGTCCTGACCCTGGGCATGCCCGACGCAAGGGGCGACGTCGTCCTGATCAAACCCGACCTGACCGTGCCTGACGGAGGAAAGCTGTTCTGATGGCCACCAACTACGCAACCGTCACCTGGGACCAGCTTCACCGCGACGCCCGCCTGCTGGCCGAAACCCTGATCCCGCGCGGGCCGTTCAAGGGCATCGTGGCGGTCACGCGCGGGGGCCTGATCCCGGCCGCCATCATCGCCCGCGAAATCGACTGCCGCCTGATCGAAACGATCTCGGTCGTGACGTACGACGAGGAAGAACAGGGCAAGCCCACCGTCCTGAAGGCCCCGGCGGCCGCGGGTGACGGCGAGGGCTTCCTGATCATCGACGACCTGGTCGATTCCGGCGTGACGGCACAGATCGTGCGCCAGCTCCTGCCCAAGGCGCTGTTAGCCTGCCTGTACGCCAAGCCGTCGGGCCGGCCGCTGACCGACCTGTTCGTGGTCGAGGTCCCGCAGGACACCTGGGTGCTGTTCCCCTGGGACACCGCGCCCCTGTTCATCCCGCCCCTGGCCCGCAAGTCCGGCACGCCGGGCTGATCCGCCCGATGCCCCCCGCCCCGCCGCCGTTCGTTCCCGGGACCGAAGCCTTCAACCCGGCGACCGAGGCCCTGGATACGTGGCCGGTCCCGGTCCAGGTCGCGACGTTGTGGGAGGGACAGATGAACGCGGTGGCGGCCATCCGTCCGGCACTGGCCGCCATCGCGGCGGCGGTCGAGGCCGCCCTGCCCCGCCTGCGCGCGGGCGGGCGGCTGGCCTATGCCGGCGCCGGCAGTTCGGGCCGGCTGGCGGCGCAGGACGGCGCGGAACTGGAACCGACCTTCGACTGGCCCGCCGCGCGCACGATCCTGCTGGTTGCCGGCGGCCCCCGCGCCCTGACCGAAGCCGTGGAAAACGCCGAGGACGATACCGACGCCGCGCGACGGGACGTCGACGCGGCACGGCTGGGCCCGGATGACGTGCTGATCGCGCTGGCGGCCAGCGGGCGCACCCCCTACACGCTGGCCTGCGTCGATGCGGCGCGGGCGGCCGGCGCGCTTGCGATCGGCATCGCCAACAGCGCGGAGGCCCCGCTGCTGGCACGCAGCACCTGCCCGGTCCTGGTCGAGACCGGGGCCGAGGCCATCGCGGGTTCGACGCGCATGAAGGCCGGCACGGCGCAGAAGATCGTGCTGAACCTGCTGTCCACCGCGATGATGATCGGGCTGGGCCGCGTGCATGCCGGCCGGATGGTGGACATGCGCGCGCGCAACGAGAAACTGCGCCACCGCGCGGTGCGCATGGTACAGGACGTGACCGGCTGCACGGCACCGGAGGCCGCCGACGCGCTGGCCCGCACCGATGGACGGGTCAAGCCCGCGATCCTGGTGGCGCTGGGCCTGACGCCGGACGAGGCCGCGGGCGCTCTGGCCCGCCATGACGGCCGCCTGCGCGGGGCTCTCGGCTCCGTGACGGAAAAATTCCGCCCGGTGCTTGCCAGCGCGCGCAAGGACTCATAGCTTCCCCGCAGGTTCGGGGCGTGGCGCAGCCTGGTAGCGCGCGTGTTTTGGGTACACGAGGCCCCCGGTTCGAGTCCGGGCGCCCCGACCAGCCGGAAGAAAGGGGAGCTTCATTCCATGCGGGCCCGAATCTACAAGGAACCGAAAACCGCGACCCAGTCCGGTCAGGCGAACACCCACGAATGGGTCCTGGAATACGGCCAGACGCAGCCGCGCCAGCAGGACCCGCTGATGGGCTGGACCGGCAGCCGCGACACGCGCTCGCAGGTCCGCCTGCGTTTTCCGAATCGCGAAACCGCGGTCGCCTACGCCGAACGCCACGCCGTGCCCTACGACCTGGAACTGCCGGTTGCACGCGTCCGCAAGCCCAAACTCTATGCCGACAATTTTCGGTACGACCGGGTCCAGAACTGGACGCACTGAGTCCGCTCTGGCACAAGACCCCCCTGGCACCGGCCCCTTTGGCACCTGCCTTCCGTCTCGCGCGCCCTTAGCTCAGTTGGATAGAGCAACAGCCTTCTAAGCTGTGGGTCGCTGGTTCGAATCCAGCAGGGCGCGCCAGAGCCGGCGACCAGCGGCAACGGCAGACTTCGACGGGCGGCAAATGCCCCTGCCCCGGTGGTTTCCCCCCAATGTCACCCCGCCTTGTTCCGCCACGGCCATGCCGGCGGACCCACGCGCACGCGTCACCGGGGCGCCGGGGCGCCGGGGCGCCTTTCTTTATTTCGTGAATACTTCGCGAAATAAAGAAAGAAATGGCGACAAAATTCACGATTAAGATAGAAAATATATTTTTACAGTAAATAATATATCAATACAAGAAAGCGCTTCCGATTTTTAATTGATATTTATTTGTGCACATCAAATAAAATTGCACGCAGCCGTTCTGAGTTTCGTCGGAAATCGTGGCATTTTTTCTACCCAATCACGATATTTTCATATATTGTGATCAACAACCGCACAGGAATGAAAGGAGTTTCGCTCCATACCTCCGTCTATTCACGCGATATTCCGCGTGGCTCGACGCGTTCTCTTCCGGATCGGGGTCCCTGATTCCGGATTTCCATTCGTGTTCGATACATGGATGGCCGTTCCTGTGCCTATACCTGTTCTGACGGGGTCGTCAGGGCACGGGACCCGCTTCAGCGCCATCGGCGCGCATCCCTACATGATGATTTCGAGATGTCACGTCTCGCCAGACCGCATCATCGAACGCAGCTTGCATCGATGCTTCGTAATGAGGCGAAGCCCCTCACCGTTATGTTGGCTGCCTGTTAAAGAGGAGTATCTCCCCTTGACGCAGACAGACGTTCTGTCCGCCCGCCCCTCCTTTGCCGAGAAGCTCGGCATTCCGCGACCGCTCCTGTGGGGGTTCGTGGGATTGCTGCTGTTCATGGTCGGCGATGGGGTCGAGGCCGGCTATCTGGCCCCCTATCTTGAAAACCACGGCATGTCGTCGCGCGACGTCGCGTTCCTCTTTACCGTCTATGGCGTCGCGGTCTCGCTCTCCTCGTGGCTGTCCGGCCCGCTGTCCGACCTGTGGGGCCCCAAGCGGGTCATGTGGATCGGCCTGGCGATCTGGAGCGTCTTCGAGGTGGTGTTCCTGCTGCTGGGCGTGCAGGTCAATTCCTACCGGATGATGCTGATCGCCTATACGCTGCGCGGCCTGGGCTATCCGCTGTTCGCCTACGGCTTCCTGGTCTGGATCGCCGCCGCCACCCCGCCCCGGCAACTGGGATCGGCGGCGGGCTGGTTCTGGTTCGCATTTTCGGGCGGCCTTCCGACCCTGGGTTCGCTGTTCGCCAGCTTCACCATCCCGGTGATCGGCGAAATGGCCACCTTCTGGTCCTCGCTGGGGCTGGTCGTCGCCGGCGGACTGGTGGCGCTGCTGCTGACGCATGAAAAGCGGGGTTCGGCGCGCCTGGCGCCGCGCGACGTTTCGGTGCGCGGCATCTTCTTCGGGTCGATCAGCATCCTGTGGCGCGAGCCCAAGACGTTCGTGGCCATGGTCGTGCGCACCATCGACACGGCGTCGGAATATGCCTTCCTGGTGATCATGCCCAGCTTCTTCACCAAGGTCGTGGGCTTCACGCTGTCGCAATGGCTGCAATTGCTGTCCATCGTGTTCCTCAGCAACATCCTGTTCAACCTGGCGTCCGGCATGCTGGCGGACCGGCTGGGCCACCGCACCGTGGTTTCCATCGCGGGCTGCCTGGGGGCCGCGGTTTCGGTGCCGGTGTTCTACTACGTGCCGCTGGCCCATCACGGCGACTTCCTGCTGGCCGCCCTGGCCGGCATCTTCTACGGCGCGACCGTCGCGGCCTTCGTGCCGCTGTCGGGCCTGGTGCCGCAGATCTGCCCGCAGGAAAAGGCGGCGGCCCTGTCGGCGCTGGGACTGGGTGCCGGCGCCAGCACCTGGGTCGGTCCGGCCATCGTGACCTGGTTCGAATCCTGGCACGGGCTGGAAGGCATCATCTGGATCTTCTCGGGCCTGTACGCCTTCGCCGGCCTGCTGACCCTGTACCTGTCGATCCCGGAACACGCCCGCGACTACGCCCGCAAGGCCGCCGCCAAGGCCAAGGCCCAGCGCGCGCATGGCCAGGACATCTACGAAGGCCGCCCGGCGCTGCACTGACCGCCACCCCCGGCCGGAAACAGGGCCCGGTCCCCCACGGGGGCCGGGCCCTTTTCACGTGCGCCCCCGCCCCCCGCCACCTCTGGACACCCGCGGGAAACCACGATAATCCCGATCCGAAGGAGAGGTGGCCGAGCGGTTTAAGGCAGCGGTCTTGAAAACCGCCGTGCGTGCAAGCGTACCGTGGGTTCGAATCCCACCCTCTCCGCCATGAAATGGCTCCAGCCGCTTCCTGAGAACATCCGGTTTTCAATCCGCCCCAGGACAGTCTATGCCCAATAATGTCTATTTACGTCCTGCGCTGACAGATATTGTTCACAGCCTTTCCCAATGGCAGATATCCTGGCTTCTCGGCATCGGCGACATCAAGCAGCGTTATTCGCGCTCCAAGCTGGGGCAGTTCTGGATCACCATGAGCATGGTGGTCTTTATTGTTGCGATCGGCGTCGTCTACAGCTTCCTGTTCCATCAGTCGATCCACGACTTCCTGCCTTACGTGGCCTGCAATTACGTCGTCTGGAACCTGATTTCGGGCGGGGTGATGGACAGTTCGACCGCCTTCGTGCAGGCGCAGGATTATATCCGGCAGACGAAGATCCCCCGCTCCGTTTTCGCGTTACGGGTATTGGTCAGGAATTGCATATTCTTCCTGCATAATTTCCTGATCATTCCCGTCGTTTTTATTGTCATGATGCATCCTGTTTCCTGGACTGTCCTGCTGGCGATCCCCGGTGTGATGTTCATCATGGGGTGCGGATTTTTCACCTGTCTTTCCATCGGCGTGATCTGCACGCGCTTCCGCGATCTGCCCCAGATCGTCCAGAGCCTGATGCAGTTGCTGATGTTCGTGACCCCGGTGATGTGGCCGGAAAGCTCGCTCGCGCCGCAGGTGCGGGCCATGATGGCCTACAATCCGTTCACGGCGATCATGCACATGGCGACCGAGCCCCTGCTGGGAACCGTGCCGAGCCTGCAGGAGTACATGGTCGCCACCCTGGCCTTCCTTCTTCTGATGGTCGGGGGTCTTTGCATTTTCGCCCGCTTCCGGGCGCGGATCGTCTACTGGCTGTAACGGTGATCGATGGCTGAAATCATACTGGACCACGCGTGTGTCGAATTTTCGATCTACAACGCACGCAGCCGCTCCCTGCGCAACGACCTGATGAAGCGGGTGGGCGGCCATCTCGGCGGGTCCCCCAAGGATGACCGGGTCGTGGTCCACGCCCTGCGCGACATCAACCTGCATCTGCAGGCCGGAACGCGCCTGGCCCTTGTCGGGCATAACGGCGCGGGCAAATCGACCATGCTGCGCCTGCTCAGCGGCGTGTACGAGCCCTCGGCCGGGCGGGCCGTCATCACGGGGAAGGTGTCGTCGCTGCTGGACCTGTCGATGGGCATGGACGTCGAGCAGACCGGGCGCGACAACATCATCCTGCGCGCGGTCTTCCTGGGCATGACCTTCACCCAGGCCAAGGCGCTGGTCCCTGAAATCGCTGAATTTTCGGAATTGGGTCCCTATCTGGACCTGCCGATGCGGACCTATTCCAGCGGCATGGCCATGCGGCTGGGGTTCGGGGTGTCGACGGCGATCCAGCCCGACATCCTGCTGATGGATGAAATGATATCGGTCGGCGACGTCCGCTTCGCCGCCAAGGCGAAGGCCCGGCTGCAGAAGCTGATGGAACAGGCGCGGATCCTGGTCATCGCCTCGCACCATTCCGAGACGCTGCGGGAATATTGCGACCGGGCGGTATGGCTCCAGGAGGGCCGCATCGTCGCGGACGGCCCGCTGGAAGACATCCTGGCGCGCGCCCACGCGCCGGACTGAAGGGGGCGTGACCGGGCCCGAGGGCCCGGTCACGCCGGTCCGTCAGGCGACGCGGCGTGCCCCGCCGCGATGACCGCCACCCTGGCGCTGCTGGTGGCGTCCGCCACCGCCGCCGCCCCGGCCACGGCCGCCACCGCCGCCCAGCACCGGCGGGCGCAGGGTGGAATTCTCGGCGGCTTCGGAGTGGTAGGGATGTTCCTGCACCACCGGAATCTTCTTGCCGATCGCCTTTTCGATGTCGCGCAGCCACGCCCGCTGCTCGGCATCGCACAGCGACACCGCCCAGCCGTCGCGCCCGGCGCGCGCCGTGCGGCCGATGCGGTGCACATAGCTTTCCGGGACGTTCGGCAGGTCGTAGTTGAAGACATGCGTCACGTCGTCGACGTCGATGCCGCGCGCCGCGATGTCGGTCGCCACCAGCACCTTGACCGCGCCGGAGCGGAAGCCCGCCATCGCGCGTTCGCGCGCGCCCTGCGACTTGTTGCCGTGAATCGCCTCGGCGATGATGCCGTGGTCGTTCAGGAATGCAGCGACCTTGTTCGCCTCATGCTTCATCAGGGTGAACACCACGGCGCGCTCGACCTTGGGCGAGTCCACCAGCAGTTGCAGCGCCGCGCGCTTGTTGTCGGTATCGACGAACATCACCGCCTGGCGGATACGATCGACCGTGCTGGACGGCGGCGTGACCTGGACGGTCGCCGGATCGCGCAGCAGGCCGTGGGCCAGGTCGGCGATGCTCTTGGGCATGGTGGCGGAGAACAGCAGCGTCTGCCGGTCGCGCGGCAGTTCCGCGACGATGCGGCGGATGTCGCGGACGAAACCCATGTCCAGCATCCGGTCGGCCTCGTCCAGCACCAGCACTTCCAGGCCCGACAGGTCGATATGCCCCTGGCCCATCAGGTCCAGCAGGCGGCCCGGGGCCGCGACCAGCACGTCGACGCCGCGGCGCATGGCCTCGACCTGCCGCCCCTGGCCGACGCCGCCGAAGATCACCGTATGGCTCAGGCGCATATGGCGGGCGTAGGATTTGAAGCTCTCGTCGATCTGCGACGCCAGTTCGCGCGTCGGCGCCAGGACCAGGACGCGCGCGCCCTTGGGGTTGGCGCGGCGATGATGGGTCAGCAGCCGCTGCAGGATCGGCAGGGCGAAGGCCGCCGTCTTGCCGGTTCCGGTCTGCGCCAGGCCCAGCAGGTCACGACCGGCCAGCAGGTGCGGGATGGCACCGGCCTGAATGGGGGTGGGGGTGGTGTACCCTTCCTCATTCAGCGCACGCAGCAACGGTTCGGCAAGCTGAAGGTCGGCAAATGTGGTCATGAAGCGCCTCCGGGCACCTGAAAATGGCCGGATTCCCCACGACAGGATGAGCATCCGGAACAGACTTGAAAGAAAATACGAATCACGGCTCGCAATCCCGCATCGCAGGTCGCGCTGTCATTCACCGTGGAAAGCGGGTCAGAAGGGATGTCTTGTCCGTCCAATCCGTGCCCCCCGCATCAAAAGGCACGTGCGTACAAGTCAGCATGCGGGACAGGCGGGGTCCGTCCACCGGCGGCCTTCTACCCGCTTGTCGCCTCATCCGCAAGCCTTTTCCCCATGCAGGCGACGGGCCAGCGCCAGCGCACCCGCGACGGCATCCCCCCGCGCCGCCGCCAGGCAGGCCCGGCCGGGCGGCGGCAGATAAGGCAGCAGGACCGGCGCCAGCCCGCCCAGCAGGCAGCACGACAGGGTCCGGAAGCCCTCGGCATCCCGCAGCGCGGCCAGCAGGTCGCCCAGTTCCGCCCCGGCCCGGGCCAGCAGGGTGCGCGCCTGCGCGTCGCCTTCGGCCGCCATGGCCACGACCAGCGGCGTCAGGCGGGCGAAGTCGGCGGGACGGGCACCGACCGCCCAGACCATCGGGTCCGTGCCCCGTTCGGCCGTGCCCTCCTGCACCAGCCGCGCATGAATGGCGTCGGTCAGGGCCGTGCGCGGCGCGCGTCCGTCCCCGGCGCGCAGCATCAGGCGCACCGCCTCCAGCCCGATCCAGGCGCCGCCACCCTCGTCGCCCTGCGGGAACCCCCAGCCGCCGACCCGGCGCGTCCGCCCGCCGGCGACGGCGAATCCCACCGTCCCGGTGCCGGCGGCAATGATGGCGCCGTCATCGCCGCCATGGGCCCCCAGGCACGAGGTATAGGCATCGGTCACGATGTCGATCCGTGCGAACAGCGCCGGCAGGGCCAGGAAGCGCGCGACCGCCCCCGCGACCTCGGCCCCCGCCAGGCCCGCCCCCGCCACCAGATGGCAGGATGACGGCGGCAGTCCGGCCCGGACCATCGCCTGGTCCAGCGCGTCGCGCACCGACCGCCAGCCCTGTTCGGCATCGGTCGCGATATTGGCCGGGCCGCCGTCCCCTTCCCCCAGGACGACCCCGTGGGGCGTGGTCAGGCGCAGGCGCGTCCGCGTGCCCCCGCCGTCGATCCCGGCCAGGACGACGCGGGGCACCGCCCCGCCGGCACGCTCCACCGCGTCAGCCTCCCTGGCGCCGCAGCAGGAACAGCGCCTGTTCGCCGAAGATGTTGGCCAGGCGGATCGACCGGCGCCAGGGGGCGCGCTCGCCGTCCTCGTCCACCGCCATCCATTCCTCGACCACGTATCCTTCCTCACGGCACAGCATCAGGAAATCGAGGATGGTGCAGGGATGGATGTTGGGCGTCTTGTACCACGGCGTGCTCCAGACCGTGGTCATCGGCATCCGCCCGGTGGTCAGCAATTTCAGCCGCAACTGCCAGTGACCGAAATTGGGAAAGGACACGATGGCGTGCCGTCCGATGCGCAGCATCTGGCGCAGCACCTCGCGCGGGCGTTCGACGGCCTGCAGCGTGCGCTGCAGGACGACGTAGTCGAAGGCATGGTCGGGATAGTGCGCCAGGTCGTGGTCGGCGTCGCCGTGCATCACCGGCAGGCCGTGCGCGACCGACCGCGTGACCTCCTGCATGTCGATCTCGATGCCCTGCGCGTCGCAGCGGCGGGTGCGGAACAGGTAATCCAGCAGCGCGCCGTCACCGCTGCCGATATCGAGAACCCGGGTGCCGGGCTGGATCATGTCGGCGATCAGCCGCTGGTCGAGACGCATGGTTCAGCCGATCCGCGCATGTTCGGCGGCGCCGGACAGGAAGCCGCGCACCGTGCGATCGAAATCCGGCTCGTCCAGCAGGAAGGCGTCATGGCCCTTGTCGCTCTCGATCTCGACGAACGACACGTTGGCGGCGGCGCGGTTCAGCGCGCGCGCCAGCAGCCGCGCCTGCGAGGTCGGGAACAGCCAGTCGGACGAGAACGAGACGATGCAGAAACGCGTGCGCGTTCCCTGGAACGGCCGCGACAGGTCGCCGTCATGATCGGCTCCCAGGTCGAAATAATCCATGGCCCGCGTGATGGTCAGGTAGGAATTGGCGTCGAAGCGCCGCACGAAGGACGAGCCCTGGTGCCGCAGATAGCTCTCGACCTCGAACATCTCGCCGAACAGGGACAGCGGGTTGGCCGGACCGTACGGGTCGCGCCGCACCCGCCGGCCGAATTTCCGCGTCAGCGCCTCTTCGGACAGATAGGTGATGTGCGCCATCATCCGCGCGACCGCCAGCCCCCGCGCCGGGACGGCCTCGCGTTCCCAGTAGCGGCCACCATGCCAGTCGGGATCGGCGAAGATGGCCTGGCGGCTGACCTCGTTGAACGCGATGTTCTGGGCCGAATGGAACGGCGAGGTCGCGATCGGCATCGCCGCGAACACCATGTCGGGGAAGGTCGCGGCCCATTCCAGCACCTGCATCCCGCCCATCGACCCGCCGACGACGGCGAACAGCCGCCGGATGCCCAGATGGTCGACGACCAGCTTCTGCGCGCGGACCATGTCGCGGATGGTAATCGGCGGAAAATCGGTGCCCCACGGCTCCGCCCCCTCGCCTTCCATTCCGGTGCGCGAGGACCGCGGCCCGGTCGAGCCCATGCACCCGCCCAGCACGTTCATGCAGATGACGAAGAACCGGTCGGTGTCGATCGGCAACCCGGGCCCCACCATGCGGCTCCACCAGCCGGGCTTGCCGGTCAGGGGCTGGGTATCGGCCAGGTACTGGTCGCCCGTCAGGGCATGGCAGACGACGATCGCGTTATCGCGCGCCGCCGACAGGGTGCCGTAGGTCCGGTAGGCGACCCGCACCGGCGCCAGGCGGAATCCGCATTCCAGCGCCAAACCTTCGGGAAACAGCAGATGGTCGTGTTCCAGCGGGGTGGGAAGGGTCTGATCCATTGCGTGGGCCGGCATTCCGTCGCGAACGATTGCAGGGCACGGACAGGCCGGCGGCGCAGGCAATGTCCCTGTCACGATTGGCTCGTCCTATGGCACCAGCGCCCGCCGCACGCAACAGTTGGATCGGCATCCCGGCCGCGGCGCTTCACCGGATCGTGTGCGGCCCGCCCGCATCACCCCGCACGGCGGGGCGTTATGGTCTGACGCGCAAGCGGCAACCATGAAGGATTCCAGACCATGACCATCAAGAAATACGGCACCGCCCAGTGGCAGGGCGGACTGAAGGACGGCAAGGGCACCGTTTCGACCGAAAGCGGCGCGCTGTCGGCCCACCCGTACGGCTTCAACACCCGCTTCGGGGACGTCAAGGGCACGAACCCCGAGGAACTGGTCGGCGCCGCCCATGCCGCCTGCTTCGCCATGGCGCTGTCCAACATCCTGGGCGAGGCCGGGCTGACCGCCAGCGCGCTGGACGCCAAATCGGTCGTTTCCCTGGACAAGCAGCCCAACGGCTTCGCGGTCACGGCGGCGCACCTGACGCTGACGGCGACGATCCCCGGCACGACCGACGCCCAGTTCCAGGAACTGGCCGCCAAGGCCAAGGCCGGCTGCCCGATTTCCAAGCTGCTGAAGGCCGAAATCACGCTGGAAGCGACGCTGAAATCCTGAATCCGGCCTTCCGCGCGTCGCCTCCGGCGCGCGTTTACGGACCGACCTGCGCGCGATGGCGGAGGAAATGGTCGGCGAGCACGCACGCCATCATCGCCTCGCCCACCGGTACCGCGCGGATGCCCACGCAGGGATCGTGCCGGCCCCGGGTCGAGACCTCGACATTCTCCCCGCCACGCGTCACCGAGTCGACCGGGGCCAGGATCGAACTGGTCGGCTTGACCGCGAACCGCGCCACCAGCGGCTGGCCGGTGGAAATGCCACCCAGCACGCCGCCCGCGTGGTTCGCGCCGAAGGTCAGGCGACCGTCCACCATGCGCATCGGGTCGGCATTCTCCTCGCCCGTCAGTTCGGCGGCGGCGAACCCGTCGCCGATCTCGATGCCCTTGACGGCATTGATGCTCATCAGCGCCATGGCCAGGTCGGAATCGAGCTTGCCGTAGACCGGCGCCCCCCACCCGGCCGGCACGCCCTCGGCCACGATTTCGATCACCGCGCCGATCGACGACCCGGCCTTGCGCACGGCGCCCAGATATTCTTCCCACACCGGCACCATCGCCGGATCGGGACAGAAGAACGGGTTGGTGTCCACCGCGTCCCAGTCCCAGCGCGCACGATCGACCCGATGGGCCCCGATCTGCGTCAGCGCGCCGCGAATCCGTACGCCCTCGCCCAGGACACGGCGCGCGACGGCGCCCGCCGCCACCCGCATCGCGGTTTCCCGCGCCGAGGACCGGCCGCCCCCGCGATAGTCGCGAATGCCGTATTTCAGGTCATAGGCCACGTCGGCATGGCCCGGCCGGTAGCGTTCGGCAATGTCGCCGTAATCGCGCGAGCGCTGGTCGGTATTGCGGATCAGCAGGGAAATCGGGGTGCCGGTGGTCTGCCCCTCGAACACCCCCGACAGGATTTCCACCGCGTCGGGTTCCTGGCGCTGGGTGGTGAATTTCGACTGGCCGGGGCGGCGGCGGTCCAGCCAGGGCTGGATGTCGGCCTCGGACAGGGGCAAGCGCGGCGGACAGCCGTCGACGACGCAGCCGATCGCGGGGCCGTGGCTCTCGCCCCAGGTCGTGACGCGAAACAGATGGCCGAAACTATTGTGCGACATGACCCGACGCTCCCCGCTTTTCCCCGGCGCCCCGGGTGCCTTCTCAGTCGCCCGAAACGCTGATGTCGGGCGCCGTGGGGTTCTTCATGCCCACGATATGGTAGCCGGAATCGACGTGGTGGATTTCGCCGGTCACGCCGCCCGACAGGTCGGACAGCATATACAGCCCCGCGCCCCCGACCTCGTCCAGCGCCACGTTACGTTCCAGCGGCGAGTTGTACTGGTTCCACCTCAGGATGTAGCGGAAATCGCCGATCCCGTTGGCGGCCAGCGTCTTCATCGGTCCGGCCGAAATGCCGTTCACGCGAATCCCGTCGCGGCCCAGGTCGGCGGCCATGTAGCGCACCGAGGCCTCCAGCGCCGCCTTGGCCACGCCCATGACGTTGTAGTGCGGCATGACCCGTTCCGCCCCCAGATAGGACAGGGTCAGCATCGATCCGCCCGCCTTCATCAGCCGCGCCGCCCGCTGCGCCACGGCGGTGAAGGAATAGCAGGAGATGTCCAGCGCCGTCAGGAAGGCATCGCGCGGGGTATCGACATAGCGCCCGCGCAGATACTGCTTGTCCGCCCAGCCGATGGCGTGGACCAGGAAGTCCAGCCCCCCCCACTCTTCCTCGATCCGGGCGAAGGTCGCATCGATCGCGGTGTCGTCGCCCACGTCGCAGGGCAGCACCAGCGACGATCCCACGCGTTCGGCCAGCGGGCGGACCCGCTTGCCCAGCGCCTCGCCCTGATAGGTGAAGGCCAGTTCCCCGCCCTGTGCCGCAACCGCGCTGGCGATCCCCCAGGCGATCGAATGGTCATTGGCGACACCCATCACAAGCCCGCGCTTGCCCTTCATGAGGGTGCCGGTGAGCGGGGCTTTGGGCGTGCCGTCTGACATGATAGGATCCTCAGAATGGAATATGGCATGATCGGATTGGCGCCGTGGTTGCACAAGCAGGCGCGTGGGACAAGATCCGAGCATGACTAGGTACCCTGTTTCGCGGGCATCGTGGCAAGCGGGCCAGGCAGGAATGGAACGGATGGCATGACGACCCCGCACGGCGACCCTGGGCAAAGCGACCTCGGCCCGCAGGCCCATCTGGGGCCGCTGATCGATCTGGGCGCGGACCCCTTCGCCCTGTTCGCGGCATGGATGCGCGACGCCGAGGCCGCGGAACCGGTCGATCCCAACGCGATGGCCCTGGCCACCGCCACGCCGGACGGCCGCCCCTCGGTGCGGATGATCCTGCTGAAGGGCGCGGACCGGCGGGGCTTCGTCTTCTATACCAACCTCGAAAGCCGCAAGGCCGGGGAACTGACGGAAAACCCGCACGCCGCGTTGCTGTTCCACTGGAAGAGCGTGGCGCGCCAGATCCGCATCGAGGGATCGGTCGAACGCGTCAGCGACGCCGAGGCCGATGCCTATTTCGCCAGCCGTTCGCGCATGTCCCGACTGGGCGCCATCGCATCCGACCAGTCGCGCCCCCTACCCGACCGCGCGATCTTCGAACATCGCCTGGCGGACCTGGAAGAGCGCTACCCCGACGGGGACGGCGCCATTCCGCGCCCGGCGAACTGGTCGGGTTTCCGGCTGGTTCCGGACCGAATCGAGTTCTGGCAGAACCGCCCGCATCGGTTGCATGATCGGGCCGTCTGGCGCCGCGCCGAAACGGGATGGGAGACGACGCGTCTCTATCCCTAGTTGGGCCCTGGTTGGGCGGGAGAGACGGCCCGATCCTCGCGAATTGCACCATCGAACGGCGACGTTCTTCGGAGTCTGGAGAAAAGAATTTGAAAAACATACAGAAAGTCCTCCTGCCGCTGAGTGGAACGTCCAATGCCGAGGCCGCGCTGGCCACCGGCCTGCTGTTCGCCCGTCAGTTCGGCGGCCATGTCGCGGCGCTGCATGTCCGCGCCGACAGCCGCGACGTGGCCCCCCTGGCGGGCGAGGGCCTGTCCGGCGCGATGGTCGAGGAAATGATGTCGGCGGCCGAGCGCGAGGGCGCGCGCCGGTCGCTGGCCGTCCGCGAACTGTTCGACCATTTCACCGCCGGGAACGAGGTCACCGTCACCGGCCCCATTCCGCCCTTCCACACCAACCCGGTAGGCAGCGCCACCGCCAGCTTCGTCACCATGACGGGCCGCGAGCACGAGGTCATTACCTTCCGCGCCCGGCTGTGCGACGTCACGGTGGTCCCGCACCCCGATTCCGGCGATGAAGTGTCGTCGTCCGAAACCCTGCACGCCATCCTGTTTGACAGCGGCCGGCCCGTGGTCATCGCCCCGCGCCGGGCGCCCGCCACCGCCGGACGGCGGATCTGCATCGCCTGGAACGGCACGGCCGAGGCCACGGCGGCGCTGCACCATATCCTGCCCTGGGCGGCCGAGGCCGAGGCCGTGCGCATCCTGTATTCCGGCGACTACCAGCGCCGGGGCCCCGAGGCCCGCCACGCCGCCGACTACCTGGCCATCCACGGCATTCATGCCGACCTGCTGGAATTCGGCAATACCGGGGAAACCGTGGGTGCCTCCCTGCTGTCCGCCTGCCGCGAGTTCAACGCCGACATGCTGGCCATGGGCGCCTATTCCCATTCCCGGCTGCGCCAGCTGATCCTGGGCGGCGTGACGCGCCACGTGCTGGAAAATGCCGAACTGCCGGTGTTGATGAGCCGTTAATACCGCCCATAATCCAGCCCGTCATGGGTGGCATGCGAATATACTACATTACCTTTGCGTATATTTCGCTTGAACCTCGCGCCGGAAATGATTAAGTCCCTCTTCAAAGCACGATCATCGATCGTGCATTGAGGGATGTGGATCTGAACCGTGCGCATAGACCCAGCGATCAGGCAATCCATCGAGACCGCCGGTGAGTCCGCGCCGGCCATCCTGCGCGCCGTGATGACCGGCGGGCTGCATGGCCGGGTCGGCATCGTGTCGTCTTTCGGCTCGGAATCGGCGGTGCTGCTGGCGCTGGCGGCCGAGGTCGATCCCGCCATTCCGGTCCTGTTCCTGGAGACCGGGCAGCATTTCCCTGAAACCCTGGCCTATCGTGACCGGCTGGCCGCCCGCCTGGGCCTGACCGACGTGCGCAGCATCCAGCCGCAGCCCCGGCAGATCCGCGAGCGCGACCCCGACGGGCAACTCTGGGCCTTCGATCCCGATGCCTGCTGCGCGCTGCGCAAGGTCGAGCCGCTGGACGAGGCGATCATTCCCTTCGACGCCTGGATGACGGGCCGCAAGCGTTCGCAGGCCGCGACGCGCGCCCAGTTGCCGGTCGTCGAGGACGCCGCCGACGGCCGCATCAAGATCAATCCCCTGGCGCGCTGGACGCCGGCCGAACTGGACGCGGAAATGACGCGCCGCGACCTGCCGCGCCATCCGCTGGCCCTGCGGGGCTACAAGTCGATCGGCTGCGCCCCCTGCACCCGTCCGGTGGCGGAAGGCGAGGACCCGCGCGCCGGACGCTGGGCCGGCCTGTCGAAGACCGAATGCGGCATCCACGTCTGAACCCACCCCGTAGAGCCCGAAACCCTGTAAGGTAGCGCCCCCGTCATGGACGATCTCGACCAACTCGAAGCCCAGAGCGTGTATATCCTGCGCGAAGCGTACCGGAAGCTGAAGCCGCTGGCGATGCTGTGGTCGCTGGGCAAGGATTCCAACGTCATGCTGTGGCTGGCGCGCAAGGCGTTCCTGGGCCGCGTGCCGTTCCCGGTGATGCATGTCGATACCGGCAAGAAATTCCCCGAGATGTACCGGTTCCGCGACGAATATGTCCGCAAATGGAACCTGGAACTGCTGCTGGGCGACTGCCCGCCGGTCGAGGAGATCGACCCGACCCTGCCGCCGGCCGCCCGCTCCGCCGCGCGCAAGACCGCCGGCCTGGCCACGATGATCGAGAAATACAAGCTGGAAGGGGTGATCGCCGGCATCCGCCGCGACGAACAGGCGACCCGCGCCAAGGAGCGCGTCTTCAGCCCCCGCGGGTCCAGCCACAAGTGGGATGTCCGCAACCAGCCGCCGGAATTCTGGGACCAGTACGCCACCCCGCATGAGGAAGGCGTGCATATCCGCGTCCATCCCCTGCTGTCATGGCGCGAGATCGATATCTGGCGCTATATCGAGCGCGAGGGCATTCCGCTGGTGGATTTGTATTTCTCGAAGAACGGCAAGCGCTATCGCTCGCTGGGCGACCAGGACATCACCAGCCCGATCGAAAGCGAGGCCGCCACGGTGGCCGAGGTGATCGCGGAACTGCAGACCACCCGCACGTCCGAGCGCGCCGGCCGCGCCATGGACCATGAATCCGAAGACGCGTTCGAGCGGCTGCGCGTCGCCGGCTATCTGTGACCCCGGACGGATCGAGACCCGCCATGACTTATGATTCCGCCGCCCGTCAGGACGCGGCCACCCCCATCGTCATCGTCGGCCATGTCGACCACGGCAAATCCACGCTGATCGGCCGTCTGCTGCATGACACCGACAACCTGCCCGAGGGCCGCGTCGCGCAGATCATCGAATCCAGCCGGAAGCGCGGGCTGGCCGTCGAATGGAGCTTCCTGCTCGACAGCCTGCAGATCGAGCGCGATCAGGGCGTGACGGTCGATTCGACGCGCATCCCGTTCCTGCTGGGCAACCGCCAGTTCGTGATCGTGGATGCGCCGGGCCACCGGCAGTTCCTGCGCAACATGATCACCGGCGCCGCCGACGCCGAGGCCGCCGTGCTGGTCGTGGACGCCGCCGAAGGCGCGCAGGAGCAGACGCGCCGCCACGCCATGCTGCTGCGCCTGATCGGCATCCGCCATGTCATCGTCCTGATGAACAAGGTGGACCTGCTGGGATACGACCAGGCGCGGATCGCGGAATCCGAGCGCGCGGTCGCCGCCCTGCTGAAGCAGCTTGAGATCGAACCCAGCCTGTTCGTCCCCGCCTCGGCCCGCGAAGGCGACAATATCGCCAGTCGTTCGCCCAACATGCCCTGGTACAAGGGCCCGACCCTGACCGACGCGCTGATGCTGGTGCCGGCCCCGGCGGGCCGCGCCGACCTGCCGCTGCGCCTGCCGGTGCAGGATGTCTACCGCTTCGATTCCAAGCGCGTCGTCGCCGGGCGGATCGAACGCGGCCGCGTCAGCGTGGGCGACCATCTGGTGATCGGCACCCACGGCACCACGGCCCGCGTCGCGTCGATCGAAAGCTGGCATACCGCGCCGCAGATTTCCGCCGTCGCCGGCCAGTCGGTGGCGATCACGCTGGAACCCGACGTGATCCCGGACCGGGGCGACCTGCTGCATCGCGCGGACGAGGCCCCGGTGCGCGCCGCGCGCATCCGTTCGCGCCTGTTCTGGCTGCGGCAGGAACCGCTGCGGGTGGGCGAAAGCTTCCGCCTGCGCCTGGGCACCGCCGAACATCAGGTCACCGTGGCCTCGATCGATTCCGTCGTGCGGCTGGATGACCTGACCGAACATGCGGCCGACCACGTCCCGCCCGAGGGCTTTGCCGAAATCACCCTGGCGGCGTCCGAAAGCATCCTGTTCGATCCGTTCGCCCCCGGCACCACGGACGGGCGGGGCGTGCTGGTCGATCTGCACCAGCGCATCGTGGCCGGCGCGCCGCTGATCGGCCCCGCCGCGATTGCCAGCGGCACGAAGGCGATTCACCCGACCGGCAGCACGGTGTCGCTGTGGGACCGGGCGCAGGCGCGCGGCCATCGCGGCGGCGTCTTCTGGATGACCGGCCTGCCCGGCGCGGGCAAGAGCACGATCGCCCGCGCCGCCGAAAGCCGCCTGTTCGCCCAGGGAATCGACATCTCGGTCCTGGACGGCGACACGCTGCGGGCCGGCCTGTGCGCCGATCTGGGATTCTCGGAGGCCGATCGGACCGAGAACGTGCGCCGTGCCGCCGCCGTGGCGCGCATCCTGGCCGAAACCGGCCAGGTGGTGCTGGTCGCGCTGATCTCGCCGCGCACCGCCGACCGCGACCTGGCCCGCCAGATCGTGGGCGACGGGTTCCGGGAAATCTTCATCGACGCCGACCAGGAAACCTGCGAGGCCCGGGACCCCAAGGGCCTGTACGCGGCAGCCCGCGCCGGGCGGATCAGCGGCTTCACCGGCATCGACGCCCCGTACGATGTCCCGGCCACGCCCGACCTGCGCCTGGCGACCGGCCTGGACAGCGTCGCGGACGTCGCGGGACGGCTGGCCGCCTACGTGACCGACAGCGTCGCGCTGGGCGATACCGCGCGCCGCCGGTCCTGATCCCGCCGCCCGGGTGCGTATCCCGCACCCGAGCAGGTGCCCCGGGCCTGTGCACGACGCTTATTGCACGATAATGAATCGTGCATTACCCTTGTATACGCCCGATGACTCCCCCTAATGACCCTGTGAAACAGGGGATGCCGCCTGGACGATGCCGCTTGGACCGGGCCGGCTGAAAAAGGACTGATCAGAGCATGGATGTCAGGAGCAACCGCCGCGAAGCGGGCGGTTCGAGCGTGGTGACCGCCAACCGGCTGCTGGACGGGCGCATCGTCTGGCTGGCGGCGGACGGCCTGTGGTCCGAACGGATCGACGCCGCGCGGGTTATCTCCAACGACGCCGTCGAAGCCGCGATCGCCGAGACCGCCGGCCGTCAGCAGCAGGACGGCGTGGTCGGCGTCTACGGCGTGCAGATCAATCCCGAGGCCGCGACCCCCGTCCCGGTCACGGTCCGCGAACGGATCCGCGCCTTCGGCCCGACCGTCCATCCCGATTTCGCCACCCCCGCCGGGAGTGCCGCCCATGCAAGCTGACACCACAGCCCCCACGCTGCCGGTCGGGCATTACGCCTACGACCAGGTGGACCGCGCCTTCCTCGCCGACCGGGTGGAGCAGTTCCGCGACCAGGTGGCCCGCCGCCTGTCCGGCGCCCTGTCCGAGGATGAATTCAAGCCGCTACGCCTGATGAACGGCCTGTATCTGCAACTGCACGCCTACATGCTGCGGATCGCGATCCCGTACGGGATGCTGGATTCCCGCCAGATGCGCGAACTGGCCCATATCGCGCGGACCTATGACCGCGATTACGGCCATTTCACCACGCGGCAGAACCTGCAGTTCAACTGGATCAGGCTGGAAGACACGCCCGATATCCTGGGTCGGCTGGCCGGGGTGGACATGCATGCCATCCAGACCAGCGGCAACTGCATCCGCAACGTGACCTGCGACCAGTTCGCCGGTGCCGCCGTGGACGAACTGGTCGACCCGCGCGTGCATGCCGAAATCCTGCGCCAGTGGTCGACGCTGCATCCCGAATTCTCGTTCCTGCCGCGCAAGTTCAAGATCGCGATCAGCGGCAGCCCGAACGACCGCGTGGCCGCCCGCTTCCACGATATCGGGCTGGTGGCCAAGCCGGGGCCGGACGGGCGGACGGTGTTCGACGTCTTCGTCGGCGGCGGGATGGGCCGGACGCCGATCATCGGCGTGCATCTGCGCGACGACCTGCCCGAGGAAGACCTGCTGGCCTATCTGGAAGCGATCATCCGCGTCTATAACGAGTACGGCCGCCGCGACAACATCTACAAGGCACGCATCAAGATCCTGGTCCAGGCGCTGGGGGTCGAGGGCTATCGCGCCCGGGTGGACGCCGAATTCGCCGCCATGGACCGCGCGCGCTATCGCCTGCCGCCCGAAACGGTGGCCGCCATCCGCGCGCGCTTCGGCACGCCCGACCTGGATGCGCCCGCCGACGCGGCCGGGCATCTGGACCGCGCCCGGCGCGCCGATCCGGCCTTCGACCGCTGGGTCCGCACCAACACCCACCCCCACCGCACGGCGGGATATATCTCGGCCGTCATCTCGCTGAAGCCCGATGGCGGCATTCCGGGCGACGCGACCTCGGCCCAGATGGACGTCATCGCGGACCTGGCCGACCGCTACGCCTTCGGCGAAATCCGCATCACCCACATGCAGAACCTGGTACTGGGCCATGTCCGCCAGGACGCGCTTCACGCGCTGTGGCAGGCCCTGCGCGCCGCCGGGCTGGCCACCGCCAATATCGGGCTGATCGGCGACATCATCGCCTGCCCCGGGCTGGATTACTGCTCGCTGGCCAATGCACGGTCGATCCCGATCGCGCAGAAGCTCAGCGCCCGCTTCGCCAACCCGGAACTGCAGGAAAGCATCGGCGACCTGCAGATCAAGATTTCGGGCTGCATCAATGCCTGCGGCCACCACCATGCCGGCCATATCGGCATCCTGGGCGTGGACAAGAAGGGCGAGGAGTTCTTCCAGCTCACCCTGGGCGGCTCGGCCGGCAGCGACGCCGCGATCGGCGAGATCCTGGGCCCGGCCCTGCCCGAGGACGCGACGGTGGACGCCATCGCCCGGCTGGTGGACGCCTATCTGGTCCATCGCACCGGTGAGGAACGCTTCCTCGATACCTATCGGCGGCTGGGTGCCGCGCTGTTCAAGGACGCCGTTTATGCCACTGCTTGAAGACGGACGACTCGTCGCGGATCGCTGGACCGCCATCGGCCCCGACGACGCCCTGCCCGCGACCGGCCCCGTGATCGTGCCCCTGGCGCGGATCGGGGACGGGCTGGCACGCAACAGCAACGAAGAGCTGGGCGTCGCGATCCCGCCGGACGCCGAAATCGCCGTGCTGCGCACCGCCCTGCCGCGCCTGTCGCTGGTCGCCGTGACCTTCCCCAGCTTTCGCGACGGCCGCGCCTTCAGTCAGGCCCGGGCCCTGCGCGAACATCTGGGCTTTGCCGGCGACATCCGCGTGACCGGCCGCCCCCTGCCCGACCAGTATGAGTTCCTGCTGCGGTGCGGCGCCACCACGGTCGAACTGCCCGACGACGCCGATCCCGCCGTCTGGGCCCTCGCCCATGCCCGCTTCCACACCGCCTACCAGCCCGCCGTGCGCGGCGAGCTGGCCGAGGGATTTGGCCTGCGCCGCCTGCTAAGGGTCTGACGCTTCACCCGCTCGCCCCGCTTTCGCGGGCCCTTTCGCCGGGCGGTCGTGCATGCTACCGCCGGATACATGACACGCCGCCCCGTCCTTCACGGCCCATGCTGAGGCGCCTGCCGGGAACGGGTGGCGCGCGCGCGCTGGCCATCGTCCTGTTGCGCGCCTATCTGCGCCTGGCGCTGCGCACCACGCGCTGGACGTTCGACATCCATCCCGACGCCCATCCCCTGCTGACCGGGCGGGGCGAGCATTCGGCCCTGGTGGCCTTCTGGCACGAGGCGCTGGTCCTGACCCCCGCCCTGTGGTGGTGGGCAACGCCGCAGAATCCCGCCCTGCGCCTGCATGTCCTGATCAGCCGCAACCGCGATGGCCGCCTGGTCACCGACATCGTCGCCCCCTGGAAGATCAAGGCCATCGCCGGATCGACCGACCGCAAGGGCAAGAGCAAGGGCGGCGCCCGGGCGCTGCGCCGCATGCTGGACCAGGTGCGCAATGACAGCCTGATCGTCATCACCCCGGACGGCCCGCGCGGCCCCCGCCGCCAGGTCCAGCAGGGGGTGGTCGGCCTGGCCCGCCTGTCTGCCGCGCCGATCGTCCCGGTCGGGGCGTGCTGTTCCGCCTGGCGGCTGGACACCTGGGACCGGATGATGGTGCCGCTGCCCTTCGGGCGCGGGCGCTTCGTCTGCGGGGCGCCCATCATCGTCACCCCGCATGATCATGAAGACGCCGCGACGCGGCTGGGCGATGCCATCGACCAGGCGATGCGCGCCGCCTGCCCCGCCCCGGCCCGGTTCCTGTCGGGCCTGTGGGCCGGCCTTGCCACCGCGCTGGCTCCGGCGCTGACCCTGCTGCTGCGCCGGCGCCTGCGGCGGGGCAAGGAAGTCCGGGGACGGCTGAACGAACGCAGGGGCCGGTCCGCACGCCCCCGCCCGCCCGGGCGCGTCCTGTGGCTGCACGCCGCCAGCGTGGGCGAGACCCTGTCGGTCCTGCCCGTCGTCGCCGAACTGACGCGGCGGGACGCCACGCTGCATGTGCTGTTCACCACGGCGACCGTCACCGCCGGCGAACTGCTGGACCGCCGCCGGGCCCAGGCCGCGTGGGGCGCGCGGGTGATCCATCAGTTCGTGCCGCTGGACGTGCCGGGCTGGATGGACCGCTTCCTGCGCCACTGGCGCCCCGATGCGGCGGCGCTGACCGAAAGCGAGCTATGGCCCAACCTGCTGGAATCCTGCCATCGGGCCGGCGTCCCCATCGTGCTGCTGAACGCGCGGCTGTCGGACCGCTCGCGCGCGGGATGGAGCCGTCTGCGGGGCCTGGCGGAACGCATGCTCGGCCGCTTCGCCTGGATCGCCGCACGATCGGACGAGGACGCGGCGCGGCTGCACGCCCTCGGCGCCACGCGGGTGGACGTCCCCGGCGACCTGAAGGACGCCGCCCCGCCCCTGCCGGCCGATCCCGCGGAGATCGACCGCCTGCGCGCCGTCATCGCCGGGCGCCCGGTCTGGCTGGCCGCCTCGACCCATGAGGGGGAGGAAGACCTGATCGCCCAGGCCGACCGGCTGCTGCGCGACCGCCACCCGGACCTGCTGACGATCATCGTACCCCGCCACCCCGAACGCGGGGTGGAGATCGCCGAGCTGCTGGATGGTGCCCCCCGCCGTGCGGCGGGGGCCGAGCCCGGCCCCGCCGACCGGTTCTGGATCTGCGACACGCTGGGCGAACTGGGCCTGTTCTACCGGGTGGTGCCGATCGTCTTCCTGGGCAACAGCCTGTCGGCCCCGGGGGGACGGGACGAACGGGGCGGACACAACCCGCTGGAGCCGGCGCGGTTCGGCGCCGCCCTGGCGTCCGGGCCGCTGATCGCGAATTTTACCGGCGCCTTCGCCCGGCTGCGGGACGCCGTCGCCATCGTGCCGGACGCCGCCGCGCTGGCGGACTGGGTGGACGGCACGCTGGCCGACCCGGCGCGCGCGCACGATGCCGGATGCCGCGCGGCCCAGGTCGCCAGCCAGGACCAGGGCCTGCCAGGCCGCATCGCCGCGCGTCTGCTGGCGCTGATGGAGACGTGATGCACGCGCCCCGCTTCTGGTCCGGGGGCGATGGCGGCTGGCCCGCGCGCCTGCTGGCGCCGGCCGCAGCACTCTACACGCTGGCCACGGCGCGGCGCATGCGCGGGACAGGCTGGCGCGCGCCGGTTCCCGTCCTGTGCTGCGGTAACCTGACGGCGGGCGGCGCGGGCAAGACGACCGTGGCGCTGGACCTGGCGGCGCGCCTGGTCGCGCGCGGGCGCCATGTGCATATCCTGACCCGCGGCTATGGCGGCCGCGCGCGCGGCCCCCTGCTGGTGGACCCTGCCCGCCATAGCGCCGCCGAGGTCGGGGACGAGGCCCTGCTGCTGGCCCGGGTCGCCCCCTGCCATGTGTCGGCCGACCGCGCGGCCGGCGCGCGCGCGGCGGTGGCCGCCGGGGCGGATTGCCTGGTGATGGATGACGGGTTCCAGAATCCCGGCCTGCGCCAGGATATGGGCCTGCTGGTCATCGACGGCGGCAGCGGCTTCGGCAACGGGCATGTCCTGCCCGCCGGGCCGCTGCGCGAACCGGTGGCGCAGGGCTGCCGGCGCGCACGCGCCGCCATCCTGATCGGCGGGGACCGGACCGGGGCGCTGGCGCACCTGCCCCCCGCCCTGCCGGTCCTGCGTGCCGACCTGGCGATGCAGGAGGCTGCCCCGATGCTGGCCGGGCGGCCCGCCATCGCCTTCGCGGGGATCGGGCGGCCCGACAAGTTCTTCGACGGGCTGCGCGCGCAGGGCATCCGGCTTGCGGCCTGCCTGCCCTTTCCCGACCATCATGCCTATCGCCCCCGGGACGTGCGCCGCCTGTCAGCCATGGCCGCGGTACAGGGCGCCGTGCTGCTGACGACGCCCAAGGACGCGGTACGCCTGCCCCCCGCCATCCGGGCGCAGGTCCGCAGCGTGGACGTCACGCTGGCATGGGCCGATCCCATGGCGCCGGAGCGGCTGCTGGATATGTGGCTGGATAAAGCATCATCATGACGGACACGGACAAGACGCCACGCGTCACCCTGCTGATGCGCGCCGAGGCCCTGGCCGCGCGTGGCGCGCTGGCCCTGCTGCGCCGGCTGGGACCGGTGCGGGCATCGAATGTCGGGGGGGCGGTCTGCCGCATTATTGGCCCGCGGCTGCCGGTCTCGCGCGTCGCCGATGCCAACCTGCGCCTGGCGATGCCGGAACTGGACCAGGCGGCACGGCGTGCGGTGATCCGGGATGTCTGGGACAATCTGGGTCGCACGGTGGGGGAATTCCCCCACCTGGCGGCCCTGCCCCGCGATACCGCCTCGGGGCCGGGGTGGGATGTCGTGGGGGCCGAACACCTGGCCGCCCAGGCGGCGCGCGGCGGCCCGGTGGTCTTCATGTCCGGCCATATCGGAAACTGGGAGATGCTGCCCCCCGGGGTAGCGCATCACGGCCTGCCGTTCGCCTCGTTCTACCGCGCGGCGGGCAACCCGCTGGTCGATGCGATGATCCGCGGCCTGCGCGACGCCGCGATGGGGCAGTCGGTGCCCATGTTCGCCAAGGGCGCGCGCGGCGCGCGCGGCGCGCTGGCCCATATCGCGCGCGGCGGGCGGCTGGGCATGCTGGTGGACCAGAAGATGAATGACGGGATCGAGGCCCGGCTGTTCGGCCACCCCGCCATGACCGCCCCCGCGCTGGCCGCCATGGCCCTGCGCTATCGCTGCCCGGTCATCCCAGGCTATGTCGAACGGCTGGGCCCGGCGCGGCTGCGCATCCATGTCGAGCCGCCGATGGACCTGCCGGACAGCGGCGACCGCCAGGCCGACATCCTGGCCCTGACCCAGGCCGTCAACGACCGGCTGGAAAGCTGGATCCGCGCCCGCCCGGGCAGTTGGCTGTGGCTGCACCGGCGCTGGCCGAAACACCTGCGGCCCTGACGCCCACCCGGCGGGCATGGGGCCTCGCGGCACGGGGTTCATGTCGGCGACGCATCAAAAACAGGCATTCACGGGCGCGGCGACGGGCCACGATACCCTGCTGTTACAATTCCAGCGCTAATTCTGAAGCAATTGCACCATTCCGTGCCCATAATTAAGGCCTTTGCGCAACGGATCATTGCTTTTTTGCCACATCTGTAAAGATCTGCCTGTTTGTGCGGCGGCGGCGCTCAGATTCAATTTGGCAATGCCCGGCGTGGACCTTTAGCGTCTGCTTCGCCCCCTCATCCAAGGACATTCAGATGGCCAGAAACATGACCCTGAAGGCGAACGTCCCGACCCCGGGCCCGGCCCCTGCCAACGTCATTCCGTTGCGCGCCAGCTTCCTGCCGCGCCATCGGGAATATCTGATGCGCTGGCTGGATGCAGGGGCCTGCATGGGCCTGTGTGATGCCGATGTCTCCTCCCGGTCCGAAGACGGACCGATCGAACACGTCCTTGTCTGGGTCCGCGAAAACGCCGATCCGGCTTACCTGCTGCGGCCCGAAGGCATGAACTGGGTCCTGATCGACAATCTGCGCGATCATCGGCTGGGCACCTTTCACCGGTTCGAAGCCGCGTTGTACGCCATTCGTCCTGTCCTGGCCTGCGGTGCGACGGCGGCGGCCTGATCGGCCGCCCCCCTCTTTTCCTTAGCTTCGCTGGTCCCGCACCAGACGCCCCGCCGCCGGACTGACGATCCGGCCGCCCCCGCCGGGCTGGATCTGGAAAATCGCCAGGTCACGCAGTGTCTGGCCATCGGGCGTCAATCCGAACACTCCGTCCACCCCTGAAAATCCATCCGGTCGCGTCAACGCCGCGATCGCGTATCCGTTCGGCTGTCCCGGCGGCCGCGCGCGGTCCAGCGCACCGACCAGCGCCGCCGAATCATAGGACAGGTCGCTCAGCGGCGTGGGCATGTGATGATACCGCGCCATGAAGATCTGGATGAACCGCTGGCGCGCGCCCGGGTCCGGCGCCGCATACCACGCCCCTTCCAGGCGCCCCAGCTTGCCGGCGAACGCCCCCCACAACCCGGTACCCAGGATGCGCACCGGCACCGACGCCTGCTGCGGCGGCGACGGGGGGGCGACGGCCGGCTGGGTGCTGACGGTCGGGGGCACGGTCAGGGCGCCGACCGGCGTATGGGCCGGGACCCCGGTCACCGCCGCGCCCGCCACCGGGGCCGCCGCCGGGGGCGTGTCCACGGTGATGGCCGGGGCCTGCGCCGCTGCCGCGGTGCCGGTCGCGGCCGGGCCGATCGCCTGCACCGCCTGCAACGCATCGATCACGCTGGCCAGTTGCAGCCCGGTATCGGCCAGCAGCAGCGCATCGAACGGCGGCGCCCCCAGTTTGGGCACGGCCGGGGCGGCGGGGGCCGTCCCCTGCCCTGTCGCGGGCGCCGGAACAGCGGGCGCCCCGGCCCCCAGCGGGTCGACCGCCGACATGTCGGGCGGCACCGGCGCCTGGGCACCGGGCTGGGCGGCGGCCAGGCGCGTGTCGTAGGCGGACAGCGTCTTCAGCCCCTGGGTGATGCTGGCCGGGCTGGTGGTATGATAGACGACGTCCGGCGTCGCCAGCCCCTGCGCGGCACAGACCTCCGTCAGGGCCTTGCCCATCGCCCGGCCCAGCGCCGTGTCGGGCAGGAAGGCGGCAAAATGCTGCCGTCCCTCGGCCCGCGCGGCCGTCACCAGCCGTTCGACCTGCTGTTCCGGCGCGATGCCCAGCGCCCACACGCCGGGGCGCCCCAGCGACAGGTCGCTGGTATAGGCCAGCATCGGGATGGACGTCGAAGCCGTGACCGCGGCCGCCTGCGTGGTCTCGGCCGCCGTCAGCGGCCCCAGGATCACGCCGTCGCCGGCGGCCACCGCCGCCTGGGCCGCGGCCCCCGCGCCCCCGGCGGCTTCGGTATCGCGGATATCCAGCGGCGGCGCGGTGGGCGCGCCCAGTGCCAGCCGTGTCGAGGCCAGCATTTCCTGCCCCAGCCGCGCATTGCCCCCGCTCAGCGGCAGCAGCACGCCGACCGTCCGCCCGGCGGGAACCGTGGGGGCGGGTGCCGGCGGGCCTGCGGTCACGGGGCCGGCGGGACCCGCCGCGGGACCGGCACAGGCCGCAAGCCCGGCCAGCGAGGCCGCCATCAGCAGTCCGGCCTTGCCAGACGGGCCGGGACGGGCTGACTCTGCACGCCGTTTCTGTGTCCGGATTGCGAATGACCGACTCATCTTCCTCGTCCCTGCCTTTCCAAGCGCCCTCTCCCCATAGCGGAGCGGAACCCGCCCGTCATGCCCCGGACGATACGACACCCGGGGACATGGCGCCCGATGACGTGACATCCGATGACGTGACATCCGATGACGAAACGCCCGCCCGCCCAGGCCAGGGGGGGCTGGCGCTGGTCTCCACCCCCATCGGCAACCTGGGCGATTTCAGCGACCGGGCCGTCGCGACCCTGTCCGGGACGGACCTCGTGCTGTGCGAGGACACGCGCGTCACCGCGCGCCTGCTGGCCTCGCGCGCCATCACCGTCCGCACCGAACCCCTGCACGACCATAACGAGCAGCAGCGGATTCCCGCCCTGATCGCCCAGTTGGAACGCGGGCGGCGCATCGCCATCGTGTCGGATGCCGGCACGCCCCTGCTGTCCGATCCGGGCTTTCGCCTGGTGCGGGCGGCGATCGCGGCCGATATTCCGGTCACGGCCGTCCCCGGCCCCAACGCCGCGATCACCGCTCTGACCCTGTCGGGCCTGCCGCCGCATCCGTTCCTGTTCTCGGGCTTCCTGCCCCCGCGCACGGCGGCGCGGCGCGAGGCGCTGGGGCGCCTGCGCGCGGCCGAACAGGCCGGCCTGTCCGCCACCCTGATCTGGCACGAGGCCCCGCACCGGCTGGACGCCATGCTGGCGGACCTGGCCGACATCTTCGGCGCGGACCGGCCCGCCGCCGTGGCGCGCGAACTGACCAAGCGGTTCGAGGAAGTCCGGCGCGGCCCCGCCGGCACGCTGGCCGCCTGGTACGCGCAGAATGCGGCACGGGGGGAAATCACGGTCCTGCTGGGCCCGCCGGCCGAGGACGACAGCGGGGCGGACGACCTGGACAGCCGGCTGCGCGCGGCGCTGGCCAGCCTGTCGGTCAAGGACGCGGCCGCGCTGGTCGCCGGCGCCGTCAACCTGCCCCGCCGCACGGTCTATGCCCGCGCGCTGGAACTCGCCCGGGAAAGGGACCAGCCCTAGGATATTATTATTGCTCGCCAATTTCCGTATCGAACAGCCCGTCCGGCAAGGGGCCGCCGCCCAGGCGGATATTGTACAGATCGACCCTGGTTTCCTGCCCCTGGGCATCGACGACGCTCCAGGACCGAAGGGACATCGGGCTGTCATGAAACACCAGCGTCAGGCTCCCGTCCGCCGGCGAGGCCGTCCGCACCAGCGTGACCTGCACCAACCCGTTGGAATGTGTGAACCCCGTAACGGTCACATCCCCCGAGAGTTGCAGCCCGGGCCGCAGCAGCAGCCCCAGCGGCGTCTTGTCCAGCGGCAGCGTCGTGGTCTGGCCCAACTGGCTGTCGTTGAAGACGACCTGGCCGTGATTGGCCACCAGAAGCAGCGGGCTGGGCTTGTCATATTCGAAGCGCATCCGCCCCGGACGGCTCAGCCACGCCGTTCCGGTCGTGCGCTTGCCGTCGGGGGCCAGTTGCTGGAACTGCGCCTCCAGCGTCGTCACGCCGTTCAGGTAGTCCTGGACGCGCTGGACCCAGGCCCGGTCGGCCGGGGCCAGGGCCAGCGTCATGGCCGTGGGCGCGGGAGTCGTCACCGTCTGGGCATGGAGGGAAGCCGGCAGACAGGCAAGCCCCGCCAGCAGGGCGCATGCGACACCGGTCGGCAGGGGAAACAGGCAGTTGGGGCGGGTCATGGGGTCCGATCGGTCGCAGCGGAATCGTTCCCGATCTCGTTGCCCGATCATCCGGGCAAGATCAAGGCGCAGCCCCTACCCCGCCGAACCGATCAGGATGCCGGTCGCGAAGACCAGCGCCCCGCCAAGGACGATCTGCACCACCGCCGAGCCGAACGGCGTATCCTGGTAGCGCCAGCGCACCCACGAGATCAGGACCAGTTCCACCACCACGACCGCGACGGCCACCGTCATGGCGGCCGAAAACCGGTCGATCAGGAACGGCACGGTATGGCCGATGCCCCCCGCCGTCGTCATCAGCCCGCAGATCGCCCCGCGCAGCACCGGCGCGCCGCGCCCGGACAGCTTGCCGTCATCCGACAGGGCTTCCGCGAACCCCATGGAAATCCCGGCCCCGACCGAGGCCGCAATGCCGACCAGAAATGCCTCCCACGGGCGATGGGTGGCGAAGGCCGCCGCGAAGACCGGGGCCAGCGTGGACACCGACCCGTCCATCAACCCCACCAGCCCGGGCTGGATCACCTGCAGCACGAAGCGGCGGCGGGCGTTCTCGTCCTCGCCCTCGCGCTTGGTGGCAGGCAGGCGAACGCGTTCGATGGCTCCGGCCGCCTGCTCGTGCTGGTCCTCGGCCACCGCCAGGTCGCCCAGAAGCTTGCGCGTCGCGGCTTCGTTCGTGCCTAGCGCGGCCTGCCGGTAGAACCGGGCCGCCTCCAGCTCCATCTGCCGGGCATGGCCGCGCACGGCCTCGATCCCCATCCCCTGCACCTGCCAGGCCGGACGCCGCGCCGGGAACCCCGCGATATCCTGCCGGCGGATCAGCGGAATATGCGACCCGAAGCGACGGACGTACAAGTCGATCAGGCCGCGCCTGTGCTCGTTCTCCTCGTGCACCATGTCGGTGAAGATGCGCGCGGTGTCGGGATAGTTCTCGCGCAGCGCGTACGCGAAGTCGGCATAGATCCGCGCGTCCTCCTCCTCGTTCGAAATGGCGAGAGCAAGGATTTCCTGATCACTCAGCGTCGCGAACTTGCGCATCCAGCCTGTATGTCGAACATCGCTGATGCGCACAAGTCATTTCGATATCGTGCGAATTATTCGCGTTATCGAATTCAACGAAACGAAGGCCCGATACTCTTAAACCGCCGCTTCGCTGAAGATATGCGTGACGTCGCCTTTCCAGGCCCCGTGATAGCGTTCCAGCCACCGTTCGGCCTGCGTCGGGCCGCCGGCCGCGATCTCCTGCAGCGGGGCCAGCAGATGGCTCTCGTCACGTCCGGTCCCGTCCGTCACCGCGCGCGCGCGCAGCCCCTGCACCGCGATCTCGACCATCCGCGCCGTCAGTTCGCGCAGCGTGCCGCCCACCCACGGCGCGTCCAGCCCCGCCCGTGGCACGGCGGCGCGCAGGGCGACGTAGTGCGCCCAATCCTGCTCGCGCACCAGCGCGTCGGCGGCGGCCAGCGCCGCGTCGTCATACAGCAGCCCCACCCACAGGGCGGACATGGCCAGCATCATCTCGGGCGACCCGGCATCCGCCCCGCGCATTTCCAGGAACCGCTTCAGCCGCACGTCAGTGAAGGCCGTCGTCATGTGGTCCTCGAAATCGCCCACGGTGGGGGTCAGGCCCTCCAGCCCGTCCTGGCGCTCGCCCTTCATCCACGCCCGGAACGACCGCCCCGCCACGTCCAGGATGCGCCCGTCGCGCACGACGAAATACATCGGCACGTCCAGCAGCCATTCGACATAGGGCTCGAACCCGAAGGAGGGCGAGAAGAACAGGTCCGGCATGCCCGACCGCGCAGTGTCGGTATCGGTCCAGATCCGGGCACGGTTGGACATGAACCCGTTCGGCCGGCCCTCGTAGAACGGGGAATTGGCGAACAGCGCCGTCGTCACCGGCTGCAGCGCCAGCGACACGCGCAGCTTGCGCAGCATGTCGGCTTCGGATGCGAAATCCAGGTTGACCTGCACGGTGCAGGTCCGCTGCATCATGTCCAGGCCCAGCGTGCCGACCTTGGGCATGTAGTTCCGCATGATGGCGTAGCGGCTCTTGGGCATCCACGGCATGTCGGCGCGCCGCGCCAGCGGGTGGAAGCCCAGCGGGGCGAAGCCGACCCCCAGCGACCGGGAAATCGGACGGATCGCCTCGAAATGCCGGGCCATCTCGTGCCCCGTATCGTGCAGGCTGGCCAGCGGCGCGCCCGACAGTTCGAACTGCCCCGCCGGCTCCAGCGACACCGACCCGCCGCGCTCGGGCCCGATGCCCTTCAGCCCGATCAGGTTGCCCGCATCATGGATCGCCTCCCACCGCGTGCCGCCATCCTGGCGGTTCAGGTCGGTCAGGATTTCGGAGATGCCGTCGGGGGCGTAGGGCGGCGGCATCCAGGCCGGGCGCGCCGGGCCGGCGGCGGCGGGCAGGACGAAGCCGAATTTCTCGTGCTCGGTGCCGATCCGCCACAGGCCGCGCGGCTTGCCCCCGTCCGCCAGCAGGCGGGCCAGTTGGCTGACCGATTCAATGGGGGTCGTATCTTGCTCGCCGGGGTTCGACATCGTTTCTGCAAAAATCCTAAAAAACGCAACGGATCGGTCAGAGGCCGTGCGGGTCGTAAGCATCAAGGCTTTTGAGGCTGCGCTCTCAGCGCGACCCTGCACCAGACACGCGCCGCAGGCCAGCCCCCATCAGGGACAGGCCACAGGCCACGGCCGTATCGGCCCGCAGGATCAGCCCGCCCAGCGAGATCATCCTGACAAATGGCCGTGCGCGCAACATGTTGACCTCGACATCGGAAAACCCGCCCTCCGGTCCGACCAGCAGTCCGTCGCCATCGGCGACATCCTCGATCCCCCCCGCGCCGCCGCGCCGGTCGGCGCGTTCGGCCGCCACGAACAGACGCCGTTCGGGCGGCCACTCCCCCAGCCGGTCGGCCAGGCGCCGGGGGGCGTCGATCGCGGGCACGTCCAGGCGCTCGCACTGCTCCGCCGCCTCGCCGGCAATGGTTTCCAGGCGTGCTTCGTTGACCCGGTGGGTGTTGGTCCGTTCGGTCAGGACGGGCAGGAATCGTGTGACCCCCAGTTCGGTACCCATGCGCACCACCATGTCCGTCGCATCGCGCTTCAGCGGCGCGAACAGCAGGACCGGCCCCGCAACGGGCTCCGCCGCGCGCCGCTGCCGCAGCAGGCGCACCTGCCCCCGGTCGCGGCGCATCGCCTCGATGCGCGCCAGCCATTCCCCGTCGCGCGGGTTGAACAGGGCGACCTCGTCCCCCACCCCCAGACGCAGCACCGTTCCCAGATAATGCGCCTGTCCCGGCGTCAGGTCCCGCACCGCGTCCGCCTCCATCGGCGGCTGCGTCGCCGGATCGGCGAACAGACGGGGACAATCCTTCATGACGGCACCACTCCACGCGACACACAACCCGGGGCCGCAGCGGGACCTCGGCTCTTGACCGCGTCCCCCCGGCGCCCCATCACACGCGGGCATAGCAGCCCCGCGCGCCGGCGTCATGGCCGGACGGCCCAAGCTGGAGAGACGAGCGTGAATCGATCCCTGCCCCATACCGATATCCGGACCGGAGGATGGATCGCCCGGCTGCCCGTGCCGCTGCGCCCCTACGCGCTGCTGGCGCGGCTGGATCGTCCCATCGGCACGTGGCTGCTGTTCCTGCCCGGCATGTGGGGCATCCTGCTGGCATCCGGCGTCGATGCCCGCACGCGCCTGCGGCTGATCGTGCTGTTCGGCATCGGCAGCGTGGTGATGCGTTCGGCGGGCTGCGTGGTCAACGACATGTGGGATCGCGACATCGACCGGCTGGTGGCGCGGACCGCCGGGCGCCCGCTGGCCTCGGGCGCCCTGCGCATGCGCCAGGCGGCCCTGTTCCTGGCGGGGCTGCTGGCGATCGGGCTGGTCATCCTGCTGCAGCTCAATCCGCTGGCCCGGGTCCTGGGGGCCTCGTCACTGATCCTGGTGGGGCTGTATCCCCTGGCCAAGCGCTTCACCTGGTGGCCGCAACTGGTGATGGGCTTCACGTTCGGCTTCGGCGCGCCGCTGGGCTATGCCGCCGCGACCGGCCGCGTCGATGCCGCCTGGGGCGCGCTCTACGCCGCCACCATCCTGTGGCAACTGGGGTTCGATACGATCTACGGCTTCCAGGACATGGAGGACGACGCCCGCATCGGGGTCAAATCCACGTCGCGCCTGTGGGCGGGGCAGCCGCGCCTCTTCGTCGGCGCCTGCTATGCCCTGGCCGTGGCCGCGCTGCTGCTGGCGGGATGGCTGGCCGGATGCGGCGCGGGCTTCTGGATCGCGATGGCGCTGCCCACCATCGCCCTGGCCTGGCAGGTCGCGCAACTGGACAGCACCGACCCCGCCCGCTGCCTGAGCCTGTTCCGCTTCAACCGCGAAACCGGCCTGGCGATCGCGCTGGCCATCCTGGCCGGACTGGCCGGGCAATGACGGCGCCCGCCGATGCCCGCGCCTTCGTCGCGGCCCACACCACCCTGTCCCACGCCCCCCTGGTGCCGGAGATCGCCCTGCACCTGGCCACCGAGATCACGCCGATCTGGCAGGCGTCGGAAAGCTGGCTGGCGCAGCATGATATCGAACCGCCCTTCTGGGCCTTCGCCTGGCCGGGCGGCCAGTTGCTGGCACGCCATGTCCTGGACAATCCGTCACTGGTGGCCGGCCGCCGGGTGCTGGATTTCGCGGCCGGATGCGGCATCGCCGCCATCGCCTGCGCCCGCGCCGGCGCCCTGTCGGTCGAAGCGGCCGAGATCGACCCCCTGGCCACCGCCGCCATCGCCCTGAACGCGGACGCGAACGGCGTCACCCTGACCGTCACCGAAGCCGACCTGGTCGGCGCCCCGCCGCGCTGGGACCTGATCCTGTGCGGCGACATCTGCTACGAAAACCCGATGACCGAGCACATCCTGCCCTGGCTGCGCACCGCCGCGCGCACGGCGGAGGTCTGGATCGCCGACCCCGGCCGGGCCTACCTGCCCCGCGCGGGGCTGGAGGTCATCATGACGCGCGACATCGCCACCACGATGGAGCTTGAGGACCGTACGGCCCGCCGTACGACGCTTTACCGGGTGACGTAACGCAGGCGGATCCGGCCGTATGCAGGAACCGCCGGCTGTTCCGTCACCGCAGGGCCCGCAGCCGGCTGGCGCTGAGCAGCGCCGACAGGAAGGCACACGCCGCCGCCAGTTCCATGCAGCGCAGGGTGGGGTCATGGGTGACGAAACCGAAGGTCAGCGCCACGAAGATCGCCCCCATGGTCTGGCCCGACAGGCGCGCGACCGACACCATGCCGCTGGCGCTGCCCGACCGGCCGCGCGGGGCGGACACCATCATCGCGCGATTGTTCGGCGGCTGGAAAATCCCGAACCCGACCCCGGCCAGGCCGATACGCCAGGCAATGTCCAGGTTCCCGGCATCGGGCGGCAGCAGGCACAGCAGGACGAAGCCCGTGCCCGTCACGCACAGGCCGATCGAGGACAGGATGGCCGCCGGCACCCGGTCCGCCACCCGCCCGACGAACAGCGAGATGGCGACGATCCCGACCGGCCAGGGTGTGATCAGCAGGCCGGTGGCCACCGCCGAGCGATGCAGCACCGATTGCAGCGCGAACGGCATGGAAATGATGAAGAAGTTCGACGCGACGAACGCCCCGAACCCCACGCCGAACGCGACCAGGAAATCCGGCACCGCCAGCAGGTCGATCGGCAGCATCGGGTCGGACCGCCCGGCCTGGCGCCGGGCCAGCTGGACGAACGCCCCCGCCCCGCCCGCCAGCAGCCACACCGCCAGCGCGGGCCCGCTACGATGCACCAGGCTGTCCAGCCCGACGATCACGCCCCCGAACGCCACGACGTTCAGCACCGCGCTGGCCAGGTCGAACGAGGACGGGCTGCGCGGCGTGCGCGGCAGATAGAACGCGGCCGCCACCATCGCCGCCCCGCCCAGCGGCAGGTTGATCAGGAAGATCCACGGCCAGTCGGCCACCGACAGCACCGCCGAGGCGATGGTGGGCCCCAGCGCCACGCCGGTCGCCACCACCATGCCGTTCAGCGAGATCCCCTTGCCGATCTGGGAATGCGGATAGATGAAGCGGACCAACGCGATATTGACGCTCATGATGCACGCCCCGCCCACGCCCTGCAGCGCGCGGGCCAGGGCCAGTTCCAGCAGCGTGTGCGACATCGCGCACAGCAGGGACGCGACCACGAAGGTGCCCAGCCCGATCCGGCACAGCCGCGCGAATCCCACCCGCGCGCCCAGCGACGCCAGCGGCAGCAGTGTGGACACGCTGGCAAGTTGGTAGGCGTTGATCACCCAGATGGACGATGACGCGCTGGCATGGATGTCGTGCGCGATGGTGGGCAGCGCCACATTGGCGATGGCATAGTCCAGCACCGACAGCAGCACCGACAGCGCCACGGCGAACATCGCCATCGCCCGCGCCGTGCCGTGCAGGCCTTCACCCTCCGCCAGCGTTCGGCGCGCCGGGGCATCGGGCGCGGACGTATCGGGCACGGACCGCAGCGCCATGGCCGCTCAGCCCGCGCGCAGCGCGCGGCCGAACAGCGCCTGGACCCATCCCATGGCCTGAAGGAACAGCGCCGGGTCGTAGCGCGGCCCCTCGTCCCGCAGGAACGCATGCTGGGCGTTGAGTTCGTGCCATTCGTAGCGGACGCCCGCAGCCTCCAGCGCCTCGCGGATCATCTGCCGCCCGGCGAAGGGGACATGCGGGTCCTGCCGGCCCCAGGTCATCATCACCTCGCCCGGAATCTCGCCCAGCCGCTGCAGCGTGTCGTCGTGCCGTCCCTGCCCCAGGGACGCCGAATGGATGTCGGTGGCATAGAAGCACGCCGCCGCCGACACCGCCGGGTTCATCGCCGCCCGAAAGGCCAGGTGCCCGCCCAGGCAGACCCCCATGGTGCCGATCCGCCCGGTGCAGGCCGGATGCGCCGCCAGCCACGCCACCGCCGCCCGGGCATCGTCGTCGTACGACGCCAGGGGCTTGGCGTATTTCAGTTCGTTGCCCCGGTCGGTGCCCGGCTTGTCGTAGGCCAGCACGGTGCCCGCGGGTTCGTATTCGTGATAGACCTCCGGCACCGCCACCACGTGGCCCAGCCCCGCGACCATGGCGGCCAGCCGGCGGATCGGGGCCGTCACCTGGTAGATCTCGGAGAACAGCACCACGCCGGGAAAGGCCCCGTCCGCCGCCGGACGCAGCACATGCAGCCGCATCGGGCCGCTGGCGGTCGCGATATCGGCGGTTTCGTCCCCGTGGAGGATCATGCTTCCGCTCCCCGTCCTGTCGTGTCCTGCCCCAGGTCACGCAGCCGGCGGCCGGCCATCAGACGCGCCTCGATCTCTTCCAGCGAGACGCCGCGCGTCTCGGGCACGTAGGCCAGGGTGATGATGATGAACAGGCCGTTCATCAGCGCGAACAGCCAGAAGGTGCGCGCTTCGCCCAGGGCGGCCATCACGGTCAGGAACACGTTGCTGACCAGCGAGTTCGCCGCCCAGTTGGTGAAGGTCGAGCACGCGATGCCGAAATCGCGCCCGCGCAGCGGCTGGATTTCGGAACACAGGGTCCAGACCAGCGGCCCGGCGCCGATCGCGAAGCCCGCGACGAACAGCAGCAGTGCCCCGACCATGCCGATTTCCTGCGGCAGGGAATCGCCGCCGAACGCGATCAGTCCGCCCGCGCCCAGCATGGCGAAGGTCATGATCGCGCAGCTGAGGATCAGCAGCGGCCGCCGCCCCCAACGGTCGATGAAGGCGATGGCGAAGCCGGTCGACAGCACGTTGATCAGGCCGATCAGCGCCGTGGCCCAGGTCGCGGCCGACACGCCGAAATGCGCGGCCTGGAATACCTTCGGCGCGTAGTACATCAGGACGTTGATCCCGGTGAGCTGCTGCATGACCTGCAGCATGACCCCCAGCAGGACCGACCGGCGGAAATTCGCGTTGCTGCGGAACAGCGCGAAGCCGCTGCCGCTTTCCTTGCGCAGTTCCTGCGCGATATCGCGGATTTCGGCATCGGCCTCGGCCGGGTCGGGCCGCAGGTAGCGCATGACCTGGCTGGCCCGGCTGCGCTCGCCCCGCATCATCAGCCAGCGCGGGCTGTCGGGCAGGAACAGGCAGGCGGCGCAGAACAGCGCCGCAGGCACCGCCATCAACCCCAGCATCCAGCGCCAGTGCCCGCCATAGGCCAGCACGCTGTCGGTGACATAGGCCAGGAAGATGCCCAGCGTCACCATCAGCTGGTAGAACGAGATCATGGCGCCGCGCACGGCCTCGGCCGTGACTTCGGAAATATAGAGCGGGGCGGCGAAGGCGGCGATTCCCACCGCCAGGCCCAGCAGGACGCGCCCCACGATCAGCACCGTGATGGACGGCGCCAGGGCGCAGATCATCGACCCGGCCAGGAACAGCAGCGACGCGCCCAGCAGCGCCCGCCGCCGGCCGAACCGGAAGGAAATCCGGCCGGCGACGACCGATCCGACGGTGGCGGCCACCATCATCGAGGACACGATCCATTCCTGCATGCGGGCGGCCGCATGGAATTCGTCGCCGATGAACCCCAGCGCCCCGGCGATGACGCCGGTATCCAGGCCGAACATCAGCCCCGCCATGGCCGCGAGAATGCCGACGACGATCGCCCGGGCCCCGGAGGACGGCACCGAGCCGTTAACGGGCATCGTTCCTGCCGGTCCCTGGTCTGGTGACATCATGGAATCCTTCCCGGTTCTGTTCTTGTGTCGTGGGCGAAACGCCTGGACCGCGCGCCGCCATTCTTGATCCTGTCAGGCCACAGTTCGGCCGGAATCCCGGTCAATCTGCGTCAAACCGGGGCCGCCGGACAGTCCTTATGATACGAAATACATCCCCGTGGCCAGACGCATCCCGCAGTACCCCCGCGGTGGCAGGAAAAAACACACGGGTCGTGAACTCTTCGTCCTCTCCGGGATATGAGGCCGCGGGCATTGACATCCTGCGGCCCGTGACGCCGTGATACGCGCTCTTTTTCCAGCAGACGTGGTTCCATGTCCTCACTTCTTGCCGTTTCCCTGGCGACCGCCGCCATCGTGGCCGTCGTGCTCCTGATCGGGCGCTATAAACTCAACCCCTTCATCGTGCTGCTGTGCGTGTCGCTGCTGCTGGCCCTGTGCGCCGGCATGCCGCCGCAGAAGGCCGTCACGTCGTTCGAGGCCGGCGCCGGCCACGTGCTGGGCCATATCGCCACCGTGATCGCGCTGGGGACGATGCTGGGCAAGATGCTGGCCGAATCCGGCGGCGCGGACCAGATCGCGCTGACGATCACCCGCGTCGCGGGCAAGGGCCGGATCAGTTGGGCCATGATGGTCATCGGCCTGCTGATCGGCCTGCCGGTGTTCTTCGAGGTCGGCTTCGTGCTGCTGATTCCGCTGGTCTTCACCCTGGCGCGGCGGACATCGACCCCCATGCTGCTGCTGGCGCTGCCGATGGGCGCCGCCCTGTCGGTCACCCACGCGATGATCCCGCCCCATCCGGCCACCCTGCTGGCGCTGTCGGCCTATCACGCCGATACCGGGCGGACGATCTTCTGGGGGGTCATCATCGGTACGCCGATCGCGGCCCTGGCCGGCCCGATCTATGCGAAATTCATCACGCCGCGCATCCAGATCGCCGGCCATGCCGGGCTGGAAGACCAGTTCGCGAGCAAGGACGTCCACGAGAACCTGCCGCCGTTCAGCATCACGGTGCTGACGATCCTCTCGCCGGTCCTGCTGATGCTGCTGGGTTCGGTCGCCGACCTGGTCTCGCAACCCGGCAGCACGGCGAACACCATCCTGCATTTCATCGGCAATACCGACATCGCCCTGCTGCTGGCGACGATCCTGTCCTTCTACGTGCTGGGCCTGGCCCGCGGCTTCTCGCGCGAGACGATCCTGCGCTTCACCAACGAATGCCTGGGGCCCACCGCGCTGATCATGCTGCTGGTGGGCGCGGGCGGCGGCTTCGGCCGCGAACTGGTCGATAGCGGGGTGTCGAAGGCCATCACAGACCTGGCGCTGGGGGCGCATGTGCCGCTGCTGGTGCTGGCCTGGCTGCTGGCGGTGGTGGTGCGCGTGGCCGCCGGGTCCGCCACCGTGGCCATGAGCACGGCGTCCGGCATCGTCGGGCCGATCCTGCTGCACAGCCACGGCACGTCGCCGGAACTGATGGTGCTGGTCACCGGGGCCGGATCGGTGGCGCTGGGGCCGATGAACGACGCCGGGTTCTGGCAGATCAAGGAATATCTGGGCCTGAGCGTAGGGCAGACGATCAAGACCTGGTCGGTCATCGAAACCCTGATCGCCGTCCTGGGGCTGGTGTTCTGCCTGCTGCTGTCGCTGGTGATCCACTGAGGGGGCGCCTGCCCCCTCGTAACCCCTGCCTGTTACCCCTGCCCTTCGGCGTAGGGGTTCTTGGTCCCGCGCAGCAGCAGCCGGATCGGCGTGCCGGGCAGGTCGAACGTCTCGCGCAGGCCGTTGACCAGGTAGCGCTGGTAATCCTCGGGCAGTTGCTCGGCCCGGGTGCCGAACAGGATGAAGGTCGGCGGCCGGGCCTTGGCCTGCGTCATGTAGCGCAGCTTCAGCCGCCGCCCGCTGACCAGCGGCGGGCTGTGCCGTTCCAGCATCGCCTCGAACCAGCGGTTCAGCGCCCCGGTCGGAACCCGCTTGTTCCAGGTCGCATGGGCCCGGCGCACCACAGGCAGCAGCTTGTTTACCCCGGCCCCGGTCAGCGCCGAGAACGAAACGACCGGAATGCCGCGCATCTGCGCCAGCGACGTCTCGATCCGGTCGGAGATCGCCTGCCGTGTCGCGATCCGGTCCTCGACCGCGTCCCACTTGTTCAGCGCCAGGACGCAGCACCGGCCCTCACGCTCGATCAGGCGGGCGATCTGCAGGTCCTGTTCATGCACGCCCAGGGTCGCGTCCAGCGTCAGGACCACCACCTCGGCCATCTTCAGCGCCTCGATGGTGGCGGAAACCGACATCTTCTCCAGCGATTCCTCGATCCGGGCCCGGCGGCGCAGCCCCGCCGTATCGACCAGTTGAATCGGCCCGTGCTCGTCATGCAGCAGCACCGTCACCGAATCGCGGGTCAGGCCCGGCTCGGGCCCGGTGATCATCCGCTCCTCGCCCAGCAGGCGGTTCAGCAGGGTCGATTTTCCGGCATTCGGCCGCCCGACGATGGCCAGGCGCAGCGGACCGACGGGACGGTCGTCTTCCTCAGCCTCGCCCGCTTCCGCGTCATCGTCTTCGAACGCCGCGTCCGCCATGCCCCCGGCGACAGGGACCGGAGCCTGCGGCGGCAGGCGGTCCGCGATCTCGCCCATCAGGTCCGACAGGCCTTCGCCATGTTCGGCGGAAATGGCCAGCGGCGTGCCCAGCCCCAGGGCGAAGGCCTCCATCGCCGCCGCCGCCCCCTGCCGTCCCTCAGCCTTGTTGGCGATCAGCAGCACGGGGCGCCCCTGGCGGCGCAGCCATGCCGCGAAATGCTCGTCGGCCGGGGTGATGCCCGCGCGGGTGTCGATGCAGAACAGGACCAGGTCCGCCTGCGCCACCGCCGATTCCGACGATGCCCGCATGCGGCCGTACAGCGTATCGGCCGCCGCTTCCTCCAGCCCCGCCGTATCGACCAGGCGCACCCGGCGGCCGCGCATCACGGTCTCGGCTTCCTTGCGGTCGCGGGTCACGCCGGGGGTATCGGCAACCAGCGCCTGCCGCCGCCCCACAAGGCGGTTGAACAGGGTCGATTTACCGACATTCGGACGACCGGCGATGACCACCACCGGCAGGTCGTCCCCGGTCGGAACGGAAGGAAGCTTGGCCAATTTTCAACGATATCCTTAGCTATAGGCAATCAGGTGACCGTCGTCGGTCACGATCAGCAGCCGTCCATCGACCACGATCGGCGCCACGGTGGCCACCCCCGGCAGCTTGCCGATGGACAGTAACGCGCCGGTCACCGGATCGATCGTCGCATATCCGGTCTCGGGCAGGGTGCTGACGCAGACCAGCTTGCCCCCCGCCAGGATCGGGCCGGTCCAGGTCACGCCATCCTTCTGCACGTCGACCCTGCGATAGCGGCGGAGCTGGGTGATCCAGCGCACGTGGCCGCTCAACCGGTCGATGCAGGCCAGTTGCTGGTCCAGCGACAGCACGTACAGCCAGTTGTCGACGACCAGCAGGCTGTCCTGCCCTGCGACGGCGCGTTCCCACAGGCGCCGCCCCGAGCGCACATCCAGCGCGACAAGGACCGAAGCGGCGCTGATGGCATAGACCGTGCCGTCCACCACCACCGGCATGCCCCGCACGCAGGAAAAATCGACCGTCGTTTCCTGGCCGTTGGTGCTGCCCAGCGTGTCGCTCCAGACCACCTCGCCGCTTTCCGCCCGCAGCGCGACCAGGTCGCCCGACCCGAACCCGGCCACCACCACATCCCCCACCACGGCGGGCGCGGGCTGGCCGAAGATGACGGTGTCCACCGCCGTCGAGGCATAGGTCCACAGCACGTTGCCCGTCGCGGCATCGACGGCGAACAGCCTTTCGTCGATCGTCCCGAAGAACAGGCGCCCGTCCGCGATCGTGGGCGCCGAGCGGCCCGGCGTTCCGGTGTCGATCCGCCATTTCACCCGGCCGGTCGCGACATCGACCGCCACGGTCTGCGCCACGCCGTCGACGATGTACAGCGTGTCGCCCGCGACGCTGAACCCGCCGCCCAGGTTGCTGGACTTCATCTTCTTCGGCTTGGGGACGAAGTGCCACGCTTCGCGCATGCGCGGCCATTCGAACGCCCGGATCACCCCCTGCGCGTCGCTGACGAAGATCCGGCCGCCGGCCACGATCGGCGTCGCCTGCAACACGCCACGCCCGGTATTGCCCAGCGCGGCGTACGACAGAAGCTCGGGTTCGGACACGCCGGCGCCGATGCTCTTCGTCCATTCGCGGCGCATCGCACCGCCCCAGGCCATGTTGATGCCCGCATGGCTGGGCACGCGACCCGGCTGCGGCCATTCCGCGACCGTCGTCTGGGGCGGCAGGACAATCGGCATGTGATCGTCGGGATCGACCATCAGACCCGCGCCGGTGCCCAGCACGTCGACGCGCTTGCCGGCCAGCAGCGGCTTTTCGTCATCATCGCATCCGGCCAGAACCGGCAACATCGCTCCACCAAGAAGCGCATGCCGGCGGGTCAGAACTTTGTTCATGTCAATCCTGCGCTGCAAAAGGAAGAAAGGCCCCGGACCGGCGCGGCCCCAACGGCGACGATTACGACGGGCTGGCATTCAGGGTCTGCAGCAGGCCGCCGGCCCGGCTGCGCAACCCGTCCGGGACATCGGCCTCGGCGCTGAGCTGCGCGAAGCGCCGGCGTGCGTCGGCGGTGCGTCCCTGCCGCAGGTCCAGCATCGCCTCGCACTCGATGGCCAGCGCCCGCCAGGGCTTGCCCACGCCGTCCAGCGTCGTCAGGCGGGACCGCAAGGTCGCCGGATCACCGTCGTCGATCTGGCGCTGGACCCACAGCAGGCTGGCCAGGGACCGCAATTGCGGGTCCGCCGCCCCGTCATCGGCCACCTGGGTCCACAGCGACAGCGCGCCGCGCGTATCGCCGCTCGACGCCAGCAGCGCCGCGCGCTCCAGCCGCGCCAGGGTCCGCAGGCCCGGTGGTGCCGTGTCCAGCGTGGCGAAGCGCTTCAGCGCGTCCTGCTGCTGCGGGGTCAGTCGCGCCGTCTCGCCCGGGACGATCTGGCTGCTGTCGGCCGCATGCAGCGCCGTGAAATAGGTCGCCGCCCAGGCACGGTCGGCCTGCCGGCCACGCCATGCGTGGTACTGCCATCCGCCGACGCCCGCGCCGGCCACCGCCACCACGGCCACCGCTGCCGCGACATAGCGCCGGGCCAGCGCGCGCAGGCGTTCCGCCCGCAAATCGTCGTCGACTTCCCTGAAGATGTCGTCAGCCACGTCTCAACCGCTCTCCGCATACGCAGGCAGACGGGTCACGCCCCGCCCAGCCAAAGGCCGGACCATAGCGGGGTCGGCGCACAGGGGCAACAAACCCCCGTGATCCGCCGTCAATGCTTGTGCGCGAAATGCGCGGCCCCGTCCCGCAATTCGGTGCTCAGGCGGGTGAAATTGCCGGCGATCCGCTGCTGCACCACCAGGCTGCCCTGATGGACCCTGTCCATCCGGGCCCGCGCCTCGGCGCTGATCGCGCCCTCTTCCCGGCCGGCGGCGCTGGCGACGCAGCCATTATAGAGCCGGGCCGCCTTCTCGTACGCCGTCACGGCATCCACGCTGGCGTTATAGTGCGCGGCGGTCGTGTAATCGACCACCGGGGGCCTGGGTTCCTGCCCGCAGGCGGCGGGGGCGGACCACGGGGCATCGGCGGCGCGGGCGGCCGCCACCATGCCCACGGACGTCATGCCCAGGGACGTCATCACACACAGGGACACGGCACAGGCCAGGAACAGGCCCGATACTGGAGCACGCAAGGGATGTCTTCCTTCTTCGATCCGCTTCTTCAGCGATCTTCAGATATATTCGAAGACCATGGCGAAATCAGGGTGCGAAATGCGCAAGCCTGCCGGCCGGCGCGCCCAGGATCGTATCCTCGCGCATGACGGCGTGGCCCCGCACGATCGTCGCCATCGGCCAGCCCGTCACCTCCATCCCGTCGAACGGCGTCCAGCCCGCCGGGGTGGCGATCCAGTCATTGGTGATACGGCGCCGCGCCTTCATGTCCACCAGGGTGAAATCGGCGTCATAGCCCATGGCGATCCGCCCCTTGGCCTGCAGGCCATAGACCCGCGCCGGCCCTGCCGCCATCAGGTCCACCATCCGGCCCAGCGACAGACGCCCGGCATTGACGTGGTCCAGCATGACGGGAACCAGCGTCTGCACCCCCGTCAGCCCCGCCGGGGTGGCGGGCCAGGGCCGCGCCTTCGCCGCCAGGGAATGGGGCGCGTGGTCCGACCCGATCGTGTCCACGGTGCCGTTGCGCACGGCCTCCCAACTGGCCTCGTAATGCCGGCGGTCGCGGATCGGCGGGTTCATGATCGCAAGCGGGCCCAGCGTCTCATAGCATTCGGGGGCGACCTGGGTCAGATGGTTCACCAGCACCTCGACGGTCGCGACGTCGCGATGCGCCGGCAGCCAGTCCAGTTCCTCGGCGGTCGAGGTATGCAGGATATGGACCGGCCGCCCCGCCCGCCGCGCCAGATCCACGATACGCCGCGTGCCCAGGAAGGCGCATTCCTCGTCCCGCCAGAAGGGATGGCTGTCGTAGGACATGCCCTCGGTCAGCAGCTTCTTGCGGTCCTGCAGGCGGTATTCGTCCTCGGAATGGAAGGCGACGCGGCGGTGGCCGTTCTCCAGCACCTGCCGGATGCCCTCGTCATCCTCGATCATCAGGTCGCCGGTCGACGATCCGGCAAAGACCTTGATGGCGCAGACCCCGTCGAAACACTCGTACTCGCCCAGGCGCGGCGTATTGCCGCGCGTGGCGCCGACATACAGCGCGAAATCCACCCAGCTTTCGCGCGACGCGTATTCCTGCTTCCAGCGCAGCATCTCGGCGTCGGTCACCGATGGCGCGGTGTTGGGCATGTCGAACACCGTCGTCACCCCGCCCAGGGCCGCCGCGCGCGTGCCGGTGGGAATGCTCTCGACCGCGGCGTCGCCCGGGTCGCGCAGATGCACGTGCGGGTCGATCAGCCCGGGCAGCACATGCAGGCCGGACGCGTCGATGACCGTATCGGCCTCGTCCGCCACACCCGCCGTCAGGCTGGCGATCCGGCCCGAGCGCACGCCGATGTCGGTACGGGCCTCGCCCCAGGGCAGAAGGCAGACGCCATTGCGGATGATCAGGTCGTAATGCATCGGTTCCTCGCAGCCTGTCGGTGCCTCCGACGTATCCCCACAACGGGCACACGGCAAGGTTCGCGTCCCCTCATCCCGTCGCCCCTCATCCCGTCGCCCCTGGCAGCAGCGACAGCAGCCGTGCCTCCAGCCGGGCGGACTGGACGGGCGCGCAGAACGACTCCCGCGCCGTCGCCGCCGCCGCGCCCGCCATCGCATCGCGGGTCCGGGGGACCAGCATCGCCTGCATCGCATCCGCCAGCGCCATCGGATCGCCGGCCGGCACCACGATCCCGGCCCCCGCATGCCCCACCGCGCCCTCCAGCCCCGACTGGCTGGAGGCGACGACCGGCACGCCGCGCGCCATGGCCTCCACCGCGACGCTGGGCAGGCCCTCGCGGTCGCCGCCGGGCGGCACCACGCTGGGCACCAGCAGCGCGATCGCCCGGTCCATCTCCGCCGCCAGGTCCGCCGCCCCCAGCCAGCCGGCGAAGCGCAGGTTGGCCAGGCCCGCCGCACGGTCGCGCATCGCCGGCAGCAGCGGCCCGTCCCCCGCCAGAACGACCGGGGGCGTCACCCCGCGCCCGGCCAGAATCCGCACCGCGTCGATCAGCACCGGCACCCCCTTCTTGTCCACGAAGCGCCCGGCGAAGACGAAGCGGTCGGCGGGGCCGGCGGCCAGGGGGGCGGGCTCCGCCCCGATGGGAATCACCTCCAGCAGTCGGGCCGGCACCCCGCGTTCCAGCAACCGGTCGCGCACGCCCTCGGACACGCAGACGAACAGCGCGGCATGGGATTGCAGCGCCTGCCAGCGCCGCTGGAACACCGATGGCGGAAAGCCGCCCGCGTAATGCCGGTCCTTGAACGCGTCGCCGCCATGGAACGTCACCACCAGCGGCACGCCCAGTGCCCGGGCGATCGACAGGGCCAGCGCGCCCCCGCGCCCGAACTGGGCATGCACCAGCACGGGCGCCAGGTCCGCGACCTCGCGCGCCGCGCCCCAGCCGAACTGCCGGAACGCCATCTGGCGCAGCGGCCGCAGGGGCCCGCTGCCGCCGAGGAAACGCACATCACCCGGCAAGTCGGGCGCGGGGGCATCGCGCCGGCACCCGACCCAGCAGGGCCGGAGAGTGCGAAACCCCATATATTGCCGCCGCATGAAGGCCTGTTCCGAGGGCGGCAGCAGCCGATCGCGATAGACGAGGACGGTCTTCACGCGACCACGGACATTGCGTCGCCCGGGGCGTCGCCCGGGATATCGCCCGCCGCCGGCCCAGCCGCGTCCAGCAGGTCGATCGCGGCCCGCAGCACCGTTGCGACCTCCAGCCCCGCGATGGGCGCGTGGCCCTCCGGTCCCGGCGCCGCGATGCCCCGGGCACAGCGGCCGGCCGGCCCGTATTCGGTCATCCGGCTGGGCCCGAACAGCCCCAGCGTCGGCGTGCCGGCCGCCGCCGACAGATGCATCAGGCCCGAATCGTTGCCGACGAACCCCTGGCAGCGCGCCAGCAGCGCCGCCACCTGGGGCAGCGCATGATCCCCCCCGGCATCGACGGCATCCGGCAGGGCGGCCAGCACCGGGGCCGCCATCCGGCGCTCGGCCTCGCCGGGGCCGTACAGGACGACCGGGCGCAGCGGGCCATGCCCGGCCTGCACCGCATGGGCCTGCAAGGCCTGGGCCAGCGCGACGAAGCGGTCCGCCGGCCAGATCTTCCCCACCCAGTTGGCGGTCGGCGCCAGGGCCAGCCAGCGCGTGCCGTCGGGCAGGATCGCCCGCGCCCGCTCGCGGTCCGCCGGCGCGGTCCACACCACCGGCAGGGGCGGCGGCGACAGGCCCAGCAGCGCGCCCAGATGGGCCACCCGCGCGCCCTGCCGCCGCCCGCCCCGCATGATCAGCCGCCGCCGGGCGGACAGGAACAGTGTGATCGCCGAACCGCGCAAATCCACGCACAGATCCCATCGGGTCCCGACGCAGTCGCGCCACAGCGACAGCCAGTGCAGGTCATGGCGCCGCTTGGTCACGACGATCGTCCGCTCGCGCCCGGGCATGGCATCGAACAGCGAGGCCGCCACCGGCCCACAGGCAATGGTGACGCGCGCGCCCGGATGACGCGCCAGCAGGACATCCAGCAACCCGGTGGACAGGACCGCGTCCCCCAGCCGGGTGGAGGTGATGAACAGAATCCGCATATCCCGCGACACTAGCCCATTGCCCGGGCGGGTGAAATCGGTCCATGGGGCCGGCGCATGCCCGATATATGGTCCCCGGAGGGATTCTCCCGTGGCTTTCCCCTTGTCGCCGGGGGCGCATGCGACCAACATCCATACCGCCATGACACATTTCGCCTTTCTGCCGGACCGTGCCGTGCTGGCCATCTCCGGCGCCGACCGGGTGTCCTTCCTCCAGGGCCTGGTATCGAACGACGTTGCCGCCGTCGCACCCGGCCAGGCGGTCTGGACCGCGTTCCTGACGCCGCAGGGGAAATGGCAGGCCGATTTCTTCCTGTTCGCCGAAGCGGACGGCGAACGCCTGCTGCTGGATTGCGAGGCCGCGCAGGCCGACATGCTGCGCCAGCGCCTGGCGCGCTACCGCCTGCGCTCCGACGTGTCGATCGACCCGACCGGCTTTGCCGTCCATGCCGCGTGGGGCGCGGTGCCGCCCATGCTGGATTCGGCCATCGGCGCCCCCGATCCGCGCCTGGCCGAGGCCGGCTGGCGCCTGATCCTGCCCCGCCCCACCCCCGACGCGGCCGACCACGCGGCCTATGACGCCCATCGGCTGGCGCTGGGCCTGCCGGACGGATCGCGCGACTGCGAGGAAGGCAAGACCCTGCTTCTGGAAGCGAATTTCGAGGCCCTGAACGGCATCTCCTGGACCAAGGGCTGCTATATGGGCCAGGAACTGACGGCCCGCACCCGGTATCGCGGCCTGGTCAGGCGCAAGCTGCTGCCCGTGTCCGGCGCGGCCCTGCCGCCGCCCGGCACCCCGCTGATGCATGGCGAGAAGGAGGCCGGAATCATGGCCTCGTCCCGCGACGGGCGGGGGCTGGCGATGCTGCGACTGGACCATCGCAGCGCCGAGCTGACGGCCGAGGGCCATTCGGTCCAGGTCCACATTCCTTCCTGGCTGACGCTCAAGACCGAAGCCGAAGGCTGACCCGGCGTGGCCGGCGACACGCCGAACGACCGCCCAAGGATGACCATGACCTACCTTCCCCCCGACGACGCCACACGGGCCCGCCTGCTCGACCAGGTCCATTTCGACGATGCCGGGCTGATCGCCGCCGTGGCGCAGCAGCACGACACGGGCGAGGTGCTGATGCTGGCCTGGATGAACCGCGCGGCGCTGGACGAGACGCTGCGCACCGGCCGGGTCTGCTATTATTCGCGCAGCCGCGGCGCGCTGTGGCGCAAGGGCGAGACCTCGGGCCAGGTGCAGACCCTGGTCGATGCCCGCCTGGATTGCGACCGCGATGCCGTCCTGCTGCTGGTCGAACAGAGCGGGGTGGCCTGTCACACCGGGCGGCGGAGCTGCTTCTACAACGCCATGCGCCCCCTGGGCCTGATCGAGATCAGCGCGCCCCTGGTGTCGGCCGACGCCCTCTACGGCAAGAACTAGGACCAACACCCGTCATGCCTGCTTCCGAAAAGCCGCCCGTCGGCAAACTGGTCTTCCTCACCCTGCTTATCCTGATGACGATCGGGATGGGCATCTCCCTCCTGCACTCCGAATTCACCTCCATCCGCTCCGCCGGCGGTCCTCCGGTTCCGGCCCCGCAATCGGCGCAGCCGCACGGCTAGGGGCTGTTCCGCGCGCCTTCGAAGGGGAACGCTTCGGAAGCGCAGGCGTCTTTCAGGTCATCGGCCCGCTGCGGCGGCCCGGATACGGGAAGAGAAAGAATAGCGACGATGACGGATACGAAGCGGTTTGACGGAAAGGTCACCCTGGTGACCGGCGCGGCGGGGAATATCGGTCTGGCCACGGCGGAACGCCTGGCCGCGTCCGGTTCGGCCATTGCGCTGCTGGACCTTGGCGGCGCCAAACTGGACGATGCGGTCGCCAAGGTTGCGCGCGCCGGCGTCACGGCGCGCGGCTATGCCTGCGACGTGACGGACGCCGCACAGGTTCAGGAGATCGTGGACAGGGTGGTCGCTGATTTCGGCCGGATCGACTTCCTGTTCAACAACGCGGGCTACCAGGGGGCTTTCGCACCGGTCCACGCGTATCCGACGGAGGATTTCTCCCGGGTCATGACCATCAATGTGTGCGGGGCGTTTCACGTCCTGCAGGCAGTGGCCCGGCACATGGTCGGCCGGAATTTCGGGCGGATCGTGAACACGGCGAGCATGGCCGGCGTCGGGGGGCCACCGAACATGGCGGGCTATGCCGCGTCGAAATTCGCGATCGTCGGACTGACCCAGACGGCGTCCAAGGACCTGGCGCCCTACAATATCCGCGTGAACGCGATCAGCCCGGCCTTCATGGGCCCCGGCTTCATGTGGGACCGGCAGGTCGAGCTTCAGGCGAAGGCCGGAAGCCAGTATTTTTCCAGCGACCCGAAGGTGGTGGCGGAACAGATGATCAATTCGGTCCCGATGCGCCGGTACGGCGACATCACGGAAATTCCCGGGGTCGTGGAATTCCTGCTGGGCGATGATTCCAGCTACATGACGGGCGTGAACCTGCCGATCGCAGGCGGCATTCTTTAACGTTTCCCGCCGTCCAGCACCGCCATCAGTTCGGCCGCCGCCGCGTCGTCCGGGTCGCCCTGCGGGGCGGCCAGGGCGGCCGCCACGGCGCGGAAGCCGGCCCGTTGCAGGGCGGCGCTGCGTTCGTCGGTCAGCAGGCGCAGCACGGTGGCGGCCAGCAGGTCGGGGCGGCAGCGATCCTGCAGCAGTTCCGGCACCAGCCGGTGCCCGGCCAGCAGGTTGACCATGGCGACATAAGGCACGCGGATCAGCCGCCGCGCCATCGCCGCCGTCAGCGGATTGACGCGATAGGTCACGGCCATCGGCACGCCGGCCAGCGCCAGTTCCAGGGTTGAGGTGCCCGACTTGGTCAGCGCCGCGCCGGCGGCGGCGAAGGCATCATGCTTCTCGTCCAGGTCGGTCACGATGATCGGCTTCATGGGCCAGTCGGCCACGCCGCGCCGCACGGTCTCGGCCACCACGGCCGAGACCGGCACCACCGGCACGATTCCGGGGCAGGTCGCGGCCAGGATGCGCAGCGTCCGCCCCAGCACCGGCAGCAGGCGCGGGGCCTCGGACCGGCGGCTGCCGGGCATCAGGATCAGGATCGGCGTGCCGGGCGCAATGCCATGCCGGGCGCGAAACGCCGCGCCGTCGCCCCGCCCCGCCCCGGATTGCAGGACCGGATGGCCGACGAACCGGGCCTCCAGCCCGTGACGGCCGAAGAAGGCGGGTTCGAACGGCAGCAGGCACAGCAGGCGGTCCCACAGGCCGGGAAATTCGCGCACCCGATGCTCGCGCCACGCCCAGACCTGCGGCGCGACATAATGAACCCGGGGAATCCCCTCGCCCTCGATCCGGCGCAGCAGCCGCAGCGTGAAGCCGGGACTGTCGATCGTCACCACCAGGTCGGGCCGGGTCTGGCGAATATGCTCCACCGCCTGGTCCAGCCGGCGGGACAGATGCCGGATGCGCGGCAGCACCTCGACCAGGCCCATCACCGCCAAGTCGCGCAGCGGGAACAGGCTGCGCAGGCCGGCTTCCTCCATCCGCGCGCCGCCGACACCGGCGAAGCGCAGGGTCGGATCGCGGCGGCGCAGCGCCGCCATCAGGCGCGCGCCCAGCACATCGCCGCTGGCCTCGCCCGCCAGAAGCCAGACCGTCCGCCCGGCCGCAGCGTTCATCCCCGCAGCGTGGCGCCGCAGGCCCGCGTCACGGCGGCCACGACCTTGTCCGACACCGCATCGATCTCGGCATCGGTCAGGCTGCGCGCGACGGGTTGCAGCGTCACCTCGACGCCCAGGGATTTATGGCCCTCGGGCACCTTGTCGCCCTCGTACACGTCGAACAGGCGCACGGCGGAAATCAGCGTCCGCTCCGCCCCGCGCGCCGCGCGCAGCACGGATTCGGCCGCCACGTCCCGCGCGACGAGGAAGGCGAAGTCGCGATGCACCGGCTGGAACGGCGACAGCTCGGGCGGCGACCGGCGCCGGCGCTTGGGCTCGGCGATCGCATCCAGGAACAGTTCGAACCCGACCACCGGCTGGTCCAGGCCGCGCCCGGCCAGCAGTGCGGGATGCAACTGGCCGAACCAGCCCAGGACGATGCGCGGCCCCTGCCGGATGACGCCCGACCGGCCCGGGTGATAATGGCCCGGCGCGTCGGCCGTCACACTCACGCCCTCGACCGGCGCCCCCAGGGCCGCCAGCACCGCCATGGCATCGGCCTTGACGTCCCACAGGCTGACCGGATCGGCGCCGCCGCCCGGCACGCGCGGGGCATGGCCGCTGCGCAGGCCGGCGGCGATCAGCGTCTGCCCGTCGGCGGAAAAGCCTGGCCCCACCTCGAACAGGCCCAGGTCGGGATAGCCGCGCACGCTGTTCCGCTCGACGGCGGACAGCAGGTTGACCATCGGCGTGGGGCGCATCTGGTCCAGGTCTGCGGCGATCGGGTTCAGCAGGCGCAGGCTTTCCGGCACCGCGCCGAACTGCGCGCTGGCCCCGTGGGCGGCGAAGGAATAGCCCACGGTTTCCAGCATGCCGCGCGCGGCCAGCACCCGCCGCGCGGTGGCCGCGCGCACCTGGCGCGGGACCAGCGCCGGCAGCGGCACCGCGGAAAGCGCCGGCAGCGACACGGGCGGGATCGAATCCAGCCCGCGCAGACGCAGGATCTCCTCGATCAGGTCGCATTCGGAATCGACGGCGATGGCGCCCTCGGCCGCGATCCGCGCCCGTTCGGGCGACAGGTCCGGCCCCTGGTCCAGGACCATGGGCATGGCGACGTCGTTGCGCCAGGACGGCACATCCACCACCACGCCGTCTTCATCCCGCATCCGCACCGCGAAGCCCAGGGCCTCCAGCGACGCCACCACCGCATCGGGGGGCACGTCCACGCCCCCCAGCCCGGCGATGCGGGCGAAGCGCAGCCGGGCCTCGCGCTGCCAGGCCGGCGGCGTACCGGCCGAGACGACCTCGCTCGCCTCGCCGCCGCACAGATCGACGATCATGCGCGTGGCGGCTTCCAGCGCCGCGACCGGCAGCGCCTGGTCCACCCCGCGCTCGAACCGGTGGCGCGCGTCGGAATGCAGGCCCAGCCGGCGGCCGCTGAGCGCGATGCGCACCGGGTCGAACAGCGCGCATTCGACGAAGACGGTGGTCGTCGCCTCGGTCACGCCGGTCCCCTCGCCGCCCATGATGCCGGCCAGGGACTGCACCCCGGCGGCATCGGCGATCACGCAATCCTCGGGCGACACCACGACGTCGCGTCCGTCCAGCGCGCGGAAGGTCTCGCCCGCGCCGCGGCAGATCGTCAGCCGGTCGCCGGTCACGCGATCCACGTCGAACACATGCAGCGGACGGCCCAGGTCGAAGGCGAAGAAATTGGTGATGTCCACCAGGGCCGAGATCGGACGCAGGCCGATCGCCCGCAGCCGGTTCTGCAGCCATTCGGGGCTGGGGCCGTTGCGCACGCCGCGAATGGCGCGCCCCAGCACCCAGGGACAGGCCTCGGGAAAGTCGTTGGCCCACGCCAGGGGGGAGTCGAACGTGCCCTCGACCGTCTCGGCCAGCCAGGGACGCAGATGCCCGATGCCGGCCGCCGCCAGGTCGCGGGCGATCCCGCGCACCGCCAGCGCGTCGCCCCGGTTCGGGGTCACGGCGATTTCGATCACCGGGTCGTCCAGTCCGGCGAAATCGGCATAGGACTGGCCGGGCGCGGTGCCGTCGGGCAGTTCGGCGATGCCGTCATGCGCCTCGCCCAGCCCCAGTTCGCGCAGCGAGCACAGCATGCCGCCGCTGGTCTCGCCCCGGATCGCGCCGGCCTTGATGGTGATGTCCAGGCCGGGGATGTACGTGCCCGGCGGGGCGAAGATGACCGACAGGCCGGTGCGGGCATTGGGCGCGCCGCAGACCACCTGCACCGGGTCGAACCCCGGCCCCGCATCGACGCGGCAGACGCGCAGGCGGTCGGCATTGGGGTGCTGCACCGCCTCGACGATGCGGGCGGTGCGGAAGGGCGCCAGCGCCGCCCCCGGGTCCTCGACGCCCTCGACCTCCAGCCCGATCGTGTTCAGCTTGGCGCAGATCTCGTCGGTCGTGGCGGTGGTGTCCAGATGGTCGCGCAGCCAGGACAGGGTGAACTTCATCGATCACAGACCTTCATGCAGCAGGGCCGGCGACAGCGGGCTGGCGCCGTAATGGCGCAGCCAGCGCACATCGCTTTCGTAGAACGAACGCAGGTCGGGTATCCCGTGGCGCAGCATCGTCAGGCGCTCGATCCCCATCCCGAAGGCGAAGCCCTGCCATTCGCGCGGGTCCAGGCCGCAATTGGCCAGCACGCGCGGATGCACCATGCCCGAGCCCAGGACCTCCAGCCAGTCGCCGCCGCCGCCGATCTCGCCGCTCTTGCGCGACCAGCCGATATCGACCTCCATCGACGGCTCGGTGAAGGGGAAATACGACGCCCGGAAGCGCACCAGCAGGTCGGGATTGCCGAAATAGGCGCGCAGGAAGTCGGTCAGGCACCCTTTCAGGTGCGCCAGCGTGATGCCCCGGTCGATGACCAGCCCCTCGCACTGGTGGAACATCGGCGAATGGGTGGCGTCATGGTCGGCGCGATAGGTCCGGCCGGGCGCGATGATGCGGATCGGCGGCTCCTCGCCCAGCATGGTGCGGATCTGCACGCCCGAGGTCTGGGTACGCAGCACGCGCTCCTGCGACGTCCCTTCCCGGGCGGGCAGGTAGAACGTGTCCTGGTCGGTGCGGGCCGGATGGTGGTCGGGCGTATTCAGGGCCGAGAAATTGTGCCAGTCGGTCTCGATATCCGGCCCTTCGGCCACCTTGAAGCCCATGGCGCCGAAAATGGCGGCCATTTCCTCCATCGTCCGGCTGATCGGATGGATCGCGCCCGAAGATTCGGGGCGGACCGGCAGGGTGACGTCCACCCGTTCGGCCGCCAGGCGCGCATTCAGGATCGCGCTTTCGATCTCCGCCCCGCGGGCCTCGATCTCGCGCGTCAGGTCGTCGCGCAGCCGGTTGACCGCGGCGCCGCGCAGCTTGCGCGCCTCGGGCGTCATCCGGCCCAGTTCCTTCAGCAGCGCGGTCAGCCGCCCGGACTTGCCCAGCGTGCCGACACGCACCGCGTCCCATTCCCGCCGGTCGGTGGCGGCGGCCAGCGCGGCCAGCGTCTCCTGCCGCAGGGTTTCGAGATCGTCGCTCATGGCACCTCGCTGGGAACGGACATTATGGACTTGGCGGATACAGGCTCCGCCTTTCGGAATAAACCCCAGAAATGCAAAACGGGCCGCCCCTGGGGGCGGCCCGTTCCGGCATGCGATCGAAGGAAAGGATCAGGCGGCCAGGGCGGCCTGGGCCTTCTTCACGATCTCGGCGAAGGTCGCGGCATCGTCGAACGCGATGGCGGCCAGCACCTTGCGGTCGATTTCGATCCCGGCCTTGTCCAGGCCGAAGATGAACTTGCTGTAGGTCAGCCCGTGCTCGCGGACCGCGGCGTTGATACGCTGGATCCACAGCGCGCGGAAATCGCGCTTCTTGTTGCGACGGTCGCGATAGGCATAGCGCAGGGCCTTTTCCAGGCGCTCCAGCGCAATGCGATAATTGGTCGAGGAGCGGCCGCGGAAGCCCTTGGACTGCTCGAGAACCTTCTTGTGACGGGCGTGGGTGGTCACACCCCGCTTAACACGTGCCATGTCTCAGGTGCTCCTTATGCCAGCCCGTAGGGGGCCCACTGCTTCACAGTCCGACCGTCCATTTCGGTCAGGGTCTGCGAACCGCGGTTCGTGCGCTTCATCTTCTGCGAGCGGTTGATCAGGCCGTGGCGCTTGTTGCCCGGCCCGGCCAGCACCTTGCCGGTCGCGGTGATCTTGAACCGCTTCTTGACCGACGACTTGGTCTTCATCTTGGGCATTTTCATCTCCTTCGTTGTCAGGCTGCGGCCGCGAACGGCACTCAGACAGCAGTCACGGCCGGGCATGCCCATTCCAGGCCCGGACGCGCGAACAGGGGGCTGCCTATAAACAAGCCGCGCGCGCCAATCAAGCCCCACCGGCCCGATGCGCGATTTCCCCGCCTCGCCCGGGCCGTACGACGCATATGTGACGAAAAGACCCCTGAACCCCCGGCCCGGAACGCGATAGAGGAATCATATTCCCCCCATCCAGGATCACGCCCATGCCGGCCCCCGACACCATGGCCCCCGATACCAAACCCCTCGACTCTTCCACCCTCGGCCACCTGCCGCCCGCCATCATCGTCCCGTCCTACGACCGGGGCGCGGTGCGCCCGGGTATCGCCCATCTCAGCGTCGGCAATTTCCACCGCGCGCACCAGGCCGTCTATATCGACCGCGTCCTGGGGCAGCAGGACAATGCGGGATGGGGCATCCTGGGCGTCGGCGTGATGGACGACGCGCGCGAACGCGCCAAGGCCGAGTCCCTGCGGGCGCAGGACGGCCTTTACACCCTGACCGAATGCCCGGCGGACGCGCCGGACACCGTCCGCGTCATCGGCTCGATCGTCGAATACCTGCACGCCCCAGACGACCGGGCGGCCGCCATCCGCCGCCTGGCCGACCCGGCCATCCGCATCGTCAGCCTGACCGTGACCGAAGGCGGGTATTACGTGGACGAATCCGGGCAGTTCCAGATCGACCACCCCACGATCGCCGAGGACCTGGCCCGCGACGTGCCGCACACCGTCTTCGGCCTGGCGACCGAGGCGCTGCGCCTGCGCCGCGATTCCGGTGCCGGCCCGTTCACCATCCTGTCCTGCGACAACCTGCCGCATAACGGCCATGTGGCGCGCACCGCCTTCCTGTCCTGGGCCCGCGCCCGCGACGCGGACCTGGCCGCCTGGGTCGAGGCCCACGTCACCTTTCCCTGCACGATGGTGGACCGTATCACCCCCGCGGTGCGCGACCCCGACATCGCGCGCCTGGACGCCGCCAGCGGCATCGCGGACCGCGCCCCGGTCTTCTGCGAGGATTTCATCCAGTGGGTGGTCGAGGACACGTTCTGCGCCGGCCGCCCGCCGCTGGAACAGGTGGGCGTGCTGTTCACCGGCGACGTCGCCCCCTACGAGCGGGTCAAGCTGCGCATGCTCAATGCCTCGCATTCCATGCTGGGGCTGCCGGGCGTGCTGATGGGATACCGCATCGTCAGCGACATCATGCACAACCCCGATGTCATCGAACTGCTGGAACGCTATCTGGGCCTCGACGCCGAACCGCTGCTGCAGGCCCCGCCGGGGATGGAACTGCACGAGTACGGCGCGCTGCTGCTGCGCCGGTTCCGCAACCAGGCGATCAGCGACCAGTTGCTGCGCATCGCGTCGGACAGTGCGTCGAAACTGCCGGTCTTCGTCCGCGACACCGCCGAGGGCACGCTGGCCCGGGGCGGTGACGCCGCGCGCATCGCCTTCCTGCTGGCCTGCTTTGCCGAATACCTGCGCGGCCGCGACGACAACGGCGCCGCCTATTCCGTCACCGAACCGCATCTGGGCCCCGACGACCTGACCCTGGCCGGCGACGCCGATTCGGCACGGGCGCTGGACATGTCGGTCTTTGCCGGATGGGGGTTGCGCGACCACCCCGATTTCGTCGCCCTGTTCGTCCGCACGCGCGCCGCGATCCGCGCCGGGGGCACCCGCGCGACCCTACACACACTTGTGACGGAGGCGGACAAGGCCGCCTGACCGGGGATCGAGCGGGGGCCGATCCCAATATCACCAAAATGTGAATACGAGTTCAGGTCGAGAAAATCGTTCTGCCCGCCAAAGGGTCCGTTCCGCGTTCCGGCAGCCATGACCGGCAAGGATGCAAAACGCGTCCTTGCCGGCCGCCGGTCCGGCCGGCGGGCCGGGTGCGTCGCCGCCTTGGCTCATCAGCTTGACCCGCCAAGGCGGAATGGTCTTGTCAACGAGTTTGCATTTGCCCCCAACATTTATTCAGGACATCTATGAATATTAAACAAGGGTTGCGGCCCGTGCTCGCGATCACCGCTGTAGTCTATGCCTTGGTCGGGCTGTATCTGCTGGCGGGGGGCATCTGGCTGACCGCTCTGGGCGGATCGCTCTACTACCTCATTGCCGGCGCTCTACTGCTGGTGACGGCAGTACTGCTGCTGCGCCGCCGGCAGGAGGCCCTATGGGTCTACGCGGCCCTGCTGATCGGCACCATGGTCTGGGCCGTGGGTGAGGTCGGGCTCGATTTCTGGGCGCTGGCACCGCGCGGCGACATCCTGGTTCCGCTGGGCATCTGGCTGATGCTGCCGCCCATCACCCGCAACCTGGGCACGCGCGACCTGGCGCCGCCCAGCCGGGCCGCCCAGGTGCCGCTAGGCCTGGCCGTGGGCGCGGCCGTGGTCGTGGTCGTCGCCGCCCTGACGCAGGACCCGCAGGATATCGCGGGCAGCCTGCCCCAGGTCGCGCAGAACGCCCCCACCCCGGGCGATGCCGGCGAAATCCCGGACGAGGACTGGCAGGCCTACGGCCGCACCGGCTTCGGCGACCGGTTCAGCCCGCTGAAGCAGATCACGCCGGACAACGTGCATAACCTGAAGGTGGCCTGGACCTTCCGCACCGGCGATGTGAAGGGCCCGCACGATCCGGGCGAGTTCACGGACGAAACGACGCCGATCAAGATCCGCGACACAGTGTACCTGTGCTCGCCGCACCAGATCCTGTTCGCGCTGGACGCCGCGACGGGCAAGCTGAAGTGGAAGTTCGACCCCAAGCTGACCTATAACTCCACCTTCCAGCACATGACCTGCCGCGGCGTATCGTACCACGAGACCGCGCAGGGGGCCGAGACGATCGACGGGGCGCAGGCGCCGGTCGATTGCGGGCACCGCATCTTCCTGCCCACCAATGACGGGCGCCTGTTCGCCCTGGACGCCGAAACCGGCGAACGCTGCCACAATTTCGGCGATGACGGCATGGTGGACCTGAAGGCCGGCGAAGTCGTCAAGACGGCCGGCTTCTTCGAAGCGACCTCGCCGCCGGTCGTCACCGACAAGATGGTGATCGTCTCCGGCGCGGTGATGGACAATTACTCGACGCACGAACCCTCGGGCGTCACGCGCGGCTTCGACGTCTATACCGGCCGGCTGGTCTGGGTGTTCGACGCGGGCAATCCGGACCCGAACGAAATGCCGTCCGACACCCACCATTTCGTCGGCAATTCGCCCAATTCGTGGATCGTGTCGTCCTACGACCCCAAGCTGAACCTGATCTTCATCCCGATGGGCGTGCAGACGCCGGACATCTGGGGCGGCAATCGCGGGGCGGACGCCGAACGCTATGCCAGCTCGATCCTGGCGCTGAACGCCGATACCGGCAAGCTGGCCTGGTCGTACCAGACCGTGCACCATGACCTTTGGGACATGGACATCCCGGCCCAGCCCAGCCTGGTGGACGTCCGCACCGCCGGCGGCGACATCGTCCCCGCGCTGTACGCCCCGGCCAAGACCGGCAACATCTTCGTCCTGGACCGCCGCACCGGCACCCCGATCGTGCCGGCGCCCGAAACGCGGGTGCCCCAGGGCCCGGCCCCGGGCGACCACCTTTCGCCCACGCAGCCCTTCTCGGAGCTGACCTTCCGCCCCAAGAACAACCTGACGGGCGCGGACATGTGGGGCGGCACCATGTTCGACCAGCTGATGTGCCGGATCATGTTCCACCAGCTTCGCTATGACGGGCCGTTCACCCCGCCGTCGCTGCAGGGCACGCTGGTGTTCCCGGGCAACCTGGGCATGTTCGAATGGGGCGGGCTGGCCGTCGATCCGGTGCGCCAGATCGCCATCGCCAACCCGATCGCGATCCCGTTCGTCTCGCGCCTGATCCCGCGCGGCCCGAACAACCCGGCGTCGCCCGACGCCTCGCAGCCCTCGGGCTCGGAAACGGGGGTGCAGCCGATGTTCGGCGTGCCGTACGGCGTGACGCTCAGCCCGTTCCTGTCGCCGCTGGGCCTGCCGTGCAAGAAGCCGGCCTGGGGCTTCATGGCCGGGATCGACCTGAAGACCAACACCATCGTGTGGATGCACCGCAACGGCACGATCCGCGACAGCGCGCCGCTGCCGATCCCCTTCAAGCTGGGCGTGCCCAGCCTGGGCGGACCGCTGACGACGGCGGGTGGCGTGGCCTTCCTGACCTCGACGGCGGATTTCTATATCCGCGCGTATGACGTCACCACGGGCCGCCAGCTCTGGCAGGACCGCCTGCCGGCGGGTGGCCAGTCCACGCCGATGACCTACGCCGTGGGTGGCCGCCAGTTCATCGTGACGGCCGATGGCGGTCACGGGTCGTTCGGCACCAAGCTGGGCGATTACGTGGTGGCCTACGCCCTGCCCGAAGCCCACTGACGCATACCCCGCCCGCGATCCCCCGGATTGCGGGCGGGCCTATCTATCGGATATGTGAAGACATTCATCCCGGACGGGTGATGCTTTCCCCCCTTCGGTCCGGTACATGAAACAGGGCGGACCTGCCTGACAGCACAACGACAGAAGGGTGACGGCATGCTTTTCCCGTCCGCAGGACAATCGTGATCGGACGCATCGTCGCGGCACTTACCGGTATCGGGGTCGTCGCGGGCGCGGGTTTCCTGGCCATTGCCTGGCATCCCGCCATCGCCCCGGTCGCTCCCCCCACGGCCGGCAGTTTCGACACCGCCAGCATCGAACGGGGCCGCGTGCTGGCGGCCGGGGGTTACTGCGCGGAATGCCATACCCGCCGCGACGGCCAGCAGGGCGCGCCCCTGGCCGGCGACTACGCCATGGCCACGCCGTTCGGCACCATCCATTCCAGCAACATCACCCCCGACCCCGAAACCGGTATCGGACGCTGGTCGCTGGCGGCCTTCACCCGCGCCATGCGCCACGGCGTATCGCGCGACGGCGCGAACCTGTTCCCCGCCTTCCCGTTCGACCATTTCACGCACATGACCGACGGCGACATCGCCGACGTGTACGCGTTCCTGATGACGCGGCCGCCGGTCCATGCGCAAAAGCGCGAGAACACGGTTCCCTTCCCCGCCAACATCCGCCTGTTCCAGGGCGGGTGGAAACTGCTGTTCCTGCATCCGGGCGTCTACCGGCCTGATCCGGCACATGACGCGCAATGGAATCGCGGCGCCTACCTGGCCGAGGGGCTGAGCCACTGCGGCGCGTGCCACACGCCGCGCAACATGCTGGGGGCCGAGAAGTCGGACGCCGCCTATGACGGCGCGCCGGTCGATAACTGGATCGCCCCGCCGCTGAACGCGACCAACCCCACCCCGGTCACGTGGACCGAGAACGAGTTCTTCAGCTACCTGCGCTACGGCGTCGCCCCGCTGCACGGCAGCGCGGCCGGACCGATGTCCCCCGTCGTGCATGGCGGGCTGAGCGAGATGCCGGAATCCGACGTGCGGGCCATCGCGGTCTATCTGGCCGACCTGGACCACGCTGCCAGCCGGCAGGGCGGCGATAGCGCGCGCCTGACCGCCGCGATGGCCAGTTCGACCCGCGACCTGACCGGGCCGCAGACCGATCCGGACGCCAGGCTGTATGCCGGCGCCTGCGCCGCCTGCCATGCCAATACCGGCGCACAGCCGGTGCCGGGACGCCCGGACCTGGCGCTGAACAACGCGCTGTGGCTGTCGGAACCGACCAACCTGTACCAGGTCGTCCTGCGCGGCATCGGCACCGCGGAAGGACAGGCCGGGATCACCATGCCCAGCTTCTACCATTCCCTGACCGACGCCGACCTGGCGCGGCTGGCCGCCTATCTGCGGCGCACGCGCACCACGCTGCCCCCCTGGACCGACCTGGAGAAGAAGGCTGCCGCCGTACGCTCGACATTGCCCGCGCCACCGGTCGCGGCCTCTCATTGAGATGACAGACGGAGCCCCGACATGACGACTTTTCGCCTCAACGGCCATGACGTGTCCGTCGACGTGCCGGATGACACCCCGCTGCTGTGGGTCATCCGCGATGAAATCGGACTGACCGGCACCAAGTTCGGCTGCGGCATCGGCATGTGCGGTGCCTGCACCGTCCATGTCGGCGGCCGCGCCACCCGGTCCTGCATCACGCCGGTCGTCGCCGTGCAGGGGGCGGACATCACGACCATCGAAGGGCTGGACCCGGCGGGCGCCCATCCGCTGCAGGAGGCATGGAAGGACCTGCAGGTCCCGCAATGCGGCTACTGCCAGTCGGGACAGATCATGCAGGCCGCGAGCCTGCTGCGCGACTACCCGAACCCGACGGACGAGGACATCGACGCGGTCATGGGCGGCTCGCTCTGCCGCTGCATGACCTATATCCGCATTCGCGACGCCATCAAGAAGGCCGCCCTGGCCATGCGGGAGGAACCGTCCAATGGGTAGGCTGAGCCAGATGGACAAGCGCGGCGGCGCGACGGGGCAGATGTCGCGCCGGGGCTTCCTGATGATCGCGGCGGGCGGCGCGGGCGCCCTGTTCGGCTTCCCGGCGGCGCGCGCGGCGGAACAGTTCCCCGCTGCCGGCCTTCCCGGCAACGGCGCGTTCGAACCCACGATCTGGTGCGCCATCGCCCCGGACGGCACCGTGACCGTCAACATCATCCGGGCCGAGATGGGCCAGCATATCGGTTCCGCCCTGGCGCGGATCATCGCGGACGAGATGGACGCGGACTGGAACCGCGTGCGCATCAACTATGTCGACAGCGACCCGAAATGGGGCCTGATGGTCACGGGCGGAAGCTGGTCGGTCTGGATGACATGGGACGTCTTCCGCCAGGCGGGCGCCGCGGCCCGCATCGCGCTGACCGAGGCCGGGGCCGGCCTGCTGGGCGTGGCGCCCGGCCAGTGCATCACCCGCGACGGCATGGTCGTGGCCGGCAGCCGCAGCATCAGCTACGGCGACATCGTGGCGCGCGCCCATCCGTCGCACAGCTTCACGCCCGACGAAATGGCCAAGCTGCCGCTGAAGCCGGCGTCCGAACGGCGCCTGGTCGGCAACGACACGCTGAAGGCGCTGGACATTCCGCCCAAGACCAACGGCACGGCGATCTACGGCATCGACGCGCGGGTCGAGGGGATGGTCTATGCCCGGCCGAAAATGCCGCCCACCCGTTACGGTTCCCGCGTCCGTTCGGTCGATGACAGCGCCGCGCGGACGGTCAAGGGCTATCAGCGCTACATCGAACTCGATGACCCGTCCGGCGTCGTGCAGGGCTGGGTCGTCGCCGTCGCCAGCACCTATACCGCCGCGATCCGTGCCGCCGACCTGCTGAAGGTCGACTGGGCACCGGGCGATGCCGTCCATGTCTCGGAACAGGACGTCATCGATCACGGGCGCGCGCAGATCGACCGCAAGGATGGCGGCGTGATGGTGTTCGACGATCCCGGCGTCGATGCCGCCTTCGCCGCCGCCGCCACGACCTTCGCGCAGGACTACACCTGCGCCTCGGTGCTGCATTACCAGCTGGAACCCACCAACGCCCTGGCGTTCGAGAAGGACGGCATCTTCGAGATCCATGCCGGCAACCAGTGGCAGTCGCTGATCCTGCCGACCCTGGCCAAGGCCCTGGAGCGACCGGAGGACAAGATCGTCCTGCGCAGCTACCTGCTGGGCGGCGGGTTCGGCCGCCGCCTGAACGGCGACTACATGATCCCCGCCGCCCTGGCGTCGAAGGCGCTGGGCGGCAAGCCGGTCAAGCTGATCCTGACCCGGTCGGACGACATGCAGTTCGATTCCTTCCGCTCGCCCTCCATCCAGCGCGTGCGGGTGGCCTTCAACGGCAAGCACGCCATCACGGCGATGGAGTACCACGCCTCGGCCGGCTGGCCGACGCAGGTCATGGCCGCCGCCTTCATGTCCAAGGGCGTGGACGGCAAGAAGTACGACCCGTTCGCCATCGCCGGCGGCGACCATTGGTACGAGGTCGGCGCCTTCCGCGTCCGCGCCCTGTCCAACGACCTGGCCAACCGGACCTTCCGCCCCGGCTGGCTGCGATCGGTCAGCCCGGGCTGGACCAGTTGGGGACTGGAATCCAGCTGGGACGAAATCGCGCACGCCCAGGGCCGTGACGCCGTCCAGTTCCGGCTGGACCATCTGACGGGCGCCGGCCGCAACAAGGGCCAGGCGCCGGATTCCACCGGCGGCGCGCTGCGCCAGGCCGCCGTGGTCCGCCGCGTGGCCGAAAAGGCCGGCTGGGGGCGTGCCCTGCCCGCCGATACCGGCCTGGGCATCGCCACGACATTCGGCCAGGAACGCGGCATGCCGACCTGGATCGCCTGCTGCGCGCAGGTCCATGTGGACCGCGCGACGGGGATCGTACGCTGCCAGAAGCTGACCATCGTCGTCGATGCCGGCACCATCGTCGATCCCGACGGCGCGCGGGCACAGACCGAGGGCGCGGCCCTGTGGGGGCTGAGCATGGCGCTGTTCGAGGGATCGGAAATCGTCAACGGCCTGCCCCGCGACCGCAACCTGGACACCTATACCCCCCTGCGCATCGCCGACGTGCCGGAGATGGATATCGAATTCCTGCCCAGCACCGAAAAGCCGACGGGCCTGGGCGAGCCCGGCACCACGGTCGTGGCCCCGGCCATCGGGAACGCTATCTTCAACGCCGTCGGGGTGCGGATGCGCCACCTGCCCATCCGTCCGGCGGATGTGCTGCATGCCCTGCGGAGCAGGAACGGCACCGCATCAACCTGAAACCGGCCGCGCCATGACCCTGCTGCCCTATATCGTCGCCGCCACGTTCTTCATGGAGTATCTGGACTCCACGATCATCGCGACGGCGCTACCGTCCATGGCGCGGTCCTTCCATGTGGGGCCGAACGAAATCAGCCTGGGCATGACCGCCTATATGCTGACGCTGGCGGTCTTCATCCCGATCAGCGGCTGGGCGGCCGACCGGTTCGGGTCGCGCACGGTCTTCGCCAGCGCGGTCGTGGTCTTCACCGCGGCCTCGGTCCTGTGCGGGTTCGCGGGCAGCGTGGACCAGTTCGTCGCCGCCCGCGTGCTGCAGGGCCTGGGCGGGGCGATGATGGTGCCGGTCGGCCGGTTCATCGTGGTGCGCAACACCGAAACCAGCCGGATGATCCAGGCGATTTCCACCATCACCTGGCCGGCGGTGGTGGCCCCGGTGGTGGGGCCGACGGTCGGCGGCATGATCGTGACGTTCGCCACCTGGCACTGGATCTTCTTCATCAACGTGCCGCTGGGGCTGGTGGTGCTGGGCGTCATCTTCGCCGTGGTGCCCCAGCAGTTCGGCGAGCGCCGGCCGATGGACTGGGGCGGCTTCGTGCTGGGCGGCCTGTCGCTGACCGCGATCCTGCTGGGCACGGAACTGGCCAGCAACACCCAGGCCAGCCTGGTCCTGGCGGGGGCGCTGTTCGTGGCCGGCCTGCTGCTGGGCGCGGCCACGCTGCGCCACGCGGCGGGGCAGGACCATCCGCTGCTGGATTTCCGGCTGATGCGGCATCCGACCTTCGCCGTCACCGTGCTGGCCGGCACGCTCAGCCGCTTCACCATCGACGCCATCCCCTATCTGGTGCCGCTGCTGTTGCAGGTAGGGTTCGGGCTGACGGCCTTTCACGCCGGGTCGCTGATGCTGGCCTTCGCCTTCGGCAACCTGGGCATGAAGATGTTCACGACGCGCATCCTGGACCGCTTCGGCTTCCGCACCACGGCGGCGGTGAACGCGGGGCTGAGTGTGCTGTTCGTCCTGCTGGCGGGGGCGATGGTCCCGGCGACGCCGGTCGCGATCCTGCTGCTGGTGCTGCTGGGCTGCGGGGTCACACGGTCCATGCAGTACACGCTGCTGGCCACGCTGGGCTACGCCGATATCGGCAATCGTGAAAAAGGCGCGGCCAGCACGCTGCTCAGCGTCACCCGGCAGATCTGCATCGGGCTGGGCGTGGCCTTCGCGGCGCTGACGCTGCGCGCCGTCGCCACCCTGCGGGGCGAACACCCGGCCACCGACGCCTTCGTCCCAGCCGATTTCCACTGGGCGTTCCTGATCGTCGCCATCCCGCTGGCCCTGTCGATCCCGCGCTACCTGCGCATGGACCGCACGGCCGGTGCGGCGCTACGCACCGCTTCCTGATATCTGGGACGCCGCGTGCCGGATGGCGCGCGCCATCGCCTCCACCCCGTTTCCCCGGTTGGTGGACAGCGCCTGCACCAGTCCGAGATCGCGCAGGAAGCCCGGCTCGGTCGACAGGATCTCCTCCGCCGACCGGCCCGAATAGACCCGCAGCAGCAGCGCCACCAGGCCGGAGACGATGGCAGCATCCGACGCGCCGGCGAAGAACAGCTTCCCGTCGCGGCTGCTGGCCTCCAGCCACACCTGGCTCTGGCAGCCGGGTACGCGATGGGCGTCATCCATCCATTCGGGGGGGAAAGGCGGCAGCTTGCGGCCCAGTTCGATGATGTACTGGTAGCGCTGCATCCAGTCATCGAACAGGTCGAGTTCCTCGCCGATGACGGCAACCGCCTCGGCGGCGGTGTCGTCCTCGGGCCTGACGAACGGCTCGGTCATAAGGCTATCTGATCCACGTAATTTAAAGAATAAAGCGGCTGAGGTCGCCCTTGCGCGCCAGCGGCGCCACCTTGTCCTGCACGTCGGCGGCGGTGATGCGCACCGCCTGGCCCGAACGGTCGGACGCCGTGAACGAGACCTCTTCCAGCAGCCGCTCCAGCACCGTCGCCAGGCGCCGCGCGCCGATATTCTCGATCCGCTCGTTGATGTCGGCGGCCAGTTCCGCCAGCGCGTCCACCGCGTCGTCCGAGAACTCCAGGGTCACGCCCTCGGTCCCCAGCAGCGCGGTATATTGCTTCAGCAGCGAATGTTCCGGCTCGGTCAGGATGCGCCGCAGGTCCTCGCGCGTCAGCGGCGCCAGCTCGACACGGATCGGCAGGCGCCCCTGCAATTCCGGCAGCAGGTCCGACGGCTTGGCGATGTGGAACGCGCCCGAGGCGATGAACAGGATATGGTCCGTCTTCACCGGCCCGTATTTGGTGGATACCGTCGTGCCCTCGATCAGCGGCAGCAGGTCGCGCTGCACGCCCTCGCGCGAGACGTCGCCGCCCCGGAACCCGCTTTCCGACGACCGGGCGCAGACCTTGTCGATCTCGTCCAGGAAGACGATGCCGTGATCCTGGGCATGGGCCACCGCCTCGCCGGTCAGGGCGTCGTTGTCCAGCATCTTGTCCGCTTCCTCGCGCGTCAGGGCCTCGCGCGCGGCGGCGACGGTCATGCGGCGGCGCTGCGGCACGCGGTTCATCAATCCCTTCATCATGTCGGAGAAATTGATGACCGTACCGGACGTCATGTTCCCCATGTCGCCCATGCCGCCCGGTGCCTGGGTGTCGGCGATCGAGATTTCGACCTCCTTCTCCTCCAGCTCGCCATTGCGCAGCATGCGGCGGAACTTGCCCTTGGTGTCGGCCGAGGCACCCTCGCCCACCAGCGCGTCCACCAGCCGGTTTTCGGCGGCCAGTTCGGCGCGCGCCTGCACGTCGCGGCGGCGCAGGTCGCGCAGCATGTTCAGCGACACCTCGACCAGGTCGCGCACGATGCTTTCGACATCGCGGCCGACATAGCCGACCTCGGTGAACTTGGTGGCCTCGACCTTCAAGAACGGCGCCTGCGCCAGACGGGCCAGGCGGCGGGCGATCTCGGTCTTGCCGCAGCCGGTCGGGCCGATCATCAGGATGTTCTTCGGCACCACCTCGTCGCGCAGCCCGTCGGCCAGTTGCGCCCGGCGCCAGCGGTTGCGCAGCGCGATGGCCACCGCGCGCTTGGCATCGGTCTGGCCGATGATGAAGCGATCGAGTTCCGAGACGATCTCACGGGGGGAATGGTTGGGAATATCCATTACGCGGCAGCCTCTCCCGGAGCCTCATCCGGGCCCAGGGTCTCCAGAATCACGGAATGATTGGTATAGACGCAGATCTCGCCGGCGATGCGCATCGCCCGGCGCGCGATCTCGGCCGCCGACAGGCCGTCGATATCGGCCAGCGCCCGCGCGGCGGACAGCGCGTAGTTGCCGCCCGAGCCGATGGCGATGATCCCGTCCTCGGGTTCCAGCACGTCGCCGTTGCCGGTCAGGGTGAACGAGCGTTCCTGGTCGGCCACGGCCATCATCGCCTCCAGCCGGCGCAGGTAGCGGTCGGTCCGCCAGTCCTTGGCCAGTTCGACGCAGGCGCGTTCCAACTGGTTCGGGTAGCGTTCCAGCTTGGCTTCCAGCCGTTCCAGCAGGGTGAAGGCATCGGCCGTCGCCCCGGCGAAGCCCGCCAGGATGGAATTGGACGGGCCGATGCGCCGGACCTTGCGGGCATTGCCCTTGATGACTGTGGCGCCCAGCGTGACCTGGCCGTCGCCGGCCATCGCCACCTGCGCGCCCCGGCGCACGCACAGGATCGTCGTCCCGTGCCAGCCGATGGGATCATGTTGGCTCGCGTGTATGTTCTGCATGACTGACAGAGATAGGCCGTTCCCGCCGCAGGACAAGAGCCAAAGACGGAAGGCCGCCCCCCGCCGGTTCGCCCCCTCGATTCGCCCCTTCAGCCCGCCATCGCGCGGCTGACATGGCGGGACAGGTCCGCCTGGGTGAAGGGCTTGCGCAGCACCAGGGCGTCGTCGGGCAGGATGGTGTCGTCGGCATAGCCGGTCAGGAACAGGATGCGGCTGCCCGGATAATGCGCGCGAATCCGGCGCGCCGCTTCCTCGCCGTCCATCCGGGGCATCATCACGTCCATGACCACCAGGTCGGGGACATCGGGCGCCATGCCGGCGATCCGCGCCAGGGCGTCCTCGCCGCCCCGGGCCTCGATCGCCTGGTGGCCCATTCCGCGCAGGAAGCCGGCGGTCACGGCCCGCACCGCGTCCTCGTCATCGACCACCAGGACCCGCAGCCCGTGCGGGGCCGCCGCGTGCTCCGCCGCCTCGCGGGGGTCGGATGCGCCGCCCTGGCGATGATGGACCGGGAAATACAGATCCACCCGCGTGCCCTGCCCCGGCGCGCTGGTCACGCGGACATCGCCGCCGACATGCCGCACGAAGCCGTAGATCATCGACAGCCCCAGCCCCGTCCCGCGTCCCACGTCCTTGGTGGTGAAGAACGGTTCGAACACCCGCGCCACCGTTTCGGGCGGCATGCCTGTTCCCTGGTCGGCCACCGACACCACGACGTAATCGCCCGAAGCGGGCTCGCCCTCGGCCGCCGGTTCGTCCAGGTGCGCCACCCGCGTGGACAGGGTGATGGTCCCGCCGTCGGGCATGGCGTCGCTGGCATTGATGCACAGGTTCAGAAGCGCCAGTTCCAGTTGCCCGGCATCGGTGCGCGCCGGCGGCAGGTCGCCGTCCGGCGCCAGTTTGTCCATGCGGATGTCGAACGACGCATGGCTGCCGTCGCGCCGGCGCGAGGTCACGCCCTGCATCAGCAGATCGCGCATGCCGCGCAGCAGCGCGTTCACGTCCACCGGCTGCAGGCTCAGGTCGCGCGGCCGGCTGAAATTCAGCAGGCGCCGCGTCAGTTCCGCCCCGCGCCGCGCCGCCGCCATCGCGTTGTCCAGCAGGTGCGCCGTCCGTTCGTCCAGCCCGTCGGCCATGTCCGTGGCCAGTTCCAGCGAGCCCATCACCGCCGTCAGCAGATTGTTGAAATCATGCGCGATCCCGCCGGCCATGGTGCCCAGCGCCTGCATCTTCTCCGCCTGGCGCAGCCGGGCCTCCATCTCCCTCTGGCGGGTGATGTCGCGGTTGATCAGCACGGAATACGCCTCGCCGCGCGCATTGCGGTCCAGTTGCACCCGGGTGAATTCCCGCCAGGACAGCCCGCCTCCCGGCGCGGGAATGGCGATCACCTCCTCGTCCTTGCCCTCGGCCGCCAGGCGGGCCTCGGCCTCACGGACGGCGGGACGCTGGGCGGGGTCGCACACATCCTCCTCCCGCTGTCCCAGGCAGGCGGCCTCGTCGCGCCCGTAGAAGGCGGCCGCCTTGCGGTTGATGCGGATGAAGCGCCCCTGCGGGTCCTTGAACGCCAGGCCCGCGCGCAGATTCTGCTGCAACCCCCGCAGCAGCATCCGCTCGGTCTGCAGTTCGCCTTCCAGCCGATGGCGATGCGCCGCCTGGACGATCATGGCGCGCAGCGCGTCGCCGTCCCACGGCTTGTGGGAATAGAACGAGATGCGCCCCTGGTTCAGCGCCGCCGCCACCGCGCCGATATCGGCATAGCCGGTCAGCAGGATCGCCTGCGCGTCGCAGACGGTGCGCGCCCGCGCCAGCATGACGTCACCGCCCATTTCCGGCATGCGCTGGTCGGACACGATGACGTCGACGTCGCTGCGCCCGGCCAGGATCTCCAGCGCCTCGACCGGCGAGGTGGTGGACAGGATGGTGAACGAATCCTCCAGCAGGTCGCCCAGCGCCACCAGGATTTCCGGTTCGTCATCGACCAGCAGGACGACGGGACGATCGGTCATGCGTGTTCTCCCGCCGGCAGGGCGGTGGAATCGGCCATGGCCGCCAGATGCGGCTGCCACGGCACGGACACGGTGAAGACCGTCCCGCCGGCGGCCGCCCCGTCGGCCGAACGCGGCGCATCGGTGATCGAGATCGTGCCGCGATGGGCCTGCACGACGCCATAGGCGATGGCCAGCCCCAGCCCGGTGCCCGCGCCGACCGGCTTGGTGGTGAAGAACGGCTCGAAGATCCGCTCCTTCAGGTCCGGCGGAATCCCCGGCCCGTTATCCATCACGGTGAAGACATAGGTCCGCCCCGCCTCGCCGTCGCGCAGTTCGGTGCCGATCCGGATCATGCCCCGCGCGGGTCCCGCGTCGCTCATGGACTGTATCGCGTCGGCGGCGTTACTGATGATGTTCATAAGCACCTGGTTGAGCAGCGCCGACTGGCAATACAGCCGGTCGGGCGCGCGATAATCCCGTTCCACCACGATCTCGCTGCCGAATTTCTGCCCCAGCAGCGCCAGCACCGTCTCCAGCGCCTCCGGCACGTCGATGACCTGGAACTGGCCTTCTTCCAGGCGCGAGAACTTGCGCAGGTTCAGCACCAGGTTCTGGATTCGCCGCAACCCCAGGTTCATCGATTCGACGCGATCGCGGCATTTCATCAGCGCGGCATGATGCCCGGCATCCGCCGGCGCCGCATCGCGTTCCTCATCCGCGATCACCCGCGCCAGCAGGCGGGCGACCGTGTCCTTGTGCGCCAGGATGAAGGCCAGCGGATTGTTGATCTCGTGCGCGATGCCGGCCACCAGTTCGCCCAGCGAGGCCATCTTGGCGGTCTGGATCAGCTTGCCCTGGGTTTCGATCAGCTTGCGGTTGGCATCGGCCAGTTCGGCGTTGGCCTGTTCCAGCGCCTCGGCCAGCGAGGCCTTGGACGCGATGGACGCCGCCTCGGCCCGCGCGGTCTCCACCGCGATCTCGCGCGCCTGCCGTTCCTGGTCCACGCGCCGCGCCTCGTCCTGCAGCAGCTTGCGCCGCACCAGCGCGCGGATGCGCAGCGCCAGCACGTCGGGCTCGACATCGTCGGCCACCAGGTCGTCCACCCCGGCCTCGAACGCCCGGGCCGAGAACACGCCCCGCAGCGCCTGCCCGCCGCTCAGCCCCAGGATGCGGGGCGGCACGCCGCCCGCCACCACGACCTCCTGCCGCACATCGTCCAGTTCGCGGCAGAAGGCGATGCCGTCGAAGGCGTCGGACACCAGGTCCACGACCACGCAGTCGGGTTCGCGCGCCGCTTCGAACCAGTCCTGCCGGTCCATCGACATCGGCTGGTGGGCCACCGTGACCTCGTGCCCGTCGCTGCGCATCAGGGCCGCCAGCGACGTCACGTCACGGTCACGCGTCCCGTCGCCGCCCACGATCAGGATACGCGCCCGGCGGAACATGCCGTCGCGCGCCCCCGCGCCGTCACGCAGCAGCGCGCCCGCGCCCTCGCGCAGCAGCGCGCGGATGCGAAAGACGATCAGGTCCGGGTCGGCCGATTTGGGCACATAGGCATCGGCGCCGCTTTCCAGCCCCTCGCGCTCCAGCCCCGGCTCGCCGCCCTCGGTCAGCATCAGGACGGGAATCATGCGCGTGACCGCGCTCATGCGCAGTTGCCGGGCCATCTGCCCGCCATTCATGCCCGGCAGGTGATAATCGGCCACCACCAGGTCGGGAATCCGCCCGTCCAGGGAATCCAGCGCGGCCTCGCCGCTGGCCACCCGGGTCACGGCGAAGCCGTGGCTTTCCAGCATCCGCCGGATGCGCAGCGCCTGGGTATCGGAATCCTCGACCAGCAGCAGCGCCGGCCGTGCCGGCCCCTCCTGCGGCGGGACCGCCCGCGATGCGGCGGCCTGGGACGCGCCGCCGGTCATGGCAGCCGCGCCTCGGCCCCGGCGATCGCAAGCGTGGACGTGGCCGTGGCGATCGCGGCCAGGTGCGGCGCGATCTGGCCCAGCGGCAGGCTGATCGAGGCCGCGCCGATCCGCTCGGCCGCGCCGGGCATGCCGTGAACGATGGACGTGCTGCGATCCTCGGCGATCGTATAGCCGCCGGCCCGCCGCACCTCCTTCAGCCCCGTCGCCCCGTCCTCGCCCATGCCGGTCAGCAGGATGCCGATCGCCCCGGCGCCTTCCCGCGCCAGGGACGCGAACAGCGCGTTTGCCGACGGCCGCTGCCCGCCCAGCGGGGGCACGTTCGACAGGCGGATCTCATCGCCGCATCCCAGCATCAGGTGGGTGTCGGCGGGGGCGACATGCACGTGGCCGGGCCGCAGCGCCTCGCCCGGCCGCGCGACGCTGACCGACAGTTTCGTCTGCGTGCCCAGCCAGGCCGCGAATCCTTCCATGAAGCCCGCCCCCATATGCTGGACCAGCAGGATCGGCCACGGGAACGTCGCCGGCAGCGCCCCCATGATGTGCGACAATGCCTGCGGCCCGCCGGTCGATGCCGCCATGCCGACCATGCGCGGGCGCAGGCGGGGCAGCGGCAGGGTGGCGGCAGCGGCTGCCGCCGGGCCGTGCGACAGCCGCTGCCGGATCACCGGGACCTGGCTCATGATATAAAGCTGCGTCGCGATCGCGGTGCCGCCGGCGGCACCGACCGGCCAGCCGGCCGGCTTCTCGACCACCGAAAGCGCCCCGGCGCGCAGGGCGTTCATCGAAACCTGCAACGCCGGATCGGCCGAGGCGTCGCTGACGATCACGATCGGCGTCGGGCATTCCGCCATGATCCGCCGCGTGGCCTCCAGCCCGTCCATGCCGGGCAGGCGCACATCCATCGAAATCACGTCGGGGCGCAGGCGCGGCACCAGGCGCAGGGCTTCCTCCGCGGTTTCGACCGAATCGGCCAGTTCCAGGCGCGGGTCGTCGCGGATCAGCCGGACCAGCACATGGCGGACCACGGCGGAATCCTCGACCACCAGCACGCGGGCCGGGCGCGACGCGCGCCCCCCGGTCACGGCACTTCCGGTCACAGCACCCCCCGGATGGTGTCCAGCAGGTCCCCCTGCTCGAACCCCTGCTTGGTGATATAGGCGCGCGCCCCGCCCTCCAGCCCCCGGCGGATGTCGGCTTCCTCGTTCCGCGAGGTCATCAGGACCACGGGAATGGAAGACAGGCGCGGATCGGACCTGACCGCGTCCAGCAGGGCGAATCCGTCCATCCGGGGCATCTCCACGTCCGTCACGATCACATCGATGCGGTGCGACGACCGGTGCAGCATCGACAACGCCTCGACCCCGTCGGTCGCCAGCACGACATCATAGCCATGGGTCTGCAGGATCGTCTTCTGGAGAGTCCGTGTGGTAATCGAATCGTCAACGACCAGCACCGTCGGCGTCCGCCGCGACGCGGCGTTGCCGCCGGCCGTGCCGCCGCCCGGGCTATCCCCGGGGCCGTCCCCCGGGGCCCCGCCCAGATGCCCGCCGGTCGCGCCCGCCTTGCGCCATCGATCCAGCAGCGTGTCGGGGCTGAGGACGAAGACCGGCCGGTCGCCGCGCGGCCAGCTCACCCCCGGCACCAGCGCGCTGTCCAGCCCCACGGCCTCGGCATCCGAGATCTGCAGGATCCGGACCTCGCACATCTGGTCCACGGCGAAGCCGCAGCGCACGCCGTCCATGGCCACCAGCACCACCGACAGCGCGCCTTCCTGCCCTTCCCGGGCGCCGTCATGCACCGGCAGCCCCGCGTCCGGCCGGCCCAGGAAGGCCGCCAGCGGCACCAGGGGCACCAGGGCCGCGTCGGTTTGGGGATCGCGCCGGGCATTCAGCGGAAAATAGGTCCGGCCGTCGACCACGCGAATGTCGCCCTGCCGGACGCGCACCAGCCGTTCGATCACCCGGCCGGGCACGCCGATGGTCATGTCCCCGACCTCGACCATCAGGATGGTGCGCTGGCGCTGCGACACCGGGACGGCCATCGTCACCACCGTGCCCCACGGACTGCCGATTTCCATCCGCACCGACCCGTGCAGGGTCCGCGCGGCCTCGGCCACCACCGACAGCCCCATGCCCCGGCCGGACAGGCGGTCGGCCTCGCCCCGGGTGGAAAAGCCGGGGGCGAACACCAGCGCCAGCAGGGTCTCGGGCACCGGCGGATCGTCCGGCGCCATCAGCCCCTGCCGCACGGCGCGCGCGGCGATGGCCTCCAGGTCCGGGCCGCGCCCGTCATCGGCCACCGACACCAGCAGGCGCACGCCCACCATCCGCACCGACAGGGTCAGGACCGGCACCGCGGGCTTGCCGGCCTCCTGCCGCCGGGCGGGGTCTTCCTGGCCATGGACGATGGCGTTGCGCAGCAGATGGATCACCGGGTCGCGCAGGGCCTGCATGACGCGGCGGTCGGCGCGTACGTCCATGCCGGCCAGCCGCACCATCACCTCGCCCGTGCCGTGTTCGCGCGCGATCTGCCGCACCATGCCGGCCAGCGACCCGAACACCGTCCCGGCCGGGACCAGCGTCACCGCCCGGACCTCCTCGTCCAGGCGCAGCATGGCGCGATCGACCTGGCCGGCGATCCGCCCCCGCTCGCGCGCCAGCGCCGACAGGGCGCGCGTCAGCCGCGCCAGTTCCGCCGCCGGATCGACCGCGACGGCGCCGGCGGGGCCCGCCCGGCGGGTCGCCGCCGCCGTCAGATCCTCCAGTTCGGCCCACAGCCGTTCCTGGCGCGCCGACGCCCCCAGCACGTCATGCATCACGCTGACCAGGGCATCGAGGCGCGAGACCGGAACCTGGACATAGCTCTCCGCCCCGTCGTCGCGCGACAGGGGTGCCGGCGGAACGGGCTGGGGGGTGGGGAAAGGGTCCGCGTCATCCGACCCGTCGGACGCGTCCTGCATGCAGGAATCGATCCGGTCCATCGCCTCGCCGATCGCGGCCAGGTCCTCGGGCGTCACGGTTTCCGCCGCGTCCAGCAGCCGGAACAGCCGGCTTTCCAGCGTATGGGCGATCGTCTCGATATCGGTCCGCTCGACGACCCGCGCCGCGCCCTTCAGCGAATGGACACGGCGGAACACCTCGCCGATCGCGCGCGAATCCATCGGGCCGGCGGCCAGGATGTCGCGCACCACGCGCAGATGGTCGCGGTATTCGGCGTCGAAGACCGCCAGCAGTTCCTGTCGCAGCGCCTCCACGGCCGGCCGTCAGGTCCGGTAGCGCGCGGAAATGGCCAGAAGCTGGTGCGACAGGCTGCCCAGGTTGCTGGCCGAGGCCTCCAGGTTGCGCGTGCCCGCCGCCGTCTGCTGGCTGGCCTGGCGGATGCTCTGCAACGCGGTCATGACCTGTTCGATCCCGATCTGCTGCTGGTTGGTCGAGGCGACGATCTGCTGGAAGGCATGCACTCCTTCCTCGATCCCGCCGGTCATGCGCTCGATCGTGCGATAGGCGATGTCGGTGCGTTCCTTGCCCGCCGACACGCGCTTGACCGATTCCTCGGTCAGCATGACCGACGTGTTGATGCCGCGCTGGATGTCCCCCAGGATCGACCGCACATGCTGCGTGGCGTCGCGCGACTGGTCGGCCAGGATCTTCATTTCCGCCGCCACCACCGCGAAGGAGCGTCCGTGCTCGCCCGCCGCGGCGGCCTCGATCGCGGCGTTCAGCGCCAGCAGGTGCGACCGTTCCGACAGGTCGTTGACCGCGGTGATAATCTCGCTGATCGCGTCGGTGCGTTCCGACAGGGCGACGATGTTCGAGGCCACGGCCTCGGCGCCTTCCTGCGTGCGGTCCATCGCCCGCGCGGTTTCCTCGACCGCTTCCAGCCCGCTGGCGGAAGAATGGACGATGACTTCGGCCGACGAGATCACCTCGCGCGCGCGCTTGCTGATCTGCGCCCCGGAATGGGTGATCTGGTCCACGGTCGCCGCCGTTTCCTGCACGGCGGCGAACTGCTCCTCGACGCTGGCCGCCTGCTGCTGGGCGGATGCGCGGATGTCCGCCACCGCCGCGTCCAGGTTGCGCGTGGCCTCGCGGCTCTGCTGCGCGATCTCGCGCAGGCCGTCGATCATCCGGTTCAGCCCGGTGGCCAGGCGTTCGAACTCGTCCCGCCCGACGCCCGACCCGTTGACGTTGACACGGGTCGACAGGTCCCCCTGGCCGACCAGTTCCATCACCCGCATCAATGATGCCAGCGGGGCCAGGATCGACCGCCGGGTCCAGAACGTGACGATCAGCGCCACGATGACCGCCACCGCCAGCCCCAGCGTCAGTGACCGCCGGCTGAATTCGTACAGCGCGCCGCTCTGGCTCTCGCCGGCCTGCACGCCGCCGTCCAGCGTCGTCGCGGCCTCGGCCACCAACTGGTCGACGGCCTGGTCGCGGCTGTCCGACCGCGCCGCTTGCTGCCGCACCGCCGCGTCGTCCCCGCGCCGGATCGCCCCGAACAGGTCGGACGCCGACTGCCCGTTCTGCCGCACCTGGTCCAGCGCCTGGCGCAGGCGCGACGAGATGGTGGCGAACATGGCGCGCCGCGCGTCCACCCGGGCCTCGTCATCCGCCTGGCTGGCGGCGGTCAGGGCCTGGACCAGCGTGTCCTCGGCCTGGCGCTCCACCCCGCCCCAGTCCGCGATCGCGCCGTCCAGCGCGGTGCGGTCCTTGTCGTAGTCGCGGGCATAGTAATGCGACAGGATCGACAGGCGCCGCGCCACCAGGTCGTTTTCCAGCGCGCGCAGATGGTTCAACTGGCGATAGACGGACAGGTCGCGGGTCACGATCACCGTCATTTCGTCGCGCACATTGCGGATCTGCCCCAGCGCATAGACGCCGATGGACACCATCAGCATGACGCCGACCATGAACCCGAACAGAAGACGATTGGCGATAGTCACGGCAGGTCAGACTCCGAAATGACGCGTGGCGAGCAGGCGGGCGGGATCGAGCGCGGCCACCACCCGCCCGTCCGGCAGGGCGGCCATGGGGTGCGCGGCCGGCGGCCCGGCGGCGCCCCCGGCAGACGAGATATCCGTCACGTCCATCACCCCCGTCGTACGTTCCGCCAGCACCGCCACGCGCGTGACCGACAGGCCGGCCACGGGCCGCAGCAGCACCATGGCCCCCGGCGCATGGTCCGGCGCCTGCATCATGGCCCCGCCCAGCAGGACCGAAAGATCGAAGACTGTATACAGATTGCCGACATAGCCATAGACGCCCCGCACCCCGGCCGGGCAGTCGGGGCGCATGGGCATGGCGCTCCATGCCGGCTCGGTCATGCGCAGCACATGCCGCAGGTCGATCGCGTATCCCTGGTCCCCGACCTCCAGGATGACCGCCGGCCGGCGCACCACGCCGGCATGGCCCTCGTCCTGCCGGCCGCGCGCGGCCAGCAGGCGGGCCCGTTCCTCCATAACCCGCCGCGCATAGCGCCCGGCGCGGCCGGACGGATCGTCCGCATCCTGCCGCATGCCGTCGCGCCGGGTCAGAACACACCCCGCATCAGCCACGGCCCGTCGGCCACCATGTCATCGGCGCGTTCCGTCCCGTCCGGCCGGATCAGCCGCAGCAGGCCGCCCGCCGTCAGGCCGCCGCCCTCGGGCAGAGGGCTGTCGGGCGGCTGGCGCTGCAGCAGCGTCCGGGCCTGGCGCAGCAGGCGACGCCCCTCGCCGGCCTGCCCGCCGTCGCGCAGCAACCGCGCCAGATGGACATGCGCCATGACATGCTCGCGATCCAGGTAGATGGTGCGGCGGAATCCCCGCTCGGCCGCGCCGGCATCATCGGCCAGCACGCCGGACAGGAAATTCAGCCCGATATCCAGCGGGTGTCGGGCCAGCGCCGCCCGGCACAGGCCCAACGCCTGCTCCACCGCGCCGCTGTCCGCCAGGTCGCGCACCCCGGCCGCCGCGACGCCGGCCTCGGCCGGCACGTCCCGGCCCTTGCCGGGGCCCGCAGGGGGCGGCTGGCGGACAGGGCGGCCGGGCAGCGGCACGGCAGGCGAAAAAAGGGACGAGGCGGCGGCCGTCCGCCGGGGCGGCCGGGCCGGCCCGGCCCGGCAGTCCCGGGGACGAAAGGCGACCGTCCCGGGAAACGTCACGGTTTCCAGGAACGCGCCGCATTCCGAAACCGGGTCGGAATGGCCCAGCAGCAGCCAGCCCGGCGGCGACAGGCGCCCGGCCAGCGCCCGGACCAGGTCCACCGCCTGCGCGGCCTGGAAATAGATCAGCACGTTCCGGCACAGGATCAGGTCGAACGGCCCCGCCGGGCCGCCGCCCGCCGGCAGGTCCATGATGTTCCCGTATTCGAAGCGCACCATGCGGCGATAGGCGTCGCGCAGCACCCAGTGCCGGCCGCATTCGGTCGGACGGAACCATTGCGACCGTTCGGCCCGCCCGACATCGCGCAGCGACCAGGCCCCGTATTCCGCCGCCCGCGCCCGGTCCAGCGCCTGGACGCTGATGTCCGTGCCCAGGATGTCGATGGTCCAGTCGGGCTCGCCCCGCGCCCGCAGCAGGCGGCGCAGCAGGATGGCCAGCGAATAGGGCTCGGCCCCGTTGGAACAGCCGACGCTCCAGATCCGCATGGTCCGCAGCGGGCGCAGGCGGGTGATCAGGTCGGGCAGGATGGTCCGTTCCAGCGCGTGGAACTGTTCGGCATAGCGGAAGAAGAACGTCTCGCCGATCGTCACCGCCGATTCCAGCGCCCGCCATTCGACATCGCCCGTTCCGGGGCCGGACAGCAGGGCCAGGTATTCCATCGGGCGGGCGCAGTGGCAGGCTTCCATCCGGCGGGTCAGGATCATGTCCAGCAGATCCATCTTGTCGGCGTAGTAATGCAGCCCGGTGCGCGCGACGATCCACCCGGCCAGCCGTTCCAGGATATGCCGCCGTTCCGCCATCCCGCATTCAGACATCGCCGTCCCCCCACAGCGCGGCCCGCTGGTCCCGGGCGGACGCCAGATGGCCGATCCGCTGCCGTTCCCGCTCGATCAGCAGCCGGTCCGGGTCCATCAGCAACGCGGTCATGCCCCCATCCAGTTCAATTTCCCCCACCAGCCAGTCCCCGGCGGGCGCCCCGTCGGCGGGCAGGGCCGATGCCGGCCCGGCCTGCGGGCGGACGTCCAGCACGCTGTCGACCATGAAGGCCACGCGCGTGCCGCCGGCCTGGCCGCACAGCAGCAGCGGGCGATACAGCATCACGGCCTCATCCGGCGCCGCCCAGGGGCGCAGCCCCAGCAGCACCGCCAGGTCGATGGCCACCACGCGTTCGCCGCCCAGGCGAAAATAGCCCAGCACCGGCGCCGGGGTTCCCGGCGGGCGCGACAGGGCCGGCATCGGCACGCATTCCCGCACCGCGGGCACCGGCAGGGCATAGCTGCCGCCCGCCAGACGGAAGACGACGACGGCCCCTGATATCGTATCGCGTGATATCGTTTCCCTTGGCACCGCGGCTCTGCTGCCCCCACTCGGCGCACCGGTCCCGGCGGCCGCCGTTGCGGCGCCGCCCTCCCGGTTCTCTATTCACCGAAGATTGCATTTAATACAAGCGACGGCTACCTCCGGCAGGGATGCGTACCCGACACACCGGGCGCGCCGTGTATCCGTTGCCGGAGACCATCGTCATGGACAGCTTCAACCCGGGCCGTGCCGCCGACCGGTTCCTTCAGCCAGAAGAGGGGCCATCCGCGGGCACGCCGTCCCATGACGGAGCATCCCGAAGCCACGTGCCCTCCCGCTTTTCCCTGGGCCGCCTGGTGCGCGTGCTGGTATGCGCCGTGTTCTACGGCCTGTTCTATTTCGTGCAGCAGGTCACCGAACTGCTGGCGCCGCTGCTGCTGATCGTCGGCGTGGGCTGGAGCGTGCTGCCGCACGTGATCGGCGCCATCGGCACCAGCGCGGCCTCGGCCGACCCGCAGGCGCGCGATATCGTCACCCATGTCGCCGGCACCATTCCGCACCAGATCGTCGTCGGTTCCCATGTCGTCACGGCCATGTCGCTGGTGACGGACGGATTGCTGATGATGGCGGCCGCGGCGCTGTGCGCCACCCTGGCCGCCGTCGCCGCGCGCGAGATGTAGGGACCCATGCCCCGGCGGCCCGGCGGACGGCGCCCATGATCCGCCTGCGCGACGTCAGTTTTCGCTACGGTGACGGCGCCGCCGACGGCGGAGGCGGCGCTTCGGGTGGGGCCGCGCTGCGCCGCATCTCGTTCGACGTGCCGCAGGGCGGTTTCCGGTGGCTGCTGGGCCCTTCGGGGGCCGGAAAATCCAGCCTGCTGCGCCTGCTGTCCCTGGGCGCGCGCCCGACATCGGGCGGAATGGACATCCTGGGCAGCGCGATCGAACACGCACGGCGCGCCACCCTGGCCCGCCTGCGCCAGCGCATCGGCATCGTCCATCAGGATTTCCGCCTGCTGCCCGACCTTCCGGTCTTCGACAATGTCGCCCTGCCGCTGCGCCTGCAGCATCGGCCGGAAGATGAGATCCGCGACGAGGTCGAGGCGATCCTGTCCTGGGTCGGCCTGGGCGCGCGGGCGGCCTCGCGCCCCCCGCAGCTTTCGGGCGGCGAGCAGCAGCGTGTGGCCATCGCCCGCGCCGTCATTCACCGGCCGGCGCTGATCCTGGCCGACGAACCCACCAACGCGCTGGACGATGCCCAGGCCAGCCGGCTGATGGAGCTGTTCCAGGACCTGTCGGGCCTGGGCACCACGATCGTGGTCGCCACCCACAACGACGCCCTGATCCGCCGCTATCCGGCGCACGAGCTGGAACTGGCGCAGGGCAGGCTGGCGCGCGATGGCTGACCGCCCCGGACGCCCCTACCGCGACCGGCCATACGGCGAGCCGGGCCCCCTGGCGCGATGGAGCCGGGGCCGCCGCGCCGACGGGCTGGCCCTGCGCCACGCGCTGCCGGACCGGCTGCTGCCCGTGCTGGTCGCCGCCATGGCGGTGCTGGCCGCCCTGGCCCTGGCCGGCGCCACGGGGGCGCAGGTCCTGTCGGACCGCTGGTCGGCCGGCGCGGCGTCCATCGTCACCATCCAGATCCCGCAACCCGATGCCGCGGCCTCCGCCGCCGTGACTTCCGCCCCGGCACAGACGCGGGCCGACGCGGTCCTGGCCGCCCTGGCCGACATGCACGGCGCGTCGCAGGTCCATCGCCTGGCCAAGGATGAACTGACGGCCCTGCTGGCGCCCTGGCTGGGCCATGACGGCAATTTCGCCGGCACCTTCGCCCTGGCGCTGCCGGCGGTGATCGAACTGCACCTGCCCCCCGGCGGCTCCTCCGGCGGCGCGGATGACGCCGCCGCCCTGGCCCGCCTGCTGGACGCCCGCGCCCCGGGCACGCTGGTCGAACGCAACGACGTGTGGAGCGACCGGCTGGGCACGCTGGCCCGCAGCCTGCGCACCTGCGCCATCCTGGCGGTGCTGATCGTCGCCGGGATCGCCGCCGTGCTGATCACCGCCACCACCCGCGCCGGCCTGGGCGCGCGGCGCCAGCCCATCGAACTGATCCACGCCATGGGCGCCACCGACGGCTATATCGCCGGCCGGTTCGCCCGCCGCACCGCCCTGCTGGCCTTCACCGGCGGCCTGATCGGCAGCCTGCTGGCCCTGCCGGTGCTGGTCCTGCTGTCGCGCGTCGCCGCCCCCTTCGCGGCCTCGGGCACCGCATCGCCCCAGGCCCTGCCCGCGCTGACGGACTGGTCGGCCTGGCTGTCCGCCCTGCCCACGCCGCTGGTCGTCACCCTGCTCGCCCTCGCGCCGGCGGCGGCGCTGATCGGCTGGCTGACAACACACATCACCGTACGCACATGGCTCCGCCGCCTGCCATAAAAGCCAGTCCGGACGCGCGGCGTTTCCTGTATGGCGCGCTGGCCGGGCTGCTGGCCTTCGGCCTGCTGTGGGGCGCCGGCTTCGCCTGGTTCTTCCGCGACGCGCTGCGCCCGCCCGCGATGCCGCCCATCGCCGACGGCATCGTGGCGCTGACGGGCGGCCAGGGACGGATCGAGGCATCCCTGCGCCTGCTGGCCCAGGGACGCGGGCGGCAATTGCTGATTTCGGGCGTCGCCCCGCACGCCACCACGGGCAGCGTGGCCAGCCGCCTGCAGCCCCAGGGCGGGGGGGACGGCATCCCCGCCGCCCTGTGGCGGCATGTGACGCTGGGCCGCCATGCGACCTCGACCATCGGCAACGCGGATGAAACCGCCGAATGGGCCCACGCCAACGCCATCCATTCACTGATCGTCGTCACCGCCGGCTACCACATCCGTCGCGCGACGATGGAAATCCGCCGGACGGTGCCCGGTATCGTGCTCTACCCCTATCCGATCCAGCCTCCCGCCCTGCAGGCGCCGCTGCGCGTGGCCTCGGTCCGCCTGATGGCCACGGAATACGACAAATGGATCATGGCCAGCCTGGGCCTGACCCGCGACATGGACGGCTACGGCCGCTGAATGCCGGCCCGCGGCCTTGTCATATTCGCGTTTTCCGGTGTACGGCGGCTGCCATGACTTTCGTCCGCGCCTGCCTGTTCAATCTCTGTTTCGTCACGCTGACGGTCGTGATGGGCATTGCCGCCCTGCCGATCCGCCTGTTCGCCCACGGCTTCGCCCTGCGCTACGCCAAGCTGTGGACCCGCCTGTCGGTGGCGGCCCTGTGCCGGATCTGCGGGATCAGGGTCATCGTCACCGGGCGCGAGAACCTGCCCGCCGGTCAGCCCTGCCTGCTGGCGTCCCAGCATCAATCGGCCTTCGACACGCTGGTCTGGATGAACTTGGTGGACCGGCCCGCCTATGTGATGAAGGAAGAACTGACCCGCATTCCGCTGGTCGGGCCGATGCTGCTGCTGGCCGGCATGATTCCGGTGCGCCGCACCGACGGACCGAAGGCCCTGCGCGCGCTGCTGGCCGCGACCGGACAGGCGGCGGCGGACGCGCGGCAGATCGTGATCTTCCCCGAAGGCACCCGCACCCGCCCGGGCGAGAAGGCACGGCTGCATCCCGGTATCGTCGCCATGGCCAACCATACCGGCCTGCCGGTCATTCCCGTGGCCACCGATTCCGGTCTGCGCTGGTCGCGCAACGCCTTCTTCAAACGTCCCGGCCCGATCCATATCGCCATCGGCCCGGCCCTGCCCCCCGGACTGGGACGGGCCGGGATTCTTCCGGCCATCTCAGCGGCATGGGACGAACTGTCCGGCCGCTTCGGAAAAGCTCCATCCGAGGACAACCCTGTGGATAACTCTGTGGGCGTTCCCGTCATCGATCAGGACGGCCTGCAACCCCCGATTTGACGATCACGGTACTCGGGTCCGCCGATCGACCGGCACGGCGCCACGCGGTCCCGACAGGCAACGTGCCGAAATTCGGACAAATCCCGTATTTTTCAACGCCTTTCCGGAATCCCGCGCCAGAATCGGGCCGGTCCCCCGGCGCGGCCTTCCGCACCCTGCGGCTGCCGCGCGACATGGGCTGCCGGTCCTGTGGATAAATTTTGTCCCCCGCCCCTTCCTCTCCTGTGCCCGGACAATATGAAAGATTTGTGAATCAAGCTCTTCGCCGCCATCCGCAAAGTGCTTTATCAAGGCGCGATGCCCGGTTCAGTCCCCTTTTTGCATCGCCTGCGCCGAAGCCCGTCGGCCGGCCGCCGGGTGCGCCGCGCCGGACTGGTCCTGGGGTGCGTGGCCGCGCTGGACGGGCTGTGCTGGCTGGCCGCGCAGCGGGTGATGGACAGGGCGCTGGATGGCTGGACCACGCGCCTCGCCCGGCAGGGCTGGAGCGTGCAGGCAGGCCCCAGGGCACGGGGCGGATCGCCGCTGACGGCGCGCATCACGCTGCGGTCCCCCCGCCTGCACGGACCGATCGGCCGGCGCAGCGCGGCCTGGGGCGCGGACGGGCTGGCGATATCGGTTTCATGGCTGCATCCCGGCACCTTGCGGGTCGGACTGATCGGGACGCAGGCCCTGCGCCTGTCCGGCCCGGACCGCGCCGGCCTGCTGGCCCTGCGCGGCCGGGGCCAGGATGCGGACATCACGCTGCCGCTGGCCCTGCGGCCGGACGCGCCGGGGGGACAGGCCGCATGGTCGGCCCGGCGGCTGGATGTGCGGGTGCTGGACCCGGCGGGGCACGAGACCGGCTTCCGCCTGGATGGCGTGCAGGGCCACGGATTGTGGAACGACCAGGCCGGCCCCGACGCCAGCCGGCTGGCGCTGGCCGTGACGGCCGACCGGGTGGACCTGCCGCTGAACTGGCCGCTGATCGGGTCCATGCCCCCCACGCTGCCGGACCCGCGCCGCCTGCATGACGCCGGCGTGGAGGTGGCGTTCCCCGGTCCCACCCCCGGCGACCCATCGGCGCATATGCTGCTTCAGGACGCCCACGCCACCTGGTCCACCCTGTCGCTGCATCTGGTGGGACACGCGACCCTGCCGCCTACGGGCGGCCCGGACGGCACGTTCACCCTGTCCCTTACCGGCATCGGAACCACGATCCACGCGCTGGAACAGAGCGGAACGGTCCCCCGCGACCTGGCACGCGCGGTCACCGCACTGGACCGCTGGGCCGCCGAAACCGGCGCGGACGGACCCGCCGGTCCCTCGCCCGCCACCCCGGTGCTGAGCGACCGGCGCCTGGACCTGCCGCTGCGCCTGCGCGCGGGCGGCGTGTTCCTGGGCACGCTGCCAATCGGCAGCATCGCCGACGATCTGCCCTGACCTGAGAGGGGGTGGGCGCCCGCCTAGCGCCGACCGCCCTGCGGGCCCAGCGCGTCGCGCAGGGCCGCGACTTCGCGGCGCAGCCGTTCCAGTTCCTCTTCCATCGTCTCGGGTTTCACCGCCCCCGGCGATGCATCCCCGGCCGCGTGAGCGTTCCCATCGGCGAAAGACGGCGCGTCCGGCCGCGCGGCGGGACCGGGTGCCGGCGCGTCGGGCGCGGGCTGGTACATCGACACGAACATGGACAGCGCCCGGTCCATCATCGCCATGTTCTGCCGCCCGATCTTTTCCATTTCAGGCGGCAGGAAGGTTTCCATCGTCCGCTCCATGGTGCTGCGGATCTGCTTCTGGCTGGCGGCGAACTGCTCCATCATCTGGTCCAGATAGTCGGGCACCAGCCCCTGCATGCTGTCGCCGTAGAAGCGGATCAACTGCCGCAGGAAGGTCGCGGGCAGCATGGCGCGGCCCTTGGTCTCTTCCTCCATGATGATCTGGGTCAGGACCGAACGGGTGATGTCGTCGCCGGTCCGCGCGTCATAGATCACGAACTCCTTGCCACAACGGACCATATCGGCCAGCGTATCGAGCGTGATGTAGATTGAGCTTTCGGTATCGTACAGGCGTCGGTTCGCGTATTTCTTGATGACGATCGGGGCGACCGGGCTGTTGGCATCCGGCAATATACCCTCCATCAACGGGGCTGGGCCACATGCGGCCAAAGTGAAAGCGGCCCGTCGGACGACGAACGGCAATGCAACGGGAATGACATATCGAAGTTCGCGACCGCGATGCAATCGCCACGGCTACGACATGCGGGTCACGGAGGATAGCATGACCGGCTTTCCGGCGCACGATGCCTTGACGCACCCCCGCGCACCCGCCCCGCCGAAATGACCCGGTCCGACCCGCCCGAGGACCCGCCCGACCCGGCGGCCCTGATGCGCGACTGGCTGGCGATCTGGCACAGCGAGGCCACGGCCCTGCGCCTGGACCGCGAGGCCGCCGAGACCATGCAGCGCCTGACACAGCACATCGCTCAGCAATTCGCCCCCTTCTGGACCGGCCATGCCCCGCCGCCCGCCTCGCCCGAAACGGACCCCGGAACGCCCCATGGCGACGCCCACGCCCGCCCCCCCGCATGGCCCTTCCCTGGGCCCTTCCCTGGGCCCTTCCCCGGACCAATCCCCTGGGGAACAGCCCCCGCACACGGTGGCCCCGGGCCCGATGCTGCGCCGGGGTCCCCGGCCGCTGGCCCTGCACCTGTCGGGCGCGCTGACCTCGATGCCATTCGCGCGCAGCTCGACCGGATCGAACGACGGCTCGACCAGCTCGAAGACCGGCTTTCCGCTTCCGCCCGGCCTGCCGGGGGGTGATCCCGCCGCCCTCGACCCGGTTTTCCTGGCCGGAGTGGCCGCCTATCGCCGCCACCCCTACCAACGGGTGGACCCCGCGCCGCCGCCCGTGCTGTGGGCGCAGGGCGATATGCGGGTGCTGGACTACGCCCCCACGGGCGGCCGGCCGGTCCTGTTCGTTCCCAGCCTGATCAATCGCGCCTATGTCCTGGACCTGATGCCGGGGCCGGCGGCAGGCGGCGTGTCGATCCTGCGCGACCTGGCCGCGCGCGGACTGCGGCCGCTGCTGGTGGACTGGGGCTGGCCGGGCGAGGCGGAACGGCGCCTGGATTGCGCCGGCTACGTGACGGAGCGGCTGGAACCCGCCCTGGCCGCGATCGCGGCGCAATGCGGCGGCCCGGTCACGCTGGCGGGCTATTGCATGGGCGGGCTGCTGGCCGTGGCGGCGGCCCAGCGCCGGCCCGGCCTGGTGCGCGCACTGGCCCTGCTGGCCACGCCGTGGGACTTTTCCACCCTGCCCCCCGGCACGGCCGGCGCGCTGGCACACATCATCGCCCCCTATGCGGGCCTGATGGCGCTGACCGGGACGGTGCCGGTCGATGCGCTGCAGACCGCCTTCGCCGCCATCGATCCGCCGGGAATCATCCGCAAGTTCCGCCGTTTTGCCGACATGGCGCCGGACGACCCGCGCACCGCGCTGTTCGCCGCGATGGAGGACTGGCTGGGCGACGGAGTCCCGCTGGCCGCCCCGGCCGCCATCGCGTGCCTGCGCGACTGGTACGGCGCCAACCAGCCGATGCGCGAGTGCTGGCAGGTCGGCGGCACGACCATCCGGCCCTCCACGCTGGCCCTGCCGACGCTGGTCGCGATTCCGGAACGCGACAGGATCGTCCCGCCCGAAAGCGCGCGCCCCCTGGCCGCCCAAATCCCGCACGCCACCGAACTGCCGGTCGCGGGCGGCCATGTCGGCATGGTGGCCGGCCCCCGCGCCCGCGACCTGCTGGGGGCCCCGCTGGCCGCGTGGCTGCTGCGCCATGGCTGACAAAACGCATGGAAGGCGCCGCACGATCCTGTAGGATTCCATTCTGAAACAAGGATGGTATCCATGATCCCTGCCCCGGACCCGACACCGCGCGTGGCCTTGGTGACAGGCGGCACGCGCGGCATCGGCGCGGCCGTCAGCCGCGCCCTTCGCGACGCCGGCCGCCGGGTCGTGGCGACCTACGGCACGAATGTCGAACAGGCCCGCCATTTCGAAGCCGAGACCGGCATCCGCGCCGTTGCCTTCGACGTCGCGGATCTGGAAGCCTGCGCCGACGCCCTGGCGCGGATCGCGGAACGGGACGGCCCGGTCACCATCCTGGTCAACAATGCCGGCATCACCCGCGATTCCACCATCGGCCGCATGACCCGCGCCGCCTGGGACGACGTCATCGACACCAACCTGGGCGGGGCCTTCAATCTGTGCCACCTGGCCATGCCCGCCATGCGGGCCCAGGGATTCGGCCGCATCGTCAACATGGCCAGCATCAACGGCCAGACCGGCCAGTTCGGCCAGGCGAACTACGCCGCGTCCAAGGCCGGGCTGCAGGGCCTGACCCGCGCCCTGGCGCTGGAAGGCGCGCGCCACAACATCACGGTCAACACCGTGGCGCCCGGCTATATCGACACCGCCATGCTGGAAACGGTGCCGCCGCATATCCTGACCGGCATCATCGACCGCATCCCGGTCGGGCGGCTGGGCACGCCCGAGGACGTGGCCCGTGCGGTGACGTTCCTGACGGCGGACGAAGCCGGGTTCATCACCGGCTCCACCCTGTCGGTCAACGGCGGCCAGCACATGCCCTGAGGCTGCTTCAAGAGCCTGTATTCCTTTTTACCGGAATGCATCCTTCTCCCGCCTCAGGCGGGCGAACGTCGCCACGTCGGGGGCGCGCAGGAACGGGTTGGTCTGTTTTTCCAGCCCCAGCCGCACCGGCACGGTCGGCCGGGCCTCGGCGCGCAGGATGTCGATTTCCGCCACCCGTGCATGCAGCGCCGCGTTCTCCGGTTCGACTTCCTGCGCGAAACGGGCGTTGGACAGGGTGTATTCATGCCCGCAGCAGATCAGCGTCGCATCCGGCAGCGCGGCGATCCGGCGCAGCGAGTGGAACATTTCCTCGGCCGATCCTTCGAACAGCCGCCCGCAGCCCAGGCTGAACAGCGTGTCACCGCAGAACAGCGCCGGGACCAGGGGAAAATGGAACGCGATATGGCCGCGCGTATGCCCAGGCGTTTCCATCACGGTGCCGATGGCCCCGCCCAGCGCGATGTCGTCGCCCTCCGCCACCGCCTGGTCCAGCATCGGCAGACGGTAGGCATCGGCGGCGGCGCCGGTCACGATCGCACCGAAGCGCTTGCGCAGCGCATCGGTCGCCGCCACATGATCGGCATGATGATGCGTCAGGAAAATCTGGTCCAGCCGTCCACCCGCCTCCTCCACCGCCGTGACCAGGGGCGCTTCCTCGGCCGGATCGACCAGCGCGGTCGCGCCGCTGTCCTCGTCACGCAGGAACCAGGCATAATTGTCGGTCAGGATCGGCACCGGGCGGATCGAAAGTCCCATGATCTGTCTCCATCTCGCAGGGCACGCCCGTTCCATGCCGCGCGACGGCCGGGGGCACTTCCCTTCAACGTTTGTCCTGACAGGGCGTGATGCAAGTCGATATTCGCGCCGCCGCACGATTCTATGCCAGCCGGCCGGGGGAAAACACGGCCCGGCTGCTGCGCCAGCGGCTGCAGGCCTTCTGGCCGCATACCGGGGGGGATCGAGTACTGGGGCTGGGCTATACGCTGCCCTTCCTGCCGCTGTGGTCCCGGCCGGATCGCGGGCTGTGCGTTTCCGCCCGCCTGGATACGGCCGTCACGCGCGAAGCCCCGTCCGAGCGCGCGGCCGGCATCCATGACTGCCTGGTGGACGAGGGCCGCCTGCCCTTCCCCGAGCTGCATTTCGACCGCGTGGTGCTGGTCCACGCCCTGGAAGTCACCCACCGGCCCGACGACCTGATCCGGTCGGTCTGGAAGGTGATGAAGGATGACGGCAGGCTGCTGCTGGTGGTGCCGAACCGCGCCGGCTGGTGGGCCCATTCGGACGATACCCCGTTCGGCCAGGGCACCCCCTTTTCGCCCCGCCAGATCACCCGCCGCCTCGCCCATGCCTTCCTGCGCGCCGAACGGCACGACGGCGCGCTGTTCCTGCCGCCGGTCGCGGCCGCGCTGCGGCGCCTGGGCGCCGTCACCGAGGCCGTCGGCCACATGCTGCTGCCCGGACTGGGCGGGGTATTCGTGATCGAGGCGGTCAAGGACGTCTATTCCGGCGTCCCGGCCGCCCCGGCGCTGATCCGCGCCCCCCGCCGGATCTACGAACCCGGCCTGACCGCCCGATCCTGCGCCGGCCGCCACGCCGCCCGCCAGGGCGACCCGTCCGCCAAAGCAGGCTGACCGGCGGCGCGATCCGTGCCACACTTCGCGCCAGACGGGGCCCGGACCGGCTGGACCAGCCGGGACCGATGCTTGACCGTTACACCCGAACGCTTCATGAACCTCGGCCCATGTCCCTGATCCAGTCCCTGAAACTCGTCCTCGCCCGGCCGCACCCGGCCGCGCGTCCCTTTCTTCTCGCGTCGGGCGCCGCCGCCCTGGCGGGCCGGGCCCTGCCCTGGCGTCCGGCCCGATGGCTGGGCACCGCCAGCGGCCTGTTCTTCGGGTTCTGCCTCTATTTCTTCCGTGACCCGGAACGCGTGCCGCCGGTCGATACCCACCTGGCCCTGGCGCCGGCCGACGGCCATGTCGTATCGGTCGAGAAGGTCGTTCCGCCCGACTCCCTGGACATGGGCGACGTCCCGGTATGGCGCGTCGCCACCTTCCTGTCGGTGCTGGACGTGCATGTGAACCGCATGCCCGCCGCCGGCACGGTCACGCGGGTAGCCTACCACCCCGGCCAGTTCCTGAACGCCAGCCTGGACAAGGCGTCCGAGCTGAACGAGCGCAACGCGCTGCGCCTGACCCTGCCGGACGGGCGGAACATGGCGGTGGTGCAGATCGCGGGACTGATCGCCCGGCGCATCCTGTGCGACGCCGAGGAAGGCATGACCTATGAAGCCGGCGAGCGGTTCGGCCTGATCCGCTTCGGATCGCGCACCGACCTGTATCTGCCGCCGGGGGTCGAACCCCTGGTCACGGTGGGACAGACGATGGTCGGCGGCGAAACGGTCATGGCGCGTCTCTGACGCCGATGGATTCCCCCAACGTATCCCCTGGCGGCCCGCAGGACATGCCGGCGGTCCCGGTGCCCGAAGCGCCGGCGGCCCTGCGCCGGCCCCGGCGGCCGGGCCGCAGGCGGCGGCCCCGGGTTCGCGGTCCGTCCTTCAACCGGCTGATCCCCAACATCATGACGATGCTGGGGTTGTGCGCCGGGCTGACGGGCATGCGCTTCGCGCTGGACGAGCGGTTCGGCGACGCCGCCGTCGCGCTGCTGATCGCCGCGTGCATCGACGGGCTGGACGGGCGCATCGCCCGGCTGCTGCGCGGCACCAGCCGGTTCGGCGCGGAATTCGACAGCCTGTCGGACTTCCTGTGCTTCGGCGTGGCCCCGGGATTCGTGCTGTATCTGTGGGCCCTGCGTGACGCCGGGCGCTACGGCTACCTGCCCTGCATCATGTTCACCGTATGCATGGCGCTGCGCCTGGCGCGCTTCAACGCCAGCCTGGACGATACGGACAAGCCCAAATACGCCAGCAGTTTCTTCACCGGCGTTCCGGCCCCGGCCGGGGCCGGGCTGGCGCTGTTTCCCGTCTTCCTGGGGCTGGAAGCCCGCAAGCTGGGGTGGGACGGCATCTACGCCATCACGCGCCTGCCCCTGCTGCCGGCCCTGACGCTCAGCGGCACGGCGTTCCTGCTGGTGTCCACCCTGCCGGTCTGGTCGTTCAAGAATTTCAAGGTGCCGTCGGCCTACGTGCTGCCGCTGATGCTGGGCACCGGTGCCTATGCCGCGGTCCTGGTGGCCGATCCGTGGGGCGCGCTGGCCGCGGCCGGGGTCATCTACATCGCGCTGCTGCCGCTCAGCCGCCGCAGCTTCCACCGCCTGAAGCGCGAGGCGCAGGATCTTCAGACCGAGGACGACAGCCCGGATTCCGCCACCCCGGCCTGACCGGCGACGTCGCGCTCCAGCACCCGCGCCAGCCCGGCCAGGATCGCCGCCGGCGAGGGCGGGCAGCCCGGCACCGTCATATCCAGCGTGGCGCGGCCTTCCAGCCCGCCCAGCACGGCGTAATTTTCGGGAAACGGGCCGCCATCGATCGCGCAGGCCCCGACCGCGACCAGCGCCCGAGGCTCGGGCATGGCATGCCAGGCGGCTTCCAGCACCGGCGCCATGGCCCGCGTCAGCGGACCCGTCACCAGCAGCACCTCCGCCAGGCGCGGCGTCGCCACGAACGCGATCCCGGTGGCCGGCAGGCCGTAGGCCGCCCCGTCCAGCGCCGCGACCTCCATCGCGCATCCCTCGCACCCTCCGGTCTCGACATGAAAGACCGCCAGCGGCCGCGCGCCCGTGACGGGCAGGCGAACGGCCGGGCGCCGGCCCGCCAGGATCGCGCGCAACAGGGCCATGGTACCCTCCCTACAAATCCGCCGCGGCGGCGGACAGGCCGAACGACCGGACGATCATCGCCACGTCATCGGCATCCGCGCCCGCTAGCACATGCTCCAGCGCCGCGACATGTGCCAACGCCGGATCACGCACATGGGCCGCCCGCACCGCGCCGCCTTCCATCCTCACCCAGTACCACACCGCGCCGCGCGGCCCTTCGGCACAGCCCACACCCTCGCCGTCGCGGCGGGGCGGCGTCCCGGTTCCGGGCAACGGCCCGTCCGCGCCGGCGGATTCCAGGATGCGGACGCTGCCGCCGATCTCGGCCAGGCGCAGGTCGATCCGCGCCGCCACGTCACCGGCGCGGCGCACCCCGGTATCCAGCCAGCCCAGGCGATAGCCCGGCACCAGTCGGCGCAGGTCTTCCTCCCGCGCCGAGGCCCGGCCGGCCACCCCGCCGACGCCCAGCATCCGGGCCGTGTGCTCGCCCAGCACGCCGCGCCCCACCACCCGGGCCTCCAGGCCGGGCCAGTCCCGGCACCGCCCGACGACACGCATGCGGCCCCGCACCAGGTCCGCCACCTGTCGGGCCACGGCCGCGATCGCGGCTCCGTCCTCGGCATCGCCGGCCCCGGCATGCCCGTCCGGGCCCTCCGGCCGCACCAGATCCATCAGCAGCCGATGCCCGAACATCCGGCCGCACAGATCCATGACGCTCTCGCGCAGGTATTCGCATTCCGCCGCCAGCGCCGTCGCCCCGGCTGCCCGGGCGGTGCGGGCGACGTCATGCAGATGGGTCGCCACCCGCTCGATTTCCGCCAGCAGCACGCGGCAGCGCTCGGTTCCGGTGCCGACCATGCTGTCGGACGCGGCCTCGATCGCCCGGCACAGGGCGGATTGATGGGCGACCGACGCCCCGGCCGCCGCCCGCCCGGCCAGGCGCACCGCCGCCGGGGCATCCAGCCCGCACAGCCGCGCCATCACGCCGCGATGGGCATAGCCCAGCCGCCATTCCGCCCCCCCGACCGTATCGCGCCCCCCCAGCGCCAGACGCAGATGGCCCGGCGTGTGGTGCCCGCCGTCGGCCGGCCCGATACCCAGGATGGTCCCTCCGCCGGGCTGGGGCCGGAATTCCGGCGGATCGGGCGGCCAGGATACCGGGCCGGGCCGGGGACCCAGCGGCCAGGTCGCCGTCCAGACCCCATGATCCAGCCAGGGGCGCGTATCGCGCGCCTCCATCGCCTCGAACCCCCACAGGTCGTGTACGCACCGTTCCGGCAGCGACGCCGCCGGGCGCACGCCGGACAGGCCCAGGTAACGGCCGCCATAGGGGGCCACGCTGGCGACCAGCACCCGCTCGCCGCCCTCCAGGAACAGGGCATGCACGTCCTGTCCGTCGGCCCACAGCCCCACGAAGGGCAGCGGATCGCGGGCCAGCGTCGCGACCAGGTCGCGCCAGCCCTCTTCCTCCAGCCGGAACCGCCATGCCCCGGCCTCGGCCTCGCCCCGCCGGATCAGCGCGGCCGCGCCGCCACCGGGCGCGAAGGGTCCGTTCGGCGTCATCGCACCACCAGCCCGACCAGCACCGCCATGCCGGCCAGCAGCAACCCGGTCACCAGCCATGCCACCGGCTCCTCGCCCGGGGGCGCGGCACGGATGGACCCGCGCCCCGCCACCACGGCCGCAACCAGCGGCACCAGAAGCAGGGGGGCCGCGTCACACACCGCGACCAGGGTCAGCACCAGGCCCCCGAAGGGCAGGAAGGGCGGACGCAGCGACCACGCCGCACCGCGCACGCCCAGCGGCGCCGACAGGGCGGCCGATGCCAGCAACGCCACCATTCCCGCCATCCCGGACCGGCCGCCGGCCCCCGCTGCCACCGCCGCCAGGCCGATCATGCCCCCCAGCGCCAGCCGGGCCGCCCGCGCGGGGGACGCGTCCCGCATCGGCAGGACCATCAGCCAGAGGGTCACGATGCCCAGCAGCATCGTCCCTGTCCCGTCCGGCCCCGCCACCAGGTGCCGCAGCACGGGAATGGCAGTCATGACCGGTGCCAGCGCCATGGCGGCCGGGGCGTCCCCGGCCACCATGACGACCGGTGCCGCGGGCCCCAGCCCCGCCACCGTGCCCAGCCCCACGGTCAGCAGCACACCGCCCAGGCCGTCCAGCCGCCCCGCCGCGTCCGGCGTCGCGACCAGCAGCACCGCCCCCGGCACCGCCAGCAGAATCCCGGACAGGTTGAGGCGGAACGCGTCCCAGCCCAGCCGCGCCGCGCCGCGTGTGGTGGCGGTGGCCAGCGCCGCCAGCATCGCCACCCCGCCGACCGCCACCGCGCCGGATAGCGGGTCCGCGCACGCCGTCGCCACGGCCGACCCGCCGGCCAGCCCGTGCATCAGCGCCATCGTCCCCCGCGACGCCCCCGTGACCGTCCCTGGGGACACCCCCATGAACGCCCCTGGCGACGGCGACAGCATGACCAGGACCAGCGCCAGCAGCGGCAGGGGCAGCAGCACGCGCAACAGCCCGGACGGCACGGCGAAGGGCGTCGCCGGCCATGCCCCGCCCACGCAGGCGGCCAGGACGGCCAGCACCAGCCCGACCGCCGCCAGGCCGATCGAAGCGGCGCGGACCGAGGGTCGCGGACAGGCCGCCAGCATCGCCATCGACAGGAAGGGCCAGCACAGCGCCAGCGGCATCAGCAGCGGCGCGGCATTCATTCCATGCTCCTCCACGCGATCCGGCGCAGGCAGACGAACGCCACCAGCATCAGCGCCGCCTGCAGCACCACCACACCAGCCAGCATGCCCCCCCGTCCGGACAGGCCCGCCAGCAGCATCAGTCCGTTCACCGCCGCCGCCAGACCCGCGCATTGTCCCACCACCGACCGCCGCACGGCCGCCGCCAGCACGCCGCACAGAATGACCGTCAGCGCGGCGATCAAACCCGGTCGCGTCGCCATGTCGACCAGCCCGCGCGGCACCGCGACAACCGCCAGGACCGTCAGCATCAGCCCCGCGCCGACACCCACCGCGCGCTCCCGCGCGGTGGGCGGATCGTCCTCCAGCCGCGCCAGGCCCCAGGCCAGGGGCAGCACCACCGCCAGCACGCATACGGCCGCCAGGCACGGAAGCAGCGGTGCCGCCGCGTCCGATGCCGCGGCCAGCAGCGCCAGGGCCACCAACCCCCCGTGCCACAGCAACGCCGCCCCGCGCCCCCCGGACAGGACGACCGACACCACGATCAGCACCCCCAGCAGCAGCGACAGCATCACCCGAACTCCCGCCCCGCGAACAGGACCACCACCGCCAGCAGCGCGAACAGCACCGACAGGACCAGCCGGGCCCGCTGTGCCCGGACCGGGGCCAGCACCACCACCCGCACGGCCACGATGCCGGCACACGCCACCCCGACCCGCGCCAGCCACGCCGCCACCGCCCCCAGCAGGGACAGCGGCGTGGCCGCCCCGCCGTCCACGGGCACCAGGCCGCCGGGCCAGGCAAGGTCCCCCGCCAGCGTGATCCAGGCCAGCAGCGCCATGTCCCGCGCCAGTTCCAGCGCCGCCCGGTCCCGGCCGCCCAGATCGGCCAGCAGGTCCGCCGCCCGGGCATCGTCGCCCGGCCCGATATCCGGGCCCGCCAGCAGCAGCGCCACGGCGGCCAGGATCAGCGGCGTCCGTGCCCCGTCCATGTCCGGGTCATGCATGCGGGTCAGGATGGCATCGATTCCGCCATGGCCCGTCGCCAGCACCGCCCCCGCCACCACCAGGGGAAAGACCGTCTGCATCACCGCCAGCGCGGCGCCGGTGGCCGCCGCCGCACGGCCGGACCGCGCCTGGCCCGCCGCCAGGGCCGGCCCCAGCAACGCCAGCCGGACCAGCACCAGCAGGCCCGCGACCAGCAGCAGGTCCGACAGGCCGGAACCCGGCAGCCCCAGCGCGAAGGACGGCACCAGCGCGCACGCCGCCACGGAAGCCGCCAGCGCCAGGGGCGGCATGACGTCCGCCATGCCGGCCGCGCGCAGTCCCCGCTGCCGCGCCAGCGCCAGAAGCCGGCGCCAGCGCATCCGCACCGGCATGGGCCGATCGCCGCCCAGCCGCGCCGCGCCCGCCGCCACCACACCGCGCACGACCGGCGCCAGCGCCACCATCATCGTCACATGCACGGCCAGCAGCACGCACCCCAGCAGCAGCCCGATCATGGCCGGCCCCACATCCGCGCCAGCGCCGCGACCGCGATCCACAGCAGGACCAGGATCATCGCATGGCGCGCCGCCTGCGCCGCCGCCCATTCCGTCAGCACCCGGCCCCATCGGCGGCACCAGCGCCCGGCCCGCACGCCCCGCCGTACCACGCCCCGCGCCGGCCGCGTGGCGTCCAGGATCGCGTCGATCTGGCTGACGAACAGCGCCGGCCCGGCCTGCGTCGCGGCATCGCCGAACGGCATCCAGGGCGGCGAAGGGGGCGCACCCTCGGTCCAGGCCGCGACCGGACGGGATGCCGGGATGCCGGCCAGACGCGCCGCCGCCAGGACCAGCCCCCCCGCCAGCAGCAGAAGCAGCACGATCCCGGCCGGATAGAACACGCCATCCCCGCCCGGCGCGACCAAGCCCAGCCAGGGCGGTCGCGCACCCGACGGAACCATGCGCGCCAGTCTGGGCGCCAGTCCGGGCACCAGTCCGGCCGCCTGCCACCCCGCCGCGCGCGTCAGCCACAGCCACAGCCCCGGCACCAGGGACAGCGCCCCCGCAACACCCAGGCAGGCCAGGGGCACACGTAGCGCGGCGGCGGCGCAATCCACCGCGCCGGCGGCACGCGGCGTGCGCGGCCGGCCCAGCACCACGCAGGCCACCAGCCGCAGCGTGGCCAGCATCATCAGCCCGGACACCAGCCCCACCCCGCCCAGGGCCAGCAGGGGCGCGATTTCCCCCGCCAGTCCCTCCGCCCGCGGCAGGGCCAGCAGGGAGTGCACCACCAGCCAGAGCACGGCGAAGCCGGCCAGCGGCGGCAGGCCGCACCCCACCGCCAGCGCCAGGACCAGCACCCCGGACGCGCGCGGCATCAGCGCGGCCAGCCCGCCCGCCCGGACCAGGGCCAGCGGCCCCGCCGCCGCCGCGATGTCCCGCAGGACCAGCAGCACCGCCAGCATCGCCATGCCGACCCCGCCCAGCAGCAGCACCAACGCGCGAAACGCCCCCAGCGCCAGCAGCGGCAGGTCATCCGCGCGCCCCACCACCACCAGCCCGACCAGCAGCAGCCCCAGCCCGCCCCATGCGGCCAGCAGCCCGGACAGCACCCGCGCGGCATCGGGCGCCGTCAGGGCCCGTGCCCCCCCCGCCAGCGCCGCCAGCAGCCCCACGGCCGCGACACCCCCGCCCCACGCCGCCCCGACCGGGGCGGCGGGCCAGTCCACCAGCATCCGCACCGCCAGGCAGCACCCCGCGACCAGCCCCGCCAGGTCCCGGACCGACGCGGGCGCGACATGCCGCGCGCCGGACAGCGGACGCGGCGACAGGCCCATCAGCGCCGCGGCCGCGACCAGCACGGGCCCGGGCAGAACCGACAGGCGCCACGCGTCCCCGCCCGACAGCAGGGCCGTCCCCAGCGCCACCGCCGCCACGCCCCATGATCCGCTTGCGGGGGCCCCTCTGGGGCCGCCCCCGGGGCCGCGCGGCAGAACCACCAGCGCGGCGGCACCGACGCAGAACAGGACCGGATTGCCGGTCGCGACCGTCAGGGCGGCGCAGGCCAGCCCGGCATCCCGCGCGCCGGACATCAGGCCGAACAGCGTCAGGACCAGCAGGAACGGCAGGGACATGGCATCGACATGCAGGATGGCCGCGCCGAACCGCGCGTCCCCGCTGGCCGGAAAGCACGCCAGCGCCAGCCCCGCCAGCAGGGCCAGCCCCCATCCGGCCCGCAGCGCATGACGGCCCACGGGCAGCGTCGTCAGGCTGGCGAGCAGCAACCCCGACAGGACAAGAGTCAGAAAAAGCGGAAGGATGCGCCCAATCCCCGAATCACGGGCCAAATCACGGCACGATCAAACCACGCCGCTCAGATCATGGCGAGGGGAACCTTGCGTGCCGGCGGCGGGATCGAGCGGTCGATCGCGGCCAGGTCCTCGGCACTCAGCGCCAGTTCGGCCGCCGCGATGTTTTCACGCTGATGCGCCGGGCTGCCGGCCTTGGGAATCGCCACCAGATTGGGCTGGCGCAGCACCCAGGCCAGCGCCACCTGCGCCGGGGTCGCCGGACCCAGCGTGGTTTCGTGCCGCGCCGCGATCCGCGCCAGCACCGGCGCGCGCAGCAGGTCGCCCCCCTGCCCCAGCGGGGAATAGGCCATGGTCAGGACATGCCGGCGCCGGTCGGCCTCCAGCAGGTCGAATTCCACCCCGCGATAATCCAGGCTGTAGAGAACCTGGTTGGCGGCGCAGTGCACGCCCCCCGTGACGTGGGCCAGCGTGTCCATGTCGCCGGCATCGAAGTTCGATACGCCCCAGGCCCCGATCAGCCCCTCGTCCTTCAGCCGCTCGAACGCCTCGACCGTCTCCTCCAGCGGCACGGCGCCCTGCCAGTGCAGCAGGTACAGGTCGATCCGGTCCGTCCCCAGCCGCCGCAGCGAGGCCCGGCAATGTTCCGGCACCTGCCGGCGCGAGGCGTTGGAGGGCACGATCTTCGTGACCAGGTAGACCTCGTCCCGGCGTCCGGCGATCGCCTCGCCGACCAGGCTTTCGGATCGCCCGCTGCCATACATCTCCGCGGTATCGATCAGCCGCAGCCCCTGATCCAGCCCGCCTCGCAGGCTCTCGATCTCCTGCGCGCGCCGGTCGGCACGGTCGCCGAGCGCCCAGGTGCCCATGCCCAGGGCGGGAAGCCGCGTGCCGTCGGCCAATGTGACGGAACCCATCATGCCGGATCTCCTCCTGCCTGTGCCGGCCCGCCCATCAAGCCTTGCGGGCCCAGCCTTTTGCCTGCTGCTGCCAGTAGACGAGCGTATGCCCGGCCTCGCGGCATGTCACCCATCGCCGGCGCGCGGCTGCCACCGCATCCGCGTCGCTGCCGTCGAACAGGTCGAACACCCGTTCGAACGTCCCGGCATCCGGACAGACAACGCCGTCGATCGCAAAAAGATAGGTCGCGCCATTGGGCACGTCCGGGCCGTCGGTCAGCCAGATCGGCTGCAGCGCACCATGGCCCATGGCGGCGCTGCCATGCGGCAGCCAGACCGGATCGGCGGATTGCCACAGCGCCTCGTCCATCGCCTTCACCCGCGCCGCGTCGCCGCACCGCAGGACGGCACGCCGCCCGGCATCCAGCGTGCGCCCCAGCAGGGCCGGCAGCGCCTGTTCCACCGGGGTCCGCGTCAGATGATAGAAGCCGATTTCCGCCATGCTTCCCTTTCCCCTGGAGTGTGTCCGCATTCCCTAACAGGCTGTCGGATTGGGCGCTGCCGTAGTGATGAGTGATGGCGACGACGGCGTTTATGCGGCCGTCAGTCGCGTGATCCTACGGCAATTATATGCGAGGGCGACGAGCGTCCATTCTGTTGCGACGTTGGGGAGGCCACGGAGATGGAAACGGGTGAAGCCCATGGCGCTCTTGATGATACCGAAGACCGGTTCGACGGTCTGCTTGCGTAAGGCGTAAAGGGCTTTTGCCGGGTTCTGTTGCAGCCTGGCCTTCATTTCCAGGCGCCAGGGCTCGGTGATCCGGCGCGGCTCCCTGGGTGGCGGTTCTGGCCGGAAGTCATAAGGGCGCCGATTCACAGGGCGTCCGATGGCGACCAGCGGGTCCACGCCGCTGGCCTGCAACGTTTCGACGGCTTTGCCGCTGGCGAAACCCGTGTCGGCGAGGACGGTTCGTGGCAGGCCGATCCTCTCCTCCATACCCAGGATGGTGGCGGCGAAGCTGGGCGCGTCCGCCGTCGTCGCAACGACGCCATTTTCCAAGATCAACTGGCTGCCCTCGGCACAAACCACGGCCTGGGCATTGTAGGCTTGCCGGTATTCATGCGCGTCGGAGCGGCGCATCAGCTTGCTGTCCGGATCGGTCAGGTTGATCTGCCGGTCTGGTGGCGGTTCATCGTCCGGTTCTTTCGGCGGCCGACCGCGCCGTCCCCGCTTCGCATCAAAAGCTGCCTTCTTGCGCTCATATTCTGGTCGGGCGGTCTTGGCCTGCTCGCGGGCTTCCGCCTCCAGTCGCGCACAGGCTTCATCCAGCTTTGCCTTCAGAGCCTCCCGCCGGGCCAGTTCCTCCGGCAACGCCTGATGATCCACATCGGTTGTATCCGCCGCCTCTGCCCGTTCCATCAGGGTGGAGATATCGGTGGCCAGTTTCTCGCGCAGCTCTTTCGCGCGATCATAACGAATGGAACGGTATTTCGAGGCATTGGCATCGATCTTCGTGCCGTCGATCGACACCGTGCCAAGCCGCACCAGTCCCGTCTCGCGTGCCAGCAGGAGTACATGCATGAACGCTGCCTCGATCGCCGTGCGGTTGCCGCGCCGGAACGTCGCGATCGTGTCATGGTCAGGATGCAGGTTCGCCGCCACAAAGCGCATACCGATATCACGATATGTCGCCCGTTCGATCCGACGCGATGAGAACACGCCGTTCGCATAGGCGTAAATCAGCAGCGCCAGCATCAGGCGCGGATGATACTGCGCCTTGCCGCCAGTCCGCACAGGAACGGAAAATGCCCTCAACGGCACCCGCTCTACCGCCGCCACGATGAAATGCGCCACATCGTCCGACGGCAGCCATGACTTCAGATCCGGCGGCAGAAGATACGGCTGCGATCGATCAAACGGAATGAAGCTGCTCATCCTGAAAGCTTACCGCAGATCGCCAGAGCCAGGTACCCCAACCCGACAGCCTGCTAAAGCGTGTCCGGGAACGTAGGCTGGTGAGCGAGAACGGCCCGCAAGGCCGCGCCCGGCGTGTGTCTGCGAGCACCGGAGCGCAACAGACGCGCGCCGGATCGCCACCAGCGCGCGTTTCCGGACACGCTACTCATGGTACTCGCGGACGAACTGGTCCAGCAGCCGCACGCCGAAGCCCGATGCGCCCTTCGGGGTGCAGGGCACGCCCTTCTTCGCCCAGGCGGTCCCGGCGATGTCCAGATGGGCCCAGGGCACGTCGTTGACGAAGTATTCCAGGAACTTGGCGGCGGTGATTGCCCCCGCCGGCCGGCCGCCGACATTCTTCAGGTCCGCGATATCGGACTTGATCTGCTCGCGATAGGAATCGGACAGCGGCATGCGCCACAGAAGCTCGCCGGTTTCCTCGCCCGCCGCCAGCAGATGCCCCGCCAGCGCGTCGTCGTTCGAGAACAGCCCCGCGTGCCCATGCCCCAGGCTGACGACGATCGCCCCGGTCAGGGTCGCCAGGTCGACCATCAGGCGCGGCTTGAAGCGGCCCTGCACGTACCAGAGCACATCCGCCAGGACCAGGCGCCCCTCGGCATCGGTGTTGATGACCTCGACCGTCTGGCCGGACAGGGTCCGCACCACATCGCCGGGCCGCTGGGCGTTGCCGGCCAGCATGTTCTCGACCAGCCCGACCGCGCCCACGACATTGACGCGCGCGCCCCGTCCCGCCAGGGCCGCCATCAGCCCCACCACGGCGGCCGCGCCGGCCATGTCGGTCTTCATCTCCTCCATCCCGGCGGCGGGCTTGATCGAGATGCCGCCGGAATCGAAGGTCACACCCTTGCCGATGAAGGCCAGAGGCGCGGCGTCCGCCTCGCCGCCGTTCCAGCGCATGATGACGGTGCGCGGCGGCGCGTCGCTGGCCTGGGCGACGCCCAGCAGCGCGCCGAAGCCCAGATCCGCCATCGCGTCGCGGTCCAGGATCTCGACCTCCACGCCCAGGTCGCGCAGATCCTCGATCCGGGCCGCGAATTCGGGGGGACGCAGCACGTTCGCCGGTTCGCTGACCAGGTCGCGGGCCAGGCAGATGCCCCGCGTCACCGCCGAGAGGTCGGTCCACGCCGCCGCCTGCCCGGCGTCCGGTGCCAGGATCGTGATCTCCTCCAGCCGCCAGCGCGACTCCTCGGCCGGGCGGGTCTGGTAGCGGTCGAAGCGATAGGCCTCCAGCGCCGCGCCATGGGCCACATGGGCCAGCAGTTCGGACGGGACGGCATCGGCCGCGACCCACGCCGCCTCGGCCAGGGTGCCCAGTGCCTTCACCGCGGCGGCCGATGCGGTCTCGACGACCCGCACGCCGATCTCCGCCGCCTTGCCCAGCCCGACCAGCACGATCCGGTCGAACCCGCCCCCGGGCGCCAGCAGCATGCAGGTCCGCCCCCTGGTGAAGCGGAACGACGAGGCCTCGACCGCGCGGGTCAGCGCGCCGCCGGTCGCCGAATCGGCGGCGGTGAAGGAGGCCGGACGCGGGCCGTCCTCGGACACCAGAAGGGCCAGGGTGCCGTCGGCCGGAAGGGCGGCGGATGAAAAACCTGTCTGCAGCATGAGGGCGCTCCGGGTGGGGTTGCGGGGGACGGCGGGTCCCTCGATTTTGCCGGGCAGAATGCCCCATGCGCGGCCGTCTGTCCAAAACATGCGCCGACACTGCCCGCGCGCGCGAAAGGCGCATGACGCGCGGCGGGGAGTAAGCTAATGCCAAGGCATGACGCATTCATCCTCTCTCCTGCAGGCTGGCGACCAGGCGCTGCTGGACCTGGCGACCCGACTGGCCGACGAGGCCGCCGCCCTGATCCGCGCCATCCGCGCGCGCGGGTTCGAAACCGTCACGAAGTCGGATTCGTCCCCGGTGACCGAAGCCGACCACGCCGCCGAGGCTCACATCCTGGCCGGGCTGCGCGCCGCGTTCCCGCACATCCCGGTCATTGCCGAGGAAGAGGCCGCCGCCGGTATCCGCGTCGCGGGCGGCAAGACGTTCTGGCTGGTCGATCCGCTGGACGGCACGAGGGAATTCGCCGCGGGCCGCGACGATTTCACCGTCAATATCGGGCTGGTCCGCAACGGCCGCGCCGTGCTGGGCGCGGTCGCCCTTCCGGCCTATCACCAGCTCTATGCCGCCCATGTCGCCACCGGCGCCATGCGCATCGACGCGGACGGCACCCACGCGATCCATGCCCGCCCGGCACCCGGGGAAGGGCTGACGGTGCTGGCGTCGCGCCATTACGCCGACGATCCGCGCCTGGCATCGTTCCTGGGGGGGCACCGGATCGCGCATCTGGGCAATATCGGGTCCGCCGCGAAGTTCATCCGCGTGGCGGAAGGCGCGGCCGATCTCTACCCCCGGCTGGGCACGACCATGGAATGGGACACCGCCGCCCCGCAGGCCGTGGTCGAGGCCGCGGGCGGCAGCGTCGCCCTGCTGGACGGCACGCCCCTGCGCTACGGGAAGCCCGACTGGCGCAACCCGCATTTTATATGTGCGGGAAAGCGGGAGCATTCATGAGCGCACCGCGTTATGATCCAACCGAACCAACGGCTTGAGCGGACGGGCAGAGGAGTCATGACAGAGCGTCTGGAGGCAAACGACGCCGGCATCGCCCGGGCGGCCGATCTGCTGCGGGCGGGGGGATTGGTGGCATTCGGGACCGAGACCGTCTACGGCCTGGGCGCGGACGCCACCAACGACACCGCCGTGGCACGCATCTTCGCCGCCAAGGAACGCCCGCGCTTCAACCCGCTGATCAGCCATTTCCCCGATGCCGAGGCGGCCTTCGCCCAGGCCGCGCCCAACGACGTGGCGCGGCGCCTGGCCGAACGGTTCTGGCCCGGGCCGCTGACGATGGTGCTGCCGCGCCAGCCAGGCAGCACCATTTCGGACCTCGCCGCCGCCGGCCTGCCGTCGGTGGCGGTGCGCGTGCCGCGCGGCGCCATCACCACCGCCCTGCTGCGCGCCGTGGGCCGGCCGGTGGCGGCGCCTTCGGCCAACCTGTCGGGCCGGGTCAGCCCCTCGGACGCCTATCACGTGCTGCGGGGCCTGTCCGGCCGCATCGATGCGGTCCTGGATTCCGGCCCCTGTCCGGTCGGGGTCGAAAGCACGGTGCTGGACCTGACGGGCACCGCGCCGATGCTGCTGCGTCCCGGCGGCGTGACGGTCGAGGCGTTGAGCGAGGTCTGCGGCCCGATCTCGCACCCCGACGATTATGCCGACACGCTGCCGCTGTCGCCCGGCCGCCTGGCCTCGCACTACGCCCCGGGCCTGCCGGTGCGGCTGGACGCCCATGACGTGGCGGCGGACGAGGCCCTGCTGGCCTTCGGGCCGGAACTGCCCGGCGCCGGCCTGGTGTGGAACCTCAGCCCCGCCGGACGGCTGGACGAGGCCGCCGCCCGCCTGTTCGCCGGCCTGCGCTTCCTGGACAGCGAGGGCGCGCGGCGCGGCCTGGTCCGCATCGCCGCGATGCCGATCCCGCGCGTCGGGCTGGGCATGGCCATCCGCGACCGGCTGCGCCGCGCGGCCTCTCCCCGGCCGGCATGACGGGACACCCGCATGACGACCGTTCCCCTTCCCGCTGATCCGTGGCCATGAGCGACAAGTTCGACCCCAAGGAACTGAAGATCCTGTCGGATATCCTGGCCCTGGTGCTGGAGGAACATCCGGGACAGTCCGCGAACGCGCTCGACGCGCTGCGCAACCGCGCGCGGCGGAACGGCACCACGGGCGGCGCGCTGAAGAACCTGTTCACGGCCATCGCGCCCAGCCCGCCGCCCCGCGCGCAGCCCCGTCCCCGCGCGCCGCGCGGCGCGGGGGCCGCCGCAAGCGCGACGGAAATGCAGGCCGCCCGGGTCCGGATTTCCCAACTGACCGAAAGCCTCAACCGGCTCGACATCGACCTGCGCCATGCCCGCGCCCGGGCCGAGGAACTGCGCTCGCAGCTCTACCTGACCCAGCAGGCGCGGGCGGAAACCCAGGCCGCCCTGTCGGTCATGCAGGCACGGCCCATGCCCCGACGCCGGTCGATCGTCGTCCTGGCCTTCGCCGTGGGCGCCCTGGCCGGGATCGCCGGCATGGCCGGCATGGAATTCCTGCACGCCCTGGATACCCCGACCGCGCCCTACAGCGCCACCGCGCTGAAATAGGCCTCATTACTTTTCCCGGAATCATTGCATGACCGCCTGCCCCGCCCCGACCGCCGACCTGCTGGACCGTCTGGCACATCTGCTGGGTCCCTCGGGCATCCTGACCGCCCCGTCGGACACCGATCCGTACTGCACGGACTGGCGGGCGCTCTATCACGGCCGCACCGCCGCCGTGCTGCGCCCCGCCGACACCGCCGAACTGGCCCAGGCGGTCACGCTGTGCGCCCAGGCGGGGGTGGCGATGGTGCCGCAGGGGGGCAACACAAGCATGGTGGGGGGCGCCACCCCGGACGACAGCGGGCGCGAGGTCGTGATCTGCCTGTCGCGCATGAACCGCGTGCGCCGGATCGATCCGCTGGACCACACGATGGAAGTCGAGGCCGGGGTGACGCTGAAGGCCGCGCAGGACGCCGCGCGCGAGGCCGGGCTGATGCTGCCGCTGTCGATTTCATCGGAAGGCTCGGCCCAGATCGGCGGCGTGCTGGCCACCAATGCCGGCGGCAACAACACCGTGCGCTACGGCAACGCGCGGGAACTGGTCCTGGGGCTGGAGGTCGTGCTGCCGGACGGCAGCGTGTTCCACGGGCTGCGCCGCCTGCGCAAGGACAACACCGGATACGCCCTGCGCCAGCTGTTCGTGGGGTCCGAGGGCACGCTGGGCTTCATCACCGCCGCCATCCTGCAGCTTCAGCCGCAGCCGCGCGCGACCGAGGCCGCCCTGTGCGCGGTCGCCGACGCCAAGGGCGCGCTGGCGCTGTTCGCGGCCTTCCGCGCGCAGGACCCGGCGCTGATCCAGGCGTTCGAATACATGTCCGGCGCCGGCATGGACCTGGTCACGCGACTGGTCCCGGGCGCCAGCCTGCCGCTGGCCGAACCGGCACCGGCCTACGTGCTGGTCGAACTGGCCACCCCGCGCGCCAATGCCGACCTGCGCGGGGCGCTGGAGGACGTGCTGGGCGCGGCGCTGGAGGACGGCACGGTCACCGATGCGGTGATCGCCGAGAGCGAGGGCCAGCGCATGGCCCTGTGGAAGCTGCGCGAGGAACATGCCGAGGCCCAGCGCCGCGCCGGCGCCAGCGTGAAGAACGACGTCTCGGTCCCGGTCTCGCACGTGCCGGAACTGATCGACCGGGCCACCGCCGCCTGCGCGGCCCTGATCCCGGGCATCCGCCCGGCGCCGTTCGGCCATATCGGCGACGGGAACATCCATTTCAACCTGGTCCAGCCCGAAGGCATGGACCCGGCCGCCTTCCTGGCACTGGACCACCGGATCATGGATACGGTGGGGGCCATCGTGCGCGACCTGGACGGCTCCTTCTCCGCCGAACACGGGGTGGGGCGGCTGAAGCCCTACATGATGCCGGACTGGCGCGGCGGCGCCGAACTGGCCACGATGCGCCGGATCAAGGACGCGATCGACCCGCGCGGCCTGCTGAACCCCGGCGCCATATTTCCCCCCGATACGGGGAATCCGGCCCGCGTGACCCCGGACGCATGACCCCGGACGATCCGGCTGCATAACAGTCGTATAGCACCTATGCCGCGGGGCTTTCGCCGGGCCCCCGGCGGGGCTACACATGCGTATGTCGTTCGCCCGATCCGTCACCCGACTGCAGCCGAGATCGCGCCTGCCGATGCTCGACCGCTATGTCCTGCGGCAATTGCTCGTGGCCCTGCTGGCCACGACGGGCGGCCTGTCGGCGCTGATCTGGCTGACCCAGTCGCTGCATTTCGTCTCGCTGGTGGTCGAGCGCGGGCTGTCGCTGCGGGTCTTCATCGGGCTGACCAGCCTGCTGGTCCCCTCCTTCGTCGCCGTCATCCTGCCGATCACGACCTTCATCGTCGTGCAGTTCGTCTATCAGCGGCTGGCCGGGGACAGGGAACTGACGGTCATGCGCGCCGCCGGCCTGTCGCCCTTCTTCATCGCGCGGGCGGGGCTGCTCTGCGCCACCATCTCGGTGGTGTCGTGCATGATCCTGAACATCTGGATCGTGCCGCTGTCCTTCCATGCCTTCAAGCAGTACGAATTCCAGATCCGCAACCGAATGGCGGCCTTCATGCTGCAGGAGGGCGTGTTCACCCCCGTATCGCCCACCATGACCGTCTATGTCCGCTCCCGCGATCGCGACGGTACGCTGCACGGCATCGTGGTCGAGGACGACCGCCAGCCCGACAATCCGTCGACCGTCCTGGCCCAGCGCGGCACGATGCTGGTCGTCGACAACCAGCCGCGCGTGGTCCTGTATGACGGCTCGCGGCAGGAGATCGACCGCAAGAGCGGACGGCTGAACGTCCTGACCTTCAGCCGCAACACGATCGACCTGACATCCTCCCGCGGGGACCAGGCGCGCTTTCGCGACGCGACGGAAATGTCGCTGCATGAACTGCTGCACCCCGACCCGCAGGAGGTCGCCCCCCGCGACCGCGGCAAGTTCGCGGTCGAGGCCTGGCGCCGGCTGACCGCGCCGTTCACCGCGTTCTCCTTCGCCATGGTCGGGCTGGTCGCCGTGCTGCGGGGCGCCTTCTCCCGCCATGGCAACATCATCCGCCCGGCGGTCGCGATCCTCAGCGTCGTCAGCCTGCTGGCGCTCAGCCTGATGGTGCAGAACCTGGCCAGCCGCAATACCAGCCTGATCCCCCTGATGTGGGTCGAGGCGATCCTGCCCGGGATCGCCTGCGCGCTGATGCTGTTCCTGCCGGAACTGAAATGGCGCGATGCCGGCGCCCAGCCCGGCCTCGACGCGCCGGCCATGACGGAAACGGGCCGGTCATGACGGTTTCCGTCACCCTGTCCTTCTATATCGCCCGGCAGTTCACGCTGGCGGTCATGGCGATGATCCTGTCGCTGACGGGGCTGGTCTCGCTGTTCGATTTCATCGACCTGCTGCGCCGCGTGGCCACCCGGCCCGACGTGCCGACCAGCCTGGCCAGCGAGATCGCGCTGCTGCACGTCCCCTATTTCATGATCGAGATCCTGCCCTTCGGCGTGCTGCTGGGCGGGATCGTGTGCTTCTGGCGGCTGACCCGGTCGTCCGAGCTGATCGTGGCGCGCGCGGCCGGGATTTCGGCCTGGCAGTTCCTGACCGGCCCGCTGTCCTGCGCGCTGCTGATCGGCATCCTGGCCACCGGGGCCCTGTCGCCGCTGTCGTCCATCATGTATCGCCAGGCGGAAACGCTGGACCACGTCTATCTGCGCAGCGGCGGCCCGCTGAACCTGTCGGACGGCGCGCTGTGGCTGCGCCAGGCCGATTCCGGCCTGGTTCCCCACGGGGTCGCGATCCTGCATGCCCGCAGCGTCCACCTGCAGGGCGGGGTCCTGCGGATCGGCGGCATCAGCCTGTTCCGGCTGGACGATACCGACCATCTGATCGTCCGGATCGAAGCCCCCGAGGGCTATCTCGGCCGGAAGGTCTGGATTTTCCAGGATGCCAGGACGATCCGCCCCGACCGCCTGCCCGTCCCGGCGGGCCGGTTCGTCATGCCGACCGACCTGACCGTTCCCCGCGTGCAGGAAAGCTTCGCCTCGCCCGACACGCTGTCGGTCTGGGCGCTGCCCGGCTTCATCGCCCTGCTGGAACGTTCGGGCTTTTCGTCCATCCGCCACCGGCTGCATTTCCAGACCCTGCTGACATTGCCCATCCTGGCCGGCACCATGGCGCTGGTGGCGGCGGGCTTTTCGATGCGGCCGACGCGGCGCGGCGGCGTCGCGCGCATGATCGGCAGCGGCGTCGCCGCGGGGTTCGCCCTCTTCACGATCTCGAAGGTGGCCGCGCAATTCGGCGAATCCGGGGCGATGCCGCCGCTGCTGGCCGCCTGGGCCCCGACCGGAGCAGGACTCTGCCTTGCAGTTTCTCTGCTGCTTCATCTAGAAGACGGATGATGCCGATCCTGATGTCCCGTCGCCTGTTTCGCCCTGCCCGGGGCCAGCGTTCGCAGGCGCGTGGCACATTGCTGGCTGCCGGCCTGCTGGGCAGCACGTTCCTGGGCGCGGTCATCCAGGTTCACCGCGCCCATGCGCAGGTCCAGGCCAAGCCGATCAAGATCACGACCGGCAGCCCCATGTCGCAGTCGGCCCCCGTCACGTTCCAGGCGGACACCGTCACCTACGACAACGCGCGGGGCATCGTGACCTGGACCGGCAACGTCCAGATCTGGCAGGAAGACCACGTCCTGCGCGCCGATACGGTGACGTACGACCGCAATACCGGCATCGCCGCCGCCCACGGCCACGTCGCGATGGTGGAACCCGACGGCACGGTCATCTTCAGCGACTACGCCGAACTCAGCAACGGCATGCGCGACGGCATCATGACCCGCCTGCATATGCTGATGACCGAAAACGCCAAGCTGGCGGCCAACGGCATGCGGCGCACCGGGGCCAAGGTCAACGACATGGCGCGCGCCGTCTACACGGCCTGCAACATCTGCGCCCAGCATCCCGAACGGCCGCCCTTCTGGCAGTTGCGGGCCTATGACGCGATCGACGATACCGAACACAAGCGCATCGACTTCCGTGACGCCTATCTGGACATGTTCGGCATTCCGGTCATGTACATGCCCGCCTTTTCGATGTCCGACCCGTCGGTCAAGCGGCAGAGCGGCTTCCTGACGCCGGGGATCACGCCGCATGACCGCTATCTGGGCGCCTATGTCACCATCCCCTATTACTGGGTGATCGACAAACAGTCCGACATGACGATCCAGGGTCTGCTGTCCACCCGGACGGGCCCCCAGGTCAGCACCCAGTACCGCAACGCGCTGAATTTCGGCACGCTGAACATCCTGGCCGGCCTGGCCTACGACACCAACCGCCAGGGGTCGTACGTGAACACCTTCGGCAACACCACGGGCACGTCCGACGAGCACGGCATACAGGGCTACATCTTCGCCCAGGCGCAGGCGTCGATCACGCGCGCCTGGCGCGCGGGGGCGAACATCAACCTGGCCACGTCGGCCGACTACATGCGCGACTATCGCGTGTCCGGCTACGGCCAGGAAATGCTGACCTCGAACGTCTATCTCGAAGGGTTCGGAACCGGGTCCTATTCGCGCGTCGACGCCCAGGCCTACCAGGGCCTGAACCAGGGCGTCATCCGCGACAACGAACTGCCGTGGGTGCTGCCGCGCTACACCTACAGCTATTTCGGCCAGCCCGACGCGTGGGGCGGCCGGCTGGCGGTGGATACCACCGATTTCTACGTCTATCGCGCATCCGGCGTCTCGGACCAGCGCGGGCAGCTCTCGCTGAACTGGGACCGGCCGTTCCGCAACCATCTGGGCCAGCTCTGGAAGCTGACCCTGCACCTGGAATCGGCCATCCACCGGGCGACCAGCCTGAACCAGCAGCCGATCTACGCCCCGACCACGACCCGCCAGCAGATCACGGGCCAGGTCCTGCCGACGGTCGCGCTGAAGATGAACTGGCCGTTCCTGCGGGGCTTCATGAACGGCAAGGGCACCCAGATCCTAGAACCCATCGCCCAGGTCATCGCGGCGCCCAACACCGGCAACAGCCGCAACAGCAACCTGCCGAACGAAGACAGCCTGTCCTACGAATTCACCGATTCGACGCTGTTCGCGATCAACCGCTACCCGGGGACCGACCGGCTGGACGGCGGCCTGCGCGGCAATTTCGGCGTGCATGGCAACTGGACGTGGAACGGGCATGAAATCGATACGCTGGTCGGCGAAAGCCTCCAGGAGCATATCGACCACAACCGCATTCCCTATTCCGGGCTGAACCACCATTTTTCCGACGTGGTGGCGCGCGCGCGCTTCGCGCCGAACCAGTATATCGACTTCACCGGCCGCACCCGGATCGACCCGTATGCCGGCCGGATCGATTTCGGCGACGCGCTGGTCAGCACCGGGGTAAAGCATTTCCACCTGACCAGCGGCTATGTCTACGAACCGGTGACGCCGTATTATTATTATGCCACCAACATCCAGACGGCGAGCCCCAACGCGGCCTATTATGTGCGCACGAACGAGGTGACGGTCGGTGCCAACACCAACTGGCAGAACTACAGCCTGTCGGCCTTCGTCCGCCGCAGCCTGTCGCGCCAGCAATTCGTCAGCATGGGCGGCAACGCCGGCTACAACAATGACTGTTTCGGCTTCAACCTGATGTATATCAAGCAATATACGTCGATCGGCGGCCAACAGCGCAATTCGACCATCATGTTCACCCTGACCTTCAAGACCATCGGTGCCTTTGGTATTCGTGGCTGATCCGATGCGTGAGAGACCGAGCAGAATGCGACGCCGCCCCACCAAGACCGGTTTTTCCTCGAATGTCATGGCATGCCTGCTGGCGGCCGGGCTGGCGGCCGTCGCCGGCGGCCCGGCGCTGGCCGCCCGCCATGCGCCCCCCCCCGCTTCCGCCCATTCATCCGACCAGTCGGACGCGACGAGCCAGGATGCGATCATCGCCATCATCGACGGCACGCTGCTGACCCGCCGGGACGTGGACAATCGCGGACGGCTGTTCGCGCTGTCGGCGGGCCTGACGCTCAGCGACGACGTCATGGCCCGGCTGCGGCCGCAGATCCTCCGGCAGCTGATCGACGAGCGCCTGCGGCAGAACGAGATGCTCTCGCGCCACATCAACGTGTCGCCCGACCAGATCGCCGCCTCGATCGCCGACATCGAACGCCGGAACGGCATGCCGAAGAACGCCCTGCGCGACCGGCTGGCCCAGGACGGAATTTCGCTGACCACCATGATCGACCAGATCCGCGTGCAACTGGGCTGGTCGCAGGTGCTGCGCGAGGAAATGGGAACCCGCGGCCGCATCACCGCGGCCGAGATCTCCCAGCGCGAGGAGGCCCTGCGGCACGAGGACGGCAAGCCGCAATACCTGATCAGCGAAATCTTCATCCCGGTCGACGATCCCCGCCATTCCGAGGACGAGCTGAAATTCACCCAGACCATCATCCAGGAACTGCGCAACGGCGCGCCGTTCCCCATCGTGGCGGCCCAGTTCTCGCAGAACCAGGCGGCGCTCGAAGGCGGATTGATGGGCTGGGTGCAGGAGGACAGCCTGGACCCGCAGGTCGTCGAAATCGCCAAGGCCATGCCGCCCGGCGCCATTTCCAACCCGATCCGCGTCGCGGGCGGCTATGTCATCGCGACGCTGAACGGCCGCCGCGTGATCGGTCACCAGATGGGCACGCTGGTGTCGCTGCGCGAGGCGTTCATTCCCTTCACCACGCCCCTGGACCCGCAGGCGCCGAGCGAGCAGCAGCGCGATGCGCTGAAGCAGGCGCAGCAGATTTCCACGACCGTGCATTCGTGCCCGGAGCTTGAGGCGATCAACCACAAATTCGGCGACAAGCACCCGTCCAATCCGGGCGACGTGCAGCTCGAACGCGTCAACGAGCAGATGCAGAAGGTCCTGACCGGCCTGACCCCGGGCCAGGCCAGCCATCCGCTGGTGGCCCCCGACGGTATCGCGGTGCTGATGGTCTGCTCCCGCCAGCAGAAGAACTTCGCCCAGCAGACCCCCAGCGACATCGCCGACCAGCTGATGAACGAACGGGCGGAACAGACGTCGCGCCAGCTGGATCGCGACCTGCATCGCCGCGCCATCATCGAAATGCGCTCGAAGGTATGAGGCAGCCGCTCTGACCACTCCACCCCTGCCCGGTAGCCAGCCGTTGCTGGAACCGCTGCGCGACGTGATCGCCCGCCACGGGCTGGATGCGCGCAAGGCCCTGGGCCAGCACTTCCTGCTGGACCCCGGCATCACCGCACGCATCGCCGCCCTGGCCGGGGACCTGACGGGCCGGCATGTCGTCGAGGTCGGCCCCGGCCCCGGCGGCCTGACCCGTGCCCTGCTGGACAGCCCGGCCGAGACGGTCACGGCGGTGGAAGTCGATGCGCGCGCGGTCGCGATCATCGCCGAACTGGCCACCCTGTTCCCGGGCCGCCTGCACCTGGTCGAGGCCGACGCGACGCGCCAGGACCTGACGCGGCTCTGCCCCGCCCCGCGCCAGGTCGTCGCCAACCTGCCCTATAATGTCGGCACGCCGCTGCTGGTCGGCTGGCTGCGCCAGGCATCGGCCTGGGAACGGCTGACCCTGATGTTCCAGATGGAAGTCGCCGAGCGGATCTGCGCCGCCCCCGACAGCGCCCAGTACGGCCGCCTGGCCGTGCTGGCGCAATGGACCTGCCGGTGCGCCCTGGTCATGCGCATCCCCCCCGGCGCGTTTTCGCCGCCGCCCAAGGTCTATTCCGCCGTCGTCAGCCTGATCCCCCACGCGACCCAGCCCGACCCCGCCCTGTTCCGCGCCATGGAACAGGTCACGGCGGCGGCGTTCGGCCAGCGGCGCAAGATGCTGCGCGGCTCCCTGCGCCCGATCGGCGGCGAAGCCCTGCTGGCCGCCGCCGGCATCGACGGCGCCCGCCGGGCGGAAACGCTGGATATCGCGGAGTTCGACCTTCTGGCGCGGTGCCACGCGGAAAGGCAGGGGCTCCCCCCCTGACCCGCCAAAGGGCTCGGCCCTTTGGAAACCCGGTCGTTTTTCTTCCTACCCTGCCCTGGCCCGGCTACGCACGCGCGGGCGGCGCGTCGCCGCCGCGTCGCGTTCCACATCGACCATATAGTCGCGCGTCAGCGGCACGGCGTCGATCGACCGTGTGATCTGGAGCTGGAAATTCATGTGCCCCTGCACGCGGAAGGACAGTTCCGCCGCAGCCAGATAGAATTCGAACATCCGGCAGAACCGTTCATCGTACATCGCGGCGACCCGCTCGCGATTGGCGGCGAAGCGGTCGCGCCACAGCGCGATGGTCTTGGCGTAATGCAGGCGCAGGATCTCGCAATCCGTCACCCACAGGCCGGATTTTTCGATCGCCGCGAAGGTTTCGCTCAGCGCGGGCGAATAGCCGCCGGGAAAGATGTAGCGATCGATCCAGGGATTGGTCGAACCCGGCCCGTCATGCCGCCCGATGGAATGCAGCAGCATGACCCCGTCCGGAGCCAGGATATTCGCCACGAGGTCGAAGAACTGGCGATAATGGCCGATCCCCACATGCTCGAACATGCCGACCGATACGATGCGGTCGAAACGCCGCGTCACGGCCCGGTAATCCACCAGTTCGAACCGCACCCGGTCCGCCAACCCCTCGTCCCGTGCCCGCTGCCGCGCCACGCCAAGCTGTTCCTCGGACAGGGTGATGCCGGTGACCCGTGCGCCGTACTCCCGCGCCAGCGTCAGCGCCATGCCACCCCAGCCGCATCCGATATCCAGCACTTCCAGGCCCGGGCGGTCCAGCCGCAGCTTGGCGGCGATATGGCGCTTCTTCGCCACCTGCGCCTCTTCCAGCGTCTCGTCCCCACGCGGAAAATAGGCACAGGAATATTGGCGGTCGCTGTCCAGGAACAGGTCGTACAGCGCACCGTTCAGGTCGTAATGGTGCGCGACATTGCGCCGTGCGCGGGACGCCGGATTGAACTGCGTCCAGGTCCGCTTGCCGTAGCGGATCACCGCCGCCACCGATTCGCCGATATGGCCGGCCTGCATGCTGTTGGCCATCAGGACGTCCAGCAGGTCGTACAGCGTGCAGCCCGTGGGCACGACCAGACCGTCCATATAGGCTTCGCCGAACGCCAGGCCGGGATTGACGATCAGGCGCCGCTCGACCGACGGGGAGAGAATGCGCATCGCCGCGACTGGCCCAGGCGTGCCGACATAGGTCCGCCGCGTGCCGTCGGAATAGACGACGTCCAGCCGCCCCAGCGAGATGAAACTGCGAAAGATCCTGTCTATCAAGGGCGTCATGGACTCACCTCTCTTCTTTCGGCCGGGCCCGAAGCATGAAGGGTCCGGATCGATCCGTAAAGAACCGGTGATGACGCTTTGCGTGCCTTTTCAAAGACAAAGGCCCGGAAGAGCATGCTCTTCCGGGCCTTTGCGACAGAACGGAAACGGAAAGGATCAGGCTTCCGCCGGAGCTTCCACCGTTTCCTCGAGCGCTTCCTCGACGAAGCCCGAGGGCTCCTCCTTCTCGACGCCGATCTCTTCGCCACGGGCCTGGCGCTCGGCTTCTTCTTCCGAACGGGCCACGTTCACCGTGACGGGGATCGAAACTTCCGGATGCAGCGCGACGCGGACGTCGTACAGGCCCAGTTGCTTGATCGGGTTTTCCAGGATCACCTGCGTGCGGGCGACCGTCAGGCCGGCCGCCGTCGCCGCCTCGGCGATGTCGCGGGTCGTGACCGAGCCGTACAGGCTGCCGCTGTCGCCGGCCTGGCGGATCAGCACGACGGACAGGCCGTGCATGCGCTCGGACAGGCGCTCGGCCTCCTCGCGGCGCTTCAGGTTCAGCGCCTCGAGCTGCACGCGCTCGCGCTCGAAGCGCTCGCGGTTCAGGGCGTTGGCACGGATCGCCTTGCCCTGCGGCAGCAGGAAGTTACGGGCATAGCCCGGCTTCACCTTCACGACGTCGCCCATCTGCCCCAGGTTTTCGACGCGCTGGAGCAGGATCAGTTCTACTGCGGACATGATCTGCCTCCCTCAGCCGACAATGTAGGGCAGAAGCGCCATGAAACGGGCCCGCTTGATCGCCTGGGCCAGCTCGCGCTGCTTCTTCGCGGACACCGCGGTGATGCGGCTGGGGACGATCTTGCCGCGCTCGGACAGGAAGCGGCTGAGCAGGCGAACGTCCTTGTAGTCGATCTTCGGCGCGTTGGGGCCGGAGAACGGGCAGGACTTGCGGCGACGATAGAACGGCCGGCGCGCACCCACGGCCGTGCGACGGGCGGCGGGGTTGATTTCAGTGGTCTCGGACATGGATTCTTACTCCGCTTCGCCGTCGGTGTCGCGCCCGTCTTCACGCTCGTTGCGTGCCCGGAACTCCTCGCGATCGTCGTAGCCGCGACGGGCACCGCCGGCACCGCCACGTCCGCTTTCAAAGCGGCCGGCCGGCTTCGGACCACGGAAGCCGCGCTCGCGCTCGTCGCCCTTGCGGGACAGGATCACGGACGGCGCCTCGTCGATCTCGTCGACGCGCAGGGTCAGGACGCGCATCACGTCCTCGTTCAGGCCGAGCTGGCGCTCGATTTCCTTGATCGTCTCCGGCTTCGCATCCAGACCCAGGAGCATGTAGTGCCCCTTGCGGTTCTTCTTGATGCGGTAGGCCAGGCTGCGCAGGCCCCAATATTCGCGCTTCTTCACAGCGCCGCCATCGGTTTCCAGCAGCGCGGCGATCCCGTCGGCGACGGCCTCGACCTGCTGCTGCGATACATCGTTACGTGCGATGAACACGGTCTCATATAACGGCATGGGAACTCCCTTCGGATAAGGTCAACCCGACCGTTCCGGACCCGGTCCGGACGGCGCCCCTCCCGCGGGGCATGGGTATAGCCGGGGCGATGCCGCGTCCCGGCAGGGAAGGTGCGGTGTGAAGCACAAACCCCGGCCGACCACAAGGGGAAACTGCCGAAAAGCCGAATTCGGGCGGCCGGTGGATCAGGGGCGCAGGGCCCGGGGAACCGTCAGCCCCAGCCGGTCGGGAATGTCCCAGACCTCGCGCACCGTGCGCACGGGCCGGAATCCGGCCCGCAGATAGGTCTCCATCGCCCTGGGATGGTCGGCGGTGCAGGTATTCACCCGCACGCTGTCGGGGTGGAAGGCCCAGGCCGCGTCCAGGGCGGCCCGCAGGAAGGCATGGCCGATCCCATGCCCGATCTGGCCGGGCATCAGGCCGAAATAGGCCAGGTTGACCTCATCCGGCTGGGTCCGGTCCAGTTCGAAGAAGCCGCAGACCTGCTCGCCGCGCCACAGGACGTGGACCAGCACGCCCGGGTCGCGCAGCAGCGCCGCCAGTTCCCGGTCGGGCACGACGCGGCGCAGCCACCAGCAATAATCCTTGCCCACCCCGTCATACAGGCGGCGATAGAACGCAACGCCCGGCGCCGGCTGATGCACGATGCGGTAGCCTTCCGGCAGGGCAGGCGCCGGACCGGATGGCGGGGCGTCCATGCACAGGAAGGTCACGTCGACAACGGCCCGGGTCGCCGGCCCGGAGTCCGCCCGCGCGTCTCCGACGGACGCGACCATGGCCCGGCGAATCAGTTGTCGTCCAGGAACGAGCGCAGCTTGCGGCTGCGGCTCGGGTGCTTCAGCTTGCGCAACGCCTTCGCCTCGATCTGGCGGATGCGCTCGCGCGTCACGTTGAACTGCTGGCCCACCTCTTCCAGGGTGTGGTCGGTGTTCATGCCGATGCCGAAGCGCATGCGCAGCACGCGTTCCTCACGCGGGGTCAGCGAGGACAGGACCCGCGTCGTGGCTTCGCGCAGGTTGGTCTGGATCGCGGCGTCCAGCGGGATGACCGCCGTCTTGTCCTCGATGAAATCGCCCAGGTGGCTGTCTTCCTCGTCACCGATCGGCGTTTCCAGCGAGATCGGTTCCTTGGCGATCTTCAGGACCTTGCGCACCTTCTCCAGCGGCATGCCCAGCTTTTCGGCCAGTTCCTCGGGCGCGGGCTCGCGTCCGATCTCATGCAGCATCTGGCGCGACGTGCGGACCAGCTTGTTGATGGTCTCGATCATATGGACCGGGATGCGGATCGTGCGGGCCTGGTCGGCGATCGACCGGGTGATCGCCTGGCGGATCCACCACGTGGCATAGGTCGAGAACTTGTAGCCCCGGCGATATTCGAACTTATCCACCGCCTTCATCAGGCCGATATTGCCCTCCTGGATCAGGTCCAGGAACTGCAACCCGCGATTGGTATATTTCTTGGCGATCGAGATCACCAGGCGCAGGTTCGCCTCGATCATCTCCTTCTTCGCGCGGGCCGAATCGCGCTCGCCGCGCGACACGGTGGCGTAGACGCGGCGGAATTCGCCGACCGGCAGGCCGGTTTCCTGCGACAGGGATGCGACCTGGCCGCGCAGGTCCAGCACCGACGCCGAATGCTTGGCGACGAAATTCTTCCACGCCTTGCCCGGCAGGGCGGACACCATGTCCATCCAGCCCGGGTCCAGCTCGCTGCCGCGATACTTGATCAGGAAGTCCTCGCGCGAGACCTTGGTGCTCTCGGCCAGGCGCAGCATGCGCCCTTCCAGCCCGTTCAGCCGCTGGAAGATTTCCTTCAGGTGCTGCACCAGCACCTCGATGCGGGTGTTGTGCAGGTGGACCTGCTGCACCTTGCCCACCAGTTCCTCGCGCAGCTTCTCGTACGATTTCTCGGACTTGTCCGACATCTCGGCGCCCGAGGTCAGGGTCTCCAGCCGCTTCGACTGCAGCTTCTGCAGCCGGGAATACAGTTCCTCGATTTCCTCGAACTGCGCCAGGATCTCGGGCTTCAGCTTTTCTTCCAGCGCGGACAGCGACAGGCCGGCGCTGTCGCCTTCCTCGCCGTCCTCGCTCTCGGGGGCCGCGTCGAAGCTGCCGTCTTCCTGCTCGCCGCCCTCGGCGCCGGCCTCGGCTTCGGCGCCGCCGGACTGCATGGCCTCCAGGTCCACGATGTCGCGCAGCAGCATCTCGCCCGCCTTCAGGCGCTCGTGCCACGAAATGATGGCGCGGAAGGTCAGCGGGCTTTCGCACAGGCCGCCGATCATCTCGTCGCGGCCGGCCTCGATCCGCTTGGCGATGGCGATTTCGCCCTCGCGCGACAGCAGTTCGACGGACCCCATCTCGCGCAGGTACATGCGCACCGGGTCGTCGGTACGGCCCAGGCTCTCGGTATCGACGTTGCCCGCGGCACCCCCGGCTTCCTCGCCCTCGGTGTCGGCCTCCTCGGCCTTCTCCTCGCGATTGGCCTCGCTGTCGTCGTTATCCTCGTTCTCGACGACCTGGATGCCCATTTCGGACAGGACCGCCATCACATCCTCGATCTGCTCCGACGACATCTGATCCTGGGGCAGGACGGCGTTCAGCTCGTCGAAGGTGATGTACCCCCGTTCCTTGCCCCGTGCGATCAGTCTCTTGACGGCTCCGGATTGGGTATCCAGCAGAGTGGTGTCGTTGTCCTGATCGCCAGCAGTCGCTTCCGAACCCGCGGCTGTCTTTGTCGCCATCGCCTGCCCTATCCTCAACCGCTAAAGCGCCCTCGCCTGTGTCATGCAACGGCGTCGCCGGCCCTGTTTCGCGGTCCGGTCGCGTTGCCGCGCAGGGCGCGTAAACCACCGGATACGAAATGACCACTTTGTCGCATCTGACAAATTACAGTGTGGTGCAGGTGGTCGATTCACTCGCGGAAGTCAAGGCCCGGCATGGCGCGCCGACGCGCAACCTTACCCTTCGCCGGGCGTGAGATCCCCGCGCCGCAACGCCTCCCAGGCCAGAAGCCGGGTCCGCAAACTGGCCCACGACCGCGCGTCCAGCGTGCCGGCGCACAGGCTTTCGGTGTCCAGGCGGATATCTTCGCCGAACTGCCGGACATTCAGCAAGGCAAAAAAATGCCACCATTCCTGCACCACGTCGACCGCCATCAGGTCGTCGGGCGCGCTCAGCGACATCGGCAGCGGCCGGGCGGCCACCACCGCCATCCGTTCCTCCGCCAGGCCGCCCTCGTCCAGGCGCCGGTCCAGCGCCTTCGCATCCGTCAGGTCGCCCGACGCGGCCAGGTCCATCACCGCGGCCCGCACCCGCGCCAGGGCGGGCGGCAGGTCCAGGCGGCAATAGGCGTCCTCGACCTCGGGCAGGATATGGGGGTGGCGCAGCAGGATCGCGGTCAGGATGCGCATGCGCTCCTGCGCCGCGGCCGCTTCGTCGAACGGCGCCGGGGCGGACCCGGCCGGCCACGACACGCCCGCCTGCCTGCCGTCCCCGCGCTGGCCGCCCTGGCCCGCACGCTTCCCCTGGCCCGGACGGCGGCGATAGGTCTCGAAGAAGCGGTCCAGCAGCGTGCTGCGATATTCCGCCGCCAGCCCCTTGTCCGCGATCAGCGCCGCCGCCTCGACCAGGCGCCGGCGCACCGCGGCGCGCTGCTCGGGCCCGGGGTCGCGTACCCCCTGGGTCAGCAGGTCGAACAGCACGTGGCCGATCGGCCGCGCGCCCTCCAGCAGTGCCGCCACCGCGCCGCTTCCCTGCCCGCGCAGCAGGCTGTCGGGGTCCTCGCCCTCCGGCAGGGCGCAGAAGCGCAGGGTGCGGTTGATATCCAGCAGCGGCAGCGCCGTTTCCGCCGCCTTGACCGCCGCGCGCTGCCCTGCCCCGTCGCCGTCGAAGCACAGGATCGGGGCCGCCGCCATCTGCCACAGCGCCTCCATCTGTTCCGACGTCAGGGCGGTGCCCAATGGCGCGACCGCGCCGGGGAACCCCGCCTGGTGCAGGGCGATGACGTCCATGTAGCCTTCGACCACCACCAGTTCGACCGGCGGCGCCCCGCGCGGCCGCGCGGTGCGCAGCGCGGCCCGGGCGCGATCCATGCCGAACAGGGTCCGCCGCTTGGAAAACAGCGCGGTCTCGGGCCCGTTGAGGTATTTCGGCTGCCCATCCCCCAGGATGCGCCCGCCGAACGAGACCAGGCTGCCCCGCCGGTCGCGGATCGGGAAGGTCACGCGGTTGAAGAACAGTTCCCCCTTCGGGCGCCCGTCCTCGTCCACGCGCATCAGCCCGGCCTGCGCCAGCATCTCGGGCGTGACCCCGTGCGGCGCCAACTCGTTCAGCAATCCGCCCCGCCCGTCGCCGGACCAGCCCAGCCCGAAGCCGGCGATCGTCTCGTCCGACAGGCCCCGCCCGCGCAGGTAGGCCAGGCCCGCCCGGCCCTCGGGCGCATGCAGCCGGCGCACCCAGGCGGCCTGCACCAGGTCCAGCACGTCGGACAGGCCCCGGGCGCGCTGCTCGGCCTCGCGCTCCCGCGGGCTGGCGCGCGGCACCTCCAGCCCCGCCTCGCCCGCCAGTTCGGCGACCGCTTCGGGAAAGGAGCGTCCCTCGCTCTGCATCACGAAGGAAATGACGTCTCCATGCGCGCCACAGCCGAAGCAGTGGAAATGATCGTCATAGACGTAGAATGACGGCGTCTTCTCGCCATGGAAGGGGCAGCAGGCCTTCCAGTTCCTCCCCGACCGGACCAGCTTGGTCCGGCGGCCGATCACCGAGGCGATCGGCGTGCGGGCACGCAATTCCTCCAGAAAGGCGGGATCGAGCGCCACCGCGTCAGGCGGACAGCAGCGTCTTGACGGTGGCGCTGGCGCGGCCGGCATCCAGTGCCGCGCCGAAGCGCGCCTTCAGCGCGGCCATGACGCGGCCCATGTCCTTCATCGACGCCGCCCCCAGTTCCGCGATCGCCTCGCGCGTCGCCGCCTCCAGCGTGGCGGCGTCCAGCTCGGCGGGCAGGTAGCCGCGAATCGTCTCGATCTCGGCTTCTTCCTTCTCGGCCAGTTCGGGGCGGCCGCCCTGGCGGTACATCGCCGCCGATTCGGTGCGCGACTTGATCATGCCGCGCAGCATGGACACGATCTCGTCCTCCGCCACCTCGCCACCCTTGGCCCGGGCGCCGATGTCGACGTCCTTCAGCCTGGCGTTCACCATGCGCAGGGTGCCGACGCGCCCGGACTGCCCGGCCTTCATCGCCGCCTTGAGGTCTTCCATGAAACGCGCGCGCAGGGACATGATCCCGTTCTCCTGATCCAGTGGCGGGCGCCGGCGAGGGGCCGGAACATTTTTCCCACCGATTTGCCGTCGATCCGGGTGGGAATTTTCTTCCCAGCCGATCGGGACGCTGGTAGGAGATAATCCCGGAAGGAAGAATTCGCCATGCCGATATCGATCGAGACCATCATCGAGCGTCTGGGCGGCGCGGATCATGCCGCCCGGCTGACCGGCGTCGGGACCGAGGCCATCCGCAAATGGCGGCAGGCCCGCGCGATCCCGCCCAAGCATTGGACGGTCATCCTGCGCCACACCGGCCTCAGCCTTTCCGACCTGCAACCCGACAGCGCGTCCGACCGAGCGGAGACCCAGATGCCGGAGACCCCGTTACCCCCCGCCACCCAGCCCCCCGAAGGCGCCACCGCCGCGCTGGTCCTGGCCGACGGCACGGTCGCGTGGGGGCGCGGCTTCGGCGCGCATACGCCGGCCGCCGGCAGCGCCATCGGCGAACTGTGCTTTTCCACCGGCATGACCGGCTATCAGGAAACCCTGACCGATCCCTCCTTCGCCGGGCAGATCATCACCTTCACCTTTCCCCATATCGGCAATGTCGGCACCAACGCGGATGACGACGAAGCCCCCCGCGTGGCCGCGCGCGGGCTGGCGGTCAAGCAGGACCTGACCGAGCCCGCCAACTGGCGCGCGACGCAGGGGCTGGACGCCTGGCTGGCCGGCCAGGGCGTGCCGGGCATCTGCGGCGTCGATACCCGCGCCATCACGCTGCGGGTGCGCGACGGCGGCCCGCAGACCGCCATCCTGGCCTACCCCGCCGACGGCGTGTTCGACCTGGACGCCCTGCGTGCCCAGGCCGCCGCATGGCCGGGGCTGGAAGGCATGGACCTGGCCCGCGACGTGACCTGCGCCGCCCCCTATTCCTGGGACAAGGGCGTCTGGACCTGGCCCGCGGGCACCTGCCCGCTGCCCGAGCGCCGCCGCCGCGTGGTCGCGGTCGATTACGGCGCCAAGCGCAACATCCTGCGCTGCCTGGCCAGCGCGGGCTGCGACGTGACGGTCGTGCCGGCCACGGCCACGGCGGACCAGATCCTGGCCCACGCGCCGGACGGCGTGTTCCTGTCCAACGGCCCGGGCGACCCGGCCGCGACCGCCGAATATGCCGTGCCGGCGATCCGCGGCGTGCTGGAGGCCGGCAAGCCGGTCTTCGGCATCTGCCTGGGCCACCAGTTGCTGGCGCAGGCGCTGGGCGCGCGCACCTACAAGCTGGCGCGCGGCCATCGCGGCGCCAACCAGCCGGTCAAGGACCTGGGAACCGGGCGGGTCGAGATCACGAGCCAGAATCACGGCTTCGCGGTGGACGAATCCAGCCTGCCCGCCGACGTGCGCGTGACCCATACCAGCCTGTTCGACGGCTCGAACGAGGGCATCGCCTCCGACCGCTATCCGGCCTTCTCGGTCCAGTACCATCCCGAGGCCAGCCCCGGCCCGTCGGACAGCCATTATCTGTTCGACCGCTTCGTCGCCCTGATCGACCGCGTCAACGCACCCGTCTGAAAGCAGCACACCATGCCCAAACGGACAGATATCCGCTCCATCCTGATCATCGGCGCTGGTCCGATCGTCATCGGCCAGGCGTGCGAATTCGACTATTCCGGCGCCCAGGCCTGCAAGGCCCTGCGCGAGGAAGGGTACCGGGTCATCCTGGTCAATTCCAACCCGGCCACGATCATGACCGATCCCGGACTGGCGGACGCGACCTATGTCGAGCCGATCACCCCGGAATTCGTCGAGCGGATCATCCTGCGCGAAAAGCCGGACGCCATCCTGCCGACCATGGGCGGCCAGACGGCGCTGAACACCGCCATGGCGCTGGACAAGTCCGGCTTCCTGAAGGAACACGGGGTGGAGTTGATCGGCGCTGACGCCGAAGTCATCGACCGTGCCGAGGACCGGCAGAAATTCCGCGAGGCGATGGACGCGATCGGCATCGAAAGCCCGCGCAGCGTGATCGCCCATACGCTGGACGAGGCCCGCGCGGCGCTGGAGCAGGTCGGCCTGCCCGCGGTCATCCGTCCCTCGTTCACCATGGGCGGCTCGGGCGGCGGCATCGCCTATAACCGCGAGGAATTCGACCAGATCGTGGCCTCGGGCCTCGACGCGTCCCCGACCACCGAGGTGCTGATCGAGGAATCGGTGCTGGGCTGGAAGGAGTTCGAGATGGAGGTCGTCCGCGACAGCGCGGACAACTGCATCATCGTGTGCTCGATCGAGAACATCGATCCGATGGGCGTGCATACCGGCGATTCCATCACCGTCGCGCCGGCGCTGACCCTGACCGACAAGGAATACCAGCGCATGCGCGACGCCTCGCTGGCGTGCCTGCGCGCCATCGGCGTCGATACCGGCGGGTCGAACGTGCAGTTCGGCGTCAACCCCGCCGACGGCCGCATGGTGGTCATCGAGATGAATCCCCGCGTCTCGCGCTCCTCCGCGCTGGCGTCCAAGGCCACGGGCTTTCCCATCGCCAAGGTCGCGGCCAAGCTGGCCGTGGGCTACACGCTGGACGAACTGGCCAACGACATCACGGGCTCGACCCCGGCGTCGTTCGAGCCGACCATCGACTATGTGGTGGTCAAGATCCCGCGCTTCACCTTCGAGAAATTCCCCGGCACCCCCGCCCTGCTGTCCACCAGCATGAAATCGGTCGGCGAGGCGATGGCCATCGGCCGCTCGTTCCCCGAGGCGCTGCAGAAGGGCCTGCGCTCGATGGAAACCGGGCTGGCCGGGCTGGACCCGGTCGAGGCCCCGGGCGACGGCGGCGAGGACGCGTTCCGCGCCGCCCTGTCCCAGCCCCGGCCGGAACGGATCCTGATGGCCGCCCAGGCGTTGCGCGCCGGCCTGGGCGTGGATGAAATCCACGCCGCCTGCCGGTTCGAGCCCTGGTTCCTGCGCGAGTTGCAGAAGATCGTGGCGGCGGAACATGCCGTGGTCCGCGACGGCCTGCCCCAGGACGCGCTGGCGCTGCGCCGGCTGAAGGCGCTGGGCTTCTCGGACGTGCAGCTCGGCCGCCTGTCGGGCACCGGCGCGCACGAGGTCGCGTCCCTGCGCGCGCGGCTGGCGGTCGCGCCCGTCTACAAGCGGATCGACACCTGCGCCGGCGAATTCGCCTCGGCCACGCCCTATATGTATTCGACCTACGAGGGCGGGTTCGGCGTGCCGGATTGCGAAAGCCACCCGACCGACCGGCGCAAGATCGTGATCCTGGGCGGCGGTCCCAACCGCATCGGCCAGGGGATCGAATTCGACTATTGCTGCGTCCACGCCGCCTATGCGCTGCGCGAGGCCGGGTTCGAGACCATCATGGTCAACTGCAACCCCGAGACCGTCTCGACCGACTACGACACCTCGGACCGCCTGTATTTCGAGCCGCTGACCGAAGAGGACGTGATCGCGCTGATCCGGCGCGAGCAGGCCAGCGGCACCGTGCTGGGCTGCATCGTGCAGTATGGCGGCCAGACGCCGCTGAAGCTGTCCCGCGCGCTGGAGGCCGCCGGCATTCCGCTGCTGGGCACGCCGGCCGACGCCATCGACCGCGCCGAGGACCGCGAGCGGTTCCAGGCCATGCTGCACAAGCTGGGCCTGCGCCAGCCGGACAACGGCATCGCCCGCACGGCGGCCGAGGCCGAGGACGTGGCCGAGCGCATCGGCTACCCCGTCGTGATCCGCCCGTCCTACGTGCTGGGCGGCCGGGCGATGGAAATCGTCCATGACCGCGCCAGCCTGCAGCGCTACATGCGCGTGGCGCTGCAACTGGCCGGGCACGACATCGCCTCGGGCCCGGTGCTGATCGACCGCTACCTGAACGACGCGATCGAGGCCGATGTGGACTGCATTTCCGACGGCCACACCGTCTATGTCGCCGGCGTCATGGAACATATCGAGGAAGCGGGCATCCATTCCGGCGACAGCGCCTGCTCGCTGCCGCCCTACACCCTCTCGCCCGCCATCGTCACCGAACTGAAGGAACAGACCGAGGCGATGGCCCGCGAACTGGGCATCGTCGGGCTGATGAACGTCCAGTACGCCATCAAGGACCAGGACATCTTCGTCCTGGAGGTCAATCCCCGCGCCTCGCGCACCGTGCCCTTCGTCGCCAAGGCGACCGGCGTGCCGGTGGCCAAGATCGGCGCGCGGGTCATGGCCGGGGCACGGCTGTCGGAATTCCGGCTGGACGACCGCGCCGTGGCGCCGCACGTCGCGGTGAAGGAAGCGGTGTTCCCCTTCAACCGCTTCCCCAACGTGGACACGATCCTGGGCCCGGAAATGCGCTCCACCGGCGAGGTGATGGGCCTGGACGCGTCGTTCGAGCGGGCCTTCGCCAAGTCGCAGCTTGCCGCCGGGGTGCGGCTGCCGCTGTCGGGTGTGGTGTTCCTGTCGGTGCGCCGCAGCGACAAGGCCGCCATCCCGGCGCTGGCCCGCCGGCTGGTGGACATGGGCTTCACCATCCTGGCCACCCGGGGCACCGCGCAGCACCTGCGCGACGCCGGGATCGCGGTCGAAGTGGTGAACAAGGTGCTGGAGGGACGGCCCAACTGCGTCGATGCCATCCGATCGGGCGACGTGCAGATGATCATCAACACCGCGCAGGGCGCCCAGTCGGTGACGGACAGCTTCGACATCCGCCGTTCGGCGCTGACAACCGGCATTCCGCACTTCACCACCATCGCGGGCGCGCGGGCCGCGACCCACGCAATCGCGGCAATGCGGGAAGGACCGCTTGAAGTCGCGCCCCTTCAATCCTACTTTAGCGGATCGTTCTGAGCATACCGCACCGACGCCGGGTGCGGGACCGGTTCCTGCCGGCCCCGCACCCGGCGCATTCGGTCTTGTGGGATGCTCTTCTTCAACCTTTGATGTCAGTCGCGCGACTGACCTTCATTCCGGGGACGCGCCTTGCAGAAATTTCCGATGACAGGCAAGGGCCTGCAGCGGCTGGAAGAAGAACTTCGCAAGCTCAAGAGTGAAGAACGCCCGGCCGTCATACGTGCCATCGCCGAGGCCCGCAGCCACGGCGACCTTTCGGAAAACGCCGAATACCACGCGGCGCGGGACCGCCAGTCCTTCATCGAGGGCCGGATTCTTGAACTTGAGGACATCATCTCGTCGGCCGAGGTGATCGATCCGGCGAGCCTGTCGGGCGACCAGGTGAAATTCGGCGCCCAGGTCAGCCTGGTGGACGAGGAAACCGACAAGGAAGCCACCTACCAGATCGTCGGCGTGCACGAGGCCGACATCAAGCAGGGGCTGCTGTCGGTGTCCTCGCCGCTGGCCAAGTCCCTGATCGGCAAGCGGATCGGCGATTCCGTCTCGGTCCCCGCCCCGGGCGGCGACCGGACGTACGAGATCCTGGCCGTCACCTACGGCTAGGCGGGATGCGATGATCACCCTCAACGACGTTCGCGCCGCCGCCGCGCGGATCGAGGGGCGTGTCCTGCGCACGCCCACCGTTCCCTCGCACGCGCTTTCCAGGGCGACGGGGGCGGACATCGTCCTGAAGCTGGACAATCTCCAGGCCGTGGGCTCGTTCAAGGAACGCGGGGCCGCCAACAAGCTGGCGCTGCTGACGCCCGAGGAACGCGCGCGCGGAGTGATCACCGTATCGGCCGGCAACCACGCCCAGGGCGTGGCCCGCCATGCCGCGCTGCTGGAAATCGACGCGGTCATCGTCATGCCGCGCTTCACCCCGGCCGCCAAGGTCACCCGCACCGCCGCCTGGGGCGCGCGCGTGGTGCTGGAAGGCGACAATTTCGCCGAGGCCACGGCCCATGCCAACGCCCTGTGCGCGCGGGAAGGCCGGGTCTTCGTCCATCCTTACGACGACCCCGAGGTCATGGCCGGCCAGGGCACCTTCGCCCTGGAACTGTTCGAGGATGCGGGCCCGCTCGACATCTTCGTCGGTCCGATCGGCGGCGGCGGCCTGCTGTCGGGCTGCGCCGTGGTGGGCCGCGCGCTGCGTCCCGGCATGGACATCATGGGCGTGCAGGTCGAAAGCTATTCCTCGCTGTCCGCCTTCCCGGGGGACGAGATCATGCCCCCCGGCGGCGCCACGATCGCCGAGGGCATCGCGGTGCTGCAGATCGGGCGGCAGCCGCTGTCGGTCATTCGCGACCATGTCTCACGCGTGCTGGTGGTGCCGGAACGCGCGGTCGAGGATGCGATCACCCTGATGGCCGAGGGCGCCAAGCAGGTCAGCGAGGGCGCGGGCGCCAGCGCCCTGGCGGCGGTCCTGACCTATCCCGAACTGTTCCGGGGCAAGCGGGTGGCGCTGCCGGTGACGGGCGGCAATATCGACAGCCGCATCCTGGCCAACACGCTGCTGCGCTCGCTGCTGCGCGACGGGCGGCTGCTGTGCCTGAAGATGGAAATCCCGGACCGGCCGGGCGTGCTGGCCGACATCTCGCGCATGATCGGCGAGGCCGGCGGAAACATCATCGAGGTCTCGCACCAGCGCCTGTTCACCGCCGCCAGCGTGCAGGCGGCCGAACTGGAAGTGATGATCGAAGCCCGCGACCCCACCCACGCGATGGAGATCATGGGGCAACTGGCCAAGACCTACATCGTCCGCCGGGTGTAGCCCCTCATATCCTGCCCGCCGGCAGGATTTTGCTGGATCGATATCAAAAATAAAATATGATATCGGTCCTTATGAAGAAGGGGCTTTCATCATGTCCTCTGTCGTCATCCGCAATCTTCCCGAAGAGACGCATCGGGCGCTGAAAGCGCGGGCCGCCCTGCATGGACACAGCACGGAAGCGGAAATCCGCGCCATTCTGGAAGCCGTCGTCCGGCCGCCGAAGCGCGTCAGGCTGGGGTCGCTTCTGGCGTCCATAGGTCGTGAAGCCGACGTGACCGAGCAGGATGTCGCGGCCTTGCAGCAGGTTCGGGATCAGACCCCAGCCGAGCCGATGACATTCGAATGATCCTTCTTGATACCAATGTGGTCTCGGAGCCATGGAAGCCTGTTCCTGAACCGCGTGTCCTGGAATGGATCGACGCCCAGGCGATCGAGACGCTGTGGCTGTCGGCCGTCACGGTGGCGGAATTGCGATTCGGAATTGCCGCCATGCCGGCAGGCCGGCGGCGTTCGATCCTGCATCAGAGTCTGGAACAGGACGTTCTGCCCCTGTTCGACGGGCGTGTCCTGCCCTTCGATCTGGCGGCGTCCCAGGCTTATGCAGATCTGATGATGCGGGCCAGGTCCGATGGACGGGCGATCGGCCAGGCGGACGGCTATATTGCCGCAATTGCCGCATCCCGCGGTTACGCGGTGGCCAGTCGGGATGTGTCGCCGTTCGAGGCGGCCGGTGTGAAGATCCTGAATCCGTGGCAGGGCGCCTGATGGCCGGACAGATCCGGCAGTCCGTGGCGTCCACGGCATGGCCTTCGACGCCGGCCTATGTGTCGTCGATGGTGAAGCCGACCTTCAGCATCACCTGATAGTGGCTGACCTTGCCGTCCACGACGTGGCCGCGCGTGCCCACGACCTCGAACCAGCGGATGGAATGCAGGCTGTCGGACGCGCGGGCCAGCGCGCCCGCGATGGCACCCTCGATCGAATCGGGGGATGAACCGACCAGTTCGACGATCTTGTAGACATGTCCGGACATCGTCTTCCTCCCTGTCCTGTAGGGGGAAAACGATGCCCGGACGCCTTGGTTGCTATTTGGTCCCGAACAGCCGGTCGCCGGCGTCGCCCAGACCGGGACGGATATAGCCGTGATCGTCCAGCCCGCGATCGATCGCGCAGGTGATGATCTTCACGTCGGGATGCGCCCGGGACAGGAAGGCCACGCCCTCGGGCGCCGCCAGCAGGCAGACGAACACGACGTGCCGCGCCCCCGCCCCCTTCAGCCGGTCGATGGCCGCCGCCGCGCTGTGGCCGGTGGCCAGCATCGGATCGACGACGATGCAGACACGCTCGCCGATATCGTCGGGCAGCTTCATGTAATATTCGACCGGCTCCAGCGTCGCATGGTCGCGGAACAGGCCGATATGCCCCACCCGCGCCGCCGGCAGCAGGTCCAGCATCCCGTCCAGGATGCCGTTGCCGGCCCGCAGGATCGACACCAGGCACAGTTTCTTGCCCGACAGCAGGTGCCCTTCCATGCGCTCCAGCGGCGTTTCGATCTCCACCGCTTCCAGCTTCAGGTCGCGCGTGGCCTCGTAGGCCATCAGCAGGCTGATTTCGCGCGTCAGGCGGCGGAACCCGGCGGTGGAGGTCGTCGCCTGGCGCAGGCGCGTCAGCTTGTGCTGGACCAGCGGATGGTCCAGCACCACCACCGGGGCGGGCGGAGTCTGCTCGCCGCTCATGCGGGCACGAACTCCAGCGCCACGCCGTTGATGCAGTAGCGCTGGCCGGTGGGCGGCGGCCCGTCGGGAAACAGATGGCCCAGATGCCCCTTGCAGGACGCGCAATGGATTTCCACCCGCACCATGCCGTGGCTGGTATCGACCTGTTCTTCCACCGCGCCGGGCAGCGCGTCATAATAGGACGGCCAGCCGCTGCCGCTGTCATATTTGGTATCGGACCGGAACAGCGGCGTGCCGCAGGCCGCGCAGCGATACAGGCCGGTGCGTTTTTCATGGTTCAGCGGGCTGGACCCCGGCCGCTCGGTCCCATGCTCGCGCATCACGCGGACCTGCTCGGGCGTCAGCACGCCGCAGACGGTGGGGGTTTTTACCTGGGTCATGCCGCATTCTCCATTCGGGCGGGCGTCTTTCCGTCGCCGGGACATTCGCAATCCCGAAATTTGATGCCATCATGAACGACAAAATTACGGGAGAGAATACCCATGACCACCCAGACGCACCTGCATCCCCGACGCCCGGTCATGCTCGTCATCCTCGACGGGTTCGGCTGGCGCGACGACCCGACGGACAACGCCGTCCGCGCGGCCCATACCCCTGCCTTCGACCGCCTGTGGCAGGAAGGCCCGCACGCCTTCCTGAAGACATGTGGCGAGGATGTCGGCCTGCCGGAAGGGCAGATGGGAAATTCCGAGGTCGGGCACCTGAATATCGGCGCCGGCCGCGTGGTCATGCAGGAACTGCCGCGCATCTTCGCCGCCATCCGTGACGGCAGCCTGGCCGCCAATCCGGTCCTGATGGGCCTGGTCGCAACCCTGAAGCAGAGCGGCGGCACCTGCCACCTGATGGGCCTGGTCTCGCCGGGCGGCGTGCATTCCCACCAGGACCATGCCGTGGCGCTGGCGAAGATCCTGGCCGACCAGGGGGTTCCGGTCGCCTTCCATGCCTTCACCGACGGGCGCGACACGCCGCCGCATTCCGGCCGCGAGTACGTGGCCAGCCTGCGCGCCGCCCTGCCGGACGCCGTGTCCATCGCCACGATGTCCGGCCGTTACTACGCCATGGACCGCGACCGCCGCTGGGACCGGGTGGAAAAGGCCTATGACGCCATCGTTTCGGCCCAGGGGCCGCATGGCGAGGACCCGCTCGCGGTGCTGGATGCGGCCTACAAGGCCGGAACCACGGACGAATTCCTGCCCCCGACCGTGCTGGGCACCTATGGGGGGATGAAGGACGGCGACGCCATCCTGTCCTTCAATTTCCGCGCCGATCGCATCCGCCAGCTTTTCGACGCGCTGCTGGAGAAGAATTTCGAGGGCTTCGCCCGCTCGCGCGTCATCCGGTTCTCCGCCGCCGTCGGCATGACGCGCTACAGCGACCGGCTGGCGGAGCTGATCGGGGTGCTGTTCCCGCCCGAGACGCTGGACGACCTGCTGGGCGAGGTGGTGTCGAAGGCCGGCCTGCACCAGTTGCGCATGGCCGAGACCGAGAAATACCCCCACGTCACCTACTTCCTCAACGGCGGCAAGGAAGCCCAGCTTCCGGGCGAGGACCGGATCATGGTGCCCTCGCCCAAGGTCGCGACCTATGACCTGCAGCCGGAAATGTCCGCCCCCGAACTGACCGACAAGGCGGTGGCGGCGATCGAAAGCGGCAAGTACGACCTGATCGTCCTGAATTACGCCAACGCCGACATGGTGGGCCATACCGGCGTGTTCGGTGCCGCCGTCAAGGCGATCGAGGCGGTGGATCGCGGCCTGAAACGCCTGGTGGAAGCGGTGCACCGCCAGCGCGGCGCACTGCTGGTCACGGCCGATCACGGCAATGCCGAAACCATGTTCGACGCCAAGACCGGCGGCCCGCACACCGCCCACACGCTGAACGTCGTGCCGGTGGTGCTGACCGGCGTGCGCGAGATGACGCTGCATGACGGCCGCCTGTCCGACCTGGCGCCCACCCTGCTGGCCCTGATGGGCCTGCCGCAGCCCGCCGCCATGACCGGGACGTCGCTGCTGGTCGAAAAACACCGTTTTTAACTTGAAACGCGCGCTGGTGGCCGGCCTGCTCGCCGGGCTGGCCACCTGGGTCCCGGCCCCCTGGGGGGTCCCGGCCATTGGGGGATCGGCCGATGCCGCCCCGCCCCGTGCCCCCCGCCACCATGCGCTTCATTCCGGCCGGGGGACCGATGACGCGGCGGCGGCGGCCCGCCGCGCGGTGGAACAGGCCCGCCTGGCGCGGCAGGCCCTGATCGCCCGGCAGCAGCGCCAGGCCAGCGACCTGGCCGCCCGCACCCAGGCACGCAACGCGGCGCAGGCGCAGGCCCGCCAGGACACCGCCCGCGCCGCCGCCCTGTCGGCCGCGACGGTCGACGCCACCGCCCAGCTTCAGCAGACCGAACAGCAGACCGCCGACCTGGCCGGCCGCGTGGACGCCCTGCGAGCGGAACAGGCACGCCTGCGCGCCGAACTGGACCGGGATTCGGCCGCCATGGCGCCCATGCTGCCCCTGGCGGCACGGCTGGCGCGCTATCCGGCCGACACGCTGCTGGCCGCCCCCGTGCCGCCCGACGACGCCGTCACCGGCCTGCTGGTCATCAGGGGCCTGTCCGCGCAACTGGAACAGCGGGCCGACGCCATCCGCACCCGCCGCGCCGAACTGGCCCGGCTGGACGACGACCTGGCGCGCGAGGGCGCGCGGCTGGACGATCTGCAACGCCGGCAGGCGACGCAACGCGACGAGGTAGCCCGCGCCGCGCAGGCCGCGCGCCTGGCCCAGCGCCGGTCGACCGGCGCGGCGGCGCTGGCCGCGCGCCAGGTCGAGGACGCGACGCGGCAGGCCACCAGCCTGCAGGACGCCGTCGCGCGAATCGAGGCGCTGGAACAGGCCGCCGAGGACCGGCTGGAACGCGCGGCGCAGGCGGCGATGCGCGCGCACCACGCCGACGAGGCCGCCGCCGCCCACGCCCGCGCCCAGGCCATAGCCCAGGGTCCCGGGCCCGGTCCGGGCCCCGGGCCGGCGGCCGGGCGCGGCGCGCCGGTACCGGGCACCATCGTCACTGGCTGGGGCGCGGGGACCGAGGCCGGTCCCGCCACCGGCATCACCTACGCCCCCCCGCCCGGCGCCACGGTCCGCGCGCCCTGCGCGGGGCAGGTGGATTTCGCCGGCGCGTTCCGGTCGTACGGCCAGATGACCATCCTGGATTGCGGGCGGCATTACCGCTTCGTGCTGGCGGGACTGGGGTCGCTGGCGGTTTCCACCGGCCAGGCGCTGGCCCGGGGCGCGCCCGTCGGCAGCATGCCCGGCTGGTCGGGCCAGGGCGGCCGGCCCACCCTGTTCGTGCAGCTACGCCGGGGCGGCACCGCGATCGATCCCGCCCCGTTCCTGTGAGTAGGCAGTTTCCGCCGCGTGGGAGTTCGGTATAAGATTGCCGAAAATGACTCCCCACGTGCCCTTTGGCACGTACCGCCGTCCACGGCCCCACGCCAGGGGCGGCGGGCGGCTTCATTCAGGAGACGTACGGCATGACGTTCCGCACCGGCCTGCTGCTTGGTTGCGCCTTTCTGGCAGGTATCGCCGCGGGTCCGCAGATCACCCACCTTCCCGGCCTGGGGGGTGGCAACCTGACGTCCAACGCCCTGGCCGCCAGCCTGTCGAAGGACAGCGATTCACCGGCCGAGAATTTCCGCCTGCTGTCGCTGTTCGGCCACGTGCTGGAACAGGTGAAGGCGAACTATGTCGATCCGGTCTCGAATCGCGACCTGATCATCAACGCGCTGAACGGCATGCTGAGCGGCCTGGACCCGCACAGCTCGTACATGACCGAAAAGCAGTACGGCGACCTGCAGGTCCAGACCAAGGGCGAATTCGGCGGGCTGGGGCTGGAGGTGCAGGGCGAGGACAGCCATATCCGCGTCGTCTCGCCGGTCGACGACACGCCGGCGGCGCGCGCCGGGATCAAGCCGGGCGACTACATCGTCGCGATCGACGGCAAGAACATCGACGGCCTGCCGCTGGACGAGGCCGTGGGGCGCATGCGCGGCAAGCCGGATACCAAGATCACCCTGACCCTGATCCGGGAAAAGACGCCCAAGCCGATCGTCGTGACCATGACCCGCGCGATCATCCATATCCAGGTCATCCGATCGGCGCTGTACGACACGGTGGGCTACATCCGCGTCTCGCAGTTCAACGAGGAGACCGGCCCGGGATTGGAAGCCGCGTTCCGCAAGCTGAAGGACGAAGCCCACGGCCACCTGACCGGGCTGGTGCTGGACCTGCGGTCCGACCCGGGCGGGCTGCTGAACCAGGCGATCCAGGTCGGGTCCGATTTCATCCGCAATGGCGAGATCGTTTCGACCCGCGCCCGCCATCCGCAGGAAAGCCAGCGGTGGGACGCGCACGGCACCGACATCACCGACGACCTGCCGATGGTGGTGCTGATCAATGGCGGTTCGGCCTCGGCCAGCGAAATCGTCGCCGGCGCGCTGCAGGACCACCAGCGCGCGGTGGTGGTGGGCGAAAAATCCTTCGGCAAGGGCTCGGTGCAGACCATCCTGCCCATCCCGGGCGACGGCGCGCTGCGGCTGACGACGGCGCGCTACTACACGCCCTCGGGCCGGTCCATCCAGGGGCTGGGCATCGTGCCCGACGTGACAGTGCGCGAAACGCGCGAGGACCCGGCCTACAGCATCCGCGAGGCCGACCTCAGCCACATCATCAAGAACCAGGGCGGCAATACCGCCAAGCCGCCGGCCCGCACCGACCTGCCCGCCATCGTGTCGTCCATCCCCGACGAGCCGCCGGCGAACTGGCCGTCCTTCGACCCGACCAAGCCGGCCACCGACTTCCAGTTGCAGGAAGGGCTGAAGATCGTCCGCGCGATGGGAACGGGGCCGCGTTCGGCCGCCGCCGCCGTCCCCGCGGCGCCGCGTCATGACTGACGCGGCGACCCTGCCCTATCGCCGCAATGTCGGCGCCATGCTGTTCAACGCCCGGGGCAAGATCCTGATCGGCCGCCGCACCGACCAGCCGGGCGCCGGCGGCCCGCTGGATGGCGGCGTCTGGCAGTGCCCGCAGGGCGGCATCGACGCCGACGAGGACCCGGAAGAGGCGGTGCTGCGCGAACTGCGCGAGGAAATCGGCACCGACCGGGCCGTCATCATGGGCGCGCGGCCGGACTGGCTGACCTACGACCTGCCCGCCGCGCTGATCGGCCGGGCGCTGGGCGGGCGCTATCGCGGCCAGACGCAGAAATGGTTCGCCCTGCGCTTCACCGGGCAGGATTCGGATATCCGCCTGGACGACCAGCAGCCGCCGGAATTCGATGCCTGGCAGTGGATCGACCTGCCCAGCCTGCCGGAGCGCAATGTCGGCTTCAAGCGCGACATCTACCGGACCCTGGTCCGCGACTTCGCCCGCTTCAGCCAGCCTGCCTGAGGGCGGGCAGCACGTGCAGGCGCAGCAGCGGCGCCAGCACGGCCTCCCCATGGGATGCGCGCAGGTCGAACCACAGCATCTGCGCGATTTCCGCGCGGATGGCTGGCCGGCCCTCCAGCCGGCCGCGATACACCGCCGACTGCACGGTGAATCCCGGCTCGTTCGCCGCGGGCGCCGCGAAGCGGCCCAGCAGCGCGACCGATTCCGGATGCAGGCCGCAGCCCAGTTCCTCGTCCAGTTCGCGCCGCAGGGTGGCGGCCTCGTCCTCGCCCGGCTCGGCCTTGCCGCCGGGCAGCATGAAGGCATCGGTGCCGCGCTTGCGCACCAGCAGCAACGCCCCTTCGCGCACGATCGCCGCCGAGACGACGCGAATGACGGGCCCCAGGTCCTGCGACAGGCTCAATGCGCCGCTCCCGGCTTGCCGCCGCCACGGATGGGCGACAGCAGGAAGCAGAACGGCACCACCATGAACGCCCCTATGCCCAGGATCATGAAGACCTCGTTATAGGCCAGGATCGCGATCTGGCGGGTGAATTCCAGGAACAGCCGATGCTGCGCCACGGCGTTGACCGCCGCCGAGGCCACCCCGCGCCCCGCCGCCGCCTGGCGCGCATGCGCCAGGTAATCGACATAGGGCTGGCTGAACGGCGTCATCCAATGGACCATCTGCGTCTGGTGCGCCTGCCGGATTTCCGTCAGCAGGGCGGTGGACCCGGAGATCGCGATCGAGCCCAGCACGTTGCGCGCCATGCTGAACAGGGCGGACGCATCGGCGTTCAACTCGCGCGGCAGGGTCGCATAGGTGATGGTGGAAATCGGCACGAACAGGAACGCCAGGCTGGCGGTCTGGCTCATGCGGAACCACACCAGGTGGCGGAAATCCAGCGCCGGCACCAGATGCGCGGACCAGAACAGCGACACGCCCATGAAGAAGAAGCCGAACGCGATCAGCACCCGCAGGCTGACATATTTCATCGCCCGCCCGACCAGCGGGATCAGGATGATGACCGCGATGCCGCCGGGCGAGAGGATCAGGCCGGACAGCGTCGCGGTATAGCCCATCACCTGCTGCGCGAACTGCGGCACGATGATCGCCGAGGCATAGAGCAGCGCGCCCACCGCCCCGATCAGCGCCGTGCCGGTCGCGAAATTGCGGTCCTTGAACACGCGCAGGTCCACCGCCGGCCGCTTGGTGGTCAGCAGCCAGGCGACCGCCCCGCCGATGCCCAGGACGGCCAGTACCGCCATGGTGCGGATCATCCCCGACCCGAACCAGTCCTCGTCCTCGCCCCGGTCGACCGCGACCTCCAGGCAGCCGAAGCCGATGGCGATCAGGCCGATGCCGACGATATCGAGCGGCGCCTTCTGCTTCTGCGCCCAGGGCGGGTCGTCCACGACCATCGACACCGCGAAGGTCGCCAGCAGGCCCACCGGCACGTTGATGAAGAAGATCCAGCGCCAGGAATAATTGTCGGTGATCCACCCGCCCAGCGACGGCCCGATCACCGGCGCCACGATGGTCGCGATCGCCGTCAGGCCGAACGCCGCCGCCCGCCGTTCGGGCGGGAACGTGTCCAGGATGATCGATTGCTGGTTCGGCTGCAGCCCGCCGCCGAAGAAGCCCTGCATCAGGCGGAACATGATCAGTTGCGGCAGGCTGTGCGAGATCCCGCACAGGAAGGACGAGACCGAGAACATGAAGATGCAGATGATGAAATAGCGCTTGCGCCCCAGCAGCTTTCCCAGCCACCCGGAAATGGTCAGGACGATGCCGTTCGCCACCAGGTACGATGTCAGGGTCCAGGTCGCATCGTCATAGGTCGAGGACAGGCTGCCGGCGATATGCGGCAGCGAGACGTTGACGATGGTCGTGTCCAGGATTTCCATGAACGCCGCCACGGTCACGATGACCGCGATCAGCCACGGGTTGGCCCGCGGCTTCCAGGGCTGCGGCGCATCCGCCGCCGCCCCCGCATCCCCCGGCGGCGCGCCGCTCACTTCGTGTAGACCGTCGGCTCGACCGACAGGCCCAGCGACAGCGGCACGTCGGCGCGCAGCCCCTCGTCGATCAGGATCTTCACCGGCACGCGCTGGACGATCTTCACGTAATTGCCGGTGGCGTTTTCCGGCGGGAAGGCGCTGAAGGTGGCACCCGTGCCGAGCTGGATCGAATCCACATGGCCCCGCAGGTTCAGGAACGGATAGGCATCGACCGCGATATCGACCTTCTGCCCCGGCCGCATGTGGGTGACCTGCGTTTCCTTGTAGTTCGCGATCACCCAGACCTCGGGCTCGACGATCGAGAAGATCGACTGGCCTTCGCTGACGAAGCTGCCGCGTTCGATATTGCGCTGGGAAATCCAGCCGTCATGCGGCGCCCGGATTTCGGTCCAGCCCAGGTTCAGTTCCGCCTGGGTCAGTTGCGCCTGCGCCTGCGTCACCTGCGCGTCGAACTGGCCGACCCGCGTCTGCGTGTTCGAGATATTGGCCTTCACCGGCTCGGCCACCTGCAGGTTGCCCTGGGCCTGCAGCACCTGGGCCTTGGCGGCCTGCAGCGCGGCGGTGGCGTAGTCGATATCCTGCTGCGTGGTGGCCGCGCGGGCCACCGCGTGCTGGCGGCGATAATCGGTCTCGGCCCTGAATTCCTGCGCCTGGGCGGACAGCAACTGTCCCTGCGCCGCGATCAGGCGGCCGGGGAAATCCTTCTGCGCGACCAGCAGGCCGAACTGCGCGCCGGCCGCCTGGGCACGGGCGATGTCCAGCGTCGCGGCCGCGTTGTCGCGCGCGGCGCGATAATCGCGGTCATCGATCTTCGCCAGCAGGTCGCCGGCATGCACGAACTGGTTGTCGTTCACCAGCAGGGCGGTGACGTAGCCGCGCACATGCGGGGCGATCGTCACCGCGCGCCCGGCGGTGAAGGCATCGTCGGTCTCGATATCGTTGCGGGTCAGGAACCAGTACACCCCCGCCCCCACGGCGACGACCGCGACGAAGGCGATCAGGCCGATCCGCACCATCGGATTGGATTTTTTCCTGCGCGTGTCGTCCGGCGTCTTGCCCGGCGTAGCGCCGTCTTGCTCGGCCATACGGTTCCTCTTGTTTCCAGCCCTGCCGCCAGCGCGGACATATTGACCGAACCGGTCGGTCAATCCATGGCACGAAGCGCCCGATCCATCAACCGCCCCCGCAGGTGAAAAACCCACGCGCCACGATACCGCGCGGCGCTTCACGGCCATCAGGTTGTTTTGAAATCGTTTTTTAAAGCAATCGTAAAGGACGCGCCACCAGCCCGCGTTTACGGGCCGACTTCGCCGAATGCCTGTGTCCGGACCATCCGGGCGTACAACCCGTCGGCTTCCATCAGGGCCGCGTGGGTACCGCATTCGACCCCCTGCCCGCCCGCCATCGCGACCACCAGGTCGGCCGAGCGTACGGTCGACAGCCGATGGGCCACGACGATGGTGGTCCGCCCCTGGCGCAACTGGCCCAGCGCCTGCTGGACCAGGGCCTCGCTCTCGCTGTCCAGGGCGCTGGTGGCCTCGTCCAGCAGCAGCACGCGCGGGTCGCGCAGCAGCGCGCGGGCCAGGGCCACGCGCTGGCGCTGGCCGCCCGACAGGCGCTGCCCGCCCGGCCCCACCCGGGTGGCGAAGCCCTCGGGCAGCGCGTCGATGAAGGACTCCGCCGCGGCGGCGCGCGCCGCCGTGCGGATTTCGGCATCCGTGGCGCCCGGGCGGCCGATGCGGATGTTGTCGGCCACCGACAGGTCGAACAGCAGCGTGTCCTGGCTGACATAGGCGATGGCGTCGCGCAGGTCGCCCAGCCGGAGCGCCCGCAGGTCGACCCCGTCCAGCACGATGCGCCCGGCGCCGACGTCATGCAGGCGGGGGATCAGCGACAGGGCGGTGGATTTCCCGGCCCCGGACGGGCCGACCAGCGCCACGGTCAGCCCGGGCCGGGCCTCGAAGCTCAGCCCGTCCAGCCCGGCCCGTCCGTCCGGATAGAAGAAGGACACGTCCTCGAAGCGCAGATGGCCGTTGCCGGCGGGCAGCGGACGGGCATCGGGGGATTCGACGATGTCGGCGGGCTCGTCGATCACGGCGAAGATGCGTTCCAGCCCGGCCGCCCCTTCCTGCAACGCCGCGTTCAGCGATCCCAGCGCCCGCAGCGGGCGCGCGGCCAGCAGCAGGGCCGCCACGAAGCCGGAAAAATCGCCCAGCGTCGCGCCGCCCCGCGCGGCGCGCCAGCCGGCGAACCCCAGCACGGCGGCGACCGCCGAGCCACCCAGCACCTCCAGCACCGGATCGACGCGGGCCCGCCCCCGGGCGATGCGCTGCAGGGCCATGTGCAACTGGTCGAACGTGTGGCTGACGCGGGCCTCCTCGTTCTGTTCCAGCCGGTAGACGCGCACCGTGCGGGCCTGCGCGAAGCTTTCGGTCAGCAGGGCCGAGGTCTCGCCCATGCGTTCCTGCATGCCGCCCGAGGCACGGCGGACCTTCTTGCCCAGGCGCTGGATCGGCACCGCCGCGACCGGATACAGCACGGCGGCGATCAGGCTGAGTTCCCAATCCATGTAGAACATGGACACGACCAGGCCCGCGACCGTGACCACGTCGCCGATCGAATTGACCGCGCGGATCATCGCCTCGCGGATCGACACGGCATCGGTGGTGAAGCGCGCCGAAAGCTGCGCCGGGGCCTCGCGCTCGATGCGCGAGATATCGGTGTGCAGCAGATGCCGGAACATGCGCGCCTGCAGCCCGCGTATCACGATCAGGACCAGGTTCTGCACCGCCACGGTCTGGCCGTACTGGGACAGCGCCTTGGCGGCGGTGATCAGGATCACCAGCGCCGGCACCTGGTAGAGGATGCGCGGATCATGGGCGGCGAACATGTCCAGCGCCCGCTGGATCACCAGCGGGTACAGGCCGGTCAGCGACGCCATCACGACGGTCAGCCCGATCACCGATGCGATGCGCCCGCGATGCAGGCGCACTTCCGACCGCCACAGCCGGCGCAGCAGGACGGTACTGCGCTCGGAATTCTGCGGGCCGCCCCCGGGGGGCACCAGCGACGCGGCGGCAGGGGACGGGGTTCGAGGCGGGACGACGTTCATGGGGCTCTTTAAACAAGGAGTTCGCAACAAAGGAAAGCGACGGGCCGCCCGCCGGTTGCCCACCCGGTCAGGCGGTATCGGCGACCATGCGCTCAAGCTGGGCCATGCAGGCCCGCCGCCCGGCGCGGCATCCCCCTGCCATCCACCAGTCGCGAACCCGCTCCAGCACTGCGCCCACACGCGGCCCGGCCGCCACGCCGGCCGCCACCACGTCGCGCCCGGCCAGGGGGAAGACCGGCCGCGCCCGGGCCAGCAGGTCGGCCCGCAGCCCGTCCCATGCCGCCGAGGGCGCGCCTACCCGCTCCGCCTGCACCCGCCAGCTTCGCCGGACCAGGATCTCGGCCGCCTCGTTCGCCAGCATCCGGCGCCGCGCGTCGTCGTCCGCCCCCGGTTCGGGCACCTCCGGGTCGGGCGCCGCCGAATCGGCCGTCACGCCCAGGGAGGCCAGGGACGCGGCTTCGGCCCGCGACAGGCGCAACCGCGCCGCCAGAAGGCCGGGCGTCGCCCGGGCCAGGACGCCGAGGAACAGGATGGCGTCGGGCGGCGCCCCGGCGGCGACCAGCCGGGCCAGCGCCGGCAGGTCGTACCCCTCAGGCAGCAGCCGCGCCAGCACGCCCGTCCGCTCCATCAGCCCCAGGCTCTCCATCACGGCGGGGCCGGAGAGGATGCGCCGCAATTCGGACCAGACGCGTTCGGCCGACAGGCGCGACAGGGCCCCGGCCGCCGCCGCATCCGCGATCGCCGCCATCGCCGCCGCATCCGGTGTCCCTTGGCCATAGCGGGCGTGGAAGCGGAAGAAGCGCAGCACGCGCAGCGCGTCCTCGCGGATGCGGGTCGCCGGATCGCCGACGAAGCGCACATGCCCGGCTTCCAGGTCCGCCCGGCCGCCGAACGCATCATGCACCACCCCGTCCCGGCCGCAGGACATCGCGTTGATGGTGAAATCGCGCCGGGCCGCGTCCTCGGCCCAGTCGTCGGTCCAGGCGACGACGGCGTGGCGCCCGTCGGTACGTTCGTCCCGGCGCAGGGTCGTGATCTCGTAGGGGCGGCCCGCGATCACCGCCGTCACCGTTCCATGGGCCAGCCCGGTGGCCACGACCTTGATCCCCGCCGCCTCCAGCGCCGCCAGCACCTGGTCCGGCGGCTCCGGCGTGGCGAGATCGAGGTCCGAGACCGGACGGCCCGCCAGCAGGTCGCGCACCACGCCGCCCACCAACCGCGCCCGCGGCAGCACGGCCCACAGGCGGTCCAGCCCCGCCCGCCCGTCCGGCAGCACTGTCGCCAGACGGCACGGCAGGTCGTCCGCCGCCACGGCGCACCCGTACGTCATGCCGGGCCGATCACGCGGCACCCTTTACCGGGCATGCCATTCATTCGGATGCGTCGGGCGTCGGCAGGCGCGACAGCGGGAAGAAGACGTTGCGGCTCCACACCCCCAGGCAGGGCACGCCGCAACAGACCCCGGGGACCGCCAGGGCCGCCAGTTCGTAATAGACGGCACGGGCAATCCGGGCCTGGATGGGAAAGGCCCCGTCGCCGTCGCGCACATGCAGGTAGGGAACGGGGCCGCTGCCGCATTCCGCGCAGGGCACGTTCCAGTCGGCCTGGATCGGATGCTCCGGCCCGGCACAGACCACCAGATCCACATTGGTGCGGAAGGACAGTACCTGGCTGCGCCCGCACCCGGCCCAATGCAGTTCCACGGCAACGAAGGGCGCATCCTCGACGGTGATCGTCCCACGCTCGGTCGGGGTCTGCATCCAGTACGCCCCCTCGGCATCCCGCGTCAGGACCGAGGCGAACAGGCAGACCATCGGCTTGCGGCGGATCGGCGTGCCGCGATAGAGCCACGTCCCGTCGCGCTGCACCAGGAACGGCAACGCCCCGCAGGACCGCCCCGCCCCCCGCGGCCGCTCCGGAGGGGACGCGTGGGGGCCGGCGGCAGCCAGGGAGGAGCATTCCGCGCCGGCCAGATCGAAGGCGGCGTGCGTATTCTGATCGTCAGCCAACTGCGTTACCCGCGCCTGTTGAACCATGCTCCCCGATATAGGGATCAGACCCGACGTGATGAAACCCCCAACCCCCGATAAACCCCCCAACCAAACCCGGGACTTGATGAACCCGGACCTTGATGAAACCCCAGGACCTGTCAGATTAAGGGTATGACGATATCGGACGCCCTGCCCTCCGCCACCGGAACCGTACCGGACACCGCGCGCACCTCCATGCCCGACGCAGCCGCCGCCGACCTGGGCCTGGCGGACCGCCTGGGCGGCAAGCTGCAGGCCGCGCGCGCCGAGATCGGGCGCATCATCCACGGCCAGCGCGACGTCATCGATCAAACCCTCGTCAGCATCCTGGCCGGCGGCCATACGCTGCTGGTGGGCGCGCCGGGGCTGGGCAAGACGCTGCTGGTCACGACGCTGGGCACCGTGCTGGGGCTGGAGGCGCGGCGCGTGCAGTTCACGCCCGACCTGATGCCCTCCGACATCACGGGCAGCGAGATCCTGGACGAAGACGAGCATGGCCGCCGCAGCTTCCGCTTCGTGCGCGGCCCGGTCTTCTGCCAGTTGCTGATGGCCGACGAGATCAACCGCGCCAGCCCCCGCACCCAGTCGGCCCTGCTGCAGGCTATGCAGGAACACCGGGTGGCCATCGCCGGGACCGAGCACGCGCTGCCCCATCCGTTCCACGTCCTGGCCACCCAGAACCCGATCGAGCAGGAAGGCACCTACCCGCTGCCCGAGGCGCAGCTCGACCGGTTCATGCTGCAGGTCCCGCTGGGCTTCCCCGACGCCGCGGCCGAACGCGCCATGCTGCTGGCCACGACCGGAACCCAGGACGCCACCCCGCGCCCCGTCCTGACCGACCGCGAACTGATCGACGCCCAGCGCCTGGTCCGCGCCCTGCCGGTCGGCGACAAGGTGGTCGATGCCATCGTGCGCCTGGTCCGCGCCGCCCGGCCGGAAACCACGCAGGACGCGACCATCCGCGACTCCGTCGCCTGGGGGCCCGGCCCCCGCGCCGCGCAGGCCCTGATGCTGGCCACCCGCGCGCGGGCGCTGATGGACGGGCGCCTGTCGCCCAGCATCGACGACATCGCGGCCCTGGCGGAGCCGGTGCTGGCCCACCGCATGTCCCTGACCTTCACCGCCCGGGCCGAGAACAGGAGCCTGCCGCAACTGATCGACGGCCTGCTCCAGACCCTGGACTGACCGCCGGCGGTGACGCGATCCTCTCCCTCCCTCCCTGACCACGGGCCTGACGACCGGCCGGGCCGCGCGGCCCGGCTGCTGCGCCGCCTGCTGCGCCGGCCGCCCCCGAACGGCCGCGCCACGGCGGGCGGGGACGCGGCCCTCGATACGCCCGGCGCGGCCGTTCCCCTGCCCCTGGCGGCGGAAACGCTGGCCGCCCGCATGCCGGCCCTGATCCTCGCGGCCCAGCGCATCGCCGCGACCGTGGCGGTGGGCCACCATGGCAGGCGGCAATCCGGCCCGGGCGAGGATTTCTGGCAGTTCCGCCCCGCCCAGCCCGGCGAGCCGGTGACCCGGATCGACTGGCGGCAATCCGCGCGCAGCCTCCGCGCCTATGTGCGCGAGACCGAGGCCGAGGCCGCCCAGACGCTGTGCCTGTGGTGCGACCCCAGCGCGTCGATGCGCTGGCGCTCGGGCGCGGCGCTGCCGCTGAAATCGGACCGCGCGGTGCTGCTGGCCCTGGCGGTGGGCACGCTGGCGCTGCGCCAGGGGGAACGGGTGCGGGTGCTGGCCCCGGACGGCCCCATCGACATCCCCCCCGGCGGACGGGCGGCCCTGGACCGGCTGGCCGTGGCGCTGCTGCGGATCATGGAGGGCGGACCGGACAATCCCGGCCTGCCCAATCCGCACCAGGTTCCCCGCCATGCAAGGGTCGTGCTGCTGGGCGACGGGCTGGGCGAGATCGCGCCGCTCGACGCCCTGCTGCGCGGCCTGGCCGCGCGCCCGGCGCGGGCGCACCTGCTGCTGGTCAACGACCCGGCGGAGGCCAGCCTGCCCTATGCCGGGCGCGTCCGCTTCGCGGGGCTGGAGGACGAGGCCGCGATGACCCTGTCGGGCGTCGAAGGCCTGCGCGCCGCCTATCGCGATGCCTATGCCCGCCATCAGGACGATCTGGCATCCGTGTGCCGCGCCACCGGCCTGGACCTGATCCGCCATGTCACCGACCAGCGGCCGGAAACGGCGCTGCTGGCCCTGCACGCCGCCCTGATGGATCGGGGCGGCGCGGCCGGACGGGCAGCGCGGGGGGGGCGCGGCCGATGATCTTCCAGTTTCCCTGGCTGCTGGCGGCCCTGGCGGTCCTGCCCGTCATCTGGCTGCTGCTGCGCGCCCTGCCGCCGGCACCCCGGCGGCAGTCCTTTCCCGCCATCATGCTGCTGCGCGGACTGCACGCCCGGGTCACGGACGCGGCGACCGCGCCGCCCTGGCTGCTGCTGCTGCGCTGCCTGGCGCTGGCCGGCCTGATCGTGGGGCTGGCGGGGCCGGTGGTGCCACGCGACCAGGCGACGGGTCCGCGGGCCGAGGGCTCCGGCGATCCGCTGCTGGTGCTGGATAACGGCTGGGCCGCCGTGCCGGGCTGGACCCACCGGCTGGCCGCGCTGGACACCGTGCTGGACCGCGCCGGCCGCGCCGGACGCCACGCCCGGCTGCTGACGACCGCGCCCGGCCCGGCGGGCGAGACCCCGGCCATCGGCGCGGCGATGACGCCGTCCCTGCTGCGCGGCGCGCTGGATTCCACCCGCGCCATGCCCTGGCCGACCGATCGCGCCGCCGCCGCGCGGGCCCTGCGCGCGCTGGCCGCCGGCGGATGGCGGGGGCCGGTGGTCTATGTCTCCGACGGGTTGGCCGGCCCGGACGATCCGGCATTTGCTGCGGCGCTGGCCGCTATCGGCCCGGTACGCACTCTGACGGCGCCGGACCTGACGGTCGCGTCCCTGGTTCCCCCTGCGAAGGACGATCCCGGCGCGGCCGGCGACACGCTGCGGGTCGCGCTGGCCGCCCTGCCCCAGCCCCACCCACGCCACCTGACCGTGCGGGCCGAGGCCGCCGACGGCGGGGTGCTGGCGCTGGTCCCGCTCTCGCTGGCCGCCGGGGCGGACCGCGCCACGGCCGGCGTAGCGCTGCCCGCCGAACTGCGCAACCGCATCGACCGGCTGGTACTGGACGACATGCCCGGCCCGGCCGGCATGCGCCTGCTGGACGAAGGCGACCGGCGGCGGCCGGTCGGGCTGATCGGCGTCGCCGGCACCGATACCCCGCTGGTCGGGCCGCTGTTCTACCTGCGGCGCGCGCTGGCCCCCACCGCCGAACTGCGCGAGGGCTCGGCCGCGACCCTGCTGGCCCGCCCGCTCTCCGTGCTGGTCGCCCCGGACGGCGCGCTGGACAGCCCGCAGACCCGCCGCGCCGTCGCCGCCTGGGTGCGCAAGGGCGGCATGCTGGTCCGCTTCGCCGGACCGCTGCTGAACGGCAGCCCGGACCGCGACATGGCCTCGCCCGACATGCCCGCCGCCCCTATGGAAGCCCCCCAGGACGACGCCGCGCATCTCCCCCCCGCCGACACGCTGCTCCCGGTGCCGCTGATGCAGGGCGAGCGGCAACTGGGCGGCGCCATGTCGTGGGGCAAGCCGGAACAACTGGCCCCCTTCCCCGACGCCTCGCCGTTTCACGGACTGCCGATCCCGCCCGAGGTGACGGTGTCGCGCCAGGTCCTCGCCCGCCCGGCCGCCGACCTGGCGGATCATAGCTGGGCGCGCCTGTCCGACGGCACGCCGCTGGTCACCCATGCCGCGCTGGGCGCGGGCGAGGTCGTGCTGTTCCACGTCACCAGCACGGCGGACTGGTCCAACCTGCCGCTGTCCGGCCTGTTCGTCGCGATGTTGCGCCGGCTGGCCGAACGCGCGGCCGGCGTGGAAGCGCCCGCCGACCACAGCCTGCTCGCGCCGTACATGACGCTGGATTCCGACGCCATCCTTGGCCCGCCCCCGCCGGGCGCCCGCGCCCTGCCGGCGGACGCGTTCGGCACGCAGGCGGCCTCGTCCGCCCACCCGCCGGGCCTGTACGGCCCGCGCACCGCCCGCCGGGCCCTGAACCTGGGCGACGCGATGCCTCCCCTTTCCCCCCAGCAGCCGATCGGACAGGCCGCCAGCCTGGACGGCCAGCGCCGCGACCTGGTGCCCGGCCCGTGGCTGGTCGCGGCGGCGGTGCTGCTGCTGGTGCTGGACGCGCTGCTGACGCAGATGCTGCGCGCCGGGCGGCTGGCGGGCGGGCGCAGGGCCGCCGCCCTGGTCGTGGCCGGGCTGCTGGCCGCCCACGCGCCCGCGCGCCCCGCCCTGGCCGATCCGCCGCCGGCCGGCGTGCCGGGCGCCGCGCTGGAAACCCGGCTGGGCTATATCCTGACCGGGCACGACGATATCGACACCGTGTCGCGCCAGGGGCTGCAGGGCCTGTCGGATTACGCCAACGCCCGCACCTCCGCCGTGCTGGGCCATCCGGACGGCGTGGTGCCGGGCCGCGACGACCTGTCCTATTACCCGATGCTGTACTGGCCGGTCACGGCGGACGCGACCGCCGATCCGGCCCGCGCGGCGGCGCTGAATGCCTATATGCGCCACGGCGGAATCCTGATGATCGACAGCCAGGGCGTCGATCCGGCCGCCCCCGGCGGCGGGCATGACAGCTTCGCCGCCCCGGCGCCCGGCACGGCGGCGGCACTGCGGCGCATGACGCAGGGGCTGGACATCCCGCCGCTGACCCGGCTGACCGACCATCACGTGCTGGCCCACACCTTCTACCTGCTGCACGGCTTCCCCGGCCGCTATGACGGATTGCCGGTCTGGGTGGCGCGCGAGGGCGACAGCGCCAATGACGGCGTCAGCCCGGTGATCGTGGGCGCCAGCGACTGGGCCCATGCCTGGGCCGTGGATGCCCAGGGCGATACGCCCTACGCCACCATGCCGGACGGCAATACCCAGCGCGTGGCGGCCTACCGGTTCGGGGTCAATGCCGTGCTCTACGCCCTGACCGGCAATTACAAGGCGGACCAGGTCCACGTCCCGGCCCTGCTGCGGCGGCTGGGGGAATAACCGATGCCCGACCTGCACACCTTGCGCCACATGACGGGGTTCGCGCCCCTGGTTCCGTCCTGGGTGCTGTTCGTCCTGGCCGGCCTGGCCGTCGCGGCCGCCCTGGCCGGGCTGCTGCGCCGCGCGCGCGGCACGCTGTGGCGCGCGGCGGCGGCCGGCGTGCTGCTGCTGTGGCTGGCGGGGCCAGAGCGGATTCGCGAGGTCGGGCAGGTGCTGCCCGAAACCGGCCTGCTGATCGTGGACCAGTCGCCGTCGATGGGCATCGGCCAGCGCGCCGCGATCGCGCGCCGCGCGGCGGAACAGATCCAGGCCCAGGCCGCGCGCCTGCCCGGACTGACCCTGCGCACCGTCACCGTGCGCGGCGGCCACGACCAGGGCACGCAGCTCTTCGCCGCGCTGGACCAGGCGGCGGCGGACATTCCCCCCGGCCGGCTGGCCGGCGCCATCATGCTGACCGACGGCCAGGACCACGACGTCCCCGCATCCGTGCCCGACCATCTGCGCCCCACGGACGCCGCCGGCCACCGTACGAACCTGCCGCTGCACGTGCTGCTGACGGCGCGGGGCGAGGAAACCGACCGGCGCCTGCGCATCCTGCAGGCGCCGCCCTACGCCATCGTCGGCCAGACCGCGACCCTGCGGGTGCAAATCGACGATCTGGGTCCCCATCCGGCCGCCGACGGCCGGGCCGAACTGACCCTCAGCCGGGGCGGCGAGCCCCCCCTGCACCAGATGGTGCACGTCGGCACGCCGCAGGACATCACCCTGCCCGTCACCCATCCGGGCCCGATGCTGGTCGGCCTGTCGGTCTCGCCCCTGGCGGGCGAGGTCTCGACCGCCAACAACCAGGACGTGGTGCGCATCAACGGCGTGCGCGACCGGTTGCGGGTGCTGCTGGTCTCGGGCACCCCCAACCAGGGCGAACGGGTCTGGCGCCGGCTGCTGAAGGCCGATCCGTCGGTCGACCTGGTGCATTTCACCATCCTGCGCCCGCCGGACAAGGATGACGGCACGCCGCTGTCGGACCTGGCGCTGATCGCCTTCCCGGTGCGCGAACTGTTCCAGCAGAAGATCGGCCAGTTCGACCTGATCATCCTGGACGGGTTCGAGAACCGCGCCATCCTGCCGCGGGCCTATCTGGAAAACATCGCCGACTACGTGCGCAACGGGGGCGGCCTGCTGCTGATCGGCGGCCCGGAATTCCTCGGCCCCGGATCGCTGCAGGACACGCCGCTGGGCGACATCCTGCCGGCCCACGTGCCGGTGGACGGCGGAATGGTGGAACAGCGCTTCAAGCCCGCGCTGACCGCCGCCGGCCAGCGCCACCCCGTCACTGCCGACCTGCCGGGTGCCGGCACTGCCCCGGACGGCCATGATACCGGCCATGACGCCGACTGGGGGCCCTGGTACCGCGCGCTGCGGGCGGACACTTCCCACGGCCAGGCGCTGATGGACGGGCCGGACCACACGCCGCTGCTGATCCTGGACCGGGTGGATCGCGGCCGCGTCGCCTTCCTGCTGTCGGACCAGATCTGGCTGTGGTCGCATGGCGAGGGCGGCGGCGGCCCGCAATCGGAACTGCTGCGCCGGATCTCGCACTGGCTGATGAAGGAGCCGGAGCTGGAGGAGGAACAACTGACCGCCGCCATCGCGGACGGGCGGATGGTGGTGACGCACCGCACCGCCGCCGAGACCGGTCCCACGGCCGTGACCATCACCGCGCCGGACGGCATCACCCGGCAGGTCCCCCTGCGCCCCATCGGCATCGGCCTGTCGGAGGCCGCCGTGCCCGCCACCCAGCCCGGAATCTGGATGGCCGACGACGGCACCCATCGTGCCTTCGCCGCCCCCGCGCCCGGCGATCCGGTGGAATTTTCCGACCTGCGCGCCACCGCCACGATCCTGTCCCCCATGGCGGACCGGACCGGCGGCGGGGTCTACTGGCTGGGCGACGACGCGGCGCAGCCGCGCCTGCCGGCCCTGCACGCACCCGGCCCGGGCGCCGCGTCAGGCCCGGACTGGATCGGCTTTCCGCAGCGCGACGCCAGGCTGGTCACCGGCCGCACCGCCCGCCCCCTGCTGGCGGGCTGGATCGTCCTGCTGCTGGCGGGCGGGCTGCTGCTGGCCGGCTGGTGGCGGGAAGGAAGATGATTTCCGTCGCATTGGACCCTGATCTGGATTATGAAATGGCTGCCGGTTCCGCGTCCGGCAGGCCGGCCCGCCCCGTCACCCGCCGGCCCGCATCCGCCCCGAACAGGTCGCGCCTGTTATCGAGACGAGTGTCACTGAGACCAACGATGATTGTCAGATCCGGTATCCGCATCCTCTTCATCGCGCTGCTGGCCGGCAGTGCGGTGCTGATCGCTCCGATGCATTTCGCCTACGCCCAGGATGACGAGGAATCGGACGCCGAGGCCGCCGACGCCGCGAAGCAGGCCGAGGCCCGCCGCGCCGCCCGCGCCGCCGCGCCGCCGGCCGCGCTGCCGGGCGCGGTCTCGTCCGAGGACATCGGCGGCCACGCCAACGGCGACCTCAATCCCACCGCCGCCCTGTTCGACGCGATCAATCGCGGCAGCCTCGGCGCGGCGAAGGAAGCCCTGAATCGCGGCGCGGACACCGAAGGGCACAATGTGCTGGGCCAGACGCCGCTGGACATGGCCATCGACCTGAACCGCAACGACATCACCTTCCTGCTGCTGTCGCTGCGCACGCTGAACGACGACCACGTCATCGCGGCCTCGACCACCCATTCGGGCGTCTCGATCCAGAACGGTGCCGGGCATCTCAGCATCAACGGCAGCAGCCATGGCAAGCGCGTCGTGGTGGCGGGAAGCGGCGGCACGCCGCAGCCTTCGATCGGGTTCCTGGGCTTCGGGGGAAGCTAAGAGGCTGTGTCAAAAGCCCTGCTGCTGAGCGAGAGCGGCCAGAAGGGCCGCGCCCGGCGTGTGTTTCCGAGCACCGAAGCGGAGCGGCCTTATGGGCCGAGAGCATCGGAGCGCAGGAAACGCACGTCGGATCGCCAGCAGCAGGGCTTTTGACATAGCCTCTAAGGCGTCACCCGATCGGACGGCCAGGGCCCTGACCCTGGCCCGGGACCGCCAAAGGGCCTAGCCCTTCGGCGATTCGGTGGTGGCATCCAGGGACAGCGCCTCGTTGCGCAGCGTATCCAGCGGGATCATCTGCCCGTCGCGCTGAAGGTGCCAGAACGTCCAGCCATTGCAGGACGGCGCGTTCGTCAGCAGCGCCCCCAGCTTGTGGATCGACCCGCGCTGCGTGCCGCTGACCAGCGTGCCGTCCGGCGCCACGGTGGCGGACACGCGCTGATGGCGATCGTACATCACCGTGCCGACCGGCAGCAATCCACGTTCGACCAGGCTGCCGAAGGGCACGCGCGGGGTCTCGCGCTTCGCGGGGGTCGTCAGCACGCTGTCCAGCGGCACCGGGCGCTCGCGCCGGGCGCGGCCGATCGCGGCCTCGGCATAATCGGGGTGACGTTCGATGCCGATGAAGCGGCGGCGCAGGCGCCGGGCCATCGCCGTCGTCGTGCCCGTCCCCGCGAACGGGTCCAGCACGATGTCATCGACGTTGGTCGAGGCCACCAGCACCCGGTGCAGCAGGCTTTCCGGCTTCTGCGTCGGATGCAGCTTCAGCCCGTGGGAATTGCGCAGCCGCTCGCCCCCCGTGCACAGCGGCAGGTACCAGTCCGACCGCATCTGCACGTCGTCGTTCAGCGCCTTCATCGCCTGGTAATTGAAGCGATAGCGGCTGTCCGCCCCCCGTGCCGCCCAGATCAGGGTTTCATGGGCATTGGTGAACCGCCGCCCGCGGAAATTCGGCATCGGGTTGGATTTGCGCCAGATCACGTCGTTCAGGATCCAGAATCCCAGATCCTGCAGGATCGCGCCGATCCGGAAGATATTGTGATAGGACCCGATCACCCAGATCGTCCCGTCCTTGCGCAGCAGGCGACGTGCCTCGCCCAGCCATGCCCGGGTGAAGCGGTCATATTCCGCCAGGTCGCTGAACTTGTCCCAATCGTCATCGACCCCATCGACGACACTGTCGTCGGGCCGCCGCAATTCGCCGCGCAACTGCAGATTATAGGGCGGGTCGGCAAAGATGCAGTCGATCGACCCCGTCGGCAGGGTCTGCATCAGTTCGACGCAGTCGCCGCGCAGGATCTGGTCCAGGGGCAATTCCATCATCACCGCGCCGCTCATGACACGTCTTCCAGGACGGCGGGGACCAGTCCCGGCGCCATCCCGGGCGCCGCCGCGGGCACCAGCCCCAGCGTCAGTTGCCGAACCAGCCCGAACGCTTCGCGATGATGGGGGGTCGTGCCCGCGCGGCACAGCGCCGCACGATGCTCGGCGGTGCCGTATCCGGCATTGCGCTCCCACCCGTAGCCCGGCCAGCGGCAGGACAGCCGCGCCATCAGCCGGTCGCGCACCACCTTGGCCACGATCGAGGCCGCGGCGATGGACAGGCTTTCGCCGTCGCCGCCGACGACGCACTGCGCGGGACAGCCGAAATCGGGCGCGGCATTGCCGTCCACCAGCACCATGTCGGGCTGGTGCGGCAGCCGCGCCACGGCGCGGCGCATCGCCAGGAAGGCGGCACGCAGGATATTCAGCCGCGCGATTTCGGAAACCGAGGCCGCGGCGACCGCGATATGCACCCCCCGCGCCGCATGCAGCGCGGCATAGGCCCGCAGCCGCGCCGCTTCGGTCAGCTTCTTCGAATCGTCAAGCTGGGTGGCAAGGCGCCGGGGCACGCCCGAATCGAACATCACCGCGGCGGCCACCACCGGCCCCGCCAGCGGCCCGCGACCGACTTCGTCCACCCCGGCGACCCGGCCGCCATGCTGCATCTCGCGTGTGTAATCCGGCATCCACCCCATCCTGAACCGGGGCGGATCGGGCGCCACCGCCCGATTCGCACGCCGAATCACGTCCAGTAAGGATGGAAACCACCTTTACGCCATGTTGCGCAAGATGCTGATTCCACGCCGAGTCCTTTCAAACGGAAAAATCTTGCCCGTCATGCGACTCGACCGGCCGAAATCAGCCCTTCGCCTTGCGGCGCGGGGCGAAGATCAGTCCCATCAGCAGGCCCACCGCCGCCGCGATGCCGATCGACACCAGCGGCCGGTCCTGGACGAACAGCACCGCCTGTTCCAGCTTGCCCTCGCCTTCCTCATACAGTTCGGCGAATTCCTGCCGGGCCATGCCGGCCAGCTGGTCGGCCTTGCCTTCGGCCTGCATTCCCACGTCGCCGGTCAGGCCGCCGGCCGCGTCCTTCACCCGCCCCGTGCCTTCCTCGACCACGCCCTTGGCCTTTTCGACGAAGGTATCGCTGGTGGATTCGGTCATATCTTCCTCCTTAATCGGGATAGCGCTGCCAGGCAGGATGCCACTGTAATGATGGCAGCCTTAGGGCCATCCCACGCCTTCGGGGGCAGAACGAACGGGACGCGCCCCGGGTTCCGGAGCCAGGCGCCGCCGCACGTCCCCCGAGGCAGGACGATACCACGCGGAACGGGAAAAAGGATGGCCCCAGGCCGCATCCCAGCCCGGTCCCCCGCTGGCGGCGGGCGGCAGGACTGTTACATTTTTACACCGATTATAAGCAGGATTTAACGTCAATTCCCGACGCAGATGCTAACACTGCCCCCGAAGCCGCTCACGCGGCACGACGCGCCCGACGCCAACTGGATTGAGGAAGACCCGACGACCATGGACAAACCGACACGCGACCCTTCCGAAGCGCCCGCGCATGAGGCAGCCGGACGGCAGGGCGGGCCCCGGGGCGGATCACGTCGCCGTCTGCTTCTCTGGGGAACGGCGCTGGTCGGCGCGGCGGTGATCGCGGCGGCGTTCCTGCGGCCGCATACCGACGCCACCGGCGGCAGCGGCCGCCACGGCCACCAGGCGGTCGGGGACGCGCAGCCCGTTGCCGTGGCGACGGTCCATCCCGGCGACATGCCGATCGAACTGACCGAACTGGGCACCGTGGTGCCGATCACGAACGTCACGGTACAGCCCCGCGTCGACGGCTACCTGATGCAGGTCCTGTTCACCGAGGGCCAGCACGTGAAGAAGGGCGACCTGCTGGCGCTGATCGATACCCGGCCGTACGAGGTGGCGCTGGCGCAGTACCAGGGCCAGCTGGCCTCGGACATCGCGCAGCTCCAGCAGGCGCGGGTGGACAACGACCGCTACCAGCGCCTGGTCCGCCAGAACAGTATCGCGACCCAGACCGCCCAGGACCAGCAATACAAGGTCGCGCAGCTCGAAGGCACCGTGAAGGTCGACCAGGCCATGGTCGACAACGAAAAACTGCAGCTCGTGTACTGCCACGTCATCGCCCCCGTGGACGGGCGCGTCGGCATCCGCCAGGTGGACATGGGCAACTACGTGACCGCCGGGCAGACCAACGGGCTGGTCATCCTGACGCAAATGCAGCCGATTTCGGTCATCTTCACCCTGCCCGAAACCGAACTGGGCGCGGTGGCCGAGCGGCTGCGCACCGGCATCGCCCTGCCGGTCGCGGCCTGGGACAGCACCAACACGCGCAAGATCGCCGACGGCACGGTCAGCGTGCTGGACAGCCAGATCGACACCTCGACCGGCACGGTGCGCCTGCGCTCGATCTTCACCAACCAGGACGAAACCCTGTTCCCGAACCAGTTCGTCAACGCCCACCTGCTGGTCAACACCCAGCATAACGTGCTGCTGGTGCCGACCAACGCGGTCCAGACCGGGCCCAACGGACCGTTCACCTATGTCGTCAAGCCCGACAACACGGTCGAGGTCCGCGACATCAAGACCGGCGCCACCCATGGCGACGTGGTGGTCGCGGCCTCGGGCCTGAAGGATGGCGACGTGGTCGTGACCGACGGCACCGACCGCCTGCATGCGGGGTCGAAGGTCACCATCCCGGCGGCGGCCGACACCAAGACGGGCGCCGATACCAAGGCGGGCACGGACAACGGGTCCCGTTCGGGCGCCCAGGGTCGGCAATGACCCCCTCGGCCATGAACCCGGCCAATCCCCCGATCCGTCTTCCCCTGCCGGAGAGCCGTGCGTGAATCCCTCCCGCCTGTTCATCGAACGCCCGGTCGCGACCACGCTGCTGATGCTGGCCATCATGCTGGCGGGGCTGCTGGGCTATCACTTCCTGCCGGTCTCGGCCCTGCCGCAGGTCGAATATCCGACCATCACGGTCCAGACCTTCTATCCGGGGGCCGGGCCCGACGTCATGGCCACGTCGGTGACCGCGCCGCTGGAAACCCAGTTCGGACAGATGCCGGGCCTGGACCAGATGACGTCGCAATCGTCGGGGGGGGCCTCGGTCGTCACCCTGCGCTTCGGGCTGTCGATGTCGATGGACGTGGCGGAGCAGGAGGTGCAGGCCGCGATCAACGAGGCGCAGATGCTGCTGCCCACCGATCTGCCGGCGCCACCGATCTACGCCAAGGTCAACCCGGCCGACACGCCCGTGCTCACGCTGGGCATCACCTCGAAGACCCTGCCGCTGACCGAGGTCGAGGATTACGTCTATACCCGCCTGGCACAGAAGATCAGCCAGATTTCCGGCGTCGGGCTGGTGACGCTGTCGGGCGGCAACCGCAAGGCGATCCGCGTGCGGGTCAACGTGCCGAAGCTGACCTCGTTCGGCGTGGACATGGACACGCTGCGCACCACGATCGGCAACGTCAACGTCAACTCGCCCACCGGCACGTTCGACGGCGCGCAGCGCGCCTCCACCCTGCGGGTGGACGGCCAGATTTCCGGCGTGGACCAGCTCCTGAATCAGGTCATCGCCTACCAGGACAGCGGGCCGGTGCGCATCCGCGACGTCGCCACCGTCGTCCAGGGGCCGGAAAACACCCAGCTTGCCGCGTGGTCCAACCGCACCCCGGCTCTGGTGCTGAACGTCCAGCGCCAGCCCGGCGCCAACGTCATCGCCGTGGTGGACAACATCAAGTACGCCCTGCCGCAACTGCAGCAGGCGCTGCCGCCCGGAATCTCGATCACCCCCCTGACCGACCGGACGACGACCATCCGCGCTTCGGTCGCCGACGTGGAATTCGAACTGGTGCTGGCGATGGCGCTGGTGGTCGCGGTTATCTTCGTCTTCCTGCGCAACGTCCCCGCGACGATCATCCCCAGCCTGTCGGTTCCGCTGTCGCTGGTCGGCACGCTGGCCGCGATGTACCTGCTGGGGTTCTCGCTGGACAATTTGTCGCTGATGTCGCTGACGATCGCGACCGGCTTCGTCGTGGACGACGCCATCGTCATGATCGAGAACATCTCCCGCTACATCGAGGCCGGCGACGACCGCATGACCGCATCCCTCAAGGGTTCCGGCGAAATCGGCTTCACCATCATCTCACTGACCGTGTCGCTGATCGCGGTGCTGATCCCGCTCCTGTTCATGGGCGACGTCGTGGGGCGGCTGTTCCATGAATTCGCCATCACCCTGTCGGTGACGATCATCCTGTCCGCCGTCGTGTCGCTGACGCTGGTGCCGATGATGTGCGCGCGGCTGCTCAGTGAACGGCCGCACGGGCCGGACGCCAAGGGGTGGTCGGCCACGGTCGAACGCTGGACCGAATCGGTGATCGCGGCCTATGGCCGCGCGCTGACCGTGGTGCTGCGCCACCAGCCGCTGACCCTGCTGGTCTTCGTCTGCACCCTGGTGCTGACCGGCGTGCTGGCCTGGTTCATCCCCAAGGGCTTCTTTCCGGTGCAGGACACGGGCGTGGTCCAGGGCATCTCGGTCATGGCGCAGTCGACGTCCTTCGATGCCATGTCGACCCACCAGCAGGCATTGGGCGACCGCATCCTCCAGGACCCCGACGTCGTCAGCATGTCGTCCTTCATCGGCGTCGACGGCCAGAACATGACGCTGAACCAGGGCCGGTTCCTGATCAACCTGCGCCCGCACGACGACCGGTCGGAAACCGCCAGCCAGATCTCCGCCCGCATCCAGCAGGAGGTCGCGGACATCCCCGGCGCCAGCCTGTACCTGCAGCCGGTGCAGGACCTGTCGCTGGACACCACCGTGGCCGCGACCCAGTACCAGTTCCTGCTGGAAAACCCGGACTACGACCAGTTCCGCACCTGGGTGCCCACCGTCGTCGCCGCCCTGCAGAAGGAACCCGCCCTGGCCGACGTCACGTCCGACCTGCAGGCCGAAGGGCTGATCGCCCACGTGACCCTGGACCGCACGACCGGCGCCCGGTACTCGATCACGCCGCAGACGATCGACAACGTGCTGTATGATTCGTTCGGCCAGCGCCAGATCTCGACCATCTACACGCAATCCAACCAGTATCGCGTGATCATGGAGGCCGATCCCGCCTTCCAGAAAAGCCTGACCTCGCTGGACAAGCTGTACCTGCCCGGCATCAGCGGCAATTCGGGCAGCAGCACCTCGGGCCCGACCCGCGCACCCACCTCGGGCCTGGTGCCGCTGCGCTCGGTCACGACGGTGACGCGGGGCACGGCGCCGCTGCTGATCACGCATGTCGGCCAGTTCCCGGCCACCACCATCTCGTTCAACGTGTCGCCCGGCTATTCGCTGGGCGAGGCGACGAACGCAATCGAACGGGTGGAACAGTCGCTGCACCTGCCCGCCAGCTTCCAGACCTCGTTCCAGGGCACGGCGGCGGCCTTCCGCAACAGCCTGGGCAACGAATTGTGGCTGGTCCTGGCGGCGCTGGTCGCGGTCTATATCGTGCTGGGCATCCTGTACGAGAGCTTCATCCACCCGATCACCATCCTCTCGACCCTGCCGTCGGCGGGCATCGGCGCGCTGCTGGCCCTGCAGCTCAGCGGCGCGGGACTGGACGTGATGGGCATCATCGGCCTGGTGCTGCTGATCGGCATCGTGAAGAAGAACGCGATCATGATGATCGACTTCGCGCTGGAAGCCGAACGGGTCGAGGGGATGGAGCCCATGCACGCCATCCATCACGCCGCCCTGCTGCGCTTCCGCCCGATCCTGATGACGACGCTGGCCGCCATGCTGGGCGCGCTGCCGATGATGATCGGCACCGGCACCGGTTCGGAACTGCGCCGTCCGCTGGGCATCGCCATCGTCGGCGGGCTGATGGTCAGCCAGTTGCTGACCCTGTTCACCACGCCGGTCATCTACCTGCTGATGGACCGGATCAGCCTGCGCCTGCGCCGCCGCTTCGGCCGCACTGACGCCGATGTCGCCCCGCCCCGGACGGCGACATGAACCCAGTCCGCCTCTTCGTCCTGCGACCGGTGGCGACCACGCTCCTGACCGTGGCGCTGCTGCTGGCGGGCGTCATCGGCTACCAGGCGCTGCCGGTCGCGGACCTGCCGAACGTCGATTTCCCGGTGATCCAGGTCCAGGCCCGACAGGCCGGCGGATCGCCCGAGGAAATCGCCAGTTCGGTGGCGGCCCCGCTGGAACGCCGGCTGGGCGCGATCGCCGACCTGACCGAGATGACGTCCCAGTCCACGCAGAACCAGGTGCGGATCACGCTGCAATTCTCGCTGGACCGCGACATCAACGGCGCCGCCCGCGATGTCGAGGCCGCATTGCAGGCCGCGCGCGCCGACCTGCCATCGTCGCTGCGCCAGAATCCCAGCTATTTCAAGGCGAACCCCAACGGCGCGCCGATCATGATCCTGGCGCTGACGTCCCGCACGGCCACGATGCCGCAATTGTACGACATGACGACCAACGTCCTGCAGCAGCACCTGTCGCAGATCCGCGGCGTGGGCGAGGTCGAGGTCGGGGGCAGTTCCCTGCCCGCGGTGCGGGTCGAGATGAATCCCCTGCCGCTCTATAAGTTCGGCATCGGGTTCGAGGACGTGCGCGCCGCCCTGGCGTCGGCCAACGCCCATACGCCCAAGGGCTTCATCGACCAGAACGGCGTGCGCTACACGCTGGATACCAACGACCAGGCCCGCAGCGCCCAGGCCTATCGCGACCTGATCATCGCCTATCACAACAGCCGGCCGGTCCGCCTGGCCGACATCGCCCAGGTCAATGACGGGGTCGAGGACGTGCGCAATGCCGGCTATTACAACCGCCAGCAGGCGGTGCTGGCGATCATCTTCGCCCAGTCCGGCGCGAACGTGATCCACACGATCGACCAGATCAACGCGGAAATCCCGGCCCTGCGCGCCGCCCTGCCGCCCAGCGTCCAGCTTCACAGCATCCTGGACCGCTCCATCACCATCCGCGCCGCCCTGGCCGACACGCAGTACACGCTCGTGATCTCGGTCGTGCTGGTGGTGCTGGTGGTGCTGGTGTTCCTGCGGTCGGGCCGCACCACGCTGATCCCCGCCATCGTGGTGCCGACATCGATCATCGCCACCTTCGGGGCGATGAAGCTGCTGGGCTATTCGCTGGACAACCTGTCGCTGATGGCGCTCACGGTCTCCACCGGCTTCGTGGTCGACGACGCCATCGTGGTGATCGAGAACATCAGCCGCCACCTGGAATCCGGCATGGACCGGCGGCAGGCCACCCTGCAGGGCGCGCAGGAAGTGGCGTTCACCGTCTTCTCGATCTCGATGTCGCTGGTCGCGGTCTTCCTGCCCATCCTGCTGATGGGCGGCGTGGCGGGGCGGCTGTTCCATGAATTCGCGATGACGGTGTCGATCACGATCCTCGTCTCCATGGTGCTGTCGCTGACCCTGACCCCGATGATGGCGGCGCAGGTGCTGGGCGGCGACACGACGGCGCCCGCGGAACCGGCGACCGGACTATGGGCCCGCGTCGCCATGGTGCTGGAACGCATGCTCCACGCGCTGCAGAACGGATATGCCCGCACGCTGGACGGCGCGCTGGCCTATCCGCGCCTGGTGCTGCTGTCCCTGCCCTGCACCATCGCGCTGATGGTCGCGCTGTTCATCCACATGCCCAAGGGCTTCTTTCCCGACAGCGACACCGGCCTGCTGATGGGGCGCCTGATGGGGGACCAGTCGATTTCCTTCCAGGCCATGACCCAGAAGATCGACGAGACCCAGCGCGCGATCATGAAGGACCGCGACGTCGTCAGCGTGACCGGCTTCATGGGCGGGCGCGGTTCGGCCAACCAGGCCAACCTGTTCGTGGTGCTGAAGGACAAGTCCCAGCGCGGCGACCCGCCCAGCACCACGATCGCGCGCATCGGCCGGCGCCTGCGCAACATGGTCGGCGCGCATTTCTACGCCATGGCGCCGGGCACGCTGCGCATGGGCGCGCGCCAGAGCAACGCGGCCTATCAGTACACGCTGGAATCCGATTCGCCGGGCGAGCTGTACGAATGGACGCCGAAGCTGGTGGCGGCGCTGCAGAAGCATCCGCAACTGGCCGACATCTCGTCGGACATCCAGCAGGGCGGCTCGGCCCTGAACGTCGCGCTGGACCGCGAAACCTCGGCGCGGACCCTGATCACGCCGCAGCTCGTGTCCAACACGCTCTATGACGCGTACGGCCAGCGCGCGGCATCGGTCATCTTCAACGCGCTGAACCAGTATCGCGTGGTGATGGAGGTCGAACCCCGCTTCTGGGAAAATCCCGACAGCCTGAAGCAGGTCTGGGTCAGCACCGCCGGCGGAACCGCGAGCGGCGGCACGCAGTCGAATACCATCCGCGTCTCCAGCGCGGCCAGCGCCAGCACCGCCGCCGGCCTCAGCAGCCAGTCCTTCCGCAACCAGATCGCCAACAGCCTGGCCGGCGGCAATTCGGCCTCGAGCGGCTCGGCGGTCTCGACCAATTCGGAAACCATGGTGCCGCTGGACATCGTCTCGCGCATCACGCCGCAGCTCACGCCGCTCTCGGTCAACCACCAGGGCCAGTCGGTCGCGGCGACGATTTCGTTCAATCTCGCGACCGGCGTGTCGCTGGACCAGGCGGTCCAGATCGTGGACACCGAGATGGTGCGCCTGCACGTGCCCCCCACCATCCATGGCAGCTTCGCCGGCAATGCGGGCCAGTTCCAGAAATCGGTCAATAACGAACCGGTGCTGATCCTGGCCGCCCTGGCCGCGGTCTACATGGTGCTGGGCATCCTGTACGAAAGCTACGTCCACCCGCTGACCATCCTGTCCACCCTGCCCTCGGCCGGGGTGGGCGCGCTGCTGGCGCTGGACCTGACGGGCGAGGATTTCTCGCTGATCGCGATGATCGGGATGATCCTGCTGATCGGCATCGTGAAGAAGAACGCGATCATGCTGGTCGATTTCGCCATCGAGGCCGAACGCGACGGCCACAGCCCGGGCGATGCCATCCGCACCGCGTGCCTGCTGCGCTTCCGCCCGATCATGATGACGACGCTGGCCGCCGCCCTGGGGGCGCTGCCGCTGATCCTGGGCCATGGCTACGGGGCGGAACTGCGGCGCCCGCTGGGTATCGCCATCGTCGGCGGCCTGGTCGTCAGCCAGGCGCTGACGCTGTACACCACCCCGGTCGTCTATCTCTATCTCGACCGCTTCGGCAGGTGGTGCCGGGGCCGATACCTCTCCGCCGCCCGCGCCCTGACGGGCAGGCGCGATCCACTCTCCCAACAGGATGCCTGAACCGGATGACTTCGCCATTTTCCCTGATGTCCCGCCGGGGCGCCCTGCATCTGGGCGGCATTCTGGCACCGCTGGCGCTGGCCGGCTGCATGGTCGGGCCATCCTACCACCGCCCCGCCGCCCCGGTTTCGGCCCGCTTCAAGGAACTGACCCCGGCCGCAGGCTGGGAACGCGCCCGGCCCGCCATGGCCGAACTGCCCAAGGGCGCCTGGTGGACGATCTATAACGATCCCGTCCTGAACCGACTGGAATCGCAGGTCGCGATCTCGAACCAGAACGTGCGGATGTACGAGGCCAACTACCGCCAGGCCCGCGCCATGATCGACAGCGTGCGGGCACAGCTTTTTCCCACCCTCAGCGGCAGCCTGGGGTTCAACCGCAACAGCCAGGGGCGTGGCTCGCGCTCGGCGTCCACCGGCAGCCTGGTCAGCTACGGGGGGGCGGCGACCAACACGACCGAGACGACCTATTCGATGGGCCCCAGCGCAAGCTGGGACCTGGATCTGTGGGGCCGCATCCGCCGCAATATCCAAAGCCAGGTGACCGAGGCCCAGGCCAGCGCCGCCGACCTGGCGAATGCCACCCTGTCCTACCAGGCGCAGCTCGCCACGGCCTATTTCAACCTGCGCTACCAGGATTCGCTGCAGGAGCTGCTGCGCCGCTACGTGGATTTCAACACCCAGGCGCTGCAGATCACGCAGAACCAGTACGAGGCCGGCACCGCCGATCCGACGGCGGTGATGCAGGCCCGCACCCAGCTTGAACAGAATCGTGCCACGCTGATCCAGGCCGGCATCGCCCGCGCGCAGTACGAACACGCCATCGCGGTGCTGATGGGCCGTCCGCCCGCCGACCTGACGATCACGCCCGGCACGCTGCCCCGCCAGATCCCCGCCATTCCGGTCGGGGTCCCCGCCGACCTGCTGCAGCGCCGCCCCGACGTGGCCGCCGCCGAACGGGCCATGGAACAGTACAACGCCCAGATCGGCGCCGACATGGCGGCGTTCTTCCCCGACGTCACGCTGACGGCCGACTATTCCTACAGCGGCGACCCCATCGGGCAACTGGTCCAGGTGGTCAACCGGATCTGGTCGCTCGGCGCCTCGGCCTCGGAAGTCCTGTTCCAGGGCGGGTCCCGCATGGCGGCGGTGCACGGCGCCAACGCCCAGTACGACAGCGCCGTCGCGACCTACCGCCAGACCGTGCTGACGGCCCTGCAGAATACCGAGGACAATCTGTCCAACCTGCGCATCCTTGAACAGCAGGCAACCCAGCAGCAGATCGCCCTGGATTTCGCCAACCAGGCCGTCCAGGTCTCACTGAACCAGTACGAGGCCGGAACCCAGATCTACACCACGGTCATCACCAACGAGACCACGGCCCTCAGCAATGCCGAATCCGCCCTGTCCATCCAGCAGCAGCGCATGGTCGATTCCGTGGCGCTGGTGCAGGCGCTGGGCGGCGGGTGGAACGCCACCAGCCTGCCGTCGAAGGCTTCGATGCAGACCGACAATCCGTTCCTGCCCTCCTTTATCCAGAAGGACAAAAACCAGTAGGGCCGGAACCGGCGATGCCCGAACCGGCTGGGGCGATCACAGGATCGCCTTGGCCGTCAGCAGCGCGATCAGCAGGAAGATGACGAAGGCCAGGATGAAGATGAAAAACAGGATCTTCGCAATTCCCGCCGACGCGGCCGAAATACCGCTAAACCCGAACACTCCGGCCACGATCGAAATCACCAGAAAAAGCAGCGCCAGCTTCAACATCATCACAACTCCATAAAACGTTCCGTGAAATCAAACGCTTCGACTGGCTTGCAAGTTCCCCCGCCGGATCGGCCGCCCGGTTCAGGGCGCCGTCCGCGCCGGCGGCGGCAGCGCCAGATAGGCCAGCCGCTTCACCTCCCGCCGCGCCAGGGTCACGCTGTCCAGGATCAGGCCGCAGGTCAGCGCCAGTCCCGCCAGCATCATGCACCCGGTCGCCAGCACGGCCGTCGGCAGCCGGGGCACCAGTCCCGTGCGCAGGAATTCCAGCACGACGGGCACGCCGGTCCCCAGGCCCAGCAGGAACAGCAGCGCCCCGAGCGTGACGAAGAACTGCAACGGGCGCTCCTGCTTCACCAGATTGACGATGGTCCGCAGGATCCTGATCCCGTCCCGATAGGTCCGCAGCTTGGAAACCGTGCCCTCGGGGCGTTCGACATACTGCGTCGCCACTTCGCCGATCGGCATGCTGAGTTCCAGCGCATGCACCGTCAGTTCGGTCTCGGTCTCGAAACCGGCCGAAAGGGCGGGAAAGGATTTGACGAAGCGCCGGGAAAAGACCCGGTAGCCCGACAGCATATCCGAAAGCCGATGGCCGAAGACCGCCGTGACCAGGCCGGTCAGGACCTTGTTGCCCAGCACATGGCCCCGCCGATAGGCGGCCTCCCGATCCGTCACGCGGGCGCCGTTGACCATGTCCAGCCCTTCGTCGCGCGCCATGGCCAGCATGGCCGGCGCGGCCGCGGCATCGTAGGTGGCGTCGCCATCGACCATCACATAGAAATCGGCCTCGATATCGGCGAACATGCGCCGGACGACATACCCCTTGCCCTGCAGGCGTTCCGTCCGCACCACCGCCCCGGCCGCCGCGGCGACGTCCACCGTCCGGTCGGTGGAGTTGTTGTCGTAGACATAGATGACCGCGCCCGGCAGTGCCGTGCGAAAATCGTGCACGACCTGGGCGATGGCCAGTTCCTCGTTATGGCATGGCACCAGGACGGCAATCCTGCACTCATCCACGTCAAATGCCTCGCCAGCCATGTCGCGAATGCTGGGTATCGTCTGATAACCTGCCACTTCCATCCTCATGCCAAAAGAAACAGAGACCCGGCCGGATGCCGATCATGAAGTCGGCGCCGGGGCCGTTCCAGGGAATAAAGGCGCGACACAATCCTTGAAGCCGCGCCCACCGCCGCGTAGGACACAAAAAACAGACGATCCGGTCTCTGGAAACCCGGCGCGGGTCATAGCGTTCTTACTGTGAGAAAGCCAGTGTCTAATCATCCAGAAAATGTCTCCGCACCCGATCACGAAGGGGGAATGGACACATCTGTTCCATGTGTTGGTCCGGCCTCCTTCTGGGCACCACAGCATATCCTGGAATCGGCATGGCTGGAGCACGCACCGTTCGCGTTCTGGCTGATGGAGAAGGTTCAGCCGGCCGTCTTCGTCGAACTGGGGACGCATGCCGGGTTCTCGTTCCTCGCGTTCTGCCAGGCGGTCCAGCGGCTCAGGCTGCCGACACGGTGCTATGCGGTCGATACCTGGGCGGGGGACGAGCACGCCGGCTTTTACGGCGAACAGGTATTCAACACCCTGTCCGGCCTTCAGGGGCAGCATTATGCGGGATTCTCGCGACTCATCCGCGCGTATTTCCACGATGCGCTCGTCCATTTCACGGACGGCGAGATCGATCTCCTGCACATCGACGGACGACACCGCTACGAAGATGTCCTCGAGGACTATACGACCTGGCTGCCGAAAATGTCCGAACACGGCGTGGTGCTGTTCCACGACATCAACGTTCGGGAAGGCGATTTCGGGGTCTGGCGCCTGTGGGAGGAACTGCGCGCCAGACACCCGTCATTTGAATTCTTTCACGGGCACGGGCTGGGCGTACTCTGTCCGGGTTCGCGCGTGCCGCCCGGATTGCGCCCGCTGCTGGAGAGCGGCACCGAGGCCCGCGTGGCGATACGCGAAGCCTACTCACGGCTGGGCGCCGCCGTTTCGACCCAGTACGTGCTGGAACGGGCCCACAGGGAACTGAATGCCGAAATCGGCGCCTTGCATCAGCAACTGGCGACCCGTGCCCAGGACGAAGAGCGGCTGCGCGCGGATCTGTCGTCGATCCAGCACGAACGCGACAGCATCCAGAAGGATCTTTCCGCGAATATCGACGACCTGAACCAGCAGTTGGATGCCCGTGACCAGGAGGACGAGCGCCTGCGTACCGACCTGTCGTCGGTTCAAGGCGAACTGTCCATTACCCAACGGGATCTTTCCAGCGTCCAGAACGTGCTGGCGCTGACGAATACCGAGGTCGCGCAGATCCGGGCCAGCACGACCTGGCGCGCCACGAAGGTCGCCCGGGACGTGGGGTCGCGCCTTTCGCCCCGTGTGCGTCACCAGTTGCGGCGCGGTGCCAAGGCGGTGTGGTGGGCCATGACGCCCCATCGGATGCCCGCGCGACTCCGTTTCCGCCGCGCGCGCGCGGTACAGCACGCCGTCTTCAGCGAGACGCCAGGCGACCCGTCCTGCCCGCACATCGCCTATCAGCCCTGGCCGGCATCATCCGGCACCGCACTGCCGAACGGGATGCCGCAAGGCACCTATCGGCTCGCCTCCGACCCGTCGGGCTACGTCTTCGTACCCCGGCGGCGCCCCGACAATCTGGACGCGCAGATCGCGCGCCTGGCGAAGCGCCCCGCATTCTCGATCGTCGTGCCGCTGTACAACACGCCGGACGATCTGTTCCAGCGAATGGTGGGCTCCGTCCTGGCGCAATGGTATCCGCACTGGGAACTGATCCTCGTCGACGACAAGAGTCCGCAGCAATCCGTGCGCGACAATGCGTCGAAGCTCGTCGATCCCCGGATCAGGACCATTCTGCTGGAAAGCAACATGGGAATATCGGGTGCGACCAATCGGGGGCTGGCCGAAGCCGGCGGCGACTACATCGTGTTCCTCGATCACGACGACGAACTGACCGACGACTGCCTGTTCGAACTGGCGAAATGCATCGACGCGGAAGATCCCGACTACGTCTACAGCGACGAGGACAAGATCGAGCCGGACGGGCGTTTCAGCCAGCCGTTCTTCAAGCCCGACTGGTCGCCCGATACGCTGATGAGCACGATGTACACGTGTCACGTGTCGTGCGTGCGCCGCGCGCTGCTCGAAACGGTGGGCGATCTGCGATCGGAATTCGACGGAAGTCAGGATTGGGATTTCGTCCTGCGCGTGACGGAAGCGGCCAAACGCATCTCTCACGTGCCGAAGGTGCTCTATCACTGGCGTATCATCCCGCAATCAGTGGCTTCAGATTTGAATGCGAAGCCTTATGCGGTCGACGCGGGCCGTCGCGCCCGCATGGCGGCGCTCGAACGTCGTGGACTGAAGGGAACGATCGAAGCCGTCCCGCAACTGGCGGGATATTTCCGCGTCAATTATGACGTGCAGGGAACCCCGCTGGTATCCATCATCATTCCCACCAAGAACAACGGGACCGTATTGAAAAACTGTCTCGATTCCATTTTTGGACATTCGCATTACCGAAACTTCGAAATCGTCCTGCTTGATAATGGTTCAACCGACGCGGCAACGGTGAATTACCTGGACTCCCTTCACGCCAACCCGAACGTGCGGGTGATAAGGCATGACGCACCGTTCAACTATTCCGAGATCAACAATATCGGCGTCGGCGATGCGAAGGGCAGCCTATTGCTGTTCCTGAACGACGACACTCAGGTGATCTCACCTGACTGGATCGGACGGATGGCCGGATATGCGCAACTTACGCATGTCGGCGCTGTCGGTGCCAAGCTGTTGTATCCAGACAGCCGGAAAATCCAGCATAGTGGCGTCCTGAATCTGGCGGATGGTCCCAATCACGCCTTTTGGTCTGCCGACGCATACACTCCGGGCTATTTCGCCCGCAATTTGCTCGAATATGACTGGATCGCCGTGACCGGAGCCTGCCTCATGATCGAGCGAACGAAATTTGATGCTGTCGGCGGGTTCGACGAGTCCTTCCCGATCGCCTATAACGACGTCGATCTGTGTTTCCGTCTGGTAGAACACGGCTTCTATAATGTGGTGTGTCCTGGCGCTGAGCTTTTCCATTATGAATCTCTAAGCCGAGGAAATGACAACAAAAACAAAGAAAAACGGCGACGCCTCGATCAGGAAAAAAATCGGCTTTATTATAAAAATCCACATTTCCTGATGCACGATCCTTTCTACAATCCCAATTTGGGACCCAATGATTTTTATTTTTCGCTTTCATGAAACCGACTCGCTTTAATTCGATTTTTCTATAATTTTTTGCGGAATAGTTATGGTGTCCCACCTGAAGCAGTCCATCGCACGAGCCGACGCCGTCTCTTTCGATGTGTTCGATACGCTGTTCGTCCGCCCGCTTGCCGATCCGGAAGACCTCTTCGACATCATCGGCGAGAAATTCGGCATCGCCTCCTTCCGCCGCCTGCGCCAGGAAGCGCAGGTACGGGCGTTCCAGCGCATGCGGGAGAACGGACAGAAGGAAATCACGCTCGACGGCATCTATGCGTGCTTCGATTCCGTGTCGGTGCCGGCATCCGTGCTGCGCGATGCCGAGTACCAGCTCGAACTCGCCCTGACGCTGCCCAATCCCGATCTCATGGACGTGTTCAGGCAGACGATCGCCGATAAACCCGTCGTCATCACGTCGGATATGTACCTGCCGCAAGCCTTCTTCGACGATCTTTTCCACAAGCACCGGCTGCAGCCCAGCGCGACCTTCATTTCGTCGGAGCGAAACGCAACCAAGCGCGATACCGGTGAACTGTTCGACCGGGTGTCACAGGAACTCGGCATAGACCCGGGGCGCATCCTGCATATCGGGGACAATCCGCTGTCGGACGTGGAACGGGCCAGGCAAAAAGGCCTGTCCGCCTATCATTACGTCGATCCCACACGACAGCAGAAATCCAGTCGCTTTCCCCCGTCGGCATCGATCGCCGGCAGCCTCATCCGCTCGATCGCCGATCGGCCGCCGCCGGGATCGTTTACCGAACTCGGGTTTCGTTTCGGCGGGCCGGCGGCAGTGGGCTTCCTCGACTGGATTGTCCGCAAATCAGCGCAGGACAAGATCGACATCGTGCTGTTCGTATCGCGAGACGGATATGTTCTTGAACGCCTCGCCCGCACGATGCCCGCGGGGACCTTGCCGCGTTTCACCTATTTCATGGGCTCGCGCGTCGCCTTTACGCTCGCCGCCACCGACGAGTCCAACTTCAATACGCAGATGGAATTCTTCCTTGCGGGCGCACATGGATTGCGGCCGATCGAGGTGCTGGAGCGGCTGGGCGTCACGCCACCGGCCGACCGGGTGATGGATGACCTCGGCCTCGGAGCCGGAATCGTCATCAGCAATGACAATATCAGCCGCATCCGGGATTTCGTGGGCGCCTTCCGCGGAGACATCCTGCAGGTATGCCGTCGCAACCGGCGCGGCCTCCTCAACTACCTCAAACAGGTGGGCGTTGAACCGGGCATGCGCGTCGCCATGGTCGATGTGGGCTGGAACGGAACGACGCAGGATGCCTTCGACCTCGCCCTCGGCAAGCTGATGCAGGTCGAACTGTTCGGCTACTACCTGTGCCTGAACGAATCGGATGATTGCCGGCGGCGGCGGCAAAGACTGAGGATGGACGCCCTGCTGTCGCGCGAATCAATCGGCCCGGAACGGGTAACCGCCGTTTATGCCAATCGTGTCGCCGTCGAACTGTTCTTCTCGGCACCCCATGACGCCGTCATCGGCTACCAGGATGCGATTGGAAAGGATGTCGCCATCATCGAGGATTCCGGGCGAATTGCCATTGATGGCCATGCCCGAATTTCGACGGAGATCACGGACGGCATCGAACAGTTCGCGCTGACATTCCGTAATCTTTGCGCCGAGATCGGCCTTGTTGCCGATCCGCTGGCGACTGCACTGCCGGTTGTGGACTTTGTCGAATCGATTGACGCGGAAACGCGCGGCTTACTGGCGTCCGTCGAAAATTTCGATGCATGGGGCAGTACGCGAAACCAGCGCGTCGCGCTGACGACATACCTGCCGTAAGGCAAGGCCCGTCCCCTGCCGGGCATCGGCGCCCCCCGACGGGCCGCCGACGCCCGGACCTACAGGATTTTCCTTGCCGTGCGCTCCTTCCCTCCCAGAAGGTCGATCGCGAAAAGGATCCAGCCGACAATGAAGGCGAAAAACGCCCACTGGATATGGGGTGGCACAAAGCGGAACGTCACGACGGAACGACCCTGTCGAACCGGTATCTGCTGAAAAATCTCGCCCGTCCGGCTGATCGGCACCGGGTTGCCGTCGACGGACGCGTGCCAGCCCTCCATGTACATTTCCAGGCGGGTCAGTTGCGACGGTCCGGTGCAATCGACGTCCATGAGATCGCGGGAACGAGGCGTCAGCACACAGCCGGGTGCCGCGGCATAGGGTGTCGGATCGGGCAGTTCGAAAATCCGCATCACGCCGTTTCCGAATGCTTCCCGCACGCCATGATCGGCTGCGGCATAGTGCTTGAACGATGCGAAGCCCGGGCTGTCCAGTGATCCCGCAGGCACCAGGACAAATCGCACGCCCGCCTTCCGATAGGCCTCGACGTTCACCACCAGATTGTCCGCCGCGGACGGACCGTTCGGATCGTTCCGGCTGAAGCCTGTGAAGAGGATCGACGGCGCATTGGCATCGAGGTGCCGGGCAACGTAATCCGTCCAGTCCCTGGGGAGCGGAAGATCGTTGTGGTTGATGGACGCAATCCCGAAATAGCTGCCATAGTTGGGTTGAACCGGCCCGAATGTCGCGAAACGCTGAAAACCGAGATGCTGCTGCAGGTACTGTACCCCTGTCAGGTCGATGGCGCCATGCGACGGAGAACTGAGTGACGGCAAGGCAAACAGCACGGCGACTTCCGCGACGAGCACGCCCGCCATGCCGCGTGACCGTGTCGCCGCCGTCAGGGGCAGCCAGGCCAGCACGCCGGTACCGATCAGCAGGATCGCGGCAAACACGATGCTGTCCAGCGCAAGCCTGTTGCGCGCCAGGGGCAGATGATGTCGATGCGTCACATAGGCGGTCACGACGCAGACGGCCGCAACGGCAATGCAGGCGGCGGTAACCCGGGCGAACCTGTGGTTTCGTGCCAGGTCCGTCAACCCGAATGCGGCGAGCACGCACAGGCAGAATTCCCAGGACGGCGACAAATAACGGTAGAGCGCCACGAACTTGAACCCCGGGAAGAACTGGGCAAGGAGGCCGGCCCCCGGTGCGCCGTACGCGATGCCGATCGTCACGACAATCCACAGCCCCAGCGCGACCCTCACGCCGCGCAACGCCTGTCCTCCCAGGCCGCACAGCGCAAGGACAGGCAGAATGCAGCCTGTGTATCCCCCCACCGATGACCAGAACTCCGTATATTGCGGAATCTGGAAGATTCCGCCGAAGGCATAAGGCACCAGCAGGGCGAACAGGAAGGCCGGACTCAGCGAGATGAACGCGAAACCACCATTCGCGTGTCCCCCCGTGTTGGCAACAAGCATATAGTCGCCGAACGGAACGAGGATCAGTGCGGAAATCGCCAGTGCGGCCAGGCCAGAAACGACGATCCGGCGCAGGAAGGCCCAGCGCATCGGACGCGCGAGTGAACCCAGCCGCACCAACGTCCAGGCAAGGACCAGCAGGCCGTCCAGATAGGCGACCTCGGGAAAGCCGGCATAGAGCGAAGCGGAGAGCCCGATCGTGACCCATGCGCCGCCTCCCCTGCGTCCGGCCTCGACCCGCTCCCGTATCGTTTCGACGCCCAGGAGGGTCAATGGCAGGAAGGCGATGGGATTGATAACGGCATTGGCCAGCCAGGCGAATGTGCCATCGAATTCGAATACAAGGGCCGCGGCAAGCGCGCCGAAGCGCATGCATCCGATCTTGCGCAGTACTGCATAGGTCGAAAGGCCCGCAATGATCTGCAAGCATAGATGCATGTACAACTGGCCATTATGCAGCGCCAGCAATAACGTCAATGGGAACAGCGCCGCCGACTGCATTTCCCCGGCAAGGGGCATACCCACGCCCTCATAGGGATTCCACCACGGCAGGCGTCCGCTCAGAACATCCTCGGCCGCCCGATACCCCAGTGCATGACTCGTGAAACCGATGTTCGGGTCGATGGTCGGCATCGGCGGATAGCCGGTTAGCGGACCGGCATGCAGACCGGTCTGGAGCCCGGCATAGAGCAGCGCAGGATCGGCGATCAGCAGGCCGATCAGAAGTGGAAACTTCAGGAGAAGTGGAGCACACACCAGCAATATGACACAAAGGGCGTTTTTATTTATATCGACCGATTTATTTTTTTTTATGATATTGATCATTATTGCCCACATTGCAAAATTGAAACATTTTCTCCCGAAAGGCGGCAATGCGTCCGGTTTCCCAGGCACATCCTGAACATTCAATTCAGAGGAGATCGGCCCCCCCGATTCAACACACCGTCCATGGCCCCTCGGACCATAAAGCGAATTCTGGACATTTTTCTATCAGCAAAAAAACCAAATATGACAAAAAATGGAATGACCCTTCTTAAGAAATATATCCTCCACGATACGGGAATATATTTCCTTCGCGCTAAAATGATAGAATTCCTCACCATGTAGTAATTTCTAAACGGACTGTGCAATGATATTACACGACCCAATACATTTATTCTTCCATTCCCCAAGGAATGACTCATGATTTTCTCGAAACTTATAAAACTCCGATAGCCGCGAGCCATCGCCCGCAGGCCCCATTCCACATCGACCAAGTCTATAAATAGGGATTCGTCCATCAATCCTATTTTTTGCAATATTCTGGCTGGAATTAGTGAACCGGACGCAATCAGAAAATCAACTTCCACTAATTTTTCTTTTTCCGGATCGACGTGCTGTCGAACGACCCTGCGTCCATCCCCTCGCCAGATAGCATTTATCTGCCCGTCCTGCGTGTCCCGATACGCATTTGCTACCGCACCGACCCAGACACCCTCATGTTCCAGCTTTACGCATATATCATGGAGATGGTTCACCGAGCCTTCGGGCAGGATCGTATCCTGATCCATCAGCAAAATATATTTGGCACCCTGCCCGATCCCATGGGAAATGCCGACATTCTGTGCGTGGGCCAGCCCCATATTTTCCGAAAGTTCCAGAAATTCATGCGGGCCTTTTCGAACGACGCCGCCAATCTCGGCAGCGTTGCGCGAATGGTTGTCCACGACGACGATTCTTCCAACCTGCTCATGAAGAGCTGCCATCACATCCCGAAATACCGCGATGTCGGAATTATAAGTCACCACAACAGCGCATATTTCGTGATTCATAAGAGTACTGAGAGTCCGTTCGGAACGACAATGAAGGGGGGCGGAATTTTCCCGACGCATATAAGCCAGACGCAAGAACGCACGTCCATCACCATTCTGGCACCCATTGACACCAGACGGTAAGGAAGCGCGGCCGGACATGCCGTCATGGGGACGGCAATGTCGCCCTATTCAGTTTCGATTATCGGGACAAACGCCGTATCGCTCACGCCGCCGGGTTGGCCAACAATGTGGTGACCGTCCGCGCGACACTGTCACGCCAGTGCGGCAGGCGGACGCCGAACACGTCATGCAGGCGCGTGCAGTCCAGGCGGGAATCCTGCGGCCGGGCGGCCGGGGTCGGCCAGTCGGCGGTGGTGATGGCTTCGACGACGGGCATCGGGCGGCCGAGGCGGGCCGCATCCTGCAATGCGGCGACGGCCAGGCCGTGCCAGGTGGTGTCGCCGCTGCCGGCGGCATGAGTGATCCCGGCGAACGCATCCCGCCAGCCGTCACGGGCAATGGTGTCGGCAATGGACAGGATAGCGCCGGCCAGGTCGTCGGCACTGGTCGGGTTGCCCCGCTGGTCGCCCACCACCCGCAGCACCGGGTTCTTCGCCCCCGCATTCAGCATGGTCCGCACGAAGTTCCGCCCATATGGGGAATAGACCCACGCCGTCCGCAGGATGATCGCGCGGTCATGGACCGCCAGGATCGCCTGCTCGCCTTCCGCCTTGCTGCGACCATAGACCGTGCGGGGCGAGGTCGGGTCGGTTTCGACGTAGGGCGCGCCCTTGGTGCCGTCGAACACGTAATCGGTCGAAACATGGATCAGCGGGATGCCCCGCGCGGCGCACAGCCGGGCCAGATGCGCCGGGCCGTCTCGGTTGGCACGCTCGGCCCCCGCCACGTCGTCCTCGGCCGCATCCACCGCCGTCCAGGCGGCAGCGTTGACGACCAGGCCGGGCGCGGCCTCTGCGATCGCGGTGTCCACCGTCTCCGGCCGATCGAAATCGAGGTCGGGGCGCCCGAGGCAGTGCAGGCCGGGCGAGTTGGACCGTCCCAGCGCGGTGGCGAGCTGGCCGGACCGGCCGATCACCAGGATCGGGCAGCCCACCATCAGAACCAGTCCCGCACGGTGGAAAAGTCCGGCGCGGCGGCGTCCTTCTCCGACAGGACGGCATCCTCGGGCGCCACCGGCCACGCGATGGCCAGGTCCGGGGAATTCCAACGCACCGAGCGTTCGCAGTCGCGGTCCCACAGGTCGGTGCATTTATACTGCACCTCGGCATTCTCGGTCAGGGTGCAGAACCCGTGCAGGAATCCCGGCGGAATCCAGAGCTGCGACCCGTTTTCCTCGCTCAGTTCGGCGGCGACCCATCGGCCGAAGCTGGGCGAGCCCTGCCGCGCATCCACCGCCACGTCCCAGATCGCGCCGCGCGTGCAGCGCACCAGCTTGCCCTGGGCGTGGGGCGGCAACTGGCAATGCAGGCCGCGAATCACGCCACGCTGGCGCGACAAGCTGTGATTGTCCTGCACGAACGCCACATCGATTCCAGCTTGGGCCATGGTGCGCAGGTTGTAGGTCTCGGAGAAGAACCCCCGCTCATCCGCGAAGCGGCGCGGCGTCAACAGCAGGATGTCGGGGATGGAAAGGTGTTCGATCTGCATGCTGTCTATCTCCCGTCCGCCAGGTCGCGCAGCAGGCGTCCCAGTTCGGTCTTGTGCACCGTCTGGGCGATCGCGCGCAGTTGCGCGGCGTCGATGAATCCCATGCGGAAGGCGACCTCGGCGGGCGATCCGACCAGCATGCCCTGGCGGGACTGGATGGTCTGCACGAACATCCCGGCCTGCATCAGCGCGTCGGGTACTCCGGCATCCAGCCAGGCGCAGCCCCGGCCCAGCTTTTCCACCTGCAGCGAGCCTTCTTCCAGATAGATCCGGTTCAGGTCCGTGATCTCCAGCTCGCCCCGGGCCGAGGGGCGGATCGCGCGGGCGAAGGCGCTGACGCGGGAATCGTAGAAATACAGCCCCGTCACCGCCCAGCGCGACGTCGGCTGGGCGGGCTTTTCCACCAGGTCGCGGGCGCGGCCGTCGGCGTCGAAGCTTACCACGCCATAGCGTTCGGGGTCCTGCACCTGGTAGGCGAACACCGTGGCGCCGACATCGCGCCGCGCCGCCGCCTGCAGCAGCACGCTCAGATGGTCGGCGAAGATCAGGTTGTCGCCCAGCGCCAGCGCGCAGGCCGCGCCCTGCAGCCAGTCCTCCGCGATCAGGAAAGCCTGGGCGATGCCGTCCGGCGAAGGCTGGACGCGATAGGTGAAGCGCACCCCATACTGCGTCCCGTCGCCCAGCAGGCGGCGGAACTGCGGCAGGTCGTCGGGCGTCGAGATGATCATGATGTCCCGGATGCCCGCCAGCATCAGCGTCGAAAGCGGGTAGTAGATCATCGGCTTGTCATAGACCGGCAGCAGTTGCTTGCTGGTCGCCAGCGTCATCGGGTGCAGCCGCGTGCCCGACCCGCCGGCCAGCAGGATGCCCTTCATCGCGGTCTCGATCTTCTGCGGATTCATGCTGCGGCTCCTGCCGGGGTAACGCCCAGCCGCCGATTGCTGTCATGGCGGGCCTGCAATGCCGTCCACCAATCCTGATGGTCCAGGTACCACTGCACCGTCCGGCGGATTCCGGTCTCGAAATCGTGGCGTGCGCGCCAGCCCAGCGCGGCCTCGGCCCGCGAGGGATCGATCTCGTAGCGGAAATCGTGGCCTGGCCGGTCCGTGACGAAGCGGATCAGCCGCGCGTGCGGGCCCGCCGGGTCGGGCCGCAAATCGTCCAGCACCGTGCAGATCGCCCGGACGACGTCCAGATTGCTGCGCGGCTGGCGCGCGCCGATGGCGTAGGTCTCACCCGGCTGGCCGCGTTCGACCGCCAGCACCAGGGCCTCGGCATGGTCGTCGACGAACAGCCAGTCGCGCATGTTGGCGCCATCGCCATAGACCGGCAGCGCGCGGCCGCCGATAGCGTTGATCGTCACCAGCGGGATCAGCTTTTCCGGGAAATGCCAGAAACCGTAATTGTTGGTGGTGTTGGTCACGAAGGTCGGCAGCCCGTATGTGTGCTGCCACGCCCGCACCAGATGGTCCGACGCCGCCTTGGACGCCGAATAGGGGCTGCGCGGGTCGTAGGGCGTGCTTTCGGTAAAGGGGGCATCCCCCGGCTGAAGCGTGCCGAAGACCTCGTCGGTCGAGACGTGGTGGAAGCGGAATGCCGCCCGCCCCGCCGCATCCAGCCCCGACCAGTACTCCCGCGCCGTGTCCAGCAGCGTATAGGTGCCGACCACGTTGGTCTGCACGAACACGCCCGGCCCGTCGATCGACCGGTCAACATGGCTTTCGGCCGCCAGGTGCATCACCGCATCCGGCTGATGCGCCGCGAACACCGCCCGCATCGCCGCCCCGTCGGTGATATCCGCCCGGACATGCACATAGCGTGGGTCCGAGGAGATTTCGGCCGTGGACTCCAGCGTCGCCGCATAGGTCAGGCTATCGACATTCACCACCGAATGGCCCGTGCCGCCGATAATGTGCCGCACCACTGCCGAGCCGATGAACCCGCATCCACCCGTTACAAGAATCCGCATTGTCCTACCCATATGCAGCCGTTTTTTTCGATTAGTCGCTGAAATTGGAAAAGATTCAGTTTACGCCGCCTTCCGCCGCTCGGCAGCTTTTTTCCTTTCCGTCCCATAGACGAAAAAACCCGGCACAAGGCCGGGTTTCTTTTCGATTCGCCAGAAGGGCAGCCGATCAGGCCGCCAGGCTGTCTTCGGCAGCCGCTTCGGGGCGGGGGCCGCTATCCTGGCCCTTGGCCGCGACATCGCGATCGACCAGTTCGATCACCGCCATGTCGGCCGCGTCGCCATGGCGGATGCCCGCCTTGAGGACACGGATATAGCCGCCATTGCGGGCCTTGTAGCGGTCGGCCACCGCCGAGAACAGCTTGGAGACGATCACATCGTCACGGAGCTGGGCATAGGCCTGACGGCGCGCATGCAGGTCACCCCGCTTGCCGAGCGTGATCAGCTTTTCCACCACCGGGCGAAGTTCCTTCGCCTTGGGCAGGGTGGTCGTGATCTGCTCGTGCTTGATCAGGGCGACCGCCATGTTCCGGAACATGGCAGCGCGATGGGACGAGGTAACGCCGAGCTTCCGGCCGGCAACACCGTGACGCATGATGAAGTCTTCCTGTCTTTCCGGTCAGAACGGCTCGTCGAGCCTCTTGGCCAGGTCTTCGATATTTTCCGGCGGCCAGGCCGGCACATTCATACCAAGGGACAGCCCCATTGAAGTCAGGACTTCCTTGATCTCGTTCAGCGACTTGCGACCGAAGTTCGGAGTGCGCAGCATCTCCTGCTCGGTCTTCTGCACCAGGTCGCCGATATAGACGATGTTGTCGTTCTTCAGGCAGTTCGCGCTGCGGACCGACAGTTCCAGTTCGTCGACCTTGCGCAGCAGGTTCCGGTTGAACGGCAGGTCGTCCTGCGGCTCTTCGGTCCTGACCGGACGCGGCTCGTCGAAATTGATGAACAGCTGCAGTTGGTCCTGCAGGATACGCGCGGCCAGGGCCACCGCATCCTCGGGCGTCACCGCGCCGTTGGTTTCCACCGTCAGCAGCAGCCGGTCATAATCGGTCACCTGGCCCACGCGGGTCGGCTCGACCTTGTAGGACACGCGACGCACCGGCGAATAGATGGCATCGACCGGAATCAGGCCGATCGGCGCGTCCTCGGGACGGTTCGCCGCCGCCGGGACGTAGCCCTTGCCCAGGTTCACGGTGAATTCCATGCCGAACTTCACGCCCTCGTCCAGCGTGCAGATCACCAGGTCGGGATTCATGACTTCGATATCATGCCCGGTCTGGATCTGGCCCGCCCGCACTTCACCCGGCCCGGTGGCCGTCAGCACCATGCGCTTCGGCCCCTCGCCATGCATCCGCAGGGCAAGCTGCTTGACGTTCAGCACGATGTCGGTGACGTCCTCGCGGACGCCGGCCACGGACGAGAACTCGTGCAGGACGCCGTCGATCTGGATCGCCGTCACCGCCGCGCCCTGCAGCGAGGACAGCAGCACGCGCCGGATGGCATTGCCGAGCGTCATGCCGAAGCCGCGCTCCAGCGGCTCCGCCACCACGGTCGCCGTGCGTAACGGCTCTCCGCCCGGCTCGACTTCCAGCTTCTCCGGCTTGATCAGAGATTGCCAGTTTTTCTGGAGGACCAAGGTGATGGCCTTTCAAAACTGATCTGCACCAAGGCAGACGGCACCCGCGTAACCGGGCGCCCGGATGACAATCAACCCCGTCCGCGACAGCGCGGACGGAAAACGAACTCGGACCCGGAGATCAGACGCGACGACGCTTGCGCGGGCGGCAGCCGTTGTGCGGCACCGGCGTCATGTCGCGGATCGAGGTGATCGAGAAGCCGACGGCCTGCAGGGCACGCAGCGCGCTCTCACGCCCCGACCCCGGACCGGACACCTCGATCTCCAGCGTCTCCATCCCATGCTCGCGCGCCTTGCGCCCGGCGTCCTCGGCCGCGACCTGGGCCGCGTACGGGGTCGACTTGCGCGAACCCTTGAAGCCCTGGGCACCAGCGGAAGACCACGCGATCGCATTGCCCTGCACGTCGGAGATCGTGATCATCGTGTTGTTGAAGGTGGAGAGCACATGCGCCACCCCCGAGATAATGTTCTTCCGCTCTTTCTTGCGAATACGCGGAGCAGCAGCCTTCGCCATAGTCTTCCTGGTCCTGTCTGTTCAAAGACGCGGCCCGCGCCCGGTACCGCGAGGGCACCCGACACGGGCCGCGAATGCGGCGAAAGCCGCTTAGCGGGTAGCCTTCTTCTTGCCGGCGATCGCAACGGCCTTGCCCTTGCGGGTGCGGGCGTTGGTGTGGGTCCGCTGACCACGAACCGGCAGGCCGCGACGATGGCGCAGGCCGCGGTAGCAGCCCAGGTCCATCAGACGCTTGATGTTCATCGCGACTTCGCGACGCAGATCGCCTTCGACCCGATACTCGCTGTCGATCAGTTCGCGGATCTTAAGGATCTCGTCGTCGGACAGCTCGTTGACCCGGCGCTCGGCCGGGATCTCGAGACGACGGCAGATTTCCTCAGCCTTCGTCTCGCCGATGCCATAGATATAACGCAGGCCAATCGTCACCCGCTTGTTGGTTGGGATGTTCACGCCGGCAATACGCGCCACGCCACTTACTCCTCGTCCACCCGCATCGCACGGGCCCTAAAGATCGTCGCCGGGGCTTTTCCACACCACCGGCCATGCCGGAGCGTCGTGAACGTGCCGGCACCGCCGGTCAACCCCATCATCAATCGGATTCGTTTTCTCGGCACTCCGTATCCCATGACACGGGAGCCGATACCTTGAGGGCGCGCAATATACCCGCGCGCCCTTTGGAGTCAATGAATAACGATCACTTCTTCGTGATCGCATCCATGATTTCGAACACCTTCGCCGTCACCGTGTCGATATCCGCCATGCCATCGATCCGGCGCAGCAGCCCCTCGGCCTCGTAGTAAGGCAGGATCGGGGCCGTCTGCTTGCGATAGGCCACCAGGCGGGCCGCGACGGTCTCACGCCGGTCGTCCTCGCGGCGCACGAAGCTGTGGCCGCCGCAGACGTCGCAGGTGCCCTCCACCTTGGGCTTCTTGAACAGGTCGTTATATCCCGCTCCGCAGGTCGCGCAGGTGAAACGCCCGGCGATCCGGTCCGCCAGCGCCTCCTCGTCGACTTCCAGAAACAGGACAACGTCGATTCGGGCTCCGCGACGCTTCAGCATCGAATCGAGCGCTACCGCCTGCCCCTGGGTCCGCGGGAATCCGTCCAGAATGAATCCCTTGGCGCAATCGGGCTGCGCGATCCGGGATTCGAGCATGGCGACGATGACGTCATCGGGCACCAGTTGCCCGGCATCCATCAGCGCCCTGGCCTGCTTGCCGATCGCGCTTTCCGCCGCGACCTCGGCCCGCAGCATGTCGCCGGTCGAGATCTGCGCAATTCCATACCGGGCTTCCAGCCGCTTGGACTGGGTGCCCTTGCCGGCCCCGGGGGGGCCAAGAAAGATGACGTTCACCGCGCCCTGCCTTTCCCACGGGCCTTGCGCATCAGGCCCTGATACTGGTGCGCCACCAGGTGCGACTGGATCTGCGTCACCGTGTCGATGGTGACCGACACGATGATGATCAGGCTGGTGCCGCCGAAATAGAACGGGACATTATAGTGGCTGATCAGGATCTGCGGCAGCAGGCACACCGCGACCAGATAGGCGGCGCCGATGCTGGTCAGCCGCGTCAGGATCCGGTCGAAATAGGCCGCCGTGTTCGCTCCGGGACGGATGCCGGGGATGAAGCCCCCCTGCTTGCGCAGGTTGTCCGCGGTTTCCTGCGGATTGAAGGTCACCGCGGCGTAGAAATACGAGAAGAAGATGATCATTCCCGCATAGAACAGCATGTACAGCGGCTGCCCCTGCCCCAGTTCCTGCCCCAGGAACGACAGCCAGCCCGGCATGGACGCGTTGTTCATGAAGCCGGCGATCGTCACCGGGATCAGCAGCACCGACGACGCGAAGATCGGCGGAATCACCCCGGCCGTATTCACCTTCAGCGGCATGTGCGTCGAGTCGCCGCCATAGATGCGCTGGCCGACCTGCCGCTTGGGATACTGGATCACCACGCGGCGCTGCGCCTGTTCCATGAAGACGATGAAGGCGATCGTGATCGCGGCCAGGACCAGGAAGACCAGCACGAAGAACGGCGACAGCGCGCCCGTGTAGCCAAGCTGAAACAGGCTGGCCAGGGCATGGGGCAGGTTGGCGACGATACCGGCGAAGATGATCAGCGAAATGCCGTTCCCGACCCCGCGCGAGGTGATCTGCTCACCCAGCCACATCAGGAACATCGTGCCGCCCAGCAGCGTCACCACGCACGAGACGATGAAGAACATGCCCGGCGCCACCACCGCGGCCCCGGCGGCGCTGTGCATGTTCTCGAGCCCCACGGCAATGCCGTAGGCCTGGAACAGCGCGATCAGGACCGTCAGGTAGCGGGTATATTCATTCAGCTTGCGCCGTCCCGCCTCGCCTTCCTTCTTCAGGTTTTCCAGCGAGGGAAGCGCCGCCGACATCAGCTGCACGATGATCGAGGCGCTGATATAGGGCATGATGTTCAGCGCGAACACGGTCATACGCCCCAGCGCACCGCCGGTGAACATGTCGAACATGCCCAGGATGCCGCCCTGGTGGCGGGCCAGAAGCTGGCCCATGACCGTGGCATCGACACCGGGAACGGGAATGTAGGTTCCCAGGCGGTAGACGATCAGCGCCCCGAGGGTGAACCAGATTCGCTTCTTCAGTTCCGTTGCGTTGGCAAAGGAACTGAAATTCATATTGGCAGCCAGCTGCTCGGCCGCGGAGGCCATGCGCCCGTCCTTTCACAACAACAGCGCCACCGCACGAAACGGGACGCTGTCATGACACATCAGCAAAGAGTGTAGGGTGTCGCCTCGGTCCGGCGCAAGAGACAAGGCCGGAGAGGACACCCAAGGGGCGGCAATATCCCGATCGGAAGGGGGGCGCCGGACCGGCGCCCCACCCCGAATCGTGTTCCGCCGCAGCCCTCAGGCCGGAGCCTGGGCCTCGTCGCGCGCCGCCTTGGTCCGGACGCTGCCGCCGGCCTTCTCGACCGCGGCAACGGCGGTCGCGGACGCGCCGGAGACCTCGATGGTCACCGCGCGGGCCAGCTCGCCCTTCGCCAGCAGGCGGACGCCCGCGAACTTGCCCGACCCGACCAGGCCGGCCGTGCGCAGCACGTCCTCGGTCACCACGGTGCCGGCATCGATCTTGCCGTCCGCGATGGCCTTGTCCAGCGCGCCCAGGTTCACCGGAGCATATTCCTTGCGGAAGATGTTCTTGAAGCCGCGCTTCGGCAGACGGCGATACAGCGGAAGCTGACCACCCTCGAAGCCGTTGAGGGACACGCCCTCACGCGCCTTCTGGCCCTTCACGCCCTTGCCCGACGTCTTGCCCTTGCCGGACCCGATGCCGCGACCCAGACGCTTCTTGCGATAGCGGGAGCCCGCGTTATCGCGCAGTTCGTTCAGGTTCATTTCAACCCTCCACCTTCACGAGGTGGGACACCTTGGTGATCATGCCGCGAACCGAAGGAGTATCCTCCAGTTCCCGGGTGCGGCCGATCTTGTTCAGGCCCAGCCCGACCAGCGTCGCCTGCTGACCCGGCTTGCGACCGTTGCCCGAGGCCACCTGGGTGACCCGGATCGTCTTGGCCTCAGACATCGGCGGCGGCCTCCCCGGTTCCGGCCACGTCGCGGCGGCCCAGGATGTCCGACACCTTCTTGCCACGGCGGTTGGCCACCGTGCGCGGGCTGGCGCAACGCTCCAGCGCGGCGAAGGTCGCCTTGACCATGTTATGCGGGTTGCGGGTCCCCAGTGACTTCGCGACCACGTCATTGATGCCCAGGCTCTCGAACACCGCGCGCATCGGGCCGCCCGCGATGATGCCCGTGCCGGCATCGGCCGAACGCAGCACCACCTTGCCGGCGCCGAAATGACCGGCGACGTCGTGATGGAGGGTACGGCCCTCCTTCATCGGGACGCGGATCATCGCGCGCTTGGCGCGGTCGGTCGCCTTGCGGATTGCCTCGGGCACCTCGCGGGCCTTGCCGGCGCCGTAGCCGACGCGACCCTTCTGGTCCCCCACCACGACCAGCGCGGCGAAAGCAAAGCGACGGCCGCCCTTCACGACCTTCGCAACACGGTTGATCGTGACCAGCTTGTCGACGAGATCGTCGCCTTCGCGCTCACGATCGCGGCCACCCCGGCCGCCTTCTCTCGGTTCACGTGCCATTGCGTGCCCCTTTCCTTAGAAGGCGAGACCGCCCTCGCGGGCAGCCTCCGCCAGGGCCTTGATACGCCCATGATACATATACGAACCGCGGTCGAAGACGACCAGCGACACACCCGCCGCCACCGCGCGCTCGGCAACCAGCTTGCCGACCGCGACAGCCGCGTCGGAATCCGCGCCGGTCTTCAACTGCTCGCGCAGCGCCTTGTCCAGGCTCGAAGCGGCGGCAAGCGTACGCCCGGCGACATCGTCGATCACCTGGGCATAGATGTTCTTGCCTGACCGGAACACGGACAGGCGCGGACGCCCGCCGCCCTTGCGGCGAAGCTGGAAGCGCAGACGCTGACGCCGACGCTCCCGCAGATCCTGCTGCGTGCTCATTACTTCTTCTTGCCTTCCTTGCGACGGATGGTCTCCGTGTCGTAACGGACGCCCTTGCCCTTGTAGGGCTCGGGCTTGCGGAAGCTGCGGATGTCCAGAGCGACCTGACCGACCCGCTGCTTGTCCACGCCCTCGACCACGATGGCGGTCGGGCGCGGCGTCGTGATCTTGATGCCCGCGGGGATCGCATAGACGATGTCATGCGAATAACCGAGGTTCATGACAAGGTTGCTGCCCTGGACCGCGGCACGATAGCCGGTGCCGGTCACTTCGAGGGTCTTGGAGAAGCCCTCGGACACACCCTTGACCATGCTGGCCACCAGGGCCCGCGTCGTGCCCCACATCATCCGCGCCGGGGCGGCGGTGCCGACCGGACGGACCGAGACCTTGTTGTCGGCGATCTCGGCTTCGATGTGCTGCGACAGCGGCAGCTTCAGCTCGCCCAGCTTGCCCTTGGCCACGAAGATGCCATCGACGATGGACACCTGAACGCCCGACGGAACCTCGACGGGATATTTGCCTACACGCGACATGTATCCCTCCTCAGAACACGCGGCAGAGGACCTCGCCGCCAACATTGGCAGCGCGGGCTTCCGCATCGGACAGGACGCCACGGGGCGTGGACAGGATCGACACGCCGAGACCGGCATAGACCCGCGGCAGTTCCTTGATCTTCGAGTAGACCCGGCGCCCGGGCTTCGACACCCGGTGGATCTCCTTGATGACCGGCTCGCCATCCAGATATTTCAGCTCGATACGAAGCTGGGCCACGCCCTTGCGCAGGTCTTCCTGCGCATAGCCGCGGATATAGCCTTCGCGGCGCAGGGCCTCGAGCACATTCGCGCGCAGCTTCGACGCCGGCGCGACACAGGCCGCATGACGCGCACGCTGCGCGTTGCGGATCCGGGTGAGCATATCACCCAACGGATCAGAAAGTGACATCGTTTCCCGCCCTTACCAGCTCGACTTGACCATGCCCGGGATCTGACCGCTGGAGGCCAGGTCGCGCAGAGCCACGCGGCAAAGTTCGAACTTCCTGTAGTTGGCGCGGGCGCGCCCGGTCAGCTTGCACCGCAGGCGCACGCGAACGCGCGATCCATTGCGGGGAAGCTCTGCGAGTTTCATGGATGCCTCGAACCGATCCTCGACCGGAAGCGTCCGGTCCATGATGATGTTCTTGAGCGCAATCCGCTTAGCCTTGTCCCGGCCTGCCATGCGCGCACGCTTGGCATTCCGGTTAACGGCGGAGATCTTGGCCATGCCTTGTTCTACCCTCCGGAACCTGTCGGGCCATCCCGACGGTTTTCCAAACAACGTGTCTAATAGGTCTTCTGACCTCTGGGCGGAAGCCCCAATCGCCGCAATCAGGCGGCGAAGGGCAGATCAAACGCCTTCAGAAGAGCCTTCGCTTCCGCATCCGTCTTCGCGCTGGTGACGAAGATGATGTCCATCCCACGGATATCGTCGACCTTGTCGTACTCGATTTCCGGGAAGATGATCTGCTCCTTCAGGCCCATGGCGAAGTTGCCACGACCGTCGAAGCCCTTGTTGCCGGGCAGGCCGCGGAAATCGCGGACGCGCGGCAGCGCGATGGTCACCAGACGGTCCAGGAATTCGTACATCCGGGCGCGACGCAGCGTCACCTTGCAGCCGATCGGCAGGCCGGCACGGATCTTGAAGCCGGCGATCGCCTTCTTCGCAACCGTCTTGACCGGCTTCTGGCCCGAGATCAGCGTCATTTCGCCAAGGGCGGCATCCAGCTTCTTCTGGTCGCCCGCGGCTTCACCCACGCCCATGTTGATGACGATCTTCTCGAGATGCGGAACCTGCATCACGTTCTTGTAACCGAACTCCTCGCGCAGCTTCGCGCGCAGCTCGTCCTGAAAACGCTTCTGCAGACGCGGCACCGAGCGGGTCTCTTGCACTTCAGACATCCCCGCCTCCTCAGCCTTCGACGACTTCGCCGGTCGCCTTGGCGACGCGGACCTTGCGGCCATCTTCCAGGATACGGAAACCGACGCGCGTCGGCTTGCCGCTCTTGGGATCGACCAGCTTCAGGTTCGACAGGTGGATCGGCATCTCCTTCTCGATGATGCCGCCCTGCTCACCCATGCGGTTCGGACGCGTATGGCGCTTGGCCATCGCGACGCCACGGACAACCGCCTTGTTGTCATCGGGCCGAACCGACAGCACTTCACCACGGCTGCCCTTCGACGAACCCGTGATCACGACGACCTGGTCGCCCTTCTTGATACGCGCAGCCATCACAGCACCTCCGGTGCCAGCGAAATGATCTTCATGAACTTGCGCGCGCGCAGTTCACGGACGACCGGGCCAAAGATACGGGTGCCGATCGGTTCCTGCTGCTTGTTGATCAGGACGGCGGCGTTCCGGTCGAAGCGGATGGCGCTGCCATCGGCGCGGCGCACCGGGTAGGAGGTACGCACGATCACCGCCTGGTGAACGTCGCCCTTCTTGACCTTGCCGCGGGGGATCGCTTCCTTGACGGACACGACGATCACGTCGCCGACCGAGGCGGTCTTCCGCTTGGAACCGCCCAGCACCTTGATGCACTGCACCTGACGCGCACCCGAATTATCGGCGACGTCCAGGTTGGTCTCGGGATGGATCATAGCCTATGCCCTTCTTACGCCTGCGCGCCGGACGCGACGTCGGCGGCGCCCAGCGGGGCACCATTCCGTACGACCACGGTCCAGGTCTTGCGCTTGGAGATCGGCTTGCATTCTTCAATGCGCACCATGTCCCCAATCTTGCACTCGTTCAGTTCATCATGCGCCGCATACTTCTTGGAGCGCCGGATGAACTTCTTATACAGCGGATGGATGACCCGACGATCGACAAGGACGGTGACCGTCTTGTCCATCTTGTCGCTGGTCACCCGTCCGGTCAGGACGCGCCTCGGCATCGCCCGTCTCCCTTCAGGACTTCGCGGCCGGCGCACCCGCGCCGGCGGCATTCTTCTTCAGCGCCTGGGACGCTATCGTCTTCACGCGGGCGATCTCGCGACGCACCGTGCGAACACGCGCCTGTCCCTCATTCTGGCCGGTCGCGCGCTGGAACCGCAGGTTGAACTGCTCGCGCTTCAGGTCGATGAGAAGCGCCTCCAGTTCTTCAGCGGTCTTGGCACGCAGATCGGCCGGCTTTGTTGCCTTTGCCATCTCACGCCTCTCCGATGCGGGTCACGAACTTGGTCTTGATCGGCAGCTTCGCAGCACCAAGGGCCAGCGCCTGACGCGCCAGCTCCGGCGGAACACCTTCGATCTCGAACAGGATACGACCCGGCTTGACACGGGCTACCCAGTATTCCGGCGACCCCTTGCCGGAGCCCATACGCACTTCGGCGGGCTTTGTCGAGACCGGAAGATCGGGAAAGATCCGAATCCAGACGCGACCGGCACGTTTCATCGCGCGGGTAATGGCCCGGCGAGAGGCCTCGATCTGCCGGGCGGTCACCCGCTCCGGCTCCAGGGCCTTCAGGCCGAACGCACCGAAATTCAGTGTCGTTCCGCCTTTTGCCAGCCCATGAATGCGGCCCTTGTGGGCCTTGCGGTACTTTGTCCGCTTGGGAGAAAGCATTGTTCTAAATCCTCACGCGCCGCCTGGCGCCCTTCTCGGTCCTAAGTCCCCGCCAGCTTAGCGCTGCGGGGCCTGCTCGGCGGCGCGACGATCCTGCGCCAGCGGGTCGTGGGCAAGGATCTCGCCCTTGAAGATCCAGACCTTCACACCGCAGGTGCCATAGGTGGTCTTCGCCGTGGCCACGCCGTAATCGATGTCCGCACGCAGCGTGTGCAGCGGCACCCGACCCTCGCGATACCATTCGACGCGCGCGATCTCGGCGCCGCCCAGACGGCCGCCGCAATTGATCCGGATGCCCTGGGCGCCCAGACGCATCGCGGACTGCACGGCGCGCTTCATCGCACGGCGGAAAGCCACGCGGCGCTCCAGCTGCTGGGCGATGTTTTCGGCAACCAGGGTCGCGTCGATCTCGGGCTTGCGGATCTCGACGATGTTCAGCGCAACGTCGGTCTTCGCCATGCGGGTCAGATCCTTGCGCAGGACGTCGATGTCCTGGCCCTTCTTGCCGATCACGACACCCGGGCGGGCGGCGTAGATCGTCACGCGGGGCTTCTTCGCCGGACGTTCGATCACCACGCGGGACACGCCGGCACCCGACAGCTTGCGGCGCAGGTGCGCACGCAGCTTCAGGTCGTCGTGCAGCAGGCGCGAATAGTCGGCGCCGGCATACCAGCGGCTGTCCCAGGTGCGGTTGATGCCGAGCCGCAGCCCGATCGGATTGACTTTATGTCCCATGATCAGGCCGCCTTCTGCTCGGTTGTCTCAGCCTCTGCCGCACGCTCGGCCACGACGATCTTCAGATGGCTGAAGAACTTCTCGATGCGCGACGAACGGCCACGGCCACGCGCGTGGAAGCGGCGCATGACGATCGACTTGCCGACCTCGGCCCGGACGACGACCAGCTGGTCGACGTCGAGCTGATGGTTGTTCTCGGCGTTGGCGATCGCGCTCTCCAGCGTCTTCCTGACGTCCTGAGCAATCCGGCGCTTCGAGAACGTCAGGATCGCCACCGCCTGCGACGCGGGCTTGTTGCGGATCAGGCCGGCGACCAGGTTCAGCTTGCGCGGGCTGACGCGGATATTCCGCGTCAGGGCCTGCGCCTCGGTCTCCGCAAGCGTGCGGGGATGCTTAGGCTTGCTCATATCAGCCCCGCTTCGCCTTCTTGTCCGAGGAATGACCGGTGAAGGTCCGCGTCGGCGAGAACTCGCCGAACTTATGACCCACCATGTTTTCCGACACCTGAACGGGCAGGAACTTGTGCCCGTTATAGACGCCGAACGTCAGACCGACGAACTGCGGCAGGATTGTCGAACGACGCGACCAGATCTTGATCACCTCGCTACGGCCCGACGCGCGCGACGCATCGGCTTTGTTCAGTAGATACCCGTCCACGAACGGGCCCTTCCAGACGGAACGTGCCATCTTCTTTGCCCCTTACTTGCCGGTCTTCCGGCGACGGATAATCAGACTGTCCGTACGCTTGTTGACCCTGGTCTTGTAACCCTTCGTCGGCTTGCCCCACGGCGTGACCGGATGACGGCCGCCCGAGGTGCGGCCTTCACCACCACCATGCGGATGGTCGACCGGGTTCATCACGACGCCGCGGTTGTGCGGGCGACGACCCAGCCAGCGGCTGCGACCCGCCTTGCCCATGTGCTGGTTCATGTTGTCCGGGTTGGACACCGCGCCGATGGTCGCCATGCATTCGCCACGGACGACGCGCAGTTCGCCGGACTGCAGCTTGATCTGCGCATAGCCGGAATCCTTGCCGACCAGCTGGGCATAGGTCCCGGCGGACCGGGCCATCTTGCCGCCAGCACCCTGCTTCAGCTCGATGTTGTGCACGATCGTGCCGACCGGAATGGCCGACAGCGGCATCGCATTGCCCGGCTTGATGTCGACGCGCGCACCGGCCACGACCTGGTCGCCGGCCTTCAGGCGCTGCGGCGCCAGGATGTAGGCCAGCTCGCCGTCCTCGTACTTCACCAGCGCGATGAAGGCGGTGCGGTTCGGGTCATATTCCAGACGCTCGACCGTGCCGACCACATCGAACTTCCGCCGCTTGAAATCGACGTAGCGATAGGACTGCTTGTGACCGCCACCGATGAAGCGCGACGTGGTGCGCCCATGGTTGTTGCGGCCGCCCGACTTGTTCTTGCCTTCGGTCAGCCCCTTGACGGGCTTACCCTTCCAGAGCTCCTTGCGGTCGATCAGGACCGTTCCGCGCAGGCTGGGGGTGACCGGATTAAAGTGCTTCAGTGCCATTGTCTTGCTACCCCGCGTCAGACCAGCTTCGCGGTCAGGTCGATGGACTGACCCTCGGCAAGCTGTACAAACGCCTTTTTCACATCCGAACGCTGGCCGGGGCGACCCTTGAAGCGCTTCGTCTTGCCCTTCTGGACAAGCGTGTTCACGCCCAGGACCTTCACGCCGAACAGCGTTTCCACCGCGACCTTGATCTCCGGCTTGGTCGCGTCGATCGCGACCTTGAACGCCACCTGATTCTTCTCGGAAAGCGCGGTCGCCTTCTCGGTGATCAGGGGGGCGCGGACGATGTCATACATCGCCTCGCGCGACATGCGCTCCGCCTTCTTGCGGATTGCGAGCACGTTGGTCATGCCAGGCGCTCCTTCAGGCCTTCGACGCCGGCGCGGGTGATCGCCAGCACGTCGTGGTTCAGGATGTCATAGACGTTCGCGCCGATCGTCGGCAGCGCATCGATCTTCGGCAGGTTGCGCGCGGCGCGGCCGAAATTCTCCTCGACCGTGGCATCCACGATCAGGGCGGACTTCCAGCCCAGCGCCTTCACCTTCGCCGCCAGCTCGGACGTGCGGCCCGAAGCGGTCGCGGCGTCCAGCACCACCAGCTTGCCTTCCGCCGCCTTCTGCGACAGCGCGGAAATCAGGCCCAGGCGACGCACCTTCTTGGGCAGGTCATAGCCATGGTCGCGCACGACCGGGCCATGCACGGCGCCACCGGTGCGGTACTGCGGCGCACGCAGCGAACCCTGGCGGGCGCTGCCGGTGCCCTTCTGGCGGTACGGCTTCTTGGTCGTGCCGGAGACTTCGCCCATCCCCTTGACCTTGTGCGTGCCCGCGCGGCGCTTGGCCAGCTGCCAGTGCACGACACGCGCCATGATGTCCGCCCGCGGCGTCACCCCGAAAATCTCGTCCGGAAGGACGGCCGTGCCGGCGCTTCCGTTGTCGAGGGTTTTGATTTCGTAATCCATTGCCCTCTATCCTCAGCCCGCAGCCGCAACCAGGGCCGCCGGATACGGCGCCTCGGCATGACGGGCCTTCTTGATCGCATCACGAACCAGAACCAGCTCGTTCTTGCCGCCGGGCACGGAGCCGCGGACCATGAGCAGATTCTTCTCGGCATCCACCGCCGCCACCTCGAGATTGAGGGTGGTCACGCGTTCGGAGCCCAGATGGCCGGCCATTTTCTTGTTCTTGAAGGTCTTGCCCGGATCCTGGCGGTTACCCGTCGAGCCATGCGAACGATGGCTGATGGACACGCCGTGCGAGGCTTCGAGACCCGCGAAGTTCCAGCGCTTCATGGCGCCGGCAAAGCCCTTGCCCTTGCTGGTGGAGGTCACGTCGACCTTCTGCCCGACCACGAAATGGGCGGCAGACAGGGTCGCGCCTGCTTCCAGCACGGCATCGTCCGCCACGCGGAACTCGGCCAGCTTCTTCTTGGGTTCGACCTTCACGCGAGCAAAATGGCCGCGATTCGGTTTGGAGACATTCTTCACCTTGGCGTTGCCGAAGCCCAACTGCACGGCGGTATAGCCGTCGCGGTCCTGGGTACGGACATCCACCACCTGCAGGTTATCGACATGCAGGACGGTGACGGGCACGTGGGTGCCGTCTTCCTTGAACAGCCGGGTCATGCCCAGCTTCTTTGCGATCAATCCGGTGCGCATCGTCTGGACCTTAAAGTTTGATCTCGACATCCACGCCGGCGGCGAGGTCGAGCTTCATGAGAGCGTCCACGGTCTGCGGGGTCGGCTCGACAATGTCGAGCAGCCGGCGATGGGTCCGAATTTCGAACTGCTCGCGGCTTTTCTTGTCCACATGGGGAGAGCGGTTGACGGTGAATTTTTCGATATGCGTCGGCAGCGGGATAGGACCCCGAACCCGCGCACCCGTACGCTTCGCCGTGTTGACGATCTCTTTGGTGCTGTTGTCGAGCACCCGATGATCGTACGCCTTCAGGCGAATGCGGATGTTCTGGTTGTCCATCTTCTGTTCAGTCCAACTTTACTGGTTCGGGGGAACCCGAGCCGCCAAAGGAGACCCCGGCCAGATCGCTCCGGCCGGGGGCTCCAGTTTCTTGGGTAAGAACCCGATCAGGCCGTGATCGAAGCAACCACGCCGGCGCCGACGGTGCGGCCGCCTTCGCGGATCGCGAAGCGCAGGCCTTCGTCCATGGCGATCGGAGCGATCAGCTCGACATCCATGGCGATGTTATCGCCCGGCATGACCATTTCCGTGCCTTCCGGCAGGTGCACGACGCCGGTGACGTCGGTGGTGCGGAAATAGAACTGCGGACGATAGTTGGTGAAGAACGGCGTGTGACGGCCGCCCTCTTCCTTCGTCAGGATGTAGGCCTCGGCCTTGAACTTCGTGTGCGGGGTGATGGAGCCCGGCTTCGCCAGGACCTGACCGCGCTCGACGTCCTCACGCTTCGTGCCACGCACCAGCGCGCCGATGTTGTCGCCGGCCTCGCCGCGATCCAGCAGCTTGCGGAACATTTCGACGCCCGTCACCGTCGTCTTCTGCGTCGCGCGCAGGCCGACGATTTCGATTTCGTCACCGACGTTCACCACGCCACGCTCGACACGGCCGGTCACCACGGTGCCGCGGCCCGAGATCGAGAACACGTCTTCGATCGGCATCAGGAACGGACGGTCGACCGGACGCTCCGGCTGCGGGATGTAGGCATCGACCGCATCCATCAGGTCGCGCACGCGGTTCTCGCCGACTTCCGGGTCACCGTCTTCCAGCGTCACCAGGGCCGAACCCTTGATGATGGGGATATCGTCGCCCGGGAACTGGTACGCGGACAGCAGCTCGCGCACTTCCATCTCGACCAGCTCGAGCAGTTCCGGATCGTCGACCTGGTCGACCTTGTTCAGGAACACGACCAGGGCCGGGACGCCGACCTGGCGGGCCAGCAGGATGTGCTCGCGGGTCTGCGGCATCGGGCCGTCGGCGGCGGACACGACCAGGATCGCACCGTCCATCTGGGCGGCACCCGTGATCATGTTCTTCACGTAGTCGGCGTGACCGGGGCAGTCGACGTGCGCGTAGTGGCGCTTCGCGGTCTCGTACTCGACGTGGGCGGTCGAGATCGTGATGCCACGGGCGCGCTCTTCCGGCGCCGCGTCGATCTGGTCGTACGCCTTGAAGGTGGCGCCACCGGTCTTCGCCAGCGTCTTGGTGATCGCGGCGGTCAGCGACGTCTTGCCATGATCGACGTGACCGATCGTGCCGATATTGCAGTGCGGCTTCGTCCGCTCGAATTTAGCCTTTGCCATCGTCTATCTCCGTTACCTCGGCCACCTGGCCGGGAGTCGGGTTGAAATGTTCCTAACCGGAAGCGTGGCGGTCTTTAGACCGGACCTGCGCTACTTACCAGCGGTAATGACTGAACGCCTTGTTCGCCTCGGCCATGCGATGCGTGTCTTCGCGCTTCTTGACGGCGGACCCACGGTTGTTGACCGCGTCCAGAAGCTCGTTCGACAGGCGTTCCTGCATCGTGTTCTCGCCACGCTTGCGCGAGGCGTCGATCAGCCAGCGGATCGCCAGGGCCTGACGGCGCTCGGTCCGGACTTCGACGGGCACCTGGTAGGTGGCACCGCCGACGCGACGCGAGCGGACCTCGACGGCCGGCTTCACGTTGTCCAGCGCGCTGTGGAACATCACGACGGGATCGGCGGACGCACCACCACGGCGGCGCAGCACCTCGAGCGCACCGTAGACGATGCCTTCGGCGGTGGACTTCTTGCCGTCGTACATGAGCGCATTCATGAAGCGCGTGATGACGACATCACCAAATTTCGGATCGGGAAGAATCTCGCGCTTCACTGCGCGGTGACGGCGACTCATGCCTGGTTATTCCTTTTACTTCGGACGCTTCGCGCCATAGAGCGAGCGACGCTGACGACGCTTGGCGATACCCTGGGTATCCAGAACGCCACGCAGGATGTGATAGCGCACGCCCGGAAGATCCTTGACGCGACCGCCGCGGATCAGGACCACACTGTGCTCCTGCAGGTTGTGGCCTTCACCCGGGATGTAGCTGACGACCTCATAGCCGTTCGTCAGACGCACCTTGGCAACCTTACGCAGGGCCGAGTTCGGCTTCTTCGGTGTGGTTGTGTAGACGCGGGTGCAGACACCACGCTTCTGCGGGCAACCCTGAAGGGCAGGCACCTTATTGCGCTTGGCTGCGGGCTCGCGGCCTTTGGCGATCAGCTGGTTGATGGTCGGCATACGCCTTTCCCGATCCTTACAAATTTCGGCCGGCCAACCGCATATCGGGCTGCCGACTGTCGTTCACAACAAAATCCCACCGAATGAGAATCATTCGCCTGGGCATCATATTCACATCCGGCCTTGGCAACCCTCTGGGGGTTACGGCACCGCATGCCTGCATGCTGCATTCGACGGCCAACGACGTCCTGCGAGACGGGGCTAGCCGAGGGCGCGGAACCTACGAAGCAGAAGGCCGAGAGTCAAGTGTTACCTTGAGATTCGCGGCCAATCCCCGCCAGTTTGAGCGCGCCGATCCGCCGCATCTGTCATGCAGCCACGGCAGAACCCCCGTGCCGCTGCCCTATCCCACATCCTGCCGATTCGGACCAGCCGGATTCACGCCGGAAGCGGCCCGCAGCCATAAAAAAAGGGCCGGGTGTCGCCACCCGGCCCTGTTTCCATCGCAAGCCGCGCGATTCGCGGGCGAATCAGTCCGCCTTGCTGACCACCGGACGGGCCTGCGCCAGGCGCTGGCGGTCCTGGCCGGCGGCGATGGCGCGCAGCTTGTTCATCACACTGCCCGTGCCGGCCGGGATCAGGCGACCGACGATCACGTTCTCCTTCAGGCCGTTCAGCGTGTCCTTCTTGCCCGCCGTCGCGGCTTCGGTCAGGACGCGCGTCGTTTCCTGGAACGAGGCCGCCGAGATGAAGGACTGGGTCTGCAGCGACGCCTTGGTGATGCCCTGGAGCACGGGCATCGCCTGGGCGGGCCGTTCGCCCATGTTCAGGCGCTTCGTGTTCTCGGTCTCGAACTCGATCCGATCCACCGTCTCGCCGATCAGGTAGGTCGTGTCGCCGGGCTCCAGGATTTCCACCTTCTGGAGCATCTGGCGGACGATCACCTCGATATGCTTGTCGTTGATCTTCACGCCCTGCAGTCGATAGACGTCCTGGATTTCGTTCACCAGGTAGTCCGACAGGGCCTCGACGCCCAGGACCTTCAGGATGTCGTGCGGCACGCGCGGACCGTCGACCAGCGGATCGCCCACGCGGACGAAGTCGCCTTCCTGGACCGACACGTGCTTGCCCTTCGGGATCAGGTAGTCGGTCTCCTCGCCCGTCTCGTCGTTCTTCACGATGATGCGGCGCTTGGCCTTGTAGTCCTTGCCGAACTCGACGCGACCGTCGGTTTCCGAAATGATCGCGTGATCCTTCGGACGCCGGGCCTCGAACAGTTCCGCGACGCGGGGCAGACCACCCGTGATGTCACGGGTCTTCGAGCCTTCGCGCGGGATGCGGGCCAGCACGTCGCCCGCGCTGACCTGCGCCCCGTTTTCGACCGACAGCAGCGAGTCGGGCGACAGGAAGTAGCGCGCGTCATTGCCGTTCGACAGCTTGATGACGTGGCCGTTCGCGTCCTTGAGCTGCAGGCGCGGACGCAGGTCCACCCCCTTGGCCGCCTGCTTGTAGTCCACCACGACCTTCGAGGTCAGGCCCGTCACTTCGTCCATCCGCTCGACCAGCGTGATGGAGTCGATCAGGTCCAGATACTCGACCGTTCCCGAATGCTCGGTGATGATCGGCAGGGTGTACGGGTCCCACTCGGCCAGCTTCTGGTTACGCGTGACGGCGGCCCCTTCCTCCACCAGCAGGCGGGCGCCGTACGGCACGCGGTAGCGGGCGCGCTCGACCCCCTTGTCGTCCGTCAGCACGATTTCGCAGTTACGCGACATCACGATCGGAACGTTCTGGCTGTTATGGACGATGGTGCGGTTGTTGATCGTCACATGGCCGTCACGCGACGCCTCGACCATCGACTGCTCGGCACCACGCTGGGCCGCGCCGCCGATATGGAAGGTACGCATGGTCAGCTGGGTGCCCGGCTCGCCGATCGACTGCGCCGCGATCACGCCCACGGCCTCGCCGATATTGACCGGCGTGCCGCGCGCCAGGTCGCGGCCGTAGCACAGGCCGCAGACGCCGACCCGGCTTTCGCAGGTCAGGACCGAGCGGATCAGGACGCTTTCCACGCCCGCCTTCTCGATCTTCTCGGCCTGGGCCTCCTCGATCAGGGTATCGCGCTTGAACAGCACCTCGCCCGTCGCGGGGTCCAGGATATCGGCCGCGACCGTGCGGCCCAGGATCCGCTCGGACAGGGACGAGACGATCTCGCCGCCATCCATGACGGCGCGGACCGTCAGACCGCGCTCGGACCCGCAATCGTCCTCGACGATGATGCAGTCCTGCGCCACGTCGACCAGACGGCGCGTCAGGTAGCCCGAGTTCGCGGTCTTCAGCGCCGTGTCCGCCAGGCCCTTGCGGGCGCCGTGGGTGGAGGTGAAGTAGTCGAGAACCGACAGGCCTTCCTTGAAGTTGGCGATGATCGGCTGCTCGATGATCTCGCCCGACGGCTTGGCCATCAGGCCGCGCATGCCGGCAAGCTGCTTCATCTGGGCCGGCGACCCACGCGCGCCGGAGTGGCTCATCATCCACACCGAGTTCGTGACCTTGCCGACCTCCTGGCGCGAGATCTCCTTCATCATCGCGGCCTGCACTTCGTCCGTGCAGCGCGACCAGGCATCGACCACCTTGTTGTAGCGTTCGCCCGCCGTGATCAGGCCGTCCTGGTACTGCTGCTCGAACTCCTTCACCTCGGCGGCGGTGCGTTCGACCAGCACCTTCTTTTCGGCCGGGATGATCATGTCATCCTTGCCGAACGAGATGCCGGCCTTCGCCGCGTGACGGAAGCCCAGGCCCATCATCCGGTCGCAGAAGATGACGCATTCCTTCTGGCCGCAATGGCGATAGACCGCGTCGATGACGTCCGACACGTTCTTCTTCGTCAGCTGCTTGTTGATCAGCGAGAAGGGAATCGCCGGATGGCGGGGCAGGATCTGCGCGATCAGCATGCGGCCCGGCGTCGTGATGACGGTCTGGCGCACCGGCTTGCCCTCGGCATCGACCGTGTCGAAGCGCGCGACGATCTTGTCATGCAGCTTGATCGCGCCGGCCGACAGGGCGTACTCGACCTCGCCGATCGTGGCGAAGGACGAGGCACCCGTGACCGTCAGGCGACCTTCGGCGTCGTACTCGTTGCGGTCGGGCGTGGCCAGGAATTCCGGCGTTTCCAGGCTGAGATAGTACAGGCCCAGCACGATGTCCTGCGACGGCACGATGATCGGCTTGCCGTTCGCGGGGCTGAGGATGTTGTTGGTCGACATCATCAGCACGCGCGCTTCCAGCTGCGCCTCGAGGCTCAGCGGCACGTGCACGGCCATCTGGTCGCCGTCGAAATCCGCGTTGAAGGCGGTGCAGACCAGCGGGTGGAGCTGGATCGCCTTGCCTTCGATCAGCACCGGCTCGAACGCCTGGATGCCCAGGCGATGCAGCGTCGGCGCGCGGTTCAGCATGACCGGATGTTCGCGGATCACCTCTTCCAGGATGTCCCATACCTCGGGACGTTCCTTTTCCACCATCCGCTTCGCGGCCTTGATGGTGGTGGCGTGACCGTACTTTTCCAGCTTCGAGTAGATGAACGGCTTGAACAGCTCCAGCGCCATCTTCTTGGGCAGGCCGCACTGATGCAGCTTCAGTTCCGGGCCGACCACGATGACCGAACGGCCGGAGTAATCGACGCGCTTGCCCAGCAGGTTCTGGCGGAAGCGGCCCTGCTTGCCCTTCAGCATGTCAGACAGCGACTTCAGCGGGCGCTTGTTGGCGCCCGTGATCGCGCGGCCGCGACGGCCGTTATCGAACAGCGCATCGACCGATTCCTGCAGCATGCGCTTTTCGTTGCGCACGATGATGTCGGGCGCGCGCAGCTCGATCAGCCGCTTCAGGCGGTTGTTGCGGTTGATGACGCGGCGGTACAGGTCGTTCAGGTCGGACGTCGCGAAACGGCCGCCATCCAGCGGGACCAGCGGGCGCAGTTCCGGCGGGATGACCGGAATCAGGTCCATGATCATCCACTCGGGGCGCGATTCGCTGTCCGCGAACGCCTCGATCAGCTTCAGGCGCTTGACCAGCTTCTTGCGCTTGGCTTCGGATGTGGTGTCCTTCAGCTCCTGGCGCAGGCGCTCCTTGTCCGCCTTGCAGTCGATGCGTTCCAGCACCTTCTTGATCGCCTCGGCGCCGATTCCGACCTCGATCCCGTCATCACCATGTTCGTCCATGACGTCCAGGTACTGGTCTTCGGTCAGCAGGCTGAACTGCTTCAGCGGCGAGGTGCCCGGTTCCAGCACCACGTAGCTTTCGAAATACAGGATCTTTTCCAGATCCTTCAGCGTCATGTCGACCATCAGGCCGATGCGGCTGGGCAGCGACTTCAGGAACCAGATATGCGCGACCGGGCTGGCCAGTTCGATATGGCCCATGCGCTCGCGCCGGACCTTGGCCAGCGTGACCTCGACGCCGCACTTCTCGCAGATGATGCCGCGGAACTTCATGCGCTTGTACTTGCCGCACAGGCACTCGTAGTCCTTGATCGGGCCGAAGATGCGCGCACAGAACAGGCCGTCGCGTTCCGGCTTGAACGTGCGGTAGTTGATGGTCTCGGGCTTCTTGATCTCGCCATACGACCAGGACCGGATCTGCTCGGACGATGCGAGCTGGATCTTGATCTGGTCGAAAGTCATGGCCTGGCCGGTCTGGCCCAGGATCTTCATGAGTTCATTCATGCGCCGCAAACCCCCTGGGGGAAAAAGACAATAGACGGAGAAAGAGGGAGATGACCGACGGCGACGTCAGTCATTGCTCTGCTCCAGATCCACGTTCAGGCCGAGCGATTTCAGTTCCTTGATCAGGACGTTGAAGCTCTCGGGAATGCCGGCCTCGAAATCGTCCTGCTCGCGCACGATCGCTTCGTAGACCTTGGTGCGGCCGGACACGTCGTCCGACTTCACCGTCAGCATTTCCTGCAATGTATAGGCCGCGCCGTACGCCTCCAGCGCCCAGACCTCCATCTCGCCGAAGCGCTGGCCGCCGAACTGGGCCTTGCCGCCCAGGGGCTGCTGCGTCACCAGCGAGTACGGACCGATCGAACGGGCATGGATCTTGTCGTCGACCAGGTGATGCAGCTTCAGCATGTAGATGTAGCCGACCGTGGTCCGACGCTCGAACGGCTCGCCGGTGCGGCCGTCGATCAGCTGCGACTGGCCCGACTTGTTGACGCCGGCGCTTTCCAGCATCGCCTCGATATCCGGGATCGACGCGCCGTCGAACACCGGGGTCGCGATCGGCACGCCCTTGCGCAGGTTGTTGGCCAGTTCGACCAGCTGGTCGTTCGGCAGGTCGACGATGGCGTCGTCATAGACCTGGTCGCCATAGACCGTCTTCAGGCGGCCCAGCAGCTCCTGCTTCTTCTCGCCGGTGCGCTGGTAGTCGTCGACCAGTTCGCCGATGCCGCGGCCGATATTGGCGCAGGCCCAGCCCAGATGGGTTTCCAGGATCTGCCCGACATTCATGCGCGACGGCACGCCCAGCGGGTTCAGCACCAGGTCGACCGGCGTGCCGTCCTCGAGGAACGGCATGTCCTCGACCGGGACGACGCGCGAGACGACACCCTTGTTGCCGTGACGGCCGGCCATCTTGTCGCCCGGCTGCAGCTTGCGCTTCACCGCGACGAAGACCTTGACCATCTTCATCACGCCCGGCGGCAGCTCGTCACCGCGCTGCAGCTTCTCGACCTTGCTTTCGAAGCGGGCCTGGATGCGCGCCACCGCCGCGTCGAATTCGCGGCGCAGCACTTCCAGTTCCACCATCACCGGATCGGAGGCGACGGTGATGTTCCGCCACGCGCCGCGCGGATGCTCGGCCAGCACCTCCTCGGTGATCTCGGTGCCCGAACGCAGGCCCTTGAAGCCGGTGCCGGAGACCTGGCCCACCAGACGCTCGCGCAGCCGGTTGTAGAACGAGCGTTCCTGGATCGCGCGCTCGTCGTCGCGGTCCTTGGCCAGACGTTCGATCTCGGCGCGCTCGATCGCCATCGCGCGCTCGTCCTTGTCCACGCCGCGACGCGAGAAGACGCGCACATCGACGATGGTGCCGGTCGTGCCCGGGGGCAGCTTCAGCGACGTGTCGCGGACGTCGGACGCCTTTTCGCCGAAGATGGCGCGCAGCAGCTTCTCTTCCGGCGTCATCGGGCTTTCGCCCTTCGGCGTGACCTTGCCGACCAGGATGTCGCCCGGGTTCACCTCGGCGCCGACATAGACGATGCCCGCCTCGTCGAGGTTGCGCAGCGCTTCCTCGCCGACATTGGGGATGTCGCGGGTGATTTCTTCCTGGCCCAGCTTGGTGTCACGGGCCATGACCTCGAATTCCTCGATATGGATCGAGGTAAAGACGTCATCGCGGGCGATCCGCTCGGAAATCAGGATCGAATCTTCGAAATTGTACCCGTTCCACGGCATGAACGCGACCAGCACGTTCCGGCCCAGCGCCAGTTCGCCCAGTTCGGTCGACGGACCGTCGGCAATGATGTCGCCGCCGCGCACCCGGTCGCCCACGCGGACCAGCGGACGCTGGTTGATGCAGGTAGACTGGTTCGACCGCATGTATTTGCGCAGGCGGTAGATATCGACGCCCTGGGTCGCCCCGGCCTCGTCCGTCGCGCGAACCACGATGCGCGCGCCGTCGATCTGGTCGATGATGCCGCCGCGCTTGGCCACGATGGTCGCACCCGAATCATGGGCGACCGCCGCTTCCATGCCCGTGCCGACCAGCGGCGCGTCAGAGCGGACCAGCGGCACCGCCTGGCGCTGCATGTTCGAGCCCATCAGCGCGCGGTTGGCGTCGTCGTTTTCCAGGAACGGGATCAGCGCCGCGGCGACCGAGACGAGCTGCTTGGGCGAGACGTCGCAGGCCGTCACTTCCTCGGGCTTCACCAGGCGGAAGTCGCCGCCACGGCGGACCGAGACCAGTTCGTCCGTCAGCTTGCCGTGGCTGTCCTGCTTCGCGTCCGCCTGGGCGACGATCAGCTTTTCCTCTTCCATGGCGGAGAGGTATTTCCAGCCGTCCTGCAGCACGCCCTCGCGCACCAGGCGGTACGGCGTTTCGATGAAGCCGTACTTGTTCACCTTGGCGTAGGTCGCCAGCGAGTTGATCAGGCCGATATTCGGGCCTTCCGGCGTTTCGATCGGGCAGATGCGGCCGTAATGGGTCGGATGGACGTCACGCACCTCGAAGCCCGCGCGCTCGCGCGTCAGGCCGCCCGGCCCGAGGGCCGAGAGGCGACGCTTGTGCGTGACTTCGGACAGCGGGTTGGTCTGGTCCATGAACTGGCTGAGCTGCGACGAACCGAAGAATTCGCGCACCGCCGCCGCCGCCGGCTTGGCGTTGATCAGGTCGTGCGGCATCACGGTGTCGATATCGACCGAGCCCATGCGCTCGCGGATCGCGCGTTCCATGCGCAGCAGGCCGACGCGATACTGGTTTTCCATCAGCTCGCCGACCGAGCGGACGCGACGGTTGCCCAGGTTGTCGATGTCGTCGATCGCGCCGCGGCCGTCCTTCAGCTCGCACATGATCTTGACGGTGCGCAGGATGTCTTCCTTGCGCAGCACGCGGATCGTGTCCGGGGCGTCCAGGCCCAGGCGCATGTTCATCTTCACCCGGCCGACCGCCGACAGGTCATAGCGGTCCGCATCGAAGAACAGGCCGGAGAACATGGCTTCGGCGGTCTCGGGGGTCGGCGGCTCGCCAGGGCGCATGACGCGATAGATGTCGGTCAGCGCGTCCTCGCGCGACGTGTTCTTGTCCACCGTCAGCGTGTTGCGGATCCACGGACCGTTCGACGCATCGACGGCCAGCGTCGGCAACTGGTCCACACCCGCTTCTTCCAGCGCCTCCAGACGGACCTCGGTCAGTTCCTCGCCGGCTTCGGCATAGATCTCGCCGGTTTCCATGTTGACCAGGTCATGGGCGACGTAGCGGCCGATCAGGCCGGCGGGACCGACCAGGACTTCCTTGGTCGTCTCGGCGATCTTGCGCACCATGCGGGCCGTCAGCTTGGCGTCGGCCTCGGCCACCACCTCGCCGCTCTGGGCGTCCACCAGCGGTTCCAGCAGCTTCAGGCCACGGAACGACTCGGCGTCGAACGGACGCGCCCAGCCCTTCGGGCCCTTCGTGAAGACGACCTGATTGTAGAAATAGCCCAGGATTTCGTCGGCATCCATGCCGCGGATTTCCAGCGCGTCGACGTCCCCGCCCTCGGCCACCTTGGCGGCGCGGGCGGCGGCGGAGGAAGCACCCTCCAGCGCGTAGAGCAGCGTGGTGACCGGCAGCTTCCGCTTGCGGTCGATGCGGACGTAGATCAGGTCCTTGCTGTCGAATTCGAAGTCCAGCCACGACCCGCGATAGGGGATGACGCGCGCGGCGAACAGGAACTTGCCCGAGGAATGGGTCTTGCCCTTGTCGTGATCGAAGAAGACGCCGGGGCTACGGTGCATCTGGCTGACGATGACGCGCTCGGTCCCGTTGATGATGAACGTGCCGTTGTCGGTCATCAGCGGCATGTCGCCCATATAGACGGGCTGTTCCTTGATGTCGCGGATCGAGCGCGAGCCGGTATCCTCGTCCACGTCCCAGACGATCAGGCGCAGTACGACCTTCAGCGGCGCCGCGAAGGTCAGGCCGCGCTGGATGCATTCCTCGACGTCGTATTTCGGTTCCTCGAGTTCGTAATTGACGAATTCGAGACGGCCCCGGCCGGCGAAATCATTGATCGGGAAGACCGAACGGAACACCTCCTGCAGGCCGGTCTGCGTCCGGCTGTCGGGTGACACGTTCATCTGCAGGAACGCCTCGTAGCTGGCGCGCTGCACGTCGATCAGATTGGGCATCGGAGCGATTTCGGGTATCCGCCCGAAGCTCTTGCGGATGCGCTTGCGTCCCGTGAACGATTTGGTCATCGCGTTCATCGTCTATCCTGCCCCCATCCCCCACGACCCGGACCTTCCGCGCGCGCCATGCGACCTGGATCGCGGCACATGGAAGCGGGTCATCACAAACCATCTTGTCTCTGGCCACCGGACCTGCCGGCACCCACCCGTCCCGCAGGACGGGCCTTCTACCGCCAAAGGCGCCCGAGACCTTGCGGTCAGGGCGCCAGAACGGCCAAGGGGGCGGGAACCTTCAGGATTCCCGCCCTCGCCTGGTGTTAAGCAGGAGACGGCGGCCCGAAGGCCACCGGCAACCCGTAGATTACTTCACTTCGACGGACGCGCCGTTGTCTTCAAGAAGCTTCTTGATCTTCTCGGCCTCGTCCTTGTTGACGCCTTCCTTCACGGTCTTCGGCGCACCTTCGACCAGGTCCTTGGCTTCCTTCAGGCCCAGGCCGGTGATGCCGCGGATTTCCTTGATGACGTTGATCTTCTTGTCACCGGCCTTCGCGAGGACAACGGTGAATTCGGTCTGCTCTTCGGCCGGGGCAGCGGCGGCGCCAGCGGCCGGAGCGGCAGCAACGGCAACCGGAGCGGCGGCGGAAACGCCCCACTTCTCTTCGAGCAGCTTGGAGAGCTCGGCGGCCTCGAGAACGGTGAGGGCGGACAGCTCGTCAACGAGTTTGGTCAGATCGGCCATGATTTGGTCTTCCTAATTTATACACTGATTGGCGCAACACAATCCCGATTTCACGAGACTGTGCGAATTTTATCGCCCCGCGCATGCGGGGCGCATATGGCTCAGGCAGCCTCGTCCTTTTTGGCGTAGGCCCCGAAAACCCGCGCAAGCTGTCCTGCCGGCGCCTGGAGCACACCCGCGATGCGCGTGGCCGGCGTGGAGATGAGCCCCACCAGCTGCGCCCGGAGCGTATCCAGGGACGGAAGTTCGGCCAGCGCCTTGACCCCATCGACATTCAATGTCTGGGTGCCGAGCGCTCCACCGAGCAGAACGAGCTTTTCGTTGGTCTTGGCGAACTCGACAAGCACCTTGGCCACGGCCACAGGATCAGCCGACCACGACAATGCGGTCGGCCCCTTCAGCAGCGGCGAAATGCCTTCGAATCGGGTCCCTGCCAGGGCGAGGTTGGCCAGCCGGTTCTTCGCGACCTTGTAAGTCGCTCCAGCCGCACGCACGCGCTGCCGCAGGATCGTCGCATCGGCAACCGTCAGCCCGTCATTGCGGGTGACGACGACCATGGACGTCTCGGCGAACACGGCCGCGAGGGAGGCAACAAACTCCCGCTTCTCCGTACGGTCCAATTCCCGTCTCCGTCGTGACCTGCCGGGCATGGCCTGGCAGGCCGGGTTTACCCAAGGAGAGCCGCGCCCGATGGCCGCGCCCTCCGGTTCGCCTGTCCTGTGAACAACGGAACAACCAGTGCGGGCGGCATGGCCGCCCGAATCCGGCAATCCCCGTCTTCCGGGTGCGGACCCGAAGGTCCATCAAGGCTCGCGCCACATCCGGTCATGGACAGGTTCGGAAGATCATAGCGCGTGTCCCGGATGGGAAACGCGCCCTGCCTCCTGTCCGCAGCACCCGTGCGGATGCCGCGTCATCTGTGCGCGATCAGCCCGCCGAGAAGGCGGACACGTCGACGCGAATACCCGGGCCCATCGTCGAGGACAGGGCGGCCTTGCGCAGGTAGGTGCCCTTGGCACCCGTCGGCTTGGCCTTCTGCACCGCATCGACGAACGCGCGGATGTTCTCGGCCAGCTTGTCGCCCTCGAAGGACGCCTTGCCGATGCCGGCATGGATGATACCGGCCTTTTCGGCGCGGTACTCGACCTGACCGGACTTGGCCGCCGTGACGGCGCCCTTGACGTCCATAGTCACGGTGCCGAGCTTGGGGTTCGGCATCAGGCCGCGCGGGCCCAGGATCTTGCCCAGGCGGCCGACCAGGGCCATCATGTCCGGCGTCGCGATGCAGCGGTCGAACGCGATCTCGCCGGCCTGCACCTTCTCGGCCAGGTCCTCGGCGCCGACCACGTCGGCACCGGCGGCCAGGGCTTCCTCGGCCTTCGCGCCACGGGCGAACACACCCACGCGCAGGGTCTTGCCCGTGCCGTTCGGCAGCGAGAGCAGGCCACGGACCATCTGGTCGGCGTGACGCGGGTCGATGCCCAGGTTCAGCGAGATCTCGATCGTCTCATCGAACTTGGCGGTCGCCACCTGCTTCACCAGGGCGATCGCCTCGTCCAGGCCATAGGCCTTGTTACGATCCACAGTGGCCTGGGCGGCCGTCAGACGCTTGTTCTTCGCCATGGGATCAGCCCTCCACCACCGTAAGGCCCATCGAACGGGCGGAACCGATCAGCATGCGCACGGCCCCGTCCACGTCGTTGGCATTCATGTCCTGCTTCTTCTGCTCGGCGATCTCGCGGAGCTGCGCCATCGTCACGCTGCCGACCGCAGCGGCCTTGCCCACCGTCGAGCTGCCCTTCTTGATGTTGGCGGCCTTCATGAGGAAGTAGGTGTTCGGCGGGGTCTTCGTGATGAAGGTGAACGTGCGGTCGGCGAACGCGGTGATGACCACCGGGATCGGCATGCCGGGTTCGAGACCCTGCGTCTTGGCGTTGAACTCCTTGCAGAACTGCATGATGTTCAGGCCGCGCTGACCCAGCGCCGGGCCGACCGGCGGGGACGGATTCGCCTTGCCGGCGGGAATTTGCAACTTGATGTAGCCAACGATTTTCTTGGCCATATCCGGGGCTCCTGACTGTTTCACCCGGACCGCGGTTCGTGCGGCCGCCCGCCGCGCGAGGCGGCGTGCGGTCTCCCGCGTTCCGTAAGAGGCGGGTCCCTAACCCTATTTGAGCGGTTCTGTCAACCCGGCCCCTTGCAGGCCGGGACCACGCAGGTCGGGGCCCGTCAGGTTCAGCAGGTCCGGACTGGTCCCCACGGCGACGCCGCCGGCTTCCTTGGGCACATGCAGGCCTTCATATTGCAGCAAACCGAACGGCCGGATCGCCTTGGTATCGAGCAACTGGGCGCGCGACCAGCCGCCGCCTAGGGCGCGGATCAGCGCCACCGTGGCCTGATGGCGCCGCGTTTCCACCTGGACCTCGGCAATGCGGGCGGTCACGTGCCGCTCGTGGTAGACGACGCCGAAGCGTTCTTCGATCACGCGTTGCAGATCGACACGGCGCCATCGCACCACGCCATCGCGCTGCCGATCCGGACCTGCCTCGACCAACGCCTTCAATTCGACCTGCTGTGCGGCGTTCAGCCGGCAGGCCGGCTCGCGCAGCCATCTTCCTCCTGATTCAATGCTTGGGCGGGACAGGATTGCTTCCGAGGTCCGTCGCACCAGCCACCGGATCCACACTGATCCCTGCAAGCGGTTTCGACCTGTCCAACTCGTTATATTGCAGAGGCGAAAAAGGCATGATGGAACTGTCTGATGCAGGCAGTTCGCCTGTAGACCATCCGCCACCATATGCCCGGACCAACTGAACCTCGGCATCAGACTGTCGCGCCTGCACCTGCACGAGGATTATGCGCGCTTCCAATGCGGCCTGCTGTGCGACAACAACATCCAGGTAATTGGTCAGCCCGCCTGTATAAAGCGCCATGGACATCCGCTGCGTTCTCAGGGCTGCATTGACGGCTTCCGACGCCTGAGTGGTTTCTGTACGAAGACGGCTGGTCAGCGTCAGATTATCCTCGACCTCACGAAACGCGCCCAGCACCGTCGAACGATATTTATCTTCCGACTGGCGGTACTGCGACCAGGTGCGCTGCAATTCAGCCCGGCGAAGACCCGCCGTAAATATCGGCAAAACGGCTTGTGCACCAAACTGGTACATGGAATTCGACAGTGACGCGAGGTCGAACCCATGGTCCATAAAACCGGTCATGGCATTGAAGGTCACATGCGGATAGAATGCAGCCCTTGAAACGCCGATCGCCCGGTTTGCCTGCGCCATAGACCGTTCAGCAGATGCGATATCCGGGCGCCGCTGAAGAAGTTCCGATGGCAGTACAACCGGAAGTTGCACGGGGGCGAACGGGTAACTGTCGACCGGCGCGATGTGAAAAGAGGCCGGCGCCTTGTTAACCAGCACGGCGATCGCGTGTTCGAGCACATCCCGCGCAGCCCGCACATCGGTTTCCCGGGCCTGCGTGGCATAGAACTGGGTTTGGGCACGCGCAACGTCCATGCCAGGCGATATCGCGCCAGCAAGCCGGAGCTGGGTGATGGAGACTGCCTGCTGATAGTACGCAATCGAATCACGGTACACCGCGTCCTGCGCATCGAAGCCGCGAAGAGCGATATAATCGCTGGCAACCTCACTTTGAATGCTCAGGCGGGCCAGTGCGTAGTCCGCGGCGAGTTGCTGGGTCGCCTCCTTCGCCATTCTGGTCTTATTTCTGATCGACGACCAAAAATCCGGCTCCCATGTTGCCGACCCGTAATATTGTTCGGAAGACATATACAGAGGAGTGGTCGAACCTTCGGCGCGCCATAATCTATGCGCCGAACTTTTCTCTTTTTCTCCGCCAGCCCCGCCGCTGATCTGGGGAAACAGTTGCGAACGTGCCTGCATGGCGATATCGCGAGCCTGCATGAACGCTTCCGCTTCGGCCTGCAGATCCGGATTAAGCCGCGCGACCTGATCTTCCAAAGCGTTCAACTGCGGATCATTGAATACAGTCCACCAGTCTTTCCTCGGAGCCGCCTCGTCGGGACGACCGAAACGGAAGACTCCGCTGCCCTCCCAATTATCTGGATAGGCAAGCTTCACAGGATGATAGGTCGGTGCAAGATCGCAACCGCCCAGAAACACCACACCCGCCAACGCAGTCCAATTCGCAAATCTACGCCATGTACTCCGCAAAGCACACGAAGACACTGATACCCTGTTCATTTCCGATCCTCTGATGGAGCAGAACCCTCTTCGGGCATGGCACGTGCGTTGTCATTCGTGCCCTCGGCATGTGGTTGAGGCTGCACATTATACCCCAGCGTCGGGGGCACGATTCTAACCTTCTGCCCCTCCAGCAACCCTGCCGACGGATTGTCGATAATACGCTCGCCTTTATGCACGCCTGAAAGTAATTCAACCGCGTTCCCGAGATTATTCCCGACCGTCACCGAAACAAGATGGGCATAACCGCCGCTGTCCACGGTCGCAACCTGCGTTCCCTGCGCACGGAAAATCAGCGCGGATTCGGGAATAATCGCCAGGTCAGGATTCCCCGGTGCCTGCATGAACGCCGACGCGTACGAATTCGGCCACAGCAGCCGATCAGGATTATCAACCGTAAGCTCGGTCGTAACCGTGCGGGTCGACGCATTAAACGCCGCCGCCGTTGTCAGATATTTTGCCGTAAACTTCCTGCCCGGGAACTGCGGCACAGACAGACTAACCTTCAACTTCGGAGAAATCACACTAGCGTAATCTTGCGGCACGCTGACAAAAACACGCATGGCATGAACATCTGCCACACTGAACAGTTCAGCCGCCCCGCCCTGCGCCGTGACGTCGCCACGGCCCGCGTTGACATACGCACCAACGTTGACAAAGCGGTTCGTCACAATCCCGTCAAACGGGGCGACAATTTTCTTGAACCCTTCCAGCGCTTCGTATCGGTCGACGGCATGCCTGGCCGCATCTACCCGCGCTTCCTGAGCCGCCGCGTTGGCCACCTGAACACTGACCTCCTGCTGTGCGACAGCTTGCGTTCCTTGCAGGGCTTTCCAACGATCCGCCGTGATCACCGCGAGTTTGTATTTGGCCAACTCTACATTCAAGTTGGCCTGGGCCGCATGGTATTCCGCGTCGAGAGACGGCGTGTTGATCTCAGCCAGGACATCGCCCTGCTTCACCACCGCTCCAAAATCCGTATACCACATTTTGACGTAACCAGAGACCTGAGCGTAAATCGGCGCCTCATACCAGGCCTCGATATTCGCAGGGAGCGTGAGGTCACGCGTCGCCGGACCAGGCAAAACATCGGTCATCTGCACGTCGGGTATGGACGCCTCGGTCGTCTGGCCCTGAAGATGCACGTAATGCAGGCGACGCTGAACGATGCCGACAGCGGCAAGAACGACGGCCACACAGGCAACCAGCCAGAGCACCTTGCGCGACCCGCGTCCATCCGAACCCGAAGGGCTCAACCTCTTATCGGCACTCATTTTGCGTCTCCTTCAACGGGGGAATGGCTGCTGCCACCTTTGGAATGGATCAGAGCGAACACACACGGGACAAAAATCAGGGTTGCCAAAGTTGCAACCAGCAACCCACCCATGACGGCTCGGCCCAGCGGCGCATTCTGCGAATTACTTAGAGACATGGGCAACATACCAATAATCATTGCCGAAGCCGTCATCAAAACGGGACGAATGCGCTCATAACCCGCTTCTATTGCAGCGCGTATTGCATCCCCGTGCTCATCCATCCGTTCACGCGCGAATGACACAACAAGGATAGAGTTCGCCGTCGCTGTACCCATGCACATAATAGCCCCCGTCAACGCAGGAACCGACAACGCCGTGTGGGTAAGAAAGAGGCTCCATGCAATCCCGGCGAGAGCCCCAGGAAGTGCAGTAATGATGATGAATGGATCAACCCACGATTGAAAGTTGACCACAATCAACAGGTAAACAAGCGTAACGGACAGAAGAAGACCACCAATCAATTCGATATAGGCGCTTCCCATAGTAGTCGCCTGACCACGAATGACGACACTGGACCCCTTGGGAAGATCCTTCTTGGCGTCCTCGACAACACGAGCCACTTCTCGCGATACGGTCCCAAGATCCAGGCCTTCATTCATGCCGTAAATATCGAATACCGGCATGATATTGTAGTGCGACACTTCCCCCGGAGTACCCGTCTGCACGATCTGGCTTAAGGCACCCAGAAGCTGCGGGTTATCGCCATTGGGGTTTCCGTCCCCCTTGTCGATTGGCAGGGTTTCAAGGTCATTGAAGTGCTGCAGGAATGCTGCGGGCGCCTGGATATCGACAAGATGCGACACGCCTGACTGGACATCCAACCAGTAAACCTGACCAACCTGGGAACTGCCGGAAAGCGTCACGAGCGCATTGTTCGCAACATCAGATTCGGTCAACCCGGTACCAGATGCGAATGTTCTATGGGTATTCACCCGCAAGGTCGGCGTAGTCATCGGTTGCTGAACCATGACATCGGCCAGGCCCGGAATATGTCGCATACGTTGTGCCAGAATGTTGGCGAACCGGAAATTATCGGTCAGGTTTCTCCCGACGATCTGAACATCGATCGGTGCAGGCAGTCCGAAGTTGAGGATTTTAGCCGTCAGATCTCCAGGCATGAACGAGATGACCGTTCCGGGGAACTTCTTATTGAGTGCCTTGCGAATCTTCTGTCGGTATTCCGCCACAGGCGAATTTTCATTTTTCAGGCTGACAGTCAGGTCACAATCCTGAGGCCCGACTGTCGGCGTCGGAATGAAGGCCTGGTTCAGCGCGGAAAATGGCAGGCCACAGTTATCAACAACGTCTTCGACCTGACCAGGCAGTACGCGCTTGATTTCCTCATTCACCAACTGGGAAATTTTCCCCGCCTCTTCCAGACGGGTACCCAGAGGGGCCCTCATATGAAGAGCGATAGTGTCTGAATTGATTTCCGGAAAAAAATCCTCACCGACCGTGAAATAAAGCCCCGTGGAAATCACACACACAAAAACAAATCCGGGGACAAAAACTCGGCGGGAATCGATCAGTCCGACCAGCAGAATCTTATACCGCTCGCGAAATCGGGTGAACCCAGCTTCGAAGCCACGCTGAAACCGACCAAAGACATTTTTAGGCTCTACCGGTCCATGCGCGTGGGCCGCCACCTGAGCCGCCAGAATATATTTTGCCATCGTCGGCACGAGCGTGCGCGACAGGATGAACGAGGCCATCATGGCGAACACGATTGCTTCGGCCATCGGCATAAACAGCCAGCCCGCCACGCCCGTAAGCTGGAACAGGGGCATCCAGACGATACAGATACACAGGGTCGAAACGAAGGTCGGAATGACAATCTGATTCGCCGCGTCGATAATTGCGGTTTCCAGATCTTTTCCCATTTCAAGATGCGCATCGATATTCTCGATCATAACGGTCGCATCGTCGACGAGAATACCAACGGCCAGCGCAAGGCCACCCAGGGTCATCGCATTGATGGTCTGCCCAGCCCACCCCAGACCAATAATCGAACACAGCATCGACAGGGGAATGGACGTGGCGATAATGACCGTCGACCGCCACGACCCCAGGAAGAGAAGCACAACAAGACCGGTCAGACATGCCGCAGTGAACATTTCCTGCAACACATCCCGGATGGAGTCTTTAACAAATCCGGAAGCATCCGTCAGAACACTGACTTTAACGTCCGCCGGAACAGTCTTCATGATCGAGGGCAACAGCGCCTTGACGCCACTGACAACGGCAAGCGTCGACGCATCGCCACTTTTCATAATAACGATCAGAACGCCTTGATGTCCTTTGACCAGGACAAGGTTTGTCTGCGGAGGGCCGCCTCTGTGAACCCACGCGACGTCACGAAGCCTGACGACGGCATTCCCAACCTGCTTGATGGGAATGTCATTCAGGTCTTCCATGTCCCTTGGCGATGCATTCGTCTGCACCATCCAGTCAATGGCACCGATACGCTGATCACCGGCAGGCAGAACGATGTTCTGACGATTCAAGGCGACGGAAACGTCAACGGGCGACAGCTTGTGCGCAAGCAGCTTGGTCGGATCCAGATCCACCATCACATTGCTTGGCAAGCCGCCGTACGGATTGGGAATAGCCGTACCCGCGACCGAAACCAATGCAGGCCTGATGAGGTTGGATGCCATGTTATAGACGTCGGAAGGCGACATCTTGGTAGACGACACCTGAAGCGTCAAAACCGGGACCGACGATGCATTATATGTCAAAATCAATGGCGGCGTGGAGCCGGTAGGCATCTGTTTGATGACGGTCTGAGAGACAGATGTGATCTGGGTCTGCGCAACGGACGTGTCGGTACCGGGCTGGAAGAATACCTTCACAACACCACGACCGTAATATGATCCACTCTCGATGTGTTCAATATTATTAACCGTCGCCGTCAGCGATCGTTCATAATAATAAACAACACGTCCGGACATATCTTCCGGCATAAGCCCCGTATATGTCCACACGATGGCCACAACCGGGATTTTTATACTCGGGAAAATATCGGTCGGTGTATTAAGGATTCCCTTAACACCAAAAACGACAATCAAAATCGAAAGAACGACGAAGGTGTACGGCCGCTTAAGCGCGGTGACGACAATTGAATTCATACGACGCTCACCTTCTGCCCGTTCCTATACATAAGCATGCCTTTGTCCAGTCGATACGAACGAGCCAGCCACTCGGTTCGCGCACCCCTTCGAAAGCCATCACACCTGTCCTTTTTAATCCCGGACAGCGATACAGCTTGGCCGAAAGTTATTAAATGAAATTTCCGTTTAGCGGCTTAATCGAGCCCCATGCGAAGTAGAAGCCTGATGAAAAACAAGCTTAAAAACTGTTCCCGGATTTAATGAAACAGATGATGCTGCATGTATTGATAATTCAGCCCCATGAAGATGGGCAATTGCCGAGACAAGACTAAGCCCCAAACCGATTCCAGGAACATGGCGGCTCTTATCGGACCTATAAAATCTACCAAGAACAGATGAACGCTCCGTTTTCGCAATCCCAATTCCCGTGTCTTTTACTTTTATATTAACATAAGGCCACGATTCTTCCATAATGACAGTAATAATCCCACCATCAGGCGTAAATTTAATCGCATTATCCATAAGATTCGCAAGCAACTCGATCAACAGATGCCTGTCCCCATGGATCATAATGGCCTCGTCAGGCACCAATGCGGTTATCGCTATGGATTTTGTTTCCGCCATGGGCTCGTAGAGGTCCACGGCATCGGTGACCAATTCCCCGAGATTCACGGTCGTAAAGCCGGCCCGCCGCTGGCCATTCTCGATCTCGGCCAGACGCAACAGAGCCGTGATGACTAAAAACGACTGGTCCAGGTCATCGATCGCGCGCGCGATGACGTCCTTCAGGGCAAGCGCATCGACCTGCCCGCTCAAGGCACGGTCAAGGCGTGCCCGAACACGCGCCAGCGGCGTTCTCAGGTCATGGGCTATGTCATTGCCGACATCCCTGATTTCTACCATCAGGTGTTCCAGCCGATCCAGCATGCGGTTCACGCTGCCGGCCAGGCGCTGCATCTCGTCCCGCTCGCGTCCCGAGGGCAGGCGTTCATGCAGGTCGCCCTCCATGATCCGGTCGATCGCCTCGTGCATCTGGGTCACGCGGGCCAGGGCACGGTGACTGAGCACGATCCCCATCATCAGCGCGAACAGCACCGTCGGCACGATCGACACCAGCAGCGAATGCCGCATCGTCAGCCGCAGTTCGTCCAGCATGTGCAGCCCGCGCGCCAGAACCAGCACCCGGTCGCCCGCTACAGGAACGGCCAGGATGCGCAGGACATAGGGCGCATCCTCGGCCGGCTGGACGGTCAGTTCATGCACATGGCCGTCGGCCGCCAGCCCGGCGGGCCAGGTGCGCAGGTCGCCCGCGATGGAGTGATGATCGGCGTCGAACAGCGCGGCCTGGTTGATCACGACGCGCAGATCGTCGGTCGCCCGTTCGCGGATCTTGTGCTCCAGGTCCTGCGGCGTCTCGCGGCGCAGCAGGTCGGCCTCGCGGTGCAGCAGGGCGTCGGATCGGCGGAACTCGAAGGCCTTGGTCTGGCTGTATCCCAGCGAGAACTGCAGCGCCGCCGTGCCGATCATGGCCGCCACCACCGCCAGGGTCAGGCGGAAGGTGGCGGTCCGGAGTAATTCAGCAAACGACACCTGTACAAGCCTCCCCGAGCGTCACTCCGGGACACGTAGCATGAAACCGGTGCCCCGAATGCTCTGGATCAGCGGTTGCGCACCGGGATCGTCGATCTTGCGGCGCAGCTTGCCGATATGCACGTCCACCAGGTTGGTCTGCGGAATGAAGCGGTAATTCCAGACGTCTTCCAGCAGCATGGTGCGGGTCAGCACCTGGTTCGGGCGGCGCATCAGGTATTCCAGCAGGCGGAATTCGCGCGGCAGCAGGTCGATCGGCTCGCCGTCGCGGGTCACGGTGCGCTCGATCAGGTCCATGCTCAGCGGGCCCACATGCAGCATGGTCTCGCGCGTGTTGTTGGGGCGGCGCATCAGCGCCTCGATCCGGGCGGCCAGTTCCTCCATCGCGAAGGGCTTGGTCAGGTAATCGTCCCCCCCCGCCTTCAGGCCGCTGACCCGGTCATCGACCGCCGACAGCGCGGACAGCACCAGTACCGGGGTGGACACCTGCCGGCCGCGCAGGCTCTCGATCAGCGTCAACCCGTCCATTTCGGGCAGCATGCGGTCCACGATCATCACGTCGAACAGGCCGCTGATGCCCGCTGACAGCCCATCGGGGCCGGTTTCCGCACGGCTGACGCGAAAGCCGCGGCTTTCCAGTTCCTCGGCGACTTCCTGCGCGATCTTGCCGTCATCCTCGACCAGCAGGACCCGGGGGCCGGGATCCCGTCCGGGATCGGAATCCCTTCCAGCCGTGGACGGTTCAGGTTTCGACGTCGCATTCATGGCCCGGTCAGACATGATCGCACCCCGTTTCATGCACCATTAAATTCGGTTTCACCGGTCCCGGCCGCCGCGTCATCCCCCGCGCCTTCGGGAACCAGCGACTCGACGCCGTCCAGGCCGCGCAGCTGCCGCGCCACCACCCGCGTGCGCCGCCTGGCCTCGTCGATCGAGGATGACATGGCCGAGGCGTTGCGGGCCAGGCGTTCCAGCACCCCGTCCATCTTGAGCATTTCCTGCCGGGTGGCGCCCAGCAGGCGGGCGATGCCGTCGGTCCGCTCCTCCAGCGCCAGGGTGACGTAGCCCAGGTGAATCGTCCGCAGCATGGCCGGCAGCAGGCCGGGGCCCATGACGATCACCCGGCAGGTGCGCCCGATTTCGTCCAGCAGGCCGGGGAGGCGCGCGACCTCGGCATACAGCCCGTCGGTCGGCAGGTACAGCACCGCGAATTCCACCGTCACCGGCGGGACGATATATTTGGACGCGATCTTGCGCGCCTCGATCCGCAGGGTGGTTTCCAGCGCGCGGCGGGCGGCGCGCTCGGCCTCGGCGTCCACGCGGTTCACCGCGTCCAGCAGCCGTTCATAGGCCTCGGTCGGGAATTTGGAATCGATCGCCAGCACCGGCGGCGTCGTGGCGCGGACCGGCATGCGCACGGCGAATTCCACGACCTCCGCGCTGCCTTCGCGCAGGCGGCAATTGGCCTGGTAGGCGCCGGCCGGCAGCACGTCGTCCAGGATGGCGCGCAACTGCGCCTCGCCCCAGCCGCCCCGGGTCTTGACGTTGGAAAACAGGCGCTTCAGGTCCCCGATCTGCGCCGTCATGGCCGTGACCTCGCCCATCGCCTTCTGCATCGCGGCGAACTGTTCCAGCACGCGCTGGAACGAGGTCTGCATCTGCCGTTCCACGGCCTCGTGCAGCCGTTCGTTGACGGCGGTGCGGATCGTCTCCAGTTGCCGGGCGGAGGCTTCGGCCATCTCGCGCAGTGCCTCGCCCTGGCGGACGCGCGCATCGCCCAGGTCGCGGGTGATGGACTGCGCGATCGTGGCCAGCCGGTCGGCGGTCTCGGCCCGGGACTGGTCCAGCCGCGCGGCCAGTACGCGCTCGATTTCCGCCAGCCGGGCCCGCTGGGCCTCGCTGTCGGCCGTGCGCGCGGCGGTTTCGCGTTCCAGCATGACATACAGCCGCGCCAGCAGGTCGCCCTCGCCGGCCGCCCCCGCCCCCGTGCCGCGCCGCAGCAGCAGGACGGCGAGCACCACCACCGCCCCCAGCGCCACGATGGCCAGGATGCTGCCGGGACCCAGGGCGTCGGACATTGGCCTCTCCTACTATATCTACTGCACCAGCCGCCGCAGCACGCCCGGCAGGAAGATCGAGAACGGATTGACCTTCAGCGCCGGGGCATTCATCGCCCCGCTGACGACGAAGGTCGCGGCCAGCAGGCCGCCGCCCTTTTCCGGGCTCATCAGCCGGCCGACCCCGGGCATGTGGCCGGGAATGGTGTTCACCGCGAAGGCCGGCACGATCGTGCCGCGCAGGTCCATCCGTCCGTGATCCAGGTCCAGCGGCCCTTCCAGCGTCACGCCCAGCGAGGCATTGTTGAGCACCCCGTCATGGATGTGCAGCGTGCCGTCCCGAAAGGTCAGCGGCAGGGACACGCGCTGGATCAGGAAATCCGGCCCCTTTGGCGCCTGCATCCAGCCATAGATCGAGGCGTCGTTGGCCAGCCGCACCGCCCCCGGGGCCTTGTGCAGCGTCATCGGGTCGATCGTCAGCACCCCGGCGAAGGGCGCGCTGGGCTGGCGGTCGTCGAAGACGCCCTGCAGCACCGTCCGGCCGCCTTCGAACTGCGTCGTGACATCCAGCCCCCGCAGCATCAGGCCCAGATCCTGGACGCTGGCCCACAGATGCCGCCCGTCGGACTCGGGCGTCAGGATCGCGGAGGCGGGCGACGGGCCGGCCATGGCGAAGCGCATCCGCGTCAGGCGGACGCCGTTATCCTCCAGATGCGCGTGCACGCCGGTCAGGGCGGCCTGCTTGGCATATAACAGGGTGCGGACGCTGGCATCGATCAGCCAGCTTCGCCCCGGCGGCCCATGGACGCGGCCCGACGCGGCCACGGGCAGGTGATAGCCCGCCGCCGCCCGTCCCTGCGGGACGGGGTCGGTGCCGTGATCGGCTGCCGGATCGGGCGCCAGCAGCGGCGAGAGGTCCAGCACCGGGGCGTCGATCGCCACCCGCACCGCATCGCGCGGCCCCGCGGGCACGCCGATCGTGGCGTCGCCCCGCGATCGGCCGACCCGGAACCCGCGCAGGATCAGGTTGCGCGCCGTGCCGCCCGCCACGTTCGCCCGGCCGTCGATCAGCAGGTCGGGGCCGGCGGCGTGAATGGCCTCGACCGAGGCCAGGCGCCCGTCCGCCAGCCCGATCCGCGCCGATGCCCGCGCCGCCTGGCCGCGCGCCTTGCTCCAGACCGGGATGGTCAGCGCCGCGTCGTCCAGGTCCAGGTCCAGCCGGACCTGTCCGGTCCCGTCCGCATAGCGGTCATAGCCGACATCCAGGTCGGCGGCGCCGCTGAAGCGCTGGGCGACCGCGAATCCGGCGCGCTCCGCGACCTCGGGCGTCACATGGGCGCGGAGCTGCGCCGTCTCGCGCACCCGGATGCCGGGATCGCTGCGGAAATCCATGTCGTAGCGCAGTGTGGAGGGCACGCCGCCCAGCACGCCGGTCCCCCGCAGGCCCAGCCCGTCGGTGGTGGCGTCGATGGCCAGCCGCCCGCCTTCCAGCGCGCGGCCCAGCACCACGTTGCCCAGATGGACCTGGGCCAGGTCGGCATGGCCGTCCAGATGCAGTTCGTCCACCCGGACATGGGCGTTCAGCGGCAGGACCAGGTGCAACGCGAGGTCGGCCCGGCCCGACGGATGGCTGAACGACAGCGGATGGCGCGACAGCAGGTTCAGCCGGGGTTCGGCCAGCAGCGCCAGCACGTCCCGCACGTTGCCGTGCAGCGTGGTGGAGATGTCGCCCATCTGGTCCTTCACCATCAGGCCGGTGATGCGCATGTGCCCGTCGCCGACCGCGATCCGCCCGGTGCCGGTCGCGTCGACATTGCGCCCGGTGCGGTCCACCGTCTGGACCCCGTGGGTAAAGGCGATGGACAGCGCATCCGGCCCGTCGAAGGTCAGGGTGGCGTCCACGCCCCGGATCGGCGGGATCGGTCGCAGCCAGTGCAGGTCCAGGTCCGACCCCGCGACCCCGCCGCCCAGCGTCAGCAGGCGCATCGCCCCCCAGCCCGCCGTGCTGGCCAGCCCCGCCGTGACGTGCAGGTCGTGCGCCATGCCGGCCGTGATGTTTCGCGTGACCCAGGTCCTGGCCCCCCGGGCCGCCCCGGCCGGCCAGTAGGCGCCCAGGGTCGCGAAATCCAGCAGCGGAATATCGCCGGCCAGCGTCACGCCGATCCGGCCCGGCCGCGCCAGGCTGTCGATGTCCAGCGCGCCGCTGGCCCGCAGCACCGGGCCGCCGGGACCCAGGTTATCCGGGGGCGCATCCGGGTGATCCGAGGGCAGCAGGCTGGCCTGAAGCCCGTCCAGCCGCACATGGACCGCGCCCGGCACGTCCCCGCCATCGGCCGCGGGACCGAACCGGGCCGAGAGGTCCGCCTGCGCGCCGGCCAGCACCACCACGCCCCCGCGCCCGGTGGCGATGCGCCCCGCCCCGGCCTGCACCCGCAGGGCGACGGTATCGGGGCGCGCCAGCAGGCCCAACCGGTCGGCGACCAGGCGCACCGTGCCGTCCAGCCCGACCGGCAGGGCGACACGCGCCAGCGCCGGCGCGAAGGGCGACAGCGCCTGCATCGCCACCTTCGTGCCGGATACATGCCATGACACGGCAGCGTCCGCGCGCTGTCCCTCGGCCCGCAGCATGGCATGCACGCCGGGCCCGGACAGGGTCACGCCCGCCCGGCCGACCAGCCCCACGGTGCCGCCGAACGCGCCGCCCTGCCGCGCGGCCCGCAGGTCGGCCGCCAGGTCCTGCCCCTGCCACGTCCCGCCCGTGGGCACGTCGCGCAGGGTCACGGCCGCGTCCCCCACCACCAGCCGGTCAAGCTGCGCGGGATCGACCGGCAGCGGCGCGGCGCCGTTATCGACGACCGGGAACGGCCCGGTATCCAGCCCGACCGAACCGTTCGCCGCCCGGCGCAGCGCCAGCCGCACCGCCGAGATTTCCAGCACCCGGGGCGTCACGCGGCCATGCAGCAGCGGCGCGCCGGCCAGCACCATCCGCGCCGTGCCGATCCGGTCCGCCACCACGCCGTCGGGCCGCACCAGGCGCATATCGGCCGCCCGCACATCCAGCGGCGCCGTCAGCCCGCCACGCAGCACGTCCCAGCCGACGCGCACCTGCCCGATGTCCAGCCGCAGCGCCGCCGGGCGGCCATGGCCGCCCGACAGGACCGGAACCGGCAGGACCAGCCGGGCCGGCAGGGTGACGTCCATCGGCCCCAGCGAAAGCCGCACCGCCAGTCCGGCGACGGCGATGACCGGCAGGGCGGCACAGCCGGCCGCGAGCGACAGCAGGATGCGCCGGTATGGACGCCGAAGCCGGGGCCGATCGGGGGCAGACGGGTCTTGACCGGGCGTCATGGGGCCGTCCACGGTGCGCCGCGCGCGGCATCCGCCCCCGCCCGGCCGCGCCCGCCCAAGGACGGACCATGCCCAGACCCAAGCCCGCCGGGACCAGCCCCGCCCCCGCCGACACGCATGCCGGCGCGCACTGGACCGACCGCGCCTGGCCCGCGCCGGCCGACGCGCGCGGCGCCGGCCTGCTGTGCGAGGACATGGAGGCGATCTGGCACGACCATGCGCTGGACCCCGCCCTGCTGCGGGCTGGCAGCGTGACCGCGCTGCTGGAATCCCTGGGTGGCAACAGCCCGTACCTGGCGGGGCTGGTCCGCCGCGATCCCGAGCCCTTCGCCCTGCTGCTGGCCGAGGGACCGGACCGGGCCATGGCGGCGGTACTGGCGGGGCTGGCCGCCCTGACGCCGCGCGACGACCGCCCCCGGATCGCGGCGACGCTGCGCGCGGCCAAGCGGCACGCGGCACTGGCCATCGCCCTGGCCGATATCGGCGGCATGTGGACGCTGGAACAGGTCACGCTGGCCCTCAGCCGCCTGGCCGAGGCGGCGCTGGATGCCGCGGTCAGGCATCTGCTGCGCTCGGCGCACGATACCGGCCAGATCGTGCTGCGGGACCCCGGACACCCCACGCGGGGCAGCGGCTTCGTGGTCCTGGCCATGGGAAAGCTGGGGGCGCGGGAACTGAACTACTCCTCGGATATCGACCTGATCGTGCTGTACGACCCGGACTGCCACCCGGGGCGCGAGGATCTGCGCCGGATCTTTGTCCGCATGACTAGCGACCTTGTCGGCCTGATGGAAGCGCGGGATGCCGACGGCTACGTGTTTCGTACCGACCTGCGCCTGCGTCCCGACCCGTCCGCGACGCCGCCCGCCATCCCGTTTCCCGCCGGAATCACCTACTACGAAAGCATGGGCCAGACGTGGGAGCGCGCCGCGATGACCAAGGCCCGTCCCGTCGCCGGGGACATCGCCGCCGGCCGGCGCTTCCTGACCGCGATCCGGCCCTTCGTCTGGCGCCGTCACCTGGATTTCGCGGTCATCGACGACCTGCACGACATGAAGGCGCGAATCGACCGGCATCGCAATGCCGGCCATGTCGGCCTGTCGCGCCTGACCGACCTGGGCGTCCACGACCCGCGCCAGGCCCGCGACTGGCTGATGGGTCACGACCTGAAGCTGGGCCAGGGCGGCATCCGCGAGGTCGAATTCGTCGCCCAGGCGGGGCAACTGGTCTGGGGCGGCCGCAAGCCCGAACTGCGCGACCCGACCACGCTGGGCGCGCTGCGCCGGCTGGTGCGGGCGGGCGTGCTGCCCCGCGCCCAGGGCGAAAGCCTGTCGCGCACCTATCGCATGCTGCGCCGGGCCGAACACCGGCTGCAGATGCAGGCCGACCACCAGACCCACCGCCTGCCCGCGACGCGCGAGGCCTTCGATGCCTTCGCCACCTTCATGGAAGAGGAAAGCGGCCGCGCGATGGCCGCCATGATGCTGCCGATCATGCAGGAATCGCGCCGCATCTTCGAAGGACAGTTCGCCGAACCCAGCGGCGCCGGCGCCTCGGTCGATCCGCAGGCCGAGGACCTGGCCGAGGACCTGCGCCGGGCCGGCTTCGCCGGGACCGACATTCCCGACGCGCTGGCGCTGCTGCAGCGCTGGTCCGGCAACCGCCTGCGTGCCCTGCGGTCGGACCGCGCGCGCACCCTGCTGCGCCGGCTGCTGCCCGCGATCCTGGCCCGCTTCGGGCAGCGGCGCGACCCGCTGGCCTGCCTGCGGGGGTTCGACGCCATCCTGGCGCGGCAATGGGCCGGGGTGCAGTTCCTGTCGCTGCTGGAACGCAACCCCGCGCTGATCGACCGGATCGCCACCATCCTGGACGGATCGCCCTTCCTGGCGAACCACCTGGCCGAAACGCCGTCGGCGCTGGAAGGGCTGCTGGAAACCGGCGAGGAGGACGAGGACGCCGCCGCCATCCCGCCCGCGCGGCTGGTGCGCCAGCACGTGGCGGAGGCGCAATCGACCGAACGGGTGCTGCCGATCCTGCGCGCCCTGGTCCGCAGCGAGGAATTCCGCCTGTCCAGCGCCCGGCTGGAACACCGGATGGACGAGGATACCGCCAGCCGCGCGCGCACCGCCCTGGCCGACGCGGTGATTCGCGGCCTGCTGAAGACCGTGACCGACGAACATCACCGCCGCTACGGCCGCGTGCCCGGGGGCGCGATGGCGGTCATGGTGCTGGGCAAGGCCGGATCGCGCGAAATGATGCCGGGGTCGGACCTGGACCTGATGCTGGTCTTCGACCACCCCGACGACATCACCGACAGCGTGGTGTCCGCCCGCCCCCGCGGTGTGCCGGGCGACGACGACGGCCCGCCGCCGCGCGCGGTGCCCACCGGGCAGTATTTCGTGCGGCTGGCCCATGCCTTCATCGGCGCGCTGACCGCCCCGGGGCCGGAGGGGCCGTTATACGAGGTGGACATGCGGCTGCGTCCCTCCGGGTCCAAGGGGCCGGTCGCGCTGTCGCTGGGGGCCTTCCGCCGCTATCACGCCGAAAGCGCCTGGACGTGGGAACGGATGGCCCTGACCCGGGCCCGGGTCGTCGCCGGGCCGCCGGCCATGGTCCAGGCCCTGCGCACGGCCATCGACACCGCGCTGGACGGACGCCGCCACACCGCACGGGCGCGCAAGGCGACGCTGGAGGACACGCGGGCCATGCGCCAGCGGGTGGCGCGCGAACTGCCCGCCACCGGCCCGTGGGATATCCGCCGCCGTCCCGGCGGGCTGATGGATGTCGAATTCATCGCGCAGGCCCTGCAACTGGTGGCCGGCACGCGCGAGGCCCGCGACCCCTGCACGCGCCTGGCGCTGGGCCGGCTGGTGAAGCAGGGGGACCTGGACCCGGAACTGGGCCGCATGCTGGTGCGCGCGGACCGTTCCTGGCGATCGGTGCTGAGCATGCTGCGCATCCTGTTCGGCACCCGCCCGCCGGCGGACCCGTCGGCCACGATGACCCCCGCCATGCGCGACATCCTGCTGCACGAGATCGGGGCCGATTCGATCGAGGACGCGCTGGCCCGCATGGACGCGCAGGCCCGGGCGGTGCGCGCGGCCTTCGTAACCCTGATCGGGCCGGTCGAAGCGGACTTGCAGGGGCCGGCAAAGGCGGCGAAGTAGAAGGGACGAAAACGGAGGACGACGATGCCGGACAGCACCACCCCGACTTTCCCCGCCCCGGGCGCGCCCGTGCCGGATTTCGACATGCCGGCCAGCCGGGGGCGGCATGTCCGCCTGGCGGACATGCGCGGCCGACCCTTCATCCTGTATTTCTACCCCAAGGCCAGCACCCCGGGCTGCACCACCGAGGCCTGCGGCTTCCAGGAAGCCCTGGCGGCCCTGGGGGGCACCGGCATCCCGGTCATCGGCGTGTCGCGGGATTCGATGAAGGCCATCGACACCTTCGCCGACAAGCAGGGCCTGGATTTCCCGCTGGCCTCCGACGCCACCGGCACGGTGACGGAAGCGTACGGCGTCTGGGTCGAAAAATCCCAGTACGGACGGAAATACATGGGCATCGAACGCGCGACCTTCCTGGTCGACGCCGAAGGCCGGCTGGTACGGACCTGGCGCAACGTCAAGGTGCCGGGGCATGTCGCCGAGGTCATGACGGCGGCGGCCACCCTCTGACCGCCGCCGCCGGGCCTCACCGCCAGGCCTCAATAGCCCGGATAGCCGTATCCGTAGGGCTGGACGTACGCCACCGGCGGGGGTGGCGGAGGCGGAGGCGGCGCATAGGCCTGGGCCGCGATGGCGGTTCCGGCCGCGCCGATCAGCGCCCCGCCGATCAGTCCGCCGACAAAGGCCCCGCCGGGGCCGTAGCCGCGACGATAATAGCCGGGTCCGCCCCACCCGGGCCGACCCCAGCCGTGCCGGTCCCAGCCATGATCATGCCAGCCGCGACCGCCGCCCCATCCATGGTCGCGCCAGCCGGCATGCGCCGCGGGTGCCGCCGCGGCCAGGCCGCCGGCCAGTACGGGAACCGCCAGCAGAAGACGAGCCATCCTGCGCATGATCGCACTCCTTTCCATCGCGCGGAGGGTGGGGCCGAAGCCCGCCCCCCGCTTCACGATGCAGGAAAGACGACCCTGATGGCGATTTGCGGGCAGTCCTGCCGCATTCCCGTGACAAACTGTCACGGATGCGCGGCGGCGACCTCCTTCAGCCCGGCGGGAATGGCGAAGACGGAGTCGGGCTGGGCCGTCCGGGCCACGCTTTCGGCCCGCACCACGATGCGCGCGCCCTGCATGGCCTGCATCATCACGCCGTCGTCGCTGTAGCAGACCTCGCTGGCCTGGCCGTCCGTGTCATGCGTCTGCCATACGGTGCAGGGCTGGCCGGCAACCAGCATCGTCGCCCCGCGCGACCAGTTTCCCGCCGCCCGCTGGCCCGGCTGCGTCAGCGCCGGGCCCGGTGCCGGGATCACGGTGCGGGCCCCGTGGGCCAGGTCGATCACGTTCAGGCTGCGCGTCCCGTAATCGGTGATCATGTAGGTGGCCGATCCCTCGGGGTCGATCCGCTGCCGCCGCGCATGGTCGGACCAGCGCATGCGCTGGTGCACCGACGGGATGGTCGGGTCGGGCGAGGCGATGACATAGGTGACGTCCACATCCTGCTGCGGCGTGACGAACGGCGCATCATCTGCGGCCCGCGCGGGGGACGCGCCCGCCGCCAGCGCCATCAGCAGGGCCGGTACCACGGTCCCCACCACGGGCCGGATCATACGCCGGATCATGGGGTGGATCATGGGTTGGGCTGGGCCGCCCCGCCGGTCACGGGCTGGCCGCCGCCCACATCGTGCGAGGGGGCGACGCGATGCCGCATGACGAGCTGATAGCCCTGAGGCGGCTGGAACAGGCTGACGGGAAGGGGGCCGTAGGTCACCTTGGTGGCCTCCAGCCGCCCCTTCATGCCGTCGCCGTCCACCCCGTCCTCGCGCAGGATCACGCCGTCGTCGGTCACGCAGGCGGTGGCGGTTCCCCGGCCGGAGACGATATCCCATACGGTGCAGGCCAGGCCCGCGACCTGGCCCGTACCCTTACGGGTGAACTGCATCGACAGGTCCAGCAGGAACGGATTGCGGATGCCGTTCCGGGCATCGAGCTGCGTGTAGACCTTCTGCTTGTTCAGCACGATCGTCACCTGCCGCGCCGCGCGGTCCAGGATGGTCGAACCCAGGCCCTCGGGGCTGTCGATGCGCATCATGCCGCCATTGGCGGTGAACCAGGTCTGGATCGCCTTGGGGGCCGGCGCGCCATCGGGCTGCACGTTGTATTCGACCTGCACGTCGCGCGCCGGGGCCAGCGGCGGATGCGCGTCGTTCTGGGCATGGGCCGGCGCGGCCGCGCCGAACGCCACAGCCACCCCGGCCAGCATCGCCAGCGACATGGCGCGGCCTGTCGTCGGATGGGTCATGAACCTGCCTCCCTCGTGTGCTTCTGTCCTGCCGTCAGTTCTATCCCCTTCCGCCGCAACAGGGAAATCGTGCGCCGCCATTCAGGGACCGTCCGGCGGATGGCCGGTCGCCGCGGGACGCATGGCGGCGATTTCGCGGCGGATGGCCTCGCCCTCCCCCGGCCAGCGCGCCGGCAGGGCCAGCGCGCGCGCCAGGCGCCGCTTGTACCGCCAGGCGGGGATTTCGATGCCGCCGAACCGGGCCAGGTGCGCGGTGCCGAACTGGGTGTCGAGCAGCGCGAACCCGCCGATCCGCAGCCGCGCCACCAGCGACACCAGCGCGGCCTTCGAGGCGTCGGTCCTGCGGCTGAACATGCTTTCCCCGAAGAACGCGCCCCCGATCGCGACCCCATACAGGCCGCCGACCAGCACGCCGTCCTGCCAGCTTTCCACGCTGTGGGCATATCCCATGTCATGCAGGTCGCAGAACAGGCGCACGATCCGTTCGTTGATCCACGTCGTCTCCCGCCCCGGCGCGGGGGCGGCGCAGGCGCGGATCGTCGCTTCGAAATGCCGGTCGGCGACGATGTCGAAGCGATCGGACAGCACGGTGCGCAGCAGGCGGCGCGGCACGTGGAAGGCGTCCAGCGGCAGGATGCCGCGCATGTCCGGGTCGTACCAGTCCAGATGCGCCGATTCCGCGTCCGGCGCCATGGGAAACAGCCCGATCGAATAGGCACGGAGCATGATGTCGGGGGTAATCGCCATCCCCTCGCCGTCCGTCATCACGCCCCCTCTTCCCTGCCCCCGCCGCATCCGGTGTCTGGACACGGCCCGGTCATGCCCGGCAATGATTGCATCCTGATACAGCAGCGGGATCCACCGCACCTGTCAAAAAAGGTCCATCCATGTCGCGGACGCGCCCCCGCCTGATCCATTCCCAGCGCCTGCCGGACGCCGTCGCCGCGCGGATCGCGCGCGACTACGACACCCCGCCCGCGCCCGACCACAAGCTGACGGCGGACGAACTGGTCGCGCTGGCGCGCGATTTCCGCCCCGACGCGGTGCTGGTCACCAGCAGCACCCCGGTTTCGGCCGCCACGGTCGCCGCCCTGCCGGACAGCGTGCGCGTCATCGCCACCATCAGCGTGGGCACCGATCACCTGGACATTCCCGCCATCGTCGCGCGCGGGTGGGCGCTGACCTACACGCCCGACGTGCTGACGGACTGCAATGCCGACCTGACGATGATGCTGATCCTGGCCGCCGCCCGGCGCGGCGCGGAGTATCTGTCGGTCATGCGCGGGGGGTGGGGCCGGTCGCTGGGCATGGAGGAAATGCTGGGCACCCGCGTCACGGGCAAGACCCTGGGCATCATCGGCATGGGGCGGATCGGCCGCGCCGTCGCCCGGCGGGCGCGGGGCTTCGACATGAAGGTCCTGTATTCCAACCGGCGCCGCCTGGCGCCGGACCTGGAACAGGGCGCCACCTATTTCTCCGACATGCGCGACATGCTGCCGCACTGCGATATCCTGACCCTGCACATGCCCGGCAGCAAGGGCGCCCCCCCGGTCATTACCGCCGACCTGCTGGCGCGACTGCCCCGGGGCGCGATCTTCGTCAACGCGGCGCGCGGCAGCCTGGTGGACGAGGACGCGCTGATCGCCGCCCTGTCCGACGGGCACCTGGCGGCGGCCGGGCTGGACGTCTACCGCAACGAACCGCACCCCGACCCGCGCTTCCTGGCGCTGTCGAACGTGTTCCTGACCCCGCACATGGGCAGCGCCACGCTGGAAACCCGCACCGGCATGGGCATGCTGGCGCTGGACAATATCGACGCGGTGCTGGCCGGCGGCCCGGCCGTCACCCCCGTTCCCGTCTGACACGGAGGCCGCCATGCAGCCCCGCCTGACCTTCCTGTTCGCCTGCCTGACCGGCTGCCTGGCCGCCATCGCCCTGATGGTGGCGGCCCCCCATTACGCGGGCATGGCCCGCACCATGATCGGGTTCTATCTGGGGGTGGCCGTGATCGTGGCGGCCCGGAACGCCCTGCGGCGCGCCGGTCCGTAATTGCGCGCCGTCAGAAGGCCGCGCCGGTCATCCCGGCGCGCAGCGACTCCGCGGTGCGGCGGACTTCGGGGCCGTGTTCGCGTTCCAGCCGCCGGATGGTGAAATGCGCCCGCGCCAGCGCCCGGTAGTGCGCCAGGAACGCCGCATTCAGCGACGCGCCGCACAGGGCGCCGGCCACCGGCATCATCTGCACCGCCAGCTTGCGCGACAGGCCCAGCCCGTAATGGGACGCGACCTCGGACACCAGCATGACCACCGGCCGGCCGCGCAGCATCGCCCGGGCCGAAAAATAACCCAGTTCGCTTTCTTCGTCCGTCGCGCCGACCGGGAAGGCCCGCAGGGCGAAGACTTCCAGGCACGCACGGCGGGATTCCGGGGTGGACAGGTCCTCGCCCTCCTCACGCGCGATGCGGGCGATTTCCCGCATGATGGTCAGCGTGGTGAAGGTGACGTCGGGCACCAGCCCGGCCAGCCCGGCGAATCCGCCCACCGCGCCGGACACGGTCACCGCCGCCTGGACCGCCGGGGCCCGCCACGCGGGGGCCGAGTCGCGCGTCAGCGGTACGGCGTCGGGCGCATGCATGCCCACGATGGCGACTTCAAAGGCGCGTGAGATCGCGGTTTCGGCGATGCCCTTCAGCTTAGCCTGCAGGCCGGGCGCCATGCCGATCCCGCGCAGGCCCAGCCGCGCCGCCTGCCCCACCGCGCCGCCCATCAGGTCGGCCAGCCGCACCAGGACCCCGCGCCCCGATTCGACCTTCTCCAGCGCGCTCTGCAATTCGGCGATCGCAGGGGCGTCCAGCACCAGCGGAGCGATCTCGCTCCCGGTTTGAATGGTCATTCCCCAACCCTCCTGCCAGTGACGCGACCCCACCCGCCCGGACGGCAGGCGTGGCAGCAGATACACGATGCCCCGCCAATCGGGACGGTAGCCGCTTTTTCCACGATATTACCCCTCTCGCAAATCCGCCGTCACGCCGTATATGGTCAGGAACGCAGTGCCGCCATGCCGACGCCGCGGCTGACGGCGCGCCCCCGCCGTGACGAAATGCGCGTGCCCCCGGGAGACCTGACCACCCTTCCATATTGGCTGAACGCAAGGAGAGACCCGATGGACGTCCCGGTGGACACGCAGATGAACAGACTGAGCGCCGGACGGCGCACGGGCCGGACCGCCCTGGCCATCCTCGCCGTCGGCACGGCGCTGGCCGTGGTGGCGCCGCCGGTACAGGCCGCGCCGAAACACCATGCCGGGGCGCAGACGGCGCAGACGGGTGGGCTGAACGCACCTATCTCAACCAATCTTGGCACAACCAATCTTGGCAACAGTACGGCGGCGCGGCCCGCCGACCCGCGGGTCGATCCCGACAATCCGCCCGCGCCCCCGCCGCCCGACGGCTACCAGGTCGTGCAGGACGAGGATGTCAGCGTGCAGGCCTACAGCCCCCGCGTGACCGCCATCCAGGGACCGGGACTGCCGTCGATCGAGGCACGCCAGACCCCGCGCAGGCCCAACGACGTGCCGTCCCACTTCAGCGTGTTCGGCGTGCCGGTCAAGTTCGACGCCCCGGTACAGCCGCCCTACAACGCGTCGTTCATGTATTCGACCTATGCGGGGCAGCCGGGCCGGGGCATCGACGCGATCGGTGCCGAAGGCGCCGCCGGCGAACCCTGACGGGTAGGGGGCTCCGTCAGGAGCCGCCCCACCCGCCCATGCGGCATAAATGGCCCCATTGCGTGTCCGAGACCGGCACGACGGACAGGCGGGACTGGCGCACCAGCGCCAGGTCGGCCAGGTCCGGGTCGGCCTTGATCGCCGCCAGCGTGACGGGGTGGGGCATCGGCCCCACCGCGCGGACATCGACACAGACCCAGGCGCCGCTTTCCGCCGTCGGGTCCGGATAGGCTTCGCGGACGATCTCGACCACGCCCACGATCTCCTTGCCGATATTCGAGTGATAGAAGAAGGCGCGGTCGCCGCGCGCCATCGCCATCAGGTTGCGCTTCGCCTGATGGCTGCGCACGCCGGTCCAGGGCTCGACGCCGTTGGCCACCTGCTGGTCCCAGGAAAACGCGTCGGGCTCGGACTTCACCAGCCAGTATGCCATCGCGCCTATTCCACCAGCGCGCCGTCGCGGAAGACCGGCCGGAAGGCACGGATCACCACGCTTTCGAACACGTCGGCCTTGGCATAGGGGTCGCTGGCGGCGAAGCCCTCGGCCGCCGCGCGGTCCTCGACATCGACCAGCAGCATGCTGCCGGACGGCCGCCCGTCCGGGCCCAGCAGCGGGCCGGCCTCCCGGATCCGTTCCTGATAGGCCTGCAGATAGGCCAGATGCTGTGCCCGGGTGGCCATGCGCGTTTCCAGCGCGCCCGGCTTGTCGGTGCAGATGATCGCGAAAAGCATGGAAAGTCCCCTGTCCCAGGAATCGGCCGGCCTGCCCGGCGTGGGTGAACAATCTGCCATGATCGGCACAGGCCGTGCCTTTCTTCGCATGATAGTGTAGGACCGGAAAGCGAAACGCCCCCGCCGTCATACGACGGATGCATAGATTGTGACAGGAGCCCTCCGCCGGACGCGGGGGGAACGAAACCGTCTTGAACGCCACGCAGAGCCTCGCCGCACGCACCGGCGGTTTTTTCCATCGCTACGCCAACCCGGGACGGTTTCTCCGGCTGGGGGCGCGCCTGCAGCCCTGGCTGACCTGGCCGGCCCTTGCGCTCTCGATAACCGGGATCGTCTGGGGGCTGTTCTTCTCGCCCGCCGACTGGCAGCAGGGCGACAGCGTGCGGATCATGTATGTGCACGTGCCGGCGGCGTGGCTGGCCTCGTCGGGCTACATGGCGCTGGCGGTCTGCTCCCTGCTGTCTCTGGTCTGGCGGCACCCGCTGGCCGACCTGGCGGCCGTCGAGATCGGGCCGGTCGGCGCCGCCATCACCGCCGTCTGCCTGGCCACCGGTTCGCTGTGGGGCAAGCCGATGTGGGGCACGTGGTGGGTATGGGACGCGCGCCTGACGTCGGTGCTGGTCCTGTTCTTCCTCTATCTGGGCCATATCGCCCTGATCCGCGCGTTCGACGAACCGCAGCGCGGCTATCGCGCCGCCGCCATCCTGGGGCTGGCCGGCGCGGTGGACCTGCCGATCATCAAGTTCAGCGTGCAGTGGTGGAACACCCTGCACCAGCCCGACAGCATCACCCTGACCGGCGCGCCCACCATGTCCACCGCCATGCTGTGGCCGCTGCTGGTCTGCACAATTGGCTTCACGCTGGGCTTCGCCGCCATCGTGGTCGCGCGCCTGCGCGCCGCCATCATGGAAAGCCGGGTGCGCACCGCCCTGGCCGCCCGGCGCGGCCGCCCGGCGGCGCGCGAGGACGCCGGCGCGGGCCTGGACGGAGCCGTCGCATGACCCACCTGCCCTATATCGTCGCGTCCTATGGCATGACCATCGGGCTGGCCATCATCCTGGGCGGCGGTGCGGCGCTGCGCCTGCGTCGGGCGAAGGCCCGCCTGGCAACGGTCGAAGCGAAAGCCCGCCTGGCCACGGTCGAGGCGAAGGCCCGCCAGGCGACGGGGCGGCAGGCATGACCCGCAAGAGCCGCCGCCTGTGGCTGGTGGGCGCGTGCCTGCTGGGGCTGGGCACTGCCACCGCCCTGGTGCTGAACGCGTTTTCGTCCAACATCGTCTTCTTCATGGCGCCGTCGCAGGTCCGGGCCCATCCGCCGGCCGCCGACCGCACGATCCGGCTGGGCGGCATGGTGGTGGCGGGGTCGGTGCGGCGCCAGACACAGGGCGACACGCCGATCGCGCTGTTCGACGTGACCGACGGCCAGGCCGCCGTCACCGTGCGCTATGCCGGCATCCTGCCCGACCTGTTCCGCGAGGGACAGAGCGTGGTCGCCGTCGGCACCGTGGCGCCGGACGGCGCCTTCCGCGCCAGCGAGGTCCTGGCCAAGCATGACGAGACCTATATGCCCAAGGAAGTGGCCGAGGCGCTGCGCCGCAGCGGCAAGTGGGACCCGCGCTACGGCAAGGCCCCCGACGCCGCAAGCTGGAACACCATGACCGTGGGCGATGCGCGCCACGGCGAGGCCAACCGGTCATGACGCCGGAACTGGGCAATTTCGCGCTGGCGCTGGCCTGCTGCCTGGCCGGCGGGCAGGCGATCCTGCCGCTGGTGGGCGCGCGGCGGCGCGACCCGCGGCTGATGGCGCTGGCCCCCGCCCTGGCGGTGGGGCAGATGCTGGCGCTGGCCTTTTCCTTCGCATGCCTGATCGATGCGGCGGTGCGTGACGATTTCTCGGTCCAGAACGTCGCGGCCAACAGCGCCGCCGCCAAGCCGCTGCTGTACAAAATCACCGGCGTATGGGGCAATCACGAGGGATCGGTACTGCTGTGGGCGCTGATCCTGGGGATCTGCGGCGGGGCGGTGGCACTGTTCGGCCGCAACCTGCCCTCTGCCCTGCGGGCGCGGGTCATCGCGGTCCTGGGCGGCGTTTCGGCCGGCTTCCAGCTGTTCTGCCTGACGACGTCCAATCCGTTCGACCGCGTCTGGCCCGCGCCGATGGACGGCCAGGGCATGAACCCGCTGCTGCAGGACCCGGGCCTGGCCTTCCATCCGCCCATTCTCTACACCGGCTATGTCGGCTTCGCCGTGCCCTTCGCCTTCGCCGTCGCCGCCCTGATCGAGGGACGGGTGGACGCCGCCTGGGGCCGCTGGGTCCGCCCCTGGGCCGTCGCGGCCTGGTGCTTCCTGACCTGCGGCATCGCGCTGGGGTCGTGGTGGTCGTACTACGTGCTGGGCTGGGGCGGCTACTGGTTCTGGGACCCGGTGGAAAACGCGTCGCTGATCCCGTGGCTGACCGGCACCGCGCTGGTCCATTCCGCCATCGTGGTGGAAAAGCGCGAGGCGCTGAAGATCTGGACCGTGCTGCTGGCCATCGGCACATTCTCGTTCTCGCTGTCCGGCACGTTCCTGGTCCGCTCGGGCATTCTCAATTCCGTCCATGCCTTCGCCAACGACCCGGCGCGCGGCATCTTCATCCTGGGCCTGCTGGCGCTGGTCATCGGCGGGTCGCTGCTGCTGTTCGCGATCCGCGCGCCGGCGCTGGTGGCGGGCGGCCTGTTCGCGCCGGTCTCGCGCGAGGGGCTGCTGGTCGTGAACAATATCCTGCTGTGCTCGATCTGCGCGGTGGTGCTGACCGGGACCATGTATCCGCCCTTCATGTCGCTGCTGTTCGGCAAGACGATTTCGGTCGGCAAGCCGTTCTTCGACGCCACGGCGGCGCCGCTGGCGATTCCGCTTCTGGCCTTCATGGGGTTCGGCCCGATGATGCCGTGGAAGCGCGCCCAGTTCTGGCCCGTGCTGCGCCGGCTGTGGTGGGCCGGGATCGTCACCGCCCTCGCCTTCTGCCTGATGGCCTGGCGCATCCGCGACGTGCTGCCGCTGCTGGCCGCGACCGGCGCGGTCTGGGTGATCGCGGCCAGCGTCGCCGACATTGCCGAGCGCGTCCGCCTGTTCCGCATCCCGCCCGGCGCCAGCCTGCAGCGCGCGCGCATGCTGCCGCGCGCGGCGCTGGGCGCGGCCCTGGCCCATGCCGGCGTCGGCATCAGCGTGCTGGGGCTGGCCGCCATGTCGCAGGCCCAGCACCGCATCGTCGAGGTCCGGGTCGGCCAGACCGAGATGCTGGCCGGCGACGCCTGGACCCTGACCGCGATCCGCGCGGCCCCCGGCCCGAACTACACGTCCCTGATCGCGACGATCGAGGTCCGGCATGACGGCAGGCTGGTCACCGTGCTGCATCCGTCCAAGCGCACCTTCCCCAGCCAGAACCAGACGACGACCGAGGTCGCCATCCATACCAACCTGATGTCCGACCTGTACGGCGTGCTGGGCGACCGGCACGGCACCGACGCCGACCCGACCTACGTGCTGCGCCTGCACTACAATCCGCTGGCGCCGTGGATGTGGCTGGGCGGGCTGATCATGGCGCTGGGCGGGGCGCTGTCGCTGTCCGACCGGCGGACGCGCGTCGGCGCGCCGCGCCGCGCCGCCGCCCCCGGCATGGTGGCCGCGCAATGACCGGTACCGTGCCGCATCCCCCGAACCTGGCGCGGCGGCGCCTGCTGATGGCGGCGCCGCTGGCCGCCGCCGGGGTGGCGGGAGTGGCGTTCTGGCGCATGCTGTCGGGCATGAGCCAGGGATCGTTCGACCCGCACGACATCCACGCCCCGGTGCTGAACCGCCCGGTGCCCGATTTCAAGCTGCCGGACCAGACCCCCGGCCAGGGATTCGGCACCGCCGACCTGCGCGCGCTGCAGGCGCCGGTCCTGGTGAATTTCTTCGCGTCCTGGTGCATCCCGTGCGTCGCGGAGATGCCCGAACTGAACGCATTGAAGGACCGGCTGCCGATCTGGGGCATCGCCTACAAGGACAAGCCGGACGACGCCGCCGGCTTCGTGAAGCGCGCCGGCAACCCCTACGCGCGCATCGCCGGCGACCTGTCGGGCATGACCGCCATCGACTGGGGCGTGTCCGGCGTGCCGGAATCCTTCCTGGTCGGGCCGGGCGGCGTGATCCGCTGGCACAGCGCCGCCGCGCTGGACGCCGACACGGTTCGCGGCACGCTGCTGCCCCTGGCCGCGAGCCTGCATTCATGAGGACCACGGCGCGCACCCTGCTGGTCACGCTGGTCCTGGCCGCCGGGCTGTCGCCCCTGGCGGCGGCGGCGGTCGACGATCCGTCGGAAATGCTGCCCGACCCGCGCCAGGAAGCCCGGGCCGAGGCGATCGGCGCGCAATTGCGCTGCCTGGTCTGCCAGAACGAATCGATCGAGGACAGCAGTGCCGGCCTGGCCCGCGACCTGCGCCACGTGGTGCGCGATCACGTCGCCCGGGGTGAGTCCAACCGGCAGATCATGGACTGGATGGTCGGCCGCTACGGCAATTTCATCCGGCTGCGCCCGGCGCTGACCATCGGCACCCTCCTGTTGTGGGGCATGCCGGTGCTGGCCCTGCTGGCGGGGATCGGCGCGGCCGCCCTGGCCTTCCGCCGGTCGCGGGGCACCGCGCCCGCGCCGCTGAGCGACGCCGAACGCGCGCGCCTGACCGACCTGACCGGACCGCGCTGAGGGGCTTATGATCTGGATTGGCATTTTCCTGCTCAGCACGGTCGTGCTGCTGCCCGCGATCGTCGCGATTCGCCGCACGGACCGCCTGACGGATGAACGCGCATCCGCCCTGCTGCTGCATTACGCGCAACTGGCCGAACTGGACCGCGACCGGCAGGACGGGCTGATCGCGGACAGCGAACATCTGGGCGCCGTGCTGGAAGTCCAGCGGCGGCTGCTGGCCACCGACGCGGCGCCGGCACGGAGCCTGGGCCGCGCGGCGAGGGTGCCGGCCGTCGTGGTGGCGCTGCTGCTGATCCCGGCTTCGGCGGTGGGGCTGTACCTGCTCTGCGGCCATCCGGCGCTGCCGGCCCAGCCCCTGGCGCCGCGCCTGGCCGCCCTGCATGCCCAGGACCATCGCGACGACGCGCTGCTGGCGGAACTGCGCACCGGCCTGGCCCGCATGGCCCCCGACGACCCCAACCGCTTCCGGGGGTACCTGCTGCTGGGCCAGGCGGAAGCCGCCCGCATGCATTACGCCGACGCCGCCGAGGCCTGGCGGCAGGCGACCGCCATCCAGTTCATCCCCGAAATCGCGGCCCGCGCGGCCGAGGCCCAGACCCTGGCGGACGGACGGGTCTCGTCCGACAGCGCCGCGCTGTTCCGCCGCGCGCTGGACGGCGCCCCGGCCGACGCGCCGTGGCGCATGGCGGCGGAACAGCGGATCGCCCAGTCGGAGCACCAGTAACCCGCCATGATCGAACCCGTCCCCAGCAGCGTCGAGCAATGTCCGTTCTGCCACCGGACCATTCGCGGCACGACCGAGACCTGCCCCCATTGCGGGGCGGAACGGCAGTTCGGCCCGACCCGGCGCGAAAGCCTGGCCAGCATCGGCTTCGGCGTGGTGGTCGGACCGGCCGGGATGGCGCTGGCCGGGGCGGGTATCACGCTGGCCCTGATGGCGGCCGCGATCGGCGGCGTGCTGGGCTTCTTCGTCGCCCATTCCCGCCATGCCGGCGATCGCTGGATGCCGCCCCGGAAAGCGCGCTGAGAAAGGCACTGAGGCGGGCGATCACACTCCCGTTCCCGCTGCCGCTCCGTCCTTGCCCGCTGGCGGCGCCCGGGTAACAGTGCCCCCATGACCGACACCCAGACCCCGAAGCCCGAACCCTCCGTGACGCAGCCCCAGGGCAACGCGGAAAAACCGGCCGAGCCGCATGAATATGGCGGCCCGAAGGAACAGCGCCCCACGCGCTATGGCGACTGGACCGTCAAGGGACGCTGCATCGACTTCTGATCCGATCGGTTCGGTTCAGAGTCCCAGCAGGATTTTCTGTTCCTGGAGCCAGGTGCGGAACGCCTCGACCTGGGCGACCGGGGGCAGGTGCCCCGACCCGTCGGCCAGGGCACGATAGAGGTCCCATGCCGGCTTCACGGCGACGGCCAGCGCGGGCCGCTGTTCCAGGTGATGGCGCAGTGACGGCTGCGCCACGGCCGACAGGTCCGCGGGAAGGGTTTCGGGCGGGAAGGCGAACATCGACCATATCCGCGCCATGACGGCGTCGGGCGCGTCGAGAAGCCGGTCGAAGAACGCCGCGAAGACGGGCTTGTCCCGCAGGAACTCCAGGGCCGTCACCATATGGTCGGCCCAGAGGAACACCCCGATCCCGACCATGATCCGGTTGCGCCGCTGCAGGGACATCGCCACCTCGACCGGGTGGCGCGTGGTCAGGATGTAGCGCGGGACATAGCCCTCCGCGACCAGCGCCCGGTGCCATACCGGCATCAGCAGGCAGATTCGCGGGTCCTTGAGGACGATGGCGCGTGCGTCCGGGTATTGCGCGCGGATCGTTTCGCGGATGCGACCGACATGCGCATCCAGGCCGGCCCCGGCGTCCTTCAGGCGGACGCTGGAAAACAGCCGGTCCCATCCCGCGCCATATTCCTTCAGGATGCCGTCGTTCAACGCGGCGATGATCGGCGATTCCCAGAATCCGTCCCGGTTATCTTCGCCTGGCGGCATCAGGCTGGTCGGCAGGTCGAACCCGGCCCTGGCCAGCAGGTGGCTGACCAGCGAGGTTCCGGACCGATGCATGCCGACGACGACCATCGCGGTTTTCTCGTCGCGGTCCGATCGCCGGATGGCGGGCCGCGCGGCGATCGCATCGCATTCGGCCTGCCAGTCCCGCTGCGACCGGATATTCGGCACGTCGATGCCGTAAGCCTGCCGGATCGCCTTGCCAACCGCGTCGGGGTCGGGCGCGCTGGTGACCAGGAGATCATAGTTGCAGGCGTTGCCGATCGTCCGATAGGCCGTCTTCCTGTCGGCGCCGGCGGGATTGTCCATGTCCAGGAACAGGACCCGCACCCGACCCGGCAGGGGCGGACGGGGCGGGAAGCGTCTGGAATAGACGATCGACACAGCCGGCTCGCCGGCCGGTTCCGCCGCAGGCTTCGGCGGGGCCAGCCCGTGACGCCGCAGAAAGCCGGCAATATCGGGGGCGGACGGAGCGTCCCGGCCGGTGATGCAAACCGGTCCCCGGTCGGCGCAGGCGCGTACCAGGCCGGCGAGCGTGCGCCCGCCATCCTCGATCGCGCAATCCACGTGCAGCCTGGTCCGGACTGTCGAAGGCGTCTTTCGCGCCCTGTTCCACACGGCGCGAAAGGCACGGACGGGCACTACAGGCTGCCCTGTTCCTGCACGCGCCCGAATCGCGCCCGCTCCACCTGGCGATGGCCGGGCGGACGCAGTTCGCACGAGATCAGGTAGATCCCGGCGACGAAGATGATGTTGGCCAGCGAGTTGAACCACAGCGCGATCTCGAAATGCGGCGGCGCGGTGGCGCCCTGGTAGAGCGCGTAGACGGCAAACGGAATCGACAGCGGCCGCATGCCGGCCAGCATCACCCGCAGCGGGTTCATGTGGCCCGGCCGCACCATCGGCCGCACCCGGTTGATACCCATGTAGAAGGCCAGCCCCAGGCACCAGACCAACACGTTGAACATGGCATCGCTGATGGACATGTGGCCGACCAGGATCATGGCGACGATCGACGCGGCCGACAGCATGATGGCCCCGAACTGGAAGCTCATGCCCACGGCCATCGCCGGCAGCCGTTCGGGCAGACGGTCGGCGAAGGGCTGAAAGACCCGGTCCAGCAACCAAGCATCGAATTGGTTGACGCGATCACCAAAAGACATGTGGACCTTGTATCAAGCCCGTATCGGGACCGCATCCCCTTTCACGATCCGCCCGTCAGGCGGCGGCGACGCCCTCGTCCAGGATCGTGACGTCCAGGATCGCGGTATCGCGCAGCGTGGCCTGGGCCCGCGCCTGGATGGCACGGCGCAGCAGGCACATCATGCCCGGGACGCAGTTGCCGCATTTGGGGCGGCAGCCCCGGCGGGCATGGATCTCGCCCGGCCGCGTGGCGCCTTCCTCGGCGGCTTCCGCCACGTCACGATCCGTCAACATGTTGCAAGAACAGACAAACATGGCGTGTCCCAATATCCGTGCCCCACCCGTTTGAAGCACAGATGATAACTGTTCGCAATCTCATTCGCAAAAAAAGACGGGCGCCGAATGCAACTCCGACGCCCGCATGGTTCATGCCAGACTGGCTTCCCGCCGCCCGAAGGGCGTGTCAGCCCACGCCGTACACCGCATCGCGCACCGCGTCCGGATAGGCACCGGCCATGCCCGCCAGAGCCGTATTGCTCAGCATCACGATCGATACCCCCCGCGCGGGGTCGGCGATCCATTGATGGCCGTAGACCCCGCCCCAGGTGAAGGCGCCGCGTGACATCGGGGTGCGCGCCCGTGCCGGATCGTCCACCGTCGCCGCCCCGATGGCGAAGCGCATGCCGTCATTGGCCATTCCCATCGGCAGGTCGCCGATCGCGTTGCGCCCGAACAACGCGGCGCTGTCCGCCGACAGGATCGGCCCGCCACCCGCGCGCAGGGCGTCGACGAAGGTCAGGAATTCCTCCGCCGTGCCGACCATGCCCGCCCCGCCCGAGGGATAGGAACCGGAATCCAACACCCGGTCCGGGGCGAAGACGATTTCGCTGATCCGGCCGCCGGGCAGTTGCCGGGGCATCGCGTAGCGCGCGCCCATCGCGACCGGGACGGGCCGCGCATCGGCATAGGCGCCGCACAGGGCGGTCGGGTCGGGCACCGAAAACCCGCTGCGCGCCCAGCCCAGCGGCGCGCCGACATACTGCCGCACAAGCTCCGGCAGCGGCGCGTCGCCCGCGCGTTCCAGCACGCCGCCCATCACGTCCAGCGCCAGAGAATACTGCCACCCCTGCCCCGGCGCGAACGACAGCGGCACGCCGGACAGGCGCGCCAGGTTGTCGGCCAGCGCCAGTCCGGGCTCGGCAATGCCGTCGGAAACGCCGGCGCGGACATAGGGGTTGTCGTCGCGCGGGAAGGCAAAGCCGTAGGACAGGCCCGCCGTGTGCGTCAGCAGGTGGCGCAACGTGATCACCGGCACCGATCCATCGGCACAGGCCGGCCGGAAATCGGGCAGGAATCGCGTGACCGCGTCGTCCAGGCCCAGCATTCCGCGTTCGGCCAGCCGCAACGCCACGGCCGTCACCACCGGCTTGGTCAGCGACGCCAGGCGCATCAGCGTATCCGTCGCCATCGGCCTGTCGCCCTCGCGATTCGCCAGGCCGGCGGCACAGCGCACCACGACGGCGCCGTCCACCGCCACCAGCACCACCGCGCCCACCAGCCTGCCCCGCGCCACCGCGCCCCGCACCACCTGATCGACCCGTTCGGCCATTCCCCCAGTCGGCATGGCAATCGACATGGCGTCCATCATTACGTCTCCTTCATTCCAGGCCCCGACACGATCCCGCCGGTTTTCATGACGGCGGGCGGGGTCTACGCTGTCCGGGCCACCAGGAGTATCCAGCAGATCATGACAGCGCGTCTGGCCACCACCGCATTAAGCCTCTCCCTGGCTCTTCTGGCCATGCCTCCCTCGGCCATGGCCGCGCGGGTCGAAGCCCCGCCGCCAGCGCGGCCGGCGGCGACCGAACAGGCCGATGCCGCGGTGCGGGCCACCCTGCCGAACGGGCTGCGCGTGGTGGTGATCCGCGACCGGCTGGCCCCCGTCGTGACGACCGAGATCAATTACCTGGTCGGCGCCAGCGAGGCGCCGAAGGGCTTCCCCGGCACCGCCCACGCGCTGGAACACATGATGTTCCGGGGCAGCGCCGGGCTGGACAAGGACCAGTTGGCGGCCATCGGCGCACGGCTGGGCGGCAGCTACAATGCCGACACGACCGAGAACGTCACCCAGTATTTCTACACTGCCCCGGCCGAGGATCTGGGCGTGATGCTGCGGATCGAGGCGCTGCGCATGCGCGGCCTGGCCCTGAGCGAGGCCGACTGGGAAAAGGAACGCGGCGCGATCGAGCAGGAGGTGGCGCGCGACCTGTCCAGCCCCAGCTACCAGTACCTGTCGCGCCTGCAATCCATCCTGTTCGCCGGCACGCCGTACGAACATGACGCGCTGGGCACGCGCCCGTCCTTCGACAAGACCGACGCCGCCCTGCTGCGCGGGTTCTACGACCGCTGGTACGCCCCGAACAACGCCATCCTGGTCATTGCCGGCAATATCGACCCCGACCACGCGATCGATCAGGTCCGCGCGGCCTTCGGCGACATTCCGCGCCGTGACCTGCCGGCACGCACGCCGGTCACGCCCGGCCCGGTCAAGGCGCAGACCCTGCGTTTCCCCACCGATTATCCCGTCGGTCTGACGACCGTGGCCTGGCGCATGCCGGGCCTGACGTCGAAGGATTACGCGGCGGCGCAGATCCTGGCCGATGTCCTGTCCAGCCAGCGGGGCGCGCTGTACGCCCTGGTGCCGGCGGGCAAGGCGCTGTTCGCCGGGTTCGAATTCGCCCCCAAGCCCGACGCCGGAATCGGCATCGCGGTCGCCGCCTTCCCCAAGGGCCAGGACCCCGCCCCCCTGCTGGCCGAAATCAACGCGATCCTCGGCGCCATCCGCCGGAACGGCGTCCCCGCCGACCTGGTCGAGGCCGCGCGGCGCAAGGAACTGGCGCAACTGGGCTTTTCCGCCAACAGCATCAGCGGACTGGCGGAAAACTGGTCGCAGGCGCTGGCCGTCATGGGGCTGAACGCGCCCGACGAACTGGGCACCGCGCTGAAATCCGTCACCGTGGCCGACGTCGATCGGCTGGCACGGCAGATCCTGGACCCCGCCCAGGCCATCACCGCCCAGTTGACGCCCGAGGATTCGGGCAAGCCGGTGGCCGGCAAGGGCTTCGGCGGATCGGAATCCTTCGCCACGCCGCCCGACCATCCGGTCGCCCTGCCCGACTGGGCGCGCACGGCGCTGTCCACCCTGACCCTGCCGCCGCCGGTGGGCCTGCCCAGCGTCTTCACCTACCCCAACGGGCTGCAACTGATCGTCCAGCCGGCCCGTGTCAGCCACACCATCTCGGTGTACGGCCAGGTGCGGCAGAACGCGGACATGCAGGAACCGAAGGGGCAGGAAGGCATCGCCTCGATCACCGAGGACCTGTTCAGCTACGGCACCCGCTCGCTCGACCGGCTGGCGTTCCAGAAGGCGCTGGACGACATCGCGGCGACGGAAAGCGCCGGCCCCGGCTTCAGCCTGTCGGTCCTGACGCCGGATTTCGAACAGGGCATGCGCCTGCTGGCGGACAACGAACTGCATCCCGCCTTCCCGGACCAGGCGTTCCAGGTCGTGCGCATGCAGGCGGCACAATCCTATGCCGGCCTGCTGCAGACGCCGGACTACCTGTTCGGCCGCGCGATCAAGGCCGCGGTCTCGCCCCCCGGCGACCCGACCCTGCGCCAGCCCGATCCGCGCCGGATCATGGGGCTGAGCCTGTCGGACGTGCGCGCCTTCTACGCCAGCGCCTACCGGCCGGACCTGACCACCATCGTGGTGGCGGGCGACATCACGCCCGACCGGGCGCGCGACGTCGTGGGCCGTACCTTCGGCGCCTGGCCCCGGCCCGCCGGCCCCACCCCCGCGGTGGACCTGCCGCCGCGCCCCGACAGCCGCGCCGCGCGAACCGAGGTGCCGGATCATACCAGCGTGCAGGATTCGGCCATCCTGGCCGAAAGCCTGGGCCTGACCGCGTCCCATCCCGACCATTTCGCGCTGAGCGTGGGGAACGAGATCCTGGGCGACGGATTCTCCTCGCGCCTGTATCGCGACCTGCGGGTCAGGACCGGCTACGTCTATTCCGTCAGCAGCAATTTTTCATGGTCGCGCCATCGCGGCGGCTACAGCATCAGCTTCGGCGCCGACCCCGACAAGGTCGGCCGCGCCCGCGACGCCGCCATCCACGATGTCGCCGCCCTGCAGGCCCAGCCGGTGTCCGACGACGAACTGACACTGGCCAAGGCATCCCTGCTGCGCGGTCTGCCGCTGCAACGCGCCAGCCTGGATTCCATCGCGGCCGAGGATTTGCACCTGGTCAATCTGGGCCTGCCGCTGGACACCCCGGACACGGCCGCCCGCGCCTATTACACCATGACCGCCGCCGACGTGCAGAAAGCCTTCCGCACCTGGGTCCGCCCCGCCGACCTGGCCGAGATCGTCAAGGGCCCCGCCTCGATCCGCTAAGAGCGAAACACCAGGGAACACCGGCCGCCTGCCCCGAATACGAACCGGGGCAGGCGGTTTTCCTTACAGCACCGACAGGATCTGCTCGATCCGCGCCAGTTCGGCCTCGCTGAACGCGGTGTTGCGCACGGCATCCAGCGTTTCGTCCAGTTGCGGCACGGTGCGCGCGCCCACGATGGCCGACGTGACCCGCGCATCGCGCAGGGTCCACGCAATGGCCATCTGCGCCAGGCTCTGCCCGCGTGCACGCGCCAGCCCGTCCAGGCCACGTATGGCATCGAGCAGCGCGGGCGTCAGCACCTCCGGGTCCAGATACCGGCTTCTGGCGGCACGGGATTCCGCCGGAACGCCATCCAGGTATTTGTCGGTCAGCAGTCCCTGCGCCAGGGGCGAGAAGACGACACAGCCCGCGCCGACCTGTTCCAGCGCGGCAAACAGGTCCCGTTCGATCGCGCGGTTCAGCAGCGAATAGACAGGCTGATGCACCAGCAGCGGCACGCCCGCCTGGCGTAGCAGCGCCGCCGCCTGCAGCGTGCTGTCCGCGTCGTAGGACGAAATCCCGACATACAGCGCCTTGCCCTGGCGGTGCGCGTGGACCAGCGCGCCCACGGTTTCCTCCAGCGGGACATCGGGGGTCGGACGGTGGGAATAGAAGATATCCACGTAGTCGAGCCCCATGCGTCCGAGACTCTGGTCCAGCGAGGACAGCACATACTTGCGCGACCCGCCATTGCCGTACGGGCCGGGCCACATGTCCCACCCCGCCTTTGTGGAAATGACCAGCTCGTCGCGATGCGCGCGAAAATCCCTTTTCAGGATCTCGCCGAAATTCCGTTCGGCCGAACCGTAGGGCGTGCCGTAATTGTTCGCGAGGTCGAAATGCGTCACGCCCCGGTCGAACGCACGCCGGATCACCGCGCGCCCCGTCGCGAACACATCGGTGTCCCCGAAATTATGCCACAGCCCCAGCGATATGGGGGGCAGGTCCAGGCCGGAACGGCCGCACCGCCTGAAGGATGCCGTGTCGTACCGGGCAGGAGAAGGAAACCAGTCCATAAAAACACTATCCTGTCAAAACGATGAACACACATGACATCTGACGCCACACGGCGTCAGGCCACACACGGGGACCCCCCGGAAGACGATCCGGCAGGCGGCGCGGAAGCCGCGTTCAGGGATATCCCGGCGGGAATTTCAGGCCCCGCGCCAGGCGGTGCGGACCGGAAGGCGCGCTCCAGCCAACCCGGCCCCGCCCATGCGCGCAGAACGCCCCATGCCGCCAGATAGGACAGGCTGCAGGCCCCCAGGACAAACGGCATGGGCACGAAGCCGGTCAGCCACAGCAGGGCCGCGCCACCCAGGTTGCCGCAGAACGCGCCAATGCCCATCACGCGCCCCACCAGGGCGGAGGGCGCCCATTCGGTCACGATCCCGAACAGGTTGGTCGAAAAAACCTGATGCGCCATCAGGCCCAGTGCAAAAAGCCCGATTCCCGCCAGGGCCGTGTGGGTGGCATGGACGAACAGCATGGGCACGACGCACAGCGCCGCACCGCCCATGACCGTGCGCCGCGCCCGCTCGCGCGATCCCGCGCGCGCCGGCAGCAGCGCCGGCAGCACCCCGCCGAGGACGGACCCTAGCCCGGCCCCGACATACACCGCGCCCGACGCGACGCCCACGCCGCGCAGCCCCAGGCCGAACTGCGTGTGCAGGATATCGGGCAGCCAGTACAGCAGCAGCCACCATGTCGCGTCCGACAGCACCTTGCACAGGGAAAACACCGCGACGAAGCGCCGCACATCCCCATGTGCGAGGCTACCTGCCTCGCTTCGGGACCCGTCCGCCCGCGCGGGTTGCGCGGCCCCATCCTCGCGGGCGGGCCGTGCCTTCGGCAGGCCGGCGCACCACAGCGCCGCCAGTACCAGCCCGGTCGCGCCCAGCCCCGCCACAAGCGCCTTCCACCCGACCCAGGGCAGCAACAGCCCCGCCAGGACGGGGGTGAGCACCGCCGCCACGTTGGGCACGGCGTTGACCATACCGATCACCCGGCCCCGTTCGGCGCGCGGCACGGTGGTGGCCACGACCTTCATCACGCTGGGCATGCCCGCGCCCTCCAGCGCGCCCAGCGTCGCGCGCACCAGCACGAAGCCGCGCACCGACGTCACCACCGCATGCAGGACGGTCATCAGGCTCCAGCCCGCCAACGCGGTGCCCAGCACCCGGCGCGAGCCGAACCGGTCCACCAGCCAGCCCGAGACCAGCAGGCTGCCGGCGGAGGCGACCTGCGTCCAGAGCGAGATCCGGGCGTAATCGCGCGTGCTCCAGCCGAATGTCCGGTCCAGCACCGGCTTGATCAGGGCGATGATCTGCCGGTCCGCCGTGGACACCACGACGATCAGGCACAACACGATCAGCGTGGCAGGCGGAAATCCCGCCCGGAGCCTGAATGCACGGGCCATGATTCAGAATTCCTTGCGCAGGACGAAGCCGCCATACCGTCCGTAGTCGCGCGGCAGGAAATCCGCCGTGCCGCCCAGGACGCCATAGCTGATGTAGGACAGATAATGGGTGTTGATGGCATTGCGCATGACCAGCGAGAGCTGCAGCCTGAGCTTGCTGTCACGCAGGGTCGTGCTCATGTTCCAGATGCCGTAAGCCTTCTGCACCGTATCGGGCGTTTCGGTCAGCGCGAACTGCGTGCGGCTCTGCCAGGTGTAGTCGCTGTCCACCGAGACGGAGAAACGATCGTTCAGCGCGCGGGTGTAGTCGGCATTCAGCACGAATTTCCAGCGCGGGGCGAAGGGCAGCGGCTCGCCATTGACGTTGCACGATGCCGGCGCGCCGGCCGGGCAGTTGAACCGGTCCACCACGGCATAGTCGTAGGTGAAGTTTCCGCCCAGGGTCAGGTCGCGCAGGACATGCGCGGAAATATCGCCTTCCACACCCTTGGAGGAAACCGAGCCGGCATTGATCATGCGATAGACCGCGCCCCCGTTCACATTGTCGAGGAAATTGGCCTGGAAGTTTGAAAAATCCTCGATGAAGGCGGCAAAATTCGCGGTGATCCGACGGTGCCAGAACTGCGATTTCAACCCGATCTCGTACGTATTGTTCTGCTCGGGCCTGAGCACCTGCGCATCCGTGGCCTGCATGTTGAAAAACGTGTTGTACGCCGGACCCTTGTAGCCGTGGGAATAGGTGAAATACGCCTGCATGTCGGACAGGACGTCATATTGCAGTCCGATCCGGTCCACATAACCGTTCTGCGACGTGGAGCCGGTCGAGGCATAGGATGGGCGGATGCCCAGGACCGGATTGGCCGCCGTCGCGGTCGAGTTGCGCGCCATGTTGTACGCTAGGTCGTCACGCAGAAGGCGCAACCCCAGGATGCCGCGAAAGCGCTTCGTGAAGTTCAGGTTTCCTTCGGCGAAAACGGCATAGTTGTTGTTGGCTATGCCATAATGCGAAACGCCGTAGCCCGGGTTGGGCGTCGCGGGCGTGCCGACCAGCACGTCGCGGCTGTACACTTCCTGGTCCAGGCTGTGCAGGTAGTAGAACCCCGCGACATAGTCGAAGAAATGACCGCGCGGAGAGGCGACGCGCGCCTCTTCGGATGCCTGCCAGAAATTGAGCAGCCCATGATCATGGACATTGGTCACGCCCGCCGGCACGGAACCCAGACCGTCGTAATCCTGGTCCTGGACATTCTGCCAGCGGCGGTAGCCCGAAATGGATGTCAGCTTGTATCCGCCGGCGAATTCCCGGTCCAGGGTGATGGATGCCCCCCCTGAATGGTCCACGGAACGGCTCTGGATATTGTTGCTGACCTCGGTGTTGTTGCGCGAGGGCGTAATGCCTTCCGCCTTCAGGGCCGCCGCCAGCGTCGGATTGGACGTGGCCACGTTCGTGGGAAAGGCAATCTGCGAGGTCGAGGAATAGACCCCGCTCGGCACCAGGTCGTTCTGGTACATATAGTCCAGGCCCAACGTGACCTGCGTGCGATCATCCGGCGTCCATAGGAATTTCGAGCGCACGCCACGGTGTTCGTACCCGTTCACCATCGTGTTGCTGGCGATGTTGGTGACGTTGCCGTCAAACCCGCCGACCAGGAAATCAGCGTTCGCGATCAGCTTCGACGGCACCAGCGTGCCGGACACGCCGCCCGTCAGCCGATACTCGTTCCCCGAGAAATACGACCCTTCGGTATAGGCATGGAAATCCGCCGTCGGCCTGTCGGTCACGATATTGACCGCGCCGGCGGAGGCGTTTTTTCCGAACAGCGTGCCCTGCGGCCCGCGCATGACCTCCACCTGGCTCAAGCCCACGATATCGGTCGTGGCCATGCCCGGCCGCGCCAGCACCACCCCGTCGATCACGGTCGAGACCGATGGCTCCACCCCCGGCGACGTCGAAATGGTGCCGATCCCGCGTATGAAGATCGCCCTGTCCTTGGACGAGGCATTGGCGCGGAAGTTGGCCGAGGGAACGAATTCGAAAATTCCTTGCAAATCATGGACATTATCGCGCCGCGCCTGGCTTGCGGTATAGACCGAAGTCGCAACCGGGACCTTCTGCAGGGGTTCGCTGCGGCGGCGCACGCTGACCGTGACCTCCTCCGTCTTCACGGGCTGCGCGGTGCCGGAGCCGGAGCCGGCAGCAGCCTCCGGCCGGCCGTGAACCCCTACGGCACGCTTCTGCGGGGCGGTGCTTGCCGCGCCCGCATTCATGCTCAGGGCACAGCCCAGCGACGTCACGGACATACTCCAGACAATTCGGCGCAAACCAGGGGGCATGACTGACATCGATAATTTCACCATTAAAACGTGCATTTATGCAAATGCGATAACGAATCGTTTTATCCGGCACGGAAACACCACGTGTCAATGTTGTGAATCTGCGGTGATGCGATATATTAACGAATCAGTGGGGGGATTATAGCGCGAGCAGCCCTGGCGCCTCGCGGTATTTTTCCCTGTGGGTATCCCAGGATGCCATGCGCGACCGTTCGTTAAGTTATTCTTAAATATATAAATTACCGAATATGACGCATGCCGCCCTGGGCAACATTAATACATAATTTTTTCGTTGTTTATAGGAACCCGGTCCGATGTCTTTCCATCCGCAGCCCTCTCCAGCCCGCCCCACCCTGACCCGCCTGGGTGGAAATATCGGTGCCGAAATCCACGGGATCACGCTCTCGCCCGACCTGTCGGAGCAGGATGTCGCCTTTGTCTACAAGGCCATGCTCGAGTACAAGGTGATCTTCTTCCGCCAGCAGTCACTCGACAGCGCCGGTCAGGAACAGCTTGGCGCACGTTTCGGCACGCTGGTCGCTCATCCCACCGTGGCCAGCGCGAAGGGCACGAACCATATTTTCGAGCTCAAGGCGCAGAAGGGGCGGGCCGCCAACACCTGGCACGCCGACATGACGTTCATGGCCACCTACCCCAAGGCGTCCATCCTGCGCTCGGTCCATACCGCGCCCTATGGCGGGGCGACGCTGTGGGCCAATACCGCCACCGCGTACCAGGCCCTGCCCCAACCGTTGCAGGAACTGGCCGACAAGCTGTGGGCGATCCATACCAATGACGATTACGATCACACGGACCTTGTCGTGGAACGCGACTGGGACTTCATCCGCTGGTCGGCCAACGTGTTCGCCGCGCGCATCTTCGAAACCCGCCACCCTCTGGTGCGCGTCCATCCCGAGACAGGCGAAAAGAGCCTTATCCTGGGCAACTTCGTCAAACGGCTGGTGGACTTCAACCTGCCGGATTCCCGCGCGCTGCTGGACCTGTTCCTGTCCTACGTCACGCGGCCGGAAAACACGATCACATGGCACTGGCAGCCCGGCGACGTCGCGATGTGGGATAATCGCGCGGCCCTGCACCGTGCCATTGCCGATTTCGGCGATCATCCCCGCGAACTGCAACGGGTCACGCTGGTGGGCGATACGCCTGTCAGTGTCGATGGACGCAAAAGCGAGCAGATCATCGACGGCCAGCCCAATCCCCGCCTCCTGCTCGAAACGCCCTACCACTGGACGGCCCGCGCCGAGGCGTAACCCTCCGCTTCCTGCCAGGGTGCATGATCGAACCGTTCCGGACCGGGAGAACCGGCCGATTAGCCGTCCAAAAAGAAAAGGGGCGGTGCCGTCGCCGGCACCGCCCCCTTCTTTCGATCCCTGGCGGGAGCGATCAGCCCTCGGCGTTGCGGCGACGGATCGCGGCACCCAGGATGTCGCCCAGCGAGGCACCGCTGTCGGACGAGCCGTACTCGTTGATGGCCTGCTTGTCTTCCTCGACCTCGCGGCCGCGGATGGTCAGGGCCAGCTTGCGGGCCGCACGGTCCACCGAGACGATCTTCGCATCGACGCGCTCGCCCACGGCGAAACGCTCCGGACGCTGGTCGGCCTTGTCGCGGGCCAGTTCGGCGCGGCGGATGAAGCCGGTCAGCACGTCGTCGACCTTGACCTCGATGCCGTTCGACTGGACGGCGGTCACGATGCAGGTGACGACCGCACCCTTCTGCACCTTGCCCAGCGCGTCGGCGGCCGGATCTTCATGCAGCTGCTTGATGCCCAGCGAGATGCGTTCCTTCTCGACATCGACATCCAGCACCTTGGCCTGGACGACCTGACCCTTTTCGTAATGGGTCATGGCGACCTCGCCCGGCTCGTCCCACGACAGGTCGGACATGTGGACCATGCCGTCGATGTCCGCGGACAGGCCGATGAACAGGCCGAACTCGGTGATGTTGCGGATCTCGCCCTCGACCGTCGAGCCGATCTTGTGCTCTTCGGCGAACTGCTCCCACGGGTTGCGCTGCACCTGCTTCAGGCCCAGCGAGATACGGCGCTTGCCGCTGTCCACGTCCAGGACCATGACGTCGACTTCCTGCGAGGTCGCGACGATCTTGCCCGGATGGACGTTCTTCTTCGTCCAGGACATTTCGGAAACGTGCACCAGGCCCTCGACCCCCGGCTCCAGCTCGACGAACGCGCCGTAGTCGGTGATGTTGGTGACGCGACCGGAATAGCGGGCACCCGGCGGATACTTGATCGCCACGTTCTCCCACGGATCGGCCTCGAGCTGCTTCATGCCCAGCGAGATGCGCTGCGTGTCCGGGTTGAAGCGGATGACCTGCACGCGGACCGGCTGGCCGATCTGCAGGGCCTCGGACGGGTGGTTGATGCGCTTCCAGGCGATGTCGGTGACATGCAGCAGGCCGTCCACGCCGCCCAGATCGACGAACGCACCGTAGTCGGTGATGTTCTTGACCACGCCGTCCAGGATCATGCCTTCCTTCAGGCCCTGGATCAGTTCGCTGCGCTGCTCGGCACGCGTCTCTTCCAGCACCGCGCGGCGCGAGACGACGATGTTGCCGCGGGCGCGGTCCATCTTCAGGATCTGGAACGGCTGCGGCACGCCCATCAGCGGGGTGACGTCGCGCACGGGGCGGATATCGACCTGGCTGCCCGGCAGGAAGGCCATGGCGCCGCCCAGATCGACGGTGAAGCCACCCTTCACGCGGCCATAGATCGTGCCGTTGACGCGCTGGTTGCCCTCGAACGCCTTTTCCAGGTTCGTCCAGGCTTCCTCGCGCCGCGCCTTCTCGCGCGACAGGACGATGGAGCCGTCACGATCCTCGTACCGCTCGACGAACAGTTCGATCACGTCGCCCGGCTTGACGTCGGGGCTGGCGCCCGGCGGGCCGAATTCCTTGAGCGCCACGCGCCCTTCGCTCTTGAGGCCGACATCGACGATGGCGAATTCGTCGGTCAGGCGCACGACGCGGCCGGTGACGACCGAACCGTCGAATGCGGTGTCGCGGCCCAGGGTCTCGTCAAGAAGGGTCGCGAAATCCTCGCCGCCGAAATGATCGGTGGAGGACTGTAAGGTGGCTGAAGCCATGAGGTACCTGTAAATCCCGTATCCGGACCGCGAGGCAGGCCGGACGTTCTTGCGCACCGCCACGTTTCGCTGCGGAACGACTTGCCCGGCTGTATCCGCGACCCTTGTCGCGGCATGCCTGACGGCCGATGATATCGACGCCGCCCCCACGCGTGCGGGGCCTAGCGCGTGCAAAGCACAGACACCCTCGACCCCCGGCCTGTCAACACAAACAAGCGCCCGGCGGCCCCCGCCGTGGCAAAAGAGCCTCACACCGTCGTGAGACGCCCGGTCCGGGAGCGGACGATCCGCAGGGCTTCGGCCAGGACCTCGTCCGCCGTCATCGCGTCGGTATCGATCAGCACCGCGTCGGGCGCGGCCCGCAGGGGGGCCACGGCGCGGCCGGCATCGGCGGCGTCGCGGGCCGCCAGTTCCGCCGCGACCCGGGCGATCTGCGCCGCGCGGTCCGGCGCGTCCAGGTCGGCGGCCATCTGTTCCCACCGCCGGCGGGCCCGCGCGGTGGGCGAGGCCGTGATGAACAGCTTGACCGGCGCATCGGGGAAAATGACGGTGCCGATGTCGCGCCCGTCCAGCACCCCGCCGCCGGCCCGGGCGAAATTGCGCTGCGTGTCGACCAGGATGGTCCGCACCGCCTGCTGCGACGCGACCAGGCTGGCCGCGCGATCGACCGCCGGCACCCGCAGATCGTCGCGTTCCAGGTCCGCCAGGGTGATCCGCCGCGCCTGGTCCTCGGCCGCGTCGGTCGCCGGGTCCAGCCCGGCATCCAGCATCCGCCGCCCCACCGCGCGATAGAGCAACCCGGTATCCAGATACGGCAGGCCCAGGGACTCGGCCAGGCGACGCGCCAGCGTGCCCTTGCCCGCGGCGGCCGGGCCGTCGATGGCGATGATCAGCGGAAGGCGGCTCATGGCGTCAGCGCCGCGCCGATCCCGTTCATCAGGTCGATGAAGCCCGGGAAGCTGGTGTCGATGAACGCGGTGTCGTCCACCCCGACCGGGGTCCTGGCGGCCAGGCCCAGCACGGTGGCGCTCATGGCCAGGCGGTGGTCCATCCGCGTTTCGACCACTCCGCCGCCGGGTATCGCCCCGCCGGTGCCGGTGACGATCATGTCGTCGCCCACGACCTCCACCTCCACGCCGTTGCGCTGCAGCAGCGCCACCGTCGCGGCCAGGCGGTCGCTTTCCTTGACCCGCAGTTCCTCCAGGCCGCGAAAGCGCGACCGGCCCGTGGCGTGGGCGGCGGCGACGGCCAGCACCGGGTATTCGTCGATCATCGACGGCGCGCGGTCGGCGGGAACGTCCACGCCGTGCAGCGGGCCCGCGACGGCCGTCAGGTCGCCCACCGGCTCGCCGCCCTCCACGCGCTCGTTCGACAGGCGCAGGTCGCCCCCCATCTCGCGCAGGGTGGTGAACAGGCCGGTGCGCAGCGGATTCAGCCCTACGCCGCGCACGGTCACGGACGACCCGGGTACCAGCAGCGCCGCCACCAGCACGAACGCGGCCGAAGACGGGTCGCCCGGCACCACCACGTCACGCGCCACCAGGTCGGGCCGCCCGACCAGGGTGATGGTGCGGCCGCCGGCGCCCAGCGCCTCCACCGTCACCTCGGCGCCGAAATGGCGCAGCATGTTTTCGGTATGGTCGCGGGTGGCCACCGGTTCCTCGACCCGGGTGGTGCCGGCGGCGTTCAGCCCGGCCAGCAGCACGGCGGATTTCACCTGCGCCGAGGCGACCGGCAGGCGATAGGACAGCGGCGCGGGATCGGCGACACCGTTGATGGCCAGCGGCAGGCGCCCGCCCGCCCGCGACAGGAAGGTGGCCCCCGTGGCGGCCAGCGGGTCCGTCACCCGCTTCATCGGCCGGCCGCGCAGGCTGGCGTCCCCCGTCATCACCGAAAAAATGCCATGGCTGGCCAGGATGCCGGACAGCAGGCGCGCGGCGGTGCCCGAATTGCCCATGTCCAGCACGTCGGCCGGTTCCTGCAACGTGCCCAGCCCCCGGCCCGTCACGTGCCATGCGCCGGGACCGGTGCGCGTGACCACGGCGCCCAGCGCCCGCATGGCGTCGGCGGTGCGCAGCACGTCCTCGCCTTCCAGCAGGCCGGAAATCCGGGTTTCGCCGCGCGCCAGGGCCGCGAACATCAGCGCGCGATGGCTGATCGACTTGTCGCCCGGCACCGCGACGGAACCGGAAAGGGGGGCGGCGGCCGCACGGACGGTCAGCGGGCGCGGGGCAAGGGCGTGCACGGTATCCATGGGGTCATTCCCTTCCGGATTGTTGGCGATGAAGTCAATCGCCATCGCGCGCCAACGCGGCAAAAAAAGCGGCGGGACGATCCCGGGGGGCACGATCGCGGTTTGACAGCCGGCGCGCAAGCTGGCATGGGGCTGCGCCCTGTGCCGCTCTTTCGCCGCAGCTTTTGTCCAACACCATTCAGGATCGACAGGTTCAAGATGGCCCAGCCCACTCTCGGCACCAAGCGCGTCTGTGTCTCCTGCAGCGCCCGTTTCTATGATCTGAACAAGAGCCCGGTGATCTGCCCCAAGTGCGGCACCGAGCAGCCGGCGGACGTGCCCCGCCTGCGCCGCGCCCCCGACGTCGTGCCCGATACCCAGAAGCCTGCGAAGGGCGAAGACGACATCGACAATGCCGTCGAACTGGATGACGAGGATGCCGGCGACGACGACGTCATGGAAGACACGTCCGACCTGGACGACGACGATGACGAGATCAGCGCCGATATCGATGTCAGCACCGACTCGGACGAAAACGACCACTAGCCAGTCCATAAACGCGACCTGGCGGCGATCCATCGCGCGTTTCCTGTGCTCCGGTGCTCGCGGCCATCAAGGCCGCTCCGGTGCTCGGAAACACGCGACGGCCGTGCCGCTTCGCGGCACTCTCGCTCACCAGATCCCGTTCCTGAACTGGCTGACTCTTCTTTAATGGCTTACGCCGCCGGGCGGCGGCGTTCTATTTCCACGCCCACGGCGTCCAGGTCGTCGAAGATATCCAGTTTTTCGACCCGCACCCGCACGACGATCACGCGATCGTCGGTCAGGACGCCGATGGCGATCCGTTCGGCCAGGGTCTCGACCAGGCGCACGTGGCCCTCGGCGATGATCCGGCGCACCATCAGCACGATTCGCTCATAGGACACGGTGCGGCTCAGATCGTCCCGGCCGACGGTCAGGCCCGGTTCGTCCTCCACGCCGAACGAGATATTGACCCGTATGCGCTGGGTCACGCCCTGTTCGTGCGGATAGATGCCGATATTGGCATGCAGCACCATGTCCTTGAGGAACACGCGGCGCAGCGGCGGCTGTTCCGGCCAGGCGGCGAAAATGGACATCGGGTCGGCCTCTATTCTTCCAGGATCTGGCCGGCGGGCGGGGCCGGCGACCATTGCATGTGCTGCCCGCCATCGAGCGCCAGCATCTGCCCCGTCACCGACGGCAGGCACAGCAGCGACAGGGCGGCGCGGGCGACCTCCTCGGGATTCGTCCCATGGCCCAGCGGCACCGAGGCGCATTGCCGCGCGAACTGCGCCTGCGTCTGGCGCGGGCTGGGCAGCGCCGGGCCGGGGCCGATGGCGTTCACCCGGATGCGCCGCGGCGCCAGGGCCAGCGCCATGCTGCGCGTCAACGTCCATAACGCGGATTTCGACACGGTGTAGCTGACGAAATGCGGCGTCAGAGACCAGACGCGCTCGTCCAGCATGTTCAGCACCATGCCTTCGGCGCCCTGGGGCAGGTGGCGGGCGAAATCCTGCATCAGCACGAAGGGCGCGCGCAGGTTGGGCTCCAGATGCGCGTCCCACCCCGCGCGGGTCGCATCGTTCCATTCGTCACGCTCGAACGTGCTGGCATTGTTCACCAGCACGCCGACCGGCCCCAGTTCGTCGCGCACCCGCGCCAGAAGCGACATCACCTGGGATTCGTCCGCCAGGTCGGCCGCCAGCATGCAGGCGCGCTGCCGCCGGGCCGAAATCTCCTCCACGGTGCGGCGCGCCTCGTCCGGGCCGGAGCGGTAATGGATGGCGACCGAAAACCCGGCATCGGCCAGCGCCAGGGCCATGGCCCGCCCCAGACGAACCGCGCCCCCGGTGACGAAGGCAACGCGCGGAATCGCAGCGGGAATCGGCCACATCGTCATTCACCCCCAGATTTTTAAGCAGGTCGTCTCGCCATGAGGGCTGCGGCCAGCGTGCCGTCGTCCAGCACGTCCAGCGCGCCGCCCATCGGCACCCCCTGCCCGACCCGGCTGACCGGCACGTCGAAGGCGGCCAGCCGGTCCTGCAGCCAGTGCGCCGTGGTGGCGCCATCGACCGTGGCGCCCAGCGCCAGGATGATTTCGCGCACCCCGCCCTGTTCGATCCGCGCCAGCAGCGACGCCACGTTCAGATCATCCGGCCCCATGCCCGCCAGGGCCGAGAGCGTGCCGCCCAGCACCTGATAGACGCCGCGATGCACGCCGGCGCGTTCCAGCGCCCACAGATCCCCCACCGTCTCGACCACGCAGACCAGGCCGCGATCGCGGCCGGGATCGGCGCAGATGGTGCAGGGATCATGCGTATCCAGGTTGCCGCAGGACGAACAGGTGCGCACCGACCGCGCCGCCTGCTCCATCGCCTGGGCCAGCGGCAGCATCCGCGCCTGGGGCTGGCGCAGCAGCGCCAGCGCCGCACGGCGGGCCGAACGCGGACCCAGGCCCGGCAGGCGCGCCAGCAGCGCGATCAGCCGTTCGATGTCCGTGCCGCCCATCCGGTCAGCCTCCAGTTCGATTCAGAACGGGAATTTGAGACCCGCCGGCAGGTTCATGCCGCCCGTGACCTTCTTCATTTCCTCGGACGCGCGTTCGTCCAGCAGCTTGCGCGCGTCGGCGCACGCCGCGACGATCAGGTCCTGCAGCATTTCCATCTCGGCCGGATCGGCCAGCTTGGGGTCGATCTTCACGGCCTTCATGTCGCCCTTGCCGTTCAGGGTGACATGCACCATGCCAGCCCCGGCGCTGCCTTCGATCGTCATGCCTTCCAGCTTGGACTGCATTTCTTCCATGCGCGCCTGCATCTGGGTGGCCTGTTTCATCAGCCCGGCAAGATTCTTCATCGGTGTCGTCTCCTCACCTGTCGTCGTTCACGTCCAAATCGTCCTCATCCACCAGTTCGGCATCGAGGGGCGCGAATTCCAGATCCGGCGCCAGTACGACGGATGCCGCCTCTTCGGGCGGAAGACCGTAATCGTCAAGCGAATGATCGGTCACGGCCCCCAGAATCGCATCCGGAAAGCGCGCGAAAATCGCCCGCACCAGGGGATGGGCCTCGGCCGCCGCGCGATGGAACTGGATGATCTCGGCACCCTGTTCCGCCAGGGTCGGCTGCCCGGCCTCGGTCGAGGCGCGGACCTCCCACGCCTGGCCGGTCTCGCGCCGCAGCAGGGTTTCCAGCCGCCGCGTCAGGCCCGGCAGGCCGGCGCGGTCCACCCGGATCGCGATCCGCGGGGGGGCGAATTCCACCAGGTGGGTGGAATGGCGCAGATGGCCGTGCAGCATGGCATCGCGCCCGGACACGAAGGCCACGACCTCGCGCCACGTCGTCAGCGCCGCCGCGTCCGGCTCCGGTTCGGGCGCGGGTTCGACGGGCACCGGTTCAGGCGCCGGCTCGGCCACCGGGTCGGCGATCCGCACGCCGCCATTGGCGACCATCCGCAAGCCGCCATGGGCCATGACCTGCCCGCCGGAGACCGGGTTTCCGGATACCGGGCGGCCCGGAACGGAAAGGCCCGATGCCGAAGTGCCCTGCGACGTTCCCTGCGCGGGGCCACCGGACAGCGCGCCCGATCCGCTGCCCCCGGTTTCCCCGCCCTCCGTCAGGCGCCGCACCAGGTCGCCCGGCGGCGGCAGGTCGGCCACGTAGCACAGGCGGATCAGGATCATCTCGGCGGCCTCGCGCCGGTCGGGGGCCATTTCGACCTCCGACAGGCCCTTCAGCAGCATCTGCCACGTCCGCCCCAGCACCGGCACCGACAGCCGGTCGGCCAGGGCGCCGCCACGCTCGCGCTCGGCTTCCGGCAGGTCGGCCGACTGGCGCAGCGCCGGCACCGCCTTCAGCCGCGACACGGTATGGACCAGTTCCAGCACGTCCCCCAGCATGACGCCCAGGTCGGCGCCGCGCGCGTGGGCCTCGTCGGTGATGGCCAGCGCGCGGTCCGGCTGGCCGGCCAGCACGGCTTCCAGCAGGTCGAATACCCGCCCGCGGTCCGCCAGGCCCAGCATGTCGGCCACGCGTTCCGCGCCGATCGGCGCCGCGCCATCCCCCTCGACGCTGCCTTGGGCGATCGCCTGGTCCAGCAGCGACAGCCCGTCGCGCACCGATCCGTCCGCCGCCCGGGCGATCAGCGCCAGCGCGTCGGGCGTGCATTCCGCGCCCTCGGCCCGGGCGATGCGCCCGAAATGGGCGGCCAGGTCGGATTGCGGCACCCGGCGCAGGTCGAATCGCTGGCAGCGCGACAGCACCGTCACCGGCACCTTGCGCAGTTCCGTGGTGGCGAAGACGAACGTCACCTGGGCCGGCGGTTCCTCCAGCGTCTTGAGCAACGCGTTGAACGCGTTGCGCGACAGCATGTGGACCTCGTCGATGATGAAGACCTTCATGCGCCCCTGCATCGGGCGGAAGCGCGTGGCCTCGATGATTTCGCGCACGTCGTCCACGCCGGTGCGCGAGGCCGCGTCCATTTCCAGCACGTCCGGGTGGCGGTCTGCCAGGATCGCGACGCAGTTGGCGCACACCCCGCACGGGTCGGCGGTGGGGCCGCCGGTGCCGTCCGGCCCGACGCAGTTCAGCGCCCGGGCGATGATGCGCGCCGTCGTCGTCTTGCCCACCCCGCGCACGCCGGTCAGCATGAAGGCATGCGCCACCCGGCCCAGCGCGAAGGCGTTGCGCAGGATGCGGACGGTCGAATCCTGGCCGATCAGGTCGTCCAGGGTCGTCGGGCGGTATTTGCGCGCCAGCACGCGATACGGTTTCGCGGCCCCAGAAGCGCCCCCAGAAGCGGCCACCGGGGCTACGAGGGGGGCGGGCGGCGGCGCAGCGGGAGAAGGCGAGTCGCCGAACAGGCCGGGCCCGTCATCGGGCGGCACGGGCAGACCCGAATCCTCGGATTGGTCCTGGTCCGAAGACACGGTCATCACGGCTTCCGGGCTGGGAACGGCGCCATTCCCCCGATGGAGGGGCCCCTGGTGGAAGGTCCCCGGGCGGCGCGATCGAACAGGAAAGTCCCGGGGTGGGAGACCGGACAGATAACCCGGGCGAAACTCACTGCGGCTGCTTCCTTCCGGACCTGACCGGGTTGGCAAGGCGCTCGTCCATCGCCGATCTCCCGGCGCCTTCTTAACACGCAACCGGGTGTCGGGCACAAGAGGGTAGAAACGAGATTGGGAGTCCGGCGATGACGATGACCCCTTACAGGCCCGGCCGGAACGGTGGGAATTTCTATTCCGGCAGCCCGGTGGACCGCGCCGCGCAGGATCGCGCCGACGCCGCCCGCATCGCATCGTATCTGGCTTGCGGGGACACGCTGCTGGTCCCGTGCTGGCACGGCCGGCACCTGATCGTGCAGGATGGGGACGATTCGGCGCGGATCGAACTGCCGGCGCGGCGCTCGGCGCTGCTGACGCCGGAGATCCTGGACCGGTCGAACTGGGTCTTCCTCGGCTATCTGGACGGACGCCCGCTGTTCGTCGTGGATCTGAGCCTGCTGGACCAGCCGGAACTGGTGTTTCCCCACGCACGCGGCACGTTCCGCGAACTGCGCCCCCTCGCCGGCCTGCTGCCGCCGGACGAGGCCGCGATCCTGGCCCAGGCGCGCGGCATGGTGCACTGGCGCGCGCACAGCCGGTTCTGCGGCACCTGCGGCGCGCCGAACCGGCCGGACCAGGCCGGGCACCGGCTTGCCTGCACCGCCGAGCCCACGCACCTGCATTTTCCGCGCACCGACCCGGTGGTGATCATGCTGGTCCAGCGGCAGGACCGGGTGCTGCTGGCGCGCGGCACCCGCTTCGGCACCGAAAGCCGCACCCTGTCGGCGCTGGCGGGCTTCGTCGAACCGGGCGAGACGCCCGAGGAAGCCGTGGCCCGCGAGGTCATGGAGGAAGTCGGACTCCCGGTGGACACCATCCGCTATCATTCGGCCCAGCCCTGGCCGTATCCGGGAACCCTGATGCTGGCCTTCACCGCCATCGCCCACACCGATGCGCTGCGTCTGGACCCTGAGGAAATCGTGGAAGCCCGGTGGCTGACCCGCGACGATGTGCGCAACCATGCCGCACTGGGTTTCACCCTGCCCGGGCCGACGACCATCGCCCGGCGGATGATCGACGACTGGCTGGAATAGGGCCTACTCCCCGACGGCCGCACCCCCGGCATGGCGCCGGTCGAACCCGCCATAATAGCGCGCCCCGCCCGTCGCGGCCGCGCCCAGGCGCGGGCCGCCGACCAGGATGCCCTCGGCGACGCCCCAGGGGGCATGGGGCGCGATCTTGTAGCCTTCCTGCGTCAGGGTCGCGGCCACCGCGTCCGACAGCGCGCCCTTCTCGACCTCGACCGGTTCGGGCTGCCATTGTTCGTGGATGCGCGGCAGGTCGACCGCCTGCTGGATGTCCAGCCCGTAATCGACCACGCCCAGGATCACCGACAGCACGATGGTCGGAATCCGCGACCCACCGGGGCTGCCGATGACCATCACCGCCTTGCCGTCGCGCGACAGGATGGTGGGCGACATCGACGACAGCGGCGTCTTGCCCGGCGCGACGGCGTTGGCGGCGCTGCCGACGATGCCAAACATGTTGGGAACGCCCGGCCGGGACGAGAAATCGTCCATTTCGTCATTCATGAAGATGCCGGTGTTCCCGCCCATGACCTTGGCGCCGAACCAGCCGTTCAGCGTATAGGTGACGGACACCGCCAGCCCCTTGCCGTCGATGACCGAGAACTGGGTCGTCTCGTGCTTTTCCGGCTGGGCCTCGCCCGGGCGCAGGTCGGCCGAGGGCACGGCCCGGTCGGTCGGGATCGCGTCGCGCACCTGCCGCGCATAGGACGGATCGACCAGATGCTGCACCGGATTCCGCACGAAGGCCGGATCGCCCAGGTCCTGCCGGTCGGCATAGGCGTGGCGCATCGCCTCGACCTCGCGCTGGACCGCCGGGGCGGTGTGCAGCCCCAGCGCGTGCATGTCGTACCCGGACAGGATGTTCAGCATCTCGCACAGCGCCACGCCGCCGCCGCTGGGCGGCGGGGCGGTATCGATGCGATAGCCGCGATACGAACAGGTCAGCGGCGCCATGACGCGCGGCGCGTAGCGGCGCAGGTCGTCGGCCCGCAGGATACCGCCCCCCGCCTGGCTGGCCTGCGCGATCTGCGCGGCGATGGGGCCGCGATAGAACGCCGCGGCACCGTCACGCGCGATCAGGGCCAGGCTTTTTGCCAGGTCCGCCTGCACCAGCCGGTCCCCGACCTGGAGCGGCGTGCCGTCGGGACGCAGGAAGATTTTGCGGGCCTGGGGGTCGCGCGCGAAATCGGCGGTCGAGGTGTCCAGCAACTGCACGTCCCCCTCCGCCAGCACGAAGCCGTCCCGTGCCAGGGCGATCGCCGGGGCCATGACCTGCTGCCGCGTCAGGTGCCCCCAGCGCCGCAGGACCAGGTCCATGCCCGCCACGGTGCCGGGAACGCCCACGGCCTTCCATCCCACGATCGACAGGTTGGGAATGACCGCGCCCTTGGCATCCTGGAACATGGTGGCGGTCGCGGCCTGCGGCGCGTGTTCGCGGAAATCGATGAACACGGCATGTCCGTCGGGCGTCCGCAGCGTCATGAAGCCCCCGCCGCCGATATTGCCGGCCGCCGGATAGACGACGGCCAGCGCATAGGCCACCGCGACCGCCGCATCCGCCGCGTTGCCGCCCTGGGCCAGGATGCGGGCCCCGACTTCGGAGGCCAGGTGCTGCGCCGACACCACCATGCCGTGCGCGCCCGCCGCCGGCGGCAGCGGCGCCTGCATGGTCCCCTCGCCACCGAAGGTCAGCACATCCCCCTGCACCGCCGGCCCCTGCACCGCCGGCCCCTGCACCGCCGGTGCCGATCCGGCCGGCGCGGCCATGCCGGGCGTCGCCATGCCCGCCAGCATCGAACCCGCCAGCATCGAACCCGCCAGCATGATCGCCGCACAGCGCCGTCGCACAGGGAAATACCGCATTATCAATCCTTCAATGGGGGCTTTGGAGACCTATCTTCCGCAGCCCGCATCGGATTGGCAACGCCGGATCGCCTTCGGCGCGTTTTTACGGACGCTCCATGCCCGCGGGCGAGTGGGTGAAGACTTCGCACCCGTCCTCGGTCACGCCCAGCATGTGTTCGAACTGGGCCGAGAGCGAGCGGTCGCGCGTCACGGCTGTCCAGCCGTCATCCAGCACCTTCACGTCCGGCCGGCCGCCATTGAGCATCGGCTCGATGGTGAAGAACATGCCCGGGCGCAGCACCAGCCCCTGCCCGGGGCGGCCGTAATGCAGCACGTTCGGCGCGGCGTGGAAGGTGCGGCCGATGCCGTGGCCGCAGAAATCGCGAACCACCGAAAACCGGTGCGATTCGGCATAGGTCTGGATAGCGTGCCCGATATCGCCCAGCGTCTTGCCCGGCGCCACCTGGCCGATCCCCAGCATCAGCGCCTTGTAGGTCGCATCGATCAGCTTCTCGGCCTTCCGCGAGACCGGACCCACCGTATACATGCGGCTGGTATCGCCGAACCAGCCGTCCAGGATCACGGTCACGTCGATGTTCAGGATATCGCCGTCCTGCAACTGGCGCTCGCCCGGGATGCCGTGACAGACGACGTGGTTGAGCGAGATGCAGCTCGATTTCGGATAGCCGCGATAGCCCAGCGTGGCGGGCGTCGCCCCGTGATCGAGCATGAAATCGTGGATCAGCTTGTCCAGCGCCTCGGTCGTGACCCCGGCGCGGACATGCGGCGCGATCATGTCCAGGGTGCGCGCCGCCAACTGTCCTGCCGCACGCATCCCGGCGAAATCCTCGGCCGTATGCAGAATGACGCGCCGTGCGTCCGTGTCACCGTCCATGTCGATGCCCCCTCGCTCTCCCAGTCCAGCCGCAGAACGGCATCACCAGGGGGGATAAATGCGCGGCGCGCTCCGTCAAGGCAAGGGCGATGGTCCAATGATCCTGTCAACCGAGCCTGCCCGAGGCTGTTTCAAAGGCCCTGATGCCGGGCGAGAGCGGCCTTACGGGCCGTGAGCATCGGAGCACAGGAAACGCGCGTCGGATCGCCGGCAGCAGGGTTTTTGAAACAGCCTCAGCCCTGGTTGTGTCCACGGCGGCGGTGCGCGACATGACCGGCCGCGACCATATGGACATGCGCCGGAACACGGGCGTGCGCATGTCGCGCCACGCCATGGCGGCGGGGGGCCACGGGCGCTTCGGCCACCTGTTCGGGGCCCGCATTGGCCGCCCGCGCGGCCGCGGCCAGCATGATCGCCGCCCGGCCGCGATGCCCGCGCGCCAGCACCAGCGGACGGCGCACGTCCGCCACCCCTTCCTGGCGGAACCCGTCATCCAGGATGCTGGCCATGACGGCGCTGCGCTGCGGGTTGGTCCGCGCGCCCAGCACCACGCCGATCAGGCGCACGTTCTCGCGAATCGCGGACGTGACCAGGTTGCGGCCGGCATCGGTCGTGTATCCGGTCTTCAGCCCGTCCGCCCCCGGATAGATCCGCAGCATCGGGTCGTGGTTGGGCACCTGCCGCCCGTGGAAATAGAAGGCCGGGACCGAGAAATAATGATAATAATCCGGGAATTCGGTGATGATCTGCCGCGTCAGCAGCGCCAGGTCGCGCGCCGATGTCACCTGCTCGTCATTCGGCAGGCCGGACGCGTTGCGGAAGGTGGTCCTGGTCATCCCCAGCGCCCGGGCCTGACGGGTCATCAGGTCGGCGAACCGGCCCTCATCCCCGCCGCCCATCAGTTCGCCCAGGGCGCAGGCCGCGTCGTTGGCCGACTTGGTCACCAGCCCCAGCACCGCCTGTTCGACCGTCAGGTAGCTGCCCGGCATCAGGCCCAGCTTCGACGGTTCCATCGATGCGGAATGGGCCGACACGGGCACCGACTGGTCCAGCGTGATCTGGCCGGCATGCAGGGCCTTGAACGCCAGGTACAGCGTCATAAGTTTGGTCAGGCTGGCGGGAAACCGCTGCAGGTCGGGATTGGATTGCGACAGGATCGCCCCGGTGCGGGCGTCCATGACGATCGAGCTGATCTGGCCGACATACTGGGCATGGGCCCGGGGCACGAAGCCCGCCATGACGGCGGCGCACCCCACCGACAGGCCGAAGGACAGGCGCAGCACCTTCCCGCGCCCCGATGCCGCGACATGACGCAGTCGGGCGAACCATCCCCGCCCGGCGTCCATCCCCCGCCTGTCCGTCCATGAGCCGTCGGCCAACGCCCGTTCCCCCGTCACAGGATCCGCATCATATTCGGCGACTTTATGGTCATTTTCCGGAACCCGTCCAGAGCAAAGAACGATAACCGGAAGAAAATGCAGCTTTTTCGTGGCCATGTCATTCATCCATGCACCCCGGTGCGGTCATGGATGCGCACGCGACAGCCGATTTGATCATCGTTCCGCCGCAAAACATGCTTAATTTCCCTCTCCGCGCTCTTTCAACCCGCCACGCCCATCCAATATGGTAAGACCATGGCTGCTTCATTTCCTCCCGTCCGGCATTCGATGACCGCCCCCCGCGACGCATGGCCACGCGGGCACACGCGGGCCCATGGCGGCAATTCCCCGACGCGACGCGAGGGCGGCAACCAGGACGGACAATCCGACAATCCGGATTCGCCCACCATCGGCGTGGTCGTCAGAACCCGGCCGCAGACGCGCAAGCCCGCGATGTACAAGGTCCTGATGCTGAACGACGACTACACGCCGATGGAATTCGTCGTGCACGTGCTGGAACGCTTCTTCCAGAAGTCGCGGGACGAGGCGACCGACATCATGCTGCATGTCCACAAGCGGGGCGTGGGCGTCTGCGGCGTGTTCACCTACGAGGTCGCGGAGACGAAAGTGACCCAGGTCATGGACCTCGCACGGCAGAACCAGCACCCGCTGCAATGCACCATCGAAAAGGACTAGACGGGGACGGAACGACGCGGCGGCGGACGGTCCATGGGGCCACGCGTCTCCGCGCGCCCCTGCCGTGCCGCCTTCGCGAAACGCGCCCGGAATTTGTTGATCTGTCCGTCGATCTTTCCACTGGCATTCCGACGAAAACACACCAAATATAGTCCTGATTAGCCGACTACCGCCTCCGGGCCCTGGACCGACCCTGGAAAAGGCCCGACCCTGGAAAAGGAGCGTCATGGCATGTTGTCACGCAATCTCGAACAGACGCTTCACCGTGCCCTTACCCTGGCGGGCGAGCGTCGCCACGAATATGCGACACTGGAACACCTGCTGCTGGCCCTGGTCGACGACAGCGACGCCGTCACCGTTTTCCGCGCCTGCGGTGTCGATCTGGACAAGCTGCGGTCGGACCTGACCGAATTCCTCGACAAGGACCTGGCCGGCCTGGCGTCCGACCGGACCGTCGATCCCAAGCCCACGGCCGCGTTCCAGCGCGTGATCCAGCGTGCCGCGATCCATGTCCAGTCCACCGGGCGGGACGAGGTCACGGGATCGAACGTGCTGGTCGCCCTGTTCGCCGAGCGTGAGAGCCATGCCGTCTATTTCCTGCAGTTGCAGGACATGACCCGTCTGGACGCCGTCAATTTCATCTCGCACGGGATCGCCAAGGCCCCCGACCGGTCCACGCGCCGCCCGATCACCGGCAGCGCGCAGGACGGTTCCGAGTCCGAACGCGAGGAGCGCGGCGGCAAGGGCAGCCAGAAGAACCAGGACGCGCTGACCGCCTATTGCACCAACCTGAACCGCAAGGCCGAGGACGGGAAGATCGACCCGCTGATCGGTCGCGACCCGGAAATCGAGCGCACGATCCAGATCCTGTGCCGGCGCACGAAGAACAATCCGCTTTACGTGGGTGACCCGGGCGTGGGCAAGACCGCCATTGCCGAAGGCCTGGCCAAGCGCATCGTCGAGGGCGACGTGCCCGAGGTGCTGCTGAAATCCACGATCTATTCGCTGGACATGGGCGCCCTGCTGGCCGGAACCCGCTATCGCGGTGATTTCGAGGAACGGCTGAAGGCCGTCGTCACCGAACTGGACAACAATCCTGGCAGCATCCTGTTCATCGACGAGATCCATACCGTGATCGGCGCGGGCGCGACCTCGGGCGGGGCGATGGATGCGTCCAACCTGCTGAAGCCGGCGCTGGCGGCGGGAACGCTGCGCTGCATCGGGTCCACGACCTACAAGGAATACCGCCAGCATTTCGAGAAGGACCGCGCGCTGGTGCGCCGGTTCCAGAAGATCGACGTGGCCGAGCCGACGCTGGAGGACGCGGTCAAGATCCTGCGCGGCCTGAAGGGCAACTACGAAAAGCACCACAAGGTCCGCTACACCGAGGAAGCCATTCGCGGCGCGGTGGAACTGGCGGCGAAATACATCCATGACCGCAAGCTGCCGGACAAGGCGATCGACGTGATCGACGAGGTCGGCGCCTCGCGGATGCTGGTGCCCGAGAACCGCCGCCGCAAGACCGTGACCCTGAAGGATGTCGAGGATATCGTGGCGAAGATCGCCCGCATCCCGCCCAAGAGCGTGTCGTCCGACGACAAGGAGACACTGCGCACGCTGGAGCGCGACCTGAAGGGCATGGTCTATGGCCAGGATCGCGCGATCGAGGCCCTGACGGCGGCGATCAAGCTGTCGCGGGCCGGGCTGCGCGACCCGGAAAAGCCGATCGGCAACTACCTCTTCTCGGGCCCGACGGGCGTGGGCAAGACCGAGGTCGCCAAGCAACTGGCCAAGACGCTGGGCATCGAGCTGATCCGCTTCGACATGTCCGAATATATGGAGCGTCATTCGATCTCGCGCCTGATCGGCGCCCCGCCGGGCTATGTCGGCTTCGACCAGGGCGGATTGCTGACCGACGCGATCGACCAGCATCCGCACGCCGTGCTGCTGCTGGACGAGATCGAGAAGGCGCACCAGGACCTGTATAACGTCCTGCTGCAGGTCATGGATCATGGCCGCCTGACCGACCACAACGGCAAGACGGTGGATTTCCGCAATGTCGTCCTGATCATGACGACCAACGCGGGCGCCGCCGACCTCAGCAAGGAGGCCATCGGGTTTGCCCGCGACGTTCGCAGCGGCGAGGACGAGGAGGCGATCAAGCGCATCTTCACCCCGGAATTCCGCAACCGTCTGGACGCGGTCATCCCGTTCGCCAACCTGACGCCCGAGATCGTCGGCCGCGTGGTCGAAAAGTTCGTCTTCCAGCTGGAAGCGCAACTGGCCGACCGCAACGTCACGATCGAGATCTCGTCGGCGGCGAAGGAATGGCTGGCCGAACGCGGCTACGACCGCGTGTATGGCGCCCGCCCGCTGGGCCGCGTCATCCAGGAACACATCAAGAAGCCGCTGGCCGAGGAACTGCTGTTCGGCCGCCTGGTGAAGGGTGGCGCGGTCAAGATCACGCTGAAGGACGGGGCGCTGGATTTCGAATATATCGAAGCCAACGCCGAAACCCCGGCCGAAGGCGATGAAGGCAGCGAGCGGGAGTCCGAAGCCGCGAACTGAGTTCTTTCCGAAACAGAACGGGCCACGCGGCATATGTCGCGTGGCCTTTTTTATTGGCCGCCCCGTCATAGCGTCCCCGCTGTTCAAAGGGAGAACGGCGGCACGTCCGCATGACTGATTAAAGGAAACAATGAGTTTCCATTGTTTCTATTTTTACGATCCCGGTAGCGTCATAACGTGTGTGCAACGGCGGTGAACAGTGCTTCGGCCTCGCCGTCTCCGACCACCCACGAACGCACAAGGATCTCACATCATGAACCAGTTTCCGTCCCGCGACATTGCCCTGCTTGCCGCACGCTTTGCGCTCTCCCTGCTGTTCCTCGTCATGGGATGGGGCAAGCTCTCGGATTATGCCGGCACGGTCGCCTATATGACACAGACCGGCGCGCCGCTTCCGGGCGTGTCCGCCATTATCGCCATCCTCGCCGAACTGGGAATCGGGGTCGCGCTCGTGGCAGGCATCCTGGTGACGCCGCTGTCGATCGCGCTGGCGATCTACACTGTCGTGACGGCTTTCATCGGGCACCATTTCTGGACGATGGACGGAATGCTTCGCTACGACATGACCATCCATTTCTACAAGAATATCAGCATCGCCGGCGGTCTCCTGGCCCTTGCCGCTGCCGGCCCCGGGCGTTTCACCCTGCGCCTGTCCAGACGCGAAGCCGTGACCGCCGCGTGACCGTTCCCGCTTCCGTGGATTTACCAAGGATAATGATCATGTCGCATTTCACGACGACCGACGGTGCGGAAATCTACTTCAAGGACTGGGGCAAGGGGCAGCCCGTGCTGTTCAGCCACGGTTGGCCGCTCAGTGCCGATATGTGGGATACGCAGATGCTGTTCCTTGCGGAACGCGGCTATCGCGCCATCGCGTTCGATCGGCGGGGCTTCGGACGCTCCAGCCAACCCTGGGACGGTCATGATTATGACCGTTTCGCCGCCGACATCGCCGAATTGATGACGCATCTGGACCTGCGGGATGTCACGCTCGTCGGCTTCTCGATGGGTGGTGGAGACGTGACGCGCTATATCGCCCGATATGGAACCGATCGTGTCGCGAAACTGGCCTTGCTCGGCGCCGTGACGCCGATCTTCATCAAGACGGAAGACAATCCGTCCGGCCCCGATCGCGCGGTATTCGATGGTATTCGAGCGGGTCTCCTTTCCGACCGGGCGCAATTTATCAAGGACTTCGCAACGCCGTTCTATGGCGTGAACCATGGCGGGAAAATCTCCGATGGCGTCATGGCGCAGACGCTGCAAATCGCCTTGCAGGCATCGGTCAAGAGCACGATCGATTGCGTGACGGCGTTCTCGGAGACGGATTTTCGTCCGGACATGGCCACGATCGATGTGCCGACATTGGTGATCCATGGCGATGACGACCAGATCGTGCCGCTGGAGTCCACCGGACGGGTCGCCGCCGCCATGATCAAGGGGGCGACGCTCAGGATCTATGAAGGCGCTCCCCATGGTTTTGTCGTCACGCATGGGGATCGGCTCAATGCCGATCTGCTGGAATTCCTGAAACACTGAAGACTGAAACGGGGCGTATTCTGCGCCATTTCCGCCCGAAGGATGATGCCGGTCCCACACGTCCGCCGCGGCTGCCCGACCGCCGCGACGGATGCGTGGTTCCAGCCCTTATCGCTGCATCTCCTCTTCGATCCACGCGGTGACCGATCGATGCACGGGTGCCCAGCCCAGCTCGGCGCGCGCCTTGTCCGCCCGCACCCGGCTGTTGGAACTGAGCCCGAACACCGCCAGTTCCCGGCCCCACCGGGCGATCGCGTCCTGTGGCGACCAGTCCTGTGAGGCCCCGATATCGAGCGCCTTGCCGATGGCGTCCGTGATATCCTTGAACGACGCCTCGCCATTCTCGACGAAATAGAAGCTGCCCGCTGGCGCTTTTTCCAATGCGAGAGCATAGAGTTCCGCGACGTCGGCAATATGCACGTTGGACCAGCGGTTGAGACCGCGACCGATATGGCGGGCGATGCCGCTTTCCTTCGCCTGCGCGACCAGCGGCGGTATCTGCACACTTTGCGACACCGGGCCCAGATGATTGCCATAAATCATGGTGTTGCACAGCACGACGGTGCGCACGCCCGGTGCGGCGTCGCGGATCAGCGTGTCGATCGCAATACGGGCGATCTTGTCCGGTGCGGGATCGACCGGCGTCTCCTCGGTGAAGATCGCATCCGATGGCTCGCCGAGCGCCTCGTCACCGACGAGGCTGCTGCCGCTGGTATGCAGGAACGGCTTTTCCGACCCGGCCAACCCGAGCAACAGCGCTTCGACCGCGCCGCGATGATCGCTGCTCGCCGCATTGATGACGGCATCGGCATTACGCGCTTCCTCCATGAGAAGGACGCTGTCGTCCAGCGTGCCGACGACCGGCTCCATGCCGAAAGCGCGCAATTCATCGGCGCGCGCCGCGTTGCGGATCAGGCCGCGCAATGTATGCCCGCGCCGGGCCAGGGAAGCACCGACCGATCCGCCGATATAACCGCTTGCGCCGGTAACGAAGATTTTCATGACGTCCACTCCTTGCTCCGAACGAACATGATGATGTGGATCGGGATTGATAATCCGACGCCGGTGCACAAAACTCATGAAAAAATTTCACAGGCGAGGCGCCATGGACAACCGGACAGGCGAAATGCAGGTCTTCGTTCGCGTCGTGGAGTGCGGCAGCTTTTCCGAGGCCGCGCGGCAATTGTTCATGACGCCGTCCACCGTTTCCAAACTGATCGCACGACTTGAGTCCCGGCTGGGCGTTCGGCTTATCGAACGTTCGACCCGCCGCCTGTCGCTGAGCGCGGAGGGACAGCTCTATTACGAGCGCGGGCAGGCGCTGCTCGCCGAACTGGATGACATGGAACAGACCGTCTCGCAGGGGATGCGTCATACGAGCGGTATCGTCCGGGTCAGCGCGTCGGTCGCGTTCGGTACCCTGGGGCTGGAACCGCTGCTTCCGGCGTTCTGGTCGGCATGCCCCAACGTCATCGTCGATCTCTCATTGTCCGATGAGATCATCGATCTTTTTCTCGATCGCACCGACATCGCATTCCGCGTCGGCAAACTCGCGGATTCGACACTGACCACACAGCGGATCGGCAGCGCGCGTCGGAAGATCGTCGCATCTCCCGCCTATCTTGCGCGGCATGGCACGCCGGACACGGTCGATGACCTGGCGCGGCATAATTGTCTCGGATTCAATTTCCGTCGCGCGGCGCCCGTCTGGCCGCTCAGGGAAGGCGGCCGCATCGTCGATCGCATGGTGCATGGCACGCTGCTGGCCAATAACGGCGAAACCGTCCGGCGCCTCGCGGTCGCGGGGATGGGGCTGGCGCGACTGGGAAATTATCATGTCCGCGAGGATATCGCCGCCGGTCGGCTGGTGGAGGTGCTGGCCCAGGCCGGAATCCATGACGAGGAGGACATCCACGCCATTTATTCCGGCACGCAACGCATGCCGCAACGCATGCGGGTGTTCCTGGATTTCGTTATTCCGAAGCTACGGGCGTTTCTGAACCCGGCGTGAGGTGTCCCGGTAAAACGGATAATCGGTCTAGCCATGCGACACCATGCCGGGATCCATGCGTCGTCATAAATACCCGCCGCGCGTTCGAAACCGTAGCCGGTCAGGACGATCGGCGTTGCTTCGGTAATCAGCAGACCGCCGCGAATATAGAAAAGACATTATGCAGTATCGTCTACATCCGGGATAACAATATCCCCCCATTTGGCGCGCTGCTCCAAGGCATCTGCCAAGGCATGCTCGTGCCATCTGGCCGATATTCCGGGCTGAGCAAATATTTCAGCACCACTCTGGCCCGTTTCCACGCTCTCCATGTCAGCTATGTGAGAAATGTGGTACAGGCGCTTTGCCGAATGCTCCCCGACCGATGAAAATATCAGACCAAGGTGGACAAGCACAGGCTGGAAGTCCCGCGTAAATCCTTTTGAACCACACTCAACCAGGACGTCCATCGGTTTTTCGGTGAGGGCTTGTCCGACAAACCTGATTCTCAAGGAAAAGTTCAGTGTCCAGAATGGATAGAGTTTACGTTGGCCATTCGGACCCTGGAAACCTTGTTTTTCGGAACCGGTACAGCGCGCAAGAAGTGCGTCACGCAGGGTTTCCCCTGCTTCATGCCGCAGCCCGGTGGCAGGGAACCGATATCCAGATTTTTATACATGCTATCCGGGCATATTTCAGAGACCGGGGCCAAAGCGAATGGGTTTCCAAAGGGCAGTGCCCTTGCCTGACGTCACTGATACCGCACGCCATTGACCACGACATAGCCCGGCATGCCCCAGTTCCGGCCGGTGCCGTGGTGGGTCCAGTCGATGCCCTGGCTGCGGGGGTTGTCGTAGTAGTAGCGCCCGACCACGTCGGCGGTGTCGCCCTTGGCCACCCAGGGCCAGGGCGGGGCGGCCATGCGGTCAAGGTCCGAGACGATGCGGATCGACACCCCTGCCCCGACATCGAGGTAGAAATACCCATGCCAGCCGCTGCGCGTGTGCCGCTGGCGGGAGACCGCGATGACGCGGCCGCAGACATGCACCGGCTGGTCGCCGCGCAGCGACCCGCCCTCGAACGCCTGCTGCACCGCCAGGAAGTGCCGGTCGTCGCAGGATGGGCCGATGGCCTGCTGCGCGTGGGCCGTGCCCGCGGCCGATGCGGCCAGCAGGGTGGCCAGGGCGCATGCGGCCCGTATGGACGGTGTCATCGCCAGCCGGTTCCGTTTTCCGTTCATGTCTTCGGCGCCTCGGCTTCCAGTTCGCGGCGGACCGTCTCCATATCGGTCACCAGTTCGGGTGCCGGTTCGGGGATGGTCAATTTCAGCGATTCCAGCGCGTGGATGATCGTTTCCATGACCAGCAGCCGCGTCATCCATTTGCGGTCGGCCGGCACCACGATCCACGGCGCGCGGGGTTGCGCCGTATGGCGGATCGCCTCGCGATAGGCCGTCTGGTACGCGTCCCAGTGCGTACGCTCACGCGCGTCGGACGGCGAGAATTTCCAGTGCTTCCTGTCCTCGTCGATCCGCTTCAGGAAGCGCCTGCGCTGTTCCTCCTTCGACAGGTTCAGGAAGAATTTCAGGACCACCGTGCCCTGGTTCGCCAGGTACTGCTCGAAATGCCGGATGTCGCGGTACCGGTCCTCCCAGATCGCGTCGGTGCGCAGGGCGGGGGGAATCTTCTGGCCGACCAGGATCTCGGGGTGGACCCGCGTGACCAGGACCTCCTCGTAATGGCTGCGATTGAAGATGCCGATCCGGCCGCAGGTGGGTGCCGCCATATGCACGCGCCACAGATAGTCGTGCTCCAGCTCGACCGGCCCGGGCTGCTTGAAGGACGTGACGGTGACGCCCTGCGGGTTCACCCCGGACATCACATGCTTGATCACGCCGTCCTTGCCGCCGGCATCCAGCGCCTGGAACACCAGCAGCAGCGACCATGTCCCGTTGGCGTACAGCAGGGTCTGCAGTTCCGCCAGGCGCTGCACCCCCTTGCGCAGCATCTCCTCGCCTTCTTTCTTGCCGATGCCGTCGATCCGCCCGATCCGGGTCGGATGGGCGGCGAGGTCGAAATGCGCTCCGTCCTCGACCCGGCAGCGCGCCAGCAGGCGGGCCAGGTCCAGCGTCTGCCCCATATGCGTCAATCCTCCAGCCCCTTGACCACGGCCAGGCCCGCCGCGGCCTGGCAGGTCGGCATCAGCTCGATCTGGTTGATGTTCACATGCGCCGGCAGGCCCATCACCCAGGATACGGTTTCGGCGATGTCCTCGGGCAGGATGGGATGGGTGCCCTGGTACACGGCGGCGGCCTTGGCGTCGTCGCGCAGGCGCACGGTGCTGAATTCGCTGCCGCCGCACAGGCCGGGTTCCAGGTTGGTCACCCGTACCCGCGTCCCCAGCAGGTCGCAGCGCAGGTTGCGCATGAACTGCGACACGAACGCCTTGGACGCGCCGTACACATTGGCCCCCTGATACGGATAGGTCCCGGCCGTGCTGCCCAGCGAGATGACGTGCCCGCGATTGCGCGCGACCATCCCCGGCAGCAGGGCGCGGGTGATTTCGACCAGGCCCGTCACGTTGGTCGCGATCATCTGCTGCCAGTCCGCGATCGTGGCGTCCTGCGCCTTGTCCAGGCCCAGGGCCAGGCCGGCATTGTTGACCAGAATATCGATTTCCTGCCAGCCGGGGGGCAGGCTGCCCGGCAGGGCCGCCAGGGCGTCGGCATCGTTCATGTCCAGGCGGAAGGGCAGCAGCGATGGCCCCAGCGCCTTCGCCAGCGCGTCCAGGCGGTCCTGGCGTCGCCCGGTCGCGATCACGCGATAACCGTCACGCACCAATCGTTCCGCGATCGCGCGGCCGAATCCCGCCGTCGCCCCCGTCACCAGTACCGTCATCGCCATCGCCGGCCCCTCCTTTTCCATTCGCTGCGTATTAAGCGCCATTCGCCCAGGGGTCGCAAATGTGACGGCCGCGAATTCGGGCGGGCCGCAAATCGGCGCATCATGGTTGCAATGCCGGTCGGTTCTGTTTCTATGGACGGAATGTTCCCCGTTTCCCCCACATCGGCCGCGTCACTGACCGGGTCCCTGCTGGTGGCCAGCCCCGCCCTGGCCGATACCCCCTTCGCGCGCAGCGTCATCTTCCTGTGCGCCCATGTGCCCGGGCAGGGCGCGATGGGCCTGATCGTGAACCGGCGCCTGCCGCAGCCGGGACTGGACGACGTGCTGGGGCAACTGGGGATCGACCCCGTGCCGCCGCGCCGACGGATCGACCTGTGCGCCGGCGGGCCGGTGGACGGGGGCCGGGGCTTCGTCCTGCATTCGTCGGACTGGACGGGCGAGGGCAGCATGTCCATCGACGGCGAGACCACCCTGACCGCCAGCCTGGACGTGCTGCGCGACATCGCCGACGGCGCCGGCCCCCGCCGCGCGCTGCTGGCGCTGGGCCATGCAAGCTGGCAGGACGACCAGCTGGAAGACGAGATCATCCACCGCAATGCCTGGCTGCCCGCCCCGGCCAGCGACGATATCCTGTTCGGATCGGATCACCGGACGAAATGGCGGCAGGCCCTGGCCGCGATCAATATCGACCCGATCCGGCTGAGCGCCCTGGCCGGCCACGCCTGAGACGCTGCTTCCGGCAGAGGTCCCGACCCCATCGCGCGCGGCGTGGCACAAGGTTTGCGTGGTGAAACGGCATCATGTCAGCGCACAGCCACGGACCGCCATCCATCCTGGATCTTCTGGAACGGCCGGAGGCCGGGACGTTGCAGGCTGCCTTTCGGGCGGTGACGTTCCAGCGCGGCCAGCGCCTGTCGAACCTTGAGGATACCGATTCCATATTCATCGTCCGGACGGGGCGGCTGCGGGCCTTTCTGCTGGCCTTCGACCGGGAGCTAAGCCTGGCCTACCTGCATCGCGGCGACATGTTCAGCACCCATACGCGGGTGCAGATGGAAGCCAGCGAGGTCACGCACCTGCTGATGGCCCGCCGGTCCGCGATCGAGCGCATATCGGCCGATCATCCGGCGCTGCAGCATGCGCTGATCCATGGCCTGGCCCGAATCCTGGGCCAGACCATCACGTTGCTGGAGGATTTGGCCTTCCATCATGCCAGGGGCCGGATCGCCCGCTATATCCTGCGCAGCGCGGCCCATGCCGGCATCGGCATCGAAGGTGGCCAGGTCGTTCCGCTGTCGCTGGGCATGGAGGACATGGCCGCGCTGCTGGGAACGACCCGCCAGACGGTCTCGACCGAATTCAACGCGATGATCCGCGAGGGCGCGTTTTCGCGCGAACGGCGGGGGTACCTCCGCCTGGGCAACGTCGCGCTGCTGAAGAACTGGGCCAGCGGAGAAGAAACGCGGCTGGCGTAAGGCGGTAAACACCGGATCTGTCGCCTGGCTGACAGACGGCACGCGCGGATCGCTCCACACTCCGCCCCCGGTTCATGAAGGCAAGTGTGGAAAATGACCGAGCAGATCGACCGATATGTCAGCTTCCGGAACGTGGAATGGGAACGCAGGACGGCGGAAGTCTTCGCCCTGCTGCAACCCCATTTCGACGGAAGCACCAGCCCGTTCTGGGATTATTTCCTCCGACAGCGCGTCATCGCGCACGCGCAGGGGCTGGACGACCTGCGGGTGCTGCACAATTTCCTGCCCACCCTGAAGGATCTTCTGGAAGAGCTGGATGACGGGCGGACGCTGTCCAGGCTCGAGGAACTCGAAGTCCTGTGCATGTAGCGCGGATCATTCCGGCAGCCTGACCGGGCGGCGCGGCGGCAGGGGCGGCAGCGGGTCGCGGGCCGTATCGCGCACGCTTTCGTACACCAGCATCAGATGGCCGTCGCGGGCGAAGCTGCCGCATTCGGTCATGCCGATCCCCCCCAGGATGGTGCGCGAGGCGATGTTGGTGTCGCGCGTCACCGCGATCACGCGGCGGATCCCCGCATCATGGGCGAAGCTGAGCACCGCCGACGCGGCCTCGCGCGCCAGGCCGCGCCCGGCGGCCCACGGCCACAGGGCGAAGCGCAGGCCCAGGCCCCGCCCGTCGGGGCGTTCATGCAGGCCGGTCATGCCGATGAAGCGTCCGTCCTCGCGAATCGCGAAGATCCCGACGCCGCGCCGCGCCCAGCAGGCCAGGTCGTCGGCCATGTCGGATTCGGCCTGCTGCCGGCTGCGGATTCCGCCCAGCATCATGCCGAACGCGCCGGCATCGGCCTTCAGCCGGGCCATGTCGTCCATGTCCCGCCACGAAATCGGTTCCAGTACCAGCCGGGGGGTGCGGATCTGGCCGCCGGCAATCGGCATGCGTGCCTCCCACCCCGTCCGCCCGGCCGGCTGCCCCCAGGGGCCGCGGCGCGGATGATGCGCCAGGGCCGAAACCGGCGGCGCGTCAGACCCTGACGGCGGCCGCGCCATGTGGGCCACCCGGGGCGGCGCCGTCAGGGGCGCGCATGGCGGGCCGGACCGTTCAGCGTGCGAGCGGGCGGTATTTGATCCGTCCCGGCTCGGTCGCGTCAGGGCCCAGTCGGCGTCGCTTGTCCTCTTCATAGGCCTGGAAATTACCCTCGAACCATTCGACGTGGCTGTCGCCCTCGAAGGCCAGGATATGCGTCGCCAGGCGGTCGAGGAACCAGCGGTCATGGCTGATGATCACGGCGCAGCCGGCGAATTCCGCCAGCGCATCTTCCAGCGCGCGCAGCGTGTCCACGTCCAGGTCGTTGGTCGGTTCGTCCAGCAGGATGACGTTGCTTTCCTGGCGCAGCATCTTGGCCAGGTGCACGCGGTTGCGCTCGCCGCCCGACAGGATGCCGACCTTCTTCTGCTGGTCCGCGCCCTTGAAGTTGAACGCGCCGACATAGGCCCGCGACGGCACCGCGCGCTTGCCCAGATAGATGACGTCGGTGCCGCCGGAAATTTCCTCCCACACCGTCTTGTCGTCATCCAGGCTGTCGCGCGACTGGTCCACATAGCCCAGCTTGACGGTCTCCCCGACCTTCAGCGAGCCCGCGTCGGGCTCTTCCTGCCCCACGATCATGCGGAACAGGGTGGACTTGCCCGCGCCGTTGGGCCCGATGACCCCCACGATGCCGCCCGGCGGCAGCTTGAAGCTGAGGTCGTCGATCAGCAGCCGGTTGCCGAACGCCTTGCGCAGGTCCTCGGCTTCGATCACCGTGCCGCCCAGGCGGGGGCCCGGCGGGATGACGATGTCGGCGGTGCCGCCGGCACGCTCGGCGTTCAGGGCCAGCATTTCCTCGTAGCGCGCAATGCGCGACTTGCTCTTGGCCTGGCGCGCCTTGGGGCTGGACCCGATCCATTCCTGCTCGGCCGCCAGGGCCCGCTGGCGGGCGCTTTCTTCCTTTTCCTCCTGGGCCAGGCGCTTGCGCTTCTGTTCCAGCCACGAGGAATAATTGCCCTGGAACGGGAAGCCCCGGCCGCGCTCCAGCTCCAGGATCCAGTTGGTGACGTTGTCCAGGAAGTAGCGGTCATGGGTGATGACCATCACCGTGCCCTGGTAGTCGCGCAGCGTGCGTTCCAGCCACGCCACGCTTTCGGCGTCCAGATGGTTGGTCGGTTCGTCCAGCAGCAGCAGGTCGGGCTTTTCCAGCAGCAGGCGGCACAGCGCCACGCGCCGGCGCTCGCCGCCCGACAGGCGGGTCACGGCGCTTTCGGCCGGCGGGCAGCGCAGCGCGTCCAGCGCGATGTCGATCTTGCGGTCCAGTTCCCAGCCGTCGCCGGCATCGATCTTTTCCTGCAGTTCGGCCTGTTCGGCCAGCAGGGCGGTCATTTCGTCGTCCGACATCGGCTCGGCGAACAGCATCGAGATTTCGTTGAAGCGATCGACGGCGGTCTTCAGCGCGCCGAAGCCCAGCGCCACGTTCTCGCCGACCGTCAGCGATTCGTCCAGCTTGGGCTCCTGCTCCAGATAGCCGATCCGGGCGCCCTCGGCGGCCCAGGCCTCGCCGCCGAATTCCTTCTCGATCCCGGCCATGATCTTCAGCAGGGTGGATTTGCCGGCGCCGTTGACGCCCAGCACCCCGATCTTGACCCCCGGCAGGAAGGACAGGGTGATGCCCTTGAAGACCTCGCGCCCGCCCGGATACGCCTTGGTCAGGTCCTTCATCACATAGACATATTGCGTGGCGGCCATGACGAGGGCTCCCGGTATCCAGAGAAAGAGGTAGAAAAACGCCGGCCCGCATCCCCGGTCCAGGGGGGCGTGGGCCGGACCAAAGCCTGCGCCCGGCAGGACTTGAACCCGCAACCAAGCCGTTATGAGCGGCCCGCTCTAACCAATTGAGCTACGGGCGCGCAGGCCGGTCCTCACTTCGCCCATGTTCGGCCGTTTGGCAAGCCTTATAGGGATGCTTGGCAATGGGGACACGCCTCGATAGGTTCGACGGTCTCTTTTCTGTTCCGTAGAGTGTGGAGCGCCGCCATGGATGTGTCGAAAATCTCGCCCGGCAAGGACGTACCGTTCGATATCAACGTCGTCATCGAGATCCCGCAGGGATCGTCGGTGAAATACGAGATCGACAAGGACAGCGGCGCCATCGTCGTCGACCGCGTCCTGTTCACACCGATGGCCTATCCGGCCGCCTACGGCTTCATTCCCAACACGCTGGCCGCCGATGGCGACCCGGCCGACGCGCTGGTGCTGATCCCGGCCCCGGTGGTGCCCGGCGCCGTGATCCGTGCGCGCCCGATCGGTATGCTGCGCATGGAAGACGAAAGCGGCCAGGACGAGAAGATCGTCTGCGTGCCGCACGACAAGGTGCACCCGTACTATTCCAAGGTCGAGAAGATCGAGGACCTGCCCGAGATCGTCATCCAGGAGATCGAGCATTTCTTCACCCGCTACAAGGACCTGGAGAAGGGCAAGTGGGTCAAGGTGGCCGGCTGGGCCGGTCGCGAGGAAGCGGGCGAGGTGATCAAGGCCTCGCTGGCGGCGGCCCGGAAGTAAGCCGGTGGGCCGGGGCCCCGCCCCGGCCTTTCCGTTCCCTACCGTTCCGCTCCGCGCCCGGCGGACAGGATGATCGCGGCGCCCGCCAGGCAGATCGCGACCCCGGCCGCGTCGCGCGGCGTGACCGGGCGCCCTTCGACCAGCCGCAGCCAGACGATGGCGCCGACGATATAGATCCCTCCATAGGCCGCGAAGGTGCGGCCCGCCGTGTCGCTGTCCACCAGCGTCAGCAGCCAGCCGAACAGCGCCAGGCTGGCCATGCCCGGCAGCAGCACCCACGCCCCCGCCCCGGCCCGCCGCCAGCACCACCAGGCATAGCATCCGCCGATCTCGCACAGCGCGGCGGCGGCATAGACCGCGAACGACCCCAGCAGCATCCGCACCGTCAGGCCGACCGCGCCGCGATCCGCAGGGACGCGCGGCCCCGCCGCCCCTGGCGCACCATCCGGTCGATCAGGTCCCGATACCGTGCCATGTACTCCCCCATATCCAGTGTCCGTTCGGCCTGCCGGCGGGCGGCGCGGCGCAGGCGGGTGGCCAGCGCGCGGTCCTCCAGCACCTCCAGCACCCCGGCCGCGATGCCGTCCGGGTCCAGGAACGGCACCAGGCGGCCCGTCCGCCCGTCGGACAGGAATTCGCGCACCGGCGCCGTATCGCTGCCGACGATCGCGCATCCCATGGCCATGGCCTCGCGCAACGACCAGGACGCCACGAACGGATAGGTCAGGTAGACATGCGCGTCGGACCGGCGCAGCAGGGCGCGGAACACGTCGTACTCCACCTTGCCCGGGAAATGGACGCGGTCAAGGTCGATCCGCCCCGTCAGTTCGGCCAGCATCCGCGCCCGCCACGATCCGGCCGGCAGGCGCGCGCCGTAGCTGACCCCGTCGCCGCCCACCAGCACGACCCGCACGTCCGGCCGCGCCGCCAGGATGCGCGGCAGCGCGCGCATAAAGACATGGAAGCCGCGATAGGGTTCCAGGTCACGCGCGACATAGGTCACCAGCCGGTCGCGCGGCGCGATGGCGATCTCGCCGATCCGCAGCGTCCGCCGGAACGCTGCCGGATCGGGCGAGCAGGCGGCCAGGTCCACGCCCTCGGGCAGGATTTCGATCCCGCCGCGCGCCCAGGCGGGATAGGTCATCCATTGAAAGCGGGTGGGGGTCTGGCCCTGGACAGTCCCATCGCCGCCGCCCGCCAGCGCCTGCAGGTTGATGGCGTTCCTGGCGCGAATGACCGGCAGGCTGCCGCGGGGCGACGGGAATTCGGGGTCGAAGCCCACATCCAGCGCGTCGGCATGGTAGAAGAATTCGAAATAGCCCAGCACCGGCACCCCGGGGAACACGTCCCCCATATTCAGCAATTCGCCCCAGCCGTGGTGGCCGATCACGATGTCGGGGCGATAGCCCAGGTCGCGCAGGCTGGCCGCCGCCCGCGCGACCGATTCGGCCCGCAGCATCGCCAGGTCGAAATCCCGTACCGCCGGATGAACTCCGGGGGCCCCGCCGCGCGGCGGGCGATAGGCCACCCGCCGCACCCCGGGCAGGTGGTTGTCGTTCGGTTCGCTGATGAAGACGATCTCGTTGCCCGGGTCCTGCCGCAGGTGGCGCAGCAGGTGCAGGTACTGACCGGGAAAATGCTGGTGGACGAACAGATATCTCAAAACGCCATCCCGCGCCGCGCCGGTTACGACCCTCCGCGCGACGTCTTCCGGCGCGCGGCCCTCTGCCTGCGCGCCTTCAGCAGTTCCACCCGCGACCCCGGCGCCTTGCGGCCCCGGCCGGGGCGCACCGGATCGATCGGCGGGGCTTCCGCCAGGGGGGCTTCGGCCTTCGCGCGGCGGGCCCGCGTCCGCGCCGGTTTCGGCACGGCGGGGGCGGGATCGGGGGCGGAGACGATCGCCAGCAGGGCCTCTTCCTCCGCGTCCGGGGTTTCGGCGACGTCCAGCGGCGCGATATCGATGCGAAAGGCCTCCAGCGGGGCCAGGCTCTCGGCCTCGACCACCGCGCCGTCACCGGTCGGCCCCGCCCGCGTGCCGTCGGTGAAGCTGGCCGAGACACGGCAGGAAAACCGGCGCGCGGCCTCGGGCTTCAACCGCACGCGCAGGCCCAGGATCGGCAGGGCCATGCCCCGGCTGCCGCAATACTGGCCCCCCGCCGACCAGGGCGACAGCCAGCCGCGCCCCAGCACCGCCTGGTATTCGATGTCCTCGGCCGCGATCAGGCGGGTGGGCACGACGGCGAACCCCTCGATCCAGGCCTTGCTGCCCGGAACGCCCATCCACTCCTCCATGGCGGACACCACATCCCCCCGGCGCTGGATATGGGCCGTGATGCCCCCGCCGGGCTGTGCCGGCGCGGGTGCGGAGGGCGTCGGGACCAGGCCGGGCGTGGATTCCACTCCCTGCGGCACCGGCACCGGGGTCGGCCCCGGCATATCGGCCAGGCGCACGACCTTCAGGCGCGGGATCTCCGACGCCAGGATCGGGTCCTGGTAGAAGGTGACCAGCACCTGCGCCGCGTTGGCCGGCACGCGCACCAGCGCCGCATTGCGCGCGGCGCCCAGCCAGCCATCGGCGTCGAAGGTCACGATCGCCACCCCGGCGCCCGCCGCCCCCGGCGCGCGCGAAATCCGCACCCCCGGCAGGTCCTCCGCGCCGCCCTGATGGAACGTCCCCCGGTCGAATCCCGGGCCGGGATCGGGCTGCGGCGCGTGGAAGACGCAGTACAGCCCAGGGTCCAGGGTCATCAGGTGGCCCGCGACCTTCAGATCCACGATCCGGCCCTGGCTTTCGGTCATGCTGTCCGGCATCGGGTTCTCCCTTTTCCCCGTGGGCCCGTACGCCCCGTTTCAGGCATAGGAGAGCAAAAACGTATTCAATTCGTGAATCGGCATACCCAATGGCAGGACCCGGCCCCGGCCCGTGCGCCGCACCCGTTCGGCCATGGCCCCCAGGTCGAAGACCACGGCCCGCAGGCCGGCCCGCCACGCCAGCCCCAGCGCGAAACACCAGGTCTCCGGCCACACCGAGGGCAGCAGCGCCAGGTCCGCCCCCTGCGCCGCCAGCAGGGCGACGGAATCGGATTCGCGGTATGGGCCGGTGACGAACACCCGGCCGGTGCCGATCAGCGCGTCGTCGTCGGGCGTGTGGCCCACCACCACGAATTCCAGATTCAGGTCCCGCGCCGCCGCGTCCCGCGCGGCCTCCAGCAGGATGCCATAACCCTTCTCGACCCCGATCGCGCCGGGCACCGCCACGCGCACCCGGCCGGCGGGCCGCGCGCGTCCCGCCGGCGCCGCCCCGCCACAAGCCACCCCGCCATAGATCCGGACGAAGGATGCCAGGTCCATCCCGGGCCGGTCGTCCTCCAGCGGCGTCACCCGGACCGCGATTTCGGGAAAATGCCGCCCGATGCGCCGGGCCGCGTCATCCGACGGCGCCATGACGGCGCGCGCGCCCAGCAGGTCCGCGCGGGACCGCGCGAGGTGGCGCGCCAGCCGATCGGGGATCGTCCCCTCCCCGTCCTCCAGCAGGCTGCCGCCGGGGGCGAGGCAGGCGGCGCATCCCGCCGGTCCCGGTTCGCCGCAATAGCGGCCCGACGCCCCGACCAGCGCCACCCGGGGGCAGAACCACACATAGTCATGGACATGCACCTCGTACGGCACGCCCAGCGAGGCGGCCAGCGTGCGGACATCGATCCCGTGGCCCAGCGAATGATGCCATTCCACCGAATCGACCCCCGACGCGCGCAGCACGGCCAGCAGCATGTCCCCTTCCCCGGGCAGGCGGAATCGCGGGCTGGCGAACGCCGCGGCGGACGGCCCGGACGCCGTGTCCGGCACGTCCTCCAGCCGACAGCCGCCGGGGGCGGGGCGCAGCACCACCGGCCGCGCGCCCTGTGCGCGCCAGGCGGCGGCGCGGGCGCGCACCACGCGTTCCACCCCGCCGCCCTGGTCGTGCGTGACCAGCAGCACCGCCCCATCCCACCCGGCCCCGCCGCGCCGCCAGCACACCAGGTCCAGCCGCCGCCGTGCCGCGAACAGCGGGTCGGCGGCGACATGGGCGGCGACCCGCGCGTCATAGCCCGGGTGCAGGGCGTTCACGATGTCCAGGTTCCGCCGCAGCAGGTCCGGCCGCGCCGCACCGAACGAGGCCCCGCCCACATGGCCGACGAACGCCCCGGGCGCGGCGACATGCCGCCACCCCCCGGCGGCGGCGCGCAGGCAGAAATCGTTTTCCTCGCCATAGCCCTGGGCGAACAGGTCGGCCCGCAAGGGGCCCGAATCCGGCGCGCCGGGCTGCAGCCGCCAGAACGCATCCAGGCAGTCATGGCGGATGAACAGGCAGAATCCGTGCCCGGTCGGCACATCGACCGCCACCCCGCGATTGGCCGCCCGCGCCGCCGCCATCACGTGCCGCACCCGGGCCAGGTCGAACGCCGGGCAGAATTCCGCGTCCGGCGCCCGGTCCGGTCCGGGCCACGAGAAGATGCTGGCCTGGTTCGACAGCGGGGTCACGGTGCCGATATCCGCCGCGCCATAGGCCACGTCGGCCAGTTCCGCCAGCCAGCCGCCCGCCACCAGCGTATCGCTGTTCAGCAGCACGACGTCGTGCCCCGCCATCGCGCGCATCCCGTCATTGGCCGAGGCCGGGAAGCCCAGCGTGCGCGCGTGCCGGACCAGCCGGATCGTCCCCGCCGCCGCCAGCCGGTCCAGGTCGGCGGCCAGGGCCGCGACCGGCGTCGCGTCATCGACCACGACCACCGGCACGTCCGGCCCCACGCTGTCGCGCACCGATTCCAGGCAGGCCAGCGTGGCCGCGCGGTCGCCATGGACCGGAATCACGATCGCCGGGCGTCCACGGGCCGGCGGCGCATCCGGCGGGCGGCAGGGCGGCCGGCCGGTAGGCAGGCGTTTCGGGCAATCGGCTTCGCCCGGGCAGCCGCCCCCGCACGGTTCGCAGGCCGTGGCCAGCGGGCTGCCCAGCAGGTCGCGCCCGTCGGACCCCAGCACGCGCACCGGGCCGGCCGGCAGGCAGGCGGCCGGAATGGCAAAGCCGCGCGGCCGGGCCAGCGGCACCGCACTGCTGACCTCGGTCGCCGGTTCGGGCACCGCCTGGCGCAGCAGCAGGCGCCCGGTCCGCCCGTCCAGCAGGCGCAGTTCGGGCACATGGTCCGGGTCCGCCGGGTGCCAGAGCCAGCCCGACAGGCCCCGTGGCCCGGATTCGACGAATCCCTCGGTCCGCTGCACCGCCGCCGGGTCCAGCGGGCTGCCCAGCAGCGGCACGCCGCCCGCCAGCACCTCGACCTGCCGGGCCAGGCGCCAGCAGGGCGGCAGCACCGGCCCGTCCGCCCCGGCCCGCGATCGGACCGGCTGCCCATCGAAGAATATATCGGGGTCGCGGACACCACCGCCATGCAGCCGGCCCGATGCCGACAGGCCGCACCAGCCGGGCCGGCCCGCCCGGGCCGCCAGTCGCCCGAACAGCGCATCCATGCCGGCCGGCGGCGCGTGGCGGGACAGGGTGTGCTGCGCCGCCGCGATGGCGTCCGCGTCCTCGCCCGCCGCCAGCAGGGCGCCGGACAGGGCCGCCCAGCCCTCGGGGAAATCGAAACGCCGGGTCAGTTCACGCAGCAGACGCACGCTGCCGGCGGTGTCCCCGCCGCGCAGCCGCGCCACCGCCAGCGGGAACATCACGTTCGGGCTGTCGGGAGCCAGGCGGTTCGCCCGCTCGTACCATCGCCAGGCCCCGTCCGGGTCGCCCGCATCCTCCAGCAGGCGCGCACGGCGAAAGGCCGCCTGGGCACGCGCATCGGCCCACGCCTGCCACGCGGCCCGATCGGCACCCGTCACCCCCTGCGGCCGGAACCGCCCCACCACCGCTCAGCCCGCCCCATCCATGTGCGCCAGTTCGGCCGCCGCGTCCGCCACGCCCTGCGCCCGGGCGCGGTCCAGCCAGTGCCGGGCCTGCGCGCCGTCCATCGTGCCGGCCAGCCCGCGCAGCAGATAGCGCCCCAGCATCAACTGCCCCAGCGCGTTGCCGCGTTCGGCGGCCATGCGGAACCAGTGCTGGGCCTGGACACGGTCCATCGGGATGTCATGCCCCCCGCCCAGCAGCGCGCCCAGCGAGAACATGGCATCCACCTGCCCCTGCTCCGCCGCCCGGCGATACCAGTCCGCCGCCCCGACGTGATCGCGGGCGCCGCCGTTGCCGGTCAGCAGCAATTGCGCCAGCGCCACCTGCGCCTCGGCCATGCCGGCCTCGGCGGCCCGCGCGATCCAGGCACGGCCGGCCACCGGGTCGGGCGCGTGCCCCCGGCCCTCCAGCAGCATGCGGCCATACCAGTACCGGGCGTTCACCACTCCGTCGGCCGCCCGCTTCATCCACGACGCGGCGGCGTTTTCGTCGCGCTCCACCCCCAGCCCCTGCGCCAGGCAGATGCTGAAATTGAACGCCGCGACCGCATCCCCCTCCTGCGCCGCGCGGGCGAAGGAACGGCCTAACTCGCGCCGCTCGTCGTCCGACATCGCGGCGCTCAGCGTCGGGTCGGCCAGCAGCAGGTTGCACAGATCGGCACCCGCCCGGGCGTCGCCCAGCGCCATGGCCTGCCGGAAGCAGCGCGCGGCCTCGGCCGCGTCGCGCGGCAGGCCGCCCCCGGCCAGGTGCAGCAGCCCCAGCGCCCGGCATGCCGCCGCATGGCCCAGCGCCGCCGCGCGGTGGTACCACGACGCGGCTTCCACGTCGTTCGGCGGCAGGTCGCCGCCCCTTGCATACAGGTCGCCCAGCAGCGACGCGGCCTCGCGGTCGCCGGCCAGGGCCGCGCGGCGCAGCCAGCTTTCGCCCTGCACGGCGTCGCGCGCGCAGCCCCTGCCCTCCAGCAGCGCCAGGCCGTAGCGCGCCTGCGCCGCGCACACCCCGGCCCGGGCGGCGCTGGCATACAGCGCGGTGGCCGCCGCCACGTCGCGGGCGACGCCGCTGCCCTGCTCGGTCAGCGCCCCCAGCAGGAACTGCGCCGAGCCCAGCCCGGCCTCGGCGGCCACGCGCAGCGCGCCGGCGGCGCGCGCACGGTCGGCCTCGCCCGAGGACGCGGCCTCCGGCGAGTGCCGCAGCGCCGCGCGCATCCAGGTCAGGCCCAGCCCCAGATGACCCTGCGCGCAGCCGGCGGCGGCGGCGCGGGCGAACCAGCCCTCGGCCGCCACCCGGTCGCGCAGGCCGACGGGGCCATCGGCCAGGATGTAGCCGTACAGCGCCTGCGCGTCGGGGGAGCCCGCCTCGGCCGCCAGGTGCGTCCAGTACGCGGCCTCGTCCGGGTCGGGCACGCGATCGCCCGGCGCCTCGGCCGCCAGCCGCACGCCATGGTCCGATGCCGCGTCGCGCGGCAGGCCGAACAGATACAGCGTCCCCAGCACCAGCCGGGCCTCGACCCACCCGGCCTCGGCCGCGCGGCGCATCCAGCGCGCGCCCTCGACCAGGCTGCGCGGCACGCCGGTCCCCTCCAGATAGGCCCGCCCGACACGAAACTGGGCCTCCGCCACCCCGGCCTCGGCCACCATGCCCAGTTGGGCGACACCCCCCACCGCGTCGCCCGCCTCGATCAGCCGCACGCCATGCGCCAGCCGCCCCCGCAGGGACAACCGCGCCCCCAAAGCAGACAAGACCCGCATCAGGACCCACCAAAAGTTATAAAAAATCCAGTCATGAACACGGGTTTCCGTTCGGAAACGCGCGTCGGATCGCCACCAGGCCGCGTCTCCGGACGGGCACTATGGTTCGCGCATGCCATCGGTCAGCGTCGGCACCAGCCGATTCAGGAGGTACTGCATCATGGTGCGCCGGCCGACATGAATGTCGGCTTCGACCGGCATGCCGGGATGCGGGTGGAAGAAGGACGGCACGCCGTGCAGCGTGTAGCGGTCGACGCGCACCCGCACGCGATAATAGGCCTCCATCCCGCCCGCGTCGGGGCGCGGCACCTGCGCGCCGGTGCCGGGGGCGGCATGCCCGCCATCGCCGGGGGCGAAGGAATCGGCGCTGATGATTCGGACCGTGCCCTCGGCCCCGCCATACTGGGTGTAGGGGAAGGTGGCGAATTTCAGCAGCACCGGGTCCCCCGGCCGGATGAAGCCGACATCCGATCCCCGCACCGCCGTCTCGACCTCCAGCCCGCCATCGACCGGCACCAGGGTCATCAACTGGTTGCCCGACTGCATGACGGACCCCACCGACAGGCTGGCGATGTTCAGCACCACGGCATCGCGGTCGGCGCGCATGACGATCAGGCTGCGGCGCAGCCCCGCCTTGCGGTAATCGTCCCCGGCATCGGCCAGCCGGTGCTGCGCCGTGGCCAGGTCCTGGTACACCGTGGCCTTCCAGTTCTGGATGAAGCCGTCGCGCGCGGCCGTCACGCCCTCCAGCTTCGCGCGGGCGCTGCCGGCGGCCTGCTGCGCCGCGATCTGCGCGCGCTCGACCTCCATCAGGTCGTTCTGGGCCGAAAGGGTGGACAGGCGGCTGCCCACCTGGTCGCGCTGCAGGCGCAGGCGCATGGCATGTACGTTCGCCGCCACGCGGGCGCGGGCGCCATACATCGCGGCATCCGCCAGGCTGCCCTGCATGTCGCTGCGCGCGCCGGCGGCCTGCTTGTCGAAATTCTCGACCTTGGCGGTGAATTCCGCGCGGCGACGCTGGAAGGCCGCCGCCTCCTGCACCGATGCCGGGTCGGCAGGGTCGGGGATATAGTCCCGCCCCTCGGCCTCGGCGGTCAGGCGCGCGACCTGGGCGGCATAGGCCGCCTGCTGCTGGCGCATGTTCTCGACATCCGCGTCGGTCACGGTGGGGTCCAGGTGGGCCAGCACCTGGCCCCTGTGGACGACATCCCCTTCCTGCACGTCGATCGACCGGATGATCGCGGTTTCCAGCGGCTGGACCACCAGCGTGGTGTCGGTCGAAGTCAGCCGCCCCTGCGCGGACACGACCTGGTCCAGCGGACAGACCGACATCACGACGATGCCCGCGATCGCCAGGGTCGAGATCAGCCACGTGATATACAGCGCGGCGGGGTTGGGCGGCAGGTCGATCAGCGCCGCGCTGGGCGAATGGAATTCCAGCAGCGCGCGCGGCATGTCGCCCGTGGACGCCTCCGCCGCCGGCAGGATGTAGCCCTCGATCGCGCCGCCCTCGCCGGGCGGTAGCATTCCGGCGCTCATGCCTCCTGCCCCTCGGCCAGCATGGCGGCGGGATGGGCGGGCTCGCGGCCCCGGGCCTCGTGCCGGTTCTGCTGGAACCATAGCGTGCGATAGATCGCGCAGCGGTCCAGCAGCGCCGCGTGCGGCCCGATATCGGCCACCCGTCCCTGGTCCATGACGCAGATCTGGTCGCAGTCCACCAGCGAGGACAGGCGGTGCGAGACGATCACCATCGTCCGCCCGCGCGCGATGCGCTGCAGGTTGGCGTTGACCACGGCCTCGCTTTCCGGGTCCAGGGCCGATGTCGCCTCGTCCAGGATCAGCAGCCTGGGGTCGCAGATCAGCGCGCGCGCGATGGCCAGGCGCTGCCGCTGCCCGCCCGAGATGTTGGTCGATCCTTCCTCGATCCAGGTCTCGTAGCCGGCGGGCATGCGCTCGATGAATTCCTCGGCCCCCGCCAGCCGGGCGGCACGCACCACATCGTCCAGCGTCAGGCCCGGCCGGCCGGCGGTGATGTTGTCGCGCACGGTGCCGCGAAACAGGAAATTGTCCTGCAGCACCACGCCGAACGACCGGCGCAGATGCACCAGGTTGATCTCGCGCAGGTCCACTCCGTCCAGCTTCAGGTATCCGGTATAGGACCGGCTGACGCCCTGCAGCAGGCGGGTGATGGTGGATTTGCCCGATCCGCTGCGCCCCACCAGCCCCAGCATGCTGCCGGCCGGGACCTCGAAACTGACATCGGCCAGCGCCCGCGTCGTGGCGCCGGGATAGCTGAAGCTGACATCGGCGAAGGACAGGGCACCGCGAATGCGGGGCCGCAGGCCGGTGGTCATGGCCAGGCGCTCGGTCGGCTGGTTCAGCACCGTTCCGGCTTCGGCCAGGGCGGTGCGGACCTCGCCGGCATCGTCCAGCAGCCGCGCCAGCCCGACCAGCGGGGCCGCGACGCGGCCGCCCAGCATCATGAACGCCATCAGTGCGCCGCCGGCCATGTCCCCCCGGTTGGTCAGTACCAGGTACGCGCCGACCAGCAGGATGCCGCGATTGATGAACAGTTCGAAGGGCTGGGCGACCGTCGCGGCCACGTTGCCCATCCGCCCCGCCGCCAGCCCCCACAGCGCCGACTGGGCGGACCGGTCGTCCCACAATTCCCGCCGCGTGCGTTCCAGCGCCAGCGTCTTGATGGTGCGGATGCCGGCCACGGTTTCGTACAGCGCCGCCCCGCGCGCGGTGTCGGCCTGGACCTTGCGCGCGACCAGCCGCCCCACGGGCAGCATGAAGCCGGCGACCACAAGCCCGATCGCCCCCGCCGCCGCCAGCGTCATCCACGCCAGGGTGGCGCTGAAATAGAACAGGAACGGCAGCACCACGACCAGGGTGAACAGGTCCAGCACCGTGTTCATCAGCCGGCCGGTCATGAAGTCCCGCACCCGGTAGATGGCGGATACGCGGCCGATGACCTGCCCCGCCTGCTGGCGTTCGAAGAATTCCAGCGGCAGCGCCAGCAGGCGGTCGAACACCAGCAGCGAAATCCGCGTATCCAGCCGCGTCGTGACCACCAGCGCCAGTTCCCGCCGGGCATAGGTCAGCAGGATTTCATAGAAGCTCATGACGCCCAGGATCGCGGTGATCGAAACCAGGGTGGACATGGACCGGTAGTTCACCACCTTGTCGATCACCTGCATGACGATCAGCGGCGGGAAGATCGCCAGCACGCTCAGCACCATCGAGGCCAGCAGGATATCGCGCAGCGCGCGCCGTTCGCGCAGGACCATGCGGCCCAGCCATTCGGCATTGATGGGGGCGTCGGCCTCGGACTGGTCGCGGCGGCGCTTGACCAGCAGCACGTCGCCCGTCCAGACCTGCGACAGGCGCAGTTCGTCCAGCGGCACCGGGGGCGTGCCCTCGTCCCCCATCGGGTCGCGCAGCCACACGACGCCGCGCGCCGGATCGCCCGCCACCATCAGTCCCGCCGACCCGTCGCGGAACATCAGCACCACCGGCGGCGCACTCCGCACCCGCACCAGCGCCCGCCAGGACAGGCGCATGCCCCGCGCCACCGCCCCCTGGTCGTTCAGCCACCGCGCCAGCGCCGCCGGCGAAGGCGAGACCTCGCCCGGCTCGGCCACGAAATCGCGGACATCGACCGACAGCCCGTGATAGCGCGCCGCCGCCGCGGCCGCATGCAGGCAGATCGTCGTCGGGGTCGGCCGCGTGTCTTCCACAGGGTCTGGCTGCGCCACGGATCGTCCTTCACTAGGTCCCGCTGCAGCAACCCTAGGAAGGCAAAGACGAAAGGACGGTTAACGCCGCCAGACGGGGCGATAACGCGCCGCAACCACGTTATTGCCCTCCAGCGCCTGCCGCATCCCCGCATGCAGCGCGGCCGGCACCACCACCATCACCCGGTCGAACCAGGGACGCCGCCCGGTCACCCGCGCACGAAACAGGTCGGCCAGCACGGCGGCAATCGCACCATCCGGCGCACAGCAGACACAGCCCGCGCCATGGGCGAACGGCGTGATGGCCGGCACCCCGACCACGTCCAGCCACCCCCCATTGTCCCCAGCCCCCTCGGCGGCCCCCACGCGCACCACCAGCGTCCCCCCGTCGCCCGGCATCCGGGAAAACGCCGCATCCTCCACAAGGTCCAGCGCGATCCGCCCGTCATCCCGTTGCATGAAGTCCCCCGTTCCGACACATGGCATCACCGCAACGGAAGACCATCCTTCGCCGCCGCGTCGATCGCCTGCTCGGCTTACTGATTGCGGCCCGAAACACCAGATAGTCCACTCCAGACCATCTCGCCGGCCAATCAGTCACATCGGACTGGACACGTGACGGTGGCATGGGAATAACAGCTACCCTCCCGCTTTTGCACCAGCCATCAGGACCACGATGACCGCACGTCCCCATCTTCTCGACGCCCTTCGCGACCAGGTGCTGCTGTGTGACGGCGGCATGGGGTCGCGCGTGCAGGTGCTGGACCTGGATGTCGAGCGCGACTACTGGGGGCAGGAGAACTGCACCGAGATCCTGAACCTGTCGCGCCCCGAACTGGTGCGTGAGATCCATCGCGGCTATTTCGAGGCCGGGGCGGATATGGTCGAGACCAATTCGTTCGGCGGCACGCCCATCACGCTGGGCGAATTCGGGCTGGCCGACCGGGCGCGCGAGATCAACCGCACCGCCGCCCACCTGGCGCGCGAGGCCGCCGAGAGCTTCGCCGACGGCCGCCACCGCTACGTCATCGGATCGGTCGGGCCGGGGACCAAGCTGCCGTCGCTGGGCAATATCGACTACGACACGCTGGAAGCCGGGCTGGCCGAGCAGTGCCGCGGCCTGATCGACGGCGGCGTGGACGCGCTGCTGATCGAAACCTGCCAGGACACGCTGCAGATCAAGGCCGCCGTCAACGGTGCCAAGATCGCCCGCGCCGAGTTGGGCACCGATACCCCGATCTTCGTCCAGGTGACAGTGGAAACCACCGGCACCCTGCTGGTCGGCCCCGACATCGCCGCCGCCGCCACCGCGATCCACGCGCTGGATGTGCCGCTGATGGGCCTGAACTGCGCCACCGGCCCGCAGGAAATGGCCGAGCACGTGCGCTGGCTGGCCGGCAACTGGCCGGGCCTGATCTCGATCCAGCCCAATGCCGGCCTGCCGGAACTGGTGGACGGGCAGACCCACTACCCGCTCTCGCCCGCCGACATGGCCACCTGGGTGGACCGCTTCATCACCGAGGACGGGCTGAACCTGGTCGGCGGGTGCTGCGGCACCTCCACCCCGCATATCGCGGCGCTGGACGCCATGCTGCGCCGCCGGGCCGAGGGCACCGGCCGCCACCGCCCCGCCCCGGTCCCGCGCCGCCCGGTCTGGATTCCGTCGGTGTCCAGCTTGTACACTCAGGTGCCGCTGCGCCAGGAAAACAGCTATTTCTCGATCGGCGAGCGCTGCAACGCCAACGGGTCGAAGAAATGGCGCACCCTGCAGGAAGAGGGCGACTGGGACGGCTGCGTCTCCATCGGGCGCGAACAGGTGGCCGAGGGGTCGAACGCGCTGGACCTCTGCACCGCCTTCGTCGGCCGCGACGAAATGCGCGAGATGAACGAGGTCGTGACCCGCTTCACCTCTTCGGTCAACGCGCCGCTGGTCATCGATTCCACCGAAACCCCGGTGATCGAGGCCGCGCTGAAGCTGTACGGCGGCAAGGCGATCATCAACTCGATCAATTTCGAGGACGGCGAGGGCCACGCCACCGACCGCATGCTTCTGGCGCGCAAGTTCGGCGCCGCCGTCGTGGCGCTGACCATCGACGAAGTCGGCATGGCCAAGACCGCCGAGGACAAGCTGCGCATCGCCACCCGCCTGGTCGAATTCGCCTGCGACCGGCATGGACTGCCGCAATCCGACCTGATGATCGACCCGCTGACCTTCACCATCGGCACGGGGGTCGAGGACGACCGCAAGCTGGGGCTGTGGACGCTGGAGGGCATCCGCCAGATCCGCGACCGCTTCCCCGACATCCAGATCGTGCTGGGGCTGTCGAACATCTCGTTCGGCCTGAACCCGGCGGCGCGCGCGGTGCTGAATTCGGTGTTCCTGGACCATGCGGTGCGCGCGGGCATGACGGCGGCGATCGTCCATGTCTCCAAGATCCGCCCGCTGCACCTGATCCCCGAGGAAGAGGTGAAGGTCGCCGAAGACCTGATCTTCGACCGCCGCGAGGAAGGCTACGACCCGCTGCAGCGCCTGCTGGAACTGTTCGCGGACCGCAAGGCCAGCGACGCGGTGAAGAAGACCCGGTCGGACCGCGTGGACGAACGGCTGAAGGAGCGCATCGTCGACGGCGACCGCAAGGGGCTGGAAGCCGACCTGGACGAGGCGATGCGGACCATCCCGCCGCTGGACATCATCAACACCATCCTGCTGGACGGCATGAAGGTGGTGGGCGAACTGTTCGGCGCGGGCAAGATGCAACTGCCCTTCGTCCTGCAGTCGGCCGAAACGATGAAGGCCGCCGTGGCCCACCTGGAACCGCACATGGAACGGGCCGAGGGCCAGACGCGCGGCACCATCGTGCTGGCGACGGTCAAGGGCGACGTGCACGATATCGGCAAGAACCTGGTCGACATCATCCTGACCAACAACGGCTATCGCGTCGTCAACCTGGGCATCAAGGTGCCGGTGGCCGACATGATCGCCGCCACCCGCGAACACGCGGCCGACGCGGTGGGCATGTCCGGCCTGCTGGTGAAATCGACCGTGGTGATGCGCGAGAACCTGGAGGAAATGGCCCGCCAGGGGCTGGACGTCCCGGTGCTGCTGGGCGGTGCCGCGCTGACCCGCAATTATGTCGAGGAAGACTGTACCGCCGCCTACGGCACCGACGGCCGCGTCGCCTATGCCCGCGACGCGTTCGACGGGCTGTCGCTGATGGACCAGGTGGCGCAGGGCGAATTCGACAACTACCTGGCCGCCACCCGCGCCCGCCGCGCCGGCAAGGCCACCCGCGCCCGCCCCCGCGACATGGAACAGGCCGACACTCGCGGCTTCGCCCCCGTGGACGTGGCCGCCGCCCGCGCCCGCCGGGCGCGCCTGACGCAGGACGAACCGGCGGTGGAACCGCCCTTCTGGGGCGCGCGGGTCATCGAGGCCGCGCCGGACGCCGTGCTGCCGTTCCTGAACGAGCGGTCGCTGTATCAATTCCAGTGGGGCTTCCGCAAGCAGGGCCGCTCGCTGGACGATTTCATGGGCTGGGCCCGGCAGGAACTGCGCCCGGTGCTGCGCCGCATGCTGGCCCTGGCGGCGGAGCAGGACATCCTGCGCCCCCAGGCGGCCTACGGCTACTGGAAGGCCGCCGGCCAGGGCAACGACCTGATCCTGTTCGAAGCCGACGGCACCACCGAGGCCGCGCGCTTCACCCTGCCCCGCCAGCCGCGCGAGGACGGCGAGTGCATCGCCGATTTCGTCCGCGACGTGGATGACGCCCGGCGCGACGTGATCGGCCTGCAGGTCGTGACCGTGGGGCAGAAGGCGTCGGACATGGCGCGCGAATGGTTCGAGGCCAACCGCTACAAGGACTACCTGTACCTGCACGGCCTGTCGGTCGAAATGGCCGAGGCGATGGCCGAATACACCCACAAGCGCATCCGCGCCGAACTGGGCTTCGCCGCCGAGGACGACCGCGACATGAACAAGCTGTTGCAGCAGGGCTATCGCGGCTCGCGCTATTCCTTCGGCTACCCCGCCTGCCCCCGGCTGGAGGACCAGGACCCCATTCTGAAGCTGCTGGACGCCGAACGGATCGGCGTCTCGCTGACCGACGGCTACCAGTTGCACCCCGAGCAATCGACCTCGGCGCTGGTGGTTCTCAATCCGAAAGCGAAATATTTTTCGGTCTGAGCCCACTTGCGGGGCGGCGGCGCCTGCCGCGGCGTTGACCGCGTGAACCGCGCCCCGGCATCATGGCGGAATGTCCGAATCCGCCCCCCCGCCGCCAAGCGACGACGATGCACCGTCCGTGCCGGATGCGCGGACGGTGCTGGCGGCGCTGTGGGCCGGACTCGTCGCGTCTCCCACTACCATTGCCGCCGCCGGGTCGGCCCCCCTGCCGCCCGACCCGCGGGCCGAGCAGCATGTCCGCCGCATCGCGCGGGCGTTCGGGCTGCATGCCGAACATTGCGTCATGGAACTGATCGCCGATGACCGCGCGGCGCTGATCCGCGAAAGTGCCGAAACACTGACGCGCCTGATGCAGATCTGGGCCGCGCGGAACGTATCCGCCGACGCCGTGTGGACCGAACTGGACCGCCGCACGCAGGTGGGCGAACTGCTGCTGACCCTGAACAACACGCCCACGCGGCGGGCCGGACGCGCCATCGCCCGACCGTGGAAGATCCGCACCACCAAGCTGCCCTGACGCGGCGTCCCGGCGCCCCGCGCGATCTTTCCCCTGTCGCGGCGCCTCCGGTGATGGCATAACCGGCCCGAAATCACCCCATCGCTTGACCGGCCGCAGCACAAGGAACGCCCCGACCCCATGACCCGGGTCCCCTCCCAGCTTTCCATGGACAACCGGGCGGCCGCATGACCGGCGGAACCCAGATCGGCGCGGACTGGATCGACGTGACGGCGGGCCTGGTGGTGGTCGTCTCGGCCCTGTTCGGCTATGGACGGGGCCTGGTGCGCGAATTGCTGGGGCTGGGAAGCTGGATCGGGGCGGCGGTGCTGGCGACGCGCCTGACCGGGCCGGTGCTGCAGGCCATCGCGCCGTCGATCACCAACCCGCTGGTGGCCGGTGTCGTTGCCTTCGCGTTGCCCTTCATCGGGCTGCTGGTCGTCTTCACCCTGGTCACGCAGGCCATCGGCCGCGTGGTCCGGGACTCGGCCCTGGGCGGGCTGAACAGCATGCTGGGCTTGCTGTTCGGCGGGGTGCGGGGCTATGGCGTGCTGGTCGCGGCGTACCTGGTCGCGGGCCTGGTTGCCGCGCCCGCCGAATGGCCGCTGGCGGTGCAGACGGCACGCCTGCTGCCGCTTGTGTCGCAGGGGGCCTTCTTTCTGCAGCGCGTCCTGCCCATTTCCATGAAGCCCAGCCTTGCGCAACTGATGCAGACGCGCCATGACGCCCCGATCTGACCCCTTCGCGGGGCCGCCTTGTGCCTGCCCGGGAAGCACCACCCGGGCGCCCGTCGAGGAAAAGAGGTAGCTGACCATGTCGACCCGCCCCACCGCCCCGCAGGCCGTCACCCCGGACAGCGCCGCCTGCTCCTGCCCCCTGTGCGCCACCGGCCACGCGCGGGACGACATGCCGCTGCAATGGCATGACGACGACAAGCCGCACGAGGAATGCGGCGTCATCGGCGTCTGGAACGTCAAGGACGCGTCGGCGCTGACCGCGCTGGGCCTGCACGCGCTGCAGCATCGCGGGCAGGAGGCGACGGGCATCGTGTCCTATGACAGCACGCGCTTCCACACCCACAAGGGGCTGGGCCTGGTGGGCGACGTGTTCGGTGACGCCCGGGTCATGGCCACCCTGCCGGGCCACCGGGCGGTGGGCCACAACCGCTACGCCACCACCGGGGCGACGCTGATCCGCAACGTGCAGCCCCTGTTCGCGGATTTCGAATTCGGCGGTCTGGCGGTCGCGCACAACGGCAACCTGACGAACGCCGAGACGCTGAAGCGCGCGCTGGTGCGCCGGGGCTGCATCTTCCAGTCCACGACGGACAGCGAGGTGTTCATCCACCTGCTGGCGATCTCGCTCTACGCCACGGTGCTGGACCGGCTGATCGACGCGCTGAAGCAGGTGCTGGGGGCCTATTCGCTGGTCGTGCTGTCGCGCGACGCGCTGATGGGCGTGCGCGACCCGCTGGGCGTGCGGCCGCTGATCCTGGGCCGCATCCCCGGCGAGACCGACGGCGCCGCCCCCTCCTGGGTCCTGGCCAGCGAGACCTGCGCGCTGGACATCATGGGCGCGGAATTCGTCCGCGACGTGGAACCGGGCGAAATCGTCATCATCGACAATGACGGCGTCCGTTCGGTCAAGCCGTTCGGCGAGCGGAAATCCCGCTTCTGCGTGTTCGAATACATCTATTTCGCCCGCCCGGATTCGGTGATGGACGGCAAGCCGGTCTACGAGGCGCGCAAGCGCATCGGCGTGGAACTGGCGCGCGAAAGCGCGGTCGAGGCCGACGTGATCGTCCCGGTACCCGATTCCGGCGTGCCCTCGGCCATGGGCTATTCCATGGCCAGCGGCATTCCCTTCGAACTGGGCATCATCCGCAACCATTATGTCGGCCGCACCTTCATCGAACCGACCGACCAGATCCGCCATCTGGGCGTGAAGCTGAAACATTCGACCAACCGGCCGGTGCTGGACGGCAAGCGGGTGGTCCTGGTCGATGATTCGATCGTGCGCGGCACCACGTCGCGCAAGATCGTGGACATGGTCCGCGCCGCCGGCGCGCGCGAGGTGCACATGCGCATCTCCTCGCCGCCCACGACGCATTCCTGCTTCTACGGCATCGACACGCCCGAGCGCAGCAAGCTGCTGGCGGCCCAGCACGACCTGAAGGAAATGGCCGAACTGATCGGCGTGGACAGCCTGGCCTTCATCTCCTTCGACGGGCTGTACCGCGCGCTGGGCCACGCCGACCGCGCCGCCGCCGCCGGCCGGTACTGCGACGCCTGCTTCACCGGCGACTACCCGATCCCCCTGGTGGATTACGAAGCCGCAGGCGACGACGCGCGTCCCGGCACTCCATGACTCCAGCCACAGTGACCGGGGCCCCGGTGGCACTGGTCACCGGGGCCAGCCGGGGCATCGGCCGCGCCACCGCCCTGGCCCTGGCCGCGGGCGGGGCGCACTGCATCCTGACCGCCCGCACCCCCGGCGGATTGGAGGAAACCGACGACCTGATCGAACGCCGCACCGGCCGCCGCGCGACCCTGCTGCCGCTGGACCTGCGCGACGGGGACGCGATCGACACGCTGGGCCCGTCGATCGCCGCCCGCTTCGGCCGGCTGGACGTGCTGGTCCATTGCGCCGCCATGCTGGGGGTCCTGACCCCCGTCACCCATATGCGCGACGCCGACTGGACCGCCACGCTGGCGGTCAACGCCACGGCCGCCTGGCGGATGATCCGCACCACCGCGCCCCTGCTGGAACGCGCGCCCGCCGGCCGCGCCGTGTTCCTGACCGACGGGCACGCGACGCACCCCGCCAGCTTCTGGGGCATGATGGCCGCGTCCAAGGCCGCGATGGAGGCCGTCGTCCTGACCTGGGCCGACGAAATCGCCCCCGGCAGCCCCCTGCGGGTCAATCTGTACGACCCCGGCCCGGTGGCCACCCGCCTGCGCGTGCAGGCCATGCCGGCCGCCGACCTGTCCGCCCTGCCCCGCCCGGACGCGGCGGGCGCGGCCATCGCCGCCCTGTGCCGGCCGGACGAGACCCGGCACGGGCAGCGTATCCGCGCATCCTGACGCGACCGCCCCGCCCTGCTATAACACCGGCATGGCCAAGAAAAATTCCCATCCCCAGGCAACCGGCACCCAGGCCACCCAGGCCCTGACCCGTGCGGGAATCGCCTTCACCGCCGTCACCTACCATTATGATCCGGACGCCGACCGGCTGGGCGTGCAGGCCGCCGAGGCCATCGGCGAACCGCCCGCCCACGTCTACAAGACCCTGATGGCGGAGATCGACGGCCGCGCGGTCTGCGTGGTCGTCCCGTCGGACCACGAGGTCAGCATGAAGAAGCTGGCCGCCGCCTTCGGCGGCAAGAGCGCGAAGATGATGAAGCCCGCCGACGCCGAACGCGTCACCGGCTACCGCGTCGGCGGCATCAGTCCCTTCGGCCAGAAGAAGCGCGTCCCCACCGCCTTCGCCCGCCAGGCGGCGGACCTGCCCTACCTCTACACCAACGGCGGCCAGCGCGGCCTCCAGGTCCGCCTGGCCCCCGACGACGCGCTGCGCGCCTGCGATGCCACCCTGGCGGACCTGACGGCCGCATAAAGCATCGGCGGCCCCACGCCTTTGCGTCTCCCCCGGACCATCCGGTGGCGCGATGTCATGATTCCGAAAAGAAAATGGTACAAAACGGACACAAACCGCCGTTTCTGCTCTTTTTAAGTTTTATGACCATTCGGATTTGTCGGCTGACTTATTCAAACCCGCATAGACATTAATTAATTTTTGTATATTTTGGAAAATCAGCACCACGCTTCCGGCTGCTCCCCTTCCACCAGGCCTGCATCCATGAAAATTACGACAAAGAAACGATATCACGTCACTCTGGAAAATTCCGATCGTATTTCCAAATATACAAATAACAATTCAAGAGCCGCCGTGACAAATCAGGGATATTATTCACTATTAAAAAAAATACCGCCCTGCCATGGCCGGGATCTTTCGCCTGGTCCTGATCGCATCGCCATTCACGGCCGTGACCTCCGTATCGTTCGCCCAGACCTTGCCGACGGACTACCTGCTGGCCCTGACCGACGGGAGCGGGGCGAATACGACTGCGTACAGCACGACAGGTACTCTTCAGACCTATACAGTCAGCTTTACCGCGCAGACGACCGGCACGAATTATATCCTTTTCGCCTTCCGCAATGATCCGGATTACTGGACTTTCGGGGATGTCAGCCTGGCCGTCCAGGGCAGAACGACCAATCTCCTCACCGATCCGTATTTTCTCTCCGGCGGGACGGTCAGCGGCAGCACGAACGGAATCGAGGCGCCCGCCAGTTGGGGCGTCGTCTATCAGACCGGAACCCCGCCAAACACTGCCGGCACCTGGCAAGCCCCTTCCAGTTCGGCCGGGGCGTCCACACCCTCGCTGGCAGCCGGAACGGCGGGCACCTGGTTTGACGGCGCGGTAGGCAGCTTCGACGGCATCTACCAGGGGATCAACCTGGTCGCCGGCGATACCTACACGATCTCATTCACGACGTCTTCGGGTGTTGCATCGACAGCAACCGATGGCGGCGTCCAACTCGGTGTCTATACCGGCCCGTGTACCTCCCTGACTTCAGGCGCAAATTGCACGCCCGCGGGCGGTTCCGGATTTACGGCGGCCGCGACGCCGGAGCAGACCATCAACGCCGGTTCGTCCGCAACGCCCATTACCACCCTCCAGAACGCATCCGGCCTGGCCTCCAGCCCCGCGACCATCCTGCCGATCCTGGATGGCGGGACGCTGACGCTCGATGGCACGAACATCACGCCCTATAGCTTCTCCATTACCGGCAACAACGGCACGATCGACCTCGCCGGTCAGAGCGCCACGATCTCCAATCCCATATCCGACCAGTCCAGTGGCGTTCCGGGCGGCCTGACCATCGCGAACAGCGGCACCGGCGGCACGCTCATCCTGACCGGCGCCAACACCTATACCGGCGCCACCACCATCGACGCCGGCGCCGCACTCGACCTCCAGGGCGGTTCCGTCGCCGGCGCCCTCGCCAATGCCGGCAGCCTGACCCTCGACGGCGGCAGCGTCGGCGGCACCCTCACCGACAGCGGCGCCCTCGCCGTCACCGCCAGCGGCGGCACCGCCGCCTCGCTGGCCGGCACCGGGACCGGCACCCTCGCCGGCACCCTGACCCTGAGCAACGCCGCCGACAGCTTCGCCGGCACCCTCGGCGGCACCGGCGGCCTGACCATCGCCGGCGGCAGCGAGACCCTGACCGGCGCCAACACCTACACCGGCGCCACCACCATCGACGCCGGCGCCGGACTGAACCTTTCCGGCTCGGTCGCCGGCGCCCTCGCCAATGCCGGCACCCTGACCCTCGACGGCGGCACGGTCGGCGGCACCCTCACCGACGACGGCGCCCTCGCCGTCACCGCCAGCGGCGGCACCGCCGCCTCGCTGGCCGGCACCGGGACCGGCACCCTCGCCGGCACCCTGACCCTGAGCAACGCCGCCGACAGCTTCGCCGGCACCCTCGGCGGCACCGGCGGCCTGACCATCGCCGGCGGCAGCGAGACCCTGACCGGCGCCAACACCTATACCGGCGCCACCACCATCGACGCCGGCGCCGCACTCGACCTCCAGGGCGGTTCCGTCGCCGGTGCCCTCGCCAATGCCGGCACCCTGACCCTCGACGGCGGCACGGTCGGCGGCACCCTCACCGACAGCGGCGCCCTCGCCGTCACCGCCAGCGGCGGCACCGCCGCCTCGCTGGCCGGCACCGGCACCGGCACCCTCGCCGGCACCCTGACCCTGAGCAACGCCGCCGACAGCTTCGCCGGCACCCTCGGCGGCTCCGGCGGCCTGACCATCGCCGGCGGCAGCGAGACCCTGACCGGCGCCAACACCTACACCGGCGCCACCACCATCGACGCCGGCGCCGGACTGAACCTTTCCGGCTCGGTCGCCGGTGCCCTCGCCAATGCCGGCAGCCTGACCCTCGACGGCGGCACGGTCGGCGGCACCCTCACCGACAGCGGCGCCCTCGCCGTCACCGCCAGCGGCGGCACCGCCGCCTCGCTGGCCGGCACCGGGACCGGCACCCTCGCCGGCACCCTGACCCTGAGCAACGCCGCCGACAGCTTCGCCGGCACCCTCGGCGGCTCCGGCGGCCTGACCATCGCCGGTGGCAGCGAGACCCTGACCGGCGCCAACACCTATACCGGCGCCACCACCATCGACGCCGGCGCCGCACTCGACCTCCAGGGCGGTTCCGTCGCCGGCGCCCTCGCCAATGCCGGCAGCCTGACCCTCGACGGCGGCAGCGTCGGCGGCACCCTCACCGACAGCGGCGCCCTCGCCGTCACCGCCAGCGGCGGCACCGCCGCCTCGCTGGCCGGCACCGGGACCGGCACCCTCGCCGGCACCCTGACCCTGAGCAACGCCGCCGACAGCTTCGCCGGCACCCTCGGCGGCACCGGCGGCCTGACCATCGCCGGCGGCAGCGAGACCCTGACCGGCGCCAACACCTACACCGGCGCCACCACCATCGACGCCGGCGCCGGACTGAACCTTTCCGGCTCGGTCGCCGGTGCCCTCGCCAATGCCGGCAGCCTGACCCTCGACGGCGGCACGGTCGGCGGCACCCTCACCGACAGCGGCGCCCTCGCCGTCACCGCCAGCGGCGGCACCGCCGCCTCGCTGGCCGGCGCCGGGACCGGCACCCTCGCCGGCACCCTGACCCTGAGCAACGCCGCCGACAGCTTCGCCGGCACCCTCGGCGGCACCGGCGGCCTGACCATCGCCGGCGGCAGCGAGACCCTGACCGGCGCCAACACCTATACCGGCGCCACCACCATCGACGCCGGCGCCGCACTCGACCTCCAGGGCGGTTCCGTCGCCGGCGCCCTCGCCAATGCCGGCACCCTGACCCTCGACGGCGGCACGGTCGGCGGCACCCTCACCGACAGCGGCGCCCTCGCCGTCACCGCCAGCGGCGGCACCGCCGCCTCGCTGGCCGGCACCGGGACCGGCACCCTCGCCGGCACCCTGATCCTGAGCAATGCCGCCGACAGCTTCGCCGGCACCCTCGGCGGCTCCGGCGGCCTGACCATCGCCGGCGGCAGCGAGACCCTGACCGGCGCCAACACCTACACCGGCGCCACCACCATCGACGCCGGCGCCGGACTGAACCTTTCCGGCTCGGTCGCCGGTGCCCTCGCCAATGCCGGCAGCCTGACCCTCGACGGCGGCACGGTCGGCGGCACCCTCACCGACGACGGCGCCCTCGCCGTCACCGCCAGCGGCGGCACCGCCGCCTCGCTGGCCGGCGCCGGGACCGGCACCCTCGCCGGCACCCTGACCCTGAGCAATGCCGCCGACAGCTTCGCCGGCACCCTCGGCGGCTCCGGCGGCCTGACCATCGCCGGCGGCAGCGAGACCCTGACCGGCGCCAACACCTATACTGGAGGCACCACGATCCGCGCGGGTGCGCTGACCGGCACGACGACCAGCTTCGGCAGCGGTGCCATCGTGGATAACGGCATCTTCAACCTGGCGCAGAACAGCGACGGCGTACTGACCAATACCGTCAGCGGCTCGGGCATCCTGACGAAATCGGGTGCGGGCAACGTGACGCTGGCCGGGGTCAACAGCTATGCCGGCGGCACGCTGCTGCGGTCGGGCACGCTGACGCTGACCAACGCGTCGGCCCTGGGCACCGGCGCGCTGAACATGGCCGAGAACACGACGCTGGTCCTGGCTGGCAGCAACCTGGCCCTGGGCAACGCCATCGTCCTGAACGGCGACCCCACGGTCCAGGTCGACAGCGGCACCGACAGCCTGACCGGCACGCTTGTCGACGGTTCGACCGCCGGCATCCTGGTCAAGACGGGCGTGGGCACCCTGGTCCTGAACGGCAACAGCACCTACAGCGGCGGCACCGAAATATCGGGCGGCACGCTGCAGGTCGATGGCAGCCTGGCCAGTTCCGTGGTGGCCGATAGCGGCACCACCCTGTCGGGCAATGGTTCGGTGGGCACGACGACGATCAGGAGCGGCGCCACCCTGTCGCCGGCCGGCAGTGGAGCGGTCGGCACGCTGACCGTCAACGGCAACCTGACGATGGCAGCGGGATCGAACTACATCGTCAGCGTGAATACCGCCGGCGACCATGATTCCGTGCGGGTATCGGGTCACGTATCGCTGGGCAGCGGTGCCATCACCGTCCTGGCGGCCGATGGAACGTGGAACATTACCCACCCTAACACCATCATGACCGCGACCGGCGGGGTGTCCGGCACGTTCGGCACCGTGGTGTCGAACTTCGCCTTCCTGACGTCGAACATCACCGCCGGAGCGGACGGCATCGTCGTCAATCTGCAGCGCAACGAATTGAATTTCGCGGATGTCAGCACTACGCGTAACCAGACGGCCGTCGGCGTCGCACTGCAGAACGTGACCTCGGGACAATTGTATAACGAACTGGTGCAGACCGATGCCGCCACAGCCCGCCATGCCCTGGGCGCGCTGTCGGGCGAATTGCATGCCTCGGCGCGCACCGCGCTGATCCAGGACAGCTTCTATGTGCGCGACGCGGCGGTCGAGCGGCTGCGCGGCACGGAATGCGCGCCCGGCGCGGACAGCGGCATGAAGACCGCCGCGTCCGACGGCACACGCACCGACGGCACCTGCCGGCCCGACCACGCATCGCTGTGGATGCAGGGTTACGGCACCTTCGGGCACAACACGGCCAACGGCAACGCCTCGGCCATGAGCCATTCGGCAGGCGGCTTCGTGATGGGGGCGGATGCGCCGGTAGTGGGCTGGCATGTCGGCGGGCTGGTCGGCTACGGCCATAGCGCATTCGACAGCGGCGCCGCGGCATCGTACGGCCATGGCAACACGATCAGCCTGGGCGGCTATGCCGGCACCCACTGGGGGCGCCTCGCCCTGCGAACGGGCGTTTCCTATAGCTGGAACATGCTGTCCATGACGCGCAACGTCGCCTTCACCGGATATTCGGACCGGCTGAACAGCGGCTATGACGGCGGCACCGCCCAGGCATTCGGCGACCTGGGCTACCGCATGGACCTGGGGCCGCTGATGGTCGAGCCCTTTGCTGACGTGGCCTATGTCAACCTGCACACCGACCGCTTTACCGAACATGGCGGCGCGGCAGCACTGACCGGCCGTGCCATGGACACCGGCACGACCTATGCGACCTTCGGGGCACGACTGGCCGGCCGCCTGAAGGTCGGCGGCGTCACGCTGATACCGAACGCGACCCTGGGCTATCGCCACGCCTTCGGCCTGACGACCCCGACCACGCGCGAATCCTTCGTGCAGAACGGCGGCGCATTCGACGTGGCCGGCGTACCGCTGTCCACCGACGCCGCATTGCTCAAGGCCGGATTGCAGGCCAGGCTGACCGACCGGCTGGATGTCGGTCTCACCTATATCGGCCAGTATGGCGACCAATCCACGGACAGCGGCGTCACCGGCACCCTCAGCCTGAAGTTCTGATCCGGTCCCCGCCGGCTTTTACCGCCATGGCCGAAGCCGGCCATGGCGTCACGCCTGAAAGACAGAAATGAAAATCTCCACGATCAAACTCATGACCATCGGCGCGGGGTGCACGGCAGCGGCATTCGCCCTGGTCGAGGTATATGGCGGCAATCCGACTTTTCCGGCACCCGCCCATGCCACGCCCCATACCGCCGCAACGGCCCCAGCCGCACCGGCGGACACGACCTCCTCCCTGGCGCAGCTTTCCCAGTCGTCCGGACCGTGGGCCTATCGCTGCCTGTATGGCCGACCGCCAGCCGGCGGGCCGGTCCTGTGTTCGGCGGAGCAGCGCCTGACGACGCAGGACCCGCAGAAGAAAGCGGTACCGGTAGGAGTCGTGGCCTTCAGCCGCGAGCGGACTGCCACGGGCTTCCCCACGTCCTATCGCGTCGCTGTGCAGATGCCGCTCATGGTCTCGCTGGTCCGGCCCCCCACCATCGCCGTCGACGACGGCACCCCCGTGCCCCTGACCTGGCAGGTCTGCTCCACCAGGGGATGCATCGCCAGTGTGCCGGCCATTCCCGACGCCTGGTTGGTCGACGCCCGGCACGGCAAGATCGGCCATATACAGATCGGCACCATTCAGGGCGCATCGATCACGATCAATTTCGCCCTCGCCGACCTCGATACGGCCCTGAATACCCTCGACAATTGGGCGCATCGACAAAGTCCGTCATGATCGACGTCCCGCGCCCCTTGCGCGCGGGGCACCCGACGTTCGAATATGTCAAAACATTGCCGAACATCGGAGGAAGGGAAAGTCATGCCAACACGATACGGGACAGGATCTTTCGGCTGGGCCGCCCTGGCGTCGCTCACACTGCTGGCATCCTGCCAGAGCCCGACCGCGATCGCGCAGAAGGAGGACCACCTCGCGGCGGCGGGCTTCGCGTTCAAGCCGGCCGATACCCCGGCCCGGCAGAAGATGCTGAACCGGCTGCCGGCCCATCACTTCGTGCGGCGGGTCCAGGGCGGACAGGTGTTCTACGTCTATTCCGACCCGACCGTATGCGACTGCCTCTATGTCGGCGACCAGGCGGCCTATGCCCAGTACCAGCAATACCGGCAGGCCAAGGCCCTGGCGGACGAACAGCAGGAAACGGCCATGGACTACCAGGACGCCCAGTGGAACTGGGGCACCTGGGGGCCCGGTATGGGCGGCGGCTGGTATGGCTGGAATCCCGCCTGGGGGAACTGGGACCCGGGCATGGGGCCGATTGGATGGTAAGAGGCTGTTTCAAAAGCCTTTAAGCCGATCTAATCCAGTTCGTCATGGCCGACGGTCCCCACGGCCGTCACCCCCGGAATATCGGACAGGCTGGAAATCAGGTGGGAAATCGGCCGTTTTCCCTTGACCTGCATGGACAGCGTCACCCCGGCCGGAGCGCGCGGCGACAGGTCCGTACCCTCGTCGTCGGCCTGGTCCCGGATCGCCTCCGGCACCTCTTCATACTGTCCGTTATGCCCGATCCGGACATGGTCGATCGCAAAGCGCAGGCGCGAGCAATCCACCAGGATCGCCCGCAGGATGCCCTTTCCGTCGTCATAGGACACCCGAAGGGTCGCCACGGTCCGCCGCTCGCGCGGCAGGTAGCGAAGCAGTAGGGGAATGCCGAGCATGATGACGAAATGCCCGATCGTCGCCGCCACGGCCAGGGCCAGCAGGCCCGCCCCGCATGCCATCCCCACGGCGGCGGTCACCCACAGCGACGCCGCCGTCGTCAGCCCCCGGACGACATCGCGCCGCATGAAGATGACGCCGCCGCCGATGAACCCGATGCCCGAGACGATCTGGGCCGCGACCCGCGACGGATCGAGGACCACCCTCTCGTTCGCCAGCACGTCGGTAAACCCGTATTTGGACACCAGCATGAACAGGGCCGCCGCCACGCCGACCAGGCTGTAGGTCCGCAGCCCGGCACTCTTCTGGCGTATCTCCCGCTCCAGCCCGACCAGGCCGGACAGGACGAAAGCCAGCGTCAGTTCCCCGAACTGATACCACCCCTGTCCCGGCAGGTCAGATATCGCCATTGGAACCCTCCCTTCCCCAGGACCGCGGGGCTTTGAAACAGCCTCTGCCGTGCCGGCGGGCGGCACACAACGCAACATATCGGGAACGATGCCGTTGCCGACGTCATCCCGCTTTCTGATCTTTAACTTTACAGAAGAAATACCGGCAAATTACAGTCCTCACTCCAAGCGAGGAGTACAGACCGGTGCGCGACAGGTTCGGATGGGTCAAAGGCTGGGGTCTCTTTACCGGCTTCATTCTCCTCAGCCGCGTCGCCCTCGCGACGCCCTATGTGGTGCCGTCGGGCTCCATGCAGCCCACCCTGCTGATCGGCGATCGCCTGATGGCCCAGCCCCTCGCCTACGGCTTCAGCACCGCCAACCTGCCGTTCGGCGACCATCTGCCGCAGGGCGCCCGGCTGTTCGGCCGTATGCCGGCACGTGGCGACGTCATCGTCTTTCGCAGCCCGGCCGAACCGGGCACCACCTTCGTCAAGCGCGTGATCGGGCTGCCGGGTGACAGGATCGGCCTTTCCGGCGGGCGGGTCCGGCTGAACGGCGCCGAACTGCCGTGGACGGACGAGGGACCGGCGCGGGAAGAACTGTCCGACGGCAGCACCGCCCCGGCGGAGCGTTTTTCCGAAACGCTGCCCGGCGGCGTCCGGCACCTTCTGCTGAAGACGCCGGACGGCACGCCGCTGGACGACATGGCGGATATCACGATCCCCGCCGGGCATCTGTTCGTGATGGGCGACAATCGCGACAATTCGGCCGACAGCCGCGTGCCGCAGGCACAAGGCGGCGTGGGCCTGCTGCCGCTCTGGAACCTTCAGGGCAAGGTGGAGGTCATCACCGCCTCGCGCGACAGCGCGGCGCCGGTCGGTAGCGTCGGCCAGTATCTGGCTTCGGTCCGTCCGGACCGGTTCCTGAAATGGGTGCGCTGATCACGCGCCCGATGCCGGCAGCAGGTGCGACACCCATTCCGCCACCGTGTCGCCGCTGCTCATGGACGGCTGCACCAGTCCGTCAATCATGAAGGTCGGCGAGACGTGGATGCCGTTCTGCCGGGCATATTTGCAGTGCCACTTGATTTCCCGGTCCAGGTCGGGAATGGCGAAGGCCTCGGCCAGCGCGACGCCGCTACAGGCTTCGATCCGCGCGATGATCTGGTTGGGCGTGGCGTCCATGTTCGGGCCGGCGCAATGATGCGCGAATTCGAATTCCTCGCGATGAGCCACCACCGCCGCCATCACGGCCCGGGCGGTCTCCCGCCCCCCCGGCAGGGTGGACGCCGCCAGGATGCAGCGCACGATCACCCCGGAATACATGTGCCAGGGTTGCGATTGCAGGCGGAGCCTGACGGTAATCCGATCCATGCCCGCCTGCGCCAGCAGGTCGTCCAGCTTGCCGAAGGCGCGGACGGAAAACGGGCAGGTCGGCTCCAGGAACATCTCGAACACTCTCGGGCCATGGCCCCAGGTCAGAGGGTCGGCATGCCATGTCTTCGTCGTCATTCCCTTCGCTCCCGCTTCCCGTGGTCCCGGTTCCGTCCCGGGTTCGCGGTCCAATCTCCATCCTGACGCCGGAACAGGCAAGCCGCGCCCGGGCAGGCAAAACCGGATAATTTTCTTGTATTGACGCGGCAATGCGGGGACAGCCATGCTGAAACGTGATACGTGGTGCGCCTTTTCCTTTCGACTCAGCGGTCAGTTGCCCCCTCAATGCGGTTCCTCTCTGTCCGGCGCATCGACCGGTCCTTTCGTCGCGGACTGACGGCCTGCGCGCTCAGCACCCTTCTGCCGCATTGCATCCCCGCCGCACACGCGCAGGTGCTCGATAACGATATCGGCTCGGCCCCCAGCATCCGCGTCAGCACGCCGCTGCCCGCGGCGGCGTCGCTGACGACATCCGTTCCGCCCTTTTCCCAGCCCGAGGCGCTGTTTCCCAACCCGTTCGGGCTGACGAGATACCTGCGCGATCGCGGCATCAATTTCCTGTTCGACAACACCAACGAATTCGCGGGCGCGCTGACGCAGCCGACCCCCGGATTCCGGAATTATCGCCAGGGCGCCAGCAATGCCGGTCAGTACGCCAACGAACTGGACATCAACTGGGAGAAGCTGGCGGGCCTGGCCGGCTTTGCCACCCATGTCATCACGGTGGGGCGGTACGGCACCACCGCCAACCGCATGTTCGGCGACTGGCTGGACCACGCGTCGGAAGATTACGGCGGCGGCGGCAACGTCGCGGTGCATCTGGTGCTGGCCTATGGCGAGGAAACCCTGTTCGGCGGCCGCCTGGCCATCGCGGCGGGGCGTATTCCCCTGGCGTCGGATTTCGCGGCCAGCCCGCTGTTCTGCAATTTCATGAACGGCAGCATGTGCGGCCGCCCCAAGGGCATTACGGATTCGAACTACATGCCAGGCTATCCGGCCTCGACCTGGGGGTTCCGCGTCCGGGGCCGACCCACCCGCGCCACCTATATCCAGACCGGTGTCTATCCGATGGAAAACGGCGTCTATGCCGTGGCCCAGCACCGCACCGGGTTCAAGTTCAACGGGTCCAACATCCTGGGCTACACCATCCCCGTCGAAACGGGATGGGAACCCGTGTTCGGGCACGGCACGCTGCCCGGACATTACAAGGTCGGGGCGGCGGCGCTGGACGAACCGATGCCCGACAACCTGTTCGACAACGACGGGCGGCCCTACGCGCTGAGCGGCCGCGCGCCGCGCATGCACAGCGCGGGATGGGAAAGCTGGGCGATGTTCGACCAGCGGCTCTATCACCCGAAAGGTGGCGGCAAGGATGCCGGAATCACGATGCTGACCGGCATCACCTATAACGATCCGCATACGTCACTGCGGAACTACGTGGGCTATGTCGCCTTCCTGGACCGGGGTTTCTGGCCCTCGCGCCCCTTCGACACGATCGGCGCCGCGTTTACCTATACCAAAATCGACCGTGGGGTGTCGCTGACCGACGGGTACCTGATGAACGTGGGAAAGTCCCTGCCGAACCACGCGACCGGCATCCAGGGCCATGCCGAGGTGCTGGAAGTGAACTACGCCATCCATGTCTGCCGTGGCGTGGTGTTCCAGCCGGTGTTCGAATATTATTTCAACCCCAACGCCCAGTCCAACCTGCGCAACGCCACGCTGCTGGGCTTCAAGAGCCATATCGAAATCCTGTGACCGGGCGCGCCGGTTCGTCGTCGGCGCGCCTCCGCAGAGACAGGCTTTACCCCTGCTGGTTCGGGTCGGTCATCTGCACGGGCGCGGTGGGGAACTTGCCCGATTTCGCGATCACTTCCGGGTCCTCGTTCGCCGCGGGCAGGTAGACATGCGGCAGCACGGCGTTCAGCCGGCTGGCAACCTGCTCGCTGATATCGACCTGCGGCCCATGCAGGACCGTGCCGCTGGACTGCACCACGATCGTCAGTCCGCGCGACTTCGCCACCGTGGCCAGAACCTGGTCCACCTCGCGCTGGACCTGGTTCAGCGCGATCTGGGTGTCTTCCTGCAGGATACGGTTGCGGTTGCCGAATTTCTGCCGGTCGGCCGCCAGGCGCTGCTGCAGCGCGCGCTGCTGGGCCTCGGCCTGGTCGCGGGGGGCATTCAGCATGCGCTGGCGCAGGGCCTGGATCTGTTCCTCCTCGGCTCGGACATCGTGGATCAGCGCCTCGCGCCGGGTTCCCATTTCCTGCTCGACCTGCTGGACGGCGACGGACTGGCGCATGATCTCGTTGGTATCGAACACGCCGATCACCGGCTGCGGCGGGCGGGCGCCCGCGGGCAGCGGGCCGAAATCGGGCACCGGGGGGGCCGGCAGCACGGGCGGGGGCCCACCGCCGGCCACACCGTCCTGGCTGGCCGCGGCCGGGGCGGGGGCGGCCGGCGCAGCGGCGGGCGCCAGGCCCGCGCCCATCGCGGCCGCGACGCACAGGCCGGCCAGAATCCGCCGGCCAAGCGGGGTCATCCCGGTCCGATGGCCAGGAACACGGGGAAAATCGATCATGGTCGCGGTCCGTGACAGTTGCATGGGGCGCGGCAGGGCGCGAAGCAGAAAGGACATGTCTTGTTGCCTAGCGGATCGCCAGGGACCTGAACAGTCCTCGACCGCCGGAAAGCGGGGCGCGCGATGCCGAACGGGACACAAAACCATGCGCCACCGGGCCGCGTTCCGGCACCACCCATCACCACGCGAAAGACAGCCCCGATGACAACGCACTCCAGCCCTACCCGGACGCCACGGGCCGCCCTGCTGCGGACCGTCCTGCTGCCGGCCGCCCTGGCCATCCCCTGGGTCGCGCCCCTGGCTGCCCGGGCGGCCCCGCCGCCGGCCGCGCCCTCCCGGGCCGCACAGCCGCATTCCGCCTATCCCGACGGCACCGGCGATTCGCTCATCGACCGCCTGAACGCGGCGCAGACGGCCCCGAACTATCGCGGGCCGATCTATTATCCCGGCCAGGCGATTCCCCCGGCCCAGCCCACGGACGTCCAGGCGCTGCCGCCCACCGTGCCGCAGGTGGTGCCCCCGCCACCGGTGGGCGAACGCGCGCCCCTGCCGCCGATGGGGCCGCCCGTTCCCCCCTGCGCGGCGACATCATCGTGCTGAAGGCCCGAATGCCGGAACGCGGGTCATAATTTGGTTACAATTCAATCCTACACAGGCAGGTGTGACGCCGGTGCGTGATGCCAATGTTCCCGGCGTCACGCCCGCTGTTCCCTACAGCCGCCACACCAGCGGCGTATGCGACAGGAAGATCACCCCCAGCCCCGATACGAACAGCATCTTCAGCACCAGGGGGCTGCCCACCGACACCAGCGCGTTCAGGGTCAGGATCTGCATGCAGGGATCGACCGGCCCGCGCCGCCGGCCATGCGCGTCGAAATCGACCGTCGTGGCGGCGCGGACCCGCCATTCCTGCCGCTGCCGCGCCTGCTCGGCCATGGAAATCCGCGCCTCCGCATACAGCGTGGCCACATAGCGATCCAGGTCCTCGACCCGGTACATCGCATTCCTGCCATGGCGTGCCGCCGGACGCGGGCCCGCATTCAGCAGGCCCAGGATCCGCAGCCGCCGCGCGGGAATGCCCAGGTAAAGCGCAGCATCCTCCAGCGGCAACATGCGCCGCAGGGGGAAGTGATGGACGGTCGCCGCACCGTCATCGGCGCCATCCACAGGGGAATGGCCGGTCATGATGGAACGATGTTGCCCCGCCCCGCCGACTGTCAATCAGAACCTGCGCCGCACGGCCGTTTCCCGATAACGGTTGTGCGACCGGCCGGATTTCGCGCCTTCGGGCCTGCTCCGCGAATGCGGGCAGGACAGGCGGGAGCGGCCCGGAACAGGCGTCTACCGGCACACGTGCCGGTTTCCGTCGGCCCCGATATAGGTCCCGGTCAGCGGATCGAAACAGGCATTGGCGGTGCAGGCATTGCCCGAGGCCAGGGGCGCCGGGTTCACCCTGGCGGCCATGGCCAGCCCCTCGCGCGCCGCGGCGCCGCACAGCGGCGTGTCGGCGGGGGCGGAGGGGTCGTTGACCAGTTGCGCCTCGTTCGCCGGCGGGGGCGTTTCGACCACCGTGCCAGGCGCGAATTGCAGCGGCGGCCGGCGGGCCGGCGCCGTCCGGGCCGTGGGCGGCACCGGCTGCGCCGCGCACCCCATCAGGCACAGCACGGGCAGCAGCAGCACCGGCAGGAACAGGGCCGGCCGGGCACGCCCGGACGGCGAGAGGAGAAGCTGTTTCAAGATCCGCTGCCTTTCAGATATCCAGCCGCCCCTGGGCGGCCTCGCCGGACCTGTCGGCGCGCACCGCCGCCTCGCCATCCGCGAAGATCAGCACCAGCCGGCCGCCCGGACGGACGTCGGCGGCGCGGGTGACGGGCACCCCCGCCGGGTCGCGCACCAGGACATAGCCGCGTTCCAGCACCGCCATGGGCGACAACGACTCCAGCCGCCCGGCCAGCCCGGCCAGGTGGGCACGCCGCTCGCGCAGCATCGCCGCCAGCGGGGCCGGGCGCAGGCGCGTCCTGTCCGCCCGCGCGTGCCCGTCGCGCAGGGCCTGGCGCAGGCCGGATTGCAGGTGGCTGGCCGCCAGCGCCAGCCTGGCCCGGCGCGGGCCGGTCAGCAGGCTGGCGGACGGCATGGCCCGTTCCACCGCCAGCAGCGCCGCGCGCCGCCGCGCGACCAGCGCCGGCAGCGCCATGTCCAGCCGGTGGCCGCGATCGTCCAGCCGCATCCGCGCCGTGCCCAGCAGCGACGGCAGGTCGGGCAGACGGGCCGCCGCCCGGTCCAGCCGCAGCCGCAGCGTCTGCGTCAGGCGCGCCAGCCCGCTGGTCAGCCGGGCCGCGCGATGCCCCAGATCGGCCACCAGCTCGGCCCTGGCCGGGGCCGCCAGTTCGGCCGCCGCCGTGGGGGTGGGCGCGCGCCGGTCCGACACGAAATCGATCAGCGTGGTGTCGGTTTCGTGCCCCACGGCGGAAATCAGCGGAATGCGGCACGCCGCCGCCGCCCGCAGCACCACCTCGTCGTTGAAGGCCATCAGGTCTTCCAGCGACCCGCCGCCGCGCGCGACGATCAGCACGTCGGGGCGCGGGATCGGCCCCCTGCCGTCGATGGCGTCGAACCCCGCGATGGCGGCGGCGATCTGCGCGGCCGCCGCCTCGCCCTGCACCGCGACCGGCCAGACCAGCAGCCGGCGGGGAAAGCGCCGCGCGATGGTGGTGCGGATATCGTGCATCACCGCCCCCTGGGCGGACGTCACCACGCCGATCACGTCGGGCAGGAACGGCAGCGCCCGCTTGCCCGCCGCGTCGAACAGCCCCTCCGCCGCCAGCTTCAGCCGCAGCCGCTCGATCCGCGCCAGCAGCGCGCCCTCGCCCGCGTAGTCCAGCCGGTCGATGATCAACTGGTAGGACGAGCGTTCGCCATAGGACGAGATCTTGCCCGTCGCCACGACCTCGACCCCGTTTTCCGGCTTCAGCCCCAGCCGCGACACCGACCCGCGCCACACCACCGAGGAGATCTTCCCCCCCTCGTCCTTCAGCGAGAAATAGAGATGCCCGGACGGATAGCGCTTGAATTCCGTGATCTCGCCGCGCACGCGCACCCGGCCGAACGTGCCCTCCAGCGTGCGCCGGATCGCCCCCGAAATCTCGGAGACCGAATATTCGGGCACGTTGCCCGCCCCGGCCGTGCCGGAGTCGCGAAGAGGTTCGTCCATCGCCACAGGGTATGATAGAGACGGCGTCCCCGGAAGCCTGAGTATGAACCAGGCCGGGCGTGAACTGTTGGAGCGGATGGGATGCGGGTGCTGCTGGTCGGATCGGGCGGACGGGAACATGCGATGGCGGAAGCGATCGCGCGCTCGCCCAGGCTCGAGGCCCTGTTCATCGCCCCCGGCAACCCCGGCACGGCGGCGCTGGGCACCAACGTCGCCATCGCCGCCGACGACGTACCCGCCCTGGTCGCCCTGGCCCGGGCCGAGCGGATCGACCTGGTGGTGCCGGGCCCCGAGGCCCCGCTGGTCGCGGGCCTGGCCGACGCCTGCGCCCAGGCCGGCATCCCTTGCGCCGGCCCCAGCCGCGCGGCGGCGGAACTGGAAGGCAGCAAGAGCTTCACCAAGGAAATCTGCGACGCGGCGTCCATCCCCACCGCGCGGTGGGAACGGTTCGACGCCGCCGCCCCGGCGCTGGACTTCGTCCGCCGTCGCGGCGCGCCGATCGTGATCAAGGCCGACGGGCTGGCGGCCGGCAAGGGCGTCGTCGTGGCCCAGACCGTGGCCGAGGCCGAGAAGGCGATCCGCGCCATGATGGACGACGCCGCCCTGGGCGAGGCCGGCCGGTCGGTGGTGATCGAGGAATGCCTGACCGGCGACGAAATCTCGCTGTTCGCCTTCTGCGCCGACGATACCGCCGTGCTGATCGGCGCGGCGCAGGACCACAAGCGCATCGGCGAGGGCGATACCGGCCCGAACACCGGCGGCATGGGCGCGGTGTCACCCCCCGCCGGGTTCGACCGCGCGCGGCAGGAAGCGGCGCTGGACCTGCTGGTCCGCCCGATGCTGGCCGAGATGGTCCGTCGCGGCACGCAGTTCCGGGGCGTGATCTTCGCCGGGCTGATGCTGACCGAAGACGGCCCCAAGCTGATCGAATACAATGTCCGCTTCGGCGACCCCGAGGCCCAGGCCCTGCTGATCCGCCTGCAATCCGACCTGCTGCCCGCCCTGGCCTCGGTCGCGGACGGCACGCTGGACGCGGCGGACATCCGCTTTTCCGACGACCATTCCGTCAGCATCGTGCTGGCCGCGCGCGGCTATCCCGGCAGGCCCGCCGCCGGCGGCGTGATCGCGGGCCTGGAACAGGCCGGGGCGCTTCCGGGGGTGCACGTCTTCCATGCCGGCACCAGGCGCGACGACCAGGGCCGGATCGTGGCGGCGGGCGGGCGCGTGCTGACGGTCTGCGCCACCGGCCCCACCCTGGCCCAGGCCCGCGCCCGCGCCTATGACGGCGTGGCCGCCATCCGCTGGGACGACGCGGTCTGGCGCCGCGACATCGGCGAGCGGGCGCTGCGCGCCTCGTCCTGAGCCACGGCGGGAGAAATTCCCGCCGTCCGGAAACCATCCAGACCAAAACGCGTATTTTCGGATGTGGCTTTCCATTGGGGGAGTCATATCCGCGTATGCGCGTAACGATTCCGATCGCCAGGATATCCCGGATACGGGCCAACGCTCCCTGCGCGACAGGACGCCGCGCGGACCACCGATATCCCGCGGACGCAACGCCGCCCTCTCCAGCAGAACCTGCACGTGTAGAGGCTGATTTTCCGGGACGACGTTTGCCGACCCCGTGCGGGGCCATAAAATGGAAAGGCAATCATCATGGCAACCCAGGACAAGACTCTGTCCGACGCGTTCTACGAAACGCTCAAGGACATCTATTTCGCCGAAAAGCAGATCCTGAAGGCGCTCCGCAGGTCGGTGCGCGCCGCCCAGGCGCCGGATCTCAAGAAGGCGTTCGAAACCCACGCGACCGAGACCGCCACCCACGTCGAACGCCTGAACGACGTCTTCGGCATCATCGGCCGCGCCCCCCGGGCCAAGACCTGCGAGGCAACGCAGGGCATCCTGGCCGAAATGGAGGAAGACCTCGAGGAATTCGGCTCGACCAAGGCGGCGGACGCCGTGCTGATCGGGTCCGCCCAGGCCATCGAACATTACGAGATCGCGCGCTATGGCACGCTCAGGGCGTGGGCCGCCGATCTCGGCCTGGACGATGCGGAAAAACTGCTGGCCGAAACCCTGGAAGAGGAGAAGCGGACCGACGCCCTGCTCTCCGAGATCGCGGAACGGGAAAGCAATCCGCAGGCCCAACGCCAGACGGCCTGACCCACCCGACACCAGGGACGAAGGGGGGTCGCCCGACGGGCGGCTCCCCGCGTCGCGCTATCACCATCATGCGAAGGATCGCGCCGAACATGACGCTGAATACGGATATGCAGATCCCGGCCCACACATCGCCCACATGGCGCAACGCCGTCACGTCCCACCCGCCGGCCCCCTATCCGCCGGAGCAGCCGGCCCCGCCCCCGTCGCCCGACCAGCCGCCGCCGATGCCTAAGGACCCGGGAAACCCGCTGAACTGAGCGGAGCATCGGCTCGGGGCTTCATTCAGGGTTTCATGACGACCTTGATGCATCCATCCCGCTTGTCGCGAAACGTCTTGTAGAGTTCGGGACCTTCTTCCAGCGAGGCCCGATGCGTGATGACGAAGGACGGATCGATGTCGCCCTTCACGATCCGGTCCATCAGCATCGGCAGGTAGTGCTGCACGGGCGTCTGGGCCATGCGGAACGTCAGGCCCCGGTTGATGGCGGACCCCATCGGGATCTTGTCCAGAAGGCCGCCATAGACGCCGACGATCGAGACGGTCCCGAAATTCCGGCAGCACATGATGGCCTGCCGCAGCACATGGGGCCGGTCGGTACCCAGGAACGTCGCCGTCTTGATGCGGTCCACGACCGCGTCGATGCCGCTCCAGGTATCGGCCTCGGTGCCCACGGCATCGATGCAGGCATCGGCGCCACGGCCCGCCGTCAGGTCCTGGATGCGGGGATAGACGTCCTCGGTCCTGAAATTGATCATCTCGGCTCCCCCGGCCTCGGCCAGGGCCAGCCGCTCGGGAACGGTATCGATCGCAAGGACGCGTTCGGCGCCCAGCAGGAAGGCGCTGCGGATCGCCATCTGTCCCACCGGCCCGCAGCCCCAGATCGCGATCGTCTGTCCGGGCTGGATATTGCAGAACTCCGCCGCCATGTAGCCCGTCGGAAAGATATCGGACAGGAACAGCGCCTGTTCGTCCGTCAAATGGTCCGGAACCTTGATCGGCCCGACATCGGCATAGGGAACGCGCAGATATTCCGCCTGCCCGCCCGCATAGCCGCCCAGCAGGTGGGAATACCCGAACAGGCCGGCCGGCGAATGGCCCCACAGCTTCTCCGCCCTGGCATGATCGGGGTTGGTCCGCTCGCAGCCCGAGAAGAATCCCTTGCTGCAAAAGAAACATTCCCCGCATGCGATGGTGAACGGTACCACCACGCGGTCGCCGACCTTCAGGTTTCCGGCGTCCTTGCCCACCTCCACCACCTCGCCCATGGTTTCATGGCCCAGGACGTCGCCATGGTGTATTTCCGGGATCATCCCGTCGAAGATATGCAGGTCCGACCCGCAGATCGCACACGCGGTCACCCGTATGATCGCGTCGCGGCTGTTTTCCAGGATCGGGTCCCGCACGCTTTCGCAGCGGATATCGCTCTTGCCGTGCCATACCAGGGCTTTCATGGATCGTCTCCCTTTTCGCGGGCGGCGGCACGACGGCCGGCACGCATGGTCCGGCCGTCACAACATCGGCCGGCTGTCCGGCCGGGCGGCTCCTGCTGCTGCGCGGGAAAGCGCTCGTCGTTCCTTTCCGTCATCGGGCTTCTCCATCGGTATGACGATGCGTCCGGAAGAAGGTCGTCAGCCCCAGCACCATCAGGATCGTCACGACAGCCAGCACCTGCCTCTTCTCCCGGCTCCGCGGCTAGGTGCGCAGGCCGCCGTCGACATGGCCCTCGTCGGCGGCCGGGGCGAACAGGTTGCCGTCCGTCACCGGCGCGGCATCGGCGCGCGCGAAATATCGCGTCAAGACGCGGTTCATGATCCGCGCCGTCAGGGCCGGCGCCAGCATGTGGGCGAACCGCCCGCCCCAGGCCCCGGACCCGACCATGACGGTGTCCCTCGGGTGCGCCAGCAGGTTCGCGATCGCGGCGGCGACCCGCCGCGTCTCCAGAAGGGGCGGCGGCGCCGAGAGGCGGCGCCCGGTATAATTCGCGCCGTGCGAGATACCGGGCGTATCGACGAAGCCGGGACAGACATCGCAGACATGGATATGCGGGTGCGCCGACAATTCCCCGCGCAGGGCTTCGGAAAACCCCCGCAGGCCGAACTTGCTGGCGCTGTAGGCGGCGGCATAGGGGGCGGCGCAGAACCCGCCGACCGAGATCACGTTCACGAACGTGCCGAACCCCTGGGCGAGGAAGATCGGCAGGACGGCATGGGCATCGTGCATGTGGCCGATCAGGTTGATGCGGACCACCTGCTCGTGCGCCTGGATGGGAACGTCCTGGAACCTGCCGACGGCGCCGACCCCGGCATTGCTGACCCACATGTCGATGGTGCCGGCGAACAGGCGCGCCTGTTCGGCCAGCGTCCGCACGGCGGCGGCATCGGTCACATCGGTCGGGACCACCGTCACCCGAGCCCCCGCGTCGCGACATCGGGCCGCGACGGCATTCAGGGCGTCCGCATTGCGGGCGGCCAGGACCAGCGCGGCACCGGGCCGGGCCAGCATTTCCGCCACCGCCTGACCGATGCCGCTGGACGCCCCCATGACCACGACGTTCGCAGATGGAAACTCGGACATCTTCCCGGTCCTCCCCGCGGCTGTCGGCCCCGATCAGGTCGGATCAGCTCAATCCGGCGAAGACGGGGCGCTGGGCCGGGTCATGGCACCGGTGCCGGGATGGTGCATCTTCTTCTGTTTCCCGGTGTGGGGCGACGGCAGCATCGGGGACGCCGGCGTAGGCGAGACCTGCTCGCGCTGCATATTCCGCCCGGTGGGCAGTTTTTCCGATGGGGGCACCCCCGCCGGGGCGCCGGTCGGGCCGGTCTGGCCGGTCGACGGGGTACCGGGGTTCGAGGTCGTGGGCGGGATCGGACTCCGCGACGTCGTTCCCGGCTGTGACGACACGTCCGGCTGCGCCCCGGCCGGCCCCGCGCACCACGCGGATGCCACCAAGCCGACGAGCGCAATCCGCGCTAGGGAAGTGACACGGGACATGGAAGCCTCCTGATGGCCACTGTGGATGCCTCAACGGCAGGCCGCCCCCGCAGTTCCGGTCCCTGGGGCCATTCTTCCGATGCCGGCACTCCCTGCCTTATTTTTTCAGGACGGCCTCGCCAGGCTTGTTCTGCAGCGTGAAATCGCTGTCGTCGGGGCCGCCCGCCCTGGGGTCGGTGTACCAGCACCAGAAGGAAATGCCGCGCACGCCGTGACGGACCAGCACGGTCCGCCAATCTTCCAGCACGTCCCGCTGGATATTCAGGTCGACCGGCACCTTCAGTTCCTCGGGGCTCATCCACGGGCGCGACAGCACGCCCTGCCCCGAACGCAGGCCCAGTTCCGCCACCCAGACCGGCCGTTGCCACCGCTGGCCCAGCGCGCGCAGGTGTCCGGCGGTGTCGCGCATCACGCGCAGGCGCCCCGGCCGGTCGTCCGGCAGGGCGGTGTAGAGGCTGGTGGTGATGACGTCGAACAGGTCCCAGTGCTGAAAGGCTTCGGCCTGTTCGGGATTGTCCGCGTCATAGGCCAGGTGGCCGGGATAGGCCGCGCGAATGGTCTTCACGAAATCGGGCCAGCCTTCGGCCTTTTCCACGCCGCGCAGTTCCGTGGCGATGACGATGGTCGCGACCCCTTCCTCCCGCGCCACCGCGACCAGCGGCAGGATGGTCCGCGCGTAATTGCGGAACCACAGCGCGGGGTGCGCGGGGGCGACCTGCCCGGCCCAGTGCCACGGAATCCACAGATGGATCTTCAGGATCGGCTCCAGCCCCGCCGCCTTGATGTCCTTCAGTCCGGCCCGCACGACATCCGGCTGGCTGTCCGCCCCCAGGACGGGCGTGTCAGACTCCGGGGTCGGCTGCCAGGCGAAGGCCACCTGCATGGCCACGCTGGCTCCCGCATGGGCCAGTCGCGCCATGGATTCACGCGCCGCCGGACTGCCCCACGGCGCGTCGGCCGACATCTTGACGTTGGCACCCGTCCAGTACGATGCCGGGCGCAGCAGGAACAGGGCCACGACCAGAACCGGCACCAGCAGCAGCAGCAGCCACGCCCATTTTACCTTACGCGTTCCCATATGCGGTAAGCTCCCTGTTCCAGGGCCAGACTGTAATGTGGCAGGCCATCCGCCCAGAGGTCGGGGTGGGACTGGCTGATGCGGTCCACCTGTGCGTCCTGGGCGTCCGAACTGTCCGGCGGGGTGACCAGCAGGTGATCCGCCGCGGGCAGCCGCCCCTGGATCGCACCCGCGTCACCCGGGGGAAAGACCAGTTTGCCGACATGGCCGCAGAACGCAATCACGCGATAATGCGCCAGCGGGTCCAGCAGGGTGGTGCGGTCGCGCTGCGTGATCCATTGTCCCACCTTCATCTCGTCACGGTACAGGGCGACCGGCGTACCGCCCAGCGCCTCGGTCCAGCCATGGCCGCTGGACCAGCCGGGCAGCGCCAGCGCGCCCCACCCCACCCCGACCGACAGTATCTGCACCCCCAGCAGCGCGATGCGCCGCGACGGCGTGACACGCTGCGCCAGGACCAGCAGCGGGGCGGCCAGGTACGGCAGGTAATCCAGCGGATGATAGGGCAGGCCACAGACCAGCACCAGGAACGGCGCGGTGATCAGCGACAGCACGATGGCCAGGTACGGCATGTCCCGCGACGCGCGCGCCAGGCCGGAGAACATGACGACCGAGGGAAAGAACACCACCGCATACAGCAGGAAACGCAGCAATTCCGCCATCCGGTAGGACAGTCCGGCCGTCGGCAGCACCCTGTTCCACGGAAAATCCTGCCCCGGCCCACCATTCAGCGGCGTCACGAACGGCGCGACATACCCGAACACCGACCAGTTCAGATAGACCAGCGCGCACAGCGTCATCGCAACCGGCGTGCAGGTAATCAGATAGAAGGCCAGCGGCTGCGTGACCACGAACGCGGGCCGGGCGGCAAAGGGAATCCAGGGCAGCATGGCCAGGCAGACCGGCGTGGCGGTGGGGTCCGCCAGCAGGAAGCCCACGCCGCAGAACGCGAACTTCACATAGGCATTCAGGTCGTGCCGGTCATGGATGCGGCAGAGGAAGACGCACATGCCGTAAAACAGGAACAGGGCGATGCTCTTGCCGCCGCCCGCGGTGGCGAACCACAGCACGATGGGGTTCAGCGCCACGCAGACGACCATCAGCAGGGTGCCGGCCCGGCCGATCTGGCGCTGGATGGACGGCACGGGCGCCAGGACCAGCAGCGCCGTCCCCACCACGCCCAGCACATAGGGCAGGACGGGATGCAGCGGCCCCAGCAGCGGGGCCAGCGCGCCATATCCCAGCACCGGCAGGCTGATGGGCAGGAAGCCCAGGTCCCGCGCCGCCGTCGCATGCGTGGAAAACACCAGATAGGTGCTGATCTCCCTCAGGACGGAATCGCTGACATACCCCTCCTGCAGCAGCGTGAAGGCGGCGGCCCCGAACCAGAATGCGACCAGCAGGAACAGGACGGCGGCATAGGCGCGCGGCGTCATGATTTCAGTTCTTCCAGTTCCGCTGCGGTGTGCTTGCTCAGGCCATGCTGGGTCTTTTCCCAGTAGAAGGGCTTGTACAGAAGCTGGAACAGCCCCTTGTAGGCGGCGATCGACTGCAGCGCCCAGTAGACCGGCGTCGTCAGCGCATAGAGCGCCAGATGGCGGTAGTTCCGCTTGAACGAGCACAGCACATAGGTATAGACCAGAAATCCGTTTCCCAGCAGAAGGTTGAGAGCGTTGAGGGCCATGATGCGGCCGGAGAAGACGCCGCTTCCGGCCTTGAGGCCGAACAGCGTGAACAGGATGAAGAAGACCCAGAAGATGGGGGCCAGCAGCGCCGTCATGAAGGTACCGCCGATAAAGAACTGGAAGCCCCAGAAGCCCGTGCCCCCGGTCTTGCGGTAGAATGCCAGCGGGCTGCGCATATGCACCAGATAGGTCTGCATGTAGCCCTTCAGCCAGCGCGAGCGCTGGCGGATCCAGTTCGGGATGCTGACATTGGCTTCCTCGAAGGTCGTGGAATCCACCACCGCCACCTTCCAGCCCCGCTGGGTCAGGCGCACGCCCAGGTCGGCGTCTTCCGTCACGTTGTACGGGTCCCACGCATGGACGGCGCGCAGCGCGCTGATCTTGAAATGGTTCGAGGTACCGCCCAGCGGTATGGGAATGCGCATATATTCCAGCGCAGGCAGGTAGAAATCGAACCACGCCGTATATTCCAGCGTGAACATGCGCGTCAGCCAGTTCTCGGTGGCGTTGTAATAGTTCAGGCGCGCCTGGATGCAGACCACATTGTCCGGCAGCTTGCGGAACGCGACCAGGACCTTTTCAAGCTGCGTGGCCTCCGGCTTGTCCTCGGCGTCATAGATGGTCAGGTACTCGCCCCGCGCGAAGCGCAGCGCATAGTTGCAGGCCTTGGGCTTGGTGCGCGGTTCGGACGGCGGCACGCAGATGATCTCGAACGTCGCCTCCAGCGCCAGCTTCCGGGCGGCGGCGATGGTTTCGATGTCGTCCTCTTCCAGGACCAGCTTCACGTCCAGCTTGGACTGGGGGTATTCCAGGTTGCGGATGGCATTGACCAGGATGGGCAGCACGTCCGGTTCCTTGTACATCGGAACCAGGATGGTATAGACGGGGAAATCCCTGTCCTCCAGCGACCGGATCTCGCTGTCCCTGACCTTGACGTCCACCTCCTGCCGCACCGCCGCGCAGGACAGCATGAATTTGAGGAAGAAGCTGGCGAAGAAGACCAGTCCGGCCGCCAGGTTGGCCGCGAACAGCGTGCGTTCCGGCGCCAGGTACAGGAACAGCAGGAAAACCATCGCCGTGATATAGAAGAATGCGATCTGCCCCCGGGTGAACACCTGACGGGCGGAATGCTGCGGCGTCATGGTGGACAACGCATTCAGCGCGTCGTCGGACAGGGCGGCGTTGCCCATCTTCTGCAGCAGCCACACCGTATCGAACCGCCCGGTGCCGACGAAGCACGCGTTCTGCCCATACCGGGCGCGCAGCCAGTTGAAGGTGTCTTCCGACGGGTCGGCCAGCGCCAGGATGATGGCGCCGTCCGCGCTGCGCCGCCAGGGCAGGAACGAACGCCGCGCATACTCGTCGATCATCGCGCGGTCGAACAGGTCCGGGTCCGGCGGGTGGCCCATCAGGTCCACGAACTCCAGGTCGAAGAACGTGGCCAGAAGATGGTAGAAACGACGCGGCTTCAGCCACCCCTTGGCCAGGATGATGTCGCCAAGGCGGGATTTCCAGAGCTTCTGCGTCTGGATGGCTTCGTCGAGCTGCGCCTCGGTCAGGATGTTCCGGCTGACCAGGAACTGCCCGAAAAGACGCTTGTCCGGCTGCGTGACCATGGCCAATCCGTTCCCGCTCCTATGGCGCCCAGTGTTCCGGGCCGCCAAACGGTATCCACAACCCCACGAAGGGGCCGCCGCCCGCGCCGGTATTGCGCCCGGCCAGGTCACGCTCGTATCCGGCCTGGATGCTGACGGGGCCCAGGCGCTTGAGCAGCGACGCACGGAACTTCGTCAGGTCGTAATTCGTGCTGCCGATGGGGTTGCCGGAATTGTAGACCAGGCCGTTATTCAGCGACTGGATATGGCTGAATTCCTCCATGACCGTAAAACCATACCACAGGGTGGTGCCGTGGGTGGCGTCGAACCGCAGTTCGTGCGCGGCCTGGCCGGTCCGGAAGCGTATGCCGCCGCTCATGTCGATATAGGACCAGCGTCCCAGCAGCCTGTAGGGGCGGCCGATGGCGTGGCGGATTTCGACCGACTCCCCGCCCGGTCCCAGCCGCTGGGCGGCATTGACGTTATAGGTGGGCATGCCGACCAGAAGCTGGACCGCCCCCACCCACGGCGCCGGCAGGAAGCCCAGGGGCCGCACCTTGTACCTTACGCCGACCTCCTGGTCGCCGAATCCGAAATTGCTCTGGCTGCTGTAGATATTTTTGTACCCGACCTCGTTCAGCCAGAAATTGCCGATCACGGTCAGCCGGTCCGTGACGCCATATTCCGCATAGACATTGGTCTGGTTCACGTAGCTGTTGCCGCCATACGGAAACCGGAAAAGCTGGTGATCGTTGGCGAAGCCGCTGGTGCCGTCCCAGCGGTCATGCTGGACGATGACGATGCCATGCCCCTTGCGCTGCACCCAGGCCGTCGCGCGCGCGGCGTCCACGGCCCCGCACAACAGCAGGGCCGCACACGCCATCCCCCATGCCAGGGCACGGATCTTACGAATCATGCTTGGAGGAACGCCGGGCGTAGAGACGCCGCATGATGGACAGGAACACGACGGTGACCACCAGCCACGCCGCGCCGAACAGCCACAGCCGCACGCTGTTCAGCCGGTCCAGCCAGCTCTGGTAATCCGGATAGCTGACGGCGGCGCCGTCCGGCCCGGTGGCGGCGGCGTCGGCCGTCCGCGTATCCAGGGCGCTGACCTGCCCCTGCGCGTCCATGAAGGCCAGGTCGGCCGCCACGGCCGAGAAGCCCAGCGGCCGGAACGGCGCGTCGTCGCCGCCGGATTTCAGCCACAGCCCGCGCTGGTTGCCGCGCCTGACGATGGCGGCCAGTTCGATGCCGGGCAGCGGGGGGGCGTCCAGGATGACCCTGCCGTTGCTCTCGGCCACGCAGATACGCCCGCGATCGAACCGCACCGGGGACGAAAAGCCCGCGGGCACGTCGTCGCGCAGCCAGATGAAGGACTGCCCGTCCTCCGGCACGGCGGCACCGGTCCGCAGGCTGAGCAGATAGGGGTTCAGCCCCAGCCCGTTGGCCAGGCCCGCCAGCACGGACATCCACCGTGCCGGCATCCTGAACGCGTCGTCGGACAGGTACACGGCAGCCTGGTCGGGCAGCGTGCGGCCGAAACCATCCAGTGTCCCGGACGGCGTGGTGATGCCGCGCGCCTGGAGGAAGGAAGACGGCAGAAGCTGCACATAGGACGGGGCCAGCGGGGCGGCGCACTCGCCCAGGCTGGTCTGCCGCACGACCTGCACGCGCAGGGTTTCCGCCGTCGCGGCCTGCGATTCGACCAGCGGCACGTTTTCCGTCAGGGCGCCCCCGGCCTCCGGCAGGGCCTTGACGGCGCGCAGGCTGCCGTTCTGGAACACGTGCAGCAGCAGCGGATTGCCCGGCAGGCTGGGCGGCACGATCATGTTCAGGTGCAGGCTGCTGGAAACCTGCCGCCGCATGGCATCGACCGGCAGCGACAGCGTCCATTCCGCATTGCTGCTGATCGGCAACGGAGAGTCCGTGACCCCCAGCGACCCCAGCGGGATGATCGTCCGCGCCGTGCCGGGCAGCCCGGTGCTGGCGGCGTAGCTGTCCGCGGCCAGCAAATCCGTCCATGGGCGCAGCAGCAGCATGTTCCTGGCACTGGCGGACAGCAGCAGGCGGGGGGCCACGCCCGGGCCCCCCCGGAGCAGGCGCAGGGCGCCGCCCTTCAGGGGCGGCAGGTTCAGGGCGGTAAAATCCTCGTCCCGGCCGATATAGATGTCCGCCGCGCCGGCGCCGTCGACCCACGTGACGTCGCGGCCCTGCGCCTGCAGATAGGTCGCCACGGCCAGCATGGCCTGGAACTGCGCGGCATCGCGCCCGGGCGTGGGGGCCCAGACCCGGACCGTGCCGCCCAGCATGTCCAGGAAGCCGCGCGCGCTTTTCAGTCCGTCCAGCGCGGTGTCGAAGGACACGCCGCTGTCGGCCAGCACATGCACGTAGCCCCGGCCGACATTGGCGTTCTCGCAGGGGTTGGCGGAGGTCACGAACACCGGGCTGACGCGGACCGCCAGGTAATGCGCGGCCAGGTCCCGCGCCGAAAGCGGGATCGTGACGGTGCGCTCGGCGGCGCTTTCGTCCACGTCCCCGATCGAAAGCTGGTCGCGCGGCTGGCCGTTGACGAAGACCTGCAGCACGGACGGCTTCAGCAGCCCCGGGGAAATGGCCATATGCAGCCGCAGCCGCGCACCGGCGATCGGCGTATCGGCCGGCACGCGGATATAGAACGACGCGGCATCGGTCCCGTTCAGGACCGTCACCCCATCCGTCAGGCCCTGCTGGTAAAGGCTGCTCGTTAGTGACTGCGCATAAGAAGAACTACTGAAACCGTATGCAGAAGCGCAGAAAACAGCAAGAAAATTAACAAAAATAAATGATTTTCTCATAAAGCCGGCCCCAGGAAACAGCTTCGCTCCCTATAACTTAATGTTTTATTTAAAGTAAAGAAAAATGGACTTGCGCGGAAAATTTTTGTTCCGAAACCCCTGTGATTACGATTCAAACAGCGTGTAATCGTTACAACCATTACATGGCCATCCAATGGCCATGTAATGGCTAGCGCCCATCATGGCCCTGAGTTCCCAAAAAATTTCCGTCAATCCGCCAGGGGAAAATGACAGGCGGCGCTGCGGCCATCGGACAGCGGGCGCAACGCGGGGGCCTCGATGCGGCAACGGTCCCGCGCCACGGGGCAGCGGGTGTGGAACCGGCACCCCGGCGGGGGCGAGATCGGGCTGGGCACGTCGCCGCACAACGGCGGCGCCGGTTCGCCCCCCCGCACCACCGGTTCGGGCACCGCCGCGACCAGGGCGGCGGTATAGGGGTGGGCCGGGCGGTGCAGCACGGTGTCGGCCGCGCCCAGTTCGACGATCGCCCCCAGATACATCACCGCGACCCGGGTCGAGATCTGCCGCACCACCGCCAGGTCGTGGGCGACGAAGACATAGGTCAGGCCCAGCCGGTCGCGCAGATCCATGAACAGGTTGACGATCTGCGCCTGGATCGACACGTCCAGCGCCGACACCGGCTCGTCCGCCACCACCAACCGGGGCGACAGCGCCAGCGCCCGGGCGATGTTGATCCGCTGCCGCTGCCCGCCGGAAAATTCGTGCGGGTAGCGCGCCAGCGCCGCCTGCGGCAGGCCGACCAGGTCCATCAGCTCCGCCAGCCGCGCCGCGATGTCCGCGTCCGTGCGCCGCCGCCCGTCCGCCGCGCGATGCACGCGCAGCGGCTCGGCGATCAGCTCGCCGATCCGCCGCCTGGGGTTCAGCGCGGCATAGGAATCCTGGAACACCATCTGCATGCCCTGCCGCAGCGGGCGCAGCCGCCGCTCCGGCAGGGCGGTGATGTCGGTGCCGTCGAAGACCACCCGCCCCGCGCCGGGCCGGACCAGCCGCAGCAGGCAACGCCCCAGGGTCGATTTGCCGCAGCCGGATTCGCCCACCACGCCCAGCACCTCGCCCGGCCAGACCTCCAGCGACACGCCATCCAGCGCGCGCAGCACCTGCCCCCGTCCCACGCGGTAGTCCATGCGCAGGCCATGGGCGGACATCAGCGGACCGGTCATGCCCCGCCCCCCGCCACCGCGCAGGCGCCGCGCGGCGGCAGCGGGCGCCCCTCGGCGGGCAGCACGCACGCGACCTCTCCCGCCCCGCCCGCCATCAGCGCGGGCCGCACGGCGCAGGCCGGATGGGCATGGGCGCAGCGTGGCGCGAAGGCGCAGCCCGCCGGCCGGTCCGCCGGCGCGGGCGGGCTGCCGGGAATCGCGGGCAGCCGCGCCGGGCGGGGGCCATGCAGCGGCGGGATCGAATCCAGCAGGGCGGCGCTGTAGGGGTGGCCCGGTTGCACGAACAGCGCCGCCGTCGGCCCGTGTTCGGCCACCATGCCGGAATACAGCACCATCGTCCGGTCGCAGGTTTCCGCCACCACGCCCATGTCATGGGTGATCAGCAGCACCGACGATCCGAAATCCCGCCGCAGGCCGCGCAGCAGGTCCAGAATCTGCGCCTGCACCGTCACGTCCAGCGCGGTCGTCGGTTCGTCGGCGATCAGCAGCGACGGGTCGCACGACAGCGCCATCGCGATCATCGCCCGCTGGCGCAGCCCGCCCGAAAGCTGGTGCGGATACCGCCCGGCCACGCGCTCGGGGTCCGGCACGCCCATGTCGCCCAGCAGCCGCACGGTGCGGGCGCGGGCCTCGGCACGGCCGACACGCCGGTGGGTGCGGATCTGCTCGTCGATCTGCCAGCCGATCGTATAGACCGGGGTGAAGGCGGTCATCGGGTCCTGGAAGACCATCGCGATCTCGCGCCCGCGCAGGGCGCGGAACGCCCGCTGCGGCAATCCCGCCAGTTCGCGCCCCCGATAGCGCACCGACCCGGCGATGCGCGCGCCCGGCACGTCGATCAGCCCCATGATCGCCAGCGCCGTCAGGCTCTTGCCCGACCCGGATTCACCCACGATCCCCATGATCTCGCGCGCCCCCAGCGCGAAGGTGACGGATTCGATCAGGTTCACCATCCGGCCGCCGACCGGCAGCGCGATCGTCAGGTCCCGCACCGCCAGCAGGGGCGTGGCGTCAGCGCCCATCGCGCAGCCTCGGGTCCAGCAGCAGGTACAGCAGGTCCACCACCGCATTGGCGATGACGACGAACACCGCCGAATACATCACCGTCGCCATGATCAGCGGCAGGTCCAGGTTGGCCAGCGCCTGATAGGTCAGCCGCCCCACCCCCTGCAGGCCGAACACCACTTCGGTCAGCAGCGCGCCGCCCCCCACCAGTTGCGCGAAATCCAGCCCGAACAGCGACACGAAGGTGATCATCGAGGTCCGCAGCCCATGGACCACCAGCACCCGCGCGGGCGACAGGCCCTTGGCCCGGGCGGTACGCATGAAATCCTCGCCCTGCACGGCGACGAGGTCGGCCCGCAGCACGCGGCTGTAGATGCCGATGAACAGCACCGCCAGCGTGAACCACGGCAGGACCAGCGCGCGGAACCAGCCGGCCGGGTCCTGGGTCAGCGGCACATAGCCCAGCCCCGGCACCCAGCGGAACAGCCACAGGTCGTGATAGCGGCTCTGCGTCACCAGGTTGACCACCTGGCCCAGCCAGAAGACCGGGATGGAAATCCCGACCAGCCCCAGCATCATCAGCAGCCGGTCCACCCAGCCGCCGCGCAGCGCCGCCGCCAGCGTGCCCATGACCACCGACGCCACCACCCAGATCACCGCCGCGCCGGACACCAGCGACAGCGTCACGGGGGCGGCCTGCAGGATCTCGGGCACCACGCGCTCGCCCCGGTTGACGTAGGATGTCAGGTCGCGGGTGACGAACAGCTTGTCCATCATCCGCAGGTACTGCACCGGCAGCGGCCGGTCGAACCCGTATTCCACCCGCACCCGCGCCACCGTCTCGGGCGAGGCATTGCGTCCGGCGATGCGCGCCGTGGGGTCGCTGCCCGGGGTGGCGAAGAACACCAGGAACACCAGCACCGAAATGCCCGCCAGCACGAACAGCATCTGCCCCAGGCGCTGCCCCGCGCGCCGCAGCGCCCTCATGCCCGGCCCCCGGCATCACGTCCTTCGGCATCCCGCACGTCCAGCGCGTCGCGCAGCCCGTCGCCCAGGACGTTCAGCGCCAGCACCACGACCATGATCGCCAGCCCCGGGGCCACCGCCACCATCGGGCGGGTATAGATCAGGCCCTCACCATCCTGGATGATGGTACCCCACGACGCGGCGGGCGCCTGCACGCCGATCGACAGGAACGACAGCGCCGATTCTGCCATCAGCGACAGCGCCATCATCAGCGGTGCCAGCACCACCAGCGTATCCGTGACGTTGGGCAGGATGTCGCGCAGCACGATGCGGTATCCCGGCACCCCCAGCCCCCGCGCGGCGGTGACGAATTCCGACCGCCGCAGCGCCATCACCCGCCCGCGCACCGGCCGCGCCGCATAGGGCACGTAGACCAGCGCGATGATGCCGATCGGGATCAGCAGGTTGTCGCTGGCCAGGGTCACCGGCCCCAGCCGCAGCCCCTGGCTGACCGTGACGATGGAAAGCGAGATCGCGAACAGATAGACCGGCACCGCCCACATGATGTCCATGATCCGCGACAGCACGGCATCGACCACCCCGCCCATATAGCCCGAGACGATGCCGACGCCCCCCGCCAGCACGATGCACAGCAACGCGGCGCTGGCGCCGATCAGCAGCGAATTGCGCCCGCCGTACAGCAGCCGCGCCGCCACGTCGCGCCCCTGGCTGTCCGCCCCCAGCAGGTCGGCCGACGGGCGCCAGGTCGGGCCGATGGGCGACAGGCCCAGATGCAGCGGATTGTCGTCGGGCTGCATGATATCGACCGCCCGCCCGTCCACCATCAGCGTGCCGGCCACGTTCGACGTGAACGGGTCGGTATGGGCCACGTCGCGCGCATAGACCGGCGCCAGCAGGCACGCCGCGGTGACGGCCAGCAGCACCGCCAGCGCCCCCATCGCGCCGCGGTTGCGCGCCAGCCGCCGCCCCGCCCGCTGCCACGGGCCCGTCCCGCTTCCGGTCCCGGTCATTGCACCCACACCTGCGAGAAGATCATGTGATACAGGTTGGTGTAGAAATAATGGCCCAGCCGGCGTGACACGAAATCGATGTAATTGATGCGGACGGTCGGCACGGCGGGGGAATCCCGGTCGATGGTCCGCTCCGCCTCCGTCCACAGCATGGCCGCCCGCGCCGGATCGGTTTCCTGCTTCGCGGCGTCCATCGCCGCCTGGGCCGCCGCGTTGCAGTAGCCGGAGATGTTGATCGAATTGTCGGTGCCGGGGTGGAAATTCTCGCACCCGAACAGGTCGTCCAGGAAGTTCGAGGCCGACGGATAATCGGCGAACCAGTCGCGGACGCTGATCTGCACATGGTTGGCGGTGTTCTGGACGTACCCGAACTGCACCGATTCCGCCATCGGCTTGACGCTGGCGTCATAGCCCAGGGACTGCAGCATATTGCGCAGCCACACCCCCATGCTCAGATCGACCGCGGTGTTCAGGACCACCACCGTCACCTTCTGGCCGGCGGTGCCGCTCTGCGCCACCAGGCGCCGCGCGCGGTCCAGGTCCGGCGCCCGCCAGGACGGCAGCGGATGGTCGGAATTCCCCCCTGCGGTATAGGCGCAATCCGCCAGCGCGCCGGGCAGGCCCGGCGGCACCATGCGGCACAGCGGCGTGGCCACGGCGGTGCCCCCATACAGGATGGCCATCGCCCGCCGGTCCATGGCGAAATTCACCGCCTGCCGGGCCAGCGGGTTGTCGAAGGGCGGGATGTTGACGTTCATCGGCACGTAATACAGGCCATAGAGCGGCCGGATATGGACCTGCGCGGTATGGCGGCCGCCCAGCTCGCCCAGCCGGTCCAGCGGCTTCATGTCGAACATCCAGTCGTACTGGCCGTTTTCCACCGCCGTCACCTCGGCCTCGTCCGGCAGGCCGAAATCGTACTGGATGCGATCGGCATAGCCGTCGGGCTGCGCACCGGGGCTCCAGACATGGAAATACGGGTTGCGCACCAGCAGCATCCCCCGGTCGGGATCGTAGGACGCGAACATGTACGGCCCCGTCGTGGGCGCCGGCACGTTGCCCAGGTCGCGGACGGGGGTATCGGCCGGCAGGATCGCGGCGTGGGGAAAGGTCAGCTTCTGCGGGAATTCGGCATCCGGCCGGCTCAGGTGGAAGGTCACGGCCCGCGTCGCGGCATCGACCTCCAGCCCGCCCTGCAACGTGCAGCGCGCCGGGTCGCGCAGGCAGGCATCGGCGCCGATGATGGCGCCGTAGAACGACCCCGCCGTGGGACTGCCGACCTGGAACAGCCGCCGGAAGGACGCCGCCACGTCCGCGACCGTGACCTCCCGCCCGGTGGAAAACCGCACGCCGCGCCGCAGCACCATGCGCCAGGTGCGGCCCCCGTCCTCGGCCACCGGCACCGATTCGGCCAGGTCGGGCACCACGTCGTCGCTGCTGTCGTCATCCGCCTTGCGCGAGGCCAGCAGCCCGTCATACAGGACCGCGAACAGTTGTGCGTATTTCGAGGTATAGTTGATCTGCGGATCGACCGTCCCGCCCGACGACGCCGCCGTCAGCCGCAGCGTCCCGCCCCGATGCGGACTGCCCAGCGTGTCCCCGTCCCCGGCCAGCCCATCCCCGGCCCGGGCCGGCCCCGCCAGCAGCAACCCGATCGCCAGGCAAACGGATCGCGCCGGGAATGGCACTATTGCGCCTTCATCAGGCCGGTCAGGCGGTCGGCGATCTGCTCGGCCGAGGAATCCGACTGGATCGTGCCGGCATAGCGCCCCTCGGGCGACATGATGACGATGCGCGGCGAGGGTTCCATGGTGTAGTCGCCGTCCTTGCCCTCATGCCGCACATAGGGGGCGTGGTATTCGGCGGTGACGGCCTTGATCATGTTCGGCGCGCCGGTCATGGCGAAGATGTGCGGGCCGAAGCGCAGCGTATAGGCGCGCATCTCCTCCGCCGTGTCGCGCATCGGGTCCACCGAGATGAACAGCGGCGCCACCAGCCGCGCGCGCTGGCCCAGCCGGTCCATCGCCCCCGCCATCGCCTTCAGCGTCGCCGCGCACTGGCTTTCGGGACAATGGGTCGAACCGAAATAGACCAGCATCCACCGTCCCTGGAAATCGGTGTCCGACACCGTGCCCTCGGCCGCGCTGACCAGGCGGAACGACCCGCCGATCTCGTTGCCATGGGTCGAGAGGACCGGCCCGATCCGGTCCATGACCCGATAGCCGGCATACGTGCCCGCCAGTCCCAACGCCGCGACGACCAGCCCGATCTTCAGCCGGCGTTTATCCGTTTCCTGCATCAATGCGCGTCCGCCCAGTTTGCTCCGGTCCCGGTTTCCACCACCAGCGGCACCGACAGGCTGGCCGCGGATTCCATGACCTGTTTCACGAGGGCGGACAGCGCGTCCTGCTGGCCCGCCCGCACCTCGAACAGAAGTTCGTCATGGACCTGAAGCAGCAGCCGTCCGTCAAGCCCGGCCGACGCCAGCGCGTGGGGCAGGCGCACCATCGCGCGCTTGATGATGTCCGCCGCCCCGCCCTGCAGCGGCGCGTTGATCGCCTGCCGCTCGGCATAGGCGCGGCGGACGGCGCTGCGGTCGGCGATCCCGGGCACCCAGCAGCGCCGGCCGAACGGCGTGGTGACGTAGCCCTGGTCCTTCGCCTCCTGCTTCACCGTTTCCATATAGGCGCGGATGCCGGGATAGCGGGCGAAATAGGCGTCGATATAGGCCCGCGCCTCGCCCGGCGGAATGCCGAGCTGCCGCCCCAGGCCGAAGGCGCTGATGCCGTAGATGATGCCGAAATTGATCGCCTTCGCCCGCCGGCGGGTCAGCGGGTCCATGCCCTCGATCGGAATGCCGAAGACCTCGGACGCCGTGCGGGCATGGATGTCCTGCCCCAGCGCGAAGGCCTCGCGCAGGGCGGGAATGTCCGCGACATGCGCCAGCAGCCGCAGTTCGATCTGCGAATAATCGGCCGACAGCAGCACATGGCCGGGTGCTGCGACGAAGGCGCGGCGGATGCGCCCGCCCTCCTCGGTGCGGATGGGGATGTTCTGCAGGTTCGGCTCGTTGGACGACAGGCGGCCGGTCGAGGTGATCGCCATCTGGAACGAGGTATGGACCCGCGCGGTGTCCGGGTCCGCCTGCTTGACCAGCGCGTCGGCATAGGTCGATTTCAGCTTGGCCAGTTGCCGCCACGCCAGGATGCGCCCCGGCAGGTCGTGCCCCTGGTCGGCCAGGTCCTGCAGGACTGAGGAATCGGTCCCCCAGGCGCCGGATTTCATCCGCTTGCCGCCGGGCAGCCCCATCTCGTCGAACAGGATCTCGCCCAGTTGCTTGGGCGAGCCGACATTGAACGACCGGCCGGCCAGGGCCTGGATCTCGGCCTCCATCTGCGCCATGCGGGTCGCGAAATCGGCCGACATGCGGCGCAGTTCCACCACGTCGATGGCAATGCCCGCGCGCTCCATGTCCGCCAGCACGGCGACCAGCGGCCGTTCCAGTTCCTCGTACAGCGCCAGGGCATGATGGATGCGCAGGGTGGGGCGCAGCGACAGCCACAGCCGCAGCGTCACGTCGGCATCCTCGGCGGCATAGGCGGTGGCGCGTGCCACATCGACCCGCGCGAACGGCACGCGGTTGCGTCCCGTCCCCGTGACCTCGTCATAGGGGATCGGCGTATGACCCAGATACAGCCGCGACAGTTCGTCCATGCCCTGGCCATGCCGCCCCGCGAACTGGGCGTAGGAGATCAGCATGGTGTCGTCGACCGGCGCCGGCTGGGGCGCGCCCGCGCGCGTCAGCACCAGCAGGTCGAACTTCGCGTTCTGGAAGATCTTCAGCACCGACGCGTCGGCCAGCAGCGGCCCCAGGATCGCCAGCGCCAGGCCGGTTTCCAGTTGCGGCCCGACCGGGTCCGGAGCGTCGTCCTGCGGCGCCGGCTCAAGCAGCAGGTCGGGCAGCAATTGCGGCGGCGGGGGCTCGGCCGTGTGCGCCAGCGGGATATAGCAGGCCCGTCCCGGCGCCACGGCCAGCGAAATCCCGACCAGCCCGGCGCGCAGCGGGTCCAGCCCGTCGGTTTCGGTGTCGATGGCGCAGAACCCGGCCGTGCGGGCCTCGGCCACCCACGTCTCCAGCGCCCCGGCCGTCCTCACGGTCTCATAGGGGCCATAGGGCGCCCGGTCGGGCGAAGGCGTCGGCGCGGCGGCAACAGCGGCGGCAGGCGCCGGGGCGGAACTGGCCACCCCCACGGCGGCGGCCGACTCCTTCATCCCCATCCGGTGCAGCAGGGAGCGGAAGCCCATGGACTGCAGCCATTCGCCCAGCTTCACCTCGTCCGGATCGCGGCAGATCAGGTCTTCCAGCCCCAGGGGGCAGGGCGCGTCCTCGCGCAGCGTCACCAGCACCCGCGACAGGCGCGCGCGCTCGGCATGTTCGATCAGGCTGTCACGCCGCTTGGACGGCTTCATCGCCGGCGCCCCGTCCAGGATCGCGTCCAGCGAGCCATATTCCGCGATCAGCGCCGATGCGGTCTTGGGCCCGATTCCCGGCACGCCCGGCACGTTGTCGACCGAATCGCCGATCAGCGCCTGCACGTCGATCACCTTGTCCGGGGTCACGCCGAACTTCGCCTCGACCTCCTTCGGGCCGATCGGCTTCTGGCGGATCGGGTCCAGCATCTCCACGCCCGGGCGGATCAGCTGCATCAGGTCCTTGTCGGACGATACGACGGTGCAGCGCCCGCCCGCGTCGGTCACAAGGCGGGCATAGGCCGCGATCAGGTCGTCGGCCTCCCACCCCGCTTCCTCGATCCCCGGCACGCCGAAGGCCGCCGTGGCGTCGCGCACCAGGGCGAATTGCGGGCGCAGTTCCTCGGGCGGTTCGGGCCGGTGGGCCTTGTACTGGTCATAGATCCCGTTGCGGAAGGTCACCCGCCCGGCATCGAAGATGACCGCCAGATGCGTGCCCACATGGTCGCGCAGCAGGCGCGCCAGCATGTTCGTGAAGCCGAACACCGCGTTGACGGGCGTGCCGTCGGGCGCGGTCATCGGCGGCAGGGCATGGAAGGCACGGAAGATGAACCCCGATCCGTCGACCAGGATCAGGTGAATCGGGGCGTCGCCGGACATGGGATGGAATCAGTGCGCGCTGTCGTCCCCGGCATCCGGGTTCAGCACGAACAGGCGCGAGCAATAGGGGCAGAACGTCTGGTGATCGGCAATGCGCAGCCAGACGCGCGGATGGCCCAGTGCCCCCAGCCCCCCGTCGCAGGACAGGACGCGCGACTGGACGATGACCGTTTCGACATGGCCCAGGCGGGGGTGCGGCGTCGGGTATTGGGGATGGGGCTGCGTGGTCTGGGTCTGGGCCTGCATGATGTGCGCTCCGCCTCGTACTGTGGCCGTATCGGCCGGTGGCCAGGAATGACGCGCGATGATACGCAGGATTGCCGTGCTTTCAAACCGTCGCCTCTCACGCCTGCGCTGTCGCCTCCTCATGGCCCTGCTCCCCGCCGCCCTGGCGGGGGGATGCGCGCTGCACGATCCGCCGATCCCGCGCCCGCCGCCGGCCTGGGCGGCGGACGGCCGGCTGGTGCCCCCGGACCTGACCCTGACCCTGCCCGACGGCACGCGCGTGCCCACGCGCATGTGGCCGGCCGCGGGCGGGCACCCACGCGCCGTGGTGCTGGCGCTGCATGGATTCGACGACAGCCGCGACGCCTGGGAAATCCCGGCTCCGGCCCTGGCCGCGCGCGGCATCACGCTCTACGCCCCCGACCTGCGCGGCTTCGGCGGCATGCGCGATCGCGGCGGCTGGGCGGGGGCCGGGCAGATGGTGCGCGACGCGGGCGACGAAGCCCGGATCATCGCCCGGCGCCACCCGGGCGTGCCGCTCTACCTGATGGGCGAGAGCATGGGCGGCGCGGTGCTGACCTGCCTGATGGCCCGGCCCGATGCCCCGCCCGGAACGCCACCCATTGCCGGCACCATCCTGCTGGCCCCGGCGGTGTGGAAACTGGGCCCGGAGGCCGAGACCGTGCTGCGGCTGCTGGCCGCGACCGCCCCGGACTGGCGCATGACCGGGCACGAACTGCCCGTGCATGTCGTCGCGGGCGACGATCTGGCTGCGATGCGGCGGCTGTATTACGACCCGCTGACCCTGCGCGCGACCCGGATGCGCGCCCTGTCCGGCCTGGCGGCGCTGATGCGGCACGCGGCGGACGACGCCCCGCGCCTGCGCGGCCCGGCGCTGGTGGTCTATGGCGGCCACGACCAGCTGGTCCCGCCCCAGGCGATGGCCGACCTGTGGCGCCGCCTGCCCCCGGGCGTGCGGCGGGACTACGTGCCCGGCGGCTATCATCTGCTGATGCGCGGCCGCAGCCGCGACGCGGTGATCGGCGACGTGGCGGACTGGATCACCGCGCCCGACCAGCCCCTGCCCTCGGGCGGCGACCTGGCCGCCGCCACATGGTCCGCCCAGCCCCATGACGGCAGCGACGCCCCACCCCTGCTGCTCGCCCCACTGGACAGTCTGGCCAAATAATCCTGGCCAAATAAATCCCGCCACGGGGCTGGCGTCTTCTGGCCGTTCAGGGTATGGAGGCGTCACTGGACTCGTAGCTCAGCTGGATAGAGCGTCGCCCTCCGAAGGCTGATGTCAAGGGTGCCGTGTTTTGAGTATGATGAAGAAAGACGCGTAAAATCAGGTTGTTAGATTAGCCTCAGCGTACCACCCAAGGCCGGCATTTTTCCGCGTAAGCACTGCGTAAGCAGCTTCTGGAAAGGCACAGCGGACTCGGGCGTAGCAATCCAGCGAGGTTGCTGAGGTTTTGAGAATTGAATTGTCGAGTGCGTTGACCTGCAGCGGTCGGTCGGACTAGGCAATGCGAGATGCGCCCGTAGCTCAGCTGGATAGAGCGCCACCCTCCGAAGGTGGAGGCCACACGTTCGAATCGTGTCGGGCGCGCCACTCTCATTTAAGATCAGCCAGACGCGGCCTGCCGGGTGGGGGCCGCAACAAGCGGAGAAAGTGTGGGGTAAACGCCATCCGCTTGCGGTTATGTTGGTCTTGCGAGACTGAAGCTAACTAGTTCAGACTCCGCTGGTCCCGCGTCGCCCGCGATCACGTCGGGGGCTATGAGGCCATGACGAGAATCGGACTCGGATCATCCGTCCGCGGTAGCCCATTTCTGGACACTGACATCCGCTAGCGCCTCGAATATAGCCGGCGTGCGTTCCAAGCGGGCGATCGTTCGCGCGCCTTCGAGGGCTGCGACCAGTGCGGCGGCGGTAGCGGATGCGCGCGCGGGAGCAAGGCCGCACCCCCTGAAATGCTCGGCAATGATCTCTGTCGATTCGACGAATCCGCGCGCGACCCGCTTGGTGAGCTCGGCATCGAGCGCGGGCAGCTCATTCGCCAGATTTTGCATGAGACATCCATACTGGAAATCGGCAGCGACCATTTCGGCAGCGAATGCGCTGAAAAGCTGTCGAACAAAGTTCAGAGCATCCCCCGTCGTATCCGCGGAGATGCTCCGCAAAACCGCAATTCTACCCGCGATGTAGTGATCGATTGCTTCTTCTGCCAGCTGGGCTTTGCCGCGCGGAAAGTGGAAGTAGAACGATCCTTTGGGCGCGCCGCTTTCTTCCAGGATCTGGGTCAATCCGGTCGCAGTGTAGCCTTGGATGCGAAACAGCCGTTCGGCCGCGGCAATCGCACGAGCGCGCGCGTCAGTCTTACGTGTCATCCCGGCGATATAACACGCCTCGCTTGACGCATCTATGGTGATCACCATACTATGGCGATTGCCATATTTTGGAGCCTGGCGATGCCCCTCTACCAATCCAAGCCATCGCCGTCCCGACGCACCGTCCTGGCCATGGGGGCGGCCAGCCTGGTTGCGGCGTCGCTTCGGCCCGCCCGCGCAAACCCCATGGGAGGAACTGATTTGACGACGCAGCCATATGGCGGGGGAACGCTTCCCAAAGGAATCCGCTCGCGCATGATCCGTGGGGTCAACGGCCTCGATGTCCATATTCTCGAGGCCGGTTTCGAAAGCCCCGGCCGGCCGCTCGCGCTGCTTCTGCACGGCTTTCCAGATCTGGCTTATGGCTGGCGACATCTGATCCCGATCCTGGCCGACGCCGGGTACCATGTCGTGGCGCCCGACCAGCGGGGCTATGGCCGCACGACCGGCTGGGCCGACGGCTATGACGCCCCGCTGGAGCCCTTCAGCTTATTGAACATGACGCGTGATGCCCTCGGACTGGTCTCGGCGTTGGGGTATCGGCGCACGGCGATGCTGGTCGGGCACGACTTCGGCTCGCCCGTGGCGGCCTATTGTGCGCTCGCCCGACCCGACGTCTTTCCCTCGGTGGTGCTGATGAGCGCGCCGTTCCCCGGTCCGCCGGCGTTTCCGTTCGATACTGCAGAGCAGGTAGAACCTTCGGTCCCCCCGAATAATGACAATCAAAAACTGGCGGCCGCGCTGGCGGCGCTCGATCCGCCAAGAGAGTATTATCAGCAATACCTGAGCACGCGGCAGGCGAACGACGACATGTGGCACCCGCCTCGAGGTCTGCACGCGTTTCTTCGTGCGTTTTTCTACCTCAAGAGCGCCGACTGGCCGGGAAACAAGCCATATCCGTTGAAGGGCCGAACTGCTGCAGACCTTGCGCAGATGCCCACCTATTACGTCATGGAGCTCGGCAAGACGATGCCCGAGACGGTGGCTCCATTCGAACCCTCCGCCGCCGAGATCCAGGCCTGCAAATGGCTCACGGAGCCGGAACTGGGCGTCTACACAGACGAGTATGGCCGCACCGGGTTTCAGGGCGCCCTGCAGGCTTATCGCGTCGTCTCCGATCCTGGCCTGAATGCTGAGTTACGGCTGTTTTCGGGCAGGACGATCGATGTCCCGTCGCTCTTCATCGGCGGCAAGAGCGATTGGGGCACCTATTCGGCCCCTGGCGCGCTCGAGCTTATGAGAACGAAGGCGACGACGAAGATGGGTGAGATCGAGCTGATCGATGGCGCGGGTCACTGGATTCAACAGGAGCAGCCAGCTCGGCTCGGCATGCTCCTGCTCGCCTTCGCCAAGGAGGTTGGCACGGTGGATCGCGCCAGCCGTTAGGCGTTCGCCACGAGGGTCTCGTGTACAAGGAGGTCCACAATGGAGATGGACCGACGCGACTGAACTTCGCGGCCTACTTGCACCAAGCGAATGGCAATCCGACGTTGGCGCCCTTCCGGCTGTCCTCCGCCAGCGCTACCCAAACCTCTCGAACAGTAGCTAGGTGGCGAGATGTCCATCGGTATCAGCTTGATCGTCCTGCTAGCCGCGCTCTTGCATGCGAGCTGGAATGCATTGTTGCGCGCCGGTTCTGACCGTCTCTGGTCAATGACGATAATGTGTGTGGCGATCGCGATCGTTTGCGCGGGGTTGGCTCCCTTCGTTCCAGCTCCAGCAAAAGCCAGCTGGGAATATGCGCTCCTCTCAGCGCTGCTCCATGTCGGCTACAATCTCTTTTTGGTGCGAACTTACCGGAGCGGAGATCTCGGGCAAACCTACCCGATCTCGCGCGGCTCCTCGCCGGTTCTCGTATCGATCGGAGCGATGCTGTTCGCGGGCGAATTCCCCGATCCGATCGGCGCTTTCGGCGTCATGCTCGTTTCCGGAGGGATCGTATCGCTCGCTTTACAGGGGCGAACAATCGGATGGGGCAGCCTTCCCTACGCGTTTGGAACGGGATGCTTCATCGCCGCCTATAGCGTGACCGATGGCATCGGCGTCCGTCTGTCCGGCTCGCCGATCGGCTATACGGTCTGGATGTGCCTGCTGTGGGGCGTGATGGCGCCGCCCGTCTATGCGGTCTTGCGCGACTGGCGCAGCCTCGTGCGCGATCGACGAGAGACGGCGATCGCCGCCGGTGGCGGGATCGTATCGTTCGTTGCCTATGGTATTGTGATCTTTGCCATGTCGTGGGGGCCAATGGCATCGGTATCGGCGCTCCGTGAAACCAGCGTCGTATTCGCCGCGCTGATCGGCCGTATCTTTCTGAGCGAGCGGCTCACGACCTGGCGCATTGTTGCCTGCTGTGTGGTGGCGCTCGGCGCAGTTCTCATCAGCCATGACGGTAGCGCCGGGCCCGCCGCCCCGGTTGCTCACAGGTCTGATTTGCACTGGATGGGGACCGGCATGCAATCTGATCCCGTAGCGCAATAGATACTCGCGAACACGGCGGCTGCGCATCGCACTGTCCAGGCGCGCGCTCACGCGGACTAGCAGACCAATGGCGGGACTCGACCGACCATCGAAGGCCAAGAGTTTCTCGAAGCGGCCAAACGCATCATCGAAGAAGCCGATGCGATTGCTGTTCGGTTGCCCTTACCTCCGCACCAGCTAATAGGTTTGCGGCCTAGCTCTGGGCCTTTCTCCGGCAGCGGTACGGGCAGCCGGCAAGCGTCGCTGATTATCGAAGGATTGCCACTGCCGGAAGGTTGCGAAACCGGGCGTAGCGCTGCTTGATCACTAGGTGGACGAGCGAAGGCCACTGAGAAAGAGGTTGATGCCCGCAAGAAAATCCGCGCGGTCATCATGATCTTGCAACTGATCAGCAACATCACACGTAAACGGATAATCATTCCGATCAAGTTGAGACCATGTCGTCGCAAGCGACCCCAGGAAAGCAGACCTGTCGAGGTCGCGCGCGCGCGTGAACTGCGCATTAGCAGCATTCTGACGACCGACGCCGACGATGTAGTTGAGCAGCGCGCATGCCGTTGGCCACTCTTCTTCATCCGCAACGTGAAGAGCGCGAATCTGCTGGCCTATGCGTTCAAGGATGCGCACCATAGGCATTTGCCCCGGCGCGCGCGTGAGCGCCGATCCAACCCACGGATGGGCGTCGATTGTGTCGAACAGGCCCAGCGCGAGCGCGCGGATGACCGCTTCTGGGGGCATCCCGACCACGGGCACGTCAACCGCACGGGCGATGATAGAGTCACAGGCAGCGGTCAGCAGTTCACTCTTGTTGTCGATGTGCCAGTAAATTGCGCCCGGGCCAGTGGCCAGCCGGTCGGACAGGGCACGGAATGTCAGGCCCTCCTCCCCGTCGCTGTCCAGGATTTCAATAGACGCTTCGATGATCCGCTCCCGAGAGAGCGATCCCTGCCGTCGTTGAGCGGTGCGCGGTTTCTTGCCCATCACCTTTTGTGACACAAATGGAACGCCGTTCCAAGTTGACATTTATGGAATTTCGTTCCATCATGGAATGCCGTTCCACGCTCGTCGCCGGCGTTCGAGTGCGCCGGGTCATGAAGGATGAAAGCAATGGTTGCGAGGCGTTTCCGCGTTGGTGTTGTAGGCCTCCAGCCCGGCAGGAGTTGGGCCGCGCGCGCTCATGTGCCGGCGCTGCGCGCGCTATCTGACAGCTTCGAGATTGCGGGCGTCGCCAACACCAGCTTGGAGAGCGCCGAGCGTGCCGCTGCTGAAATCGGTCTGCCGAGAGCCTATGCGAATGTCGCCCAATTGGTGGCGGACGCAGAGGTGGACATCGTCGCCGTCACGGTGAAGGTGCCGCATCACCTCGAAATCTCCAGGGCGGCCATCGAAGCAGGCAAGCACGTCTACTGCGAATGGCCGCTCGGTAACGGGCTCGCCGAGGCCGAGGAGATCGCAGCGCTCGCCAAGGCGAAGGGCGTGCTGGGCGTGGTCGGCACGCAGGCCCGTGTCGCGCCCGAGATTCAGTATCTGAAGCAATTGATAGCCGAAAGCTTCATCGGCGAGGTGCTGTCGACGACGTTGATCGCGCGCGGCGGCGGCTGGGGGGGCATCGTTCCGGACAAGAAAAATGGCGCCTACCTTCTCGACAAGGCCAGCGGCGCGACCATGCTCACAATTCCGGTCGGGCATACCCTTGCCGGATTGACGGAGGTGCTGGGCCCAATCGCAGAGCTTTCTTCGGTATTGGCCACCCGCCGCACGACGGCGGTCGTCGCGGGAACCGATGAAACGTTACCTGTCACCGCGGCCGACCAAGTGCTGGTTAACGGCGTCCTTGCCAGCGGCGCGCCCATTTCGGTCCACTACGTCGGCGGCATGCCGCGAGACGGTGCGGGCCTGTTGTGGGAGATCAACGGCACGCAGGGGGATGTCCGGGTGAAGGGCCCCCTCGGGCACGCCCAGCTCGTGCCCCTCACGCTCGAGGCCGCACGCGGTGACGAGAAAGCGTTCCAGCGGCTGGAGGTTCCCGCTTCATATCTCGATGGCCTCCCGTCGGACCCCGCGCTTGGAAACGTCGCGCGCAACTATGCGCGCATGGCCCGTGATCTGCGCGACGGCGCCCACACAGCGCCAACATTCGACGATGCTGTCGTGCTCCACCGCGTCATCGCGGCGATCGAGACGGCCGCGACACACTCGATAAAGCCAGCCTGATTACAAGCGAATGAAAACGTCCTTTCGGCCTCGGCGAACTCCTCGGAAGAAAGGATAAATTCATGACTGAAGCTCTGCCTTGGCACGCGACATGGACCCAGGCCGTCACCGATTTCCGCGGCGAAGAAGACGAGCCGGGCTTTGCCAACGCCACTGTCCGCATGACCGTGCCGGCAAGCCTCGACGGCAGCCGCGTTCGCCTGGAATTGAGCAATCGCTTCGGCGACGCCGCCGTCCGGATCGGACGGGGCGCCATCGGAATCGGCGGCCAGTTCTTCGAGGTCGCCTTCGACGGCCTCGCCTCGACGGAGATCCCGCCCGGCGAGTCGCGGCGGACCGATCCCATCGCGTTGACCGTCCGGCACAGTGACGAGATCGTTGTCGATCTCTACCTCCCCGAGCCGACACCCTATGCCACGGCGGCCGGGTTCAGGTTCAGCCGGTCCGCGCCCGGGGATTTCGTGGGCGCATCCCCGTTCCCGCTTGACGGCGGGACGTCGGAAGCCATCGATGAATCCCGCGAATTTCCGGCCGCGAATACCGGTGCGGCGGGCGAGCCTGATGGAACGGGCTGGTCGCTTCCTGCGGGAGGTCCGTTTCTGCGCGCAATCGAGGTCGCCGGTGTTAAGCCTCGAGCGGTGATCGTGGCCCTCGGCGGTTCAAGCACCGCCATGGGATGGCCGCAATACACGGCCGCTCTCCTGCCGGCCGACGCGAAAATCGCCGTCGTCAATCGGGGTATTGCGGGGAATCGCATTCGTCTCGACGCGCCGCCGCTGACTCCTTCGTGGGGGCGGTCGGGGTTGTCCCGTTTCGATGAGGATGTGCTCGGAACCGCCGGCGCCACGCACTTGGTGATTGCCTACAACAGCAACGACTGGGGCCTTCCTGGCCGAATTGCGCCCATGGCCGAAATGCCTTCGGTCAACCAACTAATCGAAGCATACCAGGAACTCATCGACCGTGCCCAGGCAGCAGGGCTGCGGGTTATTCTCGCCACCGTCATGCCACTCGCGCCCGAACTGCTGGCCGAGCCCGAACGAGAAGACATGCGTCTGGTGTTGAACGCATGGATCCGCGGGTCGGGCCACGTCGTCGACTTCGATGCGGCGGTTCGCTCTGAAACAGATCCCTCTCGCCTGGCGGCCAAATATGCGGCTCCCGACGACACGCATCCCAGCGTGAACGGGTCGAAGCGTCTCGCCCAGGCGATGGTGGATATTCTTCAGCGATTGAAGCTCTGGCCGGCGGAGGACGTGTGAACACTCCAATCACGATTATAGGCGCCGGGCTCGGCGGCCTGATGCTCGCCCGCGTTCTCCACGTGCACGGTATCGCTTCGACGATCTATGAGGCGGAAGCTTCGCCCAACGTACGGACGCAGGGCGGCCAACTCGACATTCACGACTACAACGGGCAGCTCGCGCTCAAGGCCGCGGACCTCTTCGACGAATTCACCGCGATCATTCACGCTGGTGGCGAGGCGACGCGTGTGCTCGATAAGCACGGGACCGTCTTGCTGGATGAGCCCGATGACGGGACAGGTAACCGTCCAGAGGTCCAGCGAGGGGACCTGCGTCGGATTCTGCTCAACTCGCTTCCTGCCGACACAATTCGGTGGGGGCATAGACTCGCTTCCGTGTCTCCGCTCGGGAGCGGACGGCATCTGCTGACTTTCAGCGATGGTGGGACCATAACGAGCGACATTCTGGTCGGCGCCGATGGCGCCTGGTCGAAAGTCCGGTCGCTTCTTTCGACGGCGAGGCCGGCCTATGTCGGAACCTCATTCATCGAAACCTACCTGTTTGACGCCGACGTCCGTCACGAGGCAAGCGCCGATGCAGTCGGCGCCGGCGCCCTTTTCGCGCTCGCTCCGGAAAAGGGGATTCTGGCCCACCGGGAGGCCGATGGTGTTCTGCATACCTATGTGGCGCTGAACAAACCGGAAGACTGGCTGGACCGCATCGATTTCTCGGATGCGACCACCGCACGGGCGCAGGTCGCCAAGGAATTCGAGGGATGGGCTCCTGGGCTGACGGCGCTTATTACCGATGGTGAGACCGACCCCATACCACGCAAAATCTATGCTCTTCCGGTCAATCACACTTGGGATCGGGTCCCTGGCGTCACCCTCCTCGGCGATGCAGCGCATTTGATGTCGCCCTTCGCGGGAGAAGGGGCAAACCTCGCCATGTTCGATGGCGCTGAGCTCGGCAAATCCATCGCTGCAAATTCTGGAGATATGGAAGCCGCGCTGCGTGCTTATGAGGTGGAGTTGTTTCTTAGGAGTGCATCCGCTGCCGCGGAAGCGGAGCGAAACCTGAAGCTGTGCTTCGGCGAGAATGCCCCTCACAGTCTGCTGAACCTTTTTTCCCCACCCCCGATGCATCAATAAGCTGATGTCTGATCGCGAGCCAACGCTGAGGCAGGCCGCGCAGGCAGGGGTTGAGGGCAAGCCGTCCTCGCGGACCAACGATGTTCATGCGGAAGTCCAGACAAGAGCCTCGACAGACTTGGTCGAATTTCGAGATTTGAGATTGGCGGTCATTGCGTCTCAGCATCGCAGCTTGAGACAGGCGGCGGAAGTCATCAATATTCGTCAGTCCACTCTTAGCCGCCGCTTACGAGATCTAGAATATTGCCTCGGGTCGGTACTCTTCGAGCGAACCAACGGCGGGACACGCCCCACCATTGAAGGCCAGGAGTTTCTCGAAGCGGCGAAACGTATCATCGAAGAAGTCGAGGCGATCACGGTCCGGTTGAAGACCCGATCGCGCGGTGAGAGCGGCCGGCTGACGATTGGGGTTCATACGTCGCTGGCCGTCGGCAATTTACGGGCGACGCTGATCGAATACAGGCGTCGCTTCCCGGAAGTAGAAGCCCAGCTGGTTGACGGATCAAGCGATCATCTCATTTCTGATCTCGCCAATGCGACGATTGATGTCGCGTTCGTGGCCGAGGGCGAGCAAAGCTGGCAAGATAGGTCATTGTCGGTCTGGAGCGAGCGCGTGGTTGTGGCGGTGCCCGACACTCACCCATTCAATGATCGGGAGGTCGTGCATTGGCACGATCTGAGGCGTGAGCCGCTGCTGTTGCCGTTGCGCGGTCCGGGGCCGGAGTTCAACAAGCTTCTGCGCAGCAACGGAGGCATGTCCGACTCGTTGCGCGTCCTTCGACACGACGTAAGCCTCGACCGCCTGCTAGAGCGTGATGATTTTAGGTTGGTCCATATCCTGAGTTTATGAAATAATTGGCGCATTCGCTGGGAGCGTAGCTGCGCAGGAGTTCGCCGATGGTTGAACTGACTGCGTCGCGGCTTCGAGCCGCGGCCTTGCGGAGCAGGTGCTTGAGCTTGGCAAAGACCTGTTCAATGGGATTCAGGTCTGGGGAGTATTTTGGCAGGAGGATCAGGCGCGCGCCGACCTGTCGGATGGCTGCGCGTGCTGCCTTGTTTTTGTGGCTGCCGAGGTTGTCAGCGATCACGATGTCACCAGGCCTGAGCGTCGGCACGAGTTCATTCTCGACGTAGATGCGGAAGCTTTCGCCGTTGATCGGACCATCGAGCAGCCACGGCGCATCGATCCGATCGACCCGCAGGGCGGCAATAAAGGTCATGGTGTTCCAATGACCCCAAGGCACTTTGGCCCGGAGCCGTTCGCCACGCGGCGCCCAGCCGCGTAGCGGCGCCATATTGGTTTTGGTCCAGGTTTCATCGATGAACACCAGGCGGGCGGGATCTATGAGGTGTTGGTATTTTTGCCATCGCGCCCGGTGTCGGGCGACATCAGGACGGTCCTGTTCGGCTGCGACGAGTGTTTTTTTTGAAGCTGAGCCCCTCGTCGTGGACGAAGACCCACACAGAGCGATAATCGACCCTGAGCCCGCGCCCGGCAAGTTCTGCGACCAAGCCCCGCAGGGTAAAGCCCCCCGCCTTGCAACGCTCGATCAGCCATTCCCGATGCGCACCCGTCAGCCGTTTCGGCTTGTGGCCGCCCATCTGGCCAGGGGAAACGCTGCCGGTCCGCCGAAAGCTCTGCATCCACCGGATCGCGGTGCTGGGTGCTACACCGTAGCGCTTCGCGGCCTCGTGGCAGGAGAGGCCGTCTGTCTCCACGGCTGCCACAACCCGGTCGCGAAGATCCATCGAATAAGGACGCGCCATCCATGCTGGCCTCCAATCCAGACAGCATGTTGAATCAGATTTTCGGCAATCTGGGTACCCATATTCCGATTCAGACCGAAATCATCACGCTCTAACGTTGGTCAGCCTCGGCTGGGGCCTTCTGCTGGCGCTGGAAGGCGCGATCGGATCCGCCCAAAGCGGCGTGAGTTTTCGCGAGGTGCATGATTTGGACGGACCGATGCGCTTCACTTTCCGGTCCTATTGGCGGCAAGCAAACAGCAATCCGTCCCTGTCTCCGTTCTTGAAGATGCTACGCGAACGCTATCCTGATCTTTCCGCCGATCAGCCCCTGATCTGACTCTGGTCGCGCCGAGCCTTGGTGAACGCTCGATCGGTCGCCATGAATCGCGTGATCATCGGGACAATCAATTTCACCGGATCGGGCACAGCTTGACCTGTTGTCCTACCAAGCGTCTCAGCATAGGCGACGAGATCACGGTGGACTCCGGCGGGAAGTTCAACACTTACTTTGACGGGCTTGTCCTCTGTGAAGGGTCCAAGTTTCAATTTGCTCATGGCCTCCCTCCTTGGTCGTACGGCGCGAGCACCAGGTCGCGCGTGACGATCACGCGCACCGGGAAGCCCGGGCGGATCGTCAGCGTCGGCTGGATGTTGAGCTGGCGCTGCACGATCTGCTGGCCGGTCTGACTGATACTGTTCGACGCGCCGCTCCGGATCGCCTGCACCAGGTTGTTCTCGTCCTGGCTCGTGCCCGCCTCAGCGCCGACGCTGAGCAAAGTCGAGAGCACTGCCGCCTTAAAGAGCATGCCCCAATGGTTGTCGACTTCGTCCTCGAGGCCGGCATAGCCCTGCGTGTCAGCGCCAGGCTGGCGCTCCAGCACGATCGAATTGCCGTCCGGCATAATGATGCGTGTCCAGACAAGGAGGATGCGGCTCTGGCCGAAGGCGACCGAGCTGTCGTACTGGCCGATCAGCTTCGCCCCCTGCGGGATCAGCAGGTATTGGCCGGTCGGAGAATCATAGATGGGCTCGGTCACTTGGGCGGTGATTTGGCCGGGAAGGTCGGAACGGATGCCCGTGATGAGCGCCGCCGGGATCACCGTTCCTGCCTGCACGACATAGGGCGAAGCCTTGGCTTCGAGACGGTCGAGACTGACCGTCCGCTTGTCCGGCGTGGTGTTGAGGAACGCGGTCTTGCGGTCCTGCATGTTCTGCGCGGAGCCGGCGTCGACGGGCGGCGCGGGCGATGGCCCGCTCTGCGTCCCCGCCGCCGGAGGCGTGACGAGGCCGACTGGCTGGGGTTGCTCGTTGGTCTGCGCAAACAGGCGGCTGACACGCGCCGCCTCGGTCTCTTGGGCAAGGCGCTGCGCCGCCGGATCGGGCGTGGTCGCTGGGACCGTGGTGTTGGGCGCCGCGCCGGCGTTCAAGATCGGCTTGCCAAGATCGCCAGGCAGCGGCGGCCCGAGCGGGGGCGCCTGGCGCGGCAGGCCCGTGTAGTCCTTTGGCAGGCCAGCCAGCCCCTCGGCTGAGGGGCGGTTCTGGGTGCTGAGCAGCTCTTGGCCGGACTGTCCCTTGTTGTGGGTCTGAAGCGCGTAGCCAAGTGCGCCGGCCACGGTGAGCGCAGACACCCCTCCGAGCGTGATCAGCACCTTGCGAGAGAGACGCGTGACGCGCGGTCGTTCGCCCCTGAGCCGCAGGTCGGGCGGCACGACCGGCGTCGGCGCCGGCTGTTGTTCTTCCGGCTCGTCCGTCATGACCGCGGCCTTCCGTCGGTGCGGACGATGCGGACCCGCCGCTCGCTGTCCTTGTCTCCGAGGCGCAACTCGGCCGCGGCAAACAGGCGATCGACGATGTAGTAGTTCTGCCGGACCCGGTAATTCACCAGCTCGGAGCCGCCGGCGGGCCCGATGACGAAGAGCGGCGGCATTTCGCCCTGGCGGATGCCGGACGGGAACTCGATGTAGACCTTCTGACCATCGTCGAAGGCGCGCAGCGGTCGCCAGGCGGGGTTATCGCCCTCGATCGCATAGCGGAAGTTGATCGCGGCAAGGTCGACGCCGGTGGCTATCGGCGCGACCGTCTCGGCCGCGGCATTCTGCTGGCGCAGCGCGATGAGCTGGTCTTCCGGGTACTGCCAGGAGACCGAGGCCATGTAGGTTTTCTCGGTCGAGCGCAGCTCAAGTAGATAGGTCCGTCGATCGGTGTTGATGACGAGGTTCGTCACCAAGTCAGGCCGCGTCGGCTTGACGAGGATGTGGATCTTCTTGGTCGCGCCCGCGCCGCTCTCCGTGTCGCCGATGATCCAACGTACCGTGTCGCCGGCGGCGACCGGGCCGGTGCCGACGAGTTGCTCGCCCTCCTGCAGCGCGATGTCGGTGATCTCGCCCGGTGCGGTGTAGGCCTGATAGAGCGCACCCGCCGAATAGGGATAGACCTGCACGGCGTTGATGAAGCCATTGCGAACTGGCTGGATGCGGGCGGCCGCATTCGCCTGGTTGACGCGCACGGTGGGATCGGGCGCCTCCGGGACGGGCTTGCCCGTGTTGAGCGGCTTCAATTGACCCGGCAAGGGTAAGGGCTTGGGCAGCTCGACGATCTTGACCGGCGCGGGCGGATCGACGGTGAGATTCGCCAGCGTCGCGCTGTCATAGTTGATGTCCGGCGGGATGAACTTGTGTGCGCAGCCGCCGAGCGCTGACACGGAGAGCAGCAAAGCCGCAAGGCCGGCTTTACGGAAAGGCGTAATCCCTCCTTGCCGGTCCTGCTGAGAGACTGAAAGACGTGAAGCCGGACCGCCGGCTTCCATGGAAATCGGCGGGGTCATTGTCCCAGCTCCTTCGACCAGTTGATGGCGGTGACGTAGATGCCGAGCGGGTTCTTGCGGAGCGCGTCGGCGGTGGTCGGCGGCTGGATCGCCACGGTGAGAATGGCTGTCCAGCGCGAGGTGTCGGCGAGCGCGCCGTCCTGATAGCGGTGCTCGACCCATTCGACCCGGAAGCTCGACGGTGAGGCGCGGATCACGCTCGAGACGTCGATGGCGATCTGCTGATGGCCCAGCTTGGCGAACGGATCATTGGCGCGGGCATAGTCGTTGAGCGCCTGCGAACCCGAGGTGGTGGTGAAGTCGTAGGCCTGGAGCCAGTTCTGCCGCACGATGATCGGATCGGCCGGCAGCGAACGGACGATCTGGATGAAATGGGCGAGATACCAGGCGATTTCCGGATCGCTGGGCGCGTAGTCCGCGGTCGCGGGTGCGACGGCTTGGGCCTGGCCGAGCTTGTCGACTTGCACCACCCAGGGGACGATGCTGCCATTGGTCGATTGCCAGACGAGACCGCCAGCCAAGCCCAGGGAGAGCGCCAGCGAGCCGAAGGCCATCAGCCGCCAGTTCTTCGCCTGCACGCGGGCCGAGCCGATGCGATCGTCCCAAGCCTGGGCGGCGCGCTGGTATGGGGTTTCAGGCTCAGGTGTGCGGCCGTAGCGGACCGACGCGCGGCGGAAGATCGCCATGCTCATTCTCCTCCCGAGAGATCGACGGAATGGCCGCCGCCATGGCTATCGCCGGACTTGAGAACCTGGGCGGCGGTCTGCGCGCCGCGCGCCATCGACTGGTTCTGCTTCATGCGACGGGCCCAGGCGGGCGGCCCCGACGGGTTCGAGCCGGCATCGGTCGCGCCGCTGCCGCCCGCAGTCTGCGCGCCGCCGACCGTGCCTTGGGTGGATGAGCCGCCGGTTGCAGCGAAACTGGACCGGGCGCCGGCGGCGAAGCTTTCGCGCATCGAGCCGGCGGCGCGGCCCGCCGCACGGCGAATAGGCGCTACCGCTGAAGACGCGGCGGCCCGGCCGACCCCGCCAAGACCGGCGGCCACGCCCGAGACGCCGGAGCGGCCGGCCGAGGCCACGCTGTAGGCGGAGGAAGCGCCGCCAGCCATCGCCGCGCCGCCACGGGCGGCGGCGGCCGTGCCCGAGGCTGCCGCCATCGCTCCCCTTCCGGCCAGGCCGAGCGCTCCGGCGCCGGCCATCGCCGTGCCGGCGACGGCAAGGCCAGTCCCGACCGCGGCACCCGCACCGAGCTGCGGCGCGCCGGAGACCAGGCCCGTAGCGATGCCTGGGCCAAAGATGCCGAGGCCGAGCATGGCGAGCGCCGCGAGCACGACGGAGAGCGCCTGCTCGATCGTCGGCTGGCCGCCGGCATAGGTTTGGGTGAACTGCGAGAAGAGCCCGGTGCCGATGCCGACGATGACGGCCAGCACCATCACCTTCACGCCGGAGGCCACGATGTTGCCAAGCACCTTCTCGGCGAGAAACGCGGTCTTGTTGAAGAGCGCGAAGGGAATGAGGATGAAGCCGGCGAGGGTCGTCAGCTTGAACTCGATCAGCGTGACGAAGAGCTGCACCGCGAGGATGAAGAAGGCGATCAGCACCAGCAGCCAGGAGACCATCAGCACCGCGATCTGCACGAAGTTCGCGAAGAAGCTGGTGAAACCCATCATCTGGCTGGCGGCGTCGAGCAGCGGCTGACCGGCGTCGAGCCCGACCTGGGCGAGTTTGCCCGGCCGCAGGAAGTCGGCGGTCGAGATCGACGAACCGCCCGCCTTCAGACCGAGGCCGGCGAAGCTGTTGAAGACGATGGCCGAGAGATTATTGAAGTTGGTGATGATGAAGGCGAAGAAGCCGATGTAGAGTGTCTTCTTGACCAGGCGCTGGAGGATGTCCTCGTCGGCGCCCCAGGCCCAGAATAGACCGGCGAGCGTGATGTCGATGACGATCAGGGTGGAGGAAAGATAGCCGACCTCGCCCTTGATTAGCCCGAATCCGGAATCGATGTAGGTGGTGAAGGTGTTGAGAAAGGTATCGATGACGCCGACGTTGTTCATCGCGCGTCTCCTGACGAAGGAGTGGCCGGCGCGGCGCCGCCCGGGGGCGATGACGGCAACGGCCGCGCCGGCCTGCCGAAGAATCGCCGGCGGTTCTCCTCCCAGACCGCCACGCAATGCGGGTCTTCGGCGTCCTGTGGGCCAAGCGCGCTGCAACGGCGCAGCTCGGCCGAGAGGTCATCAGATGCCGGGGCGATGGTGGTCGGCGAGGTCTCGTCGGCAGCGGGCGCGGAGGGACGCCGATTGATCGTGACGAGCGCCGCGATGAAGCACGCGATCAGGGCGACGATCGCGGCGGCGCGGAAAATCTCCGACCGGCCCAGCATCACGCCACCTTAGTTGCCGCTGAACATGGTGACGTTGCCCGGCACATAGCCGGAGCGCGTCGAGAAGGTCTTGTAGTTCTGCTGGCCCTGCGCCTCGGCGGCGGCAACGCGCGCCTGCTCCAGAGCATCGGCGCGGCTCTTCGCCGACAGCACTGCAACGACATCGGAAAGCTGTTGGGATTGCAGCGCCAGAAGCTGGTTGCCGGCCTGGGCGGCCTGCAGCGCGCCCGTCGCGCTCTGGCTGGCCGTCACCAGCGAGGTCATGGCGCTGGAGTTGGTGGGGATGTTGCCGACGACGCCGGCCTGAACCTTCAGGCTGTCCTCGAAGGCGCCGACCGAATTCTGCCATCGCTGTTGGGCATTGGCGACCATTGTCGTGGTCGAGCCCGTGCCCGCCGCCGCGCCATAGCTGGTCGAGTAGGCGGTCTGAATGCGCTGCACATTGAACGAAATGTTCTGCGCCTGGCTGAGCAGCGACTGGGTCTGGGCGATCGACGACTGAAGCTGGGTCAGCGTCGACATCGGCAGGTTGGCGAGATTGCGGGCCTGATTGATCAGGCTCGTCGCCTGGTTGTTGATCATCGTGATCTGGTTGGTGATCTGCTGCAGCTCGCGCGCGGCCGTCAGCACGTTCTGGCTGAAGTTGGTCGGGTCGTAGACGATCCACTGCGCCGATGCCGGCGGCGCGGCAATGCCCAGCGACAATGCGACGGCGCTTGCCGCCGCCAGATGGCGCAGCTTGATCATGATGACGTCTCCAGATTGGTCAGGTCGGGAATGAGATCGGCTGCCCACAGAAGCTCGCGGTCGGCGAGCCAGGTGGGCGTGAAGGCCTCGCGGCCATTCTCGGCGGTGACGCGCTCGATCGCGGCGTGGTCGGCGTTCGACGAGGCCGCGCAGAAGGCAAGCGCGACGGGACCGAGCCCCAGCTCGAACAGGCGATTGCCGCGTCGCGACTGGCAGTAGTAGTCGCGCTTGGGCGTCGCCCGCGCGAGGATCTCGATCTGGCGATCGTTGAGGCCGAAGCGCCGATAGATCGCCGTGATCTGCGGCTCGATCGCGCGTTCGTTCGGCAGGAAGATGCGGGTCGGGCAGCTCTCGACGATGGCGGGCGCGATGTTGCTGCCGTCGATGTCGGAGAGCGACTGCGTGGCGAAGACGACGGAGGCGTTCTTCTTGCGCAGGGTCTTCAGCCACTCGCGGAGCTGCTGCGCGAATGCGGGGTCATCGAGGACCAGCCAGCCTTCGTCGATGATGAGCAGCGTCGGGCGACCGTCGAGACGGCCCTCGATGCGATGAAACAGATAGGTCAGCACGGCGGGCGCCGCGCCGGCGCCGATCAGCCCCTCGGTCTCGAAGGCCTGGACCGAGGCGGAACCGAGCTGTTCGACCTCGGCATCGAGCAACCGGCCGGAGGGACCGCCGACGCAATAAGGCTGGAGCGCCTGCTTCAGCGCCGTCGATTGCAGCAGCACCGCGAGGCCTGTGATGGTGCGCTCGCCCACGGGCGAGGACGCCAGAGACGTCAACGCCGACCAGACATGCTCCTTTGCAGTCGGATCGATGGTGACGCCTTCCTTGGCGAGGATCGCCGCCACCCACTCCGCCGCCCAGGCGCGCTCGGCCTGGGCGTCGATCCGCGCCAGCGGTTGGAGCGACACGGAATGCTCCGACCCCGCGGAGAGGCTGCCACCGAGATCGTGCCAGTCGCCGCCCATGGCGAGCGCGGCGGTGCGGATTGAGCCGCCGAAATCGAAGGCGAAGATCTGGTTGTTGCGATAGCGGCGGAACTGCATCGCCATCAGCGACAGCAGCACCGATTTGCCGGCGCCGGTCGGCCCGACGATCAGGGTGTGCCCGACATCGCCGACATGCAGGCTCAACCGAAACGGCGTCGAACCCTCAGTCTTGCCGAACAGCAGCGGCGGAGCCTGGAAATGCTCGTCCCTTGCCGGCCCCGCCCACACAGCCGACAGCGGAATCATATGGGCGAGGTTCAGCGTCGAGACCGGCGGCTGTCGGACGTTGGCATAGGCGTGCCCGGGGATGGACCCGAGCCACGCCTCCAGCGCGTTCACCCCTTCCGGCATGCAGGTGAAGTCGCGGCCCTGGATGACTTTCTCGATGAGGCGCAGCTTCTCGGCCGCGAGGCCGGGCTCTTCGTCCCAGACCGTGACGGTCGCGGTGATGTAGGCCTGCCCCACATCGTCGGTGCCGAGCTCCTGCAGCGCCAGGTCCGCGTCGGCCGCCTTGTTGGCCGCGTCGGAGTCGACCAGTGTCGACGCCTCGTTCGTCATCACTTCCTTGACGATGGCGGCGATCGACTTGCGCTTGGCAAACCACTGCCGCCGGATCTTGGTCAGCAGCTTCACCGCTTCGGTCTTGTCGAGCAGGATCGCGCGGGTGGACCAGCGATAGGGGAAGGCCAGGCGATTCAGCTCGTCGAGGATTCCGGGGTGGGTCGCGGTCGGGAAGCCGACGATGGTCAGCGTGCGGAGGTGGTGCGACCCAAGCCGCGGCTCGAGCCCGCCGGCGAGCGGCTCATCGGCCAGGAGCGCGTCGAGGTGCATCGGCGTCTCGGGGACGCGCACCCGCTGCTGGCGGGTCGAGATGGTCGAGTGCAGGTAGGTCAGCGTGTCGCCGTCGTCGAGCCAGGCGACCTCGGGCATGAAGCCCTCGACCAGTTGCAGGACGCGGTTGGTCCGATCGACGAAGCCGCGCAGCAGCTCCCATGGATCGACGCCGCTCTGCGAGCGGCCCTCGTAAAGGAAGCCTTCGATCCGGGACGCGTCCTCGGCCGGCGGCAACCACACGAAGGTGAGGAAGTAGCGGCTCTCGAAATGCGCGCCCGCTTCCTCGAAAGCGTCCTGCCGTTCGAGATCGACCAGGGCCGAGGCCGGATCGGGAAAGATCGAATGGGGATAGGTCTGGGCGGCGATCCGCTGCGCCTCGACGAAGATCGCCCAGCCGGAGCCAAGGCGGCGGAGCGCGTTGTTCAGCCGTGCGGTGACGCCGACCAGCTCGGCCGGTGTCGCGCTGTCGAGGTCCGGCCCGCGAAACCGCGCCGTGCGCTGAAACGAGCCGTCCTTGTTGATGACCACGCCCTCTCCAACGAGCGCCGCCCAGGGCAGGAAGTCAGCGAGGCCGGAGGGGCGATGGCGATATTCGGCAAGGTTCAGCATGGCCGCCTCAGACCCCCAGATGTGCGGGATAGCGAAGGTGACGGCGAACCACGTCGACGAACTGCGGGTCGCGCTTTGCGGCCCAGACCGCTGCGGCGTGCCCGACGGCCCAGATGAGCGCGCCGGGTATCCAGAGACGGAGGCCGAGCGCGATCGCCGCCGCGAGCGTGCCGTTGGCGATCGCGACGGTCCGCGGCGCGCCGCCCATCAGGATCGGGTCGGTGAGCGCGCGATGGACCGGCGCGAAGAAGCCGGGCACGTCGGGATCGACGATCGCGGCCATCAGATCAGCGCTCCGCCGGAGAAGCTGAAGAAGGACAGGAAGAAGCTCGACGCGGCGAAGGCGATCGAGAGGCCGAACACGATCTGGATCAGCCGGCGGAAGCCGCCGGAGGTGTCGCCGAAGGCGAGGGTCAGGCCGGTCACCGTGATGATGATCACCGAGATGATCTTCGCGACCGGGCCTTGCACCGACTCCAGGATGGAGTTGAGCGGCGTCTCCCACGGCATGGAGGAGCCAGAGGCATAGGCCGCCGGAGCGAAGGCCAGCGAGAGCGCAGCGAAGGTGATGACGTCGAGGGCGCGCCGGTGCATCCGGCGGGCGGTGGCGAGAACACGGATCATGAGGGGTCTCCGAGATCGCCGCCCGCCTCGGCGGGTTGGACGCGGTAATCGCCGGTGGCGGGATCGAGACCGGCGATGAGGGCGAGTTCGGAGAGGCGGCGTTCGCCGCCGCGGCCGCGCAGCACCGCGACGAGATCGATGGTCTCGGCGATCAGCGTCTTGGGGACGGTGACGACGGCTTCCTGGATGAGCTGTTCGAGGCGGCGAATCGCGCCGAGCGCGGTGCCGGCGTGGATCGTGCCGATCCCGCCGGGGTGTCCGGTCCCCCAGGCTTTGAGCAAATCCAACGCCTCGGCGCCGCGCACCTCACCGATGGGGATACGGTCGGGCCGCAGACGCAGGGACGAGCGGACCAGGTCGGAGAGCGAGGCGACCCCATCCTTGGTCCGCATCGCTACCAGGTTCGGCGCGCGGCATTGCAGCTCGCGCGTATCCTCGATCAGCACCACGCGATCGCTGGTCCCCGCGATCTCGGCCAGGAGCGCGTTGGTGAGCGTGGTCTTGCCGGTGCCGGTCCCGCCGGCGACCAGGATGTTCTTGCGGGAGGCAACGGCCTCGCGCAGCGACGCTGCCTGGCCCGCGGTCATGGTGCCGGCGGCGACGTAGTCGTCGAGCGTGAAGACGGCGACGGCGGGTTTGCGGATTGCAAAAGCCGGAGCCGTGACGACAGGTGGGAGAAGGCCCTCGAACCGCTCCCCCGTCTCGGGCAGCTCGGCCGAGACTCGCGGGCGCTCGGCATGGACCTCGGCGCCGACATGATGCGCGACCAGGCGCACGATCCGCTCGCCGTCGGCGGCCGACATGGTTCGCCCGGTATCCTCCAGGCCTCCCGACAGCCGATCGATCCAGAGCCGACCGTCGGGATTGAGCATCACCTCAACGATCGACGGGTCTTCAAGGAAAGCGGCGATCGCGGGCCCAAGCGCGGTGCGCAGCATGCGCGCGCCGCGTGAGAAGGCCTCGGAATGGAGTGGAGCAAGTGCCACGATCGTCCCCGTCGGAGGGCCAATCGCGACACGCGATTGGCAACGGGGATGATTAGAAAAGGAAGAAAATGGGGCGCTTCAACAAGTATTCAGATGGCGTAGCGCCACAGCGTAGAGCAGAGAAAAAATACTTGCCGGGTGCGGAGAGCCACGGTCGTCGATACCGACGAAGTGCCGTCTCCGAACGTCTAGGTGGGTGGCGACTCGGGCTGAGAGTTCCTCGCCCCTCCGCACGGCCAGATCCGTAGGTCGGCACCGGCATCATCGGAGACGATACCCGACACATAACACCCGGGTGTTATTGACATAGAATATCTACCCGGGTAATAAAAGCCATTCTCCGGCCTTGGTGTCCGCCCGTGTCTAATGCGCTGTCGAAACCCTGTACGGCCTTCTGCGACCAGCAGCGCCTGTCGTCCGGTCCGCTGATCGAAGTGGCTCTGACTGTAAAAGCGGCGACGGAAAGAGATTCCTCGACCATGGTCCTCGTCTTCGATGACACGACGGGCCGCGTCATCGATCTGGACCTCCGAGGCGGCAAGGCCGAGGTTATCGAGAGGCTGTCCCGCCCACCTCGACCCGTCGCCGGGCGCTATCGGCCCCAAGCGGACGAGATGCCGGAACCCGCATGCGATGGGGGTTCTGAACCGAGAGGTCGAGGACGGCCGAAATTAGGGGTCATCTCGCGTGAGGTGACGCTGTTGCCGAGGCACTGGGAATGGCTGGCCGATCAGCCGGGCGGTGCGTCCGCCGTCCTGAGAAGGCTGGTGGATGAGGCCGGGCGAGACGGCGGAACGCGGCGGCAGCGCCGCGCGGCCCAAGAGGCCGCGTACCAGTTCATGCAAGCGATCGCCGGTGATCTGCCTGGCTATGAGGAGGCGAACCGCGCTCTCTTTGCCGATGATCGCTCCGGTCTGGAGCGGTGGGTCGCCACATGGCCGCAAGACGTCCGGGAGTACGCCCTGCATCTGGCGTTCGGCTCCGAGCGGCAGTCCAGCGGGACAACGGATAATGAAAAGGAGAGGCTGTGAGCGTCCTCGCGAAGGTCAATTATCTCGAACCGACGCCGAGCACCGGCAAACTATTCGTCCAGCGCGGTTTCGAAGGCAGCATCATCATGCTGAACCTTCTGAGATTCCGCGCGATAGCCGATTACTCGGCTCATCCGGAGCTCGCGCCGCCGGAGCCGATCAGCGGTGCGGAAGCGTTCGACCGGTATATTCGGCATACCCTTCCGTTTTTGCACGACAGCGGTGGTGAACTCCTGCTGCTCTGCGCTGGCGGCCCATTCCTGATCGGGCCGGAAGACGAGACGTGGGACAGGGCGATGCTGGTTCGCCAAAGCAGCGTCGCATCCTTCCTGGCCTTCGCCAGTCACGACGCTTACCTCGCCGGCATCGGACACCGCACGGCGGCGGTCGAAGACTCGCGCCTTCTGCCCTTGAGTGAACTCCTGCCTCCGGCTTGACCCAGGACACGCCACGACCATGAATACCGTACAAGCCAGCGGCATTGAGCTGGCCTATGACAGCTTCGGCGACGAGACCGACGAAGTGATCCTGCTGATCGCCGGGCTCGGCACCCAAATGATTCGATGGACGGATCCATTCTGCGAAGACCTGGCGGTGCGGGGCTATCGTGTGATCCGCTTCGACAACCGCGACGCCGGGTGTTCGACGCATTTCAGCCACTGCGCTCCGCCGGATTTCGGGGCACTGGCAGCGGCGCTCATGACCGGACGACCGCCCGACGTTCCCTACACCCTCTACGACATGGCTGCGGACGCGATCGGCCTGCTTGATGCTCTCGACATCGATCGGGCGCACGTTGTCGGCAGATCGATGGGTGGAATGATCGCGCAGATCATGGCAAGCGAACATCCCGAGAGGGCGCTATCCCTGACCTCGATCATGTCGAGCACGGGCAACCCGCAGCTTCCGCAAGCCGCGCCGGATGTCATGGCGATGATGACGCGCTCGGCACCCGATCCTTTCTCCGACGAACAGGGATTTTTGGCGCACGCTTTGGCTTTCGCCCAGCGCATCGCCGGATCGCGGTACCCACTCGACGGCGAGGTTCACCGCCTCCTCGTTCTGGAAGAAATCAGACGCGCATATGACCCCGCCGGCGGCGCGCGACAGCTCGCGGCGATGGCCGTCGCCGGCGACCGCCGTTCACGGCTGACCACCATCATGGTTCCTGCGTTGGTTGTGCATGGGACGGACGATCCGCTCATTGCTCCGGCCTGCGGCAAGGACACCGCCGCCTCGATCCCGAATGCGGACTTCATGCTGATCGACGGCATGGGCCATGACATGCCGCCTGCGCTTTATCAGACGATCGCCGGGGAAATCGACCGAACGGCTCGACGGGCCAGAGGTTGAAACACTTTCCTCAGCCTGCCGAAGAGGGAAACTAGACCATGGCAGTCTCAATCACGCGACGTCTTGCATTGGCTGCGCCGCTCGTGGCGTGGCCTATATCCAATGCGTGGGCCCACGGCGACATTCAGGCGCGGTTGCAGGAACTGGAATCACGCAGCGGCGGACGACTGGGTGTGGCCATACTCGATACGGCGACCGGTCGGTTGATCGGCAACCGGGTCAACGAACGCTTCGCCATGTGCAGTACGTGCAAAGCGCTTGTCGTGGCTTTCGTTCTGTCGCGCATCGACCGGAATGAGGAATGGCTCAACCGGCGCGTCACCTTCACCGAGCACGATCTGGTCTCGCCCTTCAAGGCCACCAAGCCCCATGTCGGCCCTGGAGGCATGACGATCGCGGAACTCTGCGAAGCTGCAATCACGGTCAGCGATAGCACAGCCGCCAATCTGCTGTTCGCCAGCTTCGGCGGGCCAGAGGCGCTGACGACCTACTTGCGATCGTTGGGCGATCAAGTGACCAGGCTTGACCATGTGGAGTTGGCGCTGAACATCGTTAAGCCGGGCGAGATCCATGACACCACTTCACCAGCCGCCATGGCGGAGACGTTGCGCAAGCTGCTGCTCGGCAACGCCCTCTCGGACGCTTCGCGTGCCCTTCTGGCGGAATGGATGAGCGGCACGAAGGACGCCGCGACTCATCGACTTCGGGCCGGGCTGCCCGCAGGGTGGCGTATTGCCGACAAGCCCGGCACCTGGGAGAAGATCGCGACGAACGATATCGGCGTTGTCTGGCCGCCTGGCCGCGCTCCGATCGTGGTCACAGCCTATCTCGGCGAAGCGCCGGGCTTGGTGGCAAGTCGGGAAGCCATTCTTGCCGATGTGGCTCGAATCGTCGCTGCTGGTCTGTAGAACCCGTCCACCGGGTCCAGTCCCTCTGGCCCGGCGCGAATCCGTTCTGCGTCGACATTCCATCCTCTATTCATTCTTGGATTGAGATTGTTCGACGTCTTCTGGGATCTCCTGCCGCAGCTTTGGTCCTTCGTTGAGGCGCCGCCCCAGAGTCGCGACGAAATTATCGTACCGTGCGCCGGCCTGCGCTCGCGCCGCCTTGGCGGCTGGCTCGGGCAGCGGCGGCGTGGTGTTGAGCCAAAAGCGGATGAACAACGCCAGGGTCTCGACACCGATGCCGACATCACGTTCGAGACGCGCCAGTCGCCGATCCTGCTGGTCGAGCCGCTTGGCGATGGCGGCTTCTCGCCGCTCGTCGGCGTCGGGCGATAGGAACGAAGCGATGGCGGCCTCGGCGATCAACGACATCGACTGCTCGCGGCGCGCGGCGTAGGCCGCCAGCGACTGCATCACCTCAGGGTCGAGATAAACCGAGAGCTGGGCTTTCTTCTTCGGCATAGCCACGAGCGCCTCACATCCCGAGGTCGTCGCCCGGATCAAGCGAAGCCTGCTGGGCGAGGCCCTGCATGAGGTCGTTCATCCGGCCGATGCGGGGTGCGTCCTCCTCCATGTCGTCGACCGGGTCGAGCGCGAACTCATTCTCGATCGGTGCTTGCTTCTCGACGGTGCCTTGACTGAGTTCGGGCTGCTTCCGGCGGTCGGTGTTCTTCGGGTCCTCGTCGTCGGCGTCCTCGTCATCGACCCCAGCCGGCGCCGGTGGTCGAGGCGGCAACGGGCGCGAACTCCAATCGTCGGGGCGCACCTCTTTCGGACGCGCCAGCACCGGAGGCGCCATGATGCGCTCCTGAAGGCGTTCGTCCTCGTAGTAGCGCGCCTTCTTCGCGCGGATCGGATGGACCCCCGACACCATGACAATCTCGTCGGTCGGCGGGAGCTGCATCACCTCGCCAGGCGTCAGCAGCGGGCGCGCGGTCTCCGAGCGCGAGACCATGAGGTGCCCCAGCCACGGCGACAGCCGGCTACCGGCATAGTTCTTCATCGCCTTCATCTCGGTCGCCGTGCCGAGCGCGTCGCTGACTCGCTTCGCCGTCCGCTCGTCGTTGGTCGCGAAGCTGACCCGCACATGGCAGTTGTCGAGGATCGAGTTGTTTGGACCGTAGGCCTTCTCGATCTGGTTCAGCGACTGGGCGATCAGGAAGCTCTTGATGCCGTAGCCGGCCATGAAGGCTAGCGCGGACTCGAAGAAGTCGAGGCGGCCGAGCGCCGGGAACTCGTCGAGCATGAGGAGCAGTCGGCGTCGCCCAGCTTTGGCCTGCAGGTCCTCGGTCAGCCGCCGGCCGACCTGGTTGAGGATGAGGCGGATGAGCGGCTTGGTCCGGTTGATGTCAGACGGTGGCACGACGAGGTACAGCGTGGTCGGCCAGTCACCGGCCACGATGTCGCCGATCCGCCAGTCGCAGCGCCGCGTCACCTCGGCCACCACGGGATCGCGGTAGAGGCCGAGGAACGACATGGCCGTGCTCAGCACGCCGGACCGCTCGTTGCCGGACTTGTTCAGCAACTCGCGCGCTGCGGAGGCGACGACGGGATGGACGCCGGCCTCGCCGAGGTGCGGCGTCCGCATCATCGCCGACAGTGTCGACTCGATTGGCCGCTTCGGATCAGAGAGGAAGGACGCGACGCCAGCGAGGGTCTTGTCCTCCTCGGCGTAGAGGACATGAAGGATCGCGCCGACCAGCAGCGCGTGGCTGGTCTTCTCCCAATGGTTCCGCTTTTCGAGACTGCCTTCCGGGTCGACCAGGATGTCGGCGATGTTTTGGACGTCGCGGACCTCCCACTCGCCGCGGCGCACCTCGAGTAGCGGATTGTAGGCCGACGATTTTGCGTTGGTCGGATCGAACAGGAGGACGCGGCCGTGCTGCGCGCGAAAGCCCGCGGTGAGCTGCCAGTTCTCACCCTTGATGTCGTGGACGATCGCCGAGCCCGGCCAGGTCAGCAGCGATGGGATGACGAGGCCGACGCCCTTGCCGCTGCGGGTCGGGGCGAAGCACAGGACATGCTCGGGACCGTCATGGCGGAGATAGCTGCGCTGATGACGGCCCAGCACCACGCCGTCGGAACCGAGGAGGCCAGCTTCAGCGATCTCCTGCGGCTGCGCCCAACGCGCGGAGCCATAGGTCGCGATGTTCTCGGCCTCGCGGGCGCGCCAGACGGACATGCCGATGGCCACCGCCGCGGCGATGAGACCGCCGGATGAGGCGATGTATGCGCCCTCGATGAAGATCGATGGCGCATAAGCATCGTAGGCGTACCACCACCAGAAGAACGCCGGCGGCAGATAGAACGGGAAGTGCAGGACCTCGAACCAGGGCCGTCCCAGCTCGGGCTGGAAGCCGAGCCGCCAGGCAGTCCATTCGGTCGCGATCCAGGTCGCCAGCAAGACGATGGCGAAGACGGTGATGATCTGACCCCAGAGAATTTTGGTCGCAGGCACGACATTCCTCCTCGCTGGAAGAGGTCGGCGGCGACTTACGGCGATTGCAAGCTCGTTCAAGGCTCGATCGCGTCCCGTCGCGGCGGCGCGAAAAAATACTTGAACTAGCGTAGGTCGCTGGTCGGCCCCGCTGCGCGGCCGAAAGACGGATCTCTTTTCATCAGATAGACTGAACAGATCGTCTTTACAGATTACCTGTTGATATGGCAGAAGGAGATATGACTGCTGCCCTGGATCACCAGCGAGCCCTCCGCGCGTCGACCCTGGCGCAGAATCTTCGCGCGCTATTCGGTAAGCTGAAGCGGCGCTTGCGCGAGCAAGCGGATGCCGGAGACCTCAGCCCCTCTCAGGTATCTGTGCTGCTGCGCCTTGAAAAGGACGGCCCCGCTACGGCATCGGCCCTCGCTCGCGCCGAAGGGATGCGGCCCCAATCCATGGCGCCAGTCCTCGCCGCGCTGGAAGGCGCAGGCTTGGTGAGTGGCGCGCCGGACCCTGAGGACGGTCGGCAAACCCTTCTCTCGCTCACGCAAGCCTGCCGCAAATGGGTCGAGGACGGACGCGCCGCGCGCCAGGACTGGCTGACTAGGGCGCTTCAGGCGCGGCTCTCGCCGCAGGAGCAGGAGGAAGTCGCAAGGGCCGTCGAACTGCTCAGACGGCTCGTCGACGAGTGAAAGAGCCCTGAGCGTCAGTCCGGCCGAAAGATTGCGACCCAGGAAAGGATAATCCTATGCCCCTGACGACACTCGACCCGAATACGGCGCTGATCATCGTCGATCTGCAGAAGGGGATCGTCAGCCTTCCTGGCCTTCCCGCAATGGACAGCGTCATCGAACGGGCGAGCGTGCTTGCGAGGGCCTTCCGGGATCGCGCACTGACGGTGGCGCTCGTCAACGTCGCCGGGGGAGCGCCAGGCCGCGTCGAGCAACCGCGCCAGATAGGGTCGCTCCCGGAGGGATGGACGGACCTCATCCCGGAGCTGGACCAACAGCCCAGCGATCTCGTCGTCACCAAACGGACCTGGGGCGCCTTCGCCAGCACCGATCTCGAGGCGCAGTTGAAAGCGCGCGGCGTCACCCAGGTGGTGGTCGCGGGCGTGGCGACCGGAACCGGCGTCGAGGCGACGGCGCGTCAGGCCTATGAGGCGGGCTTCAACGTCACCTTCGCGCTCGACGCCATGACCGACATGCGTCCCGAGGCGCACGCCTACAGCACCAGGAACATCTTCCCGCGGCTCGGCGAGACCGGCACGAGCCAGGAGATCATCGATCTCCTGCCGTCGAGGAGCGCCTGAGATGCTCTGGCTTGACCTCCTGTCCTATTTCTTCGGCGGCGCCTTCCTGGCGAACGCGATCCCTCACTTCGTCAGCGGCACGATGGGCCGGCCGTTTCAGAGCCCCTTCGCCAAGCCGCCCGGACAAGGGCTCTCTTCGTCGACCGTGAACGTTCTCTGGGGGTTGTTCAACCTGGTCGTCGGCTATGTGCTGGTCTGTCGCGTGGGCGATTTCGGGTTGAAGAATACGGGCGATGTCGTCGCACTCGGCATCGGCGCCATCCTCATCGCGCTGTTTTCTGCCCGACACTTCGGCCGCTTCCACGGCGGGAATGGGTCGGAGCATTCATGAAGGCTCCCGTCTGGGGCGCCTTCCGGTCTCTACGAGGGTTCAACTATCGGCTCTGGTTCGCCGGCGCCTTCGTCTCCAATGTCGGCACCTGGGTCCAGCGTACGGCCCAGGACTGGCTGGTGCTGACCCAAATGACCCAGCACGACGCCTCGGCGGTGGGCTGGGTCATGGCGCTGCAATTCGGACCGCAGCTCATCCTCCTGCCATGGACAGGCTTCGCCGCCGATCATTTCAATCAGCGCAAGCTTCTCATCGCGACCCAAGCGGCCATGGGCGTCCTCGCTCTGGCACTGGGCACGCTCACCGTCGCCGGCATCGTCAAGCTCTGGCACGTCTACGTCTTCGCTTTCCTGTTCGGCAGCGCCGCTGCTTTCGACGCCCCCGTGCGCCAAACCTTCGTGGCGGAGCTGGTCGGGGACGAGGATCTGCACAATGCGGTGGCGCTCAACTCCACCTCGTTTAACGCCGCGCGGATGATTGGCCCGGCCGTCTCCGGTGTCGTGATCGCCGCGATCGGCACTGGCTGGGCCTTTCTGATCAATGGCGCCTCCTTCGCTGCGGTACTGATCTCGCTCGCCTTCCTGCGCAGGGCCGAGCTTCGTCCGAACGCCAGGGCCGCCCGTGGGCGGGGAAGCTTCATCGAAGGGCTTCGCTATGTGTGGGACCGGCCCGACCTCAAGGCGATCCTGATCATGCTGTTCCTGATCGGGACCTTCGGCCTGAACTTCCCGATCTTCGTCTCGACCATGGCGGTCAGCGTCTTCCACACGGATGCCCGTGGGTATGGATTGTTGTCGTCGATCATGGCGGTCGGCACGATGTCCGGCGCGCTTCTGGGGGCCGGTCGTGAAAGGCCCCAGTTTCGCTTGCTGCTGGTCGGTGCCGTGATCTTCGGTCTCGGCTGCACGCTCGCTGCCTTAGCGCCGGGCTATTGGTTCTTTGCCGGAGCGCTCGTCGTCATCGGCGCGGCGGCGCTCACCCTCACCAACACCACGAACAGCCTGATGCAGCTCTCGACCGAGCCCGCCATGCGCGGTCGGGTGATGGCGCTGCGCGTCGGCATCGCGCTGGGAGGCACGCCGATCGGCGCCCCGATCGTCGGATGGGTGGCCGGCCATTATGGGCCGCGCTGGGCGCTCGGCATCGGCGCTGCCTCGGGCTTCGCCGCCGCCATCGTGGCGCTGGTCGCCGTCCGCCGCCGCTAGGCTGGGAGCATCGCCCGGGCATATCGTATCGGCGGCATCCCGACATGACGGGCGAAGGCGGTGCTGAACGTGCTCGCAGAGGCGTAGCCGACTTGCGCGGCGACGTGCTCGATCGCCAGCTCCCGTGTGCGTAGCAACCGCTTGGCGAGCGCCATGCGCCAGGTCAGCAGATATTCGATCGGCGGCAACCCGACGACGCGGCTGAAGCGCGCAAAGAAGGCGGACCGCGACATCGCCGCCTCGGCGGCGAGATCGGCCACGGTCCAGCCGTGCGCGGGCCGCGCATGCATGGCCCGCAAGGCGAACACCAAGCGATCGTCCGATAGCCCCCGCGCGAGGCTTGGCACCGACAGGGTATCGGCCCCGCACCGCAGCGCCTCGATCAGCAGCACCTCGAGTAGACGCTCCAGCACCAGCTCCCGCGCCGGTCGGGCATGGCGCGTCTCATCGCCCACCAATTGAAGCAGCAGGGCAAGCCGCGGCTCGTCGCGGGCGACGATCATCGCCGGCAGCAGCGAGACGAGCAGGGCGGCATCGGGCGAGGCGAAGCTGCAGACCCCGACCTGCATTCTGAGATTGACCGGCTCGCCGGGCTCCCCGACCCGGAACCGCCCCTCACCGGTCTCCGTCGGCGTCATCGCGATCCCGTGCGGTGGCGCCTCGATGCTCTCGACGACATGGTCCTTGGTGACGGGCGACAGCACGAAATCGCCCTGGCGCGCGATGATCGGCGGGCGGCCGGACGATACCACCCGACACGCGCCCTCCAGCACCGCGAAGAACACTGGCTTGCCCTCGATGTCGCGGCGGAGGCGCCATCGGCCTGCATATTCGACCAGCTTGGAATAGCTCGCGGAGGGCTGAAGCAAGGTGACGATCTCAGCAAGCGGGTCGATGGTCATGACAGGACGATCGCAAATGTATCACGGACTTTCGACCATAGGAGGTCTCATCGCCCTTCGCCATATCCGGGTGACCACAATCACCTCGGAGTGCCTCCATGCCTACCATCCTGATCACCGGTTGTTCCTCGGGCTTCGGCCTCGAAACCGCGAAACTGTTTCTCGATAGGGGCTGGAAGGTCGTCGCCACGATGCGCCAGCCCAAGGCCGACATCCTACCTGCGTCCGCCGATCTCATCGTCCTGCCGCTGGACGTCACCGATCCAGGCAGTATCGCACAAGCGATCGAGCAGGCCGGCGAGATCGACGTGCTGGTCAACAATGCGGGATTCGGCGCCGCCGTGCCAATCGAGTTGATCGAGCCGGAAACGGCGCGGCAGCTGTTCGAGACCAATACCCTGGGCACGCTGGCGATGCTGCAGGCGATCCTGCCCGGCTTTCGCGAGCGCCGCGGCGGAGTGGTCATCAACGTCACCTCGACGGTGACGCTCAAGCCGCTGCCGCTGGTCAGCGTCTATCGCGCGAGCAAGGCGGCGGTGAACGCACTCACCGAGAGTCTCGCGGTCGAGATGGAGCCGTTCGGCGTGCGCGTGCATATCGTGCTCCCCGGCCGCTCCCCGGAAACGAACTTCGGCAACAATGCCATGCCGCATCTGCGCGGGCTCGATAACGCCGACTACAGGCCGCTGATCGAAGGCATGATCGCCCGTTTTCGCGATGATACCGGCCCGGTCACCCATGCCGCCGACGTGGCTATGGCGGTCTGGCGGGCCGCCACCGATCCGCACGCGCCGCTCAAGATCCCGGCCGGTGAGGATGCGGTGCAGTGGATGGCCGAGGCGGGATGAGCACGGTCAGGCAAAACGAACGCTGCTCTCGATGGAGAGCAGCCGTTGCCATAAGTCCTGCCGTTCATTCAGGTGGGAACAGGTATTGACACGGGCTGCGCAGCACATCCAGGAAAGCCCCGAACACCGGCCGCATCTGCAGTCGCGATGGATAATAGAGGTAGAAGCCCGGGAACGGCGCCGTCCACTCAGCCAGCAGATTGACCAGCCCACCCGACCCCACGTGCGGCGCCACGTCATTTTCGAGCAGATAGGCGATGCCGAGCCCGCTGAGCGCGGCATCGAGCATCAATTGCGGTTCGTTGAATGTCAGTGGTCCCGGCACGCGAACCTCGAAGGCGAGGCCGTTCTCTTCAAACTCCCAGGCGTAGATGGCGCCGCTGGCTACCATGCGGTAATTGATGCAGCGGTGGTTCACGAGATCCCGGGGGTGCCGGGGCGTCCCGTGACGCGCCAGATAGGATGGCGCAGCCACCACCGCCATCCGAAGGTCAGGGCCGACCTTCAGCGCGATCATGTCCTGCTCGATCTTCTCGCCAAGGCGAATGCCGGCATCGAACTGGTCGGCGATGACATCGCGAAAGGCATAGTCGATCAGGACTTCGACAGTCGCATCAGGATGCGCGGCCACGAAGGCGGGTAGCACCGGCCGGATGACCATCTCGTAGGCCTGACGCGTTGCGGTCAGGCGCACGGCGCCCGAGATGCTGCTCCGCTTGAGCTGGAGGCGGCCTACGGCGTTTTCGATGCGCTCCAGTTCCGGGCCAATCGATCTGAGCAATTCGTTGCCCGCCTCACTGACGGAGACGCTGCGGCTGTTGCGCTGAAGCAGACGGATCCCGAGCCTGCCTTCCAGCCGCTTGATGGTGTGGCTGAGGTTCGAGGTCGATGTGCCGAGTTCGGCCGCGGCGCGCGTGAAGCTTCGCACGCGGGCGACGCAAGCAAACGCCATCAGATCGTCCAAGCCGTCACGCATGATCATCCCATTTTGCTCAACGACCCTTCCAACAAATTCTATCTTATCGAACGATAGGGCGAGCGTCACCTAACACTGATCGTTCTTGAAACGGCAGAGAAAGGACGGATCGATGATCGAAAAGAACGCGGTGTGGCTCATCACCGGCTGTTCGACTGGCCTGGGCCGCGCAATCGCTCAGCAAGCGCTGACATCCGGCTATCGCGTGGTCGTAAGTGCGCGGGATCCATCCACGCTCGCTGACATTGTCGCGGAGCACGAAGGCACCGCCCTCGCGGTGGAGCTTGATGTGACCAAACCGGATCAGGTCAGAACAGCTATCGGCCAAGCGGAAGATCGCTTCGGCGCCGTCGACGTGCTGGTCAACAACGCGGGCTATGGCTATGTCGCGGCCATAGAGGAAGGTGAGGACGCCGACGTCCGGACCATGTTCGAGACGAATGTTTTCGGCACTTGGACCATGATCAAAGCCGTACTGCCCGGTATGCGGGCGCGCAGGCGGGGTCACATCGTCAATATCAGCTCTGTAGGCGGTATCGTGACCTTTCCCGCCGTCGGCTTCTATCACATGACCAAATTTGCCGTTGAAGCGCTGTCTGAGACGCTGGCGCAGGAGACGGCGCCACTTGGGATTGGCGTCACCGTTGTCGAGCCCGGTGCGTTCCGCACTGACTTCCGGGGGCGCTCGATGAAGAAGTCGGGGATCCGGCTGCCAGACTATGAGGAGACGGCTGGCAAGGGCCGTGACGGCGTCCTGGCCGGCCACGGCAAGCAGCAAGGTGATCCGGCGCGCGGCGCGCGAGCCATCATCGCGGCGGTAGAGGCAGAGAGGCCGCCCATACACCTCGTCATCGGCGGCGATGCCTTGGACCTGATCCGCGAGAAGATCGCGAGCCTCGAACTCGAATTAGATAGCTGGGAACCGGTTACGCGCAGCACGAATTTCCAGGCGGCTTCGAACACCTGATTCGGGCCGTGATGCTGGCAGGATATCCAATGATCGGCCCCCCATTGTCGTCGATCATGGCGAAGCCGCCGCGGCCTCTACGCCCCCACCTGCTGACCATTGCGGCCTCCGTGAGGCTCCTCTATAATTTCCGCGTCGGAAAAGGCAGGCTTGGTCTGGTCAGCCCAAGTCCTTTCGGTAACGAAAGCTCTGGTCTTTGGCCTCGTGCCGAGATCCCCACGACGAACATCGGACGCTCTCAAAGCGCCCGGCCGTTCGTCCGTGCGGTCTCCAACGCGAGGAACGCTCCGGTCGAACACCATCGACCTAGGAGCGTGACATGACCATTTCCCATACTATTCCCCACGACGTCATTATCGCCGGCGCCGGTCCCGTCGGGCTGTTTCTCGCTTGTGAGCTGAGGCTCGCAGGCGTGTCCGTCCTGATCCTCGAACAGGCTGACGATCCGTACTCGCCGCTGAAAGGCCTGCCCTTCGGGATGCGCGGTCTGTCGACGCCCACGCTCGAGGCCTTGGACCGGCGCGGCCTGCTCGACGATATCAAGCAGGCGAGCCAGGCGAACGTTGCGGCAGGCGCGACCAAGGCATCTGCCCATTGGCTTCAGCAGCGGCAGCCCCGCCGGCCCGCTGGCCACTTCGCCGGGATCCAGTTCTTCCGCGAGGACGTCGACGCCTCGCAGTGGCCCTACCGGCTGCCGAGTCTGACCGGGTTCAGTCTCGCGGTGGACATGCAGTCTCTTGAAAACGTTCTCACTGTCCGAGCGATCGCGACGGGGGCGGAGATCAGGCGCGGCGTCGCCGTCGAGGGTTTCGAGCAGGCCGACGAGAGCGTGATCGTTCGCACCGAAGGCCAGATCTTCCAGACGCGTTGGCTGATCGGCTGCGATGGCGGTCGCAGCACGGTGCGCAAGGCCGGCGGCTTTGAGTTCGTCGGCACCGATCCTGAATTCACCGGCTATTCGGTCGAGGTGGAGCTGGCCGACCCCGACGCGCTCAACGTCGGACGCACGTATACGCCGAGCGGCATGTACACCTACGCAAAGCCCGGCACGATCGCGATGGTCGACTTCGACGGCAGCGCCTTCCACCGGACAAGGCCGGTCACGCTCGATCACGTGCAGGCGGTGCTGCGTCGCGTGTCCGGCACAGGCGTCACCGTGATCGCGCTCCGGCTCGCGACCACTTGGACCGACCGCGCCCGTCAAGCGGCAGCCTACCGCAATGGCCGGGTGCTGCTCGCGGGCGACGCCGCTCACACCCATTCTCCGCTTGGCGGCCAGGGTCTCAATCTCGGCCTCGGCGACGCGATGAACCTGGGCTGGAAGCTGGCGGCCACGATCCGCGGCGATGCGCCAGCCGACCTGCTCGACAGCTATTTCGCGGAACGACACCCCGAGGGCGCGCGGATCCTCGACTGGTCGCGCGCCCAGGTCGCGCTCATGCGCCCCACCCCGAGCACGCGCGCTCTGGCGGGGATCATCCGCGATCTCATCGGGACGCGCGACGGCGCGACCTACTTCGCCGAAAAGCTATGGGGCGTATCGCTGCGCTATGATCTCGGCAGCCGGCATCCACTCGCGGGCCGCAGCATTCCCGACCTGGTGCTCGCGGACGGGCTCAGGATCGGCCACCTTCTGCGAGACGGGAGGGGACTGCTGCTGGATTTTGATGCCGGCGCGCCGCTGCGGGCGCTCGCGCAGCGATGGCAGGCCAGGATCAACACCGTTTCGACTGATGCCAAGGACCGGCTTGGATTGAGCGCAGCGCTCGTTCGCCCCGATGGCTTTGTCGCCTGGGCGACCGACAGCGCCGAAGATGATGAAGGCTTTCGCCAGGCAGCGATACGCTGGTTCGCTGAACCTAAGCCGCCAGTCTGAGAGACTGGTTAGAGCCGTGATCCCATGCTTCAGGCGTCGGGCGCTGCAGCGGCTGCGATCGCGCTCCGCGCGACCTTGATTGAGGCCGACGTCAGCGTACTCACCATCTGTTAGGTGAATGGCTGAACCGCATCGCAAGCAATCATAACTCTGACTGAAGACAGCCGTGCTTCCGTCGGTCTGTCCCCTAGGAATGTTCAGGCATTGCGAGATCGTTGGGTCTCTCGATGCGATCACAGACGCACCACAGTCAGGTTGAAGGCGCCAGCATGCGCCGAGGCATGATCGATCGCCTGCTGAATGTTCTCGATCGTGAATTCGGCTACCCTGAAGTGATCGAGTTGCAGGAGTCCGCTGCGGACGAGGGCAATGCAATCGGGGATGATCTCGCGCGGATACATCCACTGACCCGACACAGTGATCAAGTTTCGCATGATCCAGGGATAGGGCAATGCGAGTTCCTCACCGCCCAGCATACCAACGCCGCCCATCAGAACTACCCGGCCGTAAGGACGCACAGTCATGAGCGCGGTGCGTACTGCCGAGGCTGGAGCGGACGGCGGTAGGAAGTCGAGTATGGCGTCGATTTGCTGCGGACTCGCCTTATGTATGGCATCAGCATCCGTCTCGGCGTCTCCGGTCAGATGAACGGAGCGTAGACGCTTTCCGAAGCGGCGCTCGAGTTCGGCCAGAACTGCGCCATTGCGACCCACTGCTACGACGCATCCGGCGCCCATCGCGAGGGCCAGGGCGATCGTGGCGCTGCCGAAGTTCCCGGTCGAACCGCTGACGAGCAGGGTCTCGCCGGCTTGCAACTGCATCCGGCGAAGGCCGCCATAGGCGATCAGCAGCGTTACCAGTGCGCACCACCGGCCCGCTTCCTCCTCCTGGATTGTCCCGATCGGAACAGCGTTCTCTGTCGGCAGCCGCATCCGGCTCGCGTATGGGCCGTCACCAAAATAGTCCTGTAGCTTCAGACCGCCTTCGCCTCGCGCGCTCCAGCCCTGCAGCGTGATGTCTGGCATCCGTGCGTCGTCGCGGGATCGAACCGTCGGATCGCAGAAGACCCAGTCGCCCACCGAAAGCTTGGTCGCATCTGGGCCGAGCGCCGCGACGCGGCCGATGGCACCGCAGCCTGGGATCGTCGGCAGCTTGAGCGCATAGTGTCGCTCGCCGCTGAAAACCTCATCGGCATACGACAGGACCGGCGCGGCTACCACGTCGACAATGACCTCGCCCGTCCCGATCTCTGGATCGTCGACGTGGCACACCTCCAACGCCGTTCCGAACGCCTTCAATATCGCTGCCCTCAACGCCGCCTCCATAGCCGTGTGGAGGCAGAATGGAGGCTCTCGACAACCCGTGCCAGAGCCGACACAATACTAGGATGATACTATACCATGTTCATGCGGTGCGATGACGGCCGCCAACGTTGAGCTTGGCGATTTCCTGCGGGCGCGCCGCGAAAGGCTTGTCCCGGACAAAGCTGGAGCGGTGCGAGGCCGTCGGCGCACGCCGGGACTACGCCGCGAGGAGGTCGCCGAGGCGGCGGGGATCAGCACCGAGTGGTACGTCAAGCTGGAGCAAGGCCGAGCGGTCGCCCCTTCGCTCACCACCATTGACGCTCTCGCGAGAGCACTCAAGCTCAACGCGGTGGAGCGTGCCCATCTGCGCCGCCTGGCAGATGCGAAGAGCCAACCCGCCTTCTCTCCCGAAACGGTGCCGCCCATCATCAGCAGGTTCGTCGTCAGCCTGCCGCATCCCGCCTATGTGACCGGGCGACGCTGGGACATTCTCGCTTGGAATGATGCGGCAGCCGAGCTCTTTGATTTCGGCGCGATGCCGCTCGAAGACCGAAACCTGCTTCTCTACATCCTCACGGACCCGCGGGCCCGCCGGGTCTTTGGCGACAACTGGTCGACTGAGGCACAGAGGATCCTCGCGATATTCCGGCCGACCTACGACGTTTGGGCGGATGACCCTGCCTTCGTCGAGCTGCTGCATCGTGTGCAGGCGGGATGCGGGGAATTCGAAGGTTGGTGGAAAGACCATGCCATTCGATGGCCTTCATCGGGGACCAAGCGACTTCACCACCCGACACACGGTCGAACCGCTTTTGACTATACGACATTCCAAGCCAATGACGACGTCGGGCTGAAGGTGGCAGTGTATTTACCGATCGCTCACAGCTAGGGCGGCCCCGCTGCGGGCCTGGGCAGTACAGCCGCTCCGCTTGTGGAACTGGAACGGCCGCCTCTCTCCAAGGGGTTTCGCGATCGGTGGCGTTGCTCGCAGACCGGTTCGATCTACGGGCTGATTCGGTAAACCTGGGTCGTCAGTCGGCGGGAATAGCTAAAGGCCAATTCCTCTGTTGCGGCCGAAACCCCAGTCGACGCCGCCATCATCGCGAGCGACGCCGGAGACGTGGCGGCCGAGCTGCTTTTCGAGGGACGGAGTCCAGGGCACGAGCTGGAAGCCGAGGCCGTCGTCGATCATGGCGAAGCGGCCGGAGGCGAGCGCGAAGCGTTGGCGATAGGCGCCGGCGACATACTCGCCGGAGGCCGCTTGATTGAACGGCTGCCCCGTCTCAGCGGCGAGCTGCTCGCCGAGGGCTTCTACCTCACGGCGCCGGAGCGTGCCGATCAGGCCGTGGGAGAAGACGACGCCTCGGGCTTGGCGCTCGGCCAAGCCCTTCTCGATGAGCTGTCCGGCCCGCCGGTCCATCGCGTCGCGCACCTCGGCGCCGAAGCCCGACTGGCCAAGCGCCACGGGATCGCGCGCGACCGCTTGCCGGTCGAGCCACGTCGCGCCGCTGGCCGTCACCTGATCCTCGATGGCGAGGTCCGACCGCACCGCCAGCGCCACGCGACGGCGGCCCTGTGCGTCGTCGAACTTGCGCAGCTCGACTACGGAGCCCGGCGCGCTATCGCCGGTCGCGTCGAGGTCGGGGAATTTGATGTGGTGGGTGCGGCCGTCTACGCCGTCGATGACGGCATAGGCTGTGCCCTTCAATTCGTCATCCAGGCCACGATCCATCAGCCGGCCGATGACGGGCACGTCAAGGCTTTCGCCGGCCAGCACATAGCTCGCGGCCGCGCGTTCGATGCCGTGCTCTCGCAGGCCGCGATGGATGCGTTTGATGATGTCGCCGCGCTCGCCGAGTTCGCGCAGCGTCGTCTCGGCAGCTTCGTCCATCATCCACTGGCCGGGCCCGATGTGATGCGCGAGACCGAGACTCTCCAGATGCCGCAGGCGCCCGACCTTCAGCGGCTGGAACGGGTCTGGCTCCTGGCCTTGAGACGGCGCGACGTCGATGACACCCTGCCGGCTGGCGTCGCGCACAAGCTGCCGGTCGAGCTGCGTCCAGCGCTCCGCGTCCACCTGGCGTTCGAGCGCGTGGCGGATGTCGAGATCGCTGCGCAGCCCCAGCTCCTGGGTGACCAGATCCTGGGCGCGGGCGCGCATCCCCTCCTTGATGTAGTCGCGGGAGATGACGAGGTCCTGGCCGTCCTCGGCGACGCCCCGCACGATGATGTGGACGTGCGGGTGCTGGGTGTTCCAGTGATCGACGGCGACCCAATCGAGCTTGGTGCCGAGGTCCTTCTCCATCTGGCCGACCAGCTCGCGGGCGTAGCCCTTGAGGTCGGCCATCTCCGGCGCATCCTCGGGCGAGACGATGAAGCGGAAGTGGTGGCGGTCACCCTCACTCCGCTCGGCGAAGGCCTTGGGATCGGCGTCCTCGGTCTCTGGACCAAATAGCCGGGCCTTCTCCCCGTCCCGGGTGACGCCCTCGCGCCGGAGGTAGCCGAGATGGGCGCCGAGCGGCGCCGAACGCGCCGTGTGGCGCACGACGCGGGCCTTGACCGTCACCAGCCGCGAACGACCCGTCAGCAGATGGTTCGCCCGGATGGCGGCGACGCGGCCGCGGCCGAAGGTCGAGCGGTTGCCGCTCCGGAGCAGACCCTGCCGCGAGACGCCGCCGCCGGCGCGCTGGGCGGCGGCGAGCGCCTGGGCGATGAAGGGCTTCGCCCGCTGGCTGCGCGAGGAGCGGATGCGGCCTGGCCGGGGCTGAAAGTCGTTCTCCTCAGCCATGCCCGGCGCCGGCAATGTGCGGAAAACCCAGGATCGGCAGAGCGTTGAGGTCGCAGCGCACATTGCGCGCCGAGACCGCACATTGCCGGATCAGCCAAAAACACCAACAAAAACAACCGACCGACAGAGCCGCAAATTGCGGCCTTTTATCTAGCCCTCTTAATCGGGCGGGTTTTTTGGTCAAGTTTTTCATTCTTCGTTTTCCTTTAGCTTCCTTTCACGATCACAGTTCTGCTCCTGGACTGGCATCTCGGCCCTGACTGAGGGTTCGTGGCACGCCGTGCACTCTTCCGCGCTCAGCGACGACTGATATGCCGCCCCATCCGTGGATGGGCGGCCGGCCTTTCGTCGTGGCGCATTTTGCCATCGGATTCACGGGGCAGCATCACAGGCACTCGAGCGGAGTCCCACGAGGCGTTCACCTGCGCGTGCTCCAGGCAAGATATCGTGCTTCCCGTCGTCCTCGACTGCACCCTTCCCCATCCGCCTTGGCGGATCTCCCTGTTCAGAACGCCGCGGTCATCCCGACACGCGGCGGAACATTCCTTTGCAGCTGGACACTCACGCGAGCGCCCGCGGCAATTTGCGGTTCTTGCAAGCGATATGACGGGCCCGCTCTTCGGGATCGACGGCCGGACCGCCGTCATAGACCGTTCCGTCGAGCCACATGGCATGCATGATCACGGCCATCTTGCGCGCCACGGCGACCGCCGCCTTGCGATGGCAGGACCGTTTCGCCAGTTCCAGGCCCCAGGTCCGCAGCTTGTCGCGCCCCTTGAAACGCGTCAGCAGGACCGACGCCGCTTCATAGAGGGACCGCCGCACCTCCGGATCGCCGGCCTTGCTGATGCGTCCCTGCACATCGATGCTGGTACCCGACTGCCAGCGCCGCGACGTCAGGCCGAAATACGCCGCGACGTCGCGCGAGCGCCGGAAGCGCGACGGATCGTCGATCGCCGTCATCACGCCAAGCGCGGTCACCGGCCCCACCCCCGGAATGGCCATGAACCGCCGGCACACCTCGTCACCCGCGACGATCCGCACCACCAGCTTGTGCAGCCGGGTATATTCTTCCCAGAGCACGGCCTTCGCCCGCAGCATCGCCTCCATGAGATCGCGGGTCAGCGCGTCCTGCGCCACGGCCTCGCGAACGGCGGTGTCGAAGCGCGCCCGCGAGACCGTGCCCAGGCGGATACCGAACGCCTTGAGCGAATGGCGGATCGTATTCTCGAGATCCATGAATTTGCGCTTGAGCGTGCTGCGCTGGGTCAGGATCAGACGCAGCCGATAGCTTGCTTCGCTCTTGATATGGGCCGTCCGGAACCAGCCGGTGCGCACGATATGCGCGATCCCCAGCGCGTCCGCCTTGTCGGTCTTGTTGCGCTGCGCCGACATCGCCGCCCGCACGTGTTTCGTCTCCAGGCAGACCGCCGGCAGGCCCAGCGCCAGCATCTCCGGATGCAGCCAGGGCGACAGGGAACCTGCCTCGTGACCCATACGGCGCAGGCGCGGCAGGAACGGCTTCACGGCATCCCTGAGCGCAGCCGGGTCCGTGGCCACCGTCGTTTCCAGATGCACGGTGCCCTGCTCGTCCACCACACAGACCGCCGTTTCGTCGATCGACACATCGAGACCGCAAAAGAATTCCATCGCACGCCTCCCGCGCTGCTGTTTCACCGCGGCAACTCTACCTTCTTTCCGGCCCGGGAGACCGCCAATCGACGACGACCGCTCAGGCCCGATTACGGCTGGCACTCTGTCGGTCGGTTCCTGCATTACTCCGCTGATCGCCCTTCCTTCTTTCCGGGAATGCGCTACGCCGCGCCAGCCTGCGAAATCGCGCCAGGGAGCTTCGATGCAGCCCATGGAAGGGTCGGAGAACGCCGCGTCACCAAGGAAAAGGCACGCTGGCGGTAAATCCGTTGCGATCGGGTGATTTGCGAACAGCGCCGTCATCGCTGCGGCCCCGATGCGGATACTGGCACGAACAGACCGCCTGATTGCGGCGCGATGGCTGAGACATCGCGCACGGCGACGACGGTCGGTGTGTCGTTCGGCTGCGGTTTTAGCGTCGCGCGACCGGCCGGTTCAGCGCTCGCCGACCGCATGATGAAGAGCGGTGCTTGTGTCCAGGACGACGGATCGGAGGCCACCACCAGGGCAGGCCCATCAGTCACGCCGTCCCCGACAAAAGGGACGAGCGCCGCGACATAAGCGACCGTCTCGGCCGGCAACGGACGGCGGCGATCGCGGTAATCTTCGTAGCGACCGGGCCCGGCATTGTAGGCGGCGAGGAAGCCTGGCGATCCGTAACGGTCGTGCATTTCGCGCAGGAAGGCGGCGCCCGCCAGGAGGTTGTCGTGCGGATCGAAGGGATCGCGCCCGAGGCCATAACGAACGCGCAGCGCCGCCCAGGTCTCGGGCATGAGCTGCATCAGCCCCATCGCGCCTTTGGGCGAGACGGCATGCCGATCGCCGCGACTTTCCATGCGCATGATCGCACGTATCCACGCCGTCGGAATCGCGAAGCGCTGAGCGGCCTCCGCAATGAGCGCCGCATACGGATCGCTCGGCGCATGCAGATCGATGGGCGCCGTCTGGGCATGAACGGCGACGGCGGAAACGCCGAACGCCGTCACGCTGGCGAGCAGGAGAAGCGCGCGTCGCATGCGATCAGTCCCGCTCGCTGCGCTTGGGCGGGCGATTCCAGTTCAGCACCCAGGCCGACTTGTCGTCGCCCGACTGGAACAGATTGGCGCGGATCGGCTGTGCGAGCGCTGGATCGTCAATGACGAGCGAAACGTACTCGCCAGCCTTCTCGCCGGTGCGTTTCCAGCCCGCGCCGATCTCCGGACCTTCTGCATCGCCCATGTGGACGCGGTAGTCGGGCGCGTTCTCGGCATCGGAGGATTCGGCCGGAACGAGGGAAAGATCACGGTAGAAGGTGAGCGTCTGGATACGTCCGCTGAAGCCGGACTTATCGCGGGTGAAGTGACCGATCTGCGCCATGGGAAATCTCCTTTGTTGGCGGGTTGAGAAGCGGATCAATCGGCGGCGGCGCGCCACACGAAGCGGCCGTCACCGGCCTCGTCGGTCCACAGCGGGACCGCGCGCGCGACGATCGAAGTGACGGGGAGCGGGCCGAAATAGCGGCCGTCCAGGCTGTCCGGGACGGTTGGGTTCATGAGGAAGACTTCGCCCGGGATGAGCGTGCGGCAGCCGCTCCAGCGAGGCAGGGGACGGCCAAGATGATCGCGGTCTCGGGCCACGCCGGCTTCGACGTGATCGACGATGACGGCATCCCCTTCCCGGCACACGGTCTGCCCGGCGACCGCCATGACATGCTTCAGCAGCGGCACGCCTCTCGGCAGGAAACCGCCATCGGCAAGGTAGCTGGCGATCGGCTCAGGCGGGCGCACGGCGACTAGTTCGAGCGCGTGGAGCTTGCCCGCCGGGCGTAGTGCGTAGAGTCCCGTCGGCGTGCTGGCCGTGGCGTTCCAGATCAGCCGCGGCGCTGGATGGAAGAACACGAGCGCGCCGGCAGCGAGCATCGCGACATAGGTCGACATGATGGTGCCGAAGCGGCTCATGGCATGACCCTCCGCCGCTTCAGCCAAGCCGCATGCTGCGCGCGCGTGTAGGCGTGCGGCTCGTCGCCGACAGCCAGGCGGTTGTGCAGATGGCGCCAGTATTCCGGTGCGGCGTCGGCGGGATCGATGTCTAGGGCTTCGACCGCATCGATCGCCTGCAGCACACGCTCGACCTTCGGCCAGCCATCGACGCGCAACAGGATCTCGCCGCCGGGCTGCACGAAGGGCAGCGTCTGGTAGGGCGCGCCGGCTTCGACCGCTCGCACGATGTCCATGCGCGAGACGGTCGTGCCGAAGTCATTCGACGCCCAGCGGACGAAGGCGAAGATGCTGCCCGGTTTGAAGCTGGAGATGCTGCGGCGGCGATCCAGGATATTCTCCTCGGCGCGGCGGCCAAAGCGCAGCCAGCGCTCGATCTTCTTCTCGATCCAGGTCAGCTCGACATGCGTGAGCGCGACGACCGCGCGAATTGGCGGCGACGCGATATGCTGCGGCGACAGCGCGTTGTCGCTCATGATGGTTCTCCGGAATCGTCGGGGAATTCGCGCGCCAGGAGGCCGCGCAGCATGTCGGCGACGGTGATCCCGCGCCGGAAAGCCGCGACCTTGATGCGGCCGCGTAGCGCCGGCGTGACGTCGATGGTCAGGCGCGCGGTGAACGCCGCGGCGTCATCGGTGCGCCGCGCCGGGACTTCGGGCGCCTTGATCCAGCCCTCGGCATCGCCTGGTCGGGCTGCGAAGCCGCGCTTAGTGGATCGCTCGCTCATGGCGCGATCCTCGCGACTTCGACGGCGAGCGCGGCGATCTCACGGGCGGCGGCGCTCTGCTCGGCCAGCTCGAAGACCAGGCGGCCGGACTGTGCGGCGTCGGCGAAGGCGACGCGTTGGCCGACCGTGCTGGCGAGCACCGGCGGATCGTGATCCGCCAGCGTCTCGGCGGTCTCACGGGCGATCACCGTGCGGGCGCCGCAGCGGTTCAGCACGAAGCGGGCGGCGAGCTGCGGGCGATAGATGCGCGCCTCGCGCAGCAAGGCCAGCATCTCGGCCGAGGCCCAGCCGTCGAGCGGTGAAGGCTGCACGGGGATCAGCACCAGGTCGGCGGCAAGCAGCGCCGAGCGCATCAGCCCGGCGACGCGCGGCGGCCCGTCGATGACGACGTGGTCAGCGGTGCGGGCGATCTCGGGCGCTTCGCGATGGAGCGTGTCGCGGGCCAGGCCGACGACGCCGAAGAGCCGCGAGACATTCTCCCGTGCCCGCTGCTGCGACCAATCCAGCGCCGAGCCTTGCGGGTCGGCGTCGACCAACGTGACGCGCCTGCCGTGCAACGCCCATTCACCGGCGAGGTGCAGCGCGAGCGTCGTCTTGCCGACGCCGCCCTTCTGATTGAGCAGGGCGACGATCATCGCTCCCCTCCCGGCTTGCGGCTGAGGGGCAGCGACGGCTGTCGGCAGGAGAGTTTGGATCGCTGCTGAGCAGCGGTGGCTGGGTTATCCGCAGTTTGGGCGGCCCAACTACAAGAGTTAGATTCTTTGTTAGACTCTAAGTTAAGGCCCGGAATCGCTGTTTCAGGCCAAAGGGTTAGTTGCGGTTGGTGCGTGCGAAGTCCCGATAGGGCTGCGTGCGAAATCCCGATACCGTTTGCGTGCGAAGTCCCGACCCCGTCCACAGCGCCATCCACAGGCACTGTGGATAAGTGAGCGGGCACGATCCGCAGCAATTCGCGGCGGCCATTGCGTTCGATACGCAGGCGGTAACCGGGCAGCGGCTGGCGCGCCGCGATGCGCCGGAGCTGCAACGCGAAGTCAGTGACGCGCACCAAGCTGCCCGACTTCTCGTGGAGATGCGCGATCTCGAACAGCCATCCCTTGGGTTGGCGTCCGGCATGCTTGCGAGCGACGCGGTAGAGCCAGCGCTCGATGCCACCGGTGAGTTTGAAATAGGCCGGGTCGATGGCGAGCACGAGCGAGCGATCGATGACGCCGCGGTAGAACCAGTCGGGGAGGACGAACTCCATGCCCTCGACGCGGCCGTCGCGGGTCGTGCATTCCTCCCACTCGTTGATCCAGGAGAACTGATGGCGGCGCCAATGCTCGCCGTTGCGGATCGTCGTGCGGATGATGGTCGATTGCAGTCGGGCGAGTGCGCCCTTCAGGAGCTTGTAATCTCGTGCGCCGGTCTGTCGGCCGGTGGACGTCAGGAGCTGGTAAGGCGTGAAGCGCAGGAAGCGTGAGGTCTTGAAGCCGAGGTCCTCGGCCTCGACAATCTGGCTCGCCGCCCAAATCAGCACGTCGGCATCCCAGATGGTCGCCATGCCATGTTCGGGCACGGCATAGACTTCCACGCGCACGTCGCCGGCCTCGTAGAGGATCGGCGCGGTGCGCCTGGCCTTGGCGAGCGAAAAGAACGGCCGCTCCATCAGGTCGCGCTGGTCGCGCGGGCTGGCGTCGCCGGTGGCGACGACGAACGGATCGAGCTTGCTCCGTTCGCTGGCGGTGATGAGGCGGCGCGAGGACATCAAAAATCGCCTCAGCGCTGCGCGTGGCCGGCGGCGCGGGCCTCGACGTAACGGGGATCCGACGTCGAACTGCAGGCCGCCTGGTCGGCCCAGGCCTCGAGATCGCCGATGGCGTAGACGACGCGGCCGCCGAGTTTGCGGAAAGTCGGTCCGCTGCCGTGGCAGCGGTACTTTTCCAGGGTGCGCGGCGAGATGCCGAGGAGGCGCGCCGCCTCATGGGTGCGGACGTAGCGTGTCGCGAGCTGCGCGGACTTGTCGAGCATGGGGAGCCTCCGTGTCGGTCGAGGGCGCCGCGTCCAAAGCGCGGCATGTCGAGGTCACGGTGGCGAAGAAAACGAGCGTTGGGGGTGGACAAAGATTTTCGCGGGGGTGTGTCCACCCCCTGCCATGTTCAGGCGCGAGCCAGCGTATGGCGGCGTGTGATAGGCAAGCGCAACGTCCGGAACCGGCGCGGAAAGGCGAAGATCGGCGAACGTCAGCCGCCGCGTAGAATCTTCAAATATTCACGGCTGACCATCGCGACCGCTTCCTTGATCAGGCGGTCGGCGCGTTTTCGGGCAGCGGTGTCCTTGAACTCGATCGCCGGCAGAGCGGCTTGTTCGGAACGGAGCACGTGGGATGCGACATCGCGTGGTTCGCCGCCCTCTTCATAGAGATCTGCGGCATGCAGCAAGTGCATGTAATGCCGACGCTGGAGATCGGTGAGGCGCAGCTTTGGCGGCAACAGACCAACGGGATGGCCAAGCAGCCGGCGAATGAAGCGGGATGCGAGATCGAGGCGCAGGCGGTGTGCGCCATCGGGCGGCACAACGACCGCGGGGTGTTCAGCGGCTGTCTCGTCCGTCAACCAGATATGCACGTCACCCGATATGTCGCGGATGATCAGTTCGCGTCCGTCGGCATCTGCACGCTCCGCCAGGATCGGCCCGAGAGTCGCGAGGTCGAATGGAGGGCGGCGCTTCATGCCACCCCGCGCCGGCGCCAGGATCAGCGTGCCGGGGGAATGTTCCGGGAGCCAAAATACGGGTTGGTGGACGGCGGAGCGGTCAGGGTCGTAGGCAAAAGCGCAACCCCCATCGGCGGGCAAGGTTCGATCGCGCCTGGTCCGGATCGACGGCGCCCCGTTCGATCCGACGCAAGGTACGGGCATAGTCGCGGCGATAAGCGCTGTTTCGGCGGAGAAGTTCAGCGGCGAAGCCGGGGCGGTCGAGACGGTTCAGTTGTTCGATCGTCTCGGGCGACCGCCAGTCGGATATGGGCATAGGTGCCTCCCTGACTGGCCCCTCGATCGTAGAGGGGAAAGCACCACGATCGCGAGATTCCCGTTTGTGCCTAGACCTTAAGGTTGCATCGCGTGCGGCTACAATTCGCCTGGCGGGGTGGACCGTTCTGGTACACCGCTCGCGCTCCGAGCCCTACTGCATCCGTGGTTCCAGCAAGTGCCGATAGCCGGCTTCGGTCATCCAGCGGGCGCGGGCCAGGTGGCTGTCGTGGACAATTTTCGCCCGGTAGGGTTCGCGATCGGGATCAAGGCCAAAGATGACGGAGACGGCTTCGCGCCAATCGGCGCCTTCCGCATCGGCGTCGAGCAGGCGGATATAGGTGACGAGGTGTCGCTCGTCGTAAGCGTTCACCCGCTCGGTCACGGGCGGGCGATCTTCGAATGCCGGCACGCTCATCTCGCGCCTCCAGAAAGTTTAGCAGAAGCATTCATGCGCTATTTACTGCACCATAGCGCCAGTTCCACTTCGTAGGTGATGCATAGGTTGCATCACGCGGGTCGCAGGCGCCGGCGAGCGACCTCTGGCTTGACCCAAGACAGAGCCAGCGCCTGCGCTTTGTCGAGAATACTCCGTGGTGAAATACTCGACAATGCGGCGCTCTCGGCTATATGGATATCCGAGAGGTGCTCGCCCGTAATCTGCGCATTTACCGACAGCAACGCGGCCTGTCGCAGGAGGAGCTTGCGCATAAAGCCGAAATCGATCGCACCTATGTCAGCGCGCTGGAACGCTGCGTCTACGGCGTGAGCATCGACGTCCTGGACAGGATCGCCGTGGCGCTCAGCGTCGAAGCGACCGACCTGCTTCAGCGGACGCCGCCAAAGGCAGGTGACGCTTAACCGGCTTGCCTTCCAAGCGTCAGGCCGACTCCCGGGCGGATGGAACGGAGCCAGCGGCGAGCCTAGCGGGGAGGTTCTCCAGTATATCGACGTTGCCGCGATTGGTGGCCGCATAATCGGTCCATGCCTTCGACGGGGATTCCGTTTCTTCAAGACAGCGCTGCACATACCTTGCAAGCCCGATTACATACTATAGTTGATAAACTTAAAGTATGTAAATCACGATCCTGCGGCGCATGGATATGCGCAAACTGGTCGGAAGGAACTTCGCCCGCCTGCGTCGGGAGAAGGGCCTGACGCAGGAGGAAGTCGAAGCGCGCTCCGGTTTCAGCCAACAGTATCTCAGCAGCCTGGAGCGAGGCCGGAGAAACCCGACCGTCATCACGCTTTATGAGTTGGCCCAGGCGCTGGGCGTCAGCCATGTCGAACTGGTGTCGCCGGAGGACGGCAGTTGATTTGCGTCGCCGCGAGAACTCCGAACTTACGTGGGCGGCCGTTATGGAGCCAAGAGCATGCCCCGCCCGGACTAGCCGGACGGGGCATTGAGCGGTTCAGTCGCCGCGGCGACCGTTGGGTCGGGACCAGATCAGGCTGTAGCCCTCACCGTCCTCGTCGTCGAAGAGGTTGGCGAAGATCGGGGCGGTGAAGCTCGGATCGTCCAGCTTGAGGCCCAGATAGTCGCGGCCCTCGTTGGAGCGCTTGGCCCAGGCGGCGCCGATCTCGACGCGGCCGACATAGACCCGGTGGCTGGGGGCGTTCTCGCCCGAGCGGGTGGCTTCGGGGACGATGCGGACGTTCTTGGCCTGCACCGAGAGGGTGACGATTTCGCCGTTGAACTCGTTCGAGCTGGTCTTCTTGAAGGTGCCGATGGTCGCCATGGTAGTTCTCCTTGATCTCTGTTTCCGAGCCCGCGCCAATGCGGCCTCGATGGTGATCGACAGGCCGGAGGCGATCGACGGCGCACCCGCTTGCGGGCCGCAGCGCCAGCGGAGGATGGCAGCCAGGCGACTTTGTTGTTTCGCGAGGAATGACGGCGCAGCCGGCAGGGGAAGAAAGTCGATCGGCGCCATTGCGCCATAGGCGGTCGAGGCTTTAGCCGGCCTTCGGCCAGATCCATCCATCGAAGAGGCCGTTTGGTGCGCTCGGTCCGAACAGAGCTGACATCAAGGAGAACGTGGCGGCACTCGAGACGCCTTGAAAGACCTGCTCAGACGTTGCGGCGAACCGAGCCCGTCCTTGCGAACAAGACCAACCAAGCTTCGCCGTGCCCCGATGCTCGCGAGAACGTCCCGGCCGCCCCGGTATTGATCGAGCCGTGGCGTCGGGCTTCGCGGCTGGGCCTTTCATCGCCCCAACGAGAGCCGTGTTGCGATGGATTCGAGACGTGGTCGTCCGAGGTTCACCCCCATCGACACTGCATCTCCGATGACGAGGATCGCGTGGTTGCGGCGAGGCTTGGTCGCGCCCTCGGTCCGTTTCCCCGGTAGCGTCAGCCGCGTACCATGCCTTGTCCGGCTGGTCCGGGCGCGGTCATCCCTGCGAAGCGGACGAACGCCGTGACGCTGACCGCGATGGCGCCTATCACCGAAAAGATCATCTGCCACGTCGTTGACGGCATGGCCATCTGGGCAATGCCGTGGGTGGCGCTGTATCCGGCAACGGTGGCGGGCGCGACGAAGAGCAGGATGATCAGCAGCCTGAGCCAGGTCCAGGGGATAAAGCCCAGGGCGAATTGGCCGATGCCGAAGGTCGCGCCGCCAGCAACGATGCCGACAAGAATTCCCCCGAGCACGCCGGCGCCGGTGTGGAAGGCCCAGATGCCGACCGTGAGACCGACGAAGAATGGCAGCGCGAAGACAGCAAGGGTGAACAGCAGCCAGCAGAAGAAGCCGATGCCGACGAGGACAAGCAGAGGTCCAAAGATGATCATGGCGGTGTACTCCGTAAGATGAAGGTCTGACGGTCGCGCCTTCCACCACCACCACGGCGCACCGCAAAGTATAGCCGAAACGTGGCACGGCTGGGAGCGGAAATCCGAGGGAACTTTCGCTGCGCCGCCAGGGGCTTATGACGCGCCGTCACCATGAGAAGGGGTCGTATTCATGGACGATGGCTGCGGGATCACCGTCATACTCGGCCGAAGGCATCACTCCATATCCGCCCATGTCGGTCCGGAAGATGACGATGCAGACCATCAGGGTCTTGGCGAGGTTCCAGGCGTTGGCGAAAGCGAGGGACTGAGACATTGATCCGACTCCTGTGCTGAGGCGGGGGCCATCCCCGCGCGACAGGCGCCCGATGTGTTCGGCCGAGGGCTGCAATCACCGCGCAGGCGAAGACGCAGCGGCGGCACGCTTCGCGTAAGCCGACCCTTTACGGGTTGATGGCGTCAGGCCCTCGGCCGGACCAAGGATCAGCGCTGATAGACGCGGGGTGGCACTCGCCGCTGGGGCGGGAAGGTCACGTCTCCGGCCGGAGCAGGTCATGTCCGGCTAAGATTCCGTAATGAGCGATCTGCAAGAACTGACGGCGCGGTTACGGGTGGACCTGACAGCGGCCATGCGTGGCCGGTGTTTGGCAGAGGTCAAGGTGCTGCGTGGCCTGATCGCCGCGATCGACGATGCGCAGGCCGTGCCGGTGGGCAGTTTGCACGAGACTTATGTCGTCCGAGCCTTCGGCGATCCTTCGGTCGAGGTGCCACGGCGGGACCTGGGGGCCGAAGACCTGCGTCGATTGCTGGAAAGCGAGAGCACTGTTTGCTTAGCGGCTGCCGAGGAATATCGCGCGGCGGGCCACCATGACCGGGCGGAGGAATTGACTGCGGCCGCAAAGATTGTGGGCCGCTACCTCGATGGATTGGTTGCCGCCGGCGAGTGAGAAGCCAGATCTTGCGGCGGCGAACTCCAAGTGGTCGGGAGATTCGATCCCGCCGGATGCACCGATCGTCGCCAAGATCGCATGCTTGTCAGGCGGCCGATCTAATCTTCGGATAGCGTGCTGGCCTGAAGGAGTAAGGGCGGCGCTTACGCGCCGCCGAACTTCCAAACCGGGATGCCGAGCTTCTTGGCCTTGTCGGCGAGGTTGTCCTGGATGCCGGTGCCTGGGAAGTGCATCACCCCAATCGGCAGCGTCTCCACCATCGCATCGTTGCGCTTGAACGGCGCAGCCTTGGCGTGCTTCGTCCAGTCGGGCTTGAAAGCGATCTGTGGGACCTTGCGGTTGTCGGCCCATTTGGCGGCGATCAGCTCGGCGCCCTTGGGCGATCCGCCGTGGAGCAGCACCATGTCGGGGTGCTTGGTGTGGACCTGATCGAGCTTGGCCCAGATCAGCCGGTGATCGTTGAAGTCGAGACCGCCGGTCAGTGCCACCTTCGGGCCTGCGGGCAGGAGCACCTGGTTGGCGGCGCGTTTCTTCGCTGCCAGGAAATCCCGGCTGTCGATCATCGCCGAGGTCAGATTGCGATGGTTGACCTTCGATCCGTTGCGCGGCCGCCAGGCTGAGTGGGTGTGCCGCTCGAAGTGGTCGGCGGCCTGGTCGCGCATCAGTTCGAAGGCGTCGCGGCGCTCGATCAGTGTCTGGCCTTCCGCGGTCAGTCGCTCCAGCTCGACGGATTTGACCTCGCTGCCGTCCTGTTCCCGCTGCGAGCGCTGCTGGCCCAGCTCGTTGTCGTCGAGTTCGCGTTCGATCCGGTCGATGGCGCGGTGGAAGATGTTCACCGTCGACCAGAGCAGGTCTTCAAGGTCGGGCTCAAGTCGAGTGTCGGACAGCGCCACCACCAAGGCGTCGAAGATGTCGGAGATGCCGCCGGCGAGGATCTGCGCTTCGGGGAGTGGCCGGGGGTCGGGTTCATCTTGGAAGGGACGGTAGCCATAGAGCTGAAGTTCGTGGAGGACGTGATCGGTCGGGGATGAACTGTGGTGCGGCTCAAAAACGTCGTCGTGGTCGGGGGTCATCGCAGGCTTCCTTGTCGGATCGACCGCGCCCATCGCGGGCTTCATGGCGACGAAGGCGGCGGGCGGTCCGGACCTGCACCCGCAGCGCAGCGGAGGGCCGTAGCGGCAGCGGAGGATGGCGAAGGCCGGCGATTTTGCTTCGCGATGGAAAGCGGCCCCTTTGGGCCGCGCCGGAAAATCGTTGGCCGCAGCTATTGCCGGTCCGGGCCGCTTGCCGCCCGATCGCCCTCTCAGAAGGCAGTGGGGGCGGTCCTCTCCGGCATCAGGGGAAGCGTGACCGCCGGCTGTCCTGCGACGGCGCTGCCGCGCCGCCCATCACCCGTTCCGGCTATGCCGCCAGCTCCATGAAGCGGGCGACGTCCTGCGCCGCGATCTGCACCCGGCTTGCTGCCCGAAGCGCATCGATCCCAAGCAATCGGATGTCCTCGTTGAAGTCGCCAAGCCGTGGTGAGATCACAATCGCCTCGATCCCGGCCTCCTGCGCCCGGTCGATAAGGGTCGCCATTGCGCCATCACCGGCAGGATCGTCGTCGCGGGCGATATAGAGCCGCCGCAACGTGTCCGGGAATAGGATGGCCGAGAGATGCGCCGCCGAGAGCGCCGCGACCATCGGCATGGACGGCAAGACACAGCGGAGCGACAGCATCGTCTCGATGCCCTCGCCGGCCGCCATCACCTCGCCCGCTACGCCAAAACGAACGGCGTGACCGAGAAGGTCGCCCATCGCCCGTCTCGGCGTGTCGATCGGCGCCTTGCCGAGCGTTGCCTCGGTGAAGCCGCGGGGATCGAGCCAGGTGCGATGCGCGCCGGTCAGATGGCCGGAGAGGTCGGTCACGGAAGCGATCATCGCCGGCCAGGTTTCGGTCGGGCTATGCTCGTCGGGCCGGTAGTAACAGCGTGGGTGGAAGCGCAGGCTTCCGGTTCCGTGCAAAGCCGTAATGCCGCGATTACGCAAATACGTTTCTACGAGAGTGCGTTCGATCGGCTGCGCCATCGCGAAGAGACGGCGAGACGCCTCGGGCGATCCGGCCGGTGCGCTGGATCTCGGAGGTCGCGAACGGCTCTCCTCGGGCTCCGGCTCTGGATGCGGCATGCTGAGGAAGGATCGGGCCTCGTCGGCGACGTCTTTGAAGTCGATCAGTCCGCAGCTCTCCCGGATCACGTCGAGCAGATCGCCATGCTCGCCAGTGGCAGCGTCGGTCCATTTGCCGGCTGGTCCCTTCGCGGAGTCCTTGAGCCGCACGAACATCGAGCGGCCGGGCGTATTGCGGACATCGCCCACCAGCCAGTAGCGGCCTTCCCGTCGTCCGGCGGAAAGATAGTGGCGGCAGACCGTCTCGGCGTCGCGCGCGAGACGATCGGCCAGTTCGGAAACGTCGCGGCGTGCCATCACGCGGCCTCCCGCTCGCCGGTGCGCTCAACCGGATAGTGGTCGAGCAGCTTCGCCAGCACGGCCGCGCCGCTCGCGTCGATCGGCACGAACATGCGCAGCTTCCAGGAGATGATCTCCGAGAACAGGCCATAGGCGCGCAGCCGCTCGCGCATGGTGTCGGTGAAACCCGACAGTTCGATGCGGTGGGCGCCCATGACCCGGACACGGCGAAGCTGGAGCCCTTCGGCGAGGTCGAGGATGGTCCGCCCTTCCAGCAATGCCGCGAAGGCCGCCTCGGGGGGCAAGGTCGCGGTCCCCGACATGGACGCGTTCGCCGCCCAGGCCGGCGAGACCCGGCGACCGATGATGCGCTCGCCTCCGTCGGTCTGGAGCCGATAGACCCGGGTCGACTCGTTCGGTAGCCGCTTCCAGATCGGCAGCAGCAGGCCGGCGACGATGTGGAGCGTGCTGTCGGCGAATTCCGTCACGTCGGCGACCTCACCGTTCCAGGCCGCGGCAAAGGCATCGCGAGCGGCCGGCTGCCAATGGCTCTCGTCCATCATCTTCAGCGAGGCGTGATGGTGCTCCATCGGCCGGATCAGCCGCACGCGGCGTTCGATCTCGCCATCGTCGAGCATCAGGCTGGGCGCCGGAACCTGCACCGCAGCGCGGCCCGAGCGCTCGTTGACCAGCAGCACGGCGCGCGGATCGGCAAGATGATCCAGCGCCTGGTCGAGCGTGACCGGCCGATTGCGCCGGCGCTCGGTGATGGTCAGCAGCCGCGTCTCCGCGCCGGTGGCGGGATGGGTGTAGATCGTGCGCCGGTCGGTGACGACGAAGCTCTCGGCCTGAAGCGTCTCCAGCCCGATGTCGTAGACGCCGCTGGCGATCGCGCCCTCGACCTTGGCGGTCAGCAACTGCTCGAACGCCGTGAACAGTACGCCCTGCATGTCGATGGTCAGCGCCAGCAGCCGGTTCAGGAACGTCGTGATCGGCGGCAGCTCATCCTTGATGCCATTATCGTCGGTGAGCTTGAGGCCAGTGATGTCCTCGAACATCCGCAGCGAGCAGCCTTCGACCTTGCCGCGCACGAGCAGCAGATAGAGCTGGCGTAGCGCATCCCGGGCGTAGGGGCTTTCGAGATTGTCCTCCGGCCGGAAGAGGCCCTGGCCGCCGGTCTGGCGCTGACCGCGTGTGATGGCGCCCAGCGTGTCGAGGCGACGGGCAATCGTCGACAGGAACCGCTTCTCGGCCTTCACGTCGGTCGCGATCGGACGAAAGAGCGGCGGCTGCGCCTGGTTGGTGCGGTTCGTGCGCCCGAGGCCCTGGATGGCGGCATCGGCCTTCCAGCCGGGTTCGAGCAGGTAGTGGACGCGCAGCCGGCGATTCCGCGCGGACAGCTCCGCGTGGTAGCTGCGGCCCGTGCCACCCGCATCGGAGAAGACGAGCACGCGCTTCAGATCATCCATGAAGGCGGCCGTCTCGGCGAGATTGGCGGAGCCCGGACGGGTCGCGACGGCGAGCCGGTCGCCCTGGCGCACCACGCGCCGCGAGCGCCCCGTCACCTCGGCCACCATGTCCGTACCGAAGCGTTGGACGATCTGGTCGAGCGCGCCGGGGACCGGCGGTAACGAAGCGAGACGCTCGATCAGCTCGTCGCGGCGGGCGACGGCTTCGCGGCTTTCGACGGGTTGGCCATCCCGGAAGACAGGCCGGGACGAGAGATTGCCCTCGCTGTCGGTGAAGGGCTCATAGAGCTGCACCGGGAAGGAATGGGCGAGATAGTCCAGGACGTACTCGCGGGGCGTGATGTCGACGCGGACGTCGTTCCATTCCTCGGTCGGGATCTCTGCAAGCCGGCGCTCCATCAACGCCTCGCCAGTCGAGACGATCTGGATGACGGCGGCATGCCCATCGGCCAGGTCGCGCTCGATCGAGCGGACCAGGGTCGGGGTCTTCATGCTGGTGAGGAGATGGCCGAAGAAGCGCTGCTTCGCGCTTTCGAAGGCCGAGCGCGCGGCCGACTTCGCCTGCCGGTTCAGCGTGCCGGTCGCGCCGGTGATGTTGGCCGCCTCCATCGCCGCATCGAGATGATTGTGGATGATGGCGAACGCGCCGGCATAGGCGTCGTAGATGCGCCGCTGCTCGTCGGTCAGCGGGTGCTCGACCAGCTCGTATTCGACGCCGTCATAGGAGAGCGAGCGGGCCGTATAGAGCCCGAGCGCGCGGAGATCGCGGGCCAGCACCTCCATCGCCGCGACGCCACCATCCTCGATCGCTGCCACGAACTCGGTGCGGGTGACGAATGGAAAATCCTCGCCACCCCATAGGCCGAGCCGCTGGGCATAGGCGAGATTATGGACCGTGGTGGCCCCAGTCGCCGAGACATAGACGACACGCGCGTTCGGGAGCGCGTGCTGAAGACGCAAGCCCGCGCGGCCCTGTTGCGAAGGCGCGACAACGCCCCGTTCTCCCTTGCCGCCACCGGCGTTCTGCATGGCGTGGCTCTCGTCGAAAATGATCACTCCGTCGAAGTCGGAGCCCAACCATTCAACGATCTGCCGGACGCGCGAAAGCTTCTCGCCGCGGTCGTCGGACCGCAGCGTAGCGTAGGTTAAAAATAGGATGCCTTCGGTGAGGGTGATCGGCTTCCCTTGAGGGAATCGCGACAGCGGCGTGACCAGCAGGCGCTCCATGCCAAGCGCCGACCAGTCGCGCTGGGCGTCTTCCAGCAGCTTGTCGGATTTGGAGATCCAGACCGCCTTGCGCCGGCCCTGCAGCCAGTTGTCGAGGATGATGCCGGCGGACTGGCGGCCCTTGCCGGCGCCGGTCCCGTCGCCGAGCATGAAGCCTCGGCGGAAGCGGACGGCGTTCGGGGCATCGTCGCGGGCGGCGGTGACGAGATGGAAGGTCTCGTCCACGGTCCAGGCGCCCGCGAGATAGTCGCCGTGCGCCTCGCCAGCATAGATCACTGTCTCGAGCTGGGCGTCGGACAGGATGCCATCGCCGGCGATGTGCGCTGGCAGGCGCGGCCGATAGCTCGGCTTCGGCGGCGCGACCGACGCCATCGCGGCCGACTGCACCAGCTTTGTGGGATGCGCTTTCGCCGCCGGAAGCCAGATCGATTGGAGGCGGTACTCCTCATAGATGGCGTCACTCAGACGCGCGCCGTCGGGCGGCGTCCAGTCGATGGTCTCGTAGGCGAGATCGATGGCCTCCGGATCGGCAACCGACGGCTTGGCCGAATCTGCCCCAGCGCGGGCGAGATAGCCGCGCACGGTGCGAGGCGCTGGCGTCGCCGACACGGGCAGCGAGCCTGTTGAGGTGATGGTCTGACGGGCCGGGACACGCTCGCCGATCCAGCCGAGCAGCGTCGTCACATCCGGTGCGATCCCGGGCGATTCCGGAAACCGACCCGGATCATCGGCGGGCGCCTTGTCGATAACGGTCAGGCGGGTTTCGATAGTTGTGCCGTGCTTGGCATAGACCGAGCCCGCGATCGCCGCGGTGAACACCACGCGACCGCGCTTTTGTAGCCGAACGAAACAGTCCCGCCAGAGCGGCAGCTCGGGCGAGAAACTCGCACCCGTGATCGCCACCAGCCGCCCGCCATCGGCGAGGCGCGCGAGCGCGGACGCGATGTGACGATAGGCGGCGTCTGCCATGCGGCCCGACACGTTCGCCATCGCCGAGAACGGTGGGTTCATCAGCACTACGCTGGGGGCGACGGCCGGATCGAGATGATCGTCGATCTGGGCCGCGTCGAAGCGCGTGACGGCGATGGCCGGAAAGAGGGAGGAGAGCAACCCGGCGCGGGTCTCGGCCAGTTCGTTCAGCATAAGCGCGCCGCCCGCGATCTCGGCCAGGACGGCGAGCAGGCCGGTGCCGGCAGACGGTTCGAGCACGCGATCCGCCGGAGTGATGGCGGCGGCGGTGAGCGCGGCCAGGCCGAGCGGAATCGGCGTCGAGAATTGCTGGAAGGTCTCGCTCTCGATCGAGCGGCGCGTGTGGGTCGGCAGGAGCCCGGCGATCTTCGCCAATGCTGAAAGCCGTGAAGCCGGAGAGTCGGCTTTACGGAACAGCGGCTTTCCGTATTTGCGCAGGAAGAGGACGGTCGTGGCCTCGCAGGCGTCGTAGGCCGACTTCCAATCCCAGGCGCCAGAGGCGTCGGACCCGCCGAAAGCGGCCTCCATGGCGGTGCGCAGGACTGCGGCGTCCACACACTGGCCGCGTTCGAGATGCGGGAGCAGCCGCTGCGCCGCATTGATGATGGCGCTGACGCTGCAGGCAGGCGAGATCGGCGCGGCCTGACCGGCCGCGATCGGGGAAAGGTCGTTCATGAAGGGAACCTCGGGAGAGCGGGAACGGATGAGCCGACCGGCGCTCTCTCTTCGACCGCACCGGCTCAAACCCGTCCCGGCCGACCTCTCCCTCTCATCGCCATGGCCGTGGCCGACATGAAAAAAGGCGCCCCGCCGGAAGGCAGGGCGCCGAAATCAAGGCAAGCATCAGTATCCGAACTGCCAGGACGGCCATGCCTGGCCGTCATCGGCTGCGGCGACCGCTTCCGTCAGATAGCTCGCGTCACCTTCGACGACGGCCGGCTCGGCGACCGGCGTTTCGTCGATCACGGTCACGCGGCAGACCAGGCCATCCTCAACCTCGACATGGACGGGGACGAGGTACTGGAAGACGACGCGTCGGGAGGATGGCTGCTCGGTCATGGCGCGTCTCCATCCGTATGAGGATCCGGCGCACCGGCGATGATCGCCTCGGCCTTGACGATCGCGCCCTCCAAGCGTCGTCGCCAGAACGGCCCGTCGGTCGGCTCCCCGTCGGGCGCGTGGGCGAAGACCTTGAGTAAACCGAGCAGGACCTCGAAATGCGCGGCCTTGCGCTGGGTCTGCTCATCGAACTGAGAGGGAACATCCAGCGCGCGGCCACGATAGGCGGCGTCGCGGCCCTCCCAGGCGCCGGTGACATAGGTGTCGCCGGATGTCTCGACATCCGACTTTTCGTCGTCCCAGCCTTCATCGGCGATGGCGAGATCGCAGGCCTGGTCGAGCGTGTCGGCTTCGTAGGTCCGTTGCCGATAGACCGGCAGACGGTAGGTGGTCTCGATGGTGAAGAGGGGCATGCTGGCCTCCGGAATGCGAAAAGCCCGGCACGGGACCGGGCTGTGGGTTCGGTTGGATTGGAAAAGCGCGGGACGGCCGAAGCCGCCCCGCGTGTGGTGGTGCTATTCAGCCGCGACCATGTGCGGCTCGTCCGCTTCGTCGGCCACGGATTCCTCGTCATCCTCGGTGAGGAATTCCGGCAGCTCCTCGCCGTCGGCATCGGTCTGTGCGGCTTCGCCGGCCGCCACCTCCTGCTCGTCCGCCATCCTGAGCGGTTCGGGCAGCCAGCCCGTCTCGGCCAGTAGCCGTTCGGCCTCCTTGGCCATGTCGCCCTTCTTCAGATGGTCGATAAGCTGGGCGGCGCGGTCACCGGCGCCTTCGCGCACCGCCTCCAGGATGCGGCGCTTCGGCACGCGGCCGAGATAGTTATCGACGGTCGGACGCCAGCCAGCCTGCACCATGTCGAGATCGACGGCCCGGGCGATGCGATCGGCGTCGGCGATGCGCTGCTCGACCGTGTGAGGCGAAGTGCCGCCGCCGTAGCGGTCGCCCTTCTCGTAGAGCGCGTTGACGCCGAACGAAGCGCAATGCGCGAAGAGCGCCGCCTGCTCGTCGCCCGTGAGGCCGGTGAGCCAATCCCAAAGGTCGGCCTTGTCCTTCGGCATGCGCTCTTCCCAAGCCTTGCGGCGCGCATCGATCGCCTTGGCCGCCGGCGTGTCGTTCAGCCCTTGGGCCTGTGCCGGGAAGCTGGTGCTGCGCACCGACACCTCCATCGCCGTGCCGTAGGCGAAGTAGCGGGAGAAGACGTCGAGGCAGAACTTGTGCAGCACGGCCTGGAACGCCACCGACGGCATGTTGGCGAGCTTGTCCTGCAGCGCCAGCGTCCGTTCGGCCGTCAGCTCGGTCACCAGACGGTCCGGCAGAGGTTTCAGCTCTTCGTCATCCTCGTCGTCGGGTCCGGCGACCTGTCCGCCGATCGTGATGACGGCGCGTTGAACCGCGGGCGTCTCAGGATCGGCTGAGTTCGTGTGCGGCATCGCGGAACCGGCATCGCCATCCTGCTCCGGTTCACTCGCCGGCGCCTCGTCCTCCGGCCGGACATAGCCGCGATCGACCGACAACGCGCCCTCGGCGTCGATGCCGACGAACACGCCAGCGCGGGCGATGTCGGCCGGCTGGTAAATGACGGGCCGGTCGTCGAAGGCGGCCAGCGCGGTTTCGATTTCGCCGAGCCGCTGGTCCACCTCGTCGGGCAGCTCTTCGGCCCCGTCATACTCGGCTTCGATCTTGGCGTATTCGGCGTTGAGCGCCTCGATCGCCGCGTGTTCCTCGGGCGAGAGATCGGTGGCCACGCCCTCCAGTTCGCGCAGGCCGCGGGTGTGGCCGTAGGGGAAGTCGATCGCGACTTCGATCCACTTCCAGCCCGCCGCGGCGATCACCTCCGCTTGGGTCTTCAGCTTCTCGGCGACCAGGCCGTCGAGCAGCGCGACGTCTTCGAGCCAGCCGCCATCGTCGGACTGGAACAGGTCGCGCAGCACCACACCGCCGGCGGCTTCATAGGCGTCCAAGCCGACGAACACCGCCCGCCGGTCGGAGGCGCGCACCGTCTTCTCGGTCAGCATTCGCCGGATTTGATAGGGCTCCTTCTGCCAGGAGCCGGAGATCGCCTGCCAGACTTGCTCCTGGCGGGCGTGATCGCCGGTGACGGTGAAGGCCATGAGCTGCTCGAGCGACATGCCGTCTTCGGCATAGACGTCGAGCAAGGCCGGCGAGACCGAGGCGAGGCGCAGGCGCTGCTTCACGACGTTGACCGACGTGAAGAAGGAGGCGGCGATGTCCTCCTCGGAACGGCCCTTCTCGCGCAGGGCCTGGAAGGCGCGAAACTGATCCAGCGGATGCAGTGGGGCACGCTGGATGTTCTCGGCCAGAGAGTCGTCTTCGGCGAGGATGTCACTGCCCGCGTCGCGGACCACGCACGGGATCGGCGCGGTCTTGGCCAGGCGCTTCTGCTTCACCAGCAGCTCGAGCGCGCGATAGCGCCGGCCGCCGGCGGGGATCTCGAACATGCCGGTCTCGGCGCCCTCGGCGTCGAGGACCGGCCGGACGCTCAAGCCCTGAAGCAAGGTACGCCGGCCGATGTCCTCGGCCAGCTCCTCGATCGAGACGCCGGCCTTCACCCGCCGGACGTTGGACTGGGACAGAACCAGCTTGTTGAAGGGAATGTCGCGCGAGGACGACAGGATGATCTTCTGAACAGCACTAGCCATCGGGATATACTCCGCGACGGGCGCCGAGAGACTCTCTCTCGGACCGAAACCCGTCACGAAGCGAAGCGCCGCCCTCTTCCTCTAAAGGGGCAGCGTTTCGGATCTGAGGGCCAGGAGCACACGGAAGCGCAAAGCCGGAGACACGCAGAACCGCGTCTCCGGCTTCACGGATGTCAGGCGGCTCGGTCGAGAAGCTTCTTCGCCTTGGCCTCCATGTCGAGGCGGGCGTCCTGGTGCGGCTTGTCGCGCGCGACGGCCGTGATGCCTTGGACGAAATCGAAGATGGACTCGGGCGGACGGCCTTCCTCCGCGAGAACGGCGTCGATGATCTTGCCGCTCTCGGCCTTGGAGAAGCCGCGCCGGCGCAGGAAGTCGGTGCGGTCCTCGTCGTTGCGGGCCACGATCCGCTCGCGGGCCGCCTTGATCCCGTTGATGAAGGGCATCGGCGATGAGTTCGCGAAATTCAGCAACGCTGGAGCCGCCTCATGCGCGAAGCGCGACGCGGCATATTTGGAATGGCGGATCGAGATCTCCTCGAAATCCTCCACGCCCCACAGATTCCGATTCTGGCAGACCGCGCGCAGGTAGAAGCTGGCCATGCCCAGCGTGCGGGCGCCGACTTCCGAATTCCAGACATAGAAGCCGCGGAAGTAGAGGTCAGGCGATCCGTCCGGCAGCCTCCCGGCCTCGATCGGATTGAGATCGTCGACCAGGAAAAGGAATACGTCGCGGTCCGAGGCATAGAGCGTCGTCGTATCCTTGGTGATGTCGACGCGCGGATTGTAGATCCCGGTCGACCAGTCGAGCACGCCGGGCACCTTCCAGCGGGTGTCGCCGGTGCCGTTGCCGGCGATCCGTTGCACCGCCTCGACCAGCTCGTAGTCGTGGATGCGGCCGTAATCGGGGCCGGTGACGGCGCGCAGCTCGACGCGGCCGCCTTCGAGTTCGAGCGTCTTGACCTGCTCTGCGCGATGCGAGGTCAGGCCATACTGTAGATTGATGCCTGCGAGCGCTGCGGGAAGCTGGCGCAGATAGGCTGCCGGCGCGCCGACCAGGCTGGCGAGCTGACCGAAGCTCCAATGGGTCGGCGACACCGGCGTGTCAGCGCCCGGCAGGAGCAGTGAAAGCCGCTCGGGGTCGGAGCGATTTGCCTCGACATGGATGAGGGCGCTCTCCACGACGCGCGTCCGGCTTCGGTCGGAGCGCTCGCGGACCGTGCGCGCGAGATCGGATAGAGACAGATAGCGTTCGTCGTCGGGCCTCGAGAACCATTCCGACGAGACGCGTCCGACGCGCTCGCCGTGGCGCACATCGACCTTGTAGCCGCCGCTCACGTCGCGGCGGGCATCGAGAACCTGCATATTCATGGGACGAAACTCCATGACGGGCGCCGGAGGCCTCTCCTCCAGCCCTTAACCCGTCACAGCGAAGCCATCCGCCCTCTCACTCTACAGGGGGCGTTGCGGGGGCCTCCCCGCCAGAAGGGGGTGTGCCGGCGACCGAGGCGCCGGCCAGGGGGAAGGCTTTCCCCTCCTGGCCTTCCAGATCGCGGCCGAGAGACTTCCAATTAGCGGACCATTGACTCCCAATCAGCCGACAGCGATAGTTCCAATCTTCCGGATTCGGAGGGGTCATGTTCGAGCGGTTTGTGGAGCGACGGGCGGAGGAAGCCCTTTCCGATACCCCTGTGGTCCTGATCGTGGGCCCGCGCCGCGCAGGCAAGACCACGCTCGTCCGAAAAATGGGAGAAGCCGGGCGGACGTATATCACGCTCGACGATCAGACGGTTCTTGAGGCCGCCCAATCCGACCCCGCGGGTTTCATCCGCGGCCTCGACCGGGCCATCATCGATGAAATCCAACGCGTGCCCGACCTCCTACTCGCCATCAAGAAGACGGTCGACGAAGACTACCGACCGGGCCGCTTCCTGCTCACCGGCTCGGCAAACGTCCTGACCTTGCCGCGGATCGCAGACAGCCTGGCCGGGCGGATGGAAACCATCCAGATGCTGCCGTTGGCGAAGGCCGAAATCGAAGGCCGTCGCCCCACCTTTCTGGAGCGCCTCTTTGAAGGGAAGCTCCAGAGTCAGCGCGATGCGATCGTCGGCGACGATCTTGTCCGGCTCGCCCTGCTGGGCGGTTTCCCTGAAGCGATCAGTCGCGAGAGTGAGCGCCGGCGACAGGACTGGTTACGGTCCTACCTCACTTCGATTCTGACCCGCGATCTGCGCGACATCGCCGATGTGGAGAAACTGACCGAGCTTCCGAAATTTGTGCGGCTGTTGGCCGAACACTCCGGCCAGTTGGTCAACTATTCGCAGTTCGGCTCCGGCATCAACGTGACCCATAAGACGGGGCAGCGTTACGTCGCGCTCCTCGAGCAGGTTTTTCTGATCGCGACGGTGCAGCCGTGGTTCACGAACGCGCTCAAGCGCATCGTCAAGACGCCGAAGTTGCATTTCCTCGATTCCGGCCTGCTGGCGAGCGTGCGCGGCCTCACCTTCGACCGAGTGAAGGCGGATCGCGGGGCGTTCGGCGCACTGCTGGAGAGCTTCGTATTTTCCGAGGTGCTGAAGCTGATGACGGCCTCGGACTTACGGCTTACGCCGCACCATTTCCGGGACCGGGACATGCGTGAGGTCGATCTCGTGCTGGAGCGCGATGACGGGATGATCGCAGGCATCGAGGTCAAGGCGAGCGCCACGGTCAAGGCCGGCGATTTCGCAGGCCTGCGGGCACTGGCCGATGCTTGTGGCGATCGCTTCGCCTTCGGCGTCGTCCTTTACGATAGCTCGGACATTGTCCCGTTCGGCGACAAACTGGCCGCCGCGCCGCTATCCTGTTTGTGGGGCTAAGGCGTTATGGACTTCATTCAAATTGCAATCTCCGCGCGGCTCGCACATGGCGATTTGGTTGCTGCGGATAAGGCGCTGGAAGCCGGGCCGGACGATCACGCCATGCGTTTAGTGCTACTGAAGCAGTTGCTCGTTTCGTGCGCGAATGTCGCCGACCTGGAGGGCATAAGCCGGGGACTCTACAAGGATCACTCAGAGCTCAATGAGATCATCTCGACACATCGGCGCGGCTTCGAATTCGCGAAGTACATGCGAAACATTGCGGTCGGCCATGTCAATCCGGCGCTCTGCCGGAAAGCGATCGAATGGCGCCCTGAGCTGAACGCGGTGCTCGCTGCGCCCGACGCGGGCGCGGACGCGTTTCTGAGTTACGCTATTCTTGAAACCGCGATCAACACTTTCGTCGACGGTGAGCGCCACAAGATTTTTGAGAGCGACACAGACCTTGCTTACCCACCCGATCTAACGCGCTTTCTCAATTATCTCGGCGAAACGGTGCATGCCGGGATCGCCTATTGTTCGGCGCTCTCCGCCATTGCCGTAAGTCGAGCAGAGCTGCCGGACTACCGTGAGAAATGGTTCGAGTTGGCGGCCAAAGCCGGGCAAACAGAATTTAAGTTCATCACGCGAAAGGGCGAACAAGCTTAGGGCGCGCCTATCCTTCTGCTGCGGGGTAATAGCCTTTCGGCGCTCGAAGCTGGGTGACCGATGAAATCACCGAGTTCGCCCAAATCGTGCTGCATTCCACTTCGCCGCCGCGCTCGAACCAATGCGTCGCGCCGGGGATCAGATCGAATGGAATAGGATGGGAGGCGAGCGGGTTGTGAAAGACCTCGAGTTCCTGACACCAGGCCTCGCCCCATGGCCATAGTGCGTCATACTCCTGGCTTCCCACTTCCAGCTCGAAGTCGATCGGTTCCAACGCGCCCGGCGTCCGATCGAACAAGATGCCCCGACGGATCATCGACAGGCCGGGCGGACGCCATCCGGCCAAAAAGCCCATACGGTTGAATTTTGCCAAGGTGCCGGCGTTGCTGAAGAAAACGGCGGACAAGTGCGCGAAGTCCGGGTCTCGAAATAGTCCGGCCGGGATCGCGTTCTTGCCCGTGAGATTGGATATCGCCGTCCCGACAGCGCGTCGTTTCGTGCCGTCGTCTTCGACATCGGCGCGAACGCCGTAGAGATAGGTTGGCAGCGCCTCACGGCTCCACACCATGGAGCCCGAGCTGTGGAAATCGGCGATCGCGATGGCGAACGGATGCCCCTGCACGTGCGACAGGCAGTGATATTCCCGCTGCAACTTTCCTCGCAGCGTCTTGGCGAATCGTTCAGCCGGGGCGCCGGTCAGCCGCTCCGTTCGATCGGTAGGCGCATGAACCCAATCTCCGATGCCGCCAGCGCGCGGGGTTTCGGAGTTCGCGGTCACCGCCTCCACCCAGCAGGTGACGCCGTCCTTCTCGATTTGAAAATCGGGCGAAACGTGATCTTGGCGGACCTGCAGGCCTTGCTCGCGAAAGCAGGCAAGCAGGTAAAGCTCGAAGAGCCGCGACGCGAAGTTGTTGGTTTGCAAGTCGGGGATGAAATTCCGATCTGGCCGTGGCAAGGCGAGATAGCATTCTCCCACCGCCATCAGCGCCGGCAGATGACTCATGGACTTGATGAGCAAGTCAAACTCCGGGGAGCTTCCACGCGGCCCGACCTCGATCAACAAGGGCCTTCGGCGGACGCCAGGTGCAAGCGGTTCAGGCGGGTCACCGCCGCGCATGTCGACGCTGAGGGCGTCGAGGGCCTGTTCGGGCGCCGGGAACGAACCGCCTTTTGCGACGCAGATCCAACAATGATCGACCCGGCGTCGCATCGCGATCGTGCTGAAGGTCCCGGCCTCCTGGTCGAGGAGAATCGCGCCACAGGCGCCGCCGCGGCCGACTTGATAGGCGGCGAAAATACTGGCGGGGTCGAAGTTCGGGCCACGGTCGAGCGACAGGGCGTACAGCTCGAACTGCCGCACGCTGATGGGCTTGATCAGGAGAGATTCTGTTTCGGCCGGCATTCGCGATCACACCATCCTGCCCTGAGGGCCTACAAATAGGGTGCGCCCCGCGTGAGGAGGTCGCTCAGCACGTCTGCACGCGGCCGCGGCCCCTTGAGCGCCAGGTCGACCAGGCCGCGGGCTACGCCGCGCGCCAGGCTGCGCGCCATGACGCGCTGCTTGGTCGACACCTTCTGGAGCCCGGCGCGGCCGTGGACGAAGGTGCTGCGCAGGTCGAAGAGATCCTTATAGGCCTGCACGCTTACGGCGTCGTTCAAGATAGCCGCGACGCGTGCCGCGACGCGATCGGTGGCAGACGAAACCGCCTTGTGCGGGTCAGGCTTGGGCCGAAGCCATTTCTTGTGGTCCATCTCGAGGCCGACGGCCGCTTCGATGGCCGTCATGTGCGCCATCACCTCGTCCATGCCATCGGCGAGGAAGGCCCGGACGAGAAAATGCGCGATAGGCGTCTCGAACAGGTCCGTAGCCCGTGCCCCCTCGAGCTCTTTCCAAGCATCATTGGTGAAGAGCGCCAGACCCGACGCCGCGTCGTCATCGAGTGGCAAGACCGTTGGACGTTCGAGTTCGATGTCGTCTCCCCACTGGTCCTGAACGATCCATGGCTCAAGGGTGAGGCTATCGGCGCTCGGGGGTGGAGACGGGCGAATGAAAAGATCGTCGTCGGCCGTGTAGATCCAAGGCAGGCGAAAGCCTCGCCAGTCGACCTCCTGCATCGTGGACCACCGTTCCCACGGCGCCAGCAGGAGAAAGAACAGCACTCGTTCGACCGCCGGCGGAAAGCGACCGAGATGCGGATCGATCTCGCCGAAATCTCGATCGAGCGTCATGTACATGAACGGGGCGGCGCGCGCTTCAGGGCGCGGGTCGAGCGCGATTTCTTCCTCCACAACCAGCCATCGGAACTGCGCCAGGCGCTTAGGATCGAGCGTCTCATTGTGAAAGTTGCGGGCGAGCCGCGGGGCATTGAACAGCCGCGCTAGATCGTCCGCGGTGAAGTCCGCGACGCGGGCATTGCCGAAGCTCAAGTTTGGCATGTCGTCCGCCAGGTCGAGCGGGCATAGGTGGCGGCGCAGCGTCGTCCTGCGCCGATATGCTTCGTCTAGCGCATTCGCGGCGCTTTCAGGATCGAGGCTCAGTGCGGCCTTGTTGGCAGGGAGATGACATGGCAGCCCGAGCGATCGGAGAGCCGTGCTCAGAGCGAATACCGGTTTGCCACCGCCGTATTCCGCGAGGCACAGCTCGCTCAACGCGACGAAGGGCGGTGAGGCCAGAAGGTTGTCCGGGCCCGGCCGGGGAAGTCGCCAGACCGCGTCCACGGCGGCGATGAGCGACGCACTCGCCGTCATGAGGCTCGCCCTGTCGTTGTTGGATGGAGGCCAAGGCCCGCGGCCTCCGCGATGTAGTGGCGGTAGGCGAAATTGATGAGGTCGCGGGCCAGTTCAAGGAGACCGCCCGTTTGCAGTCCATCGAACGGATCGCCGTGGGCGAGAGCGTTTCGACGCTCGGCAAGGGTCGGACGTGTGTCGCCGGTCAACTGGCCTAATGCCGTCCCTCCACAGCGCACGACCATGGGGATCTGCGCGTCGGTGAGACCGTCGACCTCGACCATGTATTTGAGGAGCGCCGCAAAGCTTCGCTTGTTCTTCGAGAGGTGGCCGCCATAGCGATCCATCAGCGCCAGCTCTAATGCGATCAGGGCCGCGAGCTCGCCGGCCTTGATGATGCTGAAATCCACCCAGCCCAGTAGATAGAGCGTCTGCGCGCGGGCAAACTTGGCGCGCACGATCTCGGGGATACGCGGATCGATGCCGAGGCTCTCAACGAAGGCGCGCCAGTCCGCCGCCTTCTCGAACTGAATGAAGCCGCCGGCATTGCCTTGCGTCGGCCAGGCGAGCAGCACGGGCTCTTCGCGGTCGCTGAGCGCGATGTGCGAGTGATCGGGCATCGGCATCAGGCACGCCGCAACATCCGCTCGATGCGCATGCGCTGATAGCCGTGCGAATGCACATGCCGGCGAAGCTGCCGGATGTCGCGCACGCCAAACGCCACGGACGCCTTCAACGGGCTCGCGAAGGTCGCGTAGTACGCCCAGCGCGCGTCGGCGGGCAGCGGCGCGTTCTGGCGGCGATCCGTGATAACGACGTCTCGTGGGTCGCTGGTATTGCGAAACGCGTGAAACGTAATCCAGTCGGCCCGCCGATAGCGGGCCGCCTTGCTGAACGGCACGGACTGGACCTTCACATCCGTCTGGTCGAGGACCCAATCGCGCTGTTCGAGAATCTGGCGAACCATATGGCCCACCATCTGCTTGACGCGATCGGCCAGCACGTCCTCGCGAAACACCTCCAGGAGGTGCTCTTCAATCCCCTCAACGGCCGGCTTGCCGAGTTGCGAGGCCGTTTCCAGGCGGGCGATATTCGCCTCTTCGGTCAGAAACCCCCAGAGTCGCTGGCCCAGGTCGGTCTCATAGAGCGACGCGAACTTATCTGGATTATAGGCAATCATGACTGGGCCTCCTTTACCGGGCAAATATGGCCGGTTATAAGGGACTGTCAATGGCGATGACGACGACTCGCGCGTCGTCGCGAGGGGGAGGCCAACGTGGACTTCGATGACCTTGTGACGGCACTCGCGCCGCCGCCGAACCGCGTTGGGAAGGCGGTCGGCGAACATGAGCACCACCTCTACGAGGGCGCGGTGATGGTTGCCTATGCCATGCATCTGCTGCGCACAGAGGGCGCGCGTGATGTCCGCGTGCATCCCGACGGCGAGCACGGAAAGCAGTTCGACTTCGCCGGTTGGCTGTCGCGTCGGGGCTTCTCGATGGTGTCGACGCTTGGGACCACTTCCTATGGCGGCGTCTATCGAAACGCGGATGGTCAGACGATCACGATCAACCCCCGGTCGGGCCTTGGGGACGTCGTGGCGAACGCTGGTGGCCAGGTGATCTCGGCCGAGTGCAAGGGCGGCATCATCAACACGCGGCATTCGGGCCAGGTATCGCGGCTCTACAAAGGGCTGTGCGAGACGGTCGGCATGTTGATGGCGACGCCATCGCCGGGCCGGCAGGTCGCTGTCGTGCCAAAGACCGACGCCACGGTCCGGCTTGCCGAGCGCCTTGCCCCGCGCTGCGCCCTGGCTGGAATCGCGATTGCCCTGGTTGGCAGCCGTGGAGAGGTCGTTGATGTCGCGCCTGGGCTGGACGGCGCCGAACCTGAAGGACAAACCCACGACAAGAAGCAAGGGGCAGCGGGGAAATGTTGAACAGGGGTTCCGAGTGGCGGCGATGGGAGCCGCACATTCACGCGCCCGGCACCGCCATGAACAACCAGTTCAGCGGCCCGACGGCGTGGCACGATTATCTGACCGCTCTGGAGAAGGCGACGCCGGTGATCGAGGCGATCGCGGTGACCGACTATTATGTGACGGACACCTACGAGGAAGTGCTCCGCCAAAAGGCGCTGGGCCGCTTGCCCACGGCCGCGCTGGTCTTCCCGAATGTCGAGCTGCGGCTGGATGTGGCGACGGCCAAAGGCGGCTTCGTCAATCTCCACCTCTTCGTGAGCCCTGAAGACCCGAACCATGTTGAGGAGCTGCAGCGCCTGCTGTCGCGCTTGCAGTTCAACGTCATGCAGGATCGGTTCGACTGTACCCGTGCCGACCTGATCCGCCTCGGTAAGAAAGCCGATCCGGACATCACCGACGACCGCGCCGCGCTCGCCTACGGCGCAAACCAGTTCAAGGTGAATTTCCAGAAGCTGCGCGAAGTGTTTTCGGAGAGCGGTTGGGCGAAGAAGAATATCCTGATTGCGGTCGCCGGCGGCGCCACCGACGGCACATCGGGCGTTCGCGAAGCCGCCGACCAGACCATTCGGCGCGAGATCGAGGGCTTCGCCCACGTCATTTTCGCCAGCAGCGTTGCACAGCGCGAGTTCTGGCTCGGCGATCGCGATCTCAGTCCCACCGAGATCCGCACGCGCTATGGCGGCCTCAAGCCCTGCCTGCACGGCAGCGACGCGCACAAGCTGGACGACGTCGCCACGCCGTTCGGCGACCGCTTCTCGTGGATCAAGGGCGGCCTTGAGTTCGATGCCCTCCGCCAAGCCTGCATCGACCCGGGCGGCCGCGCTTATGTTGGCGCCGAGCCGCCGGCATCGGCCACACCGTCGCAGGTCATTTCGAAGATCGAGATTCTTGACTCACCGTGGGCGGCAACGCCGGTGATCCCGCTGAACCCCGGCCTTGTCGCTATCGTCGGCGCCCGTGGTTCGGGCAAGACCGCGCTGGCGGACGTCATCGCGGCGGGCTGCGACTCCATTACGGACGAGGCGTGGAATGCGGATGAATGGGCGAACCCGTCATTCCTCGTCCGGGCCCGACCGCTGATCGGCGAAGGCAAGGTCAAGGTTAGTTGGTCGGCGGGCGAGCCGAGCGTCCGCGCGCTGGATGGCTCCGACGCCAATGGCCCCTTCGCTTACGAGCGCGTCCGCTATCTGTCGCAGCAATTCGTGGAGGAGCTTTGCTCCTCCAACGGGCTGACCGACGGTCTGTTGCGCGAGATCGAGCGGGTGATCTTCGAGGCCCACCCCGACGACGAGCGCGATGGCGCACTGGATTTCGACGAGCTGCTCGAACAGCGCGCGACACGGCACCGCCTTGCGCGCGAGCGCGAAGCCGACGCGGTCGCCCAGATTTCCGATCGCATCAGTACGGAGATCGAGAAGGAAAAGATGGCCGCGACCTATGAGTCGCAGGCAGCGCAAAAGAAGAAGCTGGTCGACGCCTACACGGCTGATCGATCCAAATTGGTCTCTGCCGGGAGCGAGAAGCGCGCCGAACGGCATACCGAACTGGCTGGTGCGGCGAACACGGTGCGCGCTACGCTGCGTCGGTTTACGGGCCAGCGGCAGACTTTCCTTGCCCTCCAGGACGAGGTGAAGGATCAGCGGCGCAATCAAGCCCCCGAGGGCCTTCGACAGGCGCAGGCCCGCCACTCGAACAGCGGCATGTCGGCGGAGCAATGGTCCGCCTTCCTGTTGGATTACACCGGGCCGGTCGACAACGATCTCGACGGCTACGTGAAATGGGCAGATGGGAAGATTGCCGAGCTGAAAGGCACGCCTCCCGTACCGGGCGATCCAAACAAACCGTATTTCCCGGACGATGCCGATCTGAGCAAGCTGTCCCAGGCCATGCTCGACGCCGAGATGTCGCGGCTGGAAAAGCTCGTCAGCGCCGACAAGGAGACCCAGCGTCGCTACACGGCCCTATCCGGCAACATCGCGACCGAGACTGCGGCGCTGCAAACGCTGAACGAGAAGCTGAAGGATGCTCAGGGCGCCAAGGATCGCGCCAAGGAACTGCAGCGCGATCGCGAAGATGCCTACGGGCGGGCGTTCGACGCTCTTGTCGCCGAACAGTCGGTGTTGGAGGCGCTCTACGCGCCGCTGATGGAGCGCCTGTCGAAGGCCTCCGGGACGCTTCAGAAACTGTCGTTCTCGGTCGCCCGCGTGGCCAATGTCGAGCAGTGGGCGTCGGAAGCGGAAGACGGACTGATCGATCTCCGCAAGGCGGGCGCGTTCCGTGGCAAGGGCACCTTGCTGCAGAAGGCCAACGAAGTGATTAAGTCGGCGTGGGAAACCGGCGACGCGGCCGCGGTGCGAACCGCGATGGCCGAGTTTCGACGGCTCTACCAAAGGGCGCTGCTGGACCATTCGCCGGTAGCGCATACCGACCAGGTCGAATTCCGCGCCTGGTCGAAGCGGTTTGCGCAATGGTTGTTCAGCACCGACCATATCTCGATCCGCTACGGGATCGACTATGATGGGGTCGACATCAGGAAGCTGTCACCGGGCACGCGCGGCATCGTCCTGCTGCTCCTCTATCTGGCGCTGGATGACAGCGACAATCGCCCGCTCGTGATCGACCAACCAGAGGAGAATCTGGACCCGAAGTCGGTGTTCGACGAGTTGGTCCATCTCTTCGTTGAGGCAAAGGCCCACCGGCAGGTCATCATGGTCACGCACAACGCGAACCTGGTGATCAACACCGACGCCGACCAGATCATCATCGCCGAGTCGGGGCCGCATCCGCAGGGCGCGCTTCCGCCGATCACCTACAAGTCCGGAGGGCTTGAGAACGCAGAGATCAGGAAGGCGGTGTGCGACATTCTGGAGGGCGGCGAAGGCGCGTTTCAAGAGCGAGCACGCCGCCTGCGGGTAAGGCTCGAACGGTAGATGTGGTGTCTTAGGCGGGCGCCGTAGGGGGTTGTGTCGTGTCCGGTGGCCGCCCGTTTCAAGTGGAGACAAGATGCTGAAGGCCAGCGAAGAAGAGGTCGAGTCCATTCGAGAATACTTCGAGTGGCAAGCTCCCGACCTGGAGGTGACGTTCCTACAAAAGGTCTATTCCGAAGCGGTGTTGAACACGCGGCATGACGTGTGGGACATCCACACCAACAAGGATCGTTGGTGGGTTATCACTGGCGGCACCAACCTCTATTCGCAGCAACAGTTTCCGAACATGGACCTGGCGCTGACCTTCCACATCGGCCTGATGCTTCGCATCCCGCGCTCGGAGGAGCAGCAGCGGGACGACATGCGGCTCCTCCCGTTTGGGCCGGTCTTGGAGAAGATGGAAGAGGCCGGCGACGCTGTCACCCACGCCCATAATCTCGCGGACTACCAAGCAGTCGGGGTTCGTTGCCGAGAGACCTTGCTTGAATTGATCGGCGTCGCCCAGGACGCGGCGGTCTGGACGGAGACGCCACCGCAGCGCGCCAACTTTCGCGAGTGGTCAGAAATCATCTGTAACGCCGTCGTGCCTGGCGGCAGCAATCGAGAGCGGCGCGGCGCCTTGAAGGGCGCGCTGGATAGCGCTTGGACCTTCTCCAACTGGCTGACGCACGCAAAGTCGGCCACCTGGCTCGATGCCGACATGGCGCACACGTTGACCCAGCATGCTATCGGCATGGCCACGTCTCTCATTCTGCGTGAACTCCGCGGGGTGCCGGAGGCTTGCCCGGAATGTGGCTCGCCCGATCTTGCGCCCGAACAGGGTGAAAATACCGCGGCGCCGGGCGTGCTTTGGGAACGGCCGCGATGTGCCGACTGCGGATGGGCCGGCAGGCCTGTCCCAATCCTTGATACTGAGAACGGGCGGCCGCTCATAACCCGCGAGGGCGAGGAGACGCATGACCACAGCATCATGACCGTGCCGTTACGCGCAATCCGGAAGCCGGGCGATCCCGCGGTCGTGGCGTTGGAAGACGCCGAGACCGGACCGCCGGAGCCGACCGAATATTTCGCATACGGGTCGAACATGGCAACGGCGCGCCTGCGTCAACGAATCCCGAGCGCCACGCCGCTGGGCGTCGCCACGCTTGCTGGGCATGAGCTGCGGTTTCATAAGCGCAGCAAGGACGGCTCGGGGAAGTGCAACGCGCTCGCGACGGATGACAAAGAGAGCGCGGTGATCGGTGTCCTTTACAGGTTTGACCCATCAGAACGGCGAAAGCTCGATGCTGCTGAGGGTGCCGGTAAGGGTTATGACGCCGCCATGGTGACGGTAGTCAATGACAAGGGCCGCAGGCGGAAGGTCCTGACATATATTGCCTCAACCGACGCCATCGACGAAAGCCTCAGGCCTTATAGTTGGTACAAGGATCATGTCTTGGCTGGCGCCAAAGAGCACGGCCTCCCGCAGGACTACCTAGATGAACACATCGCGATGATTGAAACGGTTGAGGACCCCGACGTGACGAGGGCTTCGAAGGAGCGCGCGACCCATTCCGCGTAGCCCGAACCGCGTCACAGGCTATGCGACTAGACGTTGCGTCTCGTCACTCTGCCGGTCTTCCTCGCCGGCAGCCTTGAGGAGGAAACGAGCCAGCGCGGCCTTTCGGGAGCCGCGATCCAGAGCGTAAGCGGTCTGCTTGAATTCCTTCCCGTCCAGAAGTCCGTCGATATAACCGGCTATGGTATCCGCCGCCATGATGAGGGCCGTATCTAGCGCGTGGATGTACTTGCTGGTGACCGAGCCCTTCGAGTGCCCGACCAGCGCGGCGATCGTCACTTCGGTGAAGCCGAGATCGTTGCCGACGCTCGCGAAGCTGTGGCGCAGGACATGCGGCGTGACGTCGGAGAGCGGTGAGTCTTTGAAGATCTGCTCCCAGTGATTTGGGAAGCCGCCGAACGCATTGTCTTCACCGTATCCGGGGAAGACATAAGTCCCGGACGCCGCCTCCCGCTTCGCCTCGAGAAACTCGACGACGGGAAGTCCCACGGGGCGGACCGAAGTGCCTTCCTTGCTATCGATCAATCGCAGGCAGCTCCCCTCCGTATCGGCTTCGACCCACTTCAGACCGATCACCTCGCTTCGACGGCATCCGGTCAGCGCGATCTGGCGGATGATTTCCACCGTCGTCGCATACTTCTCGTCCTCCCCGGCCTTGGTCAGCATTAGGCCGAGCGTTCGATACTCAGCTTCCGTGAGCCGGCGGGTTCGCACATTGTCCTTCGGTTTGCGCAGGCCATGGGCCGGATTGGTCGTGATTATACCGGCTTCGACCGCGTAGGTGAGGATGCCGCCGAAGAGGCCGATTGTGCGGGTCGCCGTGCCAGCGCCACCGGTCACGATAGCCTTGCCGCGCAATTTGCTCGTCTTGATCGACACAGCCGTCTTCCCGGCCATGATGTCCTTGAGCGCCTTGTTTATGTCGGCCTTCGTGAGGTCCTTTACTCGGCGCGTGCCCAAGAGCGGAATGATGTGGCGGTTTATCCGTCCGATGTCGGTGACGATGGTGTGCGGCTTCTTTGGCCGGCCGCCCTTGCCAAGGATCAAACCCGCGTTCAGGTCCTTGAGATAGAGCGCGCATAGCTCTTTGACGGTGATCGCTTTGTGATCGAGTTGTCGCTCCTCCGCCGGGTTGTCGCCCTGGGCAACGCGGCCCAATTGGACCTTCGCCTCCTGACGGGCGCTTTCCGCTGTCCATACGCCGTGCAAGCCAATGGTGTAGCGGCGCGAGCGGCCGAGCGCTCGATACTGCAGGACATAGCTTCGCTTGCCGGATGCGAAGACGCGCAGGCCAAAACCTGGTAGCTCGTCATCCCAGATGACGTAGTCTTTCTCGCGAGACTCGGCCGCGTCGACGACGCGCTTCGTGAGCTTAGCCATGGGAATTCTCCCGTCGAAACACCCGACTTCGCGTAAGCACCACGTAAGCAGTGGGACGCGGATCGGAGCGTGCGCGAGAGTAGCGCAAGCGAGACGAAAATTCAATTTCTTCAATGATTACAGTGCTGTAGCGCATCGGAGCGAAACCCATCGAAAAGCGTCGAAGGGCAGGTTAAATTGCTCCGAAGGCGAAGGTCGAAGGTTCGAATCCTTTCGAGTCCGCCATTCTCCCATCATCATGGCGCCATCTTCAATTTCCGGTCGCGCGATCGATCGATCGTCCTGCCCGTTCACCCGGGCCCTTGGGCGGGTCGAGCGTATCCTGGACCTTCTGCCCGAACGTCCGGTGCTGCTCGCAGGCCGCAAGCGTGCCGGAGACCATCGCCAGCAGCACGGCGCCCAAAAGAATTCTCTTCATCTCGTTCTCCTGTTTTGAGGATAACGCGATGATTCCCTGCAAGTTCAATCGCTTCGACAAACTGCCGTCACGAAGGACCCGGTACCCCCGCCGGGCAAGGGCGTGGCGGGGGTCCGTCCTACCTGACGGCAGGCGTCCGCCACGTCCGCGAATCGGACTGCATCCAGTCCACGCATTTCGCGCTGTAATAGCCCGAGCGCTCCTGGATGACCCGGATCACCAGAAGCGTATCGCCGTTTTCGCTCTGCAGGTGGGGCTTCAACTCCATCGAGATATCCGCCTCGCTTTTCGTGACCGTGTCCACGAACCAGACCGCTTCGAAGGGACGGCACCAGTGCTCGTATCCTTTTATGGCGTCGTACAGGCCGGTGTAATTCCTCTTTTCGAACGCCTTCAGGTCGTACGTGATCATGTAGACGGCCATCCCGCTTTCTCCCCTCGCGCCGCGAACTGCAGGGCCATTATCCAGCCAAGCGGCGGGCAACCGCAACAGGGACGCGACAGGTCGCCGGACGTACGCGTATCATGCGTCATCTCTTCCGTAAGGACCCTCGCATGGATCGTGCCATCGCCCTCGTCACCGGCATCGCGCTGGGCCTGTTCGGCCTGATCGTCACCGCGATCGCGACGATCGAACATATGGCCCGCCAGATCCTGGCCAGCATGGGCATCGTCGGGGAATTGCAGACCGCCCTGCTGGTCATCCTGCTGGTCGGGATGATCGTCGCGGCCTTTCGGGTCTTCGGCGGCGCGTTTTCCGTCCTGATCAGCCTGGTGCTGATCCTGATCCTGCTTCACGCGCTTCTGGCGACGGCGGGCGTGCCGCTGCACTGAGCCGGCACATGCCGTTCCGGGGCTTCGTCACCGATGCCGTCGAAACACCACACGCCGCGACATATGGCGGACCGAGGCGACATAGCCCGGCCATGACGGCACCCGGCCGCCCAGCCGCACCGACCAGACGGGACGCAGGCCCAGGGCATCGGGTCCGCTCCCGCGCTGCCCCGCTTCCGCGCCATGGCCCCCCGCGCCGGGGTGCACCCTGCCGGTCATCCATTCATTGACCAGAATGTGGCCGATAATTCCAGCAGCATGAGTCATGGACCTGGCCCTCCATCGCAGGGATCCCACACGGAACCCGTGGACGTCAGCAAAGTTCCGACACACGGACGGGAGAACACTGGCCGGAGAATGCTAGCCGCGATGGTTGTCGTGGCCACCGCCATGCCCGCCTTCATGACCGCCACCTCCATGCCCCCCGCCGGGGGCCCCGCCACGGCCCCCTCCTCCGGGGGCATGCGGCGGCCCACCGCGCGGCGCACCCCCGCCCGGGGCGCCATGCTGCCCGCCGGGAATGCCGCCCCCGCGCATTTCGCCACCGCGCGGACCGCCCTGCCAGGAGCGGCCACCTCCGCCCCTATTTCCAGGCCCGCCCTCGGGCCTGCCGATTCCACCGCCTCCGGGGCCCCGGACAGGTCCGCCAAAGCCGGGCCGCCGCCCGCCGCCGCCCCAGCGATCCTGCGTCGCGAACCACGGACGGTTGCGATAATGCGCGCCCCAGTAATTGCCGAAGGCAAAGCCGACCAGCGGCAGCCCCACCATGGGGCCATACTGGCTCAACGGCCCCGCCACGCCGTTATACACGACCTGCACCTGACCGGCCGGCACCCAGCCGCGATAGGGCCCTTCGGCCACGTCGCACCATCCCCAGCCGGACTCGCAGCCGAAGATCTCGACCGGCGTGCCGGGCGGCAGCGACCCCACGACGGGATAGGCGGGCGACGGCCCGGCGAAGATGTCGGTGCCGCCCACCACCACCCCTGGCGCGGCCAGGGCCGGCACCGCCACGCCGATGGTCAGCGCCAGGGCCGCGGGGATCAGCAGCACCCGCGAGACCTTCCTGTCTTTCGTCATCCGGACCACCGATCCTACAGAAGCAGATGCACGTGAAACAGGATGGCGACGCACAGCGCATAAAGCGTGACCCACGCCACGGCGGCGGCGAACGCGACCATCCAGTAGAACAGGTCATAATCCCGGGGCGCACCGGTTGTGCGGCCGGACATGGCGGCCCTCCTGCCTGTTACCAGGCCTGTCCGAAGACCAGGATACCGGCGTACAGCGCGACGATGATGGTGATGCCGGCGACCATGACGGCCCAGTAGCCGATCGAATGGCCGGGCGGGGATGGTCTGGGTGCGGTCATGTGGTTCATGGATGCCCCCTTCTTCCGAAGCGGTTTTCACCCCCAGCACATAGGCACCCCCGACCCGGCGGCAAGGACCGCCGCGCGATCACATCCGCACGATCCGCCTTCCCTTGCCGCCCCCTCGCCGCCCCTTGTCCGGCACGGGCCGGGACTGGCATGCTGGACGTCCACCCCTGCAAAGGATTCGGTCCCGATGCGCGTCCGCCTGTTCCTGTCCGCCCTGTCCGTCGTCGTCCTGGCCGGCATGGCCACCCCCGCCTCGGCCGCGCCGTGCCGCGACGCCAAGGGCAAGTTCACGACCTGCCCCAAGCCGGCCCCCACGAAGTGCCGCGACGCCAAGGGTAAATTCACGAAATGCCCTGCCCCCTCGGCTGCCGCGGGCTGACCTCACCCTCCACGGCCGGATGCGGGGAGCCCGGTTACGGGCTCCCCGCGCTTCACGGCCAGCGGGGCGGGGCCCCCGTGCGGGTCGCACCGTTCACGATCCCGCCCGGCACCAGATAGAGGCGACGATAGGCATCGCTGACGTGCGGGTGCTCGGCTCGCCACACCCCCGCCATGTCGATCATCGCGCAGAACACACCGAAGACGGCCAGCCCCAGCAGGCGCAGCCGTCCGGACCGCCAATTCCCCGGTCGCCCTTCGGACGCCTTGCCGCGCCGGTCAGCCAATGAAGCGGCCCCCATGCATCCAGGCCTCGGCAAGGGTGGCATCCAGCCCGAGGCAGAGCAGGATCAGCCTGGGCCGCCAGGACGGCGGCGCCCGGCAGGCCAGCAGCACGATCAGCATGTTGGCGAACGGGTTGGCCAGGACGATACGGTGGATGGACATCACGCTCGTGCTGCAGGCCAGCAGGAACGTCACCAGCAGCAGGCTGCTCTCCATCCTCCAGCCGATCCTGAACCCCCAGGCGATCAACGCGATTTCCAGGAGCGCCGCAATGCTCAGATGCAGCGTCCGGGTGTGGGTGAAGCCCTTCCATATCCACAGGATCGGCAGGCGTGCCTGATGGCCCCAGGCCACCTGCGCATGCGCGAACGCCAGGCCGTCCCCCACCAAAGCGTCGAGGAAGAAGATGAACAGGGCCAGCCCCACGGCCCCCGCCAGAACGACAACCGCGCCCTCGACCAGCCGGGTGGGCCGGTCGGCCTTCCCGTCCGGGCACGGCGCCAGCGCGTGGCAGGCCCCGGCGATGATGACGCAGAACAGGCCCGTCGGCCGCGTCAGGCACAGGGCGCAGGCCAGCAGGGCCGCCCCCATCGTCCACCCCCGCGCCATCGCCATCACGCAGCCCAGCAGCAGGACCCCGTACAGGCATTCGGTATAAGGCAGGCGGTACCAGAAACCTGTCGGCAGGACCATGAAGGTTACGATACGAAACAGGCCGTCCGCCCCGCCGTCGCCGACCCGCCCGCGCATATAGGACGCCGCCAGCAGCACCAGTACGGGAAACAGCACCGCATTGATCGCGAATCCCGCCCCGTGCGCCCCCAGCCCGGTCGCACCCATCACCCCGCGCAGCATCAGCGGATAAAGCGGAAAGAACGCCCAGGCGGCCTGGCCGAAATCCGCCGGACCGACGCGCGGCGGCACATCGTATCCCTGCCGGGCGATCTGCTCGTACCAGGCACAGTCCCAGTGGCACATCGCATTCGCCACGCCACCCTGGGGCCAGGCCTGTACTGCAAGAATCAGAAGCAGCAGCACGTGCAGCGGAACAATCCACACCGCACCGTCCCGCCACAGGCCAGGCCACCACGCGCGTGCCCGGCCGATGACATCACCTGTCACGTATCATTCCCGTCGTCGCCCCGACACGCCGTCCCGACGGGGCGTCGCATCCTTATCCGTGCGGACAGATATCCCCGCCTTTCCCGATGGGGCAAGCCCATGCGTGTGAAAGACTGTTTCAAAACCTCTCCGGTCCATCGGGAACCGTTGGGTCGCGCATCAGAAACCTTCCCGGCGCCCGACGCGTTGACGACGGATGGCCGGCACGTCAGGCCGCTCCGCATTCCGCCTCCAGCATGGGAAAAGAGGAGAAATCATCCCCGACATGCAACATCTGTCACGCCTAGCCTTCGCCTTTGCCAGTATCATGCTGATGCTTCTGGCACTCCTCCTCATCGCGTTCGGTATGTTCGACCTGCTCGCGACCCTTGGACGATCGTGGCATGACGGGCGGGACGCGGTATTGCAAGCCATCAGCTACGTCGTCATTTCGGTCGCGGTCTTCGACGTCGCCAAGTATTTCGTCGAAGAGGAAGTGATCGAGGCCCGGGGAAAGCAGAGCCTCAGCCAGGCCCGCGCAAGCCTGACCAAGTTCATCACCACCATCGTGATCGCCGTCTTCATCGAGGGCCTGGTCGGCGTGTTCGAAGCCAGCAACAAGCACCCCGTGGATATCCTGTATCCGGCATCGCTGCTCGTCGTCGCGACGATCATCGTCCTCGCCCTGGCCGCCTTCCAGCGGATCAGCATCGGGGCCGAACGCGAGAAGAAGAAGGAGGGGATCGCCGAATAAGGTCCGCCGCGGCGGCCAGACCCCACGACCAGGACCGGGCAAAAGAGGGCGAGACCATGAACGACCCGCCGGCCACCCAGAGGCGCACGCTGTCGCACCACATCCTGCCGAGCGCGGGAACGATGATCGGCGTCTGCGTGACGCTGATCGGCCTGGTCAAGATCGTCGAGGCCCGCACCGGTCCCTCGCATGTCGACGAATACGCCGCCCTGACCTCGCTGCTGTTCCTCGCCAGCGCGCTGTGGTCCTATATCGCGATGCGCCACCCCAACCGCCCACGCCTGAGCCCCCTGTGCGAAGCCGCGGCCGACATATGCTTCCTGCTGGGCCTGATCGCGATCGCGCTGATCTCGACCTTCTTCGCCTACGAGGTCATCTGACGCGTCGAGGGCGGGACCTCATTCGGAATGCGAGACGCAGAATGGCGTACGCAGGCGGAAAACCAGCCGCGTGAGACGTCATGATACTGATTGATCGGGAGAATTGGTGGAGGGGGTTGGATTCGAACCAACGTAGGCGCACGCCAGCGGATTTACAGTCCGCCCCCTTTAGCCACTCGGGCACCCCTCCGTGTGGGAAGGGTGGTTAAGGCTATCCGCGGGGCATGTCAATGCCCTGTCTCCATATCGTGTCGCAACGGCGTGACGGGGGCGGTGGTTCGGCCTATATCGGGGCCATGCGCACCCGCCCCCCGCGTCGTCCCGACGCACGATCCACCCCGCGTTCGCCCGGTCGGGCGGACCAGAATGCCCCCCACGACGCGGGCTCGACCCCGGCCTCGGGTACATCCCCGGGCGCGGCCCCGGGCCGCCAGGGGCGGCGCGGCGGCGGCGCGGCGCGCGGCGGCCCCCCGCGTGGCACCTACTGGCTGTACGGGCTGCATCCCGCGCTGGCGGCGCTGGGCAACCCGGAACGCCGCATCCGCCAGATCCTGGCGACCGAGGACGGCGAGGCCGCGCTGCGCGAGCGCCTGAATGCTCCCCTGCCGATGCAGCCCCACCGCACCGATCGCGCCCGGCTGGAATCGCTGTGCGGGCGCGACGCCGTTCACCAGGGAATCGCGGTCCTGGCCGATGCGCTGCCGTCGCTGGCGATCGAGGACATGACCGGGCGGCCCGGCCCCCTTCTGCTGCTGGACCAGGTGACCGATCCGCGCAATGTCGGCGCCATCCTGCGCTCCGCCGCCGCCTTCGGCGCCGCCGCCGTGGTGGTGATGGAACGCAACGCGCCGGACGAGACCGGTGCCCTGGCCAAGGCCGCGTCGGGGGCGCTGGAAATCGTGCCGCTGGTGCGGGTGGTGAACCTGGCCCGCACGCTGGACGCGCTGAAGAGCCTGGATTTCTGGGTCGTGGGGCTGGATGCCGGCGGCGGAATCCTGGACGGCACCAGTTTCGGCCAGCGGCGGGTGGCGCTGGTACTGGGCGCCGAGGGCGACGGGCTGCGCCGCCTGACCCGCGAGCATTGCGACGAAATCGCCGGACTGGCGATGCCCGGCGACATGGAAAGCCTGAACGTCTCCAACGCCGCCGCCGTCGCCCTGTACGAACTGGTACGGCGCGGAAAGGCATAATCTTAAAATCGCGCTTACCCCGCTGACCTCGCCGCCGGTCCGTGGCACGGTCTGCCGATGCAGCAGAGATGGAGATCCGGAATGAAGCCTGCCCTGCCCATTCTCCTCGCAGGGGCCGTCCTGCTCGCCGGCTGCGCGGATACAGGTAGCGAACAGGACGGCGCCCGCTCTCATGGTCCGGCCAACAATGCCCACCATGTCCGCGACTTCACGGTCGCGGCCGGGCACCCCGGCCTGCTGGGCAACTGGTTCTCGCTGAATCCGGATTGTTCGCTCGCCGGCTATCCCACCGTGCGGCTGCTGTCGCCGCCCGCCCACGGCACCGTCAGCATTGCGCAGGGGTCGTTCTATTCCGACTATCCGGCCGGCAACCAGCGCCGGGCCTGCAACACCGAACCCCGACCGGGCGTCCAGGCCGTCTATACCCCCGCCCCCGGCGCCATCGGCCCGGACGAGGCCACGATCCAGGTCATCTTCCCGCGCGGCCGCGCCTGGACCACCACCTTCCACGTCACGATCCAGTAGGGAGCGACAAGGGGAACGGGCCTCATGACGAAAAACCCACCCACGCTGAACGGCAGTTGCCTGTGCGGCGCCGTGACCTATCGCATCGACGGGGCGCCGCTGGATTTCGTGCTGTGCCATTGCGGCCGCTGCCGCAAGACGACGGGGTCGTCCTTCGCCGCCAACCTGATCGCCCGGCCCGCCGACCTGACCTGGACCTCCGGGCATTCGACCACGGGCGGGCACGCGACCACGGGGCAGCCGGACGGCGTCGCGCGCTGGGACCTGCCGACGGCCGCCAGCTTCGCCACCGCGACCTGCCGCGTCTGCGGCACGCCGGTCCCGCATGCGACCCGCAACGGACGGCTGATGATCGTTCCGGCCGGCACGCTGGATTGCGACCCGGGCCTGACGCCGCGCCGGCAGATCTTCACCGCATCCAAGGCCGGCTGGTGCATCGATGTCGAGGACCTACCCGCCGAATCGTGACCGGACGGGCCGCCCGGATCACCGGTCGCCGGCCTGTGCCGTGGCCTGCACCGGGGCCGAGGCCTGTTCGAACCCGTAGCCCAGGGCCAGCAGCGTGGCCTCGGACCAGGCGGGACCGATGAAGGACAGTCCGACCGGCAGCCCCCGCACCTGCCCCATCGGCACGCTGAGGTGCGGATAGCCCGCGACCGCCGCCAGCGACCCGGCCCCCGTCCCGTCCCCGGGGCGGTCGCCCAGCACCGGGTCGGTCATCCAGGCCGGCCCGATCGTGGGCGCGACCAGCGCGTCCAGATGATCATGCGCCAGCATCGCATCGATCCCCTGCGCCCCCGCCAGCCGCCGCGCCGTGTCGCGCGCGGTCGTATAGGCGGGGTCGGACAATGCCGGCGCGTCCTGCGCCCGTTCGAACAGATCCTGCCCGAACCAGGGCATTTCCCGATCGGCATGCGCGCGGTTGAACGCGATCAGCGCCGGCAGGTCACGCACCGTCACCGCCGCCGGGGTATGGGCCAGATAGGCGTTCAGCCCGGCGCGAAATTCGGACAGCAGGACGGTCAGTTCCGGCCCGTCGATCGCGGAGGAATCGAAGGCGGGAATATCGACCAGGACCGCCCCCCCGTCGCGCAGCCGCGCCAGCGCCGCCTCGAACAGCACCCGCACGTCCGGATTGCCGCCCTGGGCGAAGCGCATCACCCCGATGCGCCGGCCCCGCAGCGCGTCGGGCCGCAGGCCGGCCAGATAGTCCGCATGATGCCGGTCGGCCGCCGCCGTCGCCGGATCGTCCGGGTCCGATCCCGCGATGACGCCCAGCAGCAGGGCGGCGTCGCGCACCGTGCGCGTCAGCGGCCCCGCCGTGTCCTGGCTGGCGGAAATCGGCACGATCCCGCTGCGCGACACCAGCCCGACGGTGGGCTTCAGCCCCACGATCCCGTTGACCGAGGCCGGGCATGTGATGGACCCGTCGGTTTCCGTGCCGATCGCGGCAGGGGCCAGCCCGGCCGCCACCGCGACGGCGCTGCCCGCGCTGGACCCGCATGCGGTCCGCGCCCGGTCATGGGGATTGTGCGTCAGGCCCCCCACCGCACTCCATCCGCTGCTGGCGTGGGCCGAGCGGAAATTGGCCCATTCCGACAGATTGGCCTTGCCCAGCACGATCGCCCCCGCCGCGCGCAGCAGCGCAATCACCGGCGCATCGCGATGCGAGACATTGCCCGCCAGCGCCAGCGACCCCGCCGTGGTCGGCAGGTCGTCCCGCGTTTCGATATTGTCCTTCACCACGATCGGCAGGCCGTAAAGCGGCCCCGGCACCCGCCGCATCCGCGCCAGCGCGGCGGCCTGCTGCGCCGCATCGGGGTTCAACGCCAGGATCGCATGCAGCCCGCCGGGCCCCGCATCGACCTGCGCGATACGCGCGCTGTAGCGGCGCACCAGGTCATCGGGCGCCAGCCGCCCGGCATGCATGTCCGCCACCAGGCCGGCGGCGCTGTCGGGCGCGGCCCGCGACAGGCCGGGCGCGCAGACCGCCAGCGTTGCGGCCAGCGCCGCGACAGGTCCCGTTTTTTTCGGAAGACGAAAACGCGAGAAGACTTCGGTACCCGACACAGCGCCCCTGGATGTCATTTCTGGAACTGCCCCAACCATGTCACCAGCAGGCCGGCCAGGGCAATCCGCGCATCGGAAAAGCTGTGGTCGGTATCCAGCGTCCGGGCTTCCAGATGTGTCGCACCATCCTGCCGCGCGGCCCGGGCGGCGGCGGCGGACATGAAGCCGATCCCGCGCGTCGTGCCGATCAGCGCCAGGGGCCGCCCGGACAGCGCCGGCATAGTCGCGACCAGATCCAGCGACGGACCGGCATGCGCCACCTCGGCCATGATCTGGTCCGCGCTGGTGCCCGTCAGCGGCGGCAGGTCCCCGCGCACTTCACCGACCAGGAACGCCTCGCGCTTTTTGGGGTCGGAAAAGCCGCGGCCGATCGCGGCAAAATCGGCCGGATCGATCAGGAAGGCGCCGATAACACGCGGATCGTCCGCAGCGGTCCGCGCGGCGACGATCCCGCCCAGACTGTGCCCGGCGACGGCTATCCGCGACGGGTCGATGGCGAATTGCGCGATCACCTGCGGCCGGCGCAGATACGCCAGCGCGCTGGCGGCATCCTGCACGCAATGGTCAAAGGAAAAGCGGCCGGGACTGTCCCAGGACCCCCGATAATGGAACGTCAGAACATTCCACCCCGCACGCCGCGCCGCCTGCGCCAGGTCCAGATTCTGCTCGTTGCCGGGAAAGCCATGGAGCAGCAGCAAGGTCGGATGCGACCGCGCACCGGCCGCGCTGTACATCACCGCATTCAGCGCGCCGTCCCCCGACGGGATGACGAAGGCGGTCATCGCCGCCGGATGCGCGTGATCGACGGGCGGATCGGTGGTCACCGCAGCGGGCGGCGGCGCCGCCAGCGCCATGACGGGCGCCACGAGCAGAAGCGAAAACAGCATCCGTCGCATCAGTACACTCCATCCCCAGGCATAAGCAGCCTGCCTCCGACCCGAGGCAGGCGATGATCGAGAAAAAAAACTGACGCCGAACGATTTTTTTTCATCGCGCGGTGCGGAAGCTTTTCTCCTGACAGCCCTTTCCCGCCGGGTATTCACCCTATACTGCGGTCGAGATGGAGTAAATACTTCGAAAGAATCGGTAGCGTGCAGGAAACGAGGTTCTCCCGCGCCCGCCCGCCAACCGGGAAAACGCGCCAGCCTGTCAGTTGGGCCTGGACATGCCGTTTTCATGCGACGGCGCCATCATCATGCCGTCATGGCTCATCGACTCTCCGGACATCGCATTCTTCTCCATGCCGTGGCGGGTCGTGTCCGCATGTTTCCGCATGGCGTCTTGGGACATGGCATTCGGTGCCATTTTGTCATGCGACATGGCATTCCTGGCCATGCCGTCATGCGCCATCGCATCGCGCGACATGCTGTCCTGCGCGACTGCCGTACCGACGACGGCGATATTGGACCATATTGCGGCGGCGACCATGAGATGACGAATGGACATGAAGCTTGCTCCCTGATTGAAAAAATCTGCATGGAGACGGACATTTCCGTCCCACTGTTTTGTTCTTCGCCCGTACGGGTCCGAAGGTTACAGAGAGCGAATTATTTTACGATCCGCCGAACCAGTCATACCCCTGATCCTCCCAGTAGCCGCCGGGAAAGCGGTTCGTGACAGTGATCGCCGCCAGATATTTCGGATTCTTGTAGCCCAGCTTGGTCGGGATCCGGACCTTCATGGGGGCGCCATAGGCCGCCGGCAGCGCGGCATCGTCGAAATCCAGTACCATGATGGTCTGTGGATGCAGGGCCGTCGCCATGTCGATGCTGGTCGAATAATCGTCGAAACAATGAAAATCGACGTATTTCGCCCGCAGATCGGCCCCGACATGCTGCAGGAACACCGAAAGCGGCACGCCGGACCAGCAGCCGATCGCGCTCCATCCCTCCACGCAGATATGACGCGTGATCTGACGCTTCTGCGGCAAGGCGCGGAACCGCGCGAGCGACCAGGGACGCGTGTCCGTGACCAGACCCGACACCTCCAGGCGCCATTGCGCCGGATCGACCGTACGCACCTCATCCTGCCCGTAATAGGCATTGAACGGGAAAGGACGCGTGATCCGCGAGGCGTCGAACTCGCGCGCCAGGCGATGCCGGCTGAACAACAGCGCCTGCGCGCGATCGGTAAAGTTCATCACCCGCGCGAGCGCACGTTCGACCGCAGGTTCGTCATCCAGCACGCAGCCCGACAACATGGCAAGCCCCCCGAGCGACACCATGCCCTTCAGCATCAGTCGACACTCCAGGCGGCGCAATTCCGGCGCGATGGCCGCGCGATCCAGGTCCGGCCGCTTCATCGGGCTGCCTCCGAATCATGCGGCACTGGTCTGCGGCCGAACACCATGCCGAACAGGGTCGACGGCACGATCAGGGCAAGCACCACGTGGACGATCAGGAACCCGACGATCAACGCCATCATCGTGAAGTGAACCCGGCGCGCGATGTCGTAGCCGCCGAACAGCCAGGTCAGCCATCCAAGCTGCACGGGCTTCCAGATCGAAAGGCCCGAGGCCACCGTCAGGGCGGCCACGATCAGCACGCCCGTATAGAGCAGCCGCTGTACCGCGTTGTACCGACCGGGCATGTGAGACAGCCGGAAGCGCAGCGCAAGACCCATGTCGCGGCCGATAGCGCGCACGCCCTGCGGTCGCAGGTCGCGCCGGAAATGGCCCGAGACGACGCCATACGCCACGTAGATGACACCTGCGCCCATCAGCGTCCACATCGCCGCGAAATGCCAGGCGATCCCGCCGGCAAGCCATCCCCCCAGGGTCATCCAGGGCGGAAAGGTGAACGGCAGGATGGGCGAGGCATTGTAGATCTGCCACCCGCTGCCGATCATGGCGAGCATCGACAGCGCGCCGATCCAGTGGGTGATCCTGATGACCAGCGCGGGCGTGCGGCGAGGTCGGGGCATCTGCGGGCCTCCTGGAACTGATGTCGGTCCGTTCGTCCCGCACCAGCAAACGGTTACAGGCTTGCGCAAAAAGATAGTCCGCCGCCGCTCGTAACCAATGGCCCCGGCACGCCGAAGAACCGGACATCCTGTCATCGTGAAGGAGCGGTTCCATGACCTCCCGCCGCCAGTTCTGCCTTGCCTCGGCCGCGTTCCTGCTGGCCGCGCGCCCCGGCCGCGCCGCGCCGCCCTATGCCGTCTCGCATTCGGATGCGGAATGGCGCCGCCTGCTGACGCCCGCGCAATACGACGTCCTGCGCCGGGCCGGCACGGAAATGCCGTGGTCCAGCCCCCTTCTGGGCGAGCATCGACCTGGCCGCTTCGCCTGCGCCGGGTGCGATACCGCCGCGTTCGACGCCGGCACCAAATTCGAAAGCGGCACCGGCTGGCCGAGTTTCTACCGCGCCCTGCCGCATGCCGTGCAGGAACGCGCCGACCATTCGCTCGGCAGGGATCGGACCGAGGTGCTGTGCGCCACCTGCGGCGGCCATCTCGGCCATGTTTTCGACGACGGCCCGCCGCCTACGGGCCTGCGCTACTGCATGAACGGCGTCGCCCTGTCCTTCCACCCGGCCTGAGAGCCTGACCGAAAATGCGCGCTGGCGGCGATCCGACGCGCGTTTCCTGCGCTCCGGTGCTCACGGCCATCAAGGCCGCTCCGCTCCGGTGCTCGGGAACACACGCCGGGCGCGGCCTATCGGGCCGCTCTCGCTCACCAGCTCACATTTTCGGTCAGGCTCTGAGAGGACCAAAACCATGACACGGTCAGGACTACTCGGCATCTCGCTCATTGCCATGGGGGCGCTCGGCACGGCGTGCCATGCCGCGGACGCGCCGCTCGCCACGCGTCTGCCGCCGCCGGCAGCCGCCGAAGCGCCCGCGACGACCCATCGTGCCACCGCCGTCTTCGCCGGAGGATGTTTCTGGGGCGTCCAGAGTGTCTTCCAGCACATACGCGGCGTGACCGCGACGCGCGCGGGATATGACGGCGGAACGAAGGACACCGCCGAATACGAGACCGTCAGCGGCGGCGATACGGGGCACGCGGAATCGGTCGCGGTCGAATACGACCCGACGCAGGTCGGTTACGGCACGCTGATGCAGATCTTCTTCTCGGTCGCACTGGACCCTACGCAGGTGAACAGGCAATTTCCGGATGTCGGCAGCCAGTATCGCTCCGCCCTGTTCACCCGCACGCCGGAGCAGGCGACGGCGGCGCGCGCCTATATCCGGCAGCTGAATGCCGCGCATGTCTTCGCGCGCCCGATCGCAACGCAGATCGTTCCGGATCATGGCTTCTATCCGGCCGAGGAGTATCACCAGAATTTCGCGGCCCGCCATCCGGAAGATTCCTACATCGCAACGTATGACGCCCCTCGGATCGAGGCGCTGAAGATGGTATACGGCGCACAGTATCGCGATGACCCGATCCTGACGCTTGCCGCGCCCGGCGGACCGTAAGGGCGGGGGCGGCAGCAACAGGAGCAAGAGTGACGGAAGCCGAATGGAGTCACTGGATGGCGGCCGCCCAGCAGGGCGACGCCAATGCCTATCGGCTTGTCCTCGCCGAGGCCGCTGCGTGGCTGAGGCGTTTCTTCCTTCGCCGGCTGCCGCCCCCCATGATCGATTGTTTGGTCCCGGGATTTGGTGGTGCGGATTATGTATGAACCGTGATGGTTCTTTTTCCCACTGCTGACAAATGAATTCATATGGAGTGAGGCCGCGCAGGGTCTTGAGCCTGCGGGCGAAATTGTAGGCGGTAACGAAGTCGGCGAGGTGTTGACGCAACTGGTCATGTGTTTCGTAGTAGAAGCGCTTGACGGTGGCGTCCTTGATCGTGCGGTTCATCCTCTCGACCTGGCCATTCGTCCAGGGATGTCGCGGCTTTGTCAGTCGATGCTCGATATCGAGATCAGCACAGGCCAGTTCAAAAGAGTGGCACCGGAACAGGACACCATCCGCCCGCATGGCCTTGATGTCTTCGGGTGTCCATCCATTGCCGGCCGGATCGGTAAAATGCGTGCCGTTATCGGTCAGCACGGTATGGATGCGGTAGGGAACCGCAGCGGCCAGAGCACGCAGGAAGTCACCGGCAACGCGACGTGTCGCTTTCTCGTGCAATTGGACAAAAGCGAATTTCGAGGTCCGGTCGATCGCCACCAGAAGATAAAGGCGCCCCATTTCAGTGCGGACTTCAGCAATGTCGATGTGAAAATAGCCGATCGGATAACTCTTGAACTTCGACCGTTTTGGTTTGTCGCCTTCGGTCTCGGGCAGGCGGCTGATCCCATGGCGCTGAAAACAACGGTGCAGGGAAGATCGCGTCAGATGCGGGATCGTCGCCTGAAGCGCATAAAGGCAATCATCAAGAGGCAGCAGGGTATGGCGACGGAAGGCCACAACGATCGCTTCTTCTTCGGTCGACAGGATGGTTGAGGATGCGACCTTCGGACCGGTGCGTCGATCCGACGTATCGGTCCGCCCCTTCCATTTGGCGACCGTCTTCGGGTTGATCCCGTAGCGTTTCGCCAGAACCCTCAGGCTCTCTTGACTATGTTGTATCGCTCGACGGACTGCCGCTGTCGTCGTGGCGCTTCCGTGGTGAACCTGGCCCATAGCGCATCCTTCCACTCATGTGAAAATAATGCACCACCAAATCCCGGGACCAAACACATAGGCGCTTTTCCATTTCGGGCGCATAGCGCTGCACCCATCGGTAGATCGTGGAATGATCCACGCTCACACCGCGCTCGGCCAGCATGGTTTCAAGGTCGCGATAGCTGATCCCGTAGCGGCAATACCACCGAACCGCCCACAGGATCACAGCTCCACCAAAATGCCGACCCTTGAAATCGTTCATCCACAACGCCCCGCCTCAAAACTGACCGCGGTTTCCAACAGGCACGCCAACTTTGCAACAGAGCCCTTTTGCCCGCTTTATGAATTCAGGCAGTTCGACAACGGTCTGCAGCTTTGACATTCACAACAAGTATACGTCAATGACTCATAGATCGGAAGATGGAAGGCTCGGAGAACGGCTCTGTTGTAACCGGTCGTAGGGGATCTCGCTCGTGCGCGCCGCCATCGGCTGGATACTCTTGCGATCGTCCAGTCCGATCAGACCCGCAATATAAGCCGGGCACATGCTGCGCTGAGCCTTGCGGCCCCGCCCCGCCCCGCCCCGCCCCGCCCCGCCAGAGAGGGCGCCAGCCATGCATCAAGATCAACCCGCCAATCGCCATCCATCGCCAGCTCCCGCCATAGCCGGTATCCTATGAATCAGCGATCGCTCTCGAAGGGAATCCTTCGTCCAAATTTTCTGCGAGAGTAGTAATAGGGTCATGATCCGATGTTGTCGAATGAGCGAGCACCGCGTCAATCATCTCTCCGGCACAGCCGAGATAGCGCGCCGGATCGGTCAGGTGGTCGATCTGCCGATGCGAAAGCTGCTCCGTGACGGCGTCGTCCGCCTTTAGCATCTCGGCTAGCGACCTGTTTTGTTCGAGCGCCGCGCGGCAGACTTTGTAGAGCATGTCGTGAGCCTGGCCCCGACCGATCTTCGGTGCCAGAGCCATCATGACAGCTTCCGACATGATGAGCCCTTTGGTGATACCGAGGTTCGCGGCCATTCGATCCCCGTTCACCTCAAGCCCCTCGATTACGAAAGCGGCTTGCGACAGTGCCCCGCTAGCGAGCGAAAATATACGCGGCAGTTCGATCCACTCGATCTCCCACGGCCCCGTCGCGCGCTCATGGTCAGCATCCATGCTGCCGAGAAGGGCTGCGGTCGACTGGCGCACACTCGCCGCACAGGCAGTGATGTAGCAGCACGAGATCGGATTGCGCTTCTGCGGCATGGTCGAGGAGGAGCCGCGATTAAGAACGAACGGCTCGGCTGCCTCGTTCACTTCCGTCATCATCATGGTCTTGAGATCGGTAGCGAACTTTGACAGCGTCCCGGTAACAAGGCCAAGGAAACATGCCGTTTCAGCAATCGAGTCGCGATCCGTGTGCCAGGTGATGGGCGGTCGGGCGAGGCCCAGCGTGTCGGCGAGGACTTTCTGGACATCGAGACCGCGATCGCCGAGAGAGGCGAGCGTCCCGCAGGCGCCGCCGAACTCCAGAACCTCAATACGCGGACGTAGCTCCGCCAACCGCTCGCGATGACGTAACAGGCAAGCGGCCAGTCTTGCCATCTTAAAGCCGAAGGTGATTGGCACCGCCTGCTGTAGGTTCGAGCGCCCCACCATCGGCAAATCGCGATGTGCACGGGCGAGGCCGGAGGCTGCGGCGATGCAGCGTTCGAGCAGATCGGCCACCACGTCGAGCGACGCCTTTATCTGCAGGACGGTAGCGGTATCGGTGATGTCTTGCGTAGTGGCACCCCAATGGCACCAGTCGCCCGCATCGCCGGCGAGCGACTGGATCTGGTGGACGAGCGGGAGGACCGGATAGCCGATCTCTGCCGTTTCATCCGCGAGCCGTACCATGTCGATCTTCTCGAGCAAGCAAACGGACGCAATTTTCTTCGCAGCGTCTGCGGGGATAATGCCGAGCCGCCCTTGAACCTCCGAGAGTGCTGCTTCAACGGCGAGGTACTGCTCGGTCCGTCCGGAGTCCGACCAGATCTTGCGAACACGCGGTTCGGTGAAGAGGTCCCGGAAAACGGGGCTGTCGATGACGCTGGTTGCCAAGATTCGGCCTTTCAGTGGTCGGTATCGGAGCTTTCGCCCGCGTTACCCATTGCTTGCGGGAGTGCAGAAGGCTGTGTCCCGAGGTGTGGTGTAGGAGCACCGTTCCTCGAAGGGTTCGAGGTTATCAGGCGGCCACGGCGGGCAGGCTGATTGTGGGATTATGGCTGATGGCGGCCAGTCCTTCCAGCGTCATGTAACGTCGGCAGACCGCCCACTCGTCGTTCTGTTCGAGCATCAGCGCGCCGACGAGGCGGATAATGGCGGCATCGTTGGGGAAAATGCCGATGACGTCGCAGCGACGCTTGATCTCCCTGTTCACCCGCTCGATCGGGTTCGTCGACGAGATTTGCGTCCAATGCTCCCGAGGAAAGCCCATGTAGGCAAGCACGTCCACTTCCGTCCGCTTCATGAATTCGGCCAGCTTCGGAAAGCCTTCGCGCAGCTTGTCGGTGACGTGCCGCCATTGGCGTGACGCATCCTCGGCGGTTTCCTGCGTGAAGATCGTGCGCAACAGGGCCGAGATGGCAGGACGCTGCTTCGCATGGGCATGGGCGAGCGCATTGCGCAGCCAGTGCACCCGGCAGCGTTGCAGGGTCGCATTGAACACGCGACCGGCCGCGGCCCGCAGTCCGGCATGCGCGTCGGCCACCACCAACTTCACGCCGCGCAGGCCGCGATCGGCCAGGGAGCGCAGGAAATCCGTCCAGAACGCTTCCGCTTCGGACGGTCCCGTCGCCACGCCGAGCACCTCACGACGGCCGTCCGTATTTACGCCCACGGCGATTATCACGGCAATCGAGACAATCCGGCCACCCTGGCGCAGTTTCAGATAGGTGGCGTCGATCCAGAGATACGGCCATTCGCCCTCGATCGGCCGAGACAGGAAGCTGTTGACCCGTTCGTCGATCTCGCCCACCAGACGACTGACCTGGCTTTTGGAGATGCCCCCGGCGCCCATCGCGCGGACGAGATCATCGACCGATCGCGTGGAAATACCCTGGACGTAGGCTTCCTGGATGACCGCCAGCAGTGCCTTTTCCGCCGTTTTCCGCGGCTCCAGGAAGGTCGGGAAATAGCTGCCCTTGCGTAGCTTCGGGATCGCAAGCTCCACCGTGCCCGCCCGGGTGTCCCAGTTCCGAGCGCGGTAGCCGTTGCGTTGGGTCGAGCGGGAGGCCGAACGCGCGCCAAGCGGCGCACCGGTCCCGGCCTCAACCTCCATCTCCATCATCCGATCGGCAGCGAACGCCAGCATCTCACGAACAAAATCGCCATCCGACGCTTGCTCCACAAGCTCCAGCAGCGCCATCTTCTCGTCGGTCATCGTCAGGTCCTTCAGGTTCAGTTCGCACCCGAACCCTATCAAAGACCGGCGATGGCCGCCTCAGCAGCCAGACTCGCTCCTACACCACACCTCGGGACACAGCCGTGCAGACGAGGTTTCCCGAAGCTAATCGGGCCGCGGAATGGAAATCTCCACGGCAGCAACACCTTGCCTTCGAATTCCTGATCCGGCACGGTACCATGCCGGATCCACCGCCGCTAGCCAGCGGTCGCTTCGATATCTGTATGTGGGCAATAACGCGGCACAGCCGGACCTGTTGCAAAGTTTTTGGTGTTGCGTGAAACCGCGTTTGGTATTGGTGTGAGGCACTGCGCATGGGTGATTTCAAGGGTCGGCATTTTGGTGGAGCTGTGATCCTGTGGGCGGTTCGGTGGTATTGCCGCTACGGGATCAGCTATCGCGACCTTGAAACCATGCTGGCCGAGCGCGGTGTGAGCGTGGATCATTCCACGATCTACCGATGGGTGCAGCGCTATGCGCCCGAAATGGAAAAGCGCCTACGCTGGTACTGGAAACGCCCGGGCTTCTCCCGCAGCTGGCGGGTGGATGAGACGTATATCAAGGTGAAGGGGCGTTGGACGTATCTATATCGGGCGGTCGACAAGGATGGGGATACGATTGATTTCTATCTGTCGCCAACCCGAAACGCGAAGGCGGCCCAACGCTTCCTGGGCAAGGCGGTGAACGGTCTGAAGGACTGGGAGAAGCCCGAGACGATCAACACGGACAGGGCCCCGACCTATGGGATTGCGATCGGCGAGCTCAAAAAGGACGGCAAGCTGACGGATACGGTGAAACACCGCCAGGTGAAGTATCTGAACAACGTGATCGAGGCCGATCATGGCAAGCTGAAGCAGCTGATCCGGCCTGTTCGCGGATTCAAGACCCTGAAGACGGCCTATGCGACCATCAGGGGCTTCGAGGTCATGCGGGCCTTGAAAAAAGGGCAGGCCAAACCCTGGCAACAGGAAAAAGGCATCATGGGAGAAGTGCGTCTGATCGAAAGGCAGTTCGGGATTTACACAGCCTGAAATGTAGAAGTCTCGACTAAATCTGACGGATGGTGTCTGCTGAAGCTCAACCAGGGCTGCGGCGGGGGCGGAGTGGCCGGGCGACGCAGCCCCCGCCGCAGCCATCGGAGGATATCCTCATGACCCGTGACCAGAAGATCATCCGCGCCAAAGTTGGCCTGCTGGAACTATCGAAGCAACTGGGCAACGTCTCCCAGGCCTGCAAGATGATGGGGTATTCGCGCGACAGCTTCTACCGCTTCAAGGAGCTCTACGACAAAGGCGGCGAAATCGCGCTCCAGGAACTCTCCCGCCGCAAACCCTTGCTGAAAAACCGCGTCGAGCCGGCGGTTGAGGAAGCAGTGGTCGCGATCGCCATCGAACAACCGGCCTGGGGCCAGGCCCGCGTGGCCAACGAACTGCTCAAGCGCGGCGTCACCGTCTCTCCTTTCGGGGTGCGCAGCATCTGGCTGCGCCACGACCTCGCTACCATGAAGCTCCGCCTCAAGGCGCTCGAAGCCAAGATGGCCCAGGAACGGCTGATCCTCACCGAAAGCCAGCTTGCGGCCCTGGAGAAGGCCAAGGCCGACAAGGAGGCCTGGGGCGAGTTCGAGACCGAATGTCCCGGCTATTGCGGCGCCCAGGATACCTTCTATGTCGGCACCCTGAAGGGCGTCGGTCGCGTCTACCAGCAGACCTTCGTCGATACCTACAGCAAGGTCGGCTTCGCCAAGCTCTATGACCGCAAGACCCCGGTTACCGCTGCCGACCTGCTCAACGACCGCGTCATCCCCTTCTTCGAGCTGCACGATCTCCCGCTCCAGCGCGTGCTGACCGACCGGGGCACCGAATTCTGCGGCTCTCATGACCGCCATGAATACGAACTCTATCTGGCGGTGGAGAACATCGACCATACCCGCACCAAGGCGCGCAGCCCGCAGACCAACGGCATCGTCGAGCGCTTCCACAAGACCATGCTCGACGAGTTCTATCGTGTCACTTTTCGCCGCAAGATCTACGACAGCATCCACGAACTCCAGGCAGACCTCGACGAATGGATGGATGACTTCAACCGCAATCGCACCCACCAGGGACGATACTGCTTCGGCAAAACCCCGATGCAAACCTTCCTTGACGCAGCCCACCACGCCCGCGAAAAAGATATCGGGCGCCACGTCGAACACCACATGAACGCGTAGCATCCACGCCGGCCACTTCAAGCCGTCCGTCAGATTAAGTGCAAACTTCTACACCTGAAAACCTTGGGAATCAGGCCCGATCCAACCCATTCCTAACTTTGCAACAGAGCCCGTCCACACATGGGCCGGCTTCGTCTATGTCGCCTTCGTGATCGACGCCTATGCCCGGCGCATCGTCGGCTGGAAGGTCAGCACGTCAGCCACCGCCGGCTTCGTGCTGGACGCCCTGGAGCAGGCGATCCATGCCCGCAGGCCCGGACCCGAGGATGGCTTGATCCACCATAGTGACAGGGGCGTCCAATACCTCGCCATGAATTACACCCAGCGCCTGGCCGAGGCCGATCTGGTACCCTCGGTCGGCAGCGTCGGGGACTCCTATGACAATGCCCTGGCCGAGACCATCAACGGCCTCTACAAGGCCGAGGTCATCTGGCGGCAGCCTTCCTGGCCGACCGTATCGGCCGTGGAAATGGCAACATTGCGCTGGGTCGATTGGTTCAATAACCATCGCCTCTTTGGCCCCATCGGCTATATCCCACCCGCCGAGGCCGAAGCCAACTACTATGCAGCCCTCGAGATCATCGATATGGCTGCGTGACTCAAACCAAATGGCCTCCGGGAAACCCGGGACGCTTCAGCTCCACCAAAATGCCGACCCTTGAAATCACCCATGCGCAGTGCCTCACACCAATACCAAACGCGGTTTCACGCAACACCAAAAACTTTGCAACAGGTCCCGGAAATCTACCGGGATGCGGTCAAGAATGCCGGTCTTGGCTGGACGGATGTCGAAGGGCATGTCCTGGCTTATGCAGCCAAGCAAGGCTGGACTAGCGAGAAAACAGCGGACGAGTTGGAACGGGTCCGGGCATTCCTGAAAATGTGAGGGTGGATTATGCGGCTCGCGCCCTTTCCCTCACCTGGTCTGACATTGCCGACGCTGATGGTGTCGACCGATGAGCGGGAAATGATGTTAGAGCCCGATCCGAAAGTTTTTGAACAATACCAGCCTGTTGTGATTCATCCGTCTTTGCGAAGAGATGGAGTGAATGGTGACATGGACTGGTATTGCCCGACGTGAACATAGCCGGGAAGGGTTGCGATATCCATCGGATATGACGGACGGGGAGTGGGCTTTGATCATGCCATTTGTACCCCCGGCGAAACGGGGCGGTCGCCCCCGCACTACGGATATGCGCGAGGTGGTCAACGCGATGCTCTACATAGCCTCGGCCGGGTGTGCGTGGCGCCTGCTGCCGAAATGCTTTCCGCCGGTCTCGACCGTCAGGCGCTATTTTTACGCCTGGCGTGGTGCCGGAGTGTTCGAAGTCATGAATACGGTGCTGGTCATGAGCCTGCGCGAGATCGAGGGGCGTGAAGCCTCTCCGAGCGCGGGCGTGATTGACAGCCAGTCGGTGAAAACCACGGAAAGTGGCGGGCTTTCGGGCTATGACGCGGGGAAGAAGGTCAAGGGCCGCAAGCGCCATATTGTGACGGATACCTGCGGCTTCCTGATCTTTCTCCTCGTTCATGCCGCCGACATCCAGGACCGTGATGGGGCTGTTGATGTCCTGGCAGCGATACGCAGGCGCTTTCCCTGGCTGCGCCACATCTTCGCTGATGGCGGCTATGCTGGCGACAAATTGCGATCCGCGCTCGCCTCCATGGGAAAATGGACCCTTGAAATCATCAGGCGGTCCGATACGGCGAAGGGCTTTCAGATCCTGCCGCGCCGCTGGGTGGTTGAACGGACATTCGCATGGCTGGGACGGTGCAGGCGGCTCGCCAAAGACTGGGAACAATCCATTGCTTCCTCAACCGCATGGACATTGATCGCCTCGATCCGAATGCTCACACGACGGACAGCAAGGCATTGTCACGGTTGAAGAACTTTCGGATCGGGCTCTAATACCAACTCCTGTTTGTTAAAACCCATGTGCCCATTGTCGTAGCCCGAGGGACATGATGCGCCAGGGCTGGTCGACGAGCTGGTTCCAGGCGTGGCAGCAGATATCGACGATGTCGTCGTAGGTGCGGAAGATCCGGTTCGACAGCCAGGTATTGCGCATGAACTGCCAGGCGTTTTCCACCGGATTGAGTTCGGGCGAGCGTGGCGGGAGCGGCAGGATGGTGATGTTGGCGGGGATATCGAGTTTCGGGCTGGTATGCCACGCTGCCTGATCGACGATGAGGATAGCGTGAGCGCCCGGCGCTACGGCCTGCGAGATCTCGTCGAGATGCCGGTTCATGGCGTGGAGGTTGCACCAGGGCAGGACGAGGGCCGCTCCCTTGCCTAGCGCCGGACAGATCGCTCCGAAGATCCAGGCCGAACGTGTGCGCTGATCGGCAGGCGCGCGTGGACGGGTGCCGCGTCTGGCCCAGCGGCGCGTCAGCTTCGTTTTCTGGCCGACCCTCGCCTCGTCGCCCCACCAGAGTTCGATGGCCTTGCCGGGATGCCGGGCCCGGATCCCGGCCATGACGTCGGGGAAGCTTTTTTAAAAACGTCCTGGGCCTCGGGATCCTGGGCATGGTGCCGGGGGCGTCCCGTCAGAAGGCGGAAGTCGAGGCCCCGGATAACGGCGCTCAGCCGGCTGCGCGAAAGAGAGACGCCGAATTCCTCATAAAGCCATTGCCCCAGATCAGCCTGCCGCCAGCGCACCACCCCATGCACGGCAGCGATCGGGCCGTCCTCGATCCGGCGCATCAGCGCTTCCAACATGGCTGGTGTCAGGCGGGGAACGACACCGCCCCCATGATGATCCCGCACGCCATCCGGGCCCTCGGCGTTGAAACGCACCACCCAGTCCCGCACAATCTGCCGATCCGTCCCAGCCAGTCGTGCCGCGTCTCCGCGTGACGCACCATCGTAGATCGCCGCCAGCGCCAGAAGCCGACGCGCCTGGCCCGCATGCCTCGTTGTCCGCGCCAGAGCACGCAGTCCCGCCGCATCATAATCCTCACGCAACGCTAACGCCCCGCCCATTCGGATGCCTCCCGCCCGGTTCGGCATCCTGTGAATCACAGCTCGTTCCAGAACGATACCGTCAGGCAATCACATATGAGTCAGGGCCGACCGGAGTTGGTATAAGAGACTGTTTCAAAAGTCTCCACATCGCTAAAATTCAGTTCGTTGTGGAATTTCAGGCGTCAGATTGTCTATGGTGGAAGGGAAGTGGTTATAGCAGGCAGCTTCTAACCACTTCCCTGTGAAGAACGCTGCGGACACAGCACAGCGTTCTTCACTAGGTGTCCGAAACCTGCATGAAAGGCAAAAAAATGCAGAATATTCCCGAACACCATCTCGCATTACTCGCGCAATTCCCTCGAATGTTAGATCCTATTCGGCTGGGATGTCTCAATTATTCAGAGATAAGAGACCTGCGGCGAGCAATTTATCTTGCTGATAGGGATAAGGAGAAAAACAATAAAAATTAACACTCAATAAATACCTTACTCTATGAGACGGACCAATAGTTTGAATACCGTCATAAATTGATGGGATGAAGGATTCACTTCATCCCATCAATACAAAAAACACACAAAGCGATCTTAATTTTGGTAAGATTTAAGATTCTTTATTGCTTGGTTCATCACATTGTTCGCTGTTTCTCCCCATGAGACGAACCTAATGTTGGAGGGATCAATTCCGGCCTCCACCTTCGAACGCCCTAGTGTCGTTACACTTGCCATTCGGCCTCTTCCCGACAGGATAACCGCACACCTGTTAGGGTCACCTTGGGCATAGGAGCAATGCAACAGGTGATTTCTGATTTGGCCAGAAAGATTATCCGTAGAAAACCAAATCCTTTTTAGCTCGTCACTATCGTCTATAACGTTGCAACTGTCTAAATCTTCACAATATACGTATCCTTTTATATGAAATTCCTTTCCTGCCGCCTCTTTCCCGTAGGAAATAAATGTACTTACATCTATAGAGTTATTGTATTCGGTTTGTAGAGCGTTATCATTTTGTTCTTGTTGCTGCGCTTGCAATTCAGGATCAATGCGTTGGACCCAGCCGGGGGCCGGTCCGTTATTGGCAATGCAATCTTGGAAATGTTGCATAGTCTGGCCAAAATTCGGCCATGCGATATTTATCTGTTCAACTTCAACCAAGTTGCTATCGGCGTCCCCTCCTGCGGCAGATATATCAATTTGCAATGATTGCTGGGTCGTTAATTGGTCTACAAATGATCTGTAATTATCAGGGGTCATATCCAAAGCGTACAAATGATTATTGTCGTCATTCAGATCGTGTCCAGAACCTTCCCCCTGCTGTCCCTGATAATCAAATTTAAACTGAAAATCTGAATTGGCGTGAGAGGTCCTATTTCTGATAAAGTAGATATTATTTGCCTCATAATTCACGGGGTATTTGAAGAATATCTTCTGATCGCCTCCTCTGTGCCACAGGGTTAATTGCTCATCCGCGTTACTTATTACGCACAAATCTTTTTTTGTTGATCCGGACGTTAAAGTGCTACCGTCTGGATATTTGTAATAGATGGTTCCGGCCCGCGCGTTTCCGACGACAAACGACAACAATGCTGACAATAAAGAGAGCGTTAAGAGTCTCATTCCCGTCTTCTTTCTAAATGTGATCGCTAAGTATTTTTGATTTTCTTTCTTGGTATTCGGAGTTTGATATTAATCCGCTATCAAGAAGCGATTTGGCTTCCTTCAATTTCTGTTCGATCAAGCTCACTGTCGGCATTGGAGTGGCTGAAGGAAATCCTTGGATGTTCACACCCCCGGACTTGGCCCGATGTTCTTCCATCATTCGGATTCGGTTTTTCTCAGTCCAATCCTGTTTCTGTGCGTTCGCCACTGCGTAAATCTTCGACGCGACCTGTGAATCCACTCCAATTATATCAAATCCGGGATCGTGATTAGGAGAATCGGTAAATGAGAAAAACAAATTCGATCCCAATATGCTTGGGAAATTATTTTCTTCTATAGAAACTTCTGAGATATATTTCCATTGCCACTCTTCCATCTTCTTGTAACCGCCCAATATTTTTCTTTGAAGCGACATGATGCGGTTATTGGTAACGGCAATTCCAAACCTGCGATGAAACAGGGCAAATGGCCTCAGTTCTACGACCTCAGCGACAAGTGTTTCGTCAGCGGTGAGGTTAGATTCGATCTTTTTGATCAAAGTTTCGCGTCTATTGGGCGCGCCCCAGAAGATAAAACAGCAGTTAGCTATAAAAAATAACAGAGTCAGACCGATAGTAGGGACAGAAAGTGTTATTGCTAAAATCCCATACAAACAGAATAAAAGTATATTGCCCAGCCCCCTCATTGAACGACACCTCGTGTTCTGCCCTACGACGGGCATAGTTTCCCATCGACGCCTCCCTGGCGTCGGGCGGGTCGTAGCGTGTTCACACGAGGTATAGGCACGCCCTGCTTATTTCCCTTGGACGAAGAATGAGTGCCCCCATTCACCGCCTTGGCTCGAAAGCCGGGTGTTGCATTAGGCAGGCCACCCGACATAGGGGCGACCTCGTGTGAAAAGGCGCTACGACACGCCACCCGTAGGATATGGGAAAATGAGATTTCCAACAAGCTTCGCCCGATAAGTGATTCATTGTAATAATGAATCTCAGAAATCTGAAGCATTAAATGTTTTTTTGCGCCAATATTGAACATTGAAAGAAGAACACCATCTACTCATGGCATTCCTACTCCATAGAAGAAGGGGGCAATAATATGTAAAAATATTTCGGAATATTATAATGCAGCGACGATCCTACGATACTGATCTGACTGATGACCAGTGGGAACTGATCAAGCCCTATATCTTTGATGCCAAATGGGGTGGTAGGCCACGCAGTACAGATATGAGGGAGATACTGAACGCTATTTTCTATATGCTGAAGAATGGTTGCATGTGGCGCGGGTTACCTCGCGATTTTCCGCCGTGGGGCACCGTTTACCGCTATTTCCGTGCATTTGGAGTATGCAGGAAATTCGGTATGGCTTTCAATGACTTCTATCGTCAATTGCGGTTGATGGATGGCCGCTCTGATGAACCGTCTTTGCTCACCATAGACAGCCAGAGCGTTAAGACCGCCAAAATGTCTAATCTTTCCAAGGGCTTTGATGGAGGAAAGAAGGTAAAGGGTCGCAAGCGCCACTTGGCCGTGGATGGTGCTGGCAATATCGTGGGTGTCGTGGTGACATCAGCTAATACCCACGATGTGAAGGGTGGCAAAAAGCTAATCCGCAAACTGAAAAAGAAGCATGAGGTTAGCGCGGTGCAGAAAGTCGTTGCTGACAAAGGCTATCGAGGAGAGAAACTCAGCAAATACGTGAAAAAGTTTCTGGGAGGAGAGGTCGAAATTGGGGAAAATCATACAAATCCTAATACCAACTCCTGTTTGTTAAAACCCATGTGCCCATTGTCGTAGCCCGAGGGACATGATGCGCCAGGGCTGGTCGACGAGCTGGTTCCAGGCGTGGCAGCAGATATCGACGATGTCGTCGTAGGTGCGGAAGATCCGGTTCGACAGCCAGGTATTGCGCATGAACTGCCAGACGTTTTCCACCGGATTGAGTTCGGGCGAGCGTGGCGGGAGCGGCAGGATGGTGATGTTGGCGGGGATATCGAGTTTCGGGCTGGTATGCCACGCTGCCTGATCGACGATGAGGATAGCGTGAGCGCCCGGCGCTACGGCCTGCGAGATCTCGTCGAGATGCCGGTTCATGGCGTGGAGGTTGCACCAGGGCAGGACGAGGGCCGCTCCCTTGCCTAGCGCCGGACAGATCGCTCCGAAGATCCAGGCCGAACGTGTGCGCTGATCGGCAGGCGCGCGTGGACGGGTGCCGCGTCTGGCCCAGCGGCGCGTCAGCTTCGTTTTCTGGCCGACCCTCGCCTCGTCGCCCCACCAGAGTTCGATGGCCTTGCCGGGATGCCGGGCCCGGATCCCGGCCATGACGTCGGGGAAGCTTTTTTAAAAACGTCCTGGGCCTCGGGATCCTGGGCATGGTGCCGGGGGCGTCCCGTCAGAAGGCGGAAGTCGAGGCCCCGGATAACGGCGCTCAGCCGGCTGCGCGAAAGAGAGACGCCGAATTCCTCATAAAGCCATTGCCCCAGATCAGCCTGCCGCCAGCGCACCACCCCATGCACGGCAGCGATCGGGCCGTCCTCGATCCGGCGCATCAGCGCTTCCAACATGGCTGGTGTCAGGCGGGGAACGACACCGCCCCCATGATGATCCCGCACGCCATCCGGGCCCTCGGCGTTGAAACGCACCACCCAGTCCCGCACAATCTGCCGATCCGTCCCAGCCAGTCGTGCCGCGTCTCCGCGTGACGCACCATCGTAGATCGCCGCCAGCGCCAGAAGCCGACGCGCCTGGCCCGCATGCCTCGTTGTCCGCGCCAGAGCACGCAGTCCCGCCGCATCATAATCCTCACGCAACGCTAACGCCCCGCCCATTCGGATGCCTCCCGCCCGGTTCGGCATCCTGTGAATCACAGCTCGTTCCAGAACGATACCGTCAGGCAATCACATATGAGTCAGGGCCGACCGGAGTTGGTATAAGGACGGCTTTATTCCGGCGCAAAAGCGTTGGCTGGTCGAACGAGGATTTGCGTGGCTGGGTGACTATCGTAGGCTGGATAAGGATTATGAAGAAAGGGCAGATGTGTCCTGCCATATGATTGAACTGGCAATTCTTCGTATGGCGCTGCGGCGGCTTTGTCCTGTTCCGAGGATAGGGAAGAGTTGGGTTTAATGTGGCGTCATTTTCAGAAAAACATTGACAATAAAACAAGAGTATGAAAATTGGGCGGTGGGGTATGCGACACCCCACCGCCCCGCGACACGCGCAGCCACATCGGATTGCGACCGTCGCATCAGGGCATCACGATGAAAGGATCAAAATCGTGACGTTCCCGATCACTGATTCCTCGTTGGAGCAGAAGGCTCGACAAGCGTGGAACAAATTCATAATGGCCCGCAGGGCTGGAAAACTTGCATTTCCGCCGCCACCTTCGGTGATGATTTCCGCGTTTCGAGAAAAACAGAGTGAAGAAGTTTGGAGGGGGTTTATGAAAAAAATTGATTAATACTTAACTTATTTTGCAATCTACTGTTTTGATAGTTTATTACTATAGGTGGGGGCAATTTTTACCTTTGAGGTGTCACCCACCCTCTTCTATTGTCCTCTCTTCAGGTTTTCTTGAATTCCCAAACCCCGGCACATCCGTTGTCGTCTGGGGTTCATTCCCCTCAACAGCCTCGGTACACTCCATACCGGGTTGTGTTCGCGCTTCAATCAGAAGTTTTAATAACGTAGGCATTTGAAGCCTCCCAATTGCCCATTTTCGAAAGAAGGGAGATTTCTTCCCTTCTTGATTTAATTGGGTTATTCTCCTATGATTTCTATTGGAGAGGCTAATTTGTTTGCGAACTGGAATCACATCTCACTTCCACCCGATGTATATTCAATCTTTGGGTATCTGGTTACGATAAAGCCGTCTGATTTTCTCACTTTTGTCGTTTCCGTTGCGATCGGCTCTATTACTGTTTGGATTGCTAATTGGCAGCGCCGAATTGCCAAAGAGAAGGTTATTTCTGACCTCTTTGAGCGTAGGTATGCAATTTATGAAATTCATGTGCGTGCGATTAGGAAGGTCTGCATTGCGGATTATAACCAAAATGAAGATTATAGTATTGTTGATGAGGCTTCCTATGCCTCTAAACAGGCGCAGTTCATATTAGATAACAAAACTTATGGATATTTATCTTCTATATTGATGAGGCTAGATAAAATGTTATCATTGGGCCGTTTTATAGAAAACAATAAAGCAATGGCCCCTCACTCCACGGGCGCTCGTGAATCTCAGATTAAAGCCTTTCACGAAATTTGTCGTCTGCGAGACGAATTGTTGCTTGAACTTGGCGGGGGGCTTACTGATGCCTTTATGCCATTCCTTAAAATTAAGGACTTTAGATCTGACATAAAAATTGGAAATGAAATAAATATAATTTCAAAATTAAAACATTTTTTCAAGTATATTTTTAAAATCAAGAAGTAGAACCCTCATATCGCGAATGGAGAGGGTAATCCTGATAGCCTTTTCCCCGTATTTGCTATTCCAAAGCGTAATTGACTCGATCTGTTTGATCTTGTTTGCATTATAATGCAGGTCGCCATGAGCCAATGCGTGCCTCACGAAATAGATGAATTCGAGATAATTGAAATCCTCTGCTGTTTTTGCGGCAAAGGGAACAGGTGGGGGCCTTGCTCTGAAATAGCTGATGAATTCCTTCCCTTTGGCTGATTTCTCGAAGGGATGAATGAAAGCCCCCAAGAAGGTATTAACGAGTTGGGTAACCTCGTAGAGGCCGTGGTCTTGGTAATTGGCTTCAATGAAATCGAGGTTGATCAGGGACCGCCTCATGATGTCCAAGAGCGGGTCGCTCGGAATTCCCATGCCTTCGTAGCCCCTGAGAAGATGATGGGGTCCAGTGTCCCGTGAGAGGGCCGTGGAAGGCAAGGGGAGTGGTCATGGAAATGAGTTTTTAGGCCGAATTAGACTTTTGAAACAGTCTCTAACACTACAGTTGCGTTTTTCTGAGAGTTCTGAATCTATGGGTAACCATGATTCTGAACGAGATGAATAGCGCAGCTTCGGTCGAGGATGTTCTGGCTCTGACGCTGGAGGCGCTGCGGGACGCCAAGGAGCGAATGCGCCCGGTATTCGGCCAGGAGCGGGTGGCGGCATCGGCAGGCCGGTTTCTGGAAACACTACTGGGCAACGAGCCGCGCAAGACCGGCTGGATGCGGGCTGAAGCTGCGGGCGATCCGGGGCCATGGCGACAGCAGGCCCTGCTTGGACGCGGGCATTGGGACGCCGATGCATTGCGGGACGTCGTGCGCGATCATGTTGTCGAGCATCTGGGGGATGCCGACGCGGTACTGGTGGTCGACGAGACTGGTTTCCTCAAGAAGGGCTCTGCATCATGCGGAGTGGGACGGCAATATACCGGGTCTGCCGGCAAGATCACGAATTGCCAGATTGGCGTGTTCGCAGCCTATGTCTCTGACAAGGGGCATGCTTTTCTCGACCGGGCTTTGTATCTGCCGAAAGCCTGGACTGAAAAGCCTGAGCGGTTGGCGGCGGCCCATGTGCCGGGCGATGTCACGTTTGCCAGCAAACCGTCCCTGGCCACCGCGATGATCGGCCGGGCGCTTGCGGCCGATGTGCCGTTCCGGTGGGTGGCTGGCGACAGCGTCTATGGCGTCGGTGAACTGGAAATGGCTTTGCGCCGCGCAGGCAAAGGCTTCGTCCTTGGCGTCAACGCCAATCACTGGTTCCATTCCTGGCGTCCGGACATCCACTGGTCCGGCGAGGCGCGCGAAATCATCAAGACCCTGCCGGACGAGACCTGGGTCCGCTGTTCCGCCGGACGCGGCACCAAGGGCGAACGACTGTATGACTGGCTGTATTGCCCGATGGCCGATCTCGAGGCCTCCGAATATTCAGGTATCTCAACCGGGATATGGACCCGTGGGCTGCTGGTCCGGCGTAATCCCTCCGATGGCGATCTGGCATATTTCACGACCTGGTGCCCTCAGGGAACACCGCTTGAGATCTTGGTGCGTGTCGAGGGCACGCGCTGGCGAATCGAGGAAGGGTTCGAGACCGCCAAGAACGAATTCGGACTCGACCATAATGAAACCCGTTCCTGGCATGGCTGGCACCGTCACGTCTCGTTGGTCATGCTGGCTTACGCCATGATGGCCGCTGTGCGGTCCCAGGCCAACGCCATGGCGCTCAAAAAAAGCCAGTTGCACAAACGCGGCCGCTCATCCGCTGGTCAATCCAGGAAATCCGCCGCCTCGCCGTGAAAATTACCCGAAGCCGCGCCTCCATCGAGCATATCCTCCGATGGTCGTTCTTTCGACGTGCTCATCAGGCCGCAGCATACCTCTCGCGCCTCAGGGCAAAAACGCAACTGTAGTGCTAAGCAGGCTGTCGGATTGGGCGCTGCCGTAGTGATGAGTGATGGCGACGACGGCGTTTATGCGGCCGTCAGTCGCGTGATCCTACGGCAATTATATGCGAGGGCGACGAGCGTCCATTCTGTTGCGACGTTGGGGAGGCCACGGAGATGGAAACGGGTGAAGCCCATGGCGCTCTTGATGATACCGAAGACCGGTTCGACGGTCTGCTTGCGTAAGGCGTAAAGGGCTTTTGCCGGGTTCTGTTGCAGCCTGGCCTTCATTTCCAGGCGCCAGGGCTCGGTGATCCGGCGCGGCTCCCTGGGTGGCGGTTCTGGCCGGAAGTCATAAGGGCGCCGATTCACAGGGCGTCCGATGGCGACCAGCGGGTCCACGCCGCTGGCCTGCAACGTTTCGACGGCTTTGCCGCTGGCGAAACCCGTGTCGGCGAGGACGGTTCGTGGCAGGCCGATCCTCTCCTCCATACCCAGGATGGTGGCGGCGAAGCTGGGCGCGTCCGCCGTCGTCGCAACGACGCCATTTTCCAAGATCAACTGGCTGCCCTCGGCACAAACCACGGCCTGGGCATTGTAGGCTTGCCGGTATTCATGCGCGTCGGAGCGGCGCATCAGCTTGCTGTCCGGATCGGTCAGGTTGATCTGCCGGTCTGGTGGCGGTTCATCGTCCGGTTCTTTCGGCGGCCGACCGCGCCGTCCCCGCTTCGCATCAAAAGCTGCCTTCTTGCGCTCATATTCTGGTCGGGCGGTCTTGGCCTGCTCGCGGGCTTCCGCCTCCAGTCGCGCACAGGCTTCATCCAGCTTTGCCTTCAGAGCCTCCCGCCGGGCCAGTTCCTCCGGCAACGCCTGATGATCCACATCGGTTGTATCCGCCGCCTCTGCCCGTTCCATCAGGGTGGAGATATCGGTGGCCAGTTTCTCGCGCAGCTCTTTCGCGCGATCATAACGAATGGAACGGTATTTCGAGGCATTGGCATCGATCTTCGTGCCGTCGATCGACACCGTGCCAAGCCGCACCAGTCCCGTCTCGCGTGCCAGCAGGAGTACATGCATGAACGCTGCCTCGATCGCCGTGCGGTTGCCGCGCCGGAACGTCGCGATCGTGTCATGGTCAGGATGCAGGTTCGCCGCCACAAAGCGCATACCGATATCACGATATGTCGCCCGTTCGATCCGACGCGATGAGAACACGCCGTTCGCATAGGCGTAAATCAGCAGCGCCAGCATCAGGCGCGGATGATACTGCGCCTTGCCGCCAGTCCGCACAGGAACGGAAAATGCCCTCAACGGCACCCGCTCTACCGCCGCCACGATGAAATGCGCCACATCGTCCGACGGCAGCCATGACTTCAGATCCGGCGGCAGAAGATACGGCTGCGATCGATCAAACGGAATGAAGCTGCTCATCCTGAAAGCTTACCGCAGATCGCCAGAGCCAGGTACCCCAACCCGACAGCCTGCTAATACCAACTCCGGTCCGCCCTGACTCATATGTGATTGCCTGACGGTATCGTTCTGGAACGAGCTGTGATTCACAGGATGCCGAACCGGGCGGGAGGCATCCGAATGGGCGGGGCGTTAGCGTTGCGTGAGGATTATGATGCGGCGGGACTGCGTGCTCTGGCGCGGACAACGAGGCATGCGGGCCAGGCGCGTCGGCTTCTGGCGCTGGCGGCGATCTACGATGGTGCGTCACGCGGAGACGCGGCACGACTGGCTGGGACGGATCGGCAGATTGTGCGGGACTGGGTGGTGCGTTTCAACGCCGAGGGCCCGGATGGCGTGCGGGATCATCATGGGGGCGGTGTCGTTCCCCGCCTGACACCAGCCATGTTGGAAGCGCTGATGCGCCGGATCGAGGACGGCCCGATCGCTGCCGTGCATGGGGTGGTGCGCTGGCGGCAGGCTGATCTGGGGCAATGGCTTTATGAGGAATTCGGCGTCTCTCTTTCGCGCAGCCGGCTGAGCGCCGTTATCCGGGGCCTCGACTTCCGCCTTCTGACGGGACGCCCCCGGCACCATGCCCAGGATCCCGAGGCCCAGGACGTTTTTAAAAAAGCTTCCCCGACGTCATGGCCGGGATCCGGGCCCGGCATCCCGGCAAGGCCATCGAACTCTGGTGGGGCGACGAGGCGAGGGTCGGCCAGAAAACGAAGCTGACGCGCCGCTGGGCCAGACGCGGCACCCGTCCACGCGCGCCTGCCGATCAGCGCACACGTTCGGCCTGGATCTTCGGAGCGATCTGTCCGGCGCTAGGCAAGGGAGCGGCCCTCGTCCTGCCCTGGTGCAACCTCCACGCCATGAACCGGCATCTCGACGAGATCTCGCAGGCCGTAGCGCCGGGCGCTCACGCTATCCTCATCGTCGATCAGGCAGCGTGGCATACCAGCCCGAAACTCGATATCCCCGCCAACATCACCATCCTGCCGCTCCCGCCACGCTCGCCCGAACTCAATCCGGTGGAAAACGTCTGGCAGTTCATGCGCAATACCTGGCTGTCGAACCGGATCTTCCGCACCTACGACGACATCGTCGATATCTGCTGCCACGCCTGGAACCAGCTCGTCGACCAGCCCTGGCGCATCATGTCCCTCGGGCTACGACAATGGGCACATGGGTTTTAACAAACAGGAGTTGGTATAAGAGCCTGTTTGGAAAGTCATGGATGAGCGTTTCTTCGGGTGAGATTGGCGCCCATGGCGACGAAGATCATGGCCTGTGAGACATCGATGCGACGCTCGTAATCGCGCACGAGGCGTCGCCATCGGGTCATCCATCCGAAGGTTCGCTCCACGACCCAGCGCCGGGGGAGAACCTCAAAGCCTTTCGCTCCGTCCCTGCGACGGATCACCTCGACGACGAAGTCCAGGTAGGCAGCCTTGTCCATCAACTGGAGCCGGTCATAGGCACCGTCCGCGAATAGATGCTTGACCCACGGCCAGCGCTTGCGGATCGCGTCCAGGATCATCTGCGCTCCGGCGCTGTCGGAGATGTCCGCCGGCGTCAGGTTGACCATCAGCAGGCGTCCGTCCGTATCCACGGCGATATGCCGCTTGCGCCCGACAATCTTCTTTCCAGCGTCGTAACCTCTTGTTTTCGCGTGCGGCGCCTTGATGCTCTGGCTGTCGATCACTCCGGCCGAAGGGCTGGCTTCACGGCCCGAGCGCTCCCGGTCAAGCATCAGTTCCACATCATGAATGGTCTGGAACAGGAACCGCCGGGCCAATTCCCTGAACCAACCATAGACCGTACGCCAATGCCCGAAATGGATCGGCAGCATTCGCCAGCCGCAGCCGGATCGAACCAGGTAACGAACCGCGTTGATCACCTCGCGGAATTCGATCTCGCGCGGACGCCCCGTGCGTCCCGGCTCGGGCATCAGTGGCGCGATGCGCGCCCATTCCTCCTCCGTCATATCAGACGGATAACGCTTCGTCTTGCGGGTAATCCTGGCCATGCGGCCTCTCTGCTCTGGCGTCCACATCCAGAGCTTGAATCACACTTCAGCGACTTTCCAAACAGGCTCTTAGAGCCCGATCCGAAAGTTTTTGAACAATACCAGCCTGTTGTGATTCATCCGTCTTTGCGAAGAGATGGAGTGAATGGTGACATGGACTGGTATTGCCCGACGTGAACATAGCCGGGAAGGGTTGCGATATCCATCGGATATGACGGACGGGGAGTGGGCTTTGATCATGCCATTTGTACCCCCGGCGAAACGGGGCGGTCGCCCCCGCACTACGGATATGCGCGAGGTGGTCAACGCGATGCTCTACATAGCCTCGGCCGGGTGTGCGTGGCGCCTGCTGCCGAAATGCTTTCCGCCGGTCTCGACCGTCAGGCGCTATTTTTACGCCTGGCGTGGTGCCGGAGTGTTCGAAGTCATGAATACGGTGCTGGTCATGAGCCTGCGCGAGATCGAGGGGCGTGAAGCCTCTCCGAGCGCGGGCGTGATTGACAGCCAGTCGGTGAAAACCACGGAAAGTGGCGGGCTTTCGGGCTATGACGCGGGGAAGAAGGTCAAGGGCCGCAAGCGCCATATTGTGACGGATACCTGCGGCTTCCTGATCTTTCTCCTCGTTCATGCCGCCGACATCCAGGACCGTGATGGGGCTGTTGATGTCCTGGCAGCGATACGCAGGCGCTTTCCCTGGCTGCGCCACATCTTCGCTGATGGCGGCTATGCTGGCGACAAATTGCGATCCGCGCTCGCCTCCATGGGAAAATGGACCCTTGAAATCATCAGGCGGTCCGATACGGCGAAGGGCTTTCAGATCCTGCCGCGCCGCTGGGTGGTTGAACGGACATTCGCATGGCTGGGACGGTGCAGGCGGCTCGCCAAAGACTGGGAACAATCCATTGCTTCCTCAACCGCATGGACATTGATCGCCTCGATCCGAATGCTCACACGACGGACAGCAAGGCATTGTCACGGTTGAAGAACTTTCGGATCGGGCTCTTAGGAAAATGAGAAAAATTGTTTTTTACAATAACAAATTTGGGGAGGGTGAAAAATGACAGAGGATGAGGTCGTTAAGGATATTTTGTCCAGATTGATGGGTGATCAGAAATCGAGTTTTCCATATTATAGAAGCGATATCCACACGGAGTATCAAGCGAATAAAGCTACGGATCTTCCTCTTGTTTATATGTGGGGAGAAACGGTGGATGCTGACGGCAACTCAGGCTTTTCCCTTTCTGTGAATGGGAATATTGTGGGTCGTATGCTTGAGGAGTATATGCCACGAAGTCATCCGGAATTTCCGGATGTGCGGGATCACATCATCGGGCTGATTTCTCGTGTACAAAGAGATGTTGTCATCTCTATGTGTCAGAAATTCCGGTGTACACCGCGCCAAATCGCTGAGAACTTACCACGTTAGTCCGCAATTTTTTGTCTCCCTGTTACACTATTGATAATAGTGTAACAGGCCGCACCGTCCGAGCCGCCCCGGACCCCGGAAAAACCGCCCGCTCACCGCCTTTTTCCTGGTACCGCGTCGCCCGGCCTGTTACACTTCTCGGGAAAACATGCCCAAAGCGCCCCATCCAGCCCCGCCTCGCCCCCTGCGTCAGTTGGCCATCTTCCCCGAGGCGGCCGAGCTGCGGCACGTCGTGCCGGCGACCAATTGCTGGCGCTTCTACCGGCTGTGCCTCCAGGACGATCTGTTCGGCGGCACCGCCCTGCTCCGCCAGTGGGGACGCATCGGCACCCAAGGGCAATCCCGCCTCGATCTCCATGCCGATCGCGGCCAGGCCCAGGCCGCCCTCGCAACCCTGCTGCGGCAGAAGGTCAAGCGGGGCTATCGCTCCAGAGAGAAGACGTGACGAAGGCAAGGGCGAGGGCGCTCCCTCGGCAGGCCATTCCATCCGGCACAGCCGGACGGAACCTTGCGGCCGCCTCGCCCTCGCGCTCCCGGCAGGAGCCTCGGGCTCCTGCACCTCGGGACGTCAAGGCGGCGCCGGCGGCCGGCATGCAGCTCTTCGATCCGAGCGGCGCGCGCAAATATCTCACCGTCGCCGAGCGTGACCGCTTCCTCAAGGCGGCCGAGCAGGCGCCGCGTGAGTCGCGCACCCTGTGCATGACCCTCGTCTGGTCGGGCTGTCGGCTGTCCGAGGCCCTGGCGCTGAGTGCCGATCGCGTCGATCTCGCCGCCGGCGTGCTGGTGTTCGAGAGCCTGAAGAAGCGTCAGGCCGGCGTCTATCGCGCCGTGCCGGTGTCTCCTGCCCTGCTCGACGCCCTCGACTTGGTGCATGGCATCCGCCAGGCGCAGAAGCGCCGCGATCGCGGCCAGGCGGTGCGGCTGTGGCCGTGGGCGCGGATGACCGGCTGGCGGGCGGTGCATGCCGTCATGCAGGAGGCCGGGTTTCCGGGCCGGCTGCCTCGCCCAAGGGGCTGCGCCACGCCTTCGGCGTCGCCGCCGTCACCAATGCCATCCCCCTCAACCTGGTCCAGAAATGGCTCGGCCACGCCCAGCTCACCACGACCGCCATCTACGCCAATGCCGTCGGCGCCGAGGAACAGGATATCGCACGCCGAATGTGGGGATAATCGGTGCTGATCCACGGCCAACCAGTGGGCGAAGTCCGTTTCGCTGAGTTGCCGTGCGATTAGAGCGTGATGATTTCGGTCTGAATCGGAATATGGGTACCCAGATTGCCGAAAATCTGATTCAACATGCTGTCTGGATTGGAGGCCAGCATGGATGGCGCGTCCTTATTCGATGGATCTTCGCGACCGGGTTGTGGCAGCCGTGGAGACAGACGGCCTCTCCTGCCACGAGGCCGCGAAGCGCTACGGTGTAGCACCCAGCACCGCGATCCGGTGGATGCAGAGCTTTCGGCGGACCGGCAGCGTTTCCCCTGGCCAGATGGGCGGCCACAAGCCGAAACGGCTGACGGGTGCGCATCGGGAATGGCTGATCGAGCGTTGCAAGGCGGGGGGCTTTACCCTGCGGGGCTTGGTCGCAGAACTTGCCGGGCGCGGGCTCAGGGTCGATTATCGCTCTGTGTGGGTCTTCGTCCACGACGAGGGGCTCAGCTTCAAAAAAAACACTCGTCGCAGCCGAACAGGACCGTCCTGATGTCGCCCGACACCGGGCGCGATGGCAAAAATACCAACACCTCATAGATCCCGCCCGCCTGGTGTTCATCGATGAAACCTGGACCAAAACCAATATGGCGCCGCTACGCGGCTGGGCGCCGCGTGGCGAACGGCTCCGGGCCAAAGTGCCTTGGGGTCATTGGAACACCATGACCTTTATTGCCGCCCTGCGGGTCGATCGGATCGATGCGCCGTGGCTGCTCGATGGTCCGATCAACGGCGAAAGCTTCCGCATCTACGTCGAGAATGAACTCGTGCCGACGCTCAGGCCTGGTGACATCGTGATCGCTGACAACCTCGGCAGCCACAAAAACAAGGCAGCACGCGCAGCCATCCGACAGGTCGGCGCGCGCCTGATCCTCCTGCCAAAATACTCCCCAGACCTGAACCCCATTGAACAGGTCTTTGCCAAGCTCAAGCACCTGCTCCGCAAGGCCGCGGCTCGAAGCCGCGACGCAGTCAGTTCAACCATCGGCGAACTCCTGCGCAGCTACGCTCCCAGCGCATGCGCCAATTATTTCATAAACTCAGGATATGGACCAACCTAAAATCATCACGCTCTAGAGACACGATTTTTCTTTGAAAGACGGAGGTGGTGAATCTGGCCTCGGGCTTCCCCTCTTGCCGGCAAGACGGGTTATCGCGCATGACCACATGCAAACATGCGGTCATGTAAGGATATACACATGCCAACAATCGCGATCATCAGTCAGAAAGGCGGCGCTGGCAAGACCACCCTCGCCTTGCATCTGGCCGCCGCCGCCGAGGATTCCGGGCATACCGCGCTGGTGATCGACCTCGATCCGCAGGCGACGGCGAGCCAATTGGCGGCATGGCGTCAGGATGCGCCCCCGGTCGTGATCGACAGCGCGCCCCCTCGCCTCGCCGCCAAGATCGAGCAGGCGACGGGTCAGGGTGCGGCGTTCATCGTGATTGATACCCCCCCCCATGCCGACAGTGCGGCCAGCGCTGCCGTCGAGGCGGCCGACCTGGTGCTGATCCCGTGTCGGCCGAGCGCGTTCGACTTGGCCGCGATCAAGACGACTGCCAGCCTTGTGAAGATGCGCGGCAAGCCCGCGTTCGTGATCTTCACGGCGGGAAGCCCGACTGCGCCGCGCATGTATGACGAGGCCGCGCAACTTGTGCGGGATTATGGGCTGGAGGCTTGCCCGCACCATATGGCCGATCGCGCCGCCTTCCGTCACGCAGCGGCCGAGGGAAAGACCGCGATGGAGATCGAGCCGAACGGCAAGGCGGCCGATGAGGTGAGGCAGATTTACAAGTGGACATGCAATCATGTAAACATGCAATCTTCAAAGAAGCGGAGAGCCAGCGCATGAGCAGCCGGAAAGGATCATTGCTTGCATTGCGGGATCGCGATCCCGCGCCGTCGCCGGCGAAGGCCGAGCCGGAGAGCAAGGCGGCCACGCCGATCGCGCCCAGCAGCGGCACGGCGATGGGTAGTAGCCCGGTTGCGCCGAGCCGCCAGGGCAAGAAGGCGATGACGGGCTATTTCAGCCCGGAAATGTCGTTCGCCATGCACATGACCGCTCGCAAGCATGGCATGAGCTTGCAGGACGCGATGGCCGAGGCGTTCAACGACTGGCTCCGCAAGATGGGAGAAAGTCCTGTAGGCAAGTGAGTATGTTCACATGCAATCATTTATGAGGAACATGGAAACAGTTGGTCGGATGGTTTCATTGCGGCGAACGGCGTGAAGTGATCCCGGATGTGGGACACGGCTTGCCCTATGATCGACCAGACATATTGAGCGAAAAGATTCAATCGTTCGCCCGCAGCCTTGGGAGGCCTTTGGACAGACTGTCCGTCCCCACTCCTAGATGTTTGGTCCCGGGATTTGGTGGTGCATTATTTTCACATGAGTGGAAGGATGCGCTATGGGCCAGGTTCACCACGGAAGCGCCACGACGACAGCGGCAGTCCGTCGAGCGATACAACATAGTCAAGAGAGCCTGAGGGTTCTGGCGAAACGCTACGGGATCAACCCGAAGACGGTCGCCAAATGGAAGGGGCGGACCGATACGTCGGATCGACGCACCGGTCCGAAGGTCGCATCCTCAACCATCCTGTCGACCGAAGAAGAAGCGATCGTTGTGGCCTTCCGTCGCCATACCCTGCTGCCTCTTGATGATTGCCTTTATGCGCTTCAGGCGACGATCCCGCATCTGACGCGATCTTCCCTGCACCGTTGTTTTCAGCGCCATGGGATCAGCCGCCTGCCCGAGACCGAAGGCGACAAACCAAAACGGTCGAAGTTCAAGAGTTATCCGATCGGCTATTTTCACATCGACATTGCTGAAGTCCGCACTGAAATGGGGCGCCTTTATCTTCTGGTGGCGATCGACCGGACCTCGAAATTCGCTTTTGTCCAATTGCACGAGAAAGCGACACGTCGCGTTGCCGGTGACTTCCTGCGTGCTCTGGCCGCTGCGGTTCCCTACCGCATCCATACCGTGCTGACCGATAACGGCACGCATTTTACCGATCCGGCCGGCAATGGATGGACACCCGAAGACATCAAGGCCATGCGGGCGGATGGTGTCCTGTTCCGGTGCCACTCTTTTGAACTGGCCTGTGCTGATCTCGATATCGAGCATCGACTGACAAAGCCGCGACATCCCTGGACGAATGGCCAGGTCGAGAGGATGAACCGCACGATCAAGGACGCCACCGTCAAGCGCTTCTACTACGAAACACATGACCAGTTGCGTCAACACCTCGCCGACTTCGTTACCGCCTACAATTTCGCCCGCAGGCTCAAGACCCTGCGCGGCCTCACTCCATATGAATTCATTTGTCAGCAGTGGGAAAAAGAACCATCACGGTTCATACATAATCCGCACCACCAAATCCCGGGACCAAACATCTAGGTAGACGAAGATAGCGGCGGATTCCGTCAGGACGAAGGGGCCGTTCTCCACGGTCCGATCCAGCAGGATCGGCACCTTGCCGTTAGGATTGAACGCCAGAAATTCCGGCGTCTTTTGCTCGCCCTTGCGGACGTTGACGCCATGCAGCGTATAGGAAAGGCCAAGCTCCTCGAGCGCGATCGGTACCTTGACGCTGTTCGGCGTCGCGAACGCATAGACATCGAACAGCGGCCGTTCTTCCTCGGCCGCCGCGCGTATGAATGAACCGGACATCGAGACACCTTTCTTCTGGCCCGACTTGTCCGGGCCCCTGAAAGACATGTCTCCGTACCGCTCGACATGGCAGATGCGTCGAGGCGATAAACGCCATTCTCAGGAGGAATGGCATGGATCGATATCAGGCGATGGCAACGTTCGTGCGGGTAGTGGAGACCGGCTCGTTCTCGGCCGCCGCGCGTCACCTCAACGTCGGACAGCCAGCGGTGTCCAAGACCATCGCGCAGCTCGAATCCCGGCTTCAGGTCAGTCTGCTCATTCGGTCCACGCACGGGCTGACGCCGACCGAGGCGGGACAGAGCTTCTATGAGCGGGCGCGAAACGCCATCCAGGAAGCAGACGAGGCGGAGCTTGCCGCGAAGGGAGCAGGGGCGGGCCTGTCCGGGCGCCTGCGCGTTTCCGCCGCGACGACATTCGCCCGACTGCACGTCATCCCGAAGCTGCCGCACTTCCTGGCGGCTCACCCGCATCTCGACGTCGATATCATTCTCGACGATCGCATGATCGACCTTGTGGCCGAGGGCGTGGATATTTCATTGCGCATGGGGATGCTGTCCGATTCCACCGCGGTCGCGCGGAAAATCGCAACCGGCGGGCGCTCGGTTCTTGCAACGCCCGCCTATCTCGCACGGGCCGGGAAGCCGCAGAGCCCGGCGGATCTCGCGAATCACGAGGCGATTATCTACAGTCAGCAGCCCAATGCCTGGTCGTTCACGCGCGATGGCGCGGCCGTTTCCGTCTCTGTCGGCGGGCGGCTGCGCGTCAGCGCGGCCGAAGGGCTGCGCGCCGCATTGCTGGCCGACATGGGACTGACCATCGCCTCGGACTGGATGTTCGCGCCGGAACTGGAAAACGGCGCCATCGTCCGGGTCCTCGAAGCCTGGTCGCTGCCGCCGATCGGTCTGTGGGCCGTCTTTCCCGCCGGTCGCATGATGACCGCGAAAGCGCGCCGGTTCGCGGCGTTCGTCGAAGAGATCATGGGATCGAAGCCGGCCCCTTCGCAAACGGCATGATTGTCAAAAAAAAGCCCGGGACCAGCCGGCCCCGGGCTTCATGCAGGCGTCAGCGCCGCCCGGTCACCGTCCCGAAACCGGGACCGTCCCCGTGCGCAGCGTCGTCGCGCCCGTCAGGTCGTCATAGCGCGTATCGGTGTCGCCCGGCGTGTCGATGCCGCCGGCGGGCGTGGGGTGGTGCAGCCCGTCATATTGCAGGATCGAGAACGTCATCGTCTGGTCGGGCGTCGGCAGCAGCCTGTCGTTCCAGCCGCCGCCCAGCGCGCGGATCAGGCCCACCTCCGCCTGGACATAGCGGGTTTCGACCTGCACCTGCGAAATCTGCGCGTCCAGCGCCGCCTCCTGCGCGATGATCGCGTCCAGATAGGCCGACAGGCCGCCCTTGTACAGGGTCATCGTCATGTTCTGCATGTCCAGCGCGGCCGACACCGCCGCCTTCAGGCGGTCGTTTTCCGCCCACAGCCGGTCGGTGCGCGACAGCCCGTCCTCGACCTCGCGAAACGCCGAAAGGACCGAGGACCGGTAATGGTCGCGCGTCTCGCGATAGGTGGACCACGAGGCCTGCAGCGCCGCGCGGCGCAGCCCGCCCTCGAAGATCGGCATCGACGCCGACGCGCCGTACGACCACATGCTGTTCGCCAGGTTGGCCAGGTCGAACCCGTTGGCGTCGAAGCCGCCATTCGCGTTGAGCGAGATATGCGGATAGAATGCCGCGCGCGACACGCCGATGCTGCGGTTGGCCTGCGCCATCTGCCGTTCCGCCGCCGCGATATCCGGGCGCCGCTGCAGCAGGTCGGACGGCACGCCCACCGGAATAGCCGCCCGCGTGAAGGTCAGCGTATCGACCGGCGCGATATGGAAGCTGGACGGCGCGCTGTTGGTCAGCACCGCGATCGCATGCTCGGTCACCTCGCGCTCGGCCAGGATGTCCATCTCCGCCGCCTGGGTGACGTACAGACGGTTCTGCGCACGGGCCAGGTCCAGCTTGGGCGCCGCCTGGTTGGCCAGCTGCGTCTGCGTGACCGATACCGCGCGTTCGTAATAGGCGATGGACTTGCGATAGATCGCATCCTGCGCGTCATAGCCGCGCAGGGCCACGTAATCGTTGGCCAGTTCCGCCTGCAGGCTCAGCCGCGCGGCGGCGAAATCCGCCGCCTTCTCCTGGGCGGAATATTTCGCCATGCGCACCTGGTTGCGGATCTCCGACCAGAAGTCGGGCTCCCACGACGCCAGGCCGCCATAGAACTCGTCAGTCGCGGTGGTGGCGCCCTTGTAGCGGAACAGGCGGTCCGCCGACTGCTTGTTGTCCGACGCGCCGAAGGCCAGGCCGAAATGCGGCAGCAGGTCCGCACGGGCCTGCATGACCATGGCGCGGGCCTGGACGAAGCGTTCGGCCGCGGCCTGCAGGTCCGCGTTCGCGGCCGTGGCCTTGTCTTCCAGCGCGTCGAGCTGCGGATCATGCAGCATGGTCCACCAGTTGGACGGCAACTGGGTATCGGCCGGCGTGGCGGTGGCGAACGGCGCCTGCCCGTGCCAAGACGCAGGCACGACATAGGTGGGTGGGTGATAGGTGGGCGCCAGGTCGCAGGCGGACAACGCCGCCAGCGACAGCATCGCCCCCCCGGACATGACAGTCCGGCGCAGCGATCGCACGATCATCCCTCGATTTCCTCGCTTGCCTGGTCATACCCCTTGGCCGGCTGGACCACATGCACCTTCTGCCCCTCCAGCAGATCGGCCGGAGGGTTGTTGATGATCCGATCGGTGGCCGTGATACCCGAAACCACATCCGTCTCGGTATCGGCCATGCGCCCCACCTCGATGTTGCGATAATGGACGACATCGTTCGCATCCAGCACCGCAACCTGCATGCCCTTTTCCTGGAAGACCAGGGCAGCAGTCGGGATCTGGAACACTCCCGGCGTCGAAGGCGCCGTCATCTTGACCGAAGCGAACGTGCCTGGCCACAGCACGTGCTTGTCGTTGTCGATGGTGAATTCCGTTACCGCCGTGCGGGTGTTGGGGTCGTAGCCCCGTGCGATCGTCAGGAAGTCAGCCTTGAAAGCCTGGTTCGGGAACTGCGGCACGGTAACTTCCGCCGTCATCCCAGGCTTGAGAATATAAGAGAAGGTCTCGGGCACCGACACGAACAGACGCATCTTGTGCATATCCGACACGACGAAGAGCTGGCTGGCATCGCCATTGCTGCCATGCTCCCCCGCCCCGCTGCTGACATAGTCACCGACATTGATGTCACGTGACGTGACCACCCCGTCGAACGGCGCGACGATGGTCTTGAATTTTTCAAGCGCCTCGAAGCGATCGACATTGTGCTGGGCTGCCTGCATTTCCGCCAGACCCGCCTTGCGGTTCGCATCGGCGACCGAAACCGACTGCCCGGAAACGGCCTGCGACTTCGCCATCGCATGCCAGCGATCGGCACTGACGACAGCCAGGTTGTACTTGGCTTCGGCCGCCGCCAGGTCCGCCTTCGCCTGAGCATATTGCGCGTCCAGGCTTGGGGCATTGATTTCGGCCAGCACATCGCCGGTCTTCACCTCGGCGCCGTAATCCTTGTACCACATCTTCACGTAGCCCGAGGCCTGCGGAAAAATCGGCGCCTGATACCAGGCATCGATATTGCCCGGCAAAGTCAGGGTCACATCCTTGGGCGAAGGTTTCGCATGGACAACGGCCACATCGGGCAGCGCATTGCTAAGCGTCTCCGCGCGCAGTTCGGCCACCGCATGAATCCGGGTGACCACCTGATAACCGACCAACAGGGCCACAGCGCAGACCCCCGTCGCCAGAACGGTATTACGTGACAGGGAAGCCATCAGACGGTCTCCTTCCGGCTCGACGAGCGGTTATAGATGATCGCGTAAACACAAGGAACAAACAGAAGGGTGGAAATTGTGGCCACGATCAGGCCGCCGATCACCGCCTTGCCCAGCGGGGCGTTCTGCGAGTTGCTGATCGACATCGGTATCATGCCCACGATCATTGCTGCGGCCGTCATCAGCACCGGACGGATACGACCGTATCCCGCTTCCAGCGCCGCCTTGAGCGCATCGCCGTGCACTTCCAGTCTCTCACGGGCGTAGGATACGACCAGGATGGAATTCGCGGTTGCCGTTCCCATGCACATGATCGCACCGGTCAGGGCCGGAACCGACAGATGAGTATGCGTCAGGAAGAGACTCCACGCGATCCCGGCCAGCGCCCCTGGCAGAGCCGAGATGATGATGAACGGATCAAGCCAGGACTGGAAGTTGACAACGATCAGCAGGTAGATCAGCACGATCGACACCGCCAGACCGCCCACCAGTTGCACATAGGCGCTGCGCATCGTCGTGGCCTGGCCTTCGACTTCGACGGCCGCGCCGCGCGGCACGTCGCCCGCCGTCTCCGCGATCACCTTGTTCACGCCCGACAGCACTGTTCCCAGATCGGTTCCCTCGGCCGACACGTAGATATCGAACGCGGGCATCGAGTTGTAATGCGAAACCTGGCCCGGGGTTCCTTTGGCGGTGATCGTGCTGATGGCACCCAGCAACTGCATGCCCTTGCCCGACGGATCGCCATCCCCCTTGTCGACCGGAATCGACAGCAGGTCATTGAAATGCGTCAGCTGATTCTGCGTCACGTACGTGTTCAGCAGGAAGGTGACGCCCCAGGCCGGATCATACCAGTACTGGGGATCGACGGTCGAACTGCCCGACAGCGTCATCAGTTCGTTGTCGGCCAGGTCGGCGGCATCGATTCCGGTGGCCTGGCTGAAGGTCCGGTCCCCCTTCACGAACAGGGTCGGCGTCTTCATCGTCTGCTGCAGCGACACGTCCGCAGCACCGGGAACCAGACGCAGCTTGTTCACCAGTTCGACCGCATATTTGTAGCTTTTGCTCAACTCGGGACCGGCGATCTTGATATCGATCGGCGAAGGCGAGCCGAAATTGAGAATACGCGCCGTCAGGTCCGCAGGCTGGAATGTAAAGACCGTGCCCGGGAAGCTGGCCGAAAGCCCCTTGCGCAGGACGGCACGATAATCCCACACAGGCGATTCCTCGTTGGTCAAGGAGATCGTCAGGTCGCAGTCCTGCGTGCCGATGGTGGGGGTGGGAATGAAGGCCTGGTTGTGCGGTCCTTCAGGCAGGCCGCAATTACTGACCACATCTTCGACCTTGCCGGGCAACAGTTCCTTGATCCGGTCACTGACCAGCGTTGCCGTGCGCCCCGCCACCTCGATACGGGTACCCAGGGGGGCACGCATGTGCATCTGCAGTTGGCCGGACTTGATTTCAGGGAAGAAGTCACGGCCGGCCACGGCATACAGCCCCGTCGACAGCACCGACAGCCCCAGGAAGGTGAAAACGAAACGCACACGGTTATCAATGGAACGCTTCAGGAAAGCACCATAGGCTTCGCGGAAGTGGGTAAAGCGGTGTTCGAACCCACGCTGGAAGCGGACAAACACGTTGCCGCCCTTCAACTCATCGCCATGCGTGTCATGCCCATGCGCGCCATGGGTCTGCCCGGCGAGAAGAAACTTCGCCATGGTCGGCACCAGGGTCCGCGACAGGATGAAGGACGCGATCATGGCGAAGATGATCGCCTCAGCCATCGGCATGAACAGCCAGCCGGCCACGCCGCCCAGTTCGAACAGCGGCAGCCAGACGATACAGATGCAGGTCGTGGACACGAAGGTCGGGATCACGATCTGGTTGGCCGCGTCGATAATCGCGACCTCCAGTTCCTTGCCCATTTCCAGATGGGTGTCGATGTTCTCGATCATGACGGTGGCGTCGTCGACCAGGATGCCGACGGCCAGCGCCAGACCGCCCAGCGTCATGACGTTGATCGTCTGCCCAGCCCAGCCCAGTCCGATGACCGCGCACAGGATCGCCAGGGGGATCGAGGTCGCGATGATCACGGTCGAACGCCACGAACCCAGGAACAGCAGCACCACCAGACCGGTCAGGATGGCCGCTGTCACCATTTCACGCAGCACGTCGATGATCGAATCCTTCACGAAGCCCGAGGCATCGTTCAGGACCGATATATGCGCGCTGGCCGGAATCACCTTCTGCAACCGCGGTATAAGCGCCTTCACACCGGACACGACATCCAGGGTCGAGGCCTCACCGCTCTTCATCACCACCATGATGACGGCCTGACGCCCCTTGACCAGCACGAGATTGGTCTGCGGGTGACCGCCGCGATACACCTGCCCCAGGTCATGCATGTAGATGACCGAGTTGCCGACGCGCTTGATGGGAATATTACCCAGTTCCTCCATCGAACGGGGCTGGGCGTTCGTGGCGACCATCCAGTCCGTGGGGCCTATCTTCTGATCGCCGGCCGGACGCACGATGTTCTGCTTGTCCAGCACATTCTGCACGTCCATCGCAGACAGGTGGTGGGCCTGCAACTGCTTCTGGTCCAGAGCAAACATCACGAAGGCATCCATGCCGCCGTAGGGATGCGGCACGATGGCACCGGGCACGGTCACCAGCAGGGTACGCACGCGAATCTGCGCCAGCTTGAACAGGTCAGACGGCGTCATGGTGTCGGACGTCAGTTCCAGCGTGATGACAGGAACCGAGGACGCCTCCAGCTTCATGATCATCGGTGCCGGAATCTTTTCCGGCAACTGCATCAGAACCGTCTGCGAAATCGCGGTAACGTCCGCTTCGGCCGATCCGATATCCGTGCCAGGCTGGAAGAATATCTTCACGATGCCGCGGCCGTAGTAGGAATCGGACTCCATGTGTTCGATTCCCTCGACCGTCGAGGTCACGCCCTGCTCGTAATTGTACATGACGCGGGCAGCAAACTCGTCGGGCAGCAGACCACCATAGGTCCACACCACCGCGATCGCCGGGATCTTGATGTTGGGGAACACGTCCGTCGGTGTCTTGAGGGCGGACATGACGCCGAACAAGAGAATAAGGATGGACAAGACGACGAATGTGTACGGCCGTCGCAGGGCCGTCACGACTATTGCATTCATATGCGACCTTTTTCCTGTTCAGGACGCTCTCGGCGCGGATCGAACCCAGGACGGACGCCACGGGCGGTCCGCCATTTCATTCCCATCAAGAAACAAGACTGCCTTGTCCCCGCACGAGGGCAGGCGTGAGCCCGGGCCGCCCGGCCCGCGCCACGCCTGTTTTTCCGCGGGGAAGAGCGGCGGCGAGCGGGGATCACCCCCGTAAAGGTCACGGGCTACACGGTAAGGTAGTCATAGCTGGCTCCCCAATGCCGCACGCGCCCCGCTAGAGCGGTGCTGTCTCGGCTGAGAGCCTATACAGAGATATATGTCAAACTATGTATGAAAAGATGTCCATGTGATGAAAACAAATTTCATGAAATTCCCTTAATGACGATCCCGCATGGGATCTATGCGCATCTGTTCACCATTGTTCGACGAATTATTGCGCAACGTAACACAAAACGGGCACAATACCATCGAAAGGCGCGCCGGACCGCCGCCGGCGCGCCTGTGCGGGCAGGTTCAGCGCCGCTTGATCTGCGTGATGTCGCGCACGGCGCCCCGCGCCGCGCTGGTGGTCAGCGCGGCATAGGCCTGCAACGCGACGGACACCGTCCGGTCGCGGTCGGGCCGCCAGGCGTCCTCGCCGGCTTCCTCCATCCGCAGGCGCCGCGCGGCCAGTTCCGCGTCCGGCACGGCGGTACGCAGGATGCGGTTGGGAATGTCGATCTCGATGATGTCGCCGTCGCGCAGCAGGCCGATCGCCCCGCCCTCGGCGGCCTCGGGCGAGATATGGCCGATCGACAGCCCGGCGCTGCCGCCCGAGAAACGCCCGTCGGTGATCAGGGCGCAGCGTTCGGCCAGCCCCTTCGATTTCAGGTAGCTGGTCGGGTACAGCATTTCCTGCATGCCCGGACCGCCCTTCGGCCCCTCGTAGCGGATGACGACGACATCGCCCGCCACGATCCGGTTGCCCAGGATGGCCGACACCGCCGCGTCCTGGCTTTCGAAGATGCGCGCCGGCCCGGTGAAGGTCAGCAGCCCGGCCGCGACGCCCGCCGTCTTCACGATCGCCCCGTCCTCGGCGATGTTGCCGTACAGCACCGCCAGCCCGCCATCCTGGCTGAAGGCATGCGCCCCGTCGCGGATCGCCCCCGCCGCGCGGTCCAGGTCCAGCGCGTGATACCGGCTGGCCTGCGAGAACGCCTGCGTGGTCCGCACGCCGCCCGGCGCGGCGCGGAACAGGGTCGTCGCGGCCTCGGACGCGCCTGGGGCCGACACGTCCCAACGTTCCAGCGCCTGGGCCAGCGACGGCGCATGGACCATCGACACCTCGCGATCCAGCAGGCCCAGCCGGTCCAGTTCGCCCAGGATGGCGAAGATGCCGCCGGCGCGATGCACGTCTTCCATATGCACGTCGGCCTTGGACGGCGCGACCTTGCACAGATGCGGCACCCGGCGCGACAGCCGGTCGATATCGGCCATGGTGAAGGGCACCTCGCCCTCATGCGCCGCCGCCAGCAGGTGCAGCACCGTGTTGGTCGACCCGCCCATGGCGATATCGACCGTCATCGCGTTCTCGAACGCCCGCGCCGTCGCGATCCCGCGCGGCAGCACGCCGGCATCGTCATGCTCGTACCACCGCCGCGCCAGGCCGACGATGCGCCGCCCGGCCTCCAGGAACAATTCGCGCCGGTCGGCATGGGTGGCGACCAGACTGCCATTGCCCGGCAGCGCCAGGCCCAGCGCCTCGGTCAGGCAGTTCATGGAATTGGCGGTGAACATGCCCGAGCACGATCCGCAGGTCGGGCAGGCCGAACGTTCGATCGACTCCGACTCGGCATCGCTGACACGCGGATCGGCGGCCGAGACCATCGACGTCACCAGGTCCACATGGCGTTCCACCCCGTCCTGGATCACCCGTCCGGCCTCCATCGGGCCGCCGGACACGAAGATGGTGGGGATGTTCAGCCGCATCGCGGCCATCAGCATGCCGGGGGTGATCTTGTCGCAATTGCTGATGCACACCAGCGCGTCGGCGCAGTGCGCGTTGACCATGTATTCCACCGCATCGGCGATCAGCTCGCGCGACGGCAGGCTGTACAGCATGCCGCCATGGCCCATGGCGATGCCGTCATCGACCGCGATCGTGTTGAATTCCCGCGCGATTCCGCCCGCCTCGGCCACCGCCCCGGCCACGAGCTGACCCAGGTCCTTCAGATGGACGTGCCCGGGCACGAACTGGGTGAAGGAATTGGCGACGGCGATGATCGGCTTGCCGAAATCGGACTCCTGCATGCCCGTGGCACGCCACAGGCTGCGGGCGCCGGCCATGTTGCGGCCATGGGTGGTGGTGCGGGAACGATAGGCGGGCATTTCTGGTGCCTTTCCGGACAATCAGGCGCTTCGGTTCGGGTGGGCGCCCCTTATATGGGACGGAATGGCCTTCCGTGAAGCACCGACTGTCCGGCCCGGCGGGTCAGGACGCGGTCAGCGGCGCCTCGGCCGCCGCATCGTCGCCCGCCGCCAGCACGCGCCGTGCCTGCGCCAGGTCGATCTCGCCCTCCCACGCGGCGACCGCGATGGTGGCCACGCAATTGCCGACGAAATTGCCCAGCGCGCGGGCAATGCCGATGAACCAGTCCACCGACACCACCAGCACCAGCCCGATCGGCGGAACCTGCGGCACCACCGCCAGCGTGGCGGCCAGGATGACGATGGCCACCCCCGGCACCCCGTGCGCCCCCTTCGACGTCACCAGCGCGGTGCCCAGGACCAGCGCCATCTGCCCCCACCCCAGCACCGTGCCGGTGGCCTGGGCCAGGAACAGCACCGCCATGCCCAGATAGATCGACAGCGCATCCAGGTTGAACGAATAGCCCGCCGGAATCACCAGCCCCACGACCTCGCGCCGTATGCCCAGCCGCTCCAGCTTGTCCATCGTCTGCGGCAGCACGGCGTCCGACGCCGTGGTGGCCGCCACGATCAGCAGTTCCGCCCGCAGATAGACCAGCAGCCGCCACAGCCCGACCCCGCAGCGCCGCATCACCAGCCCCAGCGCCAGCGCGACGAACGCCGCGACGGTGCCCACATACAGCACCACCAGCAGCCCAAGCTGCCCCAGCGCGGCCGCGCCGTAATGCCCCACCGTCCAGGCCACTGCCCCCAGCACGCCCACCGGTGCCACCCTCGTGACGATCCCCATGATGCGGAACATCACCGCCGTCAGCCCGTCGATGACCCGCGCCACCGGCTGCCCGGCGGGCCCGACCTGCGTCAGGGCGCAGCCGAACAGGATCGCAAAGAACAGGATCTGCAGCACGTCATTGCCGGCGAAGGCCCGCACCGGGCTGGTGGGGACGATGTTCAGCAGGAAGGCGCCGATCCCGCCCTGGCGCAGCGCCGCCGCCGACCCGCCGACCGACCCCAGCGCCACGGCGCCGTCCGTCACGGCCCGCCCGGCCAGGGGCACATGCATGCCCCGACCCGGCCCGGCCAGGCCCGCCGCCAGCAGGCCGAAGCCCAGGGCCAGCGTTGTCATCGCCTCGAAATAGATTAGCGCCTTGATCCCGACCCGCCCGACCGTGCGCAGGCTGCCCGCGCCGGCAATGCCCTGCACCACGACGCAGAACACCAGCGGCGAGACGATCATGGCGATCAGCCGCAGGAACAGGTCGCTCAGCGGCCGCAGCGCCATGCCCAGCGCCGGGTCCAGCAGCCCGATCGCGACCCCGCCCGCCGTCGCGACGACGATCTGGAGGAACAGCGATTGATAAAGCGGCGCCTTCGTCATGCCCACCGCATACGATACGTACCCGCCACGACCAAGAGGCGATCCGGCGATCACCCGCCAGGCGGACGCTCCAGCAGGTCGGCATATTCGGGATGGCGGCGGATGAAGGCCGTCACGAACGAACAGCGCGACACCACCCGCATCCCCCGCGCCCGCGCGGTATCCAGGACGGCGCGCACCAGCGTCGATCCCACGCCTCGCCCCTCCAGCGCGGACGGCACGCTGGTGTGGCTCAGCACCAGCCGCCCGCCTTCCACCGCATAGTCCGCGAACGCCACCTCGCCCCCGACAGGCAACTCGAAACGACGGCGGGACGTGTTGTCGATCAGGTCGGTCATGGACGGTCCCTCATGCATGGAATGGCTTTTTCTTTTCTGAAGAAAATGAAACGAAAAGATCCCGGTTCGTTTTTCGGTCCCTCATGCATCTGGAACGCCGTTTATAAGAGCCTGTTTGGAAAGTCATGGATGAGCGTTTCTTCGGGTGAGATTGGCGCCCATGGCGACGAAGATCATGGCCTGTGAGACATCGATGCGACGCTCGTAATCGCGCACGAGGCGTCGCCATCGGGTCATCCATCCGAAGGTTCGCTCCACGACCCAGCGCCGGGGGAGAACCTCAAAGCCTTTCGCTCCGTCCCTGCGACGGATCACCTCGACGACGAAGTCCAGGTAGGCAGCCTTGTCCATCAACTGGAGCCGGTCATAGGCACCGTCCGCGAATAGATGCTTGACCCACGGCCAGCGCTTGCGGATCGCGTCCAGGATCATCTGCGCTCCGGCGCTGTCGGAGATGTCCGCCGGCGTCAGGTTGACCATCAGCAGGCGTCCGTCCGTATCCACGGCGATATGCCGCTTGCGCCCGACAATCTTCTTTCCAGCGTCGTAACCTCTTGTTTTCGCGTGCGGCGCCTTGATGCTCTGGCTGTCGATCACTCCGGCCGAAGGGCTGGCTTCACGGCCCGAGCGCTCCCGGTCAAGCATCAGTTCCACATCATGAATGGTCTGGAACAGGAACCGCCGGGCCAATTCCCTGAACCAACCATAGACCGTACGCCAATGCCCGAAATGGATCGGCAGCATTCGCCAGCCGCAGCCGGATCGAACCAGGTAACGAACCGCGTTGATCACCTCGCGGAATTCGATCTCGCGCGGACGCCCCGTGCGTCCCGGCTCGGGCATCAGTGGCGCGATGCGCGCCCATTCCTCCTCCGTCATATCAGACGGATAACGCTTCGTCTTGCGGGTAATCCTGGCCATGCGGCCTCTCTGCTCTGGCGTCCACATCCAGAGCTTGAATCACACTTCAGCGACTTTCCAAACAGGCTCTAACAGGCTGTCGGATTGGGCGCTGCCGTAGTGATGAGTGATGGCGACGACGGCGTTTATGCGGCCGTCAGTCGCGTGATCCTACGGCAATTATATGCGAGGGCGACGAGCGTCCATTCTGTTGCGACGTTGGGGAGGCCACGGAGATGGAAACGGGTGAAGCCCATGGCGCTCTTGATGATACCGAAGACCGGTTCGACGGTCTGCTTGCGTAAGGCGTAAAGGGCTTTTGCCGGGTTCTGTTGCAGCCTGGCCTTCATTTCCAGGCGCCAGGGCTCGGTGATCCGGCGCGGCTCCCTGGGTGGCGGTTCTGGCCGGAAGTCATAAGGGCGCCGATTCACAGGGCGTCCGATGGCGACCAGCGGGTCCACGCCGCTGGCCTGCAACGTTTCGACGGCTTTGCCGCTGGCGAAACCCGTGTCGGCGAGGACGGTTCGTGGCAGGCCGATCCTCTCCTCCATACCCAGGATGGTGGCGGCGAAGCTGGGCGCGTCCGCCGTCGTCGCAACGACGCCATTTTCCAAGATCAACTGGCTGCCCTCGGCACAAACCACGGCCTGGGCATTGTAGGCTTGCCGGTATTCATGCGCGTCGGAGCGGCGCATCAGCTTGCTGTCCGGATCGGTCAGGTTGATCTGCCGGTCTGGTGGCGGTTCATCGTCCGGTTCTTTCGGCGGCCGACCGCGCCGTCCCCGCTTCGCATCAAAAGCTGCCTTCTTGCGCTCATATTCTGGTCGGGCGGTCTTGGCCTGCTCGCGGGCTTCCGCCTCCAGTCGCGCACAGGCTTCATCCAGCTTTGCCTTCAGAGCCTCCCGCCGGGCCAGTTCCTCCGGCAACGCCTGATGATCCACATCGGTTGTATCCGCCGCCTCTGCCCGTTCCATCAGGGTGGAGATATCGGTGGCCAGTTTCTCGCGCAGCTCTTTCGCGCGATCATAACGAATGGAACGGTATTTCGAGGCATTGGCATCGATCTTCGTGCCGTCGATCGACACCGTGCCAAGCCGCACCAGTCCCGTCTCGCGTGCCAGCAGGAGTACATGCATGAACGCTGCCTCGATCGCCGTGCGGTTGCCGCGCCGGAACGTCGCGATCGTGTCATGGTCAGGATGCAGGTTCGCCGCCACAAAGCGCATACCGATATCACGATATGTCGCCCGTTCGATCCGACGCGATGAGAACACGCCGTTCGCATAGGCGTAAATCAGCAGCGCCAGCATCAGGCGCGGATGATACTGCGCCTTGCCGCCAGTCCGCACAGGAACGGAAAATGCCCTCAACGGCACCCGCTCTACCGCCGCCACGATGAAATGCGCCACATCGTCCGACGGCAGCCATGACTTCAGATCCGGCGGCAGAAGATACGGCTGCGATCGATCAAACGGAATGAAGCTGCTCATCCTGAAAGCTTACCGCAGATCGCCAGAGCCAGGTACCCCAACCCGACAGCCTGCTAAAGAGCCTCGATGCCGCCCAAGCATTAGTGAATATTAATACTTGATCCATCATAATTCTCTCCGCGAGAATGAATTATTTTGTAAATTGACTTCTCGGCCTCATAAAATATATTTCATACATATCAGCAGGGTACGAGGCCGATTTCAGCCGGTTGGCCCCGGGATTTTAAGATTCGGTTAAAACTCTCGCCTCATCCAGGCGCTGTCGCGTTACCGATATCTGGCAGCCGCCGGCATCATACCATGACCCCCGTTACTGGAGGCGAATTGCACCGTCGATTCTGGAGGGGCGGCCGCCTGTGGGTTGGCGGCGCCATCACCATTCTGTTGTCCACCACGATGGCCACCGTCATCCTGGTCCATGCCCGTGATAATTTCATGCATACTCGGCAGGACGTGGCGGGCCTGGAGGGGTTTCGCCCGGTCCTGGACGCCGCCAGCCTCATCAGTGCCGAACGGGCCCCTTCCACCATGCTGATGGCGGACGAAACCGCCCCGGCCCGCGACAGGCTGCGCGCCGCGCGCGCCGCCACCGACCAGGCCCTGGCACACGCCGCCGGCACCGTGTCGTCCGCCGCCCTGCAGGAGACCCTGCGGCAGTTGGAGCAGGCCCGGAACCTGGTCGATCGGGCCGCCGAGCGGCCGGACCGGTATGACGGCGTCCAGGGCGCGATCGATGCGCTGTTCGCCGCAGACGATGCCTACTGGGCGATGATGATACGGCAGTCCGCCACGCTCATCGGCTCCGATCCCCGGCTGGCCGCCCCGATCCGGCATGCGCTGATCCTGTGCGGCCTGCGCGACAATGCCGGGCGACTGGGTTCGGTGATGCTGGCACCGCTGATCGCACAGACCCCGATGCCGCCGCGCAACGTCTCGGCCAGCGACCGGCTGGCGGGCCGCATGGCCGTGGAATGGCAGTTGCTGGAACTCAATCCCAGCGTTGCGGATCATGGACCGCGCCTCGCCGCGCTGCGGCAGGATGCCGAGCGGGCGTTCTTCGACGACGGGCAGCCCCTGGTGGCCCGGATCATCGCCGAGGGCACCCAGGGCACGCCCTATACGCAGACGGCCGTCGCCTTCGCCGACCGGTATGCCCGGACGCTGGCGCCGCTGGAAACCTGGCGGACGAACGACCTGGACATCGTCCTGTCCGACTTCAGGCGCAAGGCGCGGCACGCCTTCGACATGCTCTGGATCATCAGCGGCGCGACGCTGACCGTCACCGGCCTGATCGCCGGCGGGGTGCTGCTGGTGCATCTGCGGGTGCTGGCCCCCCTGCTGGAAGCCAGCGAGGCCGTCGTGGACCTGGGCCACGACGAACCCCTCCGCCTGCCCCGAAGGCATCGCGGCAGCCGGGAACTGCAGCCGCTGTACGAAGCCCTGGAGATCCTGGACGCCAGGCTGCGCGAACGCGCGGCCCAGACCCAGGCCCTGAAGCGTCAGGCCGAAACCGACGAACTGACCCAGCTCCTCAACCGGCGGGCGCTCCAGATCCTGGCGAAACCGAGGCTGGAGATCTCGGAAGCGGACGAACGCGCGTTTCTGATCCTGCTGGACATCGACCATTTCAAATCCATCAACGACCGGCACGGCCATACCGAAGGCGACCGGGTGCTGGTCGCGGTCGCCGCCGCCCTGCGCGAGCAGGTGCGGCCGGACGACCTGGTCGCGCGCTTCGGCGGCGAGGAATTCGCCATCCTGATCCGCGCGCACACCCAGATGACCGCCCTGTCCATGGCGCATCGCCTGCGCCGGCGCCTGGGCAGCCTCAAGGTCATCTCCGCCCAGAATGTCCGCATTCCCGTCACCGCCAGTTTCGGCGTCGCGGCCGGCGACAATCTGACATGGCGCCAGTTGGTGGCGAAGGCGGACGTCGCGCTGTACGCCGCCAAGCGGGCGGGCCGCAACACCGTCCGCCTGGCCGAACATGATGCCGAACCGGCCGACGAAGGCACGGCGTTACGGGAGGATTCTAGTCCCCGGCCTCCGGCCAGCCGCCGCCCGTCGCCTTGCACAGCGCCACCACATCCAGCAGCACCGCCAGCCGCGCCTGGATGTCGTCCTGCCCCGCGCCACCCAGCTCGGCCCGCGCATCCAGCACCGCCAGCGCATCGCCGGTCCCGTCGCGATAGCGGGTTCGGGCCAGGGCCAGCCGGTCGGTGACGCTGGCCATCGCCGCGCGGTCGCTCTCGCGCGCCGCGCCGTCCGTGCGCAGCGCGACCAGCGCATCCTCCACCTCGCCCAGCGCATCCAGCACGCGCTGGCGATAGGCCAGGGCGGCCTCCTGCTGCCGGGCACGGGCCAGCCGGATCGCGGCCCGCAGCCGCCCGCCCTGGAACAGCGGCAGCGAAATCGCGGGGCCGAACTGGTAGAACGTGTTGCCCCAGTCCGCCAGGCTGCCCAGCGTCAGCGTGCGCTGGCCGACCTGCCCGGACAGCGTGATGTCGGGATAAAGCTGCGCCACCGCCGCGCCGATCCCGGCGGTGGCGGCATGCAGGTCGGCCTCGGCCGCGCGGATGTCCGGCCGCAGCCGTGCCAGCGCCGCCGGCAGCACCACCGGCACGCGCGGCGGCGGGTCCGGCAGCGGACGGACCGCGACAAGCGGGCCGTCCAGTGCCCCCGGCGGCTGCCCGGTCAGGATGGCCAGCCGGTTCAGCGCCTGCCCCGCCTGCCGCTGGAATCCGGCCGCCTGCCCCTGCGCCCGCACCAGCGCCGCGCGGGCCAGGTCGACATCCGTGCCGTCCGCCAGCCCCAGCCGGCGCTGGAACGCCCGCAGCACCACCGCCCGCGCCCGCGCCGCCGCCACCTCGCCCGCCAGGTCCAGCAGCGCCTGGGCCGCCCGCCATTGCAGATAGGCCCGCACCACGTCGCCCTGCAGCGTCAGCCGCGCATCGCCCTGCCGGGCGACCTGCGCCGCCACCTGCGCGTGTGCCTGTTCCACCGACCGCCGCACCCGGCCGAACAGGTCCAGTTCCCACGATGCGTCGAACCCGACCTGATACAGGTCCGTCCCCTGCGTCAGGCCGCCGATCCCGACCAGGAACGCCGGCTGCCCCGTGCCGCTGCCCGCCCCCCCCCAGCACCGAGAACAATCCCGCCTCGCCCAGCCGCTCGCGCGTATAGCGCGCCGAGGCCCCCAGTTCCGGCAGGCCGGCGGCACGCTGGGCGGCCTCCTGCTCCCGCGCCTGGACGACGCGCGCCGCATTTTCCTCAAAGCCCGGATTGCCCGCCATCGCCCGCGCCACCAGCGCGTCCAGCACCGGGTCGCGGAACATCCGCCACCAGAGCGGATCGGGCCGCGCCACCGGCGCGACACCCCCGCCATGCGCCGACACGTCATGCCACGCCGCCGGCATATCGGCGCGCGGCGCGTGGAAGGCCGGCCCGACCGTGCAGCCCCCCACCCAGACCCAGGCGAGGCCCGCGACCCACCCCGCCCGGACCGCCCGGCGCATCAATCCAGCGTTTCCCGATAGAAGCGCACGGCGACCGCGACCGTGCAGAGCGTGAACAGTACGATCGGCCACAGGTCGGGCAGGATCTCCGCCAGCCCGTTTCCCTTCAGCAGCACCCCGCGCACGATGCGCATGGCATGCGTCGTGGGCATCACCTCGCCGATCACGCGCGCCCAGCGCGGCATGCCCTGGAAGGGAAAGACGAAGCCCGACAGCAGCATGAACGGCAGCATGGTGAACTGCACCATCTGCTGCGCCTGCATCTGGTTGGCCGCCAGCGTGGAATAGGTGATCCCCAGGGCCAGGTTGCTGGCGATGAACACCCCCAGCACCCCGAACAGCAGCAGGATCGACCCCTGCACCGGCAGGTGCAGCAGCAGCACCGCGATCAGCAGGATGACCAGCACCTGCAGGTAGCCGATGCCGATATAGGGCGCGATCTTCGCCAGCATGACCTCGACCGGGCGCACCGGCATGGCCAGCAGGTTTTCCATCGTCCCGCGCTCGCGCTCGCGCGTGATGGCCAGCGTGGTCAGCATCAGCGTGGACATCATCAGCACGACGCAGATCAGCCCGGGCACCACGTTCAGCACCGTCAACTGCTCGGGGTTGTAGCGGGTATGGACCACGAAGCGGAACGGCGCCGGCGCCGGCGCCGCCACACCCCGCCTGACCGGCGGCAGGTCGCGCGCCAGCACGTCGCCCAGGCCGGACAGCGCGGCGGTGGCGTATCCCACCGCCGTCGGGTCGGTGCCGTCGGTATCGACCAGGACCGACGGCGCCTCGCCCCGATCGACCGCGCGGTCGAAGCCCGGCGGGATGTTGACGACGAACAGCAGCCGCCCTTCCGCGATATCCGCCTCCGCCTCGGCTTCCGACCCGACAAGGCGGGTCCGGTAATAGCCGGTATTGCGCAGCGCGGCGACGATGGTGCGTTCGTAGCGCGACGGCTGCGCCATCAGCACCCCGGTCGGCAGATCGTGCGGGTTGGAATTGATGGCGTACCCGAAGATCAGCAACTGCATCACCGGCAGCGCGATGATCAGCCGCAGGGTCATCGGGTCGCGCCGCACCTGCAGCCATTCCTTGCGCAGCAGCGCGCGCAGCCGGCGGGCGGACAACATGGCCATCACCCCTCCTCCTGGCCCAGCAGATGGATGAACACGTCCTCCAGCCGGGGCGGCACCTCCTGCCACGCCAGCCCGCCCCCCCTGCGCGCGGATGGCGTCCTCCAGCCGCGCGCGGTCCATCCCCGCGACATGCAGCGCCCGGCCGAAGACCGTCGCGGCCTCGACCCCGGGCGCCGCGCGCAGCCGCCCCACCGCGTCCTCGACCCCGTCGCCGGTTCCCTCGAACGTCACCAGCCCGACACGGGCCAGCAGCTCCCCGGCGCTGCCCTGCACGACGATGCGCCCGCCGGCCAGGTAGACCACGCGGGCGCAGCGCTCGGCCTCGTCCATGTAATGGGTGGACACCAGCACCGTCAGGCCGCCGCCGGCCATGTCGTGGATCAGGTCCCAGAACGCGCGCCGCGCCCGCGCGTCCACCCCCGCCGTCGGCTCGTCCAGCAGCAGCAGCGCCGGCCGGTGCAGCACGCAGGCCGTCAGCGCCAGCCGCTGCTTCCATCCGCCCGACAGCTGGCCGGCCAACTGGCCGGACCGGCCGCGCAGTTCCATGCGGTCCAGCATGGCATCGACCGCGCCGCGCGGGTCCGACAGTTCATAGATCCCGGCGACGAGTTCCAGGTTCTCGCGCACCGTCAGGTCCTCGTACAGGCTGAAGCGCTGCGTCATGTAGCCGACCTGCCGGCGGATGCGCGGCGCATCGCGGATGATGTCCAGCCCCAGGCAGGTCCCGCGCCCCGCGTCAGGCACCAGCAGCCCGCACAGCATGCGGATGGTCGTGGTCTTGCCGCTGCCGTTCGCGCCCAGGAAGCCGCAGATCTCGCCCCACGCCACGCGCAGGTTCAGCCCGTCGACCACGCGCTGCGTCCCGAAATCCTTGCGCAGGTCCCGCACGTCGATGACGTACTCCCCAGTCTCTTCGGGTTTCGGTCCGTTCATCGCGCCGTTCATCGCGCGGGCGCCCATGCCGGGCTGACCGTCACCGGCTGGCCGGGATTCAGCATCCCCGCCTGGTCGGCACGCGGTCGCGCCTGGACCAGGTAGACCAGCTTGGCCCGGCTCTGGTCGCTGAAGATCAGCGGCGGCGTGTATTCGGCACGCGGTGCGATGAAATCCACCTGTCCCTCCAGCCCCGGCGGGCAGCCGTCACAGGCCAGCCCCACCCGGTCGCCCGGGTGGATGCGCGCCAGCATCCCCTCCGGCACGAACAGGCGGATGACGATATGGTCCGGCGGCAACAGCGAAATGACGGGCGTTCCGGCATCCAGCACCTCGCCCGGCCAGGCCAGAATATCGGCGATGACGCCCGCATCGGGCGCCACGACGTGCCGCTGCGCCAGCCGCCAGTCCATGATCGCCAGCGCCGCGCGCGCCGCCCCCGCCGTCGCCGCCTGCGCGCGGATCTGCTCCATCCGGCCGGTGGGGGCCTGCGCCTGGTCCAGCGCGGCGCGCAGCCCCGCGACGCGCGCCTCGGCCGAGCGCCAGGCGGCACGGGCCGCGTCGCGCGCCTGCAACGTCGCGGCGCCCGCCGGGGCCGCCGCCTCCAGCCGGCGCAGGTCGGCCCGCGCACGGTCGCGCGTCGCCTCGGCATCCGCCAGGTTGGACGCCGCCTGGCGGATCTCGGTGTCGCGGGCGGGGCCCTGCAGGTTCGCCAACTGGCGTGCGCCTTCCTCGGCCTGGCGCACCGCCTGGTCGCGCGCCGCGTGCTCGGCCACGTCGTCCTGGTCGAACAGCGGCTGCCCCACCCGTACCCGGTCGCCCCGCGCGACGCGCAGCCCGGTCAGCAGCCCGGCCTGCGTCGGGCCGATCCGCACGAAATCCGCATCGACATACCCCTGCCACGCCACCGGCACGGCCTGCCGCGACCACGCCCACCACAGGGCGGCCGCCAGCAGCAGCAGCACCGCCGCCCCGGCCACGCCGGCCCGGCGCATGCCCGCGCGCGTCACCGCGTTTCCAGCGCCCCGACCATCGCCCGACCTTTCGCGCATGCCTCAGGCCGCGATAACAGCGCGCCCGCCGCCGCGTCGCGGCCTCAGCGGAATTTTATCGTGACCAGAGGGATTTTTTCGAACGCCCCTGCTGAAAACACGCCCGATGCGTCACGACATCATATGGCGCGACACCGTGATGGGACAACGCCCATGACCCACGCACCGCCCAGCCATACCCCCGCCCGGAACGGGCAGCCGACCATCCCTCCGGCGATGATCGAAACCCTGCGCGGCAACGCCACCCCCCTGCCCGCCCCCGAACTGGCCCCCGGAGGGGTATCGGACCAGCCCGACGCGTTCGACCGCTTCGGCGCCGCCCGCGTCGTCCTGCTGGGCGAGGCCACGCACGGCACGTCGGATTTCTACCGCGCCCGCGCCGCCATCACCCGCCGGCTGGTGGAACGCCACGGCTTCACCATCGTCGCGGCCGAGGCCGACTGGCCCGACGGCGCGCGGATCGACGATTACGTGCGCCATCACGCCCCCCGCCCGTGGCGCGGCCCCGCCTTCTCGCGCTTTCCCGGCTGGATGTGGCGCAACGAGGACGTTGCCGCCTTCGTGCACTGGCTGCACCACCACAATGCCGGCCTGCCCGAACACCGCCGGGTTTCGTTCCATGGGCTGGATATCTACAGCCTGGGCGAATCCATCCACGCCGTGCTGTCCTACCTGGACCGGGTGGACCCGCCGGCGGCCGCGGCGGCCCGCGCGCGCTACGGCCGGCTGACCCCGTGGCAGGACGACCCCGCCCGCTACGGCCGCGCCGTCATGCAGTACGGCCAGGACAGTTGCGAGGACGCGGTGGTGGCGCAGTTGCGCGACCTGCTGGCGCGGCGCCTGCACGACGTGCGCCACAACCATGACGGCGGCGCGTCCGGCGGCAACGGCGCGGCCTGGTTCGACGCGGTGCAGAACGCCCGCATCGTCCGCGCCGCCGAGCAATATTACCGCGTGATGTATCGCGGCAGCACCGAAAGCTGGAACCTGCGCGACCGGCACATGTTCGGCACCGTCCAGGCGCTGCTGGCCCATCGCGGCGACGCGGCCAAGATCGTGATCTGGGCCCATAATTCCCATATCGGCAACGCCGCCGCCACCGCCATGGGCTGGGCCGGCCAGTTCAATATCGGCGAACTGTGCCGCATGGCCCATGGCGACGAGGCCGTGCTGATCGGCCTGGGCACCGATCGCGGCACCGTCGCCGCCGCCAGTGAATGGGATGGCGAAATGGAGGTCATGACGGTGCGCCCCGCGCGGACCGACAGCTACGAACACGCCTTCCTGCTGGCCGGCCTGCCGCGCGCCCTGTTCGACTGGCGCGACAACCGCCCATTGCGCGAGGCCGTGCGCGGCCCGTGGCGCGAACGCGCGATCGGCGTGATCTATCGGCCCGACAGCGAACTCGGCAGCCACTATTTCGAGGCCACGCTGGCCGACCAGTTCGATGCGTGGGTCTGGCTGGAAAAGACCAAGGCCGTCACGCCGCTGAACCACGCCGCGCCGCATGGCGCGCCGGAAACCTGGCCGTTCGGTCTGTAGGATGTACGACAACCTCACCCCGTTTCGCGACAGGCAGGAAGCCGGGCAGGCCCTGGCCGCCGCGCTGATGCCCCTGCTGCCCGGACCGGCGCTGTCCGCAGGGACGTTGCCCGGACAGGCCCCCGCGCGGCCGCTGATCCTGGCCCTGCCGCGCGGGGGCGTGCCGGTGGCCGCCGAAATCGCCCGCGCGCTGGGGGGCGAACTGGACGTGCTGTACGTGCGCAAGATCGGCATGCCGGGGCATGAGGAATACGGCCTGGGCGCGGTGGTGGACGGCGCGCAGCCCCGGCTTGTGCTGGACGAGGCCGCCATTCGCGCCGCCGGCGTCCCCCGCGCGGATATCGTGGCGCAGACGCAGCGCCAACTGACCGAGATCGCCCGCCAGCGCCGCGCCTACGGCCAGGGGCGCCGGCCAGTGCCCGTGACCGGCCGGATCGTGGTCGTGGTCGATGACGGGATCGCCACCGGCGGTACCATGCGTGCGGCGCTGCGGGCCCTGCGGGCCAACCACCCGGCCGCCCTGATCGCCGCCGTCCCCGTCGCCCCGCCGGACACCCTCGCCGCCCTGGCGGAGGAATGCGACCGCATCGTCTGCCTGCGCCAGCCCGAACCCTTCCTGGCGGTCGGCGCGCATTACCGTCATTTCGACCAGGTCAGCGACGATACGGTCCGCGATGCGCTGGCGCAGGGGGCGCCCTGAACCCGGCTCCTGCTCCGTTGATCACGGCCACCCCTTGCAGGGGCGAAAGCCGATGGCATGTATTATGCGTGACCTCACAACGCGCCAGGACGAAGCGCGGACGCAACGAGGAGAACATCCCATGATCATTCCCGTTCTGCATATCCTCAACAGCAAGGGCTCGGCCGTCATCACCGTCCGCCCGGACGAAGCGGTGACGGCGATCGCGCACCTGCTGACCCACAACCGGATCGGCGCGGTGCCGGTCGTGGACGGAACCGGCCATGTCGTGGGCCTGGTCTCGGAACGTTCGATCGTCGGGGCACTGGCCCGGCACGGCGCCGAAATCGACCGCCTGTGCGCGTCGGACATCATGACGCACGACGTCCCGACCGCCCGGCGGTCCGAGGACATCCTGTCGGTCGCGCGCAAGATGACCCGCAGCCACAGCCGCCACGTTCCGGTCCTGGACGATGCCGGCCACCTGGTGGGGCTGGTCAGCATCGGCGACATCGTGAAGCTGCGGCTGGAACAGGCCGAACTGATGGCCCGGGAAATGCAGTCCTACATCATGCAGGAAGGATACGGGGCGGTCGCACCCCGCCCCTTCGCGTCCTGAGGCACGGCCCCTGCCCGGCCCCCGCGCGGGGCCGGGCAGGGGCAGCGCCCGATCGATCAGGCATACGTATCCAGCAGGGACGCCGCATCGCCCGTGCCGCCGCTGGCCGTCTGGGACCCGCCGCCGGTCGTGGTCTGGGACACGATGACGCCCTGCGCATTGGTCACGGTCACGGTCGTGGTCCCGTCCGCGTTGATCGTGGTGGTCGTCGTGTCGGTGCTGGAAGATGTACCGGTGGAACCGCCCGAGGACGACGCCGAGGGCGAAAGCTGCGACGATGCGTCGGCCGACGAAATGGTGCTGTTGAGGGAGATCATGAGGCACGCTCCATATTGAATATCACCGGAAACCGGCCCGAGATCCCGAATAGCGTCGACCCCGGCTTCCACGATACTGCGCGGGCTTCCCGCGTCCCGTCAAAGACGTTTTGGTGTATTTTCGTTACCGACGCCCGCGACGATGGAATACCAGCCCCGCCAGATCATATAGAAGGCGACCACGAAGATAACGCAGGCGAAAACCCGCGCCAGCGCGCCCCGCGACCCGGCCAGCCGCCGCGCCGCCCGGGTGCCCCCCAGGCTGCCCGCCACCCCGCCGGCCACGAACAGGCCCGCCAGCGGCCAGTCCACCAGGCCCGACAGGGCATAGCTGGCGGTGGTGCTGAACCCGAACACCGCCACCGCGACCAGCGACGTGCCCACCGCGTTCAGGATCGGCATGCCGGTCGAGGCCATCAGGCCGGGCACGATCAGGAATCCGCCCCCGATGCCGAAGAAGCCGGACAGCAGCCCGGTGGCCAGCCCGGTCCCCGCGATCCGCCCGGCATTGTCGCGGGTGCAGGTGGCGTCCGGGTCGCCCGCCCCGTCCCGGCCGCGCAGCATCAGCACGCCGACCCCCACCATCAGCACCGCGAAGGCCAGCAGCAGGCGCTGCCCGCCCACGATCTTGCCGGCATGCGCGCCCAGCAGCGCGCCCAGCACCCCGGCGGCGGCGAAAACGGCGGCACAGCGCCAGCGGACGGTATGCGCCCGCGCGTGGCTGGCCAGCCCCGCCAGCGCGTTCACCGCCACCGCGGCGGCGCTGGTGCCGATGGCGACATGCGCGTCGCGCAGCCCGACCAGATAGACCATCAGCGGCACGGCCAGGATCGACCCGCCCCCGCCGACCAGCCCCAGCGTGAACCCGACCAGCACGCCCGAGGCCACCCCAAGCCCCGCCTGGACAGGATTCATCGGCGCCGCCCTACAGCGTGTCCAGCGGGATCTTGATATAGCGGGTACCGTTGGATTCCGGCTCCGGCAGGCGGCCGCCGCGCATGTTCACCTGCACCGACGGCATGATCAGCCGCGGCAGGTCCAGCGTCGCGTCGCGCGCGGTGCGCATGGCCACGAACGAATCCTCGTCCACGCCGTCATGGACGTGGATATTGCCCGTCCGTTCGGCCCCGACCGTGGTTTCCCACGCGAAGTCCGGCCGCTCCGGCCCCCCGTAATCATGGCACAGGAACAGCCGCGTGGCGTCGGGCAGCGACAGCAGCCGCCGGGTGGACCGGTACAGCGTCCGCGCGTCCCCGCCCGGGAAATCGGCCCGCGCCGTCCCGAAATCCGGCATGAACAGCGTATCGCCGATAAAGGCCGCATCCCCGATCACGAACGCCATGTCGGCCGGGGTATGGCCGGGCACATGCAGCGCGATCGCGTCGATCTGTCCCAGGCGGAACGTGTCGCCATCGGTGAACAGGCGGTCGAACTGCGACCCGTCGCGGGCGAACGCCGTCCCGGCATTGAAGATCTTGCCGAATACCGCCTGCACCCGGACGATCTCCGCCCCGATGCCCAGCGCGCCCCCGACCTGGCCCTGCAGCCACGGCGCGGCCGACAGATGGTCGGCATGCACGTGGGTTTCCAGTTGCCACGCCACCTCCAGCCCCTCGGCCCGCAGATAGGCCAGCACCGCCGCCGCCGAGTCATGCCCGGTCCGGCCGGATGCCGGATCGTAATCCAGCACGCTGTCGACGACCGCGGCCTGCCGCGTCGCGGGGTCGTGCACCACATGGGTGGCGGTGAAGGTCGCGGGGTCGAAGAAGCTGCGCACCACGGGCGCCCCCGGCCGGCCCGACCAGGCGGCAACCTGCCGCGCCGCCGCCTCCCGCGCCGGATCGCCCGGGGGAATGGCGGAAGCGGCGGATGTGGGATCGGTGGTCATGGTCGTGCCCTTTCCGGTTCTCCCCGGCATCGGCCTGCGGCGTGTCGGGCGCGGTTCACTTTCGCACTTTCATAATTTGTGTATTTCATGTTTGGTATTGCGTCAAGCCGCACGGGATGCAAGAGCCGCCTCATGTCCGACACGCCATCGCCTGCCCTGTCCATTGGGAGTCCTTCCTTGGGGGGCCCCTCCATCGTGCGGATCGGCGATGCCGCGCCCGATTTCCAGGCCCGCACCACCCAGGGCCCGGTCCGGCTCAGCGACTATCGCGGGCGGTGGCTGGTCCTGTTCTCGCACCCTGCCGATTTCACGCCGGTCTGCACCAGCGAATTCGTGGCCCTGGCCCGCGCGGCGGACCGCTTCGCGGCGCTGGACTGCGCGCTGCTGGGCCTGTCGGTGGACAGCCTGCACGCCCACCTGGCCTGGATCGACGCCATCCGCGCCCGCTTCGGCGTCACCATCCCCTTCCCGGTGATCGAGGACCCGACGATGGCGGTCGGCCGTGCCTACGGCATGCTGGATGCCGCCGCCCGCGACAGCGCCACGGTGCGCGCGACCTATTTCATCGACCCGGCGGGCATCGTGCGCGCCACCACCAGCTATCCGGTGTCCACCGGCCGGTCGGTGGCCGAAATGCTGCGGCTGGTCGCCGCCCTGCAGCGCGCGGCGGTGGGCGACGTCCTGACGCCGGAAGGCTGGGAACCCGGCGCGGACATCGTCCTGCCCACCATCGCCACGGCGGACGACATGGCCGCCGCCGGTCCGTCCTGGTTCTGCCGCATCACGCCGGACCCGCAGGCATGACCGCCCGCCCGCTGACGCGCCCGGCGGCCGAACGGCTGGCCGACCGGCTGCGCCCGCTGGCCCAGCCCCAGCGGCTGATGATCCTGTCGCTGCTGCTGGCCGGCGAACACACGGTGGGCGAGATCGAAACCCGCACCGGTATCGGCCAGCCGGCACTCAGCCAGCAACTGGCCGAACTGCGCCGGTCCGGCCTGGTCACGACCCGCCGCGCCGCGCGGCAGGTCCATTACCGCATCGCGGACACGGCCGGCCTGCGCCAGACCCGCGCCATCCTGACCCTGTTCGGCGACGACGCCCCGCAAATCCGGGCCGAGGCGCCGGCCGACCCTGTCCCGGCTACTCCCTCACCAGCCACTCCGTCACGGGCCGCCCCGCCGCCCGACGGCGCGGCCCGTTTCGTCCATATCCTGGCGCCCGGGACCTGACCGGCTCCTATTCCACGTAATCCGGCTGTTCGCGGTCCAGCTTGCGGCGCAACGCCCGCCAGACCAGTTCCCCCTTGTCTTCCTCGGCGGCGAACTGCGCCTGGGCCCGTGCGATCCGCTCGGCCGAGGGCACATGCAGCGGAACGCCGGTCGATTGCGCGGCGATCTGGATGCGGCACGCCTGCTCCAGGTAATAGATGCGATAGAACGTCTCGGCCACGGTGCGCCCGACCGTCAGCAGGCCGTGATTCTGCAGGATCATCGCATTGCGCGTCCCCAGGTCGCGGACCAGCCGCTCGCGCTCGCCCAGATTGTCGTCGGCCGCGATGCCCTCGTAGGCGTGGAAGGCCACGTCCTCGTGGAATTCCATGCTGATCTGGTTCAGCGGCAGGATGCCCTCCTGCTGCGCCGCGACCGCCATGCCGGCCAGCGTGTGGGTGTGCATGACGCAGGCGGCGTCGGCCCGGCTGCGATGGACGGCGGAATGGATCACGAACCCCGCCGGGTTGACCGGCTGGGACGTCGGCTGCGTCGGCAGGCCGTCGGCATCGACCACCACCAGCGAACTGGCGGTGATTTCCTCGAACAGATAGCCGTACGGGTTGACCAGGAACCGATGGTCCGGCCCCGGCAGGCGCACCGACAGGTGGGTATAGACCATGTCGGTCATGTCGAAGATGGCCAGCAGGCGATAGGCGGCGGCCAGATCCTCGCGCAACGCCTGCTCGGCGGCCTGGATGGTATCCATGATGGAACTCCGGTGAATGGCAACAGGGAGGATGGGGGCACGGTTCGAGGCTTCGCCCGCCCTCGTTGCAGATTAAACATGATTCGCCCAAAGTGAAGTTCAGCGATCACGACAGCAAGCCGGGGAATGGCGTGATATGCAGCATACCCCCACAGACGAAGGATGCCCCGTTTGCCCGGCAGCCGGCATGGCGAACCACCCCGCCCCGCTTCACCCCGCCCCCCGATGGCCAGGCTGCTGGCCGGATTCCTGGTCCTGCTGCTGGCCGGGCTGGGCGCGGCATTCGGCCCGGTCGCCCCGCCGGCCCGGGCGCAGACCCCGCCCCGCCCCGCCTTCGCCGCCGACGGCACGCTGACCGTCTGCACCAACCCCACCCTGCCGCCCATGAGCTTCATGGGCGGCGCCGCGGGCGGCGACATGGTGGGCGAGGATATCGATGTCGGCCGTGCGCTGGGCGCGTACTGGCACGTGCCCGTCACCTTCGTGTCGATGGATTTCGTGGGCCTGTTCCCCAGCCTGGCCGCCGGGCGCTGCGGCATCGTCATCAGCGGCGTGCTGCGCCAGCAGGCGCGCGAGGCCCGGTTCGACGCCGTGCCCTACCAGCCCACCGCGCTGGTGGTGGTGGCGCGCGCCGGCACCGCCCGCGTGGCCTCGATGGCCGCCCTGTCGGGCAAGGTGCTGGCGGTGCAGTCGGGCACCAGCTACGCGGCGCGCGTCGCCCAGGAAAATACCGCCCTGGCCGCCGCCGGCCGCCCGCCCATCATCATCCAGCAATACCCGACCGAGGACGAGGTCGTGCAGCAGGTGCTGATCGGCCGCGCCTTCGCCTTCGTCAGCCAGGATGTCGAACTGTATTTCCGCCAGGCCCAGCTGCACGGCAAGGTCGCGGTGATCGTCCAGCCCGACTACCCGGAATACCGCGATTTCGCGATCTACATGCGCAAGGACGCGCAGGACCGCGCCCGGTTGCAGGACGCCGTCACCGCGCTGCGCGACAGCGGGCAGATGGCGCAGATCCGGCAACGCTGGCAGATCACGCCGGCCGCCGCCGCCGCGGTCCAGGGCGCGGACGGCCCGGCCGGCGGCTTCGACGCGCGCGTCTTCCTCTCGGCCCTCGCCTCGCCCGCCTTCCTGCGCGGGGCGGGGGTCACGCTGGTCATGGCGGTGCTGTCGCACATGACGGCGATCGTGATCGCCATCCCGATGGCGCTGGTGCTGAACGGCCGCGACGGGCTGCTGAAATCCGGCGTGCGCGCCTATGTCGCGCTGTTCCGCGCCGCGCCGACCCTGCTGCAACTGCTGTTCGTGTGGAACGCGCTGCCGCAGTTCCTTCCCGTCTTCCGCGAGGCCTGGTTCACCCCCTTCCTGGCGGCCTGGATCTCGCTGTCGATCAACGAGGCCGCGTACCAGGTCGAAATCAACCGCGCGGCGCTGCAGGCCATCGATCCCGGGCAGGCCCTGGCCGGCGACGCGCTGGGCATGACGCGGATGCAGGTGTACCGCCACGTCATCTTTCCCCAGGCGCTGCGCATCGCCCTGCCGCCGACGATCAACGAATTCATCAGCCTGATCAAGACGACGTCGCTCGCCTCGGTGATCTCGCTGCAGGAATTGCTGGCGGTGACGCAGATCAACGTGGCGCGCACCTTCGCCTTCACCGAATATTACGCGGCGGCGCTGGTCTATTACCTGCTGATCGTATTCTTCTTCCTCGGGCTCCAGCGCCGCATCGAACGCCGCTTCGCCTGGGCCGATCGCCTGGGGGCCGACCGCCGATGATCACGGTCCAGAACCTCCAGAAATCCTATGGCGGCTTCCAGGTCCTGCACAACGTCTCCCTGACGGTCGCGCGGGGCGAGAAGATCGCGATCCTGGGCCCGTCCGGTTCGGGCAAATCGACGCTGGTCCGCTGCTTCAACCGCATCGAACCCCACGATGCCGGCACGATCGTCATCGACGGCACCCGCGTCGACCAGACGATCGAACTGACGCGCCTGCGCTGCATGGTCGGGCTGGTGTTCCAGAACTACAACCTGTTCCCGCATCTCAGCGTGCTCGAAAACTGCACCCTCTCGCCCCGCGTGGTGAAGAAGATCGCCCGCGCCGAGGCCGAGGACCTGGCGATGAATTTCCTGCATCGCGTGAACATCGCCGACCAGGCCGGCAAATATCCGATCCAGCTCTCCGGCGGCCAGCAGCAGCGCGTGGCCATCGCCCGCGCGCTGTGCATGCAGCCCTCGGTGATGCTGTTCGACGAACCGACGGCAGCGCTGGACCCGGAAGCGGTGTCCGGCGTGGTCGACATCATCGACGGACTGGCCGCCGACGCCATCACCACCCTGTGCGTGACCCACGACATGGGCTTCGCCCGCCGCATCGCCGACCGCATCCTGTTCATGGATCGCGGCCGCATCCTGGAAGACGCCCCGCCCGAAACCTTCTTCACCCAGCCCCGAACCGACCGCGCCCGCGAATTCCTCAGCCAGATGCTGCGCTACTGAGAGCCTGTTTGGAAAGTCATGGATGAGCGTTTCTTCGGGTGAGATTGGCGCCCATGGCGACGAAGATCATGGCCTGTGAGACATCGATGCGACGCTCGTAATCGCGCACGAGGCGTCGCCATCGGGTCATCCATCCGAAGGTTCGCTCCACGACCCAGCGCCGGGGGAGAACCTCAAAGCCTTTCGCTCCGTCCCTGCGACGGATCACCTCGACGACGAAGTCCAGGTAGGCAGCCTTGTCCATCAACTGGAGCCGGTCATAGGCACCGTCCGCGAATAGATGCTTGACCCACGGCCAGCGCTTGCGGATCGCGTCCAGGATCATCTGCGCTCCGGCGCTGTCGGAGATGTCCGCCGGCGTCAGGTTGACCATCAGCAGGCGTCCGTCCGTATCCACGGCGATATGCCGCTTGCGCCCGACAATCTTCTTTCCAGCGTCGTAACCTCTTGTTTTCGCGTGCGGCGCCTTGATGCTCTGGCTGTCGATCACTCCGGCCGAAGGGCTGGCTTCACGGCCCGAGCGCTCCCGGTCAAGCATCAGTTCCACATCATGAATGGTCTGGAACAGGAACCGCCGGGCCAATTCCCTGAACCAACCATAGACCGTACGCCAATGCCCGAAATGGATCGGCAGCATTCGCCAGCCGCAGCCGGATCGAACCAGGTAACGAACCGCGTTGATCACCTCGCGGAATTCGATCTCGCGCGGACGCCCCGTGCGTCCCGGCTCGGGCATCAGTGGCGCGATGCGCGCCCATTCCTCCTCCGTCATATCAGACGGATAACGCTTCGTCTTGCGGGTAATCCTGGCCATGCGGCCTCTCTGCTCTGGCGTCCACATCCAGAGCTTGAATCACACTTCAGCGACTTTCCAAACAGGCTCTGATCATATCCGAAACCGCGCCGGACCCAGCCCGCATGGGCGGCAGAAGGCCCCGTCCTTGACTCACCACTTGATATGCAATACGTACCGCATATGATTCGAACCTTTGCCGACAAGCGAGCGGAACAGGTTTTTACCGGGAAGCTGCCAAAAGGCTTTCAGGCGCAGATCGCCAATGCGGCACGACCGAAACTGCGCATGCTGGCAGCGGCGACCGTCCTCGACGATCTGCGGGTCCCGCCGGCAAACCGCCTTGAGGCACTGGCTGGCGACCGGCAGGGGCAATACTCGATCCGCATCAACGACCAGTTCCGGATTTGCTTCGTATGGCGTGACGGCGACGCCTATGATGTCGAAATCATCGATTATCACTAAGGCCAGGAGGTCGGACATGACCGAACTTCACAACGTATCGGCGGGCGACGTGCTGCGGGAGGAATTCATGCTCCCGTTCGGCCTGTCCGCCCGCGCCCTGGCGGCGGAAATCGGCGTGCCGGCCAACCGCCTGAGCGATATCGTGCGGGGGCGGCGGAGCGTGACGGCGGATACGGCCATCCTGCTGGCGGAACGGTTTGGTACATCCGCCGAATTCTGGATGAACCTCCAGGTGGCCTACGACCTTGAAGAAGCACGGGAGAAGCTGGCAAGCCGGCACCGCTCCACCCTGTAATCCCAGCCAGCCGGAACCGCACGCCGGATCGCCACCAGCGCGCGTTTGCGGACAGACTTACCCTCCCAGGACGTAGAACAGGCTGGCCGCGACCGCGATCGTGACCGGCAGGGTGCAGATCCAGGCCAGGGCGATCTTCATCAGCATGCCGCGATTGATGCCCGATCCCGATCCCAGCATGGTGCCGGCGATGCCGGCGGTGATGATGTGGGTGGTGCTGACCGGCAGGCCGGTATAGCCCGCGGTGGCGATCAGCCCGGCGCCGACCAGTTCCGCCGACGCGCCCTGCGCGGGCGTCAGGTGGGTATTGCCGATCTTCTCGCCCAGCGTGTGAACGATCCGGCGATAGCCGACCATGGTGCCGATCCCCAGGCACAGCGCGCTGAGCAGCCGCACCCACCAGGGCGCATATTCCACCGTGGGACGCAGTTCCCGCCCGATGCGGGCCGCGACCGCGCGGTCGGCACCGCTGGCGGCCCTGCTGGCCGAAACCGCCTTCAGCCCGGCCACGACCTCGTACAGGTCGGCACGCAGTTGCGACGCCACCACATGGTCGGCCTGGGTGTGCGACAGGCGCGCGGCGGATGCCAGCGCCTCGGCCCGCAGCCCGTCATGGTCGTAGGCATCCAGCAGCGGTGCCGCGATCGCGGCGCGTTCGGCAATGTGCGCGATATCGGGTGCGGTTGCGGGATTCAGCGCGAAGGTCGCGGGCAGCAGGCCGATAATCGTCAGCATGATCAGCCCGATGCTCTTCTGCCCGTCATTGCTGCCGTGCGAGAAGCTGACGCCGGTGCAGGTCAGGATCAGCAGCCCCTTGACCCAGCCGCGCGGCGGCGCGTCACCCTGCGGCGGCTGGTACAGCGCCGGGTCGCGCACCAGATGCTTCAGCGCGAAATACAGCGCCCCCGCCCCCACCAGCCCCAGCAGCGGCGAAATCGCCAGCGCCCGCAGGATCTTCCAGATCTGCGACCAGTCCACCGAATTGCCCAGGTCGCGCGTATGCAGCAGCGCGTCGCCGACCGCGATCCCGATCAGGGCGCCGATCACGCAATGGGAACTGGAATTGGGAATACCGAACCACCAGGTGAACAGGTTCCACGCCAGCGCGGTGCCGAACAGCGAGATCAGCATCGGCACCGCCGGGTCGCCATTGGGCGGCGACAGCACGTCGGCCGGCAGCAGTTCCACCAGGCCGTAGGCGACGCTGATGCCGCCCAGTACGACGCCGACGAAGTTCATCAGCCCCGACCAGACCACCGCCGTCCGGGGCTTCAGCGAATTGGTATAGATGACCGTCGCCACCGCATTGGCGGTGTCATGGAATCCGTTGACGAATTCGAACACGCAGACCAGCAGGAAGCAGGCGAGCAGCGCGAGGATCGAAAACAGCGAATAAGGTGCGAAATGCAGCATGATGCCGAAGACCGGTTGCAGTGATTTCGAACAACTACAGAAATAATATCATATTTTCATATAATATCAGGACATTCACAAAACATTCACAGGGTACCCAATGCGGCTCCCCCCAACGCAAAAGCGGCGCCCCCGGAATCGACCGGAAGCGCCGCTTCTCCAATATCCAGCTGGTCCCATGGGACCGGCCGGGACAACCGGGCGATGCCTTATTGGAAAGGCATATAGCGCATCGACAGGAAGACCATGTTGTCGTCGGTATGCGCCGTTCCGCCGACACCCGCGAAGGCACGGACGTTGGTGTAGGAATACTGCATGCCGAACTGCATGGTGCCGTAATCGCCATGCAGGTAGCGCCACCAGAAGCCGACCGTGCCCTGGGTCACGCGCTTGATGTTCGTAGCCGTGCAGTTCGAGGCCATTTCCGTCTGGCAGCCCGTAGCGATCAGGGCCGGATTGCCGTAGCCGTAGGCCTTGTTGCCGACATTGAACGAACGGCCGCCCAGAATGTCTTCCATGCCGCCATAGGCATAGACATCCATCGACTTGATCGGATGACCGACCAGGCCGGCCAGAACCTGCGCTTCCGGCAGGGCGACCGGCGCGCCGAAGCGATTGGTCGTGGCGTCGGCCAGATTGCTGGTGCCGTATCGGCCGATGCCGTTTCCGACCAGGCCGGACGCCTGGAAGTCCAGCTTGTGCTTGATGATCGGGATCAGCATCGCACCGCCGCCGCCGCCGGCCACGACGACATGGCTCTGGCCATGACCCAGATAGCTGACGCGATCGTGCAGGAAGCGCATCATGCCCAGGGCTTCGAAGTGACCGAACTTCGGATCGGCCGCGCCCTTGAGGATGATGTCGGGCGCCACGTCATCCGAATAGGTGGTGGTCGCGTTGTTGACCTGACCGCCGGCCGTATTGACCGTAACGGTCGAACCCGGCGGCGCGTAGTTGGTTCCCCCCCAGACCGACTGCGGGTTTTCCAGCGACAGACCGATATGGTACTCACCGTGATTGAAACCCTTGACGGCACGGACGCCGGTATTACGCGTCCAGGTAAAGCCCGGAAGGTACTGCGCGTCGATCACAAGCGGGATGTTCTCGTTACGCTCGTCCATGCCATGCTTGAACATGGTCGCCAGCGACCACATCTGGCCGCCCGCTACGTACCAGTCGTTCTCCGTATCCTGCAGTTCGCCATACACTACGCGTGCACGCAGAACGTAAGAGTTGGATTGACGCGAGTTGGACGCCGTGCCGGAGCCCTGGAAATCCACTTCGGAATAGCCCGACGCATGCAGATGGCTGTTCAGGTCGCCCTGCACCAGAACCGAAAGGCGGCTCTGACGTTCGGTCTGATGGTATTCGTTCATATGGGCGTTCGGCGAGTTCAGCCAGGGAATCGTCGCGAAGTTCGAGCTGATATCCGAAGCTTCGTTGCGTGAACGGAAGATGCCCGCCATTTCGAAGAAGCCACCGAGGGTGATCGTCACGCCACCGATTGCGAACTGCCCTTTGCGGAGCGGTGCTTGGGACGAGGAACGAGCCACGGGCATGCCGGTGATCTGCCCATAGGGCGTGTTGTTGATCTGGGGAGCCGGCGACTGCGACGCGCTCAGCCCCTGCACACCGCTGACATACGTGGCCTGCCCCTGCGCACCGCCGACATAACGCGGCGTGGCCAGCCCCTGCGCGCCGCCGACATACTCGCGCCGCATGGCGTATGGATTGCTTTCAGCTTCGATACGTGCCTGGCGGGCAGCATCACGCGCTTCCTGCACTTCGCGCGCATGCTGGGCCTGCTGGGACTTCATCTCCTTCAGTTGGACCTGAAGAAGCCGGATCTGCTTCTCCATGACGTCGATCGACGTCTCGGCATGTGCGGACTTGCCGGGAAGGCACTGAGCCCAGACCAGGGCACTGGTCAAAAGGAGAATGCTCTTCTTTGGTTTGAAGACGGGCACCGGTTTTCTTTCCCATAAAAGAAGTGGACGGCCCCAAGTAGGAAATTGACTGATTTTAATCCAAAGAAGGTTCTTGGTCAGAAATGCTACAATTTTATTACATTGAAATATAATTCTGAATATTTTTAATAATTATTATTTAATAATCATTTATTAATTATAAATAACTCGCACAGCCAATTAATTTTCGCAATATGTCAAACCATTTTGTTCATTATTCATAATTTTAAGCAATTACCTTCGGACTATAAATGAACATTTATGATCGTATTCATATCGTTCCGAAGAAAATACTGCACACAACCGGAAATGCAGCCCGACAGACCATCGACATCCGGCAACACCGTGTCTTTTCTGCAACGGCCCGATGGACCGTGCCCTGCCGAAGCCGGGCAGGGACTGCCGCCGACCCACATGCCAACCGCCCCGAACAAACAAAACGGGCGGGGGCACAAGGCCCCCGCCCGTCAGACACGCGTTTCCAGACCCCTTGCGGAAGCCTGTTGGCGGGTGCATGCCTTACCAGGCGGCGCGAATCGACGCCTTCACCTCGGCCGGCAGGACGACGTAGTCCAGGCCACGGGCAATGCCGTCGCCATTGTCGAATGCCCAGCCGAAGAATTTACGCACGGCCGCGCCCTGGGCGGCATCCTTCGCCTGCTTCGGCACCAGCACGTAGGTCGCCGAGACGATCGGCCACGCGCCCTTGCCGGACGTATCCAGCAGGTCGACCGCGAAATTGGCGGCGCCCTTCCAGTCGGCGGCGGCGGCGGCGCGCGAGAAGCTGTCCAGGTCGGCGGTCACGAAATCGCCGGCCTTGTCCTTCAGCTGCACCGTCGTCATATGGTTGCGGCTGGCATAGGCATATTCGACATAGCCGATGCCGCCTTCGGTGTTGCGGACCGACGCCGCGACGCCGTCATTGCCGCGCGCGCCGACACCGCCGGGCCAGGAAATCGAGCTGCCGGCGCCCGTGCCGTCATGCCACGCCTGCGACGAGCGTGCGAGGTAGGACGTGAACACGAAGGTCGTGCCCGACCCGTCGGCGCGGTGCACCGTCGCGATGGGCAGGTCCGGCAGGTTCACGCCCGGGTTCAGGGCGGTGATCTTCGCATCGTTCCACGAGGAGATGTCGCCCGAATAGATGCCGGCCAGCACCTCGCCGGTCAGGCGCAGCGTGTTCGCGGCGATGCCCGGGATGTTCACGACCGGAACGATGCCGCCCATGACCGTCGGGAACTGGAACAGCGCGCCCTTCTGCAGCTTGGCGGGGTCCATCGGGGCATCCGAGGCGCCGAAATCGACCGTGCCGGCCAGGATCTGGTTCTGGCCCGCGCTGGACCCGACGCTCTGGTAGTTGACGGCGACGCCGCTGGCGCTACGGCCGGCCGAACCCCAGGCCTCGTAGATCGGGGCGGCGAAGCTGGAGCCGGCACCGGTGATGTTCGCGGCATGCGCGACGGAAAGGGCAACCGGGGCAGTTCCCAGAAGGACGGCGGCAAACACTGTGACAGAACGACGCATCGAGTTCAGATCCCTGACGAGCGTGACAGACAAGCCCGGCCAGGCCCCGCTAAGCGCCCCCCAGGCTGCCCTTCTCCTAGCCCGGATCGGCTGGCCAGGGGAGTGATGTGTCCATGACAGTTTCATGACGCTTCCAAGACATCGGCCTGACACCGGCCCGGCATCAGCCTGCCAGCGGAAACCACACGGTAAACGCCGTCCCCCGTCCGACCACGCTGTCGATGGTCAGCCGCCCGTCATGGCGGTCGATGATGTGCTTGACGATCGCCAGCCCCAGGCCGGTGCCGGTGCGCCGCGCCGCCGTGCCTTCGACGCGATAGAATCGCTCGGTCAGGCGCGGCAGGTGCCGGGCCTCGATTCCCGGCCCGTTATCCGTCACGGCAAACGCGATCCCGTTTCGCGCCCCGCCGGTCGCGCCCACGTCCACTCCCACCATCGCCGACGGCGCCGCCTGCCGCACGCGCAGGCCGATCCGCACCGCGCGGTCGGATTCGCCCGATCCGTATTTGATCGCGTTCTCGATCAGGTTCAGCAGCACCTGCACGACCTGGTCGGAATCACCGGGGAAGGACGGCAGGTCGTCCGCCATGTCGATATGCAGGGTGGCCGGCCCACCATCCAGCAGGGGGGCCGTCTCGTCGCGTACCCGCGCGATCACCGCGGCCGGATCGACCTGGCCGCGCGGCTTGCGGTGCTCGCTCATCTGCACGCGCGACAGCATCAGCAGCCGGTCCAGCAGGCGCTGCATCCGCGCGGCCTGCCCGGCCATGACGCCCAGGAAACGCTGCTGCGCCGGCGGATCGTCGGCGGCGGGGCCGCGCAGGGTCTCGATGAACCCCGTCAGCGCCGCCAGCGGCGTGCGCAGCTCGTGGCTGGCATAGGCCACGAAATCGGTGCGCATGCGCTCCACCGCGTCCTGCTCGCTCACATCCAGCAGGGTCGCCAGCACCACCGATTCCCCGCGCCCGATATCGACGCGCCGGAACTGGGCGCGCACCGCGCGGCGCACCGGCACATCCAGCACCATGTCCACTTCCGCCCGGTCGCCCTCGTGCAGCCGCAGCAGCGCCGATTGCGCGGCGGGATGCCGCACGATCGCGCCCAGGCTGTCCCCGAACAGTTCCCACGCCCCGGGCCCCGCATGCAGGATGCGCCCGCCGGCATCCAGCACCAGGATGGCCGCCGGCACCAGGTCCAGCACCTCGATCATGCGCGACAGGGCATCCGCCGAAGGCGGGGCCGCGCGGGCGGGATCGCTGCCAGGGTCCTCCGTGGCGGCCCGGCGCCGCCCGGCGACCATCCGCCACCCCATGCCGCCCGCCGCCAGCAGGGCCATGCCCGCCACGACATCCTCGGGCCACAATCCGGCCATGCCTAGGTCCCGCCGCTGCCCGGACCGATCCGCGCCGTCAAGGACGCGGATCGTCCAGGGCGTAGCCCGCCGCCCGCACGGTGCGGACGATATCGGCCTCGCCCGGCCCGTTCAGGATCAGCCGCAGCCGGCGGATATGCACGTCCACCGTCCGCGGTTCCACATGCACCCCGCGTTCCCACACCCGCTGCAACAGGTCCTCGCGCGAGAAGACCTGGCGCGGATGGCGCAGGAAGAATTCCAGGATGCGGTATTCGGTCGGCCCCAGGGTCAGTTGCCTTCCGTTGCGCTCGGCCCGGTGGGCGACGGTGTCCAGCGTGACGTCGGCGAAGCTCAGCATCTGCTCGGCCGGCGGCGCCCGGCGCATCAGTGCGCGGATGCGGGCCTGCAGCGCCTCGATGCTGCAGGGCTTGGTGACGTAATCGTCGGCGCCGATATCCAAGCCGCGAATATGGTCGGCCTCGCCCGCGCGGGCGGTCAGCATGATGATCGGCAGGGTGCGGGTCGCTTCCTGGTCACGCAGCCGGCGGCAGACATCCAGCCCCGACAGGCCCGGCAGCATCCAGTCCAGCACCATCAGGTCGGGACGCCGGACGGCGACACGCGCCAGGGCCTGCTCCCCGTCCTCGGCCACGCCGACCTCGTATCCCAGTTTTTCCAGGTTGTAGCGCAGCATCATCAGCAGCGCCTCGTCATCCTCGACCACCAGGATGTACGATTTGCGGCCGTTCGTCTGACCTTCGTTCCCGTTCGCCATCGTTCCGGACATTCCGCTACTCCGTCACACCACCGGGCCGCCGCGCGGCCGCGCGACAGGCAGTTGCTCGCCGGTCGCGGCGTAATAGACGCGCTCGGCGATATTGGTCGCGTGGTCGCCGATCCGCTCCAGGTTCTTGGCGATGAACAGCAGGTGGGTGCAGGACCGGATGGTCCGCGGGTCCTCCATCATGTAGGTCACCAGTTCGCGGAACATGGCGGTGTACAGCTCGTCCACCGCCGTGTCGGATTGCCAGACCTCAACCGCGCCCGCGCCATCCTGCTGGCTCATCGCGTCGATGGCGCGGCGCAGGTTCTCCTGTACCAGCCGCCCCATGGTCCGCAGCCCGCCCAGCGCCAGGCGCCCGTCGCCGGTCTCCAGCCGCAACGTGCGGCGCGCGATGCTGGCGGCGCAGTCGCCGATGCGCTCCAGGTCGCCGGTGATCTTCATCGCCGACACGATCTCGCGCAGGTCGCCCGCCATCGGCGCGCGCAGCGCCAGCACGCGGATCGACAGCGCCTCGACATCGCGCTCCAGCGCGTCGACCTGCGGGTCGCATTCCGACGCCGCCATCGCCGCGTCCTCGTCCCGATCGACGATCGCGGCCATCGCCATCGCCATCTGGCTTTCGACGATACCGCCCATCCGCGCCATCATGGCGCGGATCTGGCCCAGTTCCTGCTCGTAGCTGCTGACGGTATGCGCCTGTTCCTTGCCCACGCTGCCCCCTGTCTGTCAGTCCGTGTCAGCCGAAGCGGCCGGTGATGTAATCCTGGGTGCGGCGTTCGCGCGGGGCGGTGAACATGCGGTCGGCATTGTCCACCTCGACCAGCTCGCCCATGTAGAAGAACGCCACCCGGTCGGCGCAGCGCGCCGCCTGCTGCATGTTGTGCGTCACGATCGCGATCGTGAACTCGCCCTTCAGCTCGTCCAGCAACTCCTCGATCCGCGCGGTGGAAATCGGGTCCAGCGCGCTGGTCGGCTCGTCCAGCAGGATCACCTCCGGCCGGGTCGCGATGGTCCGCGCGATGCACAGCCGCTGCTGCTGCCCGCCCGACAGCGCCAGCGCCGACGCCCCCAGCCGGTCCTTCACCTCGCCCCACAGCGCCACCCGCCGCAGCACGTCCTCCACCCGCTCGTCCATCTCCACCCGCGTCAGCCGGTCGTGCAGCCGCACCCCGAAGGCGATGTTCTCGTAGATCGACATCGGAAACGGCGTCGGCTTCTGGAACACCATCCCCACCCGCGCCCGCAGCACGTTCAGGTCCAGGTCCGACGACAGGATGTTCCGCCCGTCGAACATCACCTCGCCCGTCGCCCGCTGCCCCGGATACAAATCATACATCCGGTTCAGCACCCGCAGCAGCGTCGACTTGCCGCAGCCCGACGGGCCGATCATCCCGGTCACCCGCCGCGCCGGGAAATCCAGCGTGATGTCCTTCAGCGCGTGGTTCGACCCATACCAGAAATCCAGGTTCCGCACCGCCAGCGCCGCCGTCGACGCGGCCGCCGCCGGCACATCCTGCATCACCGTATCCCTCATGCCATCATCCTCGTGGATATCCCTTTGGGCCATCCTACCGCGCCAGGCCCGCGCGCCGGCTCCATACCCGCACCAGCACGTTCAGCACCAGCACCCCCGTCGTCACCAGCAGCGCCCCCGTCCACGCCAGTTGCACCCAGTCGTCATAGGCCGACCCGGCATACTGGTAGATCGCCACCGGCAGGCTGGCCATCGGCGCGTTCAGGTCCAGCGACCAGTTCATGTTGCCCAGCGACGTGAACAGCAGCGGCGCCGTCTCGCCCGACACCCGCGCCACCGCCAGCAGGATGCCCGTCAGCACCCCGCCCCGCGCCGCCCGCAGGCAGATCTGCAGCACCACCCGCCATTTCGGCGCCCCCAGCGCATACGCCGCCTCGCGCATCGTCAGCGGCACCAGCCGCAGCATGTCCTCGGTGGTGCGCACCACCACCGGCACGAACAGCACCGCCAGCGCCACCGCCCCCGACAGCCCCGAGAAATGCCCCACCGGCGCCACCAGCGCCAGATACACGAACAGCCCGACCAGGATCGACGGCGCCGACAGCATCATGTCCGACACGAAGCGCACCACGTTCACCACCCGCCCGTCCTGGCTGTATTCCGACAGGTAGACCCCGGTCAGCAGCCCCACCGGCGTGCCGATCGCCGCCGCCAGCCCGGTCTGCAGCAGGCTGCCGACGATCGCGTTGGCCAGCCCGCCCCCAGCACCCGGCGGCAGCGTCGCCCGCAGGAAGGTCGCGGGCGACAGCCCGGGCAGCCCCCGCACCAGCAGCGTCAGCAGGATCGAGCCCAGCGCCGCCAGCACGATCCCCGTCGCCGCCAGGCTCAGCCCCGTCGCCACCCGGTCCACCAGCCGCCGCCGCACCGCCAGCGGCCCGCCGCGCGCCCAGCCATGCCCGGCCGCCGCCGTCCCCGTCATGCCCGTCGTCACGCCCGCCATCCTAGACCCCGCCCCGGCGCAGCAGCAGCCGCGAGCACGCCAGCGTCAGGAACGAGATCACCATCAGGATGAACCCCAGCGCCAGCAGCGACGACAGCTTCAGGCTGCCCGCCGGGCTCTCGGGAAATTCCAGCGCGATCAGCGACGCGATCGTGTTCCCCGGCGCGAACAGCGACCAGCCGATCCGGTTGGTGTTGCCGATCACGAACGTCACCGCCATCGTCTCGCCCAGCGCGCGGCCCATCCCCAGCATGATCCCGCCGATCAGCGCCGGGCGCGACCACGGCAGCGTCACGTTGCGCATCACCTCCCACCGCGTCGCCCCCAGCCCATACGCGCTCTCGCGCACCTGTGCCGGCATCGCCATGAACACGTCGCGCATCACCGCGCACACGAACGGCGTCACCATCACCGCCAGCACCAGCCCGCCCGTCAGCAGCCCGGTGCCATACGGCGCGCTGCGCAGCACCGCCCCCAGCACCGGAACAGGACCCAGGTGGTGGTTCACCCACGGCTGCACATACCGCGCCATCACCGGCACGATCACGAAGAAGCCCCACATGCCGAAGATGATCGACGGCACCGCCGCCAGAAGCTGCACCGCCATCCCGATCGGCGCCGCCACCACCGCCGGCGCCATCTCCACCAGCCAGAACGCAATCCCGAACGCCAGCGGCACCGCAAACAGCAGCGCCAGCACCGTCGTCACCACCGAACCGAACACCGGCGCCGCCGCCCCGAAATGCTCCGTCACCGGGTTCCACACCGTGCTCCACACAAACCCCGGGCCAAACGCCGACCACGCCGCAACGCCGCCCCACGCCAGGACCGCCACCAGGCCGCCCATCAGAACCAGAATCGACAGCGCGCACGCCCGCACCACACCCGCAAACAGGCGGTCACCCGCCACGCGGCCCATGATTCCATCCGTGTTTCCGGTGAATCCGATTGCGCTTCGCCCCGGCGGAGCAGCGCCCCGCACCACGGGTTGCGGCATCTGCTGCATCCATCCGTTCCCGATGCCGTCTCTCTTCCCACCACCCATAGCCTTCGGCCCATCCCGCTTCAATCGGACAGGACCAGGGGGGCAGTTAAGTTTTTATGACATGGAGGAAGGGGCTATGCGCCCACGACCCGACGCGGCAGCGCCTCCGGCACGGGGCGGGACCGGTGCCATTCCTCCAGCCAGGACGGCACCTTTCCGGCATCGAGGGGACGCGACATCAGGAAGCCCTGCACCACCGGGCAGTCCAGGCCGTCCAGCAGGTCGAGCTGCCGCTGGGTCTCGACGCCCTCGGCCACCACCGTGACCCCCAGGCTCTGCCCGATACGCAGCACCGCGTTCACGATGGAATAGGTATCCCCCGCCCGCTCCAGCCCGACGACGAAGGCCCGGTCGATCTTCACCTCGCTCAGCGGCAGGCTGACCAGGTTCGCCAGGCTGGAAAATCCGGTCCCGAAATCGTCCATGGACAGGCCCACGCCCAGAGCGCGGATCGCGCGCGCCGCGGCGATGGTCGTTTCGGAATCGGTGATCATCGTGCTTTCGGTGATTTCCACCATCAGGCGCCCGGGTGGAATGCCGGATTCCTCCAGGATGGACCCGATCAGGCCCGGCAGGCCCGGATCGCTGAAATGCCGGGCCGACAGATTGACCGACACGACCGGAATCCCCACCCCGTGGGCCATCCAGATCGCCATCTGGCGGCAGGCCTGGCGCAGCGCCCATTCCCCCAGCGCCTCGATCAGCCCGGCTTCCTCGGCCATCGGGATGAAGCGCGTGGGCGGGATGTCGCCCCATTCCGGATCATGCCAGCGCGCCAGGGCCTCGACCCCATACAGCGCCCCGCTGCGCGAGCGCACCTGCGGCTGATAGACCAGCCGCAGCCGGCCATCGGCCAGCGCGTCGCCCAGCGCCGAGGCCAGCATCACCCGGTCCTGCGCCCAGCGGTTCATTTCCGGGCTGAAGAAGCGATAGAGGCTGCCCCCGGCTTCACGCGCCCGCGACACCGCGATCTGGGTATGGCGCAGCAGCGTCTCGACCGTGCGCCCCTTGTCGCGGCCGGCGCAGATTCCGATGCTGATGGGCGAACCGATCGGCATGCCGTTGACGACGACCGGGCTGGCCAGCGCGCGCAGGATCGCCCCTGCCAGGGTCGAAGCCCGATCGACCGCCATCATCCCGCTGCGATCGCGGCACTCCGGCTCCGTCCCGTCATGGCCGCAATCCGTCAGGATGGAAAACTCGTCCTCGCCGGTACGGACCAGGATGTCGTCCTGCCCCACCACGGCCCGCAGCCGTTTCGCGATGCCGCCCAGCACCTCGTCCGCCGCGGCGCCCCCCAGCGCGTCGCGGATTTCGCGATAGCGGTTGACGTCGACCGACATCAGCGTCAGGCCGCACCAGTTCGCCGCCCCCTGGCGGGCCGCCAGATGCTCGCGCAGCCACGTGCGGTTGGGCAGGCCGGTCACCGCGTCGTAATGCGCCAGATGCGCGATCTGCGCCCGGGCACGCTCCTGCTCCACCGCCAGGGTGCAGAGCTGGATGCAGGCATCGACCACCCGCCGATGCCACGGCGACGGCTCGCGCAGAGTCTGGAAATACAGCGCCAGGCTGCCCGCGACCGTGCCGCCGCGCAGGCGTATCGGCACCGACCAGCATGCCACCACCCCCAGGGGCCGCATCAGGTCGCGCATCGCCGGCGTCCAGTTCGGGTCGGTTTCGATATCGGAGGTCAGGACCTCCTGCCCCGAAGAGATCGCGGCCCCGCATGTGCCCGCCATGGGGCCGACCGGAAACCCGTCGCATGCCGCCGCAATGGCGTCGGGCATCGCCGCACGACCGGCCATCCAGGCGGTGCCGTCCCCGCTCAGCAGGATGATCGACGCCATGACGCCCGGCGCGATCGCCTCGATCCGCGCGCAGATCAGCGTCATGACGTCGTCGAAATCCATGGCGCGGGACCCGGTGACCCCCGCCAGCGCCGAGGTCACGTCCAGCCGCAGGTGCTGCAGTTCCGTCGCCGGGGTCTCGTCGGACAGGATGACGATCGCGCCGCCGTCCAGCACGCCGCCGTCGCGCACCGGACTGGTCGCGGTGGACATCCAGATATCCTGCCCCGACCGCGACCGCGCGTGCAGGTCGCGGCCGAAGGTCCGGCGCCCATGCAGGTCGCGGCGGAATTCGCCCAGCGCCGCCCGGTCGTCCACATCCGGCGAGAGGATGACGGACACGTCGCGCCCCACGACATCCTCCGGCCGGTAGTCCAGCAGCCGCGTGAAGGCCGGATTGACGTAGACGATCCGGTCCCGGTCATCCAGGACCATCACGCCGCGGCCGGCGTGGTTGACGATCGTGGAAAACAGATGCGCCGCCGTGCGCCGCGCGACCTCGTCCGTCACGTCCCGCAGGGCCGCCACCCGTATCTCTCGCGGCGTCTCCTCCGGCACCTCCAGGCCCACGCCCGGCAGGGCGCCCCCCCGGTTCAGGGTCACCTCCAGCCACAACGCGGCGCCATCGCGGCCTGCCAGCCGCACCTCGCGCGGGGTGCCGTCCGGCGTCATGTCCATGTCGGGCAGCAGGACCGCCAGCGAACGGCTGGCCCATTCCTCGGGCTGTCCGCCGCACAGGCGCGCCGCCGCACGATTGATGAAGAGGATGCGCCCGTCCGCGTCGGTCACGACCACGCCGCCGGGCATGGCATCCAGAACACCTGCCAGGACAACCGGAAGAGTTGACGGCCCGTCGAACATCGCCACCTTTCCTCTTCTTTATTCCCGGCGTGGTCCAGAGACCCGCAAGACGGCGTTATCCGACCGGAACGGTCGAACTGGACCCTAATGCTAACTTACTTCACATCCGTACTGCAATCATGGTCCGCCCTCTTTTCTCTACATTCCGCACATGGCAGCCATTCGGCAAGTAAAACCGCGCTTGAAATGATACGAGACGGCGCAGGCCGGCATATCCCGATGCCCTATGCGACCCCGGGTCATGGCGCATCCGCGCCACGATCGGCAGGGAATGAGATCGTTTCTTATTAACAACGACACATGTGGCCGAAAACGGCCGGAGGTCCTGCCCGGCGGCGGGGGCAGCCGCCAGACAGGACCCGTCGGGATCATCCCCCCGGAAACGATCAAAGCGGGATCGTCGGCGCGAACGCGCAGGCCAGGACGATGGCCGCCAGGAACCCCGCGACGATCGCGACGGCGACCAGCGCGGTGCGGCGCTCGTGATGGGTGGCGAACGGGGTCTCGGCTTTCGGTCCATTTTCCACAATCGGTGTCATGGCAGCCTCCTATGCTCCATGCCCCTCCAACGCGCGGCCGGCCCGGGCGTTTGGCCCCACCGCCGTCCCCGGCGCGGTCTCACCGGAATGTGCCCCCACGCCGGTCCATGCGCGCCGGGTGCCGATGGCGGGCCTCCCGCCCCGGGCGAGGAGGAACCACAACCCGTTGACAACGCGCACCTTTGTGCGAATTCGGCCGACCGGACGAATAAACTCGTGCATTCCCGGCGAAAAATCCCTACAAGCTTTTCACGGCTGGACTTTTCAGCCACGGCAAGATTTCAATGTAGCCGCACTAGCGACAACCTGGCGTCTCCGAAAAACGAAAAGTCTCAACCCCGGGCATGTTCGCTCGGGAGCCGTTTACGAAGGAGACCTGTCATGGCTACAGGCACAGTCAAGTGGTTCAATTCCCAGAAGGGTTTTGGCTTCATCCAGCCGAATGACGGCAGCAGCGACGTGTTCGTGCATATTTCGGCCGTCGAGCGCGCCGGTCTGCGCGGGCTGAACGAAGGCCAGACCATCAGCTACGAGCTGGAGACCGGCCGCAACAACAAGACCTCGGCCGTCAATCTGAAGGCCGACTAAAGGCTGGCGGTTCCGATCCCTTCGGGGAGTACGGACACGGCTTCGAAAAGGGCACCGCAAGGTGCCCTTTTTGCGTTTCAGGCCCCTGGTGGCCGGTTTACGGGTGAGGCCGAATTTTTACAATTTTCACATTCTAGTGATGACCGATTTCGGTTATCGTTCCCATGCTGTGCGAATGACTTCGGCCGGGCTCCCGGACCCGGCCCTTTTCCATCCTTCGCCGAACTCTTTCGTGGTCGAAATGTTCAGACCGGCGAAAGGGGATATCCGCCATGTCCGACGCCGGCCTCTCCCGCGAGGGACTCATCTGGAAAGTAGCCATGGCCGTGGCCCAGGCCGAAAAGGGCATCACCGCCGACCCCAACAGGGGCCGCCTGGGCGGAGACCGCACCTATATCCTGGCGCTGATCAAGGAAGTCGCGGACACCATCGATGCGACCGGCAAGCCCCCCGAACCCGCCATCGAATCCCGCGCCGAATAACGCCGGCCGTCACCTTGCAGCCGCATCGCGGCTGCCCATTGTTCTACGCCAACCCACGGAGGCCACGATGGACACGAAGAAGGGACGCAAACCCGCTGGACAGGCAAAAGCCCCGACCCGCCCAGCAACCGTCGGGACCAGGACGGACGCCTACGCCGACATCACCCGGGGAAAGGACTGTTAATTTCTGCTGAGATTTGACCCTGGGTTTTCATCGAGAACTGACCCGGCCTTTGGTTATCTCTGCTATGTTTTATGGGCTGGTCAAGCGGTTGCCTTTTCCTTCCGGTTCCTGGGGGCGGCGGAGCTTGCGCGGAACCGGTAGCTGTCATTTCCGGTTTCGAGGATATGACAGTGGTGGGTAAGGCGATCGAGCAGGGCTGTCGTCATTTTGGGATCACCGAAGACTTCGCCCCATTCGCTGAAGCTCAGATTGGTGGTGATGATGACGCTGGTGCGCTCGTAGAGACGGCTGAGGAGATGGAACAGCAGGGCACCGCCTGATGCGCTGAACGGCAAATAGCCAAGTTCGTCCAGGATCACGAGATCGAGGCGCAGGAGACGTTCCGCGATCTGTCCTGCGCGATTGGCGGTTTTTTCCTGTTCGAGGGCGTTGACGAGGTCGACCGTGGACCAGAACCGTATCTTCTTGCGGTGATGTTCGATCGCCTGCACGGCAAGTGCGGTGGCCAGATGGGTCTTGCCGGTTCCTGGTCCACCAATGAGGACGACGTTGTCGGCACGGTCGATGAAATCCCCGGCATGGAGTTGACGGACCATGGCCTCGTTGACCTCGGCGGCCGAGAAATCGAACCCTGCCAAATCTTTGTAGGCCGGGAACCTGGCAGTCTTGGTTTGATAGGCGATGGAGCGCACCTCTCGCTCGGCGAGTTCCGCCTTCAAAAGCTGGAAGAGGACGGGGATGGCGGCCTCGAATGCCGGCGCACCCTGTTCGGTCAGTTCGGCCGTGGCCTGGGCCATGCCATACATCCGCAGGCCGCGCAGCATGACGACGAGGGCACCGGCCGCGGGATCATGACGCATGACGGGCCTCCCCGCGCAGGGCGTCATACCGTCCGGTATCGGCCTGAGGCTCGCGTTCGAGCACCAATGCCTGCGGCGCGTCGAGCCTGGGTGCTCCTGTTTTCTTGGCGTCCGTCAGACGATGCAACGTATTGAGGACGTGTGTCTTGGTGGCTACTCCCTCCTCGAGCGCGAGTTCAACCGCGCAAAGCACGGCCTGCTCATCATGCTGCAGCACCAGGGCGAGGATCTCGACCATTTCCCGGTCGCCGCCCGTGCGCCGGAGGAGGTGCGTCTGCAGCGTCCGGAACGCCTCGGGCAATTCAGAGAAGGGCGCGCCATTGCGCAAGGCCCCGGGTTTGCGCTGGAGCACCGCCAGGTAATGCCGCCAGTCATAGATCGTGCGACCGGGCACGCCGTGGGACCGCTCGACGATCCGGGGATGTTCGCATAGTATCCGTCCCTCGGCCGCGATCACCAACCGGTCGGGATAGACGCGCAGGCTGACCGGCCGATTGGCAAAAGAGGCGGGCACACTGTAGCGGTTGCTTTCGAACTGCACGAGGCAAGTCGGCGAAACCCGTTTGGTATGTTCGACGAACCCGTCGAACGGGCGCCCTGGAACCATCAGGTGAGGCACTTCCGCCGCATGGGCCTCGGCGAGGCTGCCGGGCAATTCGACATGCCTCAAGATAGTCCAACGTTCCCGGCAACGCGCCTCGAGCCAGACGTTCAGGGAGGCCAGATCAGGAAAATGCGGCATCTCCTGCCAGATCTGCCGCCGGGCGTCCTGGACGGTCTTCTCGATTTGACCTTTCTCCCAACCCGCTGCCGGATTGCAGAACTCCGCCTCGAACAGATAATGGCTCACCAGGGCCGAAAAACGCAGATTGACCTGGCGGACCTTGCCGGGCCCAACCCGGTCCACGGCGGTTTTCATATTGTCAAAAATACCTCGACGCGGCACCCCGCCCAAAACGCGAAAGGCTTCCGTCAGCGCGTCGAACAGCATCTCGTGAGTCTGGAGCGGATACGCCCGCAGAATGAAGGCCCGGCTGTAGGACAGCTTGGTGTGGGCGACCTGCAGCTTGACGCGCCGCCCCCCGATCACCGCCCAGTCCTCTCCCCAGTCGAACTGGAAGGCCTCTCCGGGTTGAAAGCGCAACGGAACGAACACGCCGCGTCCCGTCGTCTGCCGCGCCCTTTGCTGTTCCGCCTTCCAGTTCCGGATAAAGGCCGCAACCCGTCCATACGATCCGTCATAACCCAGCGCTACAAGATCCACATGCAGGCGCCGCCCCGTGCGGCGCTGCTTGCGCGACTTTGACGTCTCCAGAGCAAGCCAGGTCGCCAGTTTCTCCGCAAACGGGTCCAGCCGGCTCGGACGCTCGGCAACCTTGAACTGCGGCTCAACCGTCTCCGCCCGGAGATACTTGCGGATCGTGTTGCGCGACAATCGCGTCCGACGCTCAATCTCGCGGATCGGTACATGATCCCGGTAATGCCACCGCCGGATCACACTCAACAATTCCATGCTGATCACTCCTTTAACCCCCGGACAGTTGCTCCGGGGAAGTGTCAGACACGGGTCAATTCTCAATGAAAATTTCCGCCCCTACAGGGTCAGTTCTCGCTGGAAATCAACACGCCATGGGATCAGCCGCCTGCCCGAGACCGAAGGCGACAAACCGAAACGGTCGAAGTTCAAGAGTTATCCGATCGGCTATTTTCACATCGACATTGCTGAAGTCCGCACTGAAATGGGGCGCCTTTATCTTCTGGTGGCGATCGACCGGACCTCGAAATTCGCTTTTGTCCAATTGCACGAGAAAGCGACACGTCGCGTTGCCGGTGACTTCCTGCGTGCTCTGGCCGCTGCGGTTCCCTACCGCATCCATACCGTGCTGACCGATAACGGCACGCATTTTACCGATCCGGCCGGCAATGGACGGACACCCGAAGACATCAAGGCCATGCGGGCGGATGGTGTCCTGTTCCGGTGCCACTCTTTTGAACTGGCCTGTGCTGATCTCGATATCGAGCATCGACTGACAAAGCCGCGACATCCCTGGACGAATGGCCAGGTCGAGAGGATGAACCGCACGATCAAGGACGCCACCGTCAAGCGCTTCTACTACGAAACACATGACCAGTTGCGTCAACACCTCGCCGACTTCGTTACCGCCTACAATTTCGCCCGCAGGCTCAAGACCCTGCGCGGCCTCACTCCATATGAATTCATTTGTCAGCAGTGGGAAAAAGAACCATCACGGTTCATACATAATCCGCACCACCAAATCCCGGGACCAAACATCTAGGCGAATAACAGCGGCGGTCAATCAACCGGCCCCCTGGGAAGGGCCATTATGAGAGCCTCGGGCTGTGGGTAATGGAACTCGGCCTACAAGAGCAGGGCTATTCCACCCAGCCGGTATGTTCATTACCCAGTTCCCCAAGCGGTAAAATACTAGCAGACCAAGAACAAATGGGAGGCCAGAAAGGCCGGGCAGAACTTCAGCTACGAAACCGGTTGTGTGTTGCACACGGCAATTCTATCCGCGCTTCTCCCGGCCGGTCACATGAATTCGCGGTGGGGCAACGGGTGCCCGTCATGCGCTTAGCGCCAGCTTGGCGATAAACCCAGAGCGTGTTTCTCCCGCATCTTTTGCCCGGCTGTCCAGCCGAGCCAGGACACGACGCGGAAGTGTGATGTTCACACGCTCGGACGTATCGTCGAACAACGTAGGATCGACGCTCGCAAAGCCCCAGATCCATTCCGGTCCAGACCATTCCAGGCTGGCGCGCAGGCCATCGAGCGACGACGGACGCGGGATGGACTGCCCGTTATCGATGGCATCTTCGACCCATAGAGCGATGGCCTCGGAAGCATTGCTCACCGCCTCGTCGAACGTGTCGCCGGCGGAGAAGCACCCCGGCAAATCAGGCACGACAACGCCATATGCCTCAGCGTCCGAACCGCGCTCGATCACGATAGGATATCGCATTTTCCCCTCCTGCCGGGTCATTTCAATCCGGCCTGCTTGCGAATGGCGGCGACCAATCCCTTTCCCAAGCCCTTCTTGGGATGGGGCACCGTGACCGAGTGTCCGTGATCGGGGTGGCGGAATATGTGGTGAGAGCCACGCGACCGAACCTCCATCCATCCCGCTTTCTTCAATTCCCGGATCAGGTCGGCGCTGTTCATGTACCTCTTATACACACGATACACATCTTCGGCAACGGAAGAGTGTGTGCAGTGTGTATTTTGGCGACGATCGGGGCAATGAGACGTACCGGGAAACAGTCTTGGCCGCGCAGAACTTCCGCAACGTGGCAAACCGGACGGCGCCCGCATCGACGGCGACGACCAAGAGCACCATCGCCCCGCTGGGTTTGGCCTTGCTGTTCGCTGCTGGACTTGATTGCAGCGCCTGCACCATGACCGGCAGCACGACCACGATCGACACGGCCGAACTGGCGGCCGATGCCGGCGCGATCGATTTCGCTGCCCAGGCGATCGAGAGCATCCCCACGCTGTCCTCGCACCTGAGCGCGGACCAGGTCGCTCAGGTCAATGCGGCCCTGACCCGGATCAAGACCATCACGCGTCCACGTCGGGCTCGATCGACATCAACACCGGCAAGGGCTGGGCATCGTCCCTGGCGACCGAGTTCCAGACGGTGCTGACGATCGCGGGAACTGTGGCGTCGGCCCTGGACCCGTCCGTAGCCGGCTACATCGCGACGGCCGAGCAGATCATCCCGCTGATCGAGGCGGCCGTGGGCCTAACGCCGGCGAAACTGTCGCTGCGGCCGGGTTCGTCGGCGACTGTCCGCGTGAACGGCTCAGTGGCATCGCCAATCCGCCTGCGCGTCTGGGGTCAATCCCCAGCCCAACCCGCGTTTGCCTTGCATGACCGTAGCGCGATCAGAATCGCACGGATGGGGGAACAAGGGCCACGTTTCCCCGTTCGTCTGGCCGAGGAAATTGCAGGCACTACATTTTAGGAAATGTAGGAAAATCATGGTGCTGCTGGACAGGATTGAACTGTCGACCTCTCCCTTACCAAGGGAGTGCTCTACCACTGAGCTACAGCAGCAGCGTGGGACGGGTTCCTACCGCCTCTGCCGGTGGGTTGCAACCCCCCTCGGCGAGAAAAGGCGACGGACCCGGCCCGGGGGTGGTCAATCGTCGCGGTGGATCTTTTCCATCCGCTCGTGCCGCTCCTGCGCCTCGATCGACAGGGTGGCGATGGGGCGCGCTTCCAGCCGCTTCAGGCCGATCGGCTCGCCCGTTTCCTCGCAGAAGCCGTAGGACCCGTTCTCGACCCGCAGCAGCGCCTGGTTGATCTTGGAGATCAGCTTGCGCGCACGGTCGCGGGTGCGCAGTTCCAGCGCGCGGTCGGTCTCGACACTGGCGCGGTCGGTAATGTCGGCCTCGTGAATCCCGCCTTCGGACAGGCTCGCCAGGGTCTCATCCGCTTCCTTTAGCAGATCCGCCCGCCACTTCAGCAGCTTCTGGCGGAAATATTCCACCTGTAGCGGATTCATGAATTCCTCGTCTTCCGAGGGGCGGTAATCGGGAGGCAATGTGATCATGATACGCGTCCTTGACTTTCGCCCCCGGGCAGGACCTCGGCCGGCGAGGCCTCGCCGGACCGGGGCCCGCCGCGAAACGGGCGGCTTATACGCTGCCGACCGCCATCCGCCAAGCCCGAAGACTTGCAAAACGGCCCGGACCATCCCCGCACGCCGCGTCCGGCCCGAATCGGCCTCATGCCGGGGGGGCCGCGCCGGGCGCGGCACCGGCCAGGCGGGCCGGGGCCGCCATCTGGACCGGGAAGGTATTTTCCCACCCGCCGCCCAGCGCGGAATAGAGCTGCACCAGATCGGTCGACAGGCTGGCCGTGCTGCTGGTCAGGTCGGTCTGCGACCCCAGCACCCGGCGTTCGGCATCCAGCACCGTCAGGAACGTCACCATGCCGTGGCGATACTGGTCGCGGGCCAGGTCCAGCGACCGCTGGTCGTCGGCCACCTGCCGCGCCAGGCTGTCATGGCGCATCTGTTCGTCACGATACGCGGTCAGGGCGTTGTCGACCTCGTGCCAGGCGCCCAGCACGGTCCGGCGATAGGTGATCGCGGCCTCCTGCTCCGCCGCGTGGCGCAACTCAAGCTGCCCGCGCAGCCGCCCGCCCTGGAAGATCGGCAGGCTGATCGACGGGCCGACATTCCACGCCCGGGCATTCCAGAATCCGAAATCGCGGAAGGACAGCGACTGGAAGCCGAATCCGGCGTCGATGGTCACGCGGGGATAGAACTCGGCCACTGCCTCGCCCACCTGCGCGGTGGCGGCATGAAGCTGCGCCTCGGCCTGGCGGATGTCTGGGCGGCGGCGGGCCAGTTCGGACGGCACGCCGGCCGGCACGCGCGGCGGCACGGGCGGAATGTCACGGTCGGTCAGCAGTTCGCCGGCCAGGGCGGACGGCGGCGCCCCCAGCAGCAGGCTCAGCGCGTTCACCTGCAGCGCGATCTGCTGTTCCATCTGCGGAATGCGCGCGGTGACGGAATCCAGTTGCGACTGCGCGCTCTGCACGTCCAGTTCGCTGACCAGGCCCGCCTGGTTGCGCTGGCGGCTGAGGTCCAGCGAGCGGGACGCGGTGTCGCGATTGTCCAGCAGGATGCGCAGTTGCGCCTGGGCCTCGCGCAGGGCCACGTAATCGCGGGCCAGTTCGGCCATCTGCGCGGTCAGCACGCCGCGCCGTTCCTCGACCGAGGCCTGCAGGTCGGCGCCCGCCGCCTCGTACTGCCGGCGCACGCGGCCCCACAGGTCGACCTCCCACGTCGCGTCGATGCTGTCGCGCCACTGGTCCAGCAGCGGAATGGTGAACTGCCCGGACTGGTCCGCCAGGTTGACCCCGCCCAGCGGCAGGTTGCCGGACTTGCCGACATCGCTGACGATCCGCTGCAATTCCTTGGTGCTGTATTGCGACCGGGTGTACGACCCCGCGGCGCTCAGCCCCGGATAACGCTCGGCCCCGGCAATCCGCAGTTGCGACCGGCTCTGCGCCAGACGGGCGGTGGCGATGGCGACGGACAGGTTCTGCCCGGCCACCCGGCGTTCCAGCGCCGACAGTTCGGGATCATGGAACACGTCCCACCATGCGGGGTCGGGGGCGGCATCCGAGATATCGCTGCTGACAGGCGGCCTGGATGCCCCAGAGGTCGACCCGGGGGCTGAACCCACCCAATGCTGGCCCGCCCAGTGCGGCGGCGCCCAGGCCACGGGCTTGTGGAAGTCCGGCCCGACCGCGCATCCGGTCGCAAGGACCGACAGCCCGACGATCGCCGCCCGCCAAGAATGTCCCCTATGCACCAGACGGCCCCCTGTTACGCTTCGATCCCGCCATCGCCCTATCGACAGGACAGGAGGCGGTATGACATCATCCACCAAAACTGACCGACCCGTTCGGTCATTACCGCCACCCTATCGGCTTTCCTCGGCGGGTCAATCCGTCCGGACCGGGAAAGCAACGCACCGACCACCGGAGAGACCACGCACATGCCAGCCGCCCCGCCCCCCACCGCGCCGGACCTGCCGGGGGCATCGGCCGCCAAGCGGCAGCAGATCCTGGAAGGCGCCGGGCGAATCTTCGCGGCGCATGGATACGAGGGCGCCAGCATGTCGCAGATCGCGCGGGGTGCCGGCGTGTCGAAGGGAACGCTGTATAATTACTTCGACAGCAAGGCGACCCTGTTCGCCGCCTTCATCCAGCAATGCGCGTGCGAGAAGCTGCCCAGGCTGTTCGAGACGATCGGCGAGGAACGCACGCCCGAGGACACGCTGGTCGGCATCGCCACCGCGATGATCCACCTGACCACCTCGCCCCTGTCGCTGATGCTGAACCGCATCATCGTGTCCGAGGCCGCGACCTTTCCGCACCTGGCGGAAACCTTCTGGCAGGTCGGGCCGCAGAAGGCGATCGGCATCCTGGCCGACTGGCTGACCGCCCGCACGCGCGAGGGCACGCTGACAGTGCCCGACCCGGTCCTGGCGGCGGAACTGTTCTATACGCTGTGCCAGACCCGCATCACCGGGCGGAAGCGGATGCAACTGCCCGTCGATTCCGACCCCGACCACATCGCCCTGATCGCCCGGGCGGTGACGCGCATGTTCCTGAACACGTTCCAGACCGGCAAGGGGCCACCTGTCCCCGAGCCGCACCCACACGTCACGGCTTGATCTGGATCAACGTTTCGCCACGCCATACGCAGCATCATGGCGGCGGAGCGCTTCCTGCACTCCAGATCATGTGGGAAACCGGGGCCCTCGGGTTCCGGTTTTTCCGGGCTGCCGCCTGGTCGCGCCGCCCCACCATCACGCTTTCGTAATCGCATGGGCGGGACGGAACCGCCCCTGCCGCCACCTGTTTCGATCTGCGGGCGCGACGCATGCGCCGCCGCTCGCCGACCCAGCGGCGGCACGGCGTCCCGCCTGCAACCCGATCGGATGGCGAGGCCCCCCATGACGATAACCGCCCCCCGACCGGCGCCGGAAGGCGCCCTGCCCGACAGCGCCGTGATCACCCTTGTCTCACGCCCCTGCGCCACGGTCGCGATCCGCGACATCATGCCCGGCGTGCAGGCCGAACTGAACGCGGTGGGCGACATCATCCGGTTGCGCCTGACATCGGACTGGAACGCCTGAGCACCCCGCCCGGCATCCGCGAGCATCGCCATGATCGGGACGGCCTGGGCGGTCATCCGCCAGTCGATCGCGAACTTCATCGATGACGAGGGACTGAGCCGGGGCGCCGCGATCGCGTTCTACACGATGTTTTCCATCGTGCCGGTGCTGGCGATCATCGTGGACGTCGTGGGCGTCCTCTATGGCGCGGAGGCGACGCGCGGCGCGGTGTTCGACCAGATCCGCGCCGTGATGGGGCCGGACAACGCCGGGGCATTGCAGGACATGCTGATCGCATCCCACCGCAGCCCGGCCAGCCTGCCCGCGCGGATCGCCACCGTGGCCATGCTGCTGGTCACGGCCACCGGCGTCTTCGGGGAATTGCAGACCGCCCTGAACGTCGTCTGGCGGCATGACACGGCGGACGGCATCGCCGCCCGGCCCGCGGCCGCCCCCCCGCCCGATACGCCCCCGCCCGCGACTCCCCCGCCTGCCACACCCTGGATGACGGCCCTGCTGTACCAGCGCGTACTGGCGCTGGGGCTGATCGCCGCCCTGGCCGGCCTGCTGCTGGTGTCGCTGACGGTGAACACCGCGCTTGCGACCCTGCTGGGCCATATACACTGGAACTTTCCAGGCCAGGTGCGCCTGGTCCAGGCGCTGAACCTGAGCCTGTCGTTCGGCCTGGTGATGACGCTGTTCGCCGCGACCTTCCACCTGCTGCCGGACCACGAACTGGCCTGGCGCGACATCTGGACCGGGGCCGCCATCACCGCGCTGCTGTTCATGATCGGCGAGACCCTGATCGGCCTGTATATCGGCAACCTGGTCTCGGCCACGTCCTACGGCGCGGCCGGGGCGCTGATCGTCGTCATGCTCTGGATCTATTATTCGGCACAGATCTTCCTGCTGGGCGCGGAATTCACCCGCGCCATAGCGGCACGCCGCACCGGCTCCTGACAGCCTGGTTGCGCAGGCGCGCGGGTGGGCGGTCCGGCCCGCGACCACCCCAACGGGCAACCTTCACGGCGCGCGGCACGTTTTCCACCACATCTGCCCGCGATCGCGGGCCACCGCCCGCCCATCCCATGGAGGTTCCATGCCTGCCGACGCATGCGCCTGGCAACGCCCTGATTCTTCCATCATTCCCTTCCGAAAGCCGGCTGCGATCCTGGCGGCGGCCACCCTCCTGCTGGCCGGCATCGCGGGCGGCCCGGGCCTGACGTCCCCGGCCCGCGCGCAGGACACCGCGCCGCCGGCCACGCGCCCGGCCGCCCCCCCACCATCCTCCCTGCCGGCCGAATCGCGGCCCCTGCCGGACCAGGCGCAACTGCGCCACCTGCTGCGCACGCTGGACGACCCGGAGCGCCGCGCCGCCTTCGTGCAGGACCTGCGCACCCTGGCCACCCTGCCGCCGGGCGCCGCCCCCGCCATGGGGGTCCCGGTCGCCCCTGCACCCGTCTCGGCGCCCGCCCCGGCGCCAGCGGCGGCCCCCGCCCGGGCCCCGGCACCGGCGGCCCGGACCGCCCCGGCAGCGCCCGCCCCCGCCACGCCGGCCCCGGCGGCCCCGGCCGCCCCACCGGCGCAGCAGAAGATCGCCCTGGCACCCGGCAGCCTGGGCGCGCAGACCCTCCACGGCCTGACCCTGGCCGCCGGCACGCTGGGCCAGCGCCTGAGCCGCTTCGGCGCCCTGTTCGCCGACCTGCACATCGTGGGCGTCTGGATACGGCACATCACGACCCCCGGGGCGGCCCGCACGCTGCTGGCCGCGCTGTCCTGGCGGCTGGGCCTGGCCATCCTGGCCGGACTGGTCGTCGAACGCCTGCTGGCCGTCCCGCTGGACCGGCGCGTCGCCCGCATGGACGCGTACCTGGCCACGCGCCTGCCCCCCATCTCCACCGCGCCGCCCGAACCCGCCTTGCCCGAGCCGTCGGATGCCCCCGCCCCCGACCTTGCGGAACGCGGCACGGATGCCGATGCCAACCGCGACGGGCCGGAACCCGACCTGGCCGAGGCCGGCCCGCCGCCCGCCTCGGACATCGAGGCCGCCCGCGCCGCCGACGCCCAGTCCCGGCGCCGCGCGCTGCGGCTGCTGCGGCTGCTGCCCTGGATCGCCCTGCGCCTGGGGCTGGACATCCTGCCGCCCGCCGCCTTCTTCGGCGTGGCCAGCCTGGTGGCGAACAGCCTGACCGCCGGCCTGGCCGACGGGCCCCGGCTGCTGGCGATCATGCTGGTCGTGATCAACGCCTATGCCATCGGCCGGCTGGCGGCCCTGGTGCTGGGGGTGCTGCTGTCGCCCGGCCTGCCCCACCTGCGCCCGCTGCCGCTGCGCAACGACACGGCGCGGGTGCTGCTGTGGTGGGCGACCGGGCTGGTGGCGGTGCCGGTCACCGCCCTATGCCTGATCGATATCGGCGACATGCTGGACCTGCCCGAACCCGGCCAGGACGCGATCGGCCGCGTGATCCTGCTGGCGGAACACCTGCTGCTGGCCGGGCTGATCCTTCAGGTCCGCGTCCCGATCGCCCGCATGCTGCAACCGTCGCGCCGCCTGCGGTCGCGCTTTACCGGCAGCCTGTTCGACGGGCTGGCCGAGCGGTGGTGGATCGTGGCGCTGATCCTCGACTTCGCGCTGTGGCTGGTCTGGGCGGCGGAAATCCCCGGCGGCTATGTGCGGATCTGGCGCCTGTTCGCCATCGCCGCGGGCGTCCTGATCGCCTTCCGCATCGTGGCGTCGCTGCTGTTCGGGCTGCTGGACCGCCTGTTCCGCGCGCCGGAGGACGCGGAGCAGCCCCTGTCCGACCTGTCGCGGCGCGGCGCGCGCTATTACCCCTATGTGCGGCGGACCCTGTCCTGGATGCTGGCCATCGCCGGCACCGTGGCATTGCTGCAGGCCTGGGGGCTGCCGGCCTTCGGCTGGTTCGGCACCGGGCAGATCGGCCGGCGGCTGATCTCGGCGGCCGCCACCATCCTGGTGGCGCTGGCGATCGGCATCGTGATCTGGGAATGGGTCAACACGGTGCTGGACCGGCAGATCACCCGCTATACCAGCAGCGCGCAACCCATCCGCGCCATGCGGCTGCGCACCCTGTCGCCCATCCTGCGGACGATGCTGATGGTCTGCCTGATCGTCGTGGTGGCCATGACGGTGCTCAGCGAGATCGGGCTGAACATCGCCCCGCTGCTGGCCGGCGCCGGGATCATCGGCGTCGCGGTCGGCTTCGGGTCGCAGAAGCTGGTGCAGGACTTCATCACCGGCATCTTCCTGCTGCTGGAAAACGCCATGGAGGTCGGGGACACGGTCACCGCCGGCGGCCTGTCGGGCACGGTCGAGACCCTGTCGATCCGCACCCTGCGCCTGCGCGCCTCGGACGGGTCGGTGCACATCATCCCCTTCAGCGCGGTTTCCACCGTCACCAACACCAATCGCGGCCTGGGCAACGCCTCGGTCTCGGTCGACATCGCGCCCGGGCAGGACATCGACCACGCCGCGTCCGTGCTGACCGACATCGTGCACGACATGCGCGGCGACCCGGACCTGGGCCCGGGCATGCTCAGCGACCTGCAATACTGGGGCGTGAACGCCGTTTCCTCCCAAGCCGTCACCCTGCTGGGCCAGATCGTGTGCACCGACGCCGCGCGCTGGCCGGTCCAGCGCGCGTTCAACCGCCTGCTGGCGCTCCGCTTCGCGCAGGAAGGCATCCGCATGGCCCGCCCGGTGCAGCAGGTGGACCTGGTCCCGCCCCCGGCCCTCCCCGCGCCGGATACCTCCGACGCCGATGCCTCCGGCCCTGATACCTCCGCCACCCTCCCGCCGACACGGCGTCCGGCATGAAAGGCACCCCATGAGCAAAGCCCCGTCCAGCCGCCCCACCGGCCCGCGCCGCGGCCTCCGGCCCTGGCTGATCGGGCTGGGCAGCCTGGTCGCCCTGATCGTCGTGCTGATCCTGGTCTGGTCGTGGGACTGGTTCATCCCGCTGGTCGATTCGCGCGCCAGCGCGGCACTGCACCGCCGCACCACCATCGCGCACCTGCATGTGCGGCTGGGCCGCATCGTGACCGTCACCGCCGACGATTTGACGATCGACCAGCCGGCGGGCTTCGAGGATGAAAAGCAGCCCTTCGCCACCGCCCGTCACGCCACCGTCGCCATCGACGCCTGGGACTGGCTGCGCCACGGCACGCTGTCGCTGCCCCTGATCGCGCTGGACGGCCCGCGCGCGGATATCGTCCGCCGCAAGGACGGCCCCGGCAACGCCACGACCAGCAACACCACCATGGGGCCGCCCGCCCAGCCCGGCGCGCCCGCCACGAAATGGCCGACGATCGGCGAGTTGCGCATCACCGACGGCGCCCTGCGCGTGGCCGACGCCCCGCTGCGCGCCGAAATGGCGGCCACCCTGCACACCACGCCCCCCAACCCCGCCGAAGGCGATCGCGGCCGCATCGTGGTGGACGCCACCGGCCGCTATGCCGCCCAGCCGATGACCCTGCATGCCGTCGGCGGCGCGCTGCTGGGCCTGATGGACCCGGCCCACCCGTACCCGCTGGACGTGACGGTGCGCAACGGACCCACCACCGCCGCGCTGGCCGGCACCATCGACGACCCGTTCCATTTCGCCGGCGCCCGGCTGACGCTGCATTTCAACGGGCCGGACATGTCGCTGCTCTATCCGCTGACCGGAATCCCCATCCCCGTGACCCCGGCCTACGACCTGACCGGACGGCTGGACTACAGCCGGCGCATGATCCGCTTCACCGACCTGCGCGGCCGCCTGGGCTCCAGCGATATCGGGGGCGCGATCAGCGTCGATCCGCACCAGGCGGTCCCCTTCGTGGACGCCACCCTGCATTCGCACCGGGTCGACCTGGTCGATCTGGGCGGCTTCATCGGCGCCCGGCGCAAGGGCGCGAAAACCCCGGCGGAGCAGGCGGCGGAAGCCAAGGACCCCAACGTGCTGCCCGACACCCCGGTCAACATCCCCAAGCTGCGCGCGATCAACGCGCACATGGTCTATCACGGCGACCATATCGAAAACCGCCGCGTGCCGCTGGACAATATCGACGCCGACATCCGCATCGACAGCGGCACGATCGACGTCAGGCGCCTGAATTTCGCGGTGGGCAACGGCACGCTGGCCAGCGTCGTCACCCTGACGCCGGCGGCCGGCGGATTCGCCGCCAGGGCCCGCCTGGACTTCGCGCATATCGACCTGTCGCGCATCATGCAGGCCACGACCGGGACCGGCGCGCGCGGCATCATCGGCGGCCACGCCACCCTGGCGGCCACCGGCAATTCGCTGGCCAGCCTGCTGGCCCACGGCACCGGCGGCCTGACGCTGGTGCTGGACCAGGGCGGCGACCTGTCCGCCCTGCTGCCCGACATGCTGGGCCTGCGCCTGGGCAATGCCGTGCTGTCGGCACTGGGCCTGCCGCAGAAGACCGACGTGCAGTGCTTCATCGCCGACCTGCCGCTGAACGAGGGCATCGTCCAGACCCGTACCCTGCTGTTGCAGACCGGTTCCACCCGCACCCTGGGCAGCGGCACCATCGACCTGCGCCGCAACGCGATCGACTACGCGCTGACCACCCGGTCGCTGCACTTCACCGTCGCCTCGCTGCCCGGCGCGTTCCACATCACCGGCCCGCTGAAGGACCCGACCGTCCTGCCCGGCGCCGAGGTCATCGGCCGCGCCGCCGCCGCCGCCGGGCTGGGCGTCGTCATGCCGCCCCTGGCGCTGCTGCCGACCATCCAGTTCGGCGTCGGCGAGGGCTCGGTCTGCGCCCGCGCGGTGCAGGAGGCCAATGCCAACCCCGCCGCCGGGATCGCGCCGGGGGCGTTGAGCCATCCCCGGAAAAGGAGGAGATAAAAGGAAGCAGAAGACTTCGATTCGTTCAGGGACCTCGTATGACTGACATTATCCGCCCGGCGTGCGACGCCGATGCCGCCGCCCTGCCGGAACTGGAGCGGACATCGGGCGAGGTGTTCCGCGGCATCCCCGACCTGGCATGGATCGCGGATGACGACGTCATGCCCGCCGAGGCCCACCTGGCCGCAATCCGGGACGGCACCTGCTGGGTCGCGGCCGACGCCACCGGCATTGCCGGCTTCCTGACCGCCCGCGCGGCCGTCGAGGACGGGACCGGCCCGGACTCCGGCCGCCCGGTGCTGCATGTCTGGCAGATGGCGGTGGCGCCGGGCCGGCAGAGGCGCGGGCTGGGCCGCCGGCTGCTGGACCACGCCGCCGCCCACGCCGCCCGCCATGCGTTCGCGTCCCTGACCCTGACCACGTTCCGCGACGTACCCTGGAACGGCCCGTTCTACGCCCGCACGGGCTATGACCTGCTGGCCGACGCGGCGCTGACCCCGCGCCTGCGCGCCATCCTGAAGCAGGAGGCAGCGCACGGCCTGCCCCCCGCCCGGCGTTGCGCCATGCGGCGCACCCTTCCAAGTTGCGCCATGCGGCAGATCCTTCCAAACAGCTAACCCCGACGCCCCCGACGCGTCCGATCTTTCGCGGAGCCCCCGATGCGCATCACCCTCTTCGACGTGCAGGCCATGAAGCCCGCCGGCCAGCGGATCGCCATGCTGACGGCTTACGACCACCCCTCGGCCGTGCTGGCCGAACGCGCGGGCGTGCCGATGCTGCTGGTGGGCGATTCGCTGGGCATGGCGGTCCACGGCTTCGACACCACCCTGCCGGTGACGCTGGACGACATGATCCGCCACGCCCGGGCCGTGGTGCGGGGCACCAGCCGCGCCCTGGTGGTGGCCGACCTGCCGTTCCTGACCTACGCGACCGAAGCCGACGCCATCGCCTCCGCCCGCCGCGTGATGCAGGAAGCCGGGGTCCAGGCCCTGAAGCTGGAGGGCGGCGCCACGATCGCGCCCACCGTCCGCCGCCTGACCGAACTGGGCGTGCCGGTGATGGGCCATCTGGGCCTGACGCCGCAATCCCAGCACACGCTGGGCCTGCGCGTGCAGGCCAGACAGGCCGCCGAGGCCCGGCGCCTGCTGGACGACGCCCTGGCCCTGCAGGATGCCGGCGCGTTCGCCATCGTGCTGGAACTGGTGCCCACCGAACTGGCCCAGGCCGTGACCCGGCGGCTGCAGATCCCCGTCATCGGCATCGGCGCCGGCGCGGGCTGCGACGGGCAGGTGCAGGTCTGGCACGACATACTGGGCCTGTTCCCCGGCAAGTCGCCCCGCCACGCCAAACGCTTCGCGGAAATCGGCACCGCGATCGAGGACGCGCTGCGCGCCTACGTCAGTGAAGTCCAGTCCGGAACCTTCCCGACCGAGGCGCAGAGCAGCAGGATGAAGCCCGACGAACTGTCACGGGCGCTGAACGCGGAATAGACGCTCCCGCGCCAGCAGCAGGCCGCCCAGCCACACGGCGTCCAGCGCGAAGGGCACGTACAGCCGCCCGACCCACACGATGTCCAGCCCGATGGCCAGCAGGAAGGCGATGGCGACCAGGTTGCTGGCCGGCGCCCACGGCAGCGCCGCCACCCGGCGCGTGCCCGCGCCCGCCCCCGCCCCACCGTCGGCGCCGCGCCGATAGGCCAGGTGCGCCGCCATGATCGTGACCCAGACGAAGATCAGCAGGAAGGACACGCCCTGGATCGCGTAGCCGAACAGCCGGTCGGGCAGGAAGTAGTTCAGCACCACCCCCGCCAGCACGGTAACGAACGAGGCCGCGAACGCCAGGGCCGGCACGCCGTTCGCGGCCCGGTCGCGCAGCCGGGCCGAGGCCATGCCGCCCTCGGCCAGCGACGCCAGGGTCCGGCTGGTGGCATACAGCCCGGTATTGCACGATGACAGCGCCGCCAGCGCCATGACCGCGTTGATGGACGCGGCCGCCGTCGGCAGGCCCATATGCGTGAACGCCAGCACGAACGGGCTGTGCGTCGCGTCGGCCTCGCCCCACGGCACGATGGCCATGATGATCGCCAGGCTGCCGACATAGAACACGACGATGCGCCCCACGATGCCGTTGACCGCGCGCGGCAGCACGCGCACGGCGTCCTCGGTTTCCGCCGCCGTCAGGGCCACGACCTCGGTGCCGCCGAAGGCGAACAGCGCCATCGGCAGGATGGCGGCGAAGCCCGCCGCCCCGTGCGGCAGCATCGTGCCCGCCTGCCAGATATGGGCGAAGGATGCGCCCGGCCCCGCCAGCCCCACATGCAGGACGATCGTGGCCAGCCCGCACAGGATCAGCGCCACGATGGCCCAGATCTTGATGATGGCCAGCCAGAATTCCATCTCGCCGAACGTGGCGACGGCGCGCGACCCCACGGCCAGCAGCACCCCGCCCAGCACGGCGGCGACCGACCATTGCGGCACGGCGGGAAACCAGTAGCGCACGAAGATCCCGGCGGCGGTGATTTCCGAAATGCACACCAGCGTCCAGATCAGCCAGTAGCTCCAGCCGGTCAGGAATTCCATGCGCGGGCCCAGATAGCGCCCGACGAACGCGTTCAGCGTCCGCCCCCCCGGATCGCTCAGCGCCAGTTCCGCCGCCGCCCGCCCGATGAAGAACACGATGATGCCGCACAGCACATAGGCCACCAGCACGGACGACCCCGCCTGATGGATCGCCCCGCCCGAACCCAGGAACAACCCCGCCCCGACCGACCCGCCCAATGCCATGAACAGGATATGGCGCTGCTTCAGACCCAAGAACCCGCTCCCTTGACTCGCCGGGCCCCCACATCGTTGCGCCGCCCGAACCACGCGCACCATAGACACGGCCCGCGGATCCGACAAAGCGGCCCACGGGCGCCGGCGCGCGCGTCCCGGCCGGGTCGGGTTACCTGGTGGTGTAGCCGCCGTTGATCAGCACCGTCTGGCCGGTGATCCACCACCCGTCGGACACCAGGAAGCGGATGAAGGGGGCCACGTCCGCGATATCCGTCAGCCCGGTGGGGCTGAAGGCCGACAGCGCCGCCGCCTGCCTGTGATAGGACACGGCCTCCGGCGCTTCCTGCCCGTAGAAGAACGGCGTATCCATCGGGCCCGGCCCCACCGCGTTGACCGAAATGCCCCGCGCGCCGAATTCCTTCGACGCCGCGCGCGTGAAATGCTCCACCGCCGCCTTGGTGCCGGCATAGGTGGAATAGAACGGGGTGTACGCCCCCAGCAGCGACGTCACCAGCGTCACCAGCTTGCCGTTGTCGTTCAGGTGCAGGCCGGCTTCCTTGATGAAGAAATAGGCGGCCCTGGTGTTGATCGCGACCATGCTGTCGAATTCGGCCTCGCTGGTCTCCAGGATCGGCTTCTTCAGCACCCGGCCGACGGTGTTGATCGCGATGTCCGGCCGCCCGATCGCGGCGATGGTGTCCGCGAACAGTGCCGCATTGGCCCCGGCCTGCGTCAGGTCGGCCTGGAACGCCACCGCCTGCGCCCCGGCTGCCCGGATGTCGGCCAGCGTCCGCTCGGCCTCGGGCCGGGTGGCGTCGCTGTTGTAGTGGATCGCGATCGCCCGCGCGCCCTGCGCCGCCAGGTCGCGCGCGATCAGCCCGCCCAGGTTCTTCGCCCCGCCGGCGATCAGCACCGTCTTTCCGGTTATACCGTGATCGGCCATGTCATGCCTCCCTCTCCCGGCGCCCGCTGGACCGCAGGCTCCCGTCAGGGGGACAGTATCATCCCGAAATCGGCGATAAACGCGCCATTCCAAACAACACCTGTCGCGGAATCCGAACAAACCGGACATGCTGGCAGGAAGGGGACACCCTTCCCCGCAGCACGCTTTCCCCGGAGCACGCCTTGGACCGGATCGACCTGTTCCGCATCTTCGCCCGGGTGGTGGAAACCGCCAGCTTCACCCGCGCGGCCGACACGCTGGGCATGCCGCGCTCATCGGTGTCCACTGCGATCCGCGATCTCGAGGCCCGGGTCGGCACGCGCCTGCTGTCCCGCACTACACGCATTGTCGCCCCCACACCGGACGGCTCGGCGTTCTACGAGCAGTGCGTCCGCCTGATCGCGGACGTCGAGGATGCGGAAAACCTCTTCCGCCGCGACGCCGCCGGGCCGCGCGGCGTGCTGCGGGCGGACATGCCCGGGCGCATCGGCCGGCTGATCGTCGCCCCGGCCTTGCCCGACTTCCTGGCACGCTATCCCGCCATCGACGTCGAACTGGGCGTGACCGACCGGGCGGTGAACCTGGTCGAGGACGGGATCGACTGCGCGCTGCGCGTCGGCCCGCTGCATGATTCCGCGCTGATCGCGCGCCGGCTGGGCACCCTGCGGCTGATCAACGTCGCCAGCCCCGCCTACCTGGCGCGGCACGGTGTCCCGCTGGCCCCCGCCGACCTGCCGGGCCATTGCGCCGTGCGCTACGCCTCGCCCACAACCGGCCGCATCGAGGACTGGGAGTGGACCGAGGACGACACGCCCCGCACCCTGGCCCTGCCCGGCCGCGTGACGGTGAACAGCGCCGAGGCCCAGATCGCCTGCTGCCTGGCCGGGCTGGGCCTGATCCAGGTCCCGGCCTACGACGTCCGCCCGCACCTGGACGCGGGCACGCTGGTCGAAGTGCTGCCCGACTGGCGCGCCGCCCCGCTGCCGATGAGCGTGCTGTATCCGCACCGCAAGCACGTCGCACACCGGGTCCGCGCCTTCATCGACTGGCTGGCCGACCTGCTGGCACCGCATCTTCAGGCGTGACCGAATGATTTGACTGCCGGCGGACATCGCGTGCAGCGTCCGTCCCGACAGTGAACGGGGATTCAGCCCATGACCGACCCTTTCCATCTCGAACGCTTCGTCACCGCCCAGACCGACAGCTTCGACACGGCGCTGGCCGAAATCCGGCACGGCGCCAAGCGCAGCCACTGGATGTGGTTCATCTTCCCGCAGATCGCCGGGCTCGGCACCAGCACGATGGCGCGGACCTACGCCATCCGCTCGCTCGACGAGGCACGCGCCTATCTCGACCACCCGGTCCTGGGCACGCGCCTGCGGCAATGCGTGGCCGCACTCCACGACCTGCCCCCCACCACCGCCGAAACCGTATTCGGCAACATCGACGCCGCCAAGCTCCGCTCGTCGCTCACCCTGTTCATCGAAGCCGGCGCCGACGCACCATTCCAGACAATGCTCGATCGCTGGTTCAAAGGCCACAAGGACGAAGCAACCCTCCGGCTATTGGCGAACCCCGCCTGACCGTCTCCGCCGGCCGATACGATCAGGAAGCAGGCCCCCGACTGGCGCGACCGGGATCTCAACGCCAGTTCCATTCCCATTTATATTCACCATCGCAATGGCGTGGCGCCAGGTGTGCGAATTTGAGGGCTCGGCCACGCCTCAGAGCCCGATCCGAAAGTTCTTCAACCGTGACAATGCCTTGCTGTCCGTCGTGTGAGCATTCGGATCGAGGCGATCAATGTCCATGCGGTTGAGGAAGCAATGGATTGTTCCCAGTCTTTGGCGAGCCGCCTGCACCGTCCCAGCCATGCGAATGTCCGTTCAACCACCCAGCGGCGCGGCAGGATCTGAAAGCCCTTCGCCGTATCGGACCGCCTGATGATTTCAAGGGTCCATTTTCCCATGGAGGCGAGCGCGGATCGCAATTTGTCGCCAGCATAGCCGCCATCAGCGAAGATGTGGCGCAGCCAGGGAAAGCGCCTGCGTATCGCTGCCAGGACATCAACAGCCCCATCACGGTCCTGGATGTCGGCGGCATGAACGAGGAGAAAGATCAGGAAGCCGCAGGTATCCGTCACAATATGGCGCTTGCGGCCCTTGACCTTCTTCCCCGCGTCATAGCCCGAAAGCCCGCCACTTTCCGTGGTTTTCACCGACTGGCTGTCAATCACGCCCGCGCTCGGAGAGGCTTCACGCCCCTCGATCTCGCGCAGGCTCATGACCAGCACCGTATTCATGACTTCGAACACTCCGGCACCACGCCAGGCGTAAAAATAGCGCCTGACGGTCGAGACCGGCGGAAAGCATTTCGGCAGCAGGCGCCACGCACACCCGGCCGAGGCTATGTAGAGCATCGCGTTGACCACCTCGCGCATATCCGTAGTGCGGGGGCGACCGCCCCGTTTCGCCGGGGGTACAAATGGCATGATCAAAGCCCACTCCCCGTCCGTCATATCCGATGGATATCGCAACCCTTCCCGGCTATGTTCACGTCGGGCAATACCAGTCCATGTCACCATTCACTCCATCTCTTCGCAAAGACGGATGAATCACAACAGGCTGGTATTGTTCAAAAACTTTCGGATCGGGCTCTCAGAAGCGGACGTCAGCTTGGACAGCGCGTAAGTCCGACTTGGCGGGACGTAGGTCCGAAAGGGGGGGGATTCGGCCTGTCCGCTTTGGAGCGCCCAAACTATGTATCCTGCCGTTCAGTCAGCTGCGTGTGACAGTCGCTGTGCGTCCCAATGCCGGTCGTCTAAGATTGTCTAGCAGGCTGTCGGATTGGGCGCTGCCGTAGTGATGAGTGACGGCGACGACGGCGTTTATGCGGCCGTCAGTCGCGTGATCCTACGGCAATTATATGCGAGGGCGACGAGCGTCCATTCTGTTGCGACGTTGGGGAGGCCACGGAGATGGAAACGGGTGAAGCCCATGGCGCTCTTGATGATACCGAAGACCGGTTCGACGGTCTGCTTGCGTAAGGCGTAAAGGGCTTTTGCCGGGTTCTGTTGCAGCCTGGCCTTCATTTCCAGGCGCCAGGGCTCGGTGATCCGGCGCGGCTCCCTGGGTGGCGGTTCTGGCCGGAAGTCATAAGGGCGCCGATTCACAGGGCGTCCGATGGCGACCAGCGGGTCCACGCCGCTGGCCTGCAACGTTTCGACGGCTTTGCCGCTGGCGAAACCCGTGTCGGCGAGGACGGTTCGTGGCAGGCCGATCCTCTCCTCCATACCCAGGATGGTGGCGGCGAAGCTGGGCGCGTCCGCCGTCGTCGCAACGACGCCATTTTCCAAGATCAACTGGCTGCCCTCGGCACAAACCACGGCCTGGGCATTGTAGGCTTGCCGGTATTCATGCGCGTCGGAGCGGCGCATCAGCTTGCTGTCCGGATCGGTCAGGTTGATCTGCCGGTCTGGTGGCGGTTCATCGTCCGGTTCTTTCGGCGGCCGACCGCGCCGTCCCCGCTTCGCATCAAAAGCTGCCTTCTTGCGCTCATATTCTGGTCGGGCGGTCTTGGCCTGCTCGCGGGCTTCCGCCTCCAGTCGCGCACAGGCTTCATCCAGCTTTGCCTTCAGAGCCTCCCGCCGGGCCAGTTCCTCCGGCAACGCCTGATGATCCACATCGGTTGTATCCGCCGCCTCTGCCCGTTCCATCAGGGTGGAGATATCGGTGGCCAGTTTCTCGCGCAGCTCTTTCGCGCGATCATAACGAATGGAACGGTATTTCGAGGCATTGGCATCGATCTTCGTGCCGTCGATCGACACCGTGCCAAGCCGCACCAGTCCCGTCTCGCGTGCCAGCAGGAGTACATGCATGAACGCTGCCTCGATCGCCGTGCGGTTGCCGCGCCGGAACGTCGCGATCGTGTCATGGTCAGGATGCAGGTTCGCCGCCACAAAGCGCATACCGATATCACGATATGTCGCCCGTTCGATCCGACGCGATGAGAACACGCCGTTCGCATAGGCGTAAATCAGCAGCGCCAGCATCAGGCGCGGATGATACTGCGCCTTGCCGCCAGTCCGCACAGGAACGGAAAATGCCCTCAACGGCACCCGCTCTACCGCCGCCACGATGAAATGCGCCACATCGTCCGACGGCAGCCATGACTTCAGATCCGGCGGCAGAAGATACGGCTGCGATCGATCAAACGGAATGAAGCTGCTCATCCTGAAAGCTTACCGCAGATCGCCAGAGCCAGGTACCCCAACCCGACAGCCTGCTAGACGCTCCCCGAAAGCGGACATGCGCAAGGCGTGGTGCCCCCAAGATCAAAAATGCTAGGCATGGCTTGATGCGGGCTATCGTACTGAGCTCCGGTTCTCCTGCCGGACGGTTCTGTTCGCACCTATTGCGCGGTTCGCCGGGATCGCGCAGCCCCCCGGTTTAATTCCCAGTTTCCTCTGTTCCCGCGTCGGGATCGTCGAAACCGCTGACGTCGGAAAAAGCCGTCCAGCCGGCTGGAGTCGCGCCGTTGTGTACCCCGCCCTGCGAGAGCACTTTGTGATCATCGTGATGCGCTCGTTGTGACCCTTCATCTATATGATCGGCGTCTGGTAGCGCGCGCGGGAGGCGAGTGCGGTCGATGCTGGCATTCATCCAGTCTGTGGCAGAACCCCGGCTATGCTGGTGATAGTTCTCTCGCGTATTTGCGCCGCCAACTGGGTGGCCGTTGGGCTCAAGCGCGACTTAGCGGAAAGCTCGCACTCCCAGATTACAAAAACGTTCCAGCCTAACTCCTGGAGCTCCCGCATGACCTTCCCATCGCGGGCAACATTTCGGTCGAATCTTGCAACCCAAAAGTCAGTATTCGACTTTGGCGTCGATGCAACCTTGCAACCGGGATGGCGGTGCCAGAAGCAACCGTGAACGAATACCGCGGCACGATGGCGTGGTAGTACAATATCAGGGCGCCCGGGCAATCCTGCGCCACCTAGGCGGAAGCGTAACCCGAGCCGGTGCAATGCCCGTCGGAGCGCGATCTCTGGCTTCGTGTCCTGTGACCTGATCCGCCCCATGCGGCGTGATCGTTCCAGAGGCTCAAGGAAGTCTGCCAACTTGCCTCCTGCGTGCGACCGTGCAAAAGAGACAGATGGGTAGGGAAAGTCAGTTTTCCCATGCTGGCTGTTCGGGGCAACTTACGATCCACATTACGGGCTTAAGCCGGATCAGGCCAACTGGGTGGGGTAACCGTGGCGGTTCATTGTTTTGTGGCTGGATCAAACTACGTTAAGTTGTCAGCATGACAACACGAGAATCCTTCCGAGTCAGCTCGCATCTTAAGGACATTATCGGGCGCGATCTGGTCACGAACGAGTTCGTGGCGATTTTCGAGTTGGTGAAGAACTCATTCGATGCCGGGGCGACGAGGGTCGACATCGAGTTTGATCCGGGTGAGGCTTCCATCACCATCGTCGACGATGGCAAGGGGATGACGTCGACGGATATTCGCGACAAGTGGCTATTCGTCGCCTACTCCGAGAAGGCACTTTCAGCTTCAGATAACTATCGTGACAAGATCGCGTTCGCGGGGAGCAAGGGGATTGGCCGCTTCGCATGCGACACGCTCGGGGATGGCTTGGAACTCTATAGCCGCACCGAAGGCGGCAACTGGATCTCAAGGCTTGAAATCGACTGGACGCGCTTCGAACAGGATAGCACTGAGGAGTTTCAGGAAGTCGAAGTCGAACTTGGGACGGCGCCATCGTTTCCCAGGATCGCAAATGCCGAGCCTCCACCCCAGCATGGAACGATGCTCGTCATTAAGGGCACTCGGCAGGAGTGGAACGAAAACGCCATCCGCCGGTTGCGCAGGGATCTTGCTAAGCTCATCGACCCATTCGGTACGACCAGTCATGTCGCCGTCTCGACCTGGCTGGTAGATGGGTCCGAGGAGAGGATGGAGGGCGTCGATGGTCCGGTAGGGAATAACATTGCTGACATACTCAGGGAGAAGACAAGCCGGATCGAGGTAACCGTCGCGGACGGCCGTGTTGACACGACGCTTTTCGATCGTGGTCGGAAAATATATGCAATCCGTGAGCCTTCTCCCTATGACGAACTTACTGACTGCCGCGTCGAAGGGCAGGTATACTTCCTCAACAGGTCAGCTAAGCATACTTTTACGTCTCGCATGAGCGTGCGGCCCGTGGAGTTCGGGAGCGTTTTCCTTTTCCTAAATGGGTTCCGTGTCTCGCCAATCGGCGATGAGTTTGACGACACCCTCGGATTGAACCGCAGGAAGCAGCAAGGCCAATCCCGCTACCTTGGTACGCGCGACATCATCGGGCGGGTTGATGTAACAGCGCCGCCCAAGATGTTCCGAGAAGTGTCGAGCCGGGACGCGGGCCTGATCGAAGATGCGCGGAGTCGCGCGCTGTATGAAGCGATCCGCCGTCATATGATCTTCCGGCTTGAGCGTTATGTGGTCGGCGTGAACTGGCAGGACAGGCCTGATCAAGACCGTGATACATCCGAAGGCCTTGAAACTGACCGGGCACGCGAGCGCGTCCTTGGTATAGTTGGTTCGCTTGCGCGATCGAAGGACGTCGAAATCCTGTACTACGATACAGAACTCGTCCGCGTGGCCGACGATCCCGACAAGATCACTGACGATGCGCTCAAGGCGATGTCGGCGGTTGCGGAGAGCCGCAGCGATGTCTCCTTGCTTGGCCAGGTAGAGGAAGCGAGGAGGCGGATCGCTGAATTGCGGGCGTCGCGCGACGAAGCTCGCCAAGCCGCCCTGCGCGCGATGGCGGAGCGGGCCACCGCCGATGCGCGGATTGCGGCGCTAGAGAAGCAGGCAGCGTTCCTCGGGAGCAGCCAGGATGTCGATGTCGAGCGCATCCAGTTGCTCATGCACCAAGCCACGATACACCTCGGGCATGTGCGCGCGGCAATCGAGAACATGGCGCATGAGGTGCGGAACATTCTGGCTGCGGCCGTGATGCCAAAAGAAATCGATGACCTCGGGGACGTCGAGGATCTGCTCGCCACGATCCGCCAGTCCGCCCGTCGTGCATCGGTCTCGATCGCCGGCGCAAGCTTATCCGGGGATCGCTTGCGCACCGTTCTGTCATTTGCACCGAACATCCGTGTCGATTTGGAAACCGACAAGGTGCACGGCGACTTGCTCCAATTTCTCACCGAGTATTTCGAGGTTCGCCTTGTTGGTATTCCTGGCATGCCAGCCGCTACCTTTGATGCCGCCAATCTGGCGCTGGAACGGGAATTCTCCCCCGTGGACGTAGCAGTTCTCGTCGACAACCTGCTGGATAACGCACGCAAGGCGAAAGCGAGCAAGATCGAGTTCAAGGCCACGCGCAAGGGGCAGGACTCCGTGCTTATCAGGGTCATCGACGATGGCCTGGGTATCGACAGGCGCAAGGTCGACCCGTCCAAGATTTTCGAGCGGGGCTATACCGGTTCTGCCAACGGCACTGGACTAGGCTTGTACAGCATTCGCCAGATAGTCGAGGGAATGGGCGGCACCATCGAGCTTGCAGGAGATGGAACGCGAGCTGACTTCGACATCGTTGTCCCGGGGGAACGGCAATGAATCTCGACCTAGGAATCCTATGGATAGAGGATTCGTTTAGCCCAGAGGAGGAGCAAGCACTCAAGCGCAGGGTGCAAGATGCGGGCTTTCTAGCGCGCATCGAAACAATTCCAAATGGGACCGGGATCGATGACCTCTCGCGTAAGCACCAACTCTATCATATGTATGACCTCATCTTGCTGGACTACCGCTTGCGCGACGAGAAAGGTGATGAGCTAGCGCCGAGGGTTCGTGACCCTGCCCCGAACGTGCCCTCAGTTTTGAGTTAGGGTCTGTGTATTGTTGTATGCCTTGGTGGCGTGTTGAGCGAAAGCCTCTGGCGTCATGCCATTGAGGCTGGTGTGAGGCCTGACGGCGTTGTAGTCGGCCCGCCAGTCCTCGATGACCGTCCGAGCGTGGGCGATGTTACGGAACAGATGCTCATTGAGGCATTCGTCGCGGAACCGGCCGTTGAAGCTCTCGACGAACCCGTTCTGCTGCGGCTTGCCCGGTGCGATATAGTGCCACAGCACCGATCGCTTCTGCTGCCAGGCCAGGATCGCGTTCGATGTCATCTCGGTGCCATTGTCGCTAACGATCATCAGCGGCCAGCCGCGATGCTCGCCGATCCGGTCGAGTTCACGACCGAGGCGTTCGCCTGATAACGAGGTGTCCGCCACCAGCGCCAGACATTCGCGCGTGTAGTCGTCGACCACCGTCAGCACCCGGAAGCGCCGTCCGTTGTTCAATGCATCCGAGACGAAATCCAGGCTCCAGCGCTGGTTCGGCCCGTCGGGCAGCATCATCGGCGAGCGCGTGCCCAGCGCCCGTTTCCGGCCGCCACGCTTGCGGACCGACAGCCCCTCTTCGCGATACAGCCGGAACAGCTTCTTGTGGTTCATCGTCATTCCTTCCCGGCCGAGCAGGATATGCAGTCGCCGGTAGCCAAATCGCCGTCGCTCCCCAGCCAGTTCGCGCAGCCGCCCGCGCGCTGCGGCATCATCCGGGCGGCGTGACGCATAGCGCCAGGTCTTCGGGTCCATGCCGATCAGCCGGCAGGCCCGTCGCTGCGAATACTCTTTCTCCCGGATCGCCCAGGTCACGGCTTCCCGCCGCAAACCGGGCGTCACGAGTTTTTTGCCAGTAGTTCCTTCAGCGTCGAGACGTCCATCACGCTCTCCGCCAGAAGCCGCTTCAGCTTCGCGTTCTCTTCTTCAAGAGCCTTGAGGCGCCGCGCTTCCGACACCTCCATCCCGCCGTATTTCGACCGCCAGGTGTAGAAGGTCGCGTCACTGATCCCGTGCTTGCGGCACAGATCCGCAGCCGTAGCGCCCGCCTGATGCTCTTTCAGGACCCCGATAATCTGGTCCTGCGTAAATCGCGCTTTCTTCATCGTCTGTCTCCAGTGGACAGACCTTACTTCAATGCGAGGGCATTTCAGGGGGCAAGGTCATTCGCGAGCTATTTCCTTCGACGACCATTCTTTTCTATTCGGGCAGCGCCGAGGAGCAGGAGCTTCGCAGTTTGATCGCCAGCAAGGCGGTCGAAGGCGTGTACTGCTGTTCACGCGGGCGCTTTACAGAGCGTGCTGGCGAGTTGATAGACCAAACGGCACGATCACTTGACAGGCTATCCGGCATGAGGGGGCTCGCCATGCGGGTAGTGGCCGAATGCGATGATCTCATGAAGGTTGCAATGTTGTCGATGTGCGCCCGGGATCCGAATTGCGCAGGCAAGATCGAAAGCCTTGATAGTGACGTCCTGAAGTTCTTGGACGAAGCCAAGCAGGCATATGAGGAGTCGAAAGCTAAAGACCTGCTTGCTCGCATTGAAACCCGGGCAGTCGATAGCATGAAGCTGTTTAAGCATTTTCGCCGGCTGACACAGGTTGCCGCTGCTAGCCCTGCTACTTTTGGCCTGAACGACGCGGATGCAGACCGGTTGCGCGAGTTACGCAAGTCCAGTGCTCAATATGACCAGAAGGTCCTCCGCAAGCGTAACCTTCTCGGCCATGTAGTGGAGGTCGAGGGAGATGCGGGATGGATACTACAAGGTAGCGGCGAAATCACCGTCAACGATTTTGCGGACATCCGTCGGGTATTCGCCGAGCATACTGAGGCTTTCCGCGAGATGAGGCGACTCGTCACGCTTTTGGACGGCTAAGAGGCCCATAAGCATCTCCCCAAGTGCCTCGGCCAAAAGCGGTGGCACCGCGTTCCCGACCTGAGTGAACCTCGGGCATGCATCCCGCCGGCGGCTGCCGCCGGTTGTGTAGGGTCCCTTGAACGAGAACCAATCTGGGAAGGATTGCAAGCGCGCGTGCTCCCGGACCGTCATTGCCCGTGGCTTGGAATAGTGCACGAAGTCATCCGGTAGCGTGCTAATGGTAGGAGCGGGCCCGTCCGGGGCGAGCGGCGTGGTTGAGCGTTTCTTGATGCCTAGGCGTTCCCGGTCCACTGGCCTCAGACAAACCCCGCGTTCGCAATTGTCCAATATGTCCCGCATCCGCCCGACTGAGGCGGTGCTGTGCCTAGGCAACCTGAGGTCGCCGGGCTGATTAAGGCTGTCAACCCTCATCAGTCGCTGGTACGGAGTCGCTGCTTCCCGCGAGCGCTTCAGCGCCCGGAAACCGAGATGGCCCCATTCGCTGTCAAGTCCGGGTTCCATATCGCTTTCCTCAAGGTCTGAGATCGCGGCACTGGCGCTCGTATGATCCGGCCCAAGCCCTCGTGCGACAAGGAATGCTTTCCTGGCGACGCGCAAGCGTTGCATTGGATCAATGCCGGGTAGTGTGCCCTTTGGTGCAGCGATGAGTACAAACCTCGGCCTGCGCTGCGGAACGCCCCAGTCCGCAGCCCGTAAGATTTCAATCCAGGTGTCGTAGCCAAAGGCTTCCAGCCTACGCTTGGTATAATCGCTGTAAGTTCCGCCTGTGCGATGCTTCATCGAGCGGAAGCCAACCACATTCTCCAACAAAATTAGGCGTGGACGGACGATTTCGACGTAATGGAGATAGACGTCCACCATTTTGCTGCGTGGATCATCAGGCCGCCGGAGGCCATTCATGCTGAAGCCTTGGCATGGTGGTCCGCCGGCGACCAAGTCGACCTTCCCGCGTAACTCGGCAAGTTCCGTTTCATGATGGACAAGTACATCCTGAGCCTGCCACGCTCGCTTGTCGAGCCATGCCGGCCAACTATGGCGGTTCCTGCCACTGTCAAGTAAGTTGGCTCGGTAGGTATCGAATGCATCAGCATGAGCCTCGATCGCGAACAGGGTCGAGAAACCGGCGGCTCCAAGACCGAGCGAGAGCCCGCCACAACCGGCAAATAGGTCGATGCATGATGGTATCATGGCAGCGCTATCGCACGTATTGCAGCAAATGTCCAGGACGATCGAATTGTACAAGTCTCAGCTTGGCTGCGGATCGGCGTCGATCAACGCTGAAGCGGGCCCCTCGAACCAACCGCTATCGTGGCGCTATATCGTAGAGTGTCGTACCACCCTCGGGCGTGTAACCAGCGACACGATTGGCCGTAATGTCGACGTAAACTAACGCGACCATCCTGCTGATTCGTCCGAGGGGGCTTGCCGGCATCAGCGAGTTGTTGCGCGAAGGTCGGCTTCCCATTTGTCGTGCCTGAAACCTGACAGGCAGAAAACGGCCCCAACTCGGCCGCGAGAGATTGTGCTGCTTATGTCCGCTATGCGGAAAGCTATTCACAGGCGCGTATGCCCGACATGAGGGCGCAAGCTGCCAGTCTTACATCCCGCCGCCTTCACCGCGATATTCACGCATCCGCCGGGCACCTCGTCACGACGCTATTTGGTTCGCGTGCCCTGATCCCTCACGCTTTCCGGCTATCGAATTCCCGTTGCGCCATCTCGATCTTGTCCAGGTTGGCCATCGCCCAGGTCCCCAGCGCCTGCACCGGTTCGCGCAGCGACCGGCCCAGCGGCGTCAGTTCGTAGTCCACGCGGGGCGGGATGGTCGGATAGACCGTGCGCGTTACCATGCCGTCGCGCTCCAGCCCGCGCAGGGTCAGGGTCAGCATGCGCTGGGAAATGCCGTCGACCATGCGGCGGATTTCATTGAACCGGCGCGGCCCGTTGCCCAGTTGCATGACGATCAGCACGCTCCATTTGTCGCCCAGGCGCGCCAGGACCGGACTGATCTTGCGGCAGTTTCCCTGGCCCGGATCGGGTGCCTCCCCGGTTACATGCATGTTCCCGCGTATCAAGAATGTGCCCCCTTGCGCGCCGTGGTGACAGTGGCAAACATATCCTCGGTTACAAACATATACCTAGGACCGACGCAATGAAACTCCTGCATCTCGACGCCAGCATCCTGCCCGAGGACAGTTCGGTCAGCCGCACGCTGTCCGCCGCCGTCGTGGCGCATGTCCGGGCCTTGCAGCCGGACCTGACCGTGACGCGGCGCGACCTGGTGGCCCACCCGCTGTCGCACATGACGCTGGCCAACCTGCCACCCGACCACCCGGCCTCGGTCCCCGGCAACGAGGTCGAGCGCGCCGAGAGCCAGGCCGTGCTGGAGGAGTTCCTGACCGCCGATATCGTGGTCATCGGCGCGCCGATGTATAATTTCACCATCCCCACGCAGCTCAAGAGCTGGCTCGACCGCGTCCTGGTCCCGGGCCGGACCTTCAAATACGGCCCCGAGGGCGTGAAGGGTCTGGTGGAAGGAAAGCGCGTGATCGTGGCGCTGTCGCGCGGCAGCTTCTACGGCCAGGAAACGCCCTACGCCACGGCGGAACACACGGAAACCTACCTGCGCACCGCGCTGGGCTTCATCGGCATCGCCACCCCGGAGGTCATCGTGGCCGAAGGCGTCAGCCGTGGAGAAGACCAGCGCGCCGCCGCCATCGAAGCCGCCCACCAAACGGTCGCGGCACTGCGCGTCTGACCCTGCTCGGACATGGCGGGCGGCCCCCAGGGCCGCCCGGTATCCGGGCGGTGCACGCCCTGCCCGTCAGGCGGCTTTTTCACGATGCCTGATGAAGCCGGCGCGCGTGCGCGTGATTGACGGCCTGGGCGGCGAGGTAACCGGCCGAGACGGTCGCCATGCACAGGACGACCGACAACCCGACATTGAGAAAAGCCCTGACCGGCGCGCCATTCCGCAGCAGATCGAGCGTCTGGAGGCTGAACGAGGAAAAGGTCGTATATCCGCCGCACAGCCCGACCATGAAGACCACCCTTTGCGTATCGGACAGCGGGAAGCGCGCGCCCGCGACGGTCAGGCTGCCGAAGAACGCGATGGCGAACGAGCCGGTCGCATTGATCAGGATCGTGCCCCAGGGCAGCGACTGGCTCCAGCGCAGCGTCGCCAGCCCGATCCAGTAGCGCAGGAGCGTGCCTGCGGCACCCGCGAGAGCAATCCAGAGCGTCGGAAGAAAATTCGTCACGTCGGTTCAATCCCTGTCGGGGTGGAGCCTCGGAGCCTGACCGGACAGGCGCGCTGCTGAGCGAGAGCGACCCGAAGGGTCGTGCCCGTCGTGCGTTTCCGAGCACCGAAGCGGAGTGGCCTTATGGGCCATGAGCATCGGAGCGCAGGAAACGCGCGTCGGATCGCCGGCAGCGGAGCTTTTGAAGCAGCCTCTCAATGGTGGGTCAGGATCGGGAGGGTACCATGGGCGAGGATATCGCGCGTCGGCCCGCCGAAGAGCCATTCGACGAAGCGCGGATGGGTGTAGGACCCCATGATCAGGAGGTCGGCCTGCGCCGCAAGGGCATGGGCGCGGATCTGCTCGCCGGGATCGCCATCGTCGAGCGTGAACCGATCGACGACGGTCCTGACCCCCCTGGATTCCAGTTGGGCCGCCACCGGGGGCAGTTCGACCGTCCCGTGTCCGCCCTCACCGATGACCCACGTGACCACCTCCGCCCTGGACAGCAAGGGGGTGGCCGATGCGATCGCGCGTTCGAGCGCGTGGGACGGACGCCAGGCAATGACGGGCCGCGCGCCGACGGTCGGGTGATGATGAAGGGGCGCGATCACGACCGTGGACTGCGCATCGTACAACGCGCCGGTGAAGGCCTGTCCGACGAATGCGGGGTCCTTCGGGCGCGGGCGGCTCAGAACCGTCAGGTCGGCGTTCGCGGCTTCGCGCGCCACGATCTTCTGGACATCCCCCGCTATCTCGATCCAGCGGGCGGTCGCGGTTCGGCCCGACGCCGTGATCCAGTCCGCGCAGGCGGCGCGAAGCCGGTCCGCACGGTCGGACACGGACCGCGCGAAACGCAGGCGGTCTTCCCGCGTCGGCATGCCCTCGTCCGGTGCCCTGAAATCGGGATCGTCTTCCAGTTGGGGATGCAGCAGACGAATGTCCCGGCACGCGAACCGGTCCGCCAGTTGCCCGGCCACCTCGAGCGTGAAGGTCACGGTGTCAGGCCGGTCGAGAACGACGAGAATGCGCATGCTCACGCCTCCTGCCAGGACAACATAGTTGAAAACAGCGGTAAAAACAGGGTCCAAGGGAACGGGTCACGGGCAAGCATAATCGCCTGCCCGCGAACAGGAAACGGCCTTTTCCCGATCGGTTCCCGATCCGGCTGAAAATCGAGGGGGCGCGGATTCGATTTCCGGCCGTCCGTCAACCTGGCGGCGTTTCGTGCGTTGAGGTGGCTATCGGAGGGCTTACGCCGTCCGGTCGGAGATGGAGTACCTCCGTATAACCGCCCCCAGGGCTGATGACTCCTGCTCGCATCCCGTGTGTTGCGGCAGGACGTCTTGCATCCTTCCGTGACAGCAATGCCGGAAGGATACCGCACCATGGCGGCGCACGATGCCATCGGTTTCGAAAGCATTCTGAATCCCGACCCCGCGATGCAGGCCCGGACCGAGCCGGTGCCCGATCGTCCGGCACCCGAACCCCGCTGCTTCCACGACCTCTGCCTGGATCAGATCCTCGACCGGATGACCGCCGGGCGGGAGATGTTCGGGCTCGACCGGGTATTCTGCACGCCGGCGCCGGATCTCGGGACGATCCGCTATCGCCAGGCGTTCTGGCAGGATCTCGAGCAGCCGGATATCGGCGCGGCGTGCCGCGCTTTCACGCGGAAGATCCAGAGCAGCCGCGCTCAACAGCAGATGGTCGGGAAAAGCCAGGACGAATGGTCGGCGCGGCGCTGGTTCCTCGATGCCGCAAGGATGTACGGATCCGCCGTCCGGGACCTCGACCGGGCCCTGAACGGGCTGAAACCGACCTCCGACGCCGTCGGCATGCTGGCGCGGTGGCTCGACACGCATCTCTCATCGGACCATTTCCGCCGCCTCGCCGACGAGGGGGAGGCGATCGCGCGAGACCTGGAGGACATTGTGTATGCGGTATCCGTGGGCGAAGGGGATTTCCGGGTCCAGCATCCCGGACGCGAAAGCGATTACAGCGCGGAAATCGAGGACACCTTTGCGCGGTTCCGGCAGGGCGACGTCCGCAGCCACCTCGTGGACCTGCAGGACACCCTGGGGCTCGATCATATCGAGGCGACGATCCTCGCATTCGTCGCACGGCTGAATCCGAACGTGTTCGACCGCCTGCGGACATTCTGCGAGGATTTCGCCACCTACGAAAATCCGGTCCTGATCAGGCTGGACAGGGAACTGCATTTCTACCTCGCCTATGCCGATTTCATCGCGCCGATGCGTGCCGCGGGCCTGCCATTCTGTTGCCCGGACATGTCGGACACCGACAAGGCGGAGCGGGTAGCCGACATGTTCGATCCCGCCCTGGCCGTGCGGCTGGTCGATGACGGCAAGGCGGTCGTCACGAACGATTTCGAACTCTCCGGCCCCGAACGGATCATCATGGTCACCGGCCCCAATCAGGGCGGAAAGACGACCTTCGCCCGGGCATTCGGTCAATTGCACTATCTCGCCCGTCTCGGACTGCCCGTTCCCGGACGCGAAGCGCATCTGTTCCTGGTCGACGAGATCCATACGCATTTCGAGCGGGAGGAGAACGCGGCCGACCTGCGCGGCAAGCTGGAAGACGAACTGGTGCGGATTCACGACATCGTCACGCATGTCTCGCCGCGCAGCCTCGTGATCATGAACGAAAGCTTCAACGCGACGACGGCCGACGACGCGGCCAGCCTGTCCGCTGCCGTTCTGGAGGACTTCATCGGACAGGACCTGATCTGCGTCTGCGTGACCTTCATCGATGAGATCGCGACATTGTCCCACACGATCGTCAGCATGGTCAGTACGGTCGATCCGGACCGCGACGACGCACGGACATTCAGGATCGTCCGCCGACCCTCCGACGGACGGGTCTATGCTGCCTCCCTGGCCCATAAATATCACCTCACGGGCGCCGATATCCGGCGCCGCCTGACGGAGGCACCATGAAAGCCCACCTGCTCTTTCGCGATCGGGACCTCGATCCGAAAGCCCCCCTGCCGCCGCAGGCGGACGCCCTGATCGACGATTTGCGCCTGAACGTCATATTCGACGCCATGGCGGCAGGCGACGAGCTGATTGCCCGGGTCAGCCCACGCGTGATGCTGAACACCCTGGCCGACCCCGAAGACATCCGCTACCGGCAGGAAATCACATCGGAAAGCCTCGACCGGGAGGACCTGGTCCGGGAACTGTACAGCCTGGCCTCGGACGCGATCGAGGCGGAACGCAAAAGCTATATTCATGCCGGTTTTCGCAGTCCCGGCAGCATCGTATTCGAATCCGTGTCGGTCCTGAAGCTGCTTCTGGGAACCCTGACGCGCCTGCGGGCCATCAGCGACGCGGAACGAGGCCGTTCAACGTCGCGCGGCCTGCGGACGCTGTTCGAAACGCTTTCCCGCGAACTGGATGACCCTTTCTTCGAACGCATTCGCGGCTATATCAGTGACCTGAGCCGGCCGCGCATGCTGTTTACCGCCCGGCTGGGCGTCGGGAACAAGGCAACCGACCATGTGCTGCGCAAGCCGCTGCCGCCGGAAGGCAACTGGCTGGCACGCGCCTTCGCGGGGAAGCCGGAAGGGTACAGCTTCCGGCTGAATGAACGCGACGAAAGCGGCGCACGCGCCCTGAGCGACATTCGCGATCGCGCGCTCAATCGCGTGGCGGATGCGCTCGGACAAGGGAAGGACCACGTGCTTGCCTTCCTGAACGCGCTTCGGAACGAGCTGGCTTTCTATGTCGGCGCGATCAATCTTCACGCGCGGCTGGTGGAACTGGCGCTGCCGACCTGCCTTCCGGACTTCCAGTCTTCCGAAGACCATGATTTCGCGGCGACCGGACTTTATGACGTCGCCCTTGCACTGACATCGGACAGGCAGGTCGTGGGCAACGATATCGACGCCACGGGCCCGCACCGTACCGTCATCATCACCGGGGCCAACCAGGGGGGGAAAACGACCTTCCTGCGCAGCGTCGGCCTGTCCTTCGTGATGGGACAATGCGGGCTGTTCGCCGGAGCCGGGTCACCGCGTACCGGCGCGGCCGGAAACGTGTTCACGCATTTCAAGCGCGAGGAAGACCGCGCGCTCGAAAGCGGAAAATTCGATGAGGAGCTGCATCGTATGAGCGTGCTGGTGGATCAGCTTCGGCCGCATTCGGTCATGTTGCTCAACGAATCGTTTGCCTCGACCAATGACCGGGAAGGTTCCGATATTTCCTACGAAATCGTCAGCAGCCTTCAGGATGTCGGCGTCCGGGTGTTCTTCGTGACGCATCAGTACAGCTTCGCCCACCGGTTCTTCGCGAACCATCGCGCCGATACGCTGTTCCTGCGGCCCGAAAGACTGGAGAACGGCACCCGTACCTTCCGGCTCCGCCCCGGAGAGCCGGAGACGACAAGCTACGGGCAGGATCTTTACGCGCGTATTTTCGGGCATGCCCTGCCCCGCCATGATACGCGCCAGACGCCCTGATCGCCACGCCGTGGGCCCGCCCATGTTCCGAAGCCCGGCAGCCGGGCTTCGGAAACAGCCTTCTCTCTATGCAAGCTGCGCTTCATAGGCGGCGAGCATGGTCTTGGTATCGTTCGCAAGCTTGACCAGGTCCGGATTTTTCGAGCTGGCGATCTCGGCGTCGATGACAGGTTTCATCCTGGCGCTGTTGCGTGACAGGGACCGGATATAGCTTCGGTCGAACGCGGTGCCGTGAAAATGCTGCATCCGGTCGATAATTTTCTGATTTTCGGACGAAGGCTTGGGTGTCAGGGTGATGGCGTGCGCCGCCACCAGCTTCGTCAGCTTGTCCTGGTTTCCCGTCAGGTCCTTGGCGATGGTCGCACCCAGGGTCGCCACATCGCTGCGCGCCGCATGGGTTTCGGCACTCTTCGCCAGCGCGATCTGCATCACGTCCATTTCGTTGAGCTTCTGCACGAAATCCGCATCCGCGCTCGTCAGCGGGGCAGCCTTCGCCACGGCCGGCAATGGCGGCGGCAGCGGCTGTCCGGGGCTGACGCAGGCCCCCAGTGCCAGAAGCACCGCCATGAGAGGGAGCCGGGCAAACGATTTGCAACGAGACGGTAGCGACATGATCGGCGGATTCTCCTTCGTTTTCCGATGCAGTTCCGAATGATGGCCCCTGCCGGAGCGGCCTTCGAAGAAGCCGTTGCCGTGGCCCTGCTGACGATATGGTCCATGATGAGAGTGCGGAACGAGAAAGGCAATGGCGAAGTATCCGTACATAATATGGACACAATTCCGGCAACATTGTGTATCGCCATGGAAGAAACATTTTACGCCGCGCTGGGCCCTTGCGCCGACCGGAAAGAGCGCACTAGGTTTGGCGAACGGGTGTGCCGCGCCGGGCGCGTTCGGATCGGGATGGAGGGATAATCCAGGACATGAACCGCCGCATTCTATGCTTGCTTGCCGTCTCCTCGTTTCCTCTCGGCCTGGGCGGCTGCGGATATTTCGATTCACGGGCCGCCCACAAGGCACAGGTGACGATGATCGGGATGACGTCCTACGACCTGCAGGCGTGTGCCGGACTTCCAACCTCCACCAAGCAGCTCAACGATACGACCCAGATCTTCGTCTACACCGGAACGCATTCGCAGCCGACCTACGGGGGTTCGACACTCATTCCGGTGGGCGATGTCGTCACGACGATCCTGCAGCTTGGCGGCGGCGGCGGCACGACCTGCACGGCGGTAATCCGCCTGGACCATGACCGGGTGTCGGACGTGCATTATGCGGGTGACGACGACGAAATGGTCGGCACGGACGGGATCTGTTCCATTATCACCCGTGGATGCGCCCGCCAGCCCGAAAGCACGATGAAGCGGTCCGACGGCGGCGTGTTCGGCCCGGTTTCGGCGTTCCATCCCCCCGTTACGCCGAATCAGTCGACATCCGATACGTATTCGCCGCAATCCGGCGCAACCATTCTCAATCCCGATCCGAAATCATCGGATTCGGCCGTTATTTCCCGGCCCCAGTAACGGCTCCCTCGGTCGCGGGGCCCGCTGCCCGCGACGGCGGGGCGGTGCCCTGGCCCTTCGTCCGCTGGATGGCCTGGTTCTGGGCCTTGGTCATGGCCCAGCGAAGGGCCGTCTCGGCCTCGGGCACGTCCAGGGTGCCGGCGTCAACGTCCAGGCCGATGCGTAACGAAGCCATGTCGGTCTGCGACACCAGGTCGTAATTGGGTCCGATCGCGTCCGGACCATATCGGAAATGGGCCGCGGCGATGCAGCGGAACCGGTCGTACGCGGTGCCTTTCCGGAACGGATAACGTGCCAGGCATCGCGACACCGCCGCATGCAGCGCGCCCGTACCGCGGTCGTCCGTGCACGCGGCGGAAAAGGCGCACAGGCAGGCGACGGCAAGCAGACGCCTCATTATTGTCCCTGCGGCATGCCCGGGGCGCCGGTCACGCGCCAGACGGTGTTGCCCACGTCGTCGGCCACCAGCAGCGCGCCCGTGCCGTCCAGCGCCAGGCCAACGGGGCGGCCGTGGACGTGCTTTTCGTCGGCGGTCAGGAAGCCGGTCAGCACCTCGCGCGGCTCTTCCACCGGGGCACCGTCGACGAACGGGACGTAGATCACGCGATAGCCGCTCTTGGGCCAGCGGTTCCACGATCCGTGCTGCGCCACGAACAGCCCGTGCCGCCAGGCTTCGGGCAGCGTGCTGGCCTGCGAAAACGCGATCCCCAGCGACGCTGTATGCGGCCCCAGCGCATAGTCGGGTGCAATGGCCTGCGCCACCAGGTCGGGCCGCTGCGGCGTCACGCGCACGTCCACATGCTGCCCGTAATAGCTGTAGGGCCAGCCATAGAACGCGCCCTCCTGCACGGCGGTGATGTAGTCGGGCACCAGGTCGCTGCCGATCTCGTCGCGTTCGTTGACGGCGGTCCACAACGCGCCGGTCTGCGGGTTCCAGGCCAGGCCGTTGGGGTTGCGCAGGCCGGTGGCGAAGGGGCGCAGCGTGCCGGTGGCGATGTCGAACCGGTCGATCCGCGCCCGTCCTTCCTCGACCGCCATGCCGTGCTCGGCCACATTGCTGTTCGACCCCACGGTGATGTACAGCGCGCTGCCGTCCGGGCTGGCCAGGATGTTTTTGGTCCAGTGATGGTTATAGCCCGCTGGCAGGTCGATCACCCTGGTCCCCGGCGCATCGATCCGGGTCTGGCCCGTTTGGTAGGGAAAGCGCACCAGCGAATCGGCATTGGCGACGTACAGCGTATCGCCCACCAGCGCCATGCCGAACGGCGAGCGCAGATGATCCAGGAACACCGTCCGCTGGTCGGCCACCCCGCGCCCCGTCGAGTCGCGCAGCAGGATGATCCGGTCCGGGCTTTTATCCCCCGCCCCGACCGCCCCCATGACGAAGCGGGCGATCCGGTTCTTCAGCGTCGTGATATCGGTCATGGGCGAATTCGATTCCGCGACCAGGATATCGCCGTTGGGCAGGCGGTACAGCCAGCGCGGATGGTCCAGGCCGGTGGCGAACGCCGCCACCGCCAGCCCGGGCACCACGCGGGGCGTGGCCCCCGCCGCCCAGCCCACCGGGGTGGCGATATTCACCGTGGGCAGCAGCGTCGGGTTGGGCGGCGGCAGCAGCGGATGCGCGCCCGTTCCGGCCGCAAGGGTCAGCGTCGCCTGTTCCGGCCGCGCCGCCATGCGGTAGCAGCCGGCCAGCAGCAGCAGAACGAGGGCGGCACCGCCCCCCAGTACCCAGATGCGCGAACGCCTCATGACGGGACCTCGGACCGACGGCGCCGCCGACACGCCATGACGGGACCGCATGGTCCGGCGCGGCAGCCGGGGTGCCGGAATTGAGGGACGATGGACCCGAAGCCGTTCCGCATCGCCCCGAAAGTGGAACATTCCGGGAAACACACCCTAAATTTCCCCCCCATGCAAGCATCCATGCGCGGCGCAGATATGCAGCCGGAACGCCGGCCCGCACCCACGCGGCCCGGCACGCGCGATCTTGACGCCGCCATCCGGTTCGGGGTTAACGTCGGCGCAGGCAATGGATTTCTGCCTGACCGTCCGGGTCGAACCGCCTCTTTCGGGGGCTGATGATTCCTACCCACCGCCTTCGGGCAACAAGGGCAGGAATCCGTTCGCAGCCATGTACATCCCTTTTTCGTTTCGTCCGCGCCGCGATCCGTATGTGGCCGTCATGGCCCGGTTCGTGACGGGCTGCATCCTTGCCGCCCGCGCCGCCGCCCGTTGGCTGTGCATGCTCCTGCCGATGGCCGTCTGTGTCGGCAGCCTCTGCGCCCTGTTCCTCTGGCTGCTCGACCGGGTAACGGACGACCGTCTCCATCATCCGGACCTGCTCTACGCCCTGCCCCTGGCCGGGGTTGCCGTCGGACTGACGTATCACGTCCTGGGACGCCAGGCGGAAGGCGGCAACAACCTGATCGTGGACCAGATCCACGAACCGGGCGGCGGCGTGCCCCTGCGCATGGCGCCCCTGGTCCTGGCCGGAACGGTGGTCAGCCATCTGTTCGGCGCCTCGGTCGGGCGCGAAGGCACCGCCGTGCAGATCGGCGGCAGCATCGCCAGCGGCTTCACGCGCCTGTTCCGCCTGACGGCGCGCGAGGTCCGGACCCTGCTGACGGCGGGCATCGCCGCCGGATTCGGTGGGGTGTTCGGCACCCCGGTCGCGGGCGCGGTGTTCGCGATGGAGGTCCTGTCCATCGGGCGGATGGAGTATTCGGCCATCGTCCCGGTCGCCGTCGCCGCCATTGCCGCCGACTGGACCTGCCATGCGTGGGGGATTCATCACGTTACCTACACGCTGCCATTCCGGGGCTATCCGGACGCGGGCGGCACGGCATTCCATGCCGATCCGCTGCTGCTGGCCAGGGTAGCGGCCGCCGGGGTCGCCTTCGGGCTGGCCAGCCTGGCCTTCGCCCAGGCGGTGCATCGGCTGGGGGCCGTCTTCAGGGCGCTGTGCCCCGTCGCCTGGCTGCGTCCGGCCATCGGCGGCGTGCTGACCATCGTGCTGGTCTTCCTGGCCGGATCACGGGATTACCTTGGCCTCGGCATCACGGCGCCCGAACCGGGGGGCGCGTCCATCCTCGATTTCTTCGGTCCCGCACACTATGCATGGAGCTGGCTGTGGAAGCTGGCCTTCACCGTCGCGGCCCTGGCCACCGGGTTCAAGGGCGGCGAGGTCACGCCGCTGTTCTTCATCGGTGCCGGCCTGGGCAACGCGCTGGCGCCGCTGCTGCACGCGCCGGTGGACCTGCTGGCCGCCGTGGGCTTCGTCGCCGTCTTCGCCGGTGCCGCCAACACGCCGCTGGCCTGCACCCTTATGGGCATCGAACTCTTCGGTGCCGCGGATATCGTCTATCTCGCGGTGGGATGTTTCGTCGCCTATCTGTGTTCCGGCCATTCCGGGATCTATCGGGCGCAGCGTATCGGCACGCGAAAGACGCATTGCGTGTTCCTCCAGCAACCTGCCCGCTCTTCCCGGGATGCCGTGGCACGGTAATGTCATGACCCGAAGCGTTTCCGCCTGCGCATCCCAGGTATATCGTCAATAAACGTGGAGCAGGGTGACATGACCGTCATGATCATCGACAGCCTGTCCCACCAATCTTCAACCGCGCCGTAGCCTAACGCAAGAAAATCCCTGAACAGATCAAAAGTTTTCTGGTTCTTTTTTCAAAAAAAACGTCTTCCCTCAATCCTGGAACGCCCGCGCCAGGACGTTCTGCTTCTCCAGCGACACCGGCAGGGCGGATGCGGTCACCCCCACGCCCTGCCAGCCGGCACCCATGGCGGTATAGAGGTCGATGGCGTCCTGCAGGCGCTCCAGCCGCGCCACGGCCTCGGCGTTCTCGGCGGCCAGGGCGGTGCGCTCGGTGGTCAGCACCTCCAGGAAGCCCACCAGCCCGGCGGCATACAGCTTGCGCGCCCGGTCGCTGGCCAGCCGGCTGTCCTCGGCGGCGCGGTGCAGCAGTTCGGTGTGCTCCACGTCGTCATGCCACGCCGCCATCGCGTCCTCGACCTCGCGGAACGCGCCCAGCACCGTCTGGCGGTAGGTCAGGCGGCTGGCTTCCGCCGCCGCCTGGGCGGCGCGGATCTGCCCGGTCAGCTTGCCGCCATGCATCAGCGGCAGCGACGCCAGCATGAAGAACTGCCAGCTCAGCGCCCCGGCCTCGAACACCTGGTACATCGCCGACGCGTTGGGGTTGAAGTTCAGCGGAATGGCGAAATTCGGATACATCTGCGCCACCGCGACCCCGATCCGCGCCGTCGCCTCGGCATAGGCGCGCTCGGCGCGGCGGATGTCGGGCCGGTTGCCCAGCACGATCGAGGGCACCGTCGCCGGGAAGTCCGGCACCTGGGGCAGCGGCTGCGCCACCTTCAGCTCGGCCTCGGTGGTGCCGGGCACCTGGCCCATCAGCACGTCGATGGCGTGGGTGATCTGCGCGATATGGGTGCGCAGCGGCTCGCGCGCCGCCTGCTGGGCGTCCAGCTCGGCCTTCGCCTGGGCGATCTGCAGCGTGTTGCCCACGCCCTCCAGATACAGCCGCCGCGTCAGGTCGTAGGCTTCCTGCGCCACCCCGATGTTGCGGTTCGAGATCTCCAGCCGCAGCTGGGTGTCGCGCAGCACCATGTAGTCGCTGACCAGCGACGACAGCATGGTCATCAGCACCGCGCGCCGTTCCTCGACATTCTCCTCGACCGCGTGTTCCGAGGCCTCGACCGCGCGGCGGATGCGGCCGAACACGTCGATCTGCCAGCTGGCGCTGACGCCGTAGGACAGGTACGACGCCCCCGGCCGGTTGGCCGGATTGCCCGGGCGCAGCGGCCAGTTGTCCACGTTGATGGAATAGCGGCTGTCACCGTCGGTGGTGTTGGCATCGACCTGCGGATACCAGGCGGAGGCCTGGACGTCGCGCAGCGCGCGCTCGGCCAGGATGCGCTGGCCGGCGATCTGCAGGTCGTAATTGCCCGCGATCGCCCGGTCAACCAGCCGGTCCAGCTCGGCGTCGCCGAAGCGGTGCCACCAGTCCTTCAGCTCGGCATTGGTGCGGGCGATTTCCGCCGGCGTCGCGGCATGCTCGTCCTCGGCAAAGCCCGGCGGCAGCTTCATCCGGTCCGGCTGGTAGCGCGGCCCCACCGTGCACCCCGCCAGCATCGTGGCGGCCAGCAGCATCAGCCCGGCCCGGTGGAATGTGCGTCTCGTCTTCATGCTCGCGCTCATGGTCACGTTCGGGCCCGATGTCCGTTTGAAAGATGTGTGCCCGCAGACGTGGGCTGGTGAGCGAGAGCGGCCCGCAGGGCCGCGCCCGGCGTGTGTCCGCGCGCACCGGAGCGGAGCGGCCTTGATGGCCGTGAGCACCGGAGCACAGCGGATGCGCGTCGGATCGCCGCCAGCGTGCGTCTGCGGGCACACATCCCTTACAGGTGGTCTTGCAGCCAGGTGGTCAGGCGCCCCCGCTGGCCGCGCGATTGCGGGCCGACGGTGACGGTGCAGGTCATGCCGGCCGCCAGGGTGATGCTGTCGGGCACATGGTCCAGATGGACGCGCACGGGAATGCGCTGCGCCAGCCGCACCCAGGTGAAGATCGGGTTGACGTCCTGCAGCCCCAGCCGGTCGGGGGTGCCGTTCTGGTCGTTGATGCCGCGCGCGATGGACACGACATGGCCGGGGATGATCTGCTTGTAGCCCATCAGCTTGACGCGGGCGACGTCACCGACATGCACGCCCCACATCTTGGTTTCCTCGAAATAGCCGTTCACCCAGTAGGAATCGGCGTCGATCACCGCCAGCCGCGGCTGCCCCGCCGTCAGGTAGTCGCCCACCCGCAGGTTCAGGTTGGTGATGTAGCCGTTGACCGGCGAATACAGCACCGAGCGCTGCAGGTTCAGCTTCGCCAGGTCCAGCGCCGCCCGCGCCGCATCCACCGCCGCGATCTGCGTCGCCACGTTCGAGTTGAACACCTCCTGCTCTTCCGCCGAGACGATGCCGCCCAGCCCCATGCGGCGCTTCGCGTCGTTCTGCTTCAGCTTCAGGTCCTCCAGCGCCCCGTCCAGCCGGGCCTGCGCCTCGCGGATCGCCAGCCGGAAGCGCACCGGGTCCAGCACGAACAGCGGGTCCCCCTTGTGCACGAACTGGTTGTCCACCACCGGAACCTGCACCACCGTGCCCGGCACTTCAGGCGCCACGTCCACCACATACACCCGCACGCGACCGTCGCGCGTCCAGGGGGCAATCATATACGTGTCCCACAGGGTCACGCCCATGACGATCGCCAGCGCAACAACGCTCAGGGTCAGGACCACGCGGATCAGGGTGCGCAGAAGGGGCATATCGCTCTCGAAACTTTTCTTTTTCGTTTGTCGGACGGACCTTACCGAAAACCATCGCACGCAGGCATACCTCGCCCCCGCGCACAGCGCGAGATGTCGCGGCGCACCCATGCCCCCCCGCCATGCCAGCACCGCGCGGACCGCGAGGCTGCTTCAAAAGTCCCGCTGCCGGCACGTCCTTCGCGCGTTTCCTGTGCTCCGATGCGGCCCGTCGCGATCAGCCATGGACAACCCGCCCCAGGATCGCGCTATAGGCCGGCACGGGCGCCGCCAGCGTGCGCCGTGCGCCCGGCATGTCGGGGGCGAGTTGCAGCGGCCCGTGCCGGTGGAAGAAGCCCGGCACGGCGCGCAGGATATGGGCCGCCTGGTCCAGGCACGCCGCCACGCGCCACGCCGCCAGCCCCGCGTCGGTGCCGGTGTCGGCGCCGGCCCGCATCGCGTCCGCCGCGCCCTCCAGCCCGCGCGCGGTGCCGTCCGGGTCGCGGCGCAGGCGCGCGAAGCCACCCAGCGCCGCATGCAGGGCCGCGCGGTCCCGCGCCGCCAGCGCCGGCCCGTCGGCGATGCGCCGCGCCCGGATCACCAGCCGCCCCAGCGACACCGCCGCCAGCGCGGCGTCGATATGGGCCTGCCGTTCGGCCGGCGGCATGCACAGCGCCAGCCGCTGGACCATGCGGGTGGTCTTCTGGACCTGCAGCCCTTCCCACGCCACCCACGTCCCGGGCCCGTCGGGCAGCACCAGCGCCAGCCGGCGCAGCGAACGGGTGATCGACGCGGCCAGCCGCGCCGCGTCCAGCCGGTCGTCGGGCGGCAGGATGACGCGAAAGCCCAGCACCAGCAGCGCGCTGGCCATCAGGAACGCCATCCAGGTATTGGTCAGCGCGATGTCGTCATAGCGAATGGGGTTGGAGACATCGAGCTGCGCGGCAAAGAACACCGAATAGCCGAACGCCCCGATGCCCCAGCGCGGGCTGAACTGGATCCACGCGCCCGGCAGCACGAAGGCGCACAGCACGAGCCACAGCAGCGGAAAACCGTCGATGCGCGGCAGCGCCAGCATGTGGCACGCCACCCCCGCCGGCACCGACAGCGCGGTGCCCGCCGCCATCAGCACGCTGGCGCGCGACGCCGACGGCGTGGTCGAGACCAGGCTGGACGCCGCGACGATGTACAGCATCAGCATCGGCCCGGAATGCCAGTGCAGCACATACCAGATCAGCCCGGCCAGGAGCGTGATGATCCCGCCGCGCGCGCCGTTGCGCAGCGCGCTGGGCCAGTCCAGGAACCAGCGCAGCCGGACCCGGCGCGGCACCGCGTCGCCCGTCAGGATGCCCAGCACCGTATCCAGTTGCGCCAGGATGTCGCGCACCGTGTCCATGGCCGCCAGCAGCGCCGTGCCGTCCGTGGCGGCCGCCGCGCGCTCGTCCGCCGCCAGCCGGTCCAGCGCCGCGCCGATCCGCGCGCGGACCGGGGCCGGATCGTCCACCCATCCCGGCCGCGCCATCAGGTCCAGCAATTCCGTCATCAGCGCGGCGATACGCCCGTGCAGCCGGCGCAGGTCGGGCGCGTCGCCATCCATGCCGCGCCACAGCGGATGATAGGTGGCGACGATGCCGGCCAGGCCGCTCAGCCCCACCCGCAGCGCATTGACCCGGCGGGCGATTTCATACGTGTCGGTCGCGGCATATTCCACCGCCGCGCCCAGCCCGCCGATCCGCGCCAGCAGCGCGCCGCGACTGTCGTACAGCGGCACCGGCATGGCACGGAAACCGGACAGCCCGGGCTCGGCCACCGCCTGGCCCCGCACGGGCGCGCCCTGGTGGAATTCGTGAAAGGCCAGCGCGTGGGCCACGACATCGCGCATCACCTGCCCGATCTGGGTCAGCACCTGCTGCGGCCGGCGGGGCGAGGTCGCCATGAACACGATCGCGGTGGCCACGATGCCCACCGTGACCGCCGACAGCCGCGACATGGCGCTGAGGAAGATCCCGTTGGGATCGGCATAGGACGGTGCCGCGACGATGACGATCGTATAGCCGCTGAGCACGGCGGCATAGGCGCGGAACAGCCGCAGGAAGGTCGCGACCAGGCAGGCGAAGGCCACCGCCACCGCCAGCACCATGACATACAGCACCGGCGACTGCGCCAGCCCGGCCATCAGCGCCACGCTGACGGCCGCCCCCAGCACGGTGCCGATGATGCGCCAGACGCTCTTGGACATCAGCGCGCCGACCGTGGGGTTGGCCACGATCATCACCGTGGTCACCGAACTCATGGGGGATTCGAGCTGGAACGTGAACGCGCAATACAGCGCCAGGCCGATCGACGCGAACACGCGCGCGCAGAACGCCGCGCGGCCCCCCATGTCCCGCCAGCGCACGGAGTCGGTGAACACCGCCGGCACAAGGCGCGGCCACACCGGGGCCGACCGGACCGGTCCGGTCACGGCACGTCCCGGCCGGCGGCCGACGCGCGCTCGGCATTCAGCAGGATGCGGTCCAGCAGGCCCACCAGCCCCGGAATGGCCTCACGCGGCAGGCCCGCCGTCATCTCGCGCTCCAGCCGGGCGGAAATCTCGTGGAACTGGCGGCATTTTTTCCGCCCCTCGGGCGTGATGAACAGCCGGTTGGCCCGCCGGTCGGCTTCGTCGGGCCGGCGTTCCACCAGGCTGGCGGCCTCCAGCAGGTCCAGCACCCGCACCAGGGCCGAGGTATCGGTGTTCATCGCCGCCGCCAGGTCCCGCTGCGAGGTCCCGTCCGGCATCATCATCAGGTACGCCATGGGCCGGAACCCGGCGACGCTCAGCCCGGTGGGCTTCAGCGCGCGTTCCAGCCGGGTGCGCCACACCGCGCCCAGCCGCATGATGCGAAAGGTCACCGCCATGTCCCGGAACCGGGATTCGTCGATATTCAGGAAGCCGCGCGGCCCCACCCCCTCATCCCGATCCACGATTCCTCCTTCTCCGGCGCCGGACCCATAATGGCCCAGGCACTAATTGCCATGGCAACTGGTTTCATGGCAACCGATTCCCGGGGTAATTCCCTCCGTCGGCAAACGCCGTGCCGACCGGCCCGCCTGTCTTCATTTCTTCACGATTCCGATCCGGTTTCCGAAGCCCTGTGTTCGGATCGCATCGTCATCAAACCTTCACTGCCAGGCGAGCGGAGCGATTGGATAGGAGGTCGGCCACAGCTTCACCTTCCGAAGGGTTGCCGCACCCATGTCCTTCCGTACGCCTTCCCGTCTCCAGGCCGCCGCGATCCGGACCGGCCTTCTTCGCACCAGCCTGGCCGCCTTCTGCTCGGCCCTCGCGCTCTCCACGGCCCATGCCGACCCGGCCGCCCAGCCCGCGAACGGCACGGCGGCCACGACGGGCACCCCGGCCCGCAAGGCGCCCGCCGCCGCCCCCCGCCGTACCGCCGCCCCGGCGGTCGAGCAGATCATTTCCACCGCCCGCCGCACCCGGTCGGAACAGAGCGTGGGCCAGGTGCAGATGCAGCGCATCCTGCCCGGCATCAACCCGGTGAAGGCGCTGGAAATCCTGCCCGGCGTCGTCTTCGAGGATGCCGATCCGTGGGGCAACAACGAACAGAACTCCTCGCTGTTCATCCACGGCTTCAACCAGAACCAGCTTGGCTTCACCATGGACGGCGTGCCGCTGGGCGACCAGTCGTACGGCAATTTCAACGGCCTGTCCCCGCAGCGCGCCGCGATCAGCGAGACGATCGGCATGGCCTCGGTCGCGACCGGCGCCGGCGCGCTGGGCACCGCCTCGACCAGCAACCTGGGCGGCACGCTGGAATTCCAGACGCAGGACCCGCTGCACCGCGCGGGCGGCCAGTTGGACCAGACGTTCGGAAGCTGGTCGACCTTCCGCACCTTCGCGCGGATCGATACCGGCGATTTCGGCAACGGCAATTCCGCCTATGTCGCATGGGCGCGGCAGGACGCGCGGGCCTGGGATTTCGACGGCCACCAGGGCGGCAACCAGGTCAACGCGAAATTCGTGCACCAAGGCGACAACGACAGGATCACGGGCTTCTTCGACTGGTCGGACAAGGTCGAGCCGAACGAGGACGGAATCGTCGAACCCCAGGGCGGCGACCTGTACAAGCGTCCCTTCCTGTATCCGAACCTTCAGCAGGCCATCAATTATTACAACAATTCGGCGGCCTACAAGGCGGCGGGGCTGAACTACCGCAACTACTATTCCGACGCCCAGCGCGAGGATTTCCTGTCCTACATCAAGTGGTCGCATGATTTTTCGTCCCACCTGCACTGGGACAACCAGATCTACTACCATCACGACCTGGGCGAGGGCGTCGTGGCCGGTCCGATCACCGCCGCCGGCCTGCCCGCCCTGTTCGGCGCCTATTTCCCCGACAATTCGGCCCCCCAGCTCTCGCAGGTCTTCGGCGGCTCGGGCATGGCCACGCGCACCACGGAATACTGGGACAATCGCGGCGGCCTGATGTCCACCCTGCGCTACCAGCTCGGCCATCACCATATCGAACTGGGCGGCTGGTACGAACGCAACAACAACACCCAGGCCCGGCGCTGGTACGCGTTCGACGCCGCCGACCCGACCTCGCCCTACGACCGGCAGCAGAACCCGCTGATCCACCAGTACACCAACTATTTCTACACCAACACCTGGGTCACGCATCTGCAGGACACGTGGCAGGTGTCGCGGAATTTTTCGCTGAATGCCGGCTTCAAGTCCGAACTGGTCTATACCAACGGCACCCTGCCGGTCGCGGGCCTGCCGGGATCGCTGTCCCCCAAGACCGCCGTTACCGTACCGGGCGGCACGATCGCGGCGGTCAAGCCGTTCCTCCCCTCGTTCGGCGCGCTGTGGAACATCACGGGCCACGAGCAGTGGTTCGCGAACATCCAGGAAAACATGCGATCGTTCCAGGATACGGGCTACGGCAACGCGTCCCCCTGGGGCGTGACCAGCCAGCAGGCGTTCCAGGATTTCAAGGACCACGGCCACCCCGAAACCGACTGGACGTATGAAACCGGCCTGCGCACCAACCGCCCCCTGTCGTTCGGGCCGCTGACCAATATCAGCGGGCAGCTTGAATATTACCACGTCCATTTCTCGAACCGGCTGCTGGCGGTCTCGTCCTCGCCCAACCTGGCCTCGATCGTCGGCAGCGCCACCATCCTGACCAATGTCGGCTCGGTCACGACCGACGGCATGGATTTCTCGTTCACCACGCAGTTCGGGCCGCATTTCTCGTTCTACAACGCGCTGTCCTACAACAAGTCGGTCTATAACGATAACTATGCCAACGGCACCACGATCGTGCCCACCGCCGGCAAGAACGTGGCGGGCGTGCCGAACTGGACCGAGAAATTCGTCGCCTCGACCAACTGGGGCGATTTCAACGCCCAGTTCATCGGCGACGTGATCGGCAAGCGCTACACCACCTATACCAACGACCTGTCCGCCAGTTCCTACGCGCTGTTCAGTGTCAATGCCGGCTACACCATCCACGGCATCCCGCACGTGCGCGGCCTGAAGGTGCAGGGGAACATCACCAACCTGACCGACACGCGCGGCTGGTCCACCTTGAACATCAGCAACGCCTCGGGCCAATATACCGCCTTCCCCATCGCGCCGCGCATGTTCTTCCTGACCCTCAGCGCCACGTTCTGAAAAAGGCCTGGCGCCCAGCCCGGATTCCAAGGTTCCCATGATGCCGACACGCCGACATACTCTCGGGCTCCTGGCCGCGCTTCCTCTCGCCCGGCCGGCCCGCGCGGCGCCGTCGCTGGCGCCGCGCCCGCTGGTGATCGGCCATCGCGGCGCATCGGCGCTGCGGCCCGAACACACGCTGGCCTCCTACGCCAAAGCCATCGCGGACGGCGCGGATTATGTCGAACCCGACCTGGTGCCCACGCGCGACGGCGTTCTGGTCGCGCGCCATGAAAGCAACATCGCCGGCACGACCGATGTCGCAACCCGGCCGGAATTCGCATCGCGCCGCCGCACGCTGACGATCGACGGCACGCAGGAAACCGGCTGGTTCACCACCGATTTCACGCTGGCGGAACTCAAGACCCTGCGGGCGCGCGAACGGCTGGGCCCGGTCCGGCCGCAGAACACCCGCTATGACGGGCATTTCGACATCCCGACCTTCGAGGAGGTCATCGATTTCGTCGCCGCGGAATCCGCCGCGCGCGGCCGCGTGGTCGGGCTGATCCCCGAGATCAAGAACTCGACCCACTTCCACGCCCTGGGCCACACGCCCGAGGACACGTTCCTGCGCGTGATCGCGGCGCACGAATACACCCGCCAGGCCCCGCTGGAGGTCCAGTCCTTCGAGACCGGAAACCTGCGCGCCCTGCGCGGCAAGGTGCAGGCGATCAACCCCCGGGCCCGCCTGATGCTGCTGATGGGCGAGCGCGGACAGGCCGTGCCCGACATCGCGGCGGCGGGCGGCCGCGCCACCTTCGCCGACCTGATGACCCCGGATGGATTGCGGGAGGTCAAATCCTATGCCGACGTCATCGGCCCGTCCAATACCGACCTGATCCCCCGCGACGCCTCCGGCGCGTGGCAGGCCCCCACCACGCTGATCGACGACGCGCACCGCGCCGGCCTGCTGGTCCATTCCTATACCTGCCGCCCGGAAAACCGTTTCCTGCCCCGGCAGCTTCGCAACGCGGCGGGCGACGACGCCCGCAATCCGGAAGGCTCGATCGCCGAAATCCGGCGTTATCTCGACATGGGGCTGGACGGCTTCTTCACCGACGATCCGGCACTGGGCCGAAAAGCCGTGGACGACCCGATTTAAGGGGCGGCCTCAATCGCACAACCCGCCGCCCGTGGCCTGCAGATGCAGATGGCCGGCGTGCCACGCATTGTAGTCGGGTGACAGGACGATGCCGAACAGACGGCATGCCCCCGCCCGCACGCGGTGCAGGAACGCCGCCTTGCCGCCCGTATCCTTCCACGCCCCGACCGAAACCTCCCGCCCGTCCGCCAGGATGAAACCCGATACGTCGATCGCATCGGCCCCGGCATGGCTGCTGGCGGCGCCCGGCCGGTCGCGGATGTCGCGGCAGGCATAGGTCCCGGCCTGGCGGATGGCCCGTACGCCCTGGCCGAACACGGCGCGGGCCGCGGGTTCGGCCACGTCGGTCTGGAACATCGCCCACCGCACCGCCAGCCGGCACGAGGCCGGGAATCCGTCCGGCATGGCGGGGGCCGCTCCCCCCTCCACCCGCACCGCATCCGGCACGACGCAGCGCCCGCCGGCCCCCAGCGCCGCGCGGCACAGGGACGGCACCGCGTCCAGGACCCGCAGCTTGACCGGCGTCATGAACGTGCGTTCGGCCCGCAGGTCCAGCGGGCGGGTGGGGTCATAGGCGGCGGGCAGCCACGCCCGGTGCAGCACCAGCGCCATGGCCAGCGCGGCCAGAAGCGCGCACCACGCCACCAGGCGCAGCAGGCGACGGTATCCGCTCATGCGGTCGGGTCCTCGCGCCTCTGTGATTCAACTCTGCCAGCCCCGGGCGTTGACTCGGTATGGCATGCGGGCCGGGCCGGACATCCTGCCCGATGACGTCCGCATGCCGAAACCGCAATCGCCCGGACACAAGGAAAACCGACATGATCGCGAGCGACACAATCCATCCCGGCATGGCCGTCATGGGGTCCGACGGCGTCAAGATCGGCGTGACGGACGAAGTGGAAGGCAAGACCCGGCTGAAACTGACCAGCGAGGACGGCGCCTACCATTTCCTCCCGCTGGACGAGGCCATGCGCATCGAGGGCGAATCGATCATCCTGCCCACCCCCGCAGCGAAGGCGATCGCCGATTTCGACCGCGACATTCCCGCCGGCGAGGACACGACCTGACCGGCGGGACCACCACACTTCAGTTCAGCGTCACGTCCGCATGGGTGGCGGGGATGAAGGTGGACAGCCGAGCCTGCCGCCCTGGCGCGAGAGGTAGCGCTTGGCATCGCGGGTCGTGACATCCACGTCGCCCATGTCCAGCGGCATGATCCTGCCGAACCAGCAGAGCGAGCAGGCCGTAATATCCCTCGGGCGGCGGTGTCGTAATTCGAATTCAACATCGCACCCGATACTGGACGACCGGATCCAGTGTGGAAATACAGTCCGATTCGGCCGCAGTGTACGGCCCGCCATGCGGCGACTCATCAGCAGCAGGACTTCCGCAACCGCCCCTTAACCGGAAATTTAGGCAACAGCCCGTATCCCGGGGCGTTCCCCCTCTGGAACCTGCCGGCTGCCGCACCGCGATCGCCGCCGGCCTGTCACGCCCCTCGACGCGGAGAACCCCCATGGCCCAGAGCATTCCCCCCCAGAGTCAGGACCATCAGCCGGGCGTCGAACGCCTGCTGCAACCGCCGGCCGAACATATCCGCCCGGATTATCGCGGCAGCGGCAAGCTGGCGGGGCGCCGCGCCCTGGTCACGGGCGGCGACAGCGGCATCGGCCGCGCGGTGGCACTGCATTTCGCGCGAGAGGGCGCGGATGTCGCGATCCTGTACCTGGAAGAACAGGACGACGCCCAGGAAAACGGTACGCCTGGTCGAGGCCGAGGGCACGAAGGCCCTGGCCATCCAGGGCGACGTGTCCAGCAGCGCGGTCTGCGACGACGCCGTGGCGCGCACCGTCGCGGCCTTCGGCGGCCTGGATATCGTGGTGAACAATGCCGGCGTCCAGTATATCAGCGACGACCTGACCGACATCACGGACGCCGTCTGGCAGCGCCACATGAACGTGAACGTCAACGGCTATTTCTACATCACGCGCGCGGCCCTGCCCTACCTGGGCAAGGGCAGCGCGATCATCAACACGTCCTCGATCAACGCCTTCGCCGGCAACAAGTCCCTGGTCGCCTATTCCACGACCAAGGCGGCGGAACTGGGCTTCACCCGCGCCCTGGCGCTGCAGCTTGCCGGGAAGGACATCCGCGTCAACGCCGTGGCCCCCGGCCCGATCTGGACCCCGCTGCAACCCGCAAGCTGGGGGCCGATCGACCCGCAGGCCGTGGCCGACATGGGCAAGAGCACGCCGTTGGGCCGGATCGGGCAGCCCAGCGAAATGGGGCCGGCCTACGTCTATCTGGCATCGGACGACGCGTCCTACGTCACCGGCCAGACCGTCCACGTCAATGGCGGCATGATCGTCAATGGCTGAGGCGCTTCCGTCGCTGATGCTGCCGGCGTCAAGCTGGCTGCGCTCGGCGCCCCATCGCCGCTGGCTGGATCTCCAGGGCCAGCGATTGCTCGATTTCTCGAAACCCGCGCGGATTCCGGACGGTTTCACCGCCCTGGGCGACGACGGCCGGCCGATGAAGGACGGCGGCGCGGACAGCATCCTGACGGCGCGGATGACCCACGTGTACGCGGTCGCCGCCGGGCGCGGCCTGCCCGGCTGCGCGCCGCTGGCGGCCCATGGCGTCGCCAGCCTGCTGGGGCCGCTGCGCGATCCCAGGCATGGCGGATGGTTCGAAGGCCCGGCACAGGCGGGCGGGCGCAAGCAGGCCTACCTGCACGCGTTCGTGGCCCTCGCCGCGTCCTCCGCCGTCGTGCAGCACGTCCCGGGCGCGGACCAGCTTCTGAAAGAGGCGCTGGATGTCTGGGACCGGCATTTCTGGAGCGAGGACGAAGGAATCTTCCGCGAGAGCTTCGCCGCCGACTGGTCGGACGAGGAGGACTATCGCGGCGCCAACGCGAACATGCATTCGGTGGAAGCATGCATGGCGGTCGCGGACGTCACCGGAAACGCCATCTGGCGCACGAGGGCGCTGCGGATCGTCGAACGCGTGATCCACACGCTGGCCAGGGGCGCCGGATACGCGGTCCCGGAACATTACGATCGCAACTGGACTCTTCTGAAGGACTTCCACCGCGACAGGCCGACCGACGACCTGCGGCCCTACGGCATGACGCCGGGCCATTTCGTCGAATGGGCGCACCTGCTGCTGAAGCTGGAGGCCGCGCTGCTGCGTGAGGGCGGCTCCGCACCGCCCTGGCTGCTGGACGACGCCATCGGCCTGTTCCGCACGGGCATGCACGCCGGATGGGCGCGGGACGGCGCACCTGGCCTGCTCTACACCGTGGGCTGGGACCTGGAACCCGTGGTGCATAACCGCCCCCACTGGTGCCAGGCCGAAGCCATGACCGCCGCCGCCGCCCTGCTGAAACGCACCGGCCACGGGCAATACGAACACTGGTACCGGACCATCTGGGACTATATCGACCTTCACATGATCGACCGCGGGCAGGGCGGATGGCTCCAGGAACTCGACCGCCACAACCAGCCTTCGGCCGTGGTGTACCAGGGCAAGGCCGATCTCTACCACGCCTGGCAGGCCACGCTGACCCCGCTGCTGCCCCTGGCCCCCAGCTTCGCCACCGCCGTCGCGATCATGGATAACTGACGCACCCTGCGAGGCAGAGTGCGCGAGCGGTCCGGGCCTTGAGGGCATGATTGGGCAAGGCCGATCATGCCCTCAAGGTTTTTGCTTTCAGAGCATCTTCACGTCACGATCTGCCCTAGCGGCCGTGGCCGCCGCCCCCGTGACCGCCCCCGCCGCCGCCACCATGGCCGCCACCACCCGGACCACCGCCGCCACCATGGCCACCACCGCCGGGCCCGCCGCCATGCCAGCCGCCACCGCCGCCACGACCGCCGGGTCCACCGCCGCCATGCCAGCCGCCGCCCCCGCTGCCATGCCAGCGCGGGCCGACGGCATAGCCCCGGCCCCAGCCGCCGCCCCAGCCGGGTCCACCCCAGCCGCCGCCGCCCCAGCCGCCGCCATAGGTCGAATAATACCCGCCGCCATAATCGTCGTAGCCGTCATACCCGACGCAGCCGCCCAGCAGCGCCACCATGGCCCCCGCGCACCCGAAAGCGACCCACCATCCCGATCGTTGCCGTGTCATTTCGCGTCCCCCGCGGGCGTGCCGCCCGGATATTCCATCACACCGAAGACGGCACCGGACGGATCGGCCAGCAGGGCCACCATCACGCCGTCACGGTCGGGATGCGGCTGCACCACGACATGCCCGCCCAGCGCGGCCACCTGCTCGGCGGCGGCGCCCACGCCGGGCAGGCGGATGAAGCGGACCCAGCGCGCGATCGCGGTCGGCGGAAAGCCGGGCGGCAGCGCGTTGAGCGTACCCCGCGCGTTGCCCTGCGAACTGACGATGAAATGGCCACTATCCACGGCATCGCTCTGGTAGCCGAACAGCGTGCCATAGAACGTCGCGGCCCCCTGCGGGTCGCTGGTCAGCAGCGCGCTCCAACTCCACGCGCCGACCGGGTCCTCGCCGTCGGCCGGGTCACCGCTCGACGAGGTCAGGGCGGCGAACACCGCCCCCTTCGGATCGGCCAGCACGGCCTCGCGCCCCAGGCCGGGAACGTCGCGGGGCTTGAACATCACGTGCGCGCCCAGCGCCGCGCCCTGCGCCGCCAGGTGATCGACATCGCCGGTCGCGATGAAGGGCAGCCAGATCGGCCGCTGGTCGGGATTGGTGAAGGGACGTTCCAGCAGCGCGGCGACGATGTGCCCGCCGTTCAGCGCCACGGCATAATGCAGCCGCCGGACCGGCACATCCTGGAACGTCCAGCCGAACATCGCGCCGTAAAACCGCTCCGCCGCCGCCAGGTTGGGCGTGACCAACTGCGTGAACACGATCTTGCCCGGCATCTGGCTGCCGGTCGCGGGCGTCGTCAGGGGCGGAAACCCGCCGGACTGCGCATGGGCCGCCGGTGCGGCGACCGCAACGGTCAGCAGGGCCGGAAGCAGGCAGGATCGTCGCAATGAACGGGGCACGTCGTCTCTCCATGATATTGCTCGTATTCCTACGCGCGGCATGGCGTTTCGTCCGTCCCCCGGCCCGGACGCGCAGGCCGGGGCAGCCCTGCCGGAACGTCATGGCCCGTCCGGCGCCCGTCAGGCGACGGCCAGCCGCCTGCGCAGGATCTTCCCCGATCGCGTCGTCGGAAGCGCCGCGACGAACCGGACATCGCGGATGCCTACCCACCGTCCCAGGCCGCGCCCGACCTGCTCGATGATCTCGCCGGCCCGGGCGGGGGGCACGGGCCACGCGTCGGGCACGACATAGGCGACCGGCCTCTGGCCCCTCAGCCCGTCGGCTACCGCGACGACGGCGCAGGCATGGACGGCGGGATGGCGCGCGATGATGGCTTCGATCTGCACGCCGGAAATCCGCCGCCCCGCGACCTTGATGACGTCGTCGGACCGGCCCAGCATGTGCACCGCGCCGTCCGCGCCGATCGTCCCCTCGTCGAACGTGCGGTAATGGCGGCCGGTGGCGTCCAGGCAGGCACGCGGCGCCTGAATCCCCCCGTCCATCCACACGCCCGCCAGGCAGCCCGGCGGAAGCGGCAGCGCCAGCAGGATCTCGCCGGACGCGTCGCCCGCCCCGACGGCGGCGTTAAAGCCCGGCGCGGGCCGGCCGATATCGTTCATGGCCGACGGGGCTTCCTCTTCCGGCAGGCCCAGGAAATGCGCCGTGATGCTCCACCCGGTTTCCGTCTGCCACCAATGGTTGGCGACGGGGCAGCGGAAATAGGACCGGGCCCAGTCCAGCAGGGTCGGATCGGCATATTCCCCGGCCACGAAGACGCGGGCCAATGCCAGCGGCGCGCCCCCCGCCGCCCCCCGCTCCGCCTGGCGGAGCAGACGCAACTGCGTGGGCGTGGTGAACAGGCAGGTCACGCCCCGCGCACGACACAGCGCCGCGATCGACGATGCCGAGGCCCCGCCTTCCATGATCACGCTGGTACAGCCGCCCAGCAGCGGCGCATAGACGCCATAGGAATGGCCGACCACCCAGCCCAGGTCCGACGTCGTGAAGAAGACATCCCCTGCCCGGCAGCCATAGATCAGCTCCATGGACAGCGCCAGCGCCACCGCATGGCCGCCATTGTCGCGGACGATGCCCTTCGACGCGCCCGTCGTTCCCGATGTATGCAGGATATAAAGCGGATCTTCCGATTTCACCGGAACGGGCGCCGCCGGCGCGTGCCGCTCCAGCCCATGGAAGTCATGATCGCCGGGCGCCAGCCGCGCCGGGCAGGCCGGACGCTGCAGCACGACGCAGGCATCGGGCGCATGCGCGGCCAGGGCCAGCGCCTCGGCCAGCACGTCGTACGAGGACACGGGCACGCTGCCCTGGAAGCTGCAACTGGCGATGATGACGATCTTCGGCGCCACGTCGTCGATCCGCCGCGCCAGTTCCGGCGCCGCATATCCCGCGAACACCACGACATGCACCGCCCCCAGCCGGGCACAGGCCAGCATGGCGATCGCGGTCTCGACCAGGGTCGGCATCGCGATCAGCACGCGGTCGCCCTTTTCCACGCCCAGCGCGCGCAGCCCCCCGGCAAACCCCGCGACCCGGCGCTGAAGGTCCGCATAGGTGACGATCTGCTCCTCCTTCGTCGCGCAGGACTGCCAGACCAGCGCCGCCTGCCCGCCCCGCCCCGCCGCGACATGCCGGTCCACGGCGTTGTGGCAGGTATTCAGCCACCCGCCGGGGAACCAGTCGTGCCATCCGTCCGTGCGCGGCACGCACCCGGCGGCGGGCGGCCGCGTCCACGCGATGCGCCGCGCCGCGTCCAGCCAGAACCCGTCCGGATCGGCGGACACGGCATCGCGCATGTCCTGGTATGTCGTCCACGGCAGCATGGCATCGGCCTCCGCTCAGGCGACGGGAATGTCTTTGCCGGTGATCTGCCCGGCCAGCCACGCCGCATCGCGCGAGATGCCCGAGAACCGCCCGGACCCCCAGGTGTGCAGCCACGGCAGGCCGAGGAAATAGAATCCGGCCTGCCCGGTCACGCCCCGGTTCCACACCGGCTTGTTGGCGCCGTTGAAGACGGGAACGTCGATCCAGCGATAATCGGGGCGGAACCCGATGCACCAGACGATGGAGGTGATGCCGGCCGCCTTCAGGTCCAGCGGCGCGTTCTCCCCGTCCGGTTCCCACACCGGCACGTAAGGCGCTTCCACGGGGGCACTGATCCCCTCGCGCGCGATATAGGCGTCGATGGACGCCTTGATGTCGGCATTGGTCCGGTCCGCATCGTCCAGATTGTCCTTCAGGTCCGGCTGGAACAGCGCCACCTCGTCGCGGATCGTCCGCAGCGTGCCGTGCAGGCCGACGCCCTGCTTCGCGAACAGGCGCAGGTCCAGGTCGTGCCCCCCATGGCGGCCGGTGACGTAATGGTTGGTCTTGTCGCGCGCGCCGTCGCGCAGCGGATGATCGTCCACCGTCAGGTCATAGAATTTCATGTCCGCCAGCCAGTCCACGACATCGCGGCCGCGATAGAAGCGCGAGACCCGGGGCGCGGACCCCACGCACAGATGCACCTTGCGGCCTTCCAGATGCAGGTCCTCGACGATCTGCGCCCCCGACTGGCCACTGCCCACGACCAGGACCGCCCCCTCGGGAAGCTGCGCGGCGCTCCGGTAAGCCTGCGAATGTACCTGCATGATCGACGAATCGATGGCGCCGGCGTAACCGGGAATCACCGCATCATGATACGCCCCCGACGCGATGACGACATGCCGCGCATGCCACGCCTCGCCCCCGGCGACGACGCGATACCCCCCGCCCTCATGCCGCGTGACGGAGGTCACGCGAGTATGCTCGCGCAGGGGCGGGGTGAAGGAATCCGTGAAACCCTTCACGTACGCGATGATCTCGTCCTTCACCATGAAGCCGTGCGGGTCGGTCCCGGCATAGGGATGGCCGGGCAGCGCACACTGCCAGTTCGGCGTCACCAGGCAGAAATTGTCCCAGCGCTCGTCATCCCAGGAATGGCAGGCCGTCCGGGCCTCGAACACCACATGCCCGACCTGTTCGCGGCAGAGGTACCAGCTCAGCGACAGGCCGGCCTGCCCGCCGCCGATGATGATGACGGGAATGGTCTTTTCGCTCTGTGTCATAGGGTTTTTCCGTCTGGCGATTCAAGGGAGAGGACGCGGACACGCGCGTCCGGCCGGTCGAGGAAGCCGGCGCAGATCTGGCGGATGGTGCGAAGCTGCCCCGCCGCGCGGCTGCACGGAAAGCCGTAGCGGGCCCGCACGCGCTCGCTAGCCTCCGTCAGGGCGACACCGGCCCTGTCCATGAAATCCGCGACCGGATAATCCGTCCCGGGGGTGAAGTGATCGCGCACGACCAGCGAGGGCGAATAGCAGTCGCTTTCCGCACCATCCGGCCAGCGGACGCGAAAGATCATTTCAGGCATGGTCACGATACTCCCGTTTCGGCCCAGGCGGCGTGGTGACGTGTGGCAGGGCGGCCAGGCGCCGGTAGGCGGCCATGTGCCGCGCCGCGACGCCGCGCCAGTCGAAGCGCCGCGCCGTCGCCGGGCCGCCGGCGCGAAAGCGCGCGCGGGCGCCGAGGGCGTCCCGCAACGCGGCGACGAGGGTTTCGGGCCGGTCCGGCGCGCACCACAGCACCTCGGGCCCGTGCAGATGTTCGGTAAAGGGCGCGGCATCCGGCACGATGACCGGCGTGCCGCAGGCCAGGGCCTCCAGCGGGCACAGGCCGAACCCCTCGGTCCGGGACGGATAGGCCAGCACCAGCGCCTGCCGGTAGAAGGACGGCATGTCCCCGTCCGCCACCGGTCCGGTCACCGTCACCGCCCCGGCGCAGCCGCTGTCCCGCACCCGCCGGTCGAACAGCCGGCGATACTCCGAATGGTCCAGCAGCGACGCGCCCCCGGCGACGACCAGGTGCAGGTCCGGCCGCTCCCGGCGCAGGGCCAGGAAGGCGTCCAGCAGCATCAGCGTGTTCTTGCGGCGCTCGATGCCGCCCACCGACAGGACCAGCCCCCCCTCCGGCGGCAGGCGATAGCGGGCGCGCAGCGTGCCGTCGCACGGGCCCGGTTCCGGCGAGAACCGCACCGCATCGACCCCATTGCCCACGACCGGGGCCATGCGCCCGTATTCGTCGGCCAGGATGCCCTGCCACAGCGTGCTGACGGTGAACAGGGCGGTCGCCGCCGTGACGCCGCGCGCCTGCCGCGCCGCCAGCCCGGGATGGGAGAAATGATCCAGGTGATGCACCGTGCGGGCAAAGCCGCGCAGCCCGCCCTCCCGCACCAGGTCCGCCAGGGCGTTGGCGCCGATGGGGTCCTGCGCATGCAGCACGTCATGGGGCGCCCCGCGCAGGGCCTCGCGCAGTTCGCCGATCCGCCGTTCGACCTGAACGGGCAGGTCCCGCTCCGGCCGGACCGGAATGCAGCGCACGGCGCAGCGCGGCGCGCGGAAGAACCCCGCCCCGGTCGCATCCGGCGCGATCAGCGTCGCGTCGTGGCCGGCGTCGCACAGTGCCTCGGCCAGCGCCATGCCGTGCACCACCCCGCCGCGCGGGTTGGTCGAATGGGTCACGATGCCGATCGACAGGCTCATGGCCCGCATCCCATCAGCGGCGCCTGCGCCAGGTCCCAGAACGTTTCGCGGTCGCCGCCCGAAACGACATCCAGCCGCCGCGTGCCGTCGCAGCATCCGATGACGGCGGCCGCGATGCCCCGCCCCCGGAAGCGCGCCAGGATGGCGTCCGCATCCCCGGGCCGCGCCGTCAGCAGGAAGCCATAGCTGGGAAAGGCCCGCAACCAGCGTTCCAGGGGCGCGCCCTCGGGGCGGGGAACATCGTCCAGCGTGACCGTCATCCCGATGCCGGAGCATTCGGCCAGCATCAGGGCGGTCCCCAGCAGGCCCGCCATGCTGATATCCTTGGCCGCCCGGCTCAGCCCCTCCTCCGCGATGGCGGGCAGCAGGTCGAGGTCGGCGCGCAGCCGCGCGGCGCTGGCCGTCCCGCACAGCGCGGAACTGGCGTCCCAGAACGGATGCGGGTCGTGCCAGCGCCCCCGCAGGTCGATGGCCGCGATGACGGCCTCGCCCGGCCGGGCGTCGAAGCTGGTCAGCAGGCGCCGCGCCCGGCCCAGGATCGCCACCGACAGGGAGTTATGGAGGCTGCCCATGCTGGTATGGCCGCCGACGACCGGCACGCCATAGGTGCGCGCGCCGTCCCGCAGGCCCCGCAGGATGGGGGCGGCGGCCTCCGCCCCCTCGCTCCACAGCGCATCCACCACGGCCACGGGGCGCCCCCCCATCGCGGCGATGTCGCTGACATTCACCATGACGCCGCAATACCCCGCGAACCACGGCATGGCGCCGACGAACCCGTCCTGGAACCCCTCGCCGGCCAACAGCAGGTACCCGTCCCCGTCCGGGATGGCCGCGCAATCGTCGCCCAGCCGGATGGCGTCCCCGCCATCATATCCCAGCGCCGCACCCCCCAGCGCCGCAACCGTGGCGGCGATGTCCCGCTTGGCCGACAGTGCACCACCGTCGCGCAGGTCCCGCAGCAGGGCGGCCAGCGGGCCCGTCATCACGCCGCCTGCCGGGTACGGGGCTGTGAATTCCGGGGCTGCGGGCGCAGCAGCCATGTCTGCTCGCGCCCGGTGGCCGGATAGCGCGACAGGTCGGCCTCCATGTCATGGTGCGCCAGGCCATGCAGCGTGATCTCGCCCAGACTTTTCCAGTACAGGCGGCGGAAGAACGGCACGTTCTGTTCCTGCACCTGCGCCAGGAAGCGGCTCGCGCCCAGCCCGTGGGCGGTACACACGGCCATGCGGATCAGTTCCGCCCCGATCCGCCCCAGCCTGCGGTGGTCGGCATGGACGGCCAGCCGCGACCCGCGCCACAGCCCGGGCTCGGCCTCGTGAATGCGCACGGCGCCCACGATGCGGTCCGGCATGCCCGCCACGCAGCACGCGGCGACGATGGGAATGGCCGACGCGTCGATCCCATCCCGGTCGTCCTGTGCGAAGATCCCCTGTTCCACGCAGAAGACATCCCGCCGCAGCGCATGATGGCCCGTGACCTCCCACGGCGTGCGCGCCAGGCGCACGACATATTCCATGGGCACGAACGGACGCGGGTCCAGCCCGTCCAGCATCATGCTTCCCTCCGCCATCATGCCGCAGCCTCGTAGGCCGAGAGCGAGGAACACGCCCCGCACCGCCCGCACCCGGCGCGGATGTCGCTGGATGTCATCCCCGCCGTGCGCAGCATCTTGCCCAGCGGCGTGAAGAGCGACGCCATGAACTCCGCCGAAGGCGGCGCATGGTCTTCCAGCGGGGTGCCCGAAATAGGTACGAACGGCACCACGAAGGGATAGACGCCCAGCGCGATCAGCCGCCCGGCCAGCGCCAGGATCTCCTCGGCGGTATCGCCCAGCCCGGCCAGGATATAGGTGTTGACCTGCCCCCGCCCGAAGACGGGAACCGCGCTGGCGAAGGCGTCCATGTAGCGATCGACGCTGACGGTGGCCTTGCCGGGCATGATCCGCTCGCGCACGCGCTGCGTCGCGGCTTCCAGATGCATGCCCAGGGTATCGGCCCCCGCATCGCGCAGGCGCTGGAACCAGTCATGGTCGCGCGGCGGCTCGCACTGGACCTGAAGCGGCAGGTCGACCGCCGCCTTGATGGCGCGGGCCGACTCCGCCAGCACAGCGGCGCCGCGATCGACGATATTCGGCGTTCCCGTGGTCAGGACCATGTCGCGGACCTGGTCCAGGTCCACCGCCGCCTTCGCGACCTCGGCAAGCTGCTGCGGCGTCTTGTAGGCGATCGTACGGCCCGCCTCCAGCGACTGGCCGATGGCGCAGAACTGGCAGGACGTGCGCCGGTCGGCATAGCGGATGCAGGTCTGGTGCACGGTGGTGGCCAGCGTGTCGCGCCCATGCAGCAGCGCGATCTTCCAGTAGGGCACGCCGTCCGCCGTCGTCAGGCCGTAGAAACGCGGCGGCGCGGGAAAGCGGATGGTTCCGACCGGCCGGCCGTCCCGCACCAGCACGTGGGACCCGTCGGCGCCCGGCGGCCCGGCCTGGAACGGCGACCGCCGCGCACCCGCCGTATAGACCGGGACCATCACGGTCTGGCCCGCGATGGTGACCGTCCTGTGGTCCGACGGACCGGCCCCGCCCTTGCGGGCAATCCCGCCGACCTGCCCGTCGACCTGCAGGCCGAAGGATTGCAGGTCGGTGACAAGCTGGCGCCCCGCCAGCGTGCCGGATGCCGGAACGGTCATGGCGCACCTCCTTCGCACGCCGCGTCGTCCACATAATGGACGGTGCGGGCCGGACGCCGGTCCAGCAGCAGGCTCAGCAGTTCGGGGCGCGCGTAATGGCCGACCGAATCCATCATCCGCTTGCGCTTGGTGATCAGCGCGAAATCCAGGTCGGCAATGACCATGCCCTCGCCGTCCGTGACCGGCTTGCCCAGCAGCCGCCCCTCGGGCGAGACGATGGCGGTGAAGCACCCGCCCCGCAGCGGCCCCTCCAGCGCCGGGTCGCCCGCGACCTCCCGGACCTGCCCGTCGTCCAGCCAGCCCGTCGCGTTGACGACGAAACAGCCCGATTCCAGCGCGTGATGCCGGATCGTGACCTCCATCTGGTCCGCGAAGACCTGCCCGACCAGCGAGCCCGGGAACTGCGCGCAATGGATCTCCTCGTGCTGCGCCATCAGGGCATAGCGGGCCAGCGGATTGTAGTGCTCCCAGCACGCCAGCGCGCCGATGCGCCCGGCGGCGCTGTCCACCACCGTCAGCCCCGACCCGTCGCCCTGCCCCCACACCATCCGCTCGTGATAGGTCGGGGTGATCTTCCGGCGCTTGAGCACGATCTCGCCCGTGGCGTCGAAGATGACCTGCGCGTTGTACAGCGTGCCGTGGTCGCGCTCGTTCACCCCCAGCACGACGACCATGCCGGTCTCGCGCGCGGCCTCGGCCACCATGTCGGTGACGGGGCCGGGAACGCTCACCGCCCGCTCATACAGCGCCAGATGCTCCGCACCGAAGCGGAACGCCGGCTGGATGAACGAGAAATAGGGATAATACGGCACGAAGGTTTCGGGAAACACCGCCAGCTTCACGCCCTTTTCGGCGGCCTCGCGGATGGTCCGGCAGACTTTCCGGGCGGTTCCCAGTCCATCGTCACCCAGCACGGGGCTGATCTGGACGGCGGCGGCGCGAACGATACGTGACATGCTGGCGGTCCTTCCCGTTCCAGTTCCAGTCAGAGCCTGTGTGAAAATGTGGGCTGGTGAGCGAGAGCGGCCCGAAGGCCGCGCCCGGCGTGTTCAAACAGGATCTCAGAGCGTCCAGGTATCGAGGATGAACGCGTTGTCGCGGCGATGCAGCAGCACCAGGTCCAGCACATCCTGCGGATTGATGGGCGTGATCCCCGGAATCAGCGACTGCTCGCCATGGCCGTACAGCGCCTGCAGCGCGAACCGGCAGGCATAGACCTTTCCGCCCTCTTCAAGGATTTTCGCAATCTGCTTGTTCCCGTTCATATGCCCCGGAAACGCCTCGTCCCCCAGGCGCGGAAAGCCGCGCTGCACGCCCAGCGTGACACCGGGCCCGTACAGCAGGACGGACGTCTCGAACCCCTTGCGGATCAGGCGTGTCGCCTGAAGCAGATTCACGAATCCGATGGACCCCTCGAAGGCGACGGTATGAAAGGTAACCAGCGCCTTTTCACCCGGATTGGCTTTGACGTCCTCGAACACCTTGTTCTCGTAATCGACGAAGCAATCGCCATCCTTGTGGGGGGCCTGTTCGACTTTCGGCATGATGGATCTCCCGTATGCAACGAGAGACGTGGTGGCACGGGACCGGGACGGGCGCCAAATCTTGTATGGCCATCACACTCCATACAATAGATACAATACCCCTGACCTGCCGCATGAGAATGAAGTCAAATCCATACAATCCGCATCACAAGGGAAACAATCCCCGAACGACGGAATAACCCGTTGCTTTAAGACGGTTTACTTATCACGCTTTCGTGAAGAACCTCAGGGACTGTCTGCAAGGCCGGCCTCAGACAATATCCGCGAATCCCGGCGACCGCTTGTGCTGAAGCACGGACACGACCCCGCGCAGCGATTCCTCCAGGCTTCCGGCGTCGGCGGCGCTTCCCAGCGCGATCCGCACCCGCTGCGGCGGGTCCCCGCTGATGGTGAAGACGGTGCTGGGCACCAGCGCCAGCCCCCGGCGGCGGGCATAGGCCACGAAATCCGCGCTGCCCCACCAGTCCGGCAGTTTCAGCCACACATGCGGGCCCTCGGGGTTCATGCAGTGCCCCTCGCCCAGCACCGTGCGGGCGATCGCCTGGCGCAGGCGCAGTTCCCGCCTGATGGCGTCCAGGATCTGCCCCGCCTGCCCGGTCTGCATCCAGCGGGCCGTCAGCGCGCCCAGCAGCCCGGCATTGGTCAGCGCGATGGCGCGGATCGCCGCCGTGACGCGGCGGGTCATGTCCGCGTTGGGCAGGCAGACATAGGCGGTGCGCAGGCCGGGGCTCAGGGTCTTGGCCAGGGTCGCGACGTAGCTGACGCGGGCATGGTCCAGCGCCGCCAGCGCCGGCGGCGCGCCGTCCATCAGCAGGCTGTACGGGTCGTCCTCCACCACATGCAAATGGTGGCGTTGCGCCACGGTCAGGATATCCCGGCGGCGCTGCAGCGACATGGTCGCGGTGGTGGGATTGTGGATGGTGGGAATGCAATAGAGCAAGCGGGGATGATGCTGCGCGCAGGCGCGGTCCAGCAGGTCGGGCAGCATCCCCTCGCCGTCGCTGTCCACCCCCGCCAGGATCAGGCCGAACTGGGCGGCGATGGTGCGGATGCCGGGATAGGCGATGCGGTCGGTCACGATCACGTCGCCCGGCTGGGCCAGCGTGCTGACGATGGCGGCCAGCGCAGTCTGCGCCCCGGGCGAGACCAGGATTTCATCCACCCGGCGCGGCCCGACCGCGGGCGCGATCCATTTCGCGCCAAGCTGGCGCTCCTCCATGGTGCCGCCGGTCACCCGATAGGACATCAGGCTGTTCAAATCCTGCTGCTTCAGGATCGCCGCGATATCGGCCTGGATCATCCGCTGCAGCGGCGGGTCCTGCGGAACGGGCGGCAGGTTCATGGTCAGGTCCACCACCGCCGGCCCGGTATGCCGCCAGTGGCTCTCGCCCGCCCCCACCCGCACGAACGTCCCCCGCCCGACCGTAGCATCGACCAGCCCCCGCCGCCGCGCCTCGGTAAACGCCCGGGTCACGGTCGTCAGGTTGGTCCCCAGAAAATCGGCAATGACCCGCTGCGGCGGCAGCCGATCCCCCTCCCGCAGATCCCCCCGCCGTATCGACAGCGCCAGCGCATCGACCAGCGTCAGATAGATCGCCCCCGCACTATGGTCGATCTGCTCCTTCCAGTGAGCAAGGTAAGGCTTGTCGAGCATAAGGCCGGCCGATATCCATGAGGGAACGAGGATTGTTTACGCCGCCCTCCGTACAATACATACAATCCAGCCACAACATTGCATGACCCGTCCCTGCATCCCGGACGACAACACCCTTAGGAAAGACAAGACCTTACAGGGGCCCCGATACCAGATCACATCACCAGACACGGGCGGACCTCCCCCAAACGGCGATTATATCGTCGCGAACATAACGGATTCACGCCCGACTCTGCCATTAGACGGGCAGACGATCCCGTGAGCGGACATCGGTCTGCATTCGTCGAATGGCTAAGTTAACCGGGAGAGCGGAAGGTCTGCATCAGGAGGTCGGGGTGAGATAATGGGTATTTCCACGGTCAACTTACCTTGGCAGTTGAGCGCCAAAGTCTACGTGAAGGCAATTTTAGCAGGAGCCTAAAAGCTGTCGATCATTCAGGTAGAGAGGCGGCGCCTGTTCACGTCCCGCGCACAACACTCAAAGACGTCAAACCGATCCCAACTGCTGGTTGCGCTAGGCCGAAGCACCTGCCATTCTTCCACAATGACGAATCTTTTGGCGACCGTCGACTATAACCACGTCGTGGTCATTGACTCGCAGGTTGTCTTGGAGGCCAAGCCGCTCGACCAATTACCGTGGGGCGACTTATTCTCAGGCGCTGTACTGCTACTCATCACCCGTCAGGTGCAGACCGAAATTGACCGTAAGAAAAGTGACGGTCGGCTCGGCAAACGTGCCCGTGCGTTTAACAAGTTGGTAGACAACTTTATCGAGACGCGCATTCCGGCGCAAGTGTTGACGACGCCGAGAGTTGACGTGGCAACGGTTGCAAACCGGCGGATCGATTGGGACGCGCTGAGTGATCTCGATCATGAAGACGGCGACGACAGGATCGTCGCGCAGGCCCTAAGTGCACTCGTCGACGATCCGAGCAAGTTGGTACTGTTAAGTCATGACATGCGACCACGCGATGCAGCCCACACGCACGGTCTGCGCGCGAAGAAGCTGCCGGAGGCATGGCTGAGAGAGCCGGAGCCATCTCCCGACCAGCGCCGGATTAACGAGCTTGAGGGGAAGATCAGGCTCCTCAGCATTAGCCAGCCTCAGCTCCTCGTAAGGCTGGAGGTCGCTACCCCGGAACCTTGGCAGTACCGCGAAGTGGCCGAGGCCAGATACGAGCAGATCCATACGGTCCTCGAGCGAAAACTGGCGGGCACTCCGCAACAGCGAAGAGGCGGTCGATTCGACGTCGGGATCGGGGCGTTCATTTTTCCATATGACAGAGAAATGGAAGCGTGGGAGGCGGCAATGCATGAGGACATTCCGCTTATGCATACAGGGCTAACGAAGCTGTTTGCGCAGCATCGCGTTCTTGTTACGGTGGAAAACGAGGGCACGGTCTCTGCCGAGAACCTGTCTTTGGAGATCCGCTCGGGTAACACGGTCCTGCACTCACGACCCTATTCGGTACTGGTGGCAGGGCCACGAGCGCCGCATACCTCCATACTTCACGATGGGCACTTGGCGGTGATTCCGCATAGCCTAGTACCACGCCCGCGCAAACCCTTTAGGTTCTACTGGGATGAGCGCGGTCCTGGCAATCACCTGATACTTTCATGCGCGTCGTTTCGACAGGAAAAGAAGCACAGTGTTGAGGTGTCTGTCGAGCTGTTGGCGGGATCAGTGCCAAAGGCGCAGATCGAAGCGATAGTGACCGCGTCCAACATGAAGGGAGATGCGCGCGGTCAGTTGCTTATCGACGTCAGGCATGTCGCGGTGCCGTTTGGAGATGCGTACGACGTCGATAGGGCAACGCTCAAGATGCTGCCGCCGTTCGTCCTTCCCGACCAGCACGAAGCCGACGATTGCACTTGGTTTCGCAACGGTGGGTCGGAGCATAAGCGAATTTGATCGATCATGAAGCGGCGCGAAACGAGCGTTCAGGTGAAGGGATTCAGGCTGGGACGACCAGCCATTTTTGAGCGGTCCAAATCGCGGTAAAGGTGATTGGCAATATGACGAATGAGGGCAATCAGAAATTTGGACGCCTGAAGGCCATCTTTGATGAAGACGGGGCGAAGATACGCGAACAATTTATTTATGCAGGCTTGCTGCTCACCATATTTGAGCGCTTCAAGACCTACGTGATCGACCGTGTCGATGAATTTTTTTCTACGCACGTGGAAGTAAGAAATGGTTCATTAAAATATATACGCGGATCTGAATTTAAGAATTTTATAAAAAAGTACGGGAGCGGGCTGCCAGGTCAACATAACAATCAGGTGTTTCGCACGGCGCTTCATTGGATCCAGAGTCTTAATGCAATTAGTAAAGATGATCTGGTTGAGATAGAACGCTTATATAGCTTAAGAAATGAAGTTGGTCACGAAATGCTTCTGATTTTGGCGGATGATAACAAGAAGCCAATTACATTCTACGATGTTCTTTTAACCTACAGCGTTTATGTTAGGATTGTTCGTTGGTGGTGGAAAGAGATCGAATGTGCGACCGATCCTGACATGACTCAGGAAAAACATGACAGTATTGATTGGGACAATATCGAATCAACCGACACAATGATTCTTCGAGAAATTTTAAATAAATCCCTAAGCGACAATCCTATCTGGCAGAATCTTCAGACGATGGGCCAAGAGGCAGCAGAGAGCCAGTCGTAATAGCCTTTATTCAGAAGCTAAAACGGCAAATCGTCATCGTGCATGACAGCGGCCGAGATTGAACTGGGCGTTACGGTCGGAGCGGTTGTTGGTTGTGGATTCGGCCGCATCTGGTAAAGAAATACGCCGAGTGTTGTGGCCATGCCGACAGCGAGTCTCGCTATCTCAACCGGCGGAAGTTTGACATCCGGATGCTCTCCGTGGCCGGTTCCGAGCTTGCCACGCAGCTCTGCGAGACCTTGGGTGATTGTTGATAGCCCCGATAGAACTTTTTTTAGGCTGAGGTCGGTATCTTTGGTGATAGACAAATTCAGCTGGTCGCGCGCCAATTTGATCAGAGTGGGCATAGGTTCTGTTCCGGTCAGCGTAATACCTTGATCACGCAATATTCCCTTGGCGATGGATTCCAGGAACTCCTTTGCTGATCCAATCGCTAGTGCCGGGTCTGCCGCAACTGAATTCTTCATTCTGTCCACTTGCCGACGCACATGAGATGATGACATTTCGTCTGCAATGCGGGCCGCTTCTTCAATATACCCTCCGTGTTCCGCAACCGTCGCCACGCCCGCAAAAATGCGCTTCCCGGACACTTCCTCGATCGCCACTAGGGAAAAGCCATCGCGGCCGATGACTGAATTGACGATGTCGACAAGGCGATCGACGTCTTGCTGATCGGGACGAACACGGGGGTGTACCATGAAAGCCAAAAATTCGAGAAGTTTCTGGTCGGGGCATCCACCCAGATTCAGACGGTCATCATCATATACCCATTCCGGTCCGCCCCAGTCGTGAAAATTTTCACGATGCAGCATTACGTCATTAAGCATAGTCTTAACCCTGCCGTCATGGCTGGGAAGCGTGGAAATCTTAAATATTCGGTCTAAGAACGCACTCTCCGCCATTCGGCCTGCCCAGTTAACGCTTTCCAAGGAGAGACGATCGAATAGGTCTCGACGAGTATATTCGCTGATCTGGTTTCCAAGCATGGGCAAAGCTTAGACGCTTGGTATTCTGCTATCAATTCTCTTATGAGGTGGCTGGCTGAAAAGATGAGCCCGATATACCCCGTCCGCCCTGCCCCCCGGGTCAGTCGGCGGCAGGCCTTCATCCGGTTCGACAGGGGGCCGTCACCCCACCGAGGGACCGGCAGGTCCCTCTTCTATTCACGGAGCAGGATGTCCCGAAAGCCGATCTTCTTCCCGCCCTCTGACGATGCGCGCCCACCCGCTCAGACACTTACACCGCCGTTTCGCGGTCCATCGCCTTTTGCAGCGGATACAGGGCGAGCTTTTCGACCGTGGCGGCGGCGCCGCTGGCTTCCAGGCGCAGGACATCGAGCGGGGCGACGGGGTAGATCAGAGCCGTGCCGACCGACAGGCCGCCATTGGCGAAGATTTCCAGCGTGCAGGCATCCAGCACGATCCGGACCTCGAAATGCCGGTCGTCCGGGTTCAGCACGGTCGAGAACTCGCCGGTGAAGAATGGCTGCTTGAAACCCCGGAGGTCGTTGCGGTCCAGCCAGATCTGGCCGGAAAACGCGTCGAACCCGATGGTCAGGGATTCGCCCTGCTCGTTGCCGAAGACGATGACGAAGCGGCCGGTGCGGCCCTTGTCGCCCAGCGGCAGGCCGTGCGGACGCTCGTCGACGGTGACGCTCATCGCCAGGTCCAGCGCCGTGCCGGGCGGCAGCGCGACCTGGGTGCTGGACCCGGCGGCCAGGCGCGTGACGGGGAAGGGAATGGCCGGCCCGCGCAGGGCCTCCAGCCCGCGCGGGGCCTGCGCCAGCCGGAGCCAGCCGGCGAAATCGCGCCGCAGCGTCATCGTCCGGGGCAGGGTCATCGTGCCGCGCCAGCTTTGCGTCGGCAGTTCCTGGCAATACTGCCAGTTGCCGAACCAGGCGATCGACACCGCCTGGCCGTCCGGCATGCCGCTATAGACCTGCAGCGCGTAGGCGTCCTTGGCGAAGTCGGTCAGGCCGATCACCGTGTCGTCCGGAATGAAGCGCGTGCCGTCGAACGTGCCCACGAAATACTGGGTGATGCTGCCGCCGGTCGGGCCGCCCGGATTGACCGAAACGAACAGCACCCACCGCGTGCCGCCGCCCTCCAGCGGGATTTCGATCAGGTTCGGACATTCGTAATCGACCCCGAACAGGCCGGAAGGGCCGAAATCGCTGAGATGCACCCAGTGGATCAGGTCGATGGAGGCGTAGAACGCGATCTGGTGCAGGCGTGATTTGGCGATGACCATGACCCACTGGTTCGTGGGCTTATGAAACAGCACCTGCGGGTCGCGGAAGGAATTGCTGCCGATATCCAGGATCGGATTATGGGCGTATTCGGTAAAGGTCTGGCCGTTGTCGCGGCTGGTGGCCAGGTACTGCGCCTGCCTTTGCGGGGTGGCGCGGGTGTAGATCGCGACCATGCCGCCCCCGGTCCTGCCGTCCGGGCCGGGCTCGAACAGGCCCGAGGCATTCGCCGTGTCCATGACCGCGCAGCCGGTATAGGCCTCGCCGTCCTTCGTTTCGGGAATGGCGACGGGCTGGTCCTGCCAGTGCAGCATGTCGCTGCTGGTCGCATGGCCCCAATGCACGCGCCCCGCATAGGGGGCGAACGGATCGTACTGGTAATACAGATGATAGCGCGTGCCGTCGAAGATCAGGCCGTTGGGATCGTTCATGAACCCGCTGGTCGGCGAGAAATGGATCGTCGGGCGGTAGAAGATATCGCTTTGCGTCTTCACGACCGGGCGCGAGACCACGCCCGGCTGGTCGGCAGGCGAGGGATGCGAGGCATTGGGTTCGGCCTTGCGCTGCCGGTCCGGCGCCTGGGGCGGCGTGGGCGCGGCGGGGGCCGATGGCGCGGGCGTGTCGGCGCGTGCGCCGCCGCCCATTCCGGCGGCCCCCAGGGCCATGAGCGAGGAAAGCGCGCCACGGCGGCTCAGGCGGGAAAATCGATCGTCCGTCATGCCGTCCAGTGTAGAAAGCTCCGGCGCGTCGGGCCAGTCAATCGTCGCAGCGCACACCCCGGCCGCGCTCGCCGTCGGCCCCTGCATCACTCCCCGTCGAGGCCCGCTCCACCAGGGTTGCCGGAATCACGACGTGCTCCCCCGTGCGTCCGGGGGTCTCCAGCGCCTGCGTCAGCAGTTGCACCGCGTGCCGGGCCATGAGGTCGACATCCTGGACGAAGCTGGTCAGGCCGTAGCTGCTCCATGACGCCATATCGATGTTATCGAAGCCGGCCACCAGCAGGTCCTCGGGCACGCGCAGCCCGAAATGCCGCCGCGCGGTATCCATCACCCCGAGCGCCAGCAGGTCGTTCGCGCAGAAGATCGCATCGCATGCATTGCGCCCGCCCAGCAGGGCATGCGCCGCCGCGACCCCGCCCTCATACCGGAAATCGCCCGGTGCCGTGCGCGGCGCGCCCAGCCCCAGCCCGCGCAGCGCCCTGCGGTATCCCCGTTCCCGGTCGTCGCTCGCCGGACTGCCCTTCGGCCCCTGGACGAAGCCGGGGCGCCGGGCGCCACGCCGCGCGAACAGGGCCGCGATGTCCCGCCCCGCCGCCAGCCCGTCGGTCGAAATCGTCGAGATCAGGCCGCCCCGCACCGGGGTATTGAACGACACCACGGGAAGCCCCAGCCGGTCCAGCGCCTCGGCCGTCGCGGCGGACATGACCGCCAGCGGGCTGACGATCGCATCGACCCGGTAGCTGGCAAGGCGCGGCAGCGCGATGTCCAGCATATGGCCGCTTTCGGCATGCACCAGCAGGGTCTGCAATCCCGCATCCTCCAGCCTGACCGACAAGGTGTCGATGATCCCGGCATAGAGCGGGTTGTACAGTCCCCCCACCACGACCGCGACCAGGTTCGACCGTTCGGTCAGCATGATCCGGGGGATCAGGCTGGGCCGATATTCCAGTTCGGCCGCCGCCGCCATGATCCGGCTGCGCATCTCGGGCGAGACGTAACCGCCCTTCTTGTAGGCACGGGACACCGCGGATTGCGACACGCCGGCCAGGCGTGCCACATCGGTCGAGGACGCATAGCGTTTTCCGTTCTTCAGCTCAGCCTCCCGACGACGCGCGCGCTGGTTCGTATTCTATAGAGTCCAGTAAAATAAAGGAAATACCGCGCGAAAGACCTTGACTTCCATCCTGGTGTGACTAGCTATTCACGTGCAGGTCCGCGGCCCCGACCGTCCCGGCCGCCGACCGCGAAGCGTTCAAGAAGAAACGATAGGAAAAACAGATGGACCTGGAACTCCGTGGCAAGACCGCGATCATAACCGGCGCCAGCGTCGGCATCGGCGCGGCGGTTGCCGCCGGCCTGGCCGCAGAAGGCTGCAACCTGCTGCTGGTCGCACGCAAGGTCGAACGGCTGGAAGCCGAGGCTAAACGCATCGAGGGCGAATACGGCACGAAGGTTTCGATCGTCTGCGCCGATGTCGGCACGCCCGCCGGCACCGACGCCATCATCGCGCAGGCCGAAAGCCTGGGCGGGGTGGACATCCTGATCAACAATGCCGGCGCCGGATCGAACGAGACGATCATGGAGGCCCCCGATGAAAAATGGCAGATGTACTGGGACCTGCACGTCATGGCCGCCGTCAGGCTGGCGCGCGGCATCGTTCCCATGATGAAGAAGCGCGGCGGCGGCGTCGTGCTGCATAATGCCTCGATCTGCGCGGCGCAGCCGCTGTGGTACGAGCCCATCTACAATGTCACCAAGGCCGCGCTGATGATGTTCAGCAAGACGCTGGCCACCGAGGTCGTGCGCGACAATATCCGCGTCAACTGCATCAATCCGGGCCTGATCCTGACCCCGGACTGGATCAAGACCGCCAAGGAACTGACCGCCGACAAGGGCGGCGACTGGCAGGCCTACCTGCAATCGGTCGCCGATGAGCACGCCCCGATCGGACGCTTCGCAACCCCCGAGGAACTGGCCAACTTCTTCGTCTTCCTGTGTTCGGACAAGGCCAGCTACAGCGTCGGATCGGCCTATTTCGTCGATGGCGGCATGCTGAAGACACTCTGAACGCCCCGCCCCGCCCTTCGCGGGCGGGGCGACGGTCCCCGAATCACGCCGTTTCCGCCTCGGGCGGGAAGACGGTGAAAATGCCGGGCGGCAGGTCCAGGTCCGGGCAGTTGCCAAGCTCGTACACGAAATCCAGCCTGGGCCCGGTATCCAGATAATGATGGAAATCCGCGAAGAAATAGCCACTTTGCGTGACCGGAACCTGCTTGTCGCGATAGGACTGCAACACCGATGAAATCGCCTCGGTGCTGATCTGTTCCTTGATGTGGTGCAGCCCCTCCCCCTTCTCGGCCAGGAAGGCCGCGTAGATGTTGGATCCATAGACGGGCTGGATGATTTCGATCTCCATGTCGCCCACCCAGGAAATACCGATCAGGAACTTGAACGGCTCGTCCACCGGCACGCCGCCGACGTGGAAATTCTGCACCGTCTGTTCGGTAAAGGCCGCGACGCGCCAGGGGCCCACGCCCAATATCTCGATCCAGTGCCGCATGCTGCGTTCCAGGTCGTGCGTCACGAACGCGATCTGGAAGATCTTGCGTTTCTGATTGAACGCCCGCAGCGCCTCGTTATTCATCTCGGCGTAATCCATATCGACATCCCTCCGAGCCGGGACCCGGCGCATGATCGTGTCAGGGCATGACCGGCTCGGCCTTGCCCGTCTCCGCGGAACGGCGCGCGGCGAGTGCTACGGCCAGCGACACCAGGCCGTCCGCGCCCGTGGCCGCCGGCCGTCCCTGCCCCGCGATCGCGGCATGAAAGGCCCGCACGCCGCGCTGGTAATAATCCTCCTGCTCCAGCGGCAGGGTTTCCTCGCCCGCTTCGGTCCGCAGGGTGACCGTGCCGCCGGGCGTCTGTGACATGCAGTCCTGCGCGATCACCGACCCGGCGGTGCCGTGCACCTCGAACGACGTGCGCAGGAACGGCGTCGTGAAGCTTTCATAGATCTGGGCGATCAGCCCGCTGCCGAACGCAATGGTGCTCATGGCCGCGTCCTCGATCCCGGGCTGCGCCAGCCCGCCATTCTGCGCCAGCGTCATGGCGGTGCGCGGTTCGTCGTCCAGCGCGAAGCGCAGCAGGTCGGAATCATGCACGGTCAGGTCCAGGATCGCACCGGCGCCGGCCGATACGTCCTTCAGCCGCCAGCCATGCAGATGCGCCGGCAGCGCGCCGCCATGCACGATCCGCGCGGCAAGCGGGCGCCCGATCCGGCCCCCGGCCACGACGTCGCGGATCGCCCGGTGCGTGGCCGCGTTGCGCAGATGGTGGTTGGTGGCCATGACGACGCCGGCGGCCTCGCAGGCTGCGACCATCTCGACCGCGTCCTGGTAGCGTGTCGCCAGCGGCTTTTCGCACAGGACATGCCTGCCCGCCCGCGCCGCCGCCAGGCATTCCGCATGATGACGGTCGTTGGTCGTGGAAATATAGACCGCATCGACGTTTTGCAGAAGCGTGTCGAGGTCGGTCGTCGAATCCGGAATGTCGAATTCGCGGGCATAGCGCCGGCCGCGCTCGGCGTCGGTGCTGTAGACGGACGTGATGGTGCCGCCGGCATCACGAATGGCGCGGATCATCCATTCCCGGCCGATGATGGTCGCACCGATCAAACCCCAGCGCATTGCAGTCATGACGTGATCCTCTCAGGGGATTTTCCAGGGGCCACCCGGACCGGCGGGCGCCGGTCCGGACGTGGCGGGCGATCAGGGCGCGTCGTGATCGCTCAGCATTTCAAAGAACTTCAGGTCCGCGTCCTTCGTCAGGAATTCCTTGTGCCGTCCGAACCATTCCTGCTGGTACGGCAGCTTCAGGTGACGGTCCAGGTCGGCGCGGCTGGTCCAGTTCTCGTAGAAATAAAAGACGTTCGGGTCCTCCGCGCTGACATGGAAATGGTAATCGATGCAGCCCGGTTCGGACCGCGACGGTTCGACGAAGCTTTCCAGAAGCTCTACCAGTTCGGCGCGCTTCTCGGGGCGCGCATTCAGCGTGGCGGTCAGGGTACAGGTCGGTCGCATGGGTATTCCCTTTTCTGCTTGTTGGCCGGTTCCGATCAGAATCCGGCGGCTTCTATGTTGTCCTTCGTGAATATCAGCGGTTTTCCGTAATCTATTTCTCCGTCCTCTCCCACCTTGTAGGTGCCGGCCGTGCCGGCGACGAAGCTGGTTCCCGGTTTCAGGTCCAGCTTACCGGCAAGCCTGAGATGCGTGACATAGGTCGCGAGGTACCCAAGCTCTTCCGGATTCCACAACGCGAAGGCCTTTTCCGAACCGTCCTGCAGATAGTTCTTTATGGCGGACGGCAGGGCGAAGCCTGTCGCGAAAACCTTGCCGGCGTGGCCGCTGGCGTCGATCGCCCGGGCCGCCGCGGGCGCGCTGACCGCCGACGACGAAATGATGACCTTCAGGTTGGGGTGCGCCTGCATCAGGTTGATCGCGACGTCATAGCTCTTGGCGTCGTCGTCCTGCGCATATTGCCGATCCACGACCGTGAAGACCTTGTATTTCGGATCGGTCTGCGTCAGTTGCGTCATGATGCGCATATGCGCCACATGGTTGGGCGCGGTGGGCGAGGCCGAAATGAACGCGATCTCACCGCCCTGCGGCGCATCGATCAGCGCCGCGTCCAGCATCGTGCGCGCCGCCTGTTCGTAGGAAAGCTGGTTGACGAACATGTCGCGCGCCGGAAGGGCGGCGTCGGAATCGAAGGTCGTCACCACCACGCCACGCTTGCGCGCGCGTTTCAGGACCGGCGCCACCGCATTCAGGTCCACCGCCGACAGGATGACGCCATTGGGGCGCTGGGTCAGGAAATTTTCCAGCGTCTCCACCTGCAGGGACGCATCGGCCCGATCCGGCCCGGCGTAGACCAGCGTATCGCCCAGTTCCTTCGCGGCCCGGCGCGCGCCGTGCGCGGCGGCCTCGAAATACGGGAACCCGGTCCATTTCGGGGTCATCATCAGTCGAAAACCGCTGTCCTGCGCATGGACCGCCGAAACCGGACTCATTCCACTCAGCAGCACCGCGCCGATCAGGGCTGCACGTCGGGTTATGGCTGACACGATCGTTCTCCCGTCTTGTTGTTTATTGTTTGTTATTCGGGACTCTTCCGTCAGGGTCGTCAGGTTCCGGCGGCCTGCGCCTTTCCCCGCGCCGCCCCGGACCGCACCGCGTGATAGGCTCGCAGGGCGACGGGACGCAGCACGCCAAGCAGCAGCAGGGCGCCCAGGACGACCGTCTGGACCGGCCCCCCCACATTCGCAAGCCCCATTCCGTTGCGCAGCGTGCCCAGCAGCAGAAGGGCCAGCGTGACCCCCAGGACCGTCCCCCTGCCGCCATTGATGTCCACGCCGCCCAGGACGACGGCGGTGACGACGAACAGCACGCTGCCGTCGGCATTGTCCCCGCGCGCCGATCCGTACTGGCCGATCCAGACCAGCGCGGCCAGGCCGGCCAGGGCCCCGGCCATCGCGTAGGTGACGATCTTCAACCGCGTGACGTCGATACCGACGATCCGCGCGGCGTCGCTGTTCCGGCCCACCGCGAAGATGCGGCGTCCGAAGACCGTTCCATGGATCAGGAAGGCCATCACCACCGCCACGCCCAGGAACAGGACCAGCGAAACCGGGACGATCCCGAACACGTAGCCGGACCCCACGGACAGGTAGGCATCGTCGAAATCGGTATATCCGGTGTCCAGGCCGATAATATAGGCCAGGCCGCGATAGGCGCCCATCGTGCCCAGCGTGATCGCCAGCGACGGCAGCCCCATCCAGGACACCAGCACGCCGTTGACCGCGCCCAGCAGCGCGCAGACCGCCAGCACGACCGGCACCGCCAGCCAGGGCGACACCCCGGCGGCGGACAGGTGTCCCAGCAGCACCGCGCCGATGGCCAGGTTCGAGGCCAGCGAGATGTCGATCTCGCCCGTCAGGACGATCGGCAGCAGGCCGAAGGCCAGCAGCCCCGGAATGATGAACTGCCGCCCGGAATCCAGGATCTGGCCGATATCCAGGTAATAGGGCGAGAGATAGGCCGACCACGCCCCGGCCATCAGGATCAGCGCGACCAGGCACGCCTCCCAGGCGGTGGGGCGCCACCGCAACCAGCGATCCGCGCGTTTCATCAGGGCATCCTCGCAATACGTTGGGCGCGCAGCGCCAGGCGGACCTGGCGCGCCACGGCGCCATCGGCCGCGATGGCCAGCACGATGGCGCACCCCTGCACGAAGATGCGCCAGAATTCGGGAATATGCAGCAGCACCAGTCCATTATCGATCATGGACAGCAGGATGGCGCCCAGGGCCGCGCCGATGACGGACCCGGACCCGCCGGCGACGCTGATCCCCCCCAGCACGGCGGCGGCCAGCGAGGACAGTTCCCAGCCGGACGCCAGCACCACGGTCACGGTGCCCACCCGCGCGGCATAGAGCAGGCCGGCAAATCCGCACATCACGCCGCACAGGATGTAGGCGAACAGCACGACGCGTTCGGTGCGCAGGCCGCAGAACAGGCTGGCGGTGGCATTCGACCCCACGGCATAGATCCGCCGTCCCAGGGGAAGATGGCGCAGGAAGAACGCGGTCATCCCCACCACGATCGCGGACAGCAGCACCAGGGCCGGCACGCCGGCGATGCGCAAATCGACGAAGGCCAGCACCCAGTGCGGCAGGCGGCTGGCGGTCACTTCCTGCCCGTGGGCATAGATGTAGGTCACGCCACGATAAAGCGACATCGTGCCCAGCGTCGCGATCAGCGGCGAAATGCGGCCATACGCGACCAGCAGCCCGTTGATCGCCCCCAGCGCCCCGCCCAGCGTGACCGCGATCACGGGCAGCAGCAGCCCCGCCTGCGGATGGTGCGCCGCGAAATCCGCGGTCACATAGGCCGCGAACCCCATCATCGCGCCCACGGACACATCCAGGTTACGCGTGATCAGGACGATCCCCTGGGCGGCCGCCACGATCGCGAGGATGGCGGCATTGGAAATCACCACCTCGCCATTCTGCAGGGTGCCGAAATGCGGCGCGACGGCCGCGAAGACGGCCGCCAGCACCACCATGAAGGCCAGGACACCCGAAATACGCTGCTGAAGCAGGCGCGCGGCCAGCCCGCCGCGTCGTGCGATGCTAGCCATGCCCCGTCTCCGTGCTGTGCGTCGCCGCGCGCATGACGCCTTCCTGCGTGGCGTCCTCGCGCGCGATCTCGCTGACGATCCGCCCGGCCGCGACGACGAGGATCCGGTCGCTCATCGCCAGGATCTCGGGCAGGTCGGATGAAATCATCAGGATCGCCAGGCCGGACGCCGCCAGGTCGGCAATCATCTGGTGGATCTGCGCCTTGCTGCCGATATCGACGCCATGGGTCGGCTCGTCCAGGATCAGCACGGCGGGTTTCGTCGCCAGCCATCGCGCCAGCGCCACCTTCTGGCGGTTTCCGCCCGAAAGCTGCCCGACCGGCTTGTCGATGCCCCTGGTGCGAATATCGTAGGTGGCGACAGCCTCCGTCGCGACCTGCCGCTCGGCGGTGCGATTGCGCAGGCCGGCATGCCCCAGCCGCCCCGCTATGGGCAGGGTCACGTTGTCCGCCACGCTCTCGCTCATGATCAGGCCCTGCCCGTCGCGGTCTTCCGGCAGGTAGGCCAGGCCCAGCCCCAGCATCTGCGCCGGCGTGGACGGCGTGACGGCATGGCCGTCCAGCGTGACATGGCCGCTTTCGGCGGGCGTCATGCCGAACAGCGCCTGCGCGATTTCCGACCGCCCCGCCCCCACCAGCCCCGCCATGCCGACGATCTCCCCGGCATGGAGCGAGAACGACACGTCCCGGAAACTGCCCGGCAGGGTCAGGCCCTCGACACGAAGCAGTTCCCGCCCCCAGGATGCGGCGCGGCCATGGGACTGAAGCAGCGAAAGCTCCCGCCCCACCATCAGCTTGACCATCACCCCCCGTTCCATCTGGGACATCGGCCGCGTCGCGACATGCCGGCCGTCCCGCAGCACGGTCGCCTCGTCCGCCAGAGCCTCCACTTCCTCCAGCCGATGGGTGATCAGCAGGACGGATTTCCCCTGGCCGCGCAGGCGGCGGACGATATCGAACAGCCGTTCGGCCTCCGCCGGGGTCAGGGGCGAGGTCGGCTCGTCGAGGATCAGAAGCTGCACGTCGCCGGACAGCGCGCGGGCGATTTCGACAAATTGCAGTTCTGCCATGGACAGTGCGCCGACCAGCGCGCGCGGGTCCAGCGCCACCCCCAGGTTGCGGAACGCCTCCTCGGCCCGGCGGTACATCGCCGCGCGATCGACGGTTCCCCAGGCGGTACGCGGGTAGTTTCCGACGAACATGTTCTCGGCGACGTCCAGATGGGGAAACAGCTTCGGGTCCTGGTACACCGCCGTCACACCCTGCGCCCGTGCCTCCAGCGGCGTATGGAAGACGGCGGGCCGGCCCTTCACCAGGATTTCGCCCGCGTCCGGGCGGACCAGGCCGGTGATGATCTTGACCAGGGTCGATTTTCCGGCCCCGTTCTCGCCGACCAGCGCATGGACACGCCCCTGGCCGATATCGAAGCTGATATCGTTCAACACCCTGAGCGAGCCATAGGATTTGGAAATGCCGGAAATCCGCACCGCCGGTTCCGCGACCGCGCCGGGCGCAGCCGTACGACCGATCGCCAGATCCGGCAATCTTTGGTGGATGCTCATTTTTCGAGACTCGATATGCTATTGACTAGCTATTCATATTTGCAGGCAGGAACTCATATTTTTAATCCCGAGTCAAGAAGAAACCCGGATGGCACGGACAGGGACGCGGAAAGCCGATCCGGAAAAAGTGAAGCTATCGCGGTGGAACTTTCCAACCCTCAGATCCGGATCAGGAAAGTGGCCCCCGCATCCTCGGCGGGCGGCGCCAGCACCAGGCTGCCGCCATGGTCCTGCACGATCTGCCGCGCGACGCTGAGGCCGATGCCGGTCCCCCCCTCGCGCAATGAAAAGAACGGCCGGAAGATCAGCGCCGCCTGGTCCGGCGCCACGCCCGCGCCGCTGTCGCCGACGCCGATCGTCACGTGATCGGCGTCCGCGCGGGCCCACAGCGCCACCCAGGCCGGGCGGCGCGGTCCGGCCAGGGCCGCCTGCGCGCCGTTGGTCATCAGCGCGATCAGCGCCTGCACCAGCAGGTCGCCGTCCAGCCGCGCCACGATGTCAGGCACCGGCACGTCCAGCCGCAAGGCCACGCCCTGCCCGTCCCACCGGCTGGCGAACAGCCGCCCGGCATCGCGCAGCATCGCCGCCACCGACATCTGGCGCGGCGCCACCGCCGGCAGGCGGGCCAGGTGGCGGTACCCCTGCACGAAGCGGTCCAGCCCCTGGACCCGGCGCAGGATGGTGGCCAGCGCCTGCGCGGCCTCGGGCATCGCCGCCGCGTCGCCCGCCGCCAGCATCTCCTGCGCGCTTTCCGCCAGAGAGGACACGGGCGTCAGCGAATTCATGATTTCGTGGCTCAGCACCTGCAGGATCTCGCGCAGGGCCGTCGCCTCGCCGGCATTCAGCTCGGCCTCGATATCCGTCAGCGCCACCAGCCGGGCGTACCTGCCGTGCAGGCTGCCCAGCGCCACCGACAGCGCGTAGTGCCGCCCGTTCCCCGCCCCGCCGGCATCCCCCCCGCCGGGCCGGTCCAGCCGCACCACCAGCCGCCCGCCATCCTTCAGCCGCGCCAGCCCCGCCATCAGGGCGGCCGGCGGGTCCAGCACCCGGTCGTCGGTCCCGAACAGCCGCCGCGCCGCGCGGTTCGACGCCACCAGCACCCCGTCATGCGTCACGCCCAGCAGGGGCACCGGGGCATGGTCCAGCATGGCGCGTAGCACCACCGCCTGGTCCACGCGCGGCGGGGCCACGCGCACCGGCACCGCGCGCTCGGCCAGGCGCTGTTCCAGCCGCGCCATCCGCCCCAGCACGAACGCGCCCTGCACCAGCGCGCCCGCCAGGGCGACCATCGACGCGGCATAGAACCGGTGATGCAGGCACACCACCGCCAGCGCCCCGCCCGCCGCGATGCCCACCAGCCCCAGCGCCGCTGGGCCGATCCCCGGAATCCGCCTGCCCGCGCGCCCGCGCGCCGCACCCGTCATCGCCGCGTCACAGCCCGTGGCGGGCCATGCGCCGGTACAGGGCCGGGCGCGTCAGGCCCAGTTCGCGCGCCGCGTGGCTGACATTGAAGCCATGGCGGCGCAGCGCCGCCTCGATCATCGCCTTTTCGGAACGCGCCAGCGTCGGCGCGGCATCCGGCGTCCCGGCCTCCGTCCCCTCCGCGTCCGGCCCGGGCCCCGCGACATCGGCCACGCCCAGCACCGCGTCCCGCGCCATGACCGTCGCGCGCTCCATCGCCTGGCGCAGCGCGCGGACATTGTCCGGCCAGGGCCGCGCCGCCAGCGCCTCCTCGGCCTCGGGCGACAGGGTACGGTCCGCCACTCCGTGGCGCAGGGCGAACAGACGCAGGAAATGCCGGGCCAGCACCGCGATCTCCTCGCCCCGGGCCGCCAGCGGCGGCAGCGCGATGGTCACGACATCCAGGCGGCAGAGCAGGTCCGGCATCACGGACGCACGCAGCGCCGCCCCGCCCTCGCGCGCCGTGGCCAGCAGGCGCGCCCCGCCGCCTGCCTGCACCCGCGCCAGCAGCCGGTCCTGCAGGGCGGGCGACCAGTCGCCGATCTCCTCGACCAGCAGCGTGTCGCGCGCGTCCGCGCCCGCCAGCCGCACCGCCACCGTGTCCTCGCCCAGCCGGGGGTCCAGCACCAGCAGCCGCCCGGCCCGCTGCGCCGACAGGCGATGGATACGCCGCGCCAGCGCGGTCTTGCCCACCCCCGCCGGGCCGGTCAGCAGCACGCCGGCCTGGGTCGGCGCCACCCGGTCGGCACGCTCCAGCACGTCGCGCGTCTGCGCGCAGCCGGCGATCATCATCCCGTCATCGGCCGGGGCGGCCGCCCCGTCCGCCGGTCCCCCGGCCCCCACGGGCTGGCGCGCGGCCAGCCGGCGGCGATGCGTGGCCAGCGCATCCTCGATCGTCGCCACCAGCCGGTCGTTCTTCCACGGCTTCATGACGAAATCCGCCGCCCCCGCGCGCATCGCCGCCACCGCGATCGCCACCCCGCTATGGCCCGTCACCACCACCACCGGCAGGCCCGGATCATGCGCCAGCAGCGCGCGCAGGCACTCCAGCCCCTCGGCCCCGGTGGTGGCGCCGCGCGTATAGTTCAGGTCCAGCAGCACCACCGACACCGCCGTCGCCGCCAGCACGCTCAGCGCCTCGCCGGGGTCCGCCGCGCCGACCACCGCGAACCCCCGGCGGCGCAGCAGCAGCGCCGTCGCCTGGCGGATATCGGCATCGTCGTCGACGAACAGGATGCAGGCGCCCTCGGGGTCCTGACCGGCGGTCGAATCGGCTGCGGGCTCCATGGGGCTTGACGGCGCTTGGGACATGTTCGGATCCGGACAGTCTGTTCGCTGGCGGACACCAGCCTCGGACACACTCGATAAAATCGTTATTATTCAAATAGATAAAAAACGCTTCCGCAAGCCTTACACTGTTCGCCAGGCAAGGGAAGTCGATTATGTCGCACGGTATCGAACAGGCATCGAAAGCAGGAACCGCCCCGGGCGCGGGCATGGACCGCCGTGTCGCGCCGTCACGCGCGCGGCGGCTGAAGCCCTGGCTGAAATACGGCGCCGCCGCGCTGGCGCTGGTGGCGGCCACGGCCGCGTGGCGCATGGTCCCGGCGTCAGGCACGCTGGCGGTCGGCGCGGACACCGTGACGATCGACCCCGTGCGCACCGCCGCCTTCCTGGACTACCTGCCGGTGCGCGCGACGGTGGCGCCGCTGCACGTGGTGCTGCTGGGCGCGGTGCAGGGCGGACAGGTGGCCTCGGTCGCGGTGCAGGACGGCGCGCTGGTCCATCCCGGCGACGTGCTGGCACGCCTGACCAACCCGCAGCTCGAACTGGACGTGACGTCGCGCGAGGCCGATATCGCCGGCCAGCTGGGCGGCATCAGCGCCCAGCGCCTGACCCTGCAGCAGTCCCAGACCACCGAGGACGGACAGATTGCCGAGGCCAGCTACAATCTTCTGAAGGCCGCCCACGAACTGGACATCCGCCGCCAGCTCCTGGCCCAGGGCTTCGAATCCGACGCCAACGTCAAGAGCTTCGCGGACGAGGACGAATATTACACCCGCCGCCTGGCCCTGCTGCGCGCCGCCCGGGACAAGGACCGCGCCGTCGCCCAGGCCCAGGCCCGCGACATCGACCGCACGGCCGAGCGCCTGCGCCACACCCTGGCGGCGGTCGAGGACAGCCTGACATCGCTGATCCTGCGCGCGCCCGTGGAAGGGCGGCTGACCAATTTCACCCTGCAACCCGGCCAGACGCTGAAGGCCGGCGATCCGATCGGCCAGATCGACAGCCAGGGCGCATGGCGCCTGGACGCCGACATCGACGAATTCTACCTGGCCCGCGTCGCGGTGGGCGAACACGGCATCGCCCATATCGACGACCACGACGTGCCCTTCACCGTCGCCCGCGTCCATCCGCAGATCACCAGCGGCCAGTTCCGCGCCGAACTGACGTTCGACACCCCCCCCTCGAAGGCGGGGACCACCAGCGCCCTGCGCCGGGGGGAAAGCGTGGAATGCCGCCTGACGCTGGGCCAGACCCACCAGGCGCTGATCGCCCCCAACGGCGCGTGGATGGACGGCAGCGGCGGCAACTCGGCCTTCGTCGTCTCGGCCGACGGCCACCACGCGACGCGCCGCCCCATCACCGTGGGCGGCCGCAACCCCGAACAGGTCGAAATCACCTCCGGCCTGCAGGACGGCGATCGCATCGTCACATCCGCCACCACGCGCTTTCACGATTTCACCCAGCTTCTGATCCGATAGGACCCGCCATGCTGATCCAGCTTTCCGACATCAACCGCCTGTACCGATCGGACGAGGTCGAGACCACGGCGCTGCACGACATCCACCTGGGCATCGCGCGCGGCGAATTCGTCGCCATCATGGGGCCCAGCGGCTGCGGCAAATCGACCCTGCTGAACATCCTGGGCACCATCGACCGCCCCACCAGCGGCAGCTACCGCTTCGCCGAGCACGATCTGAGCCACATGGCGGAATCCGAACTGGCGCTCTTCCGCCGCACCCACCTGGGCTACGTGTTCCAGAGCTTCAACCTGATCGACGAACTGACGATCGAGGAAAATGTCGAGCTGGCGCTGGTCTATCGCAAGATGCCGCGCGCCGAACGCCGGGCGCGCGTCGCCGCCGCCATGGACCGCGTCAGCATCGGCCACCGCGCGCGCCATTACCCCAGCCAGCTTTCGGGCGGCCAGCAGCAGCGCGCGGCCATCGCCCGCGCCATCGTGGGCGAACCCGACCTGATCCTGGCCGACGAGCCGACGGGAAACCTGGATACCGAAAACGGCGCCCAGGTCATGGATATTCTGCAAACCCTGAACGCCGAGGGCGCCACGATCGTCATGGTCACCCATTCGCCCAGCCACGCCGACATGGCGCAGCGCCGCGTCGACATGCTGGACGGGCAGATCGTGATTTCCGTCCGCAACGCCATCTGAAAGGGACGCATCCAGTGCTGACCCACGGCCTGCTGACCTTCTGCCGTATGCTGTCGCGCCACCGGCTGTATGCCATCCTCAACATCGCGGGCCTGGGGCTGGGCATCGCGGTGTTCGTGGTCCTGTCGCTGGTCGTGCGCTTCGAATACGGCTTCGACCGGCAGGTGCCCGGCGCCGCGACGATCGCCCGGGTGGACGAGATCTGGACCCTGCCCGGCCAGCCCCCCATCCACAGCCTGGACACCACCTTCGCGGCCTACGACCCGCTGCTGGCCGACTTCCCGCAGATCGCCGCCGCCACCCGCATCGACGACAATCCGTGCGCGGTCGATGACGGCCGTGGCCATCCGGCGATGATGACGGTCGATTACGTCGACCCCACCTTCTTCGACGTGTTCGCCCTGCCCATGCGCGAGGGCAGCGCGCGCGATGCGCTGGCCGCCCCCGACCGCGTCGCGATCAGCGAATCCACCGCCCGCCGCCTGTTCGGCACGGCGGACGCGCGCGGCCGCCAGGTCGGCATCACCGAGGACGACCGGCGCACGCTCCATACCGTGTCCGCCGTGTTCCGCGACGTGCCGCGCGACTGGACGGTGCGCCCCGACATCCTGACCGTCATCCCGCAGGACATGAAGGACCGCGAGGCCTCGTTCCGTCACTGGGGGTCGGATTCCGGCATGGTCTGGCTGCGCGTCCGCACCCCGGCGGACATCCGGCCGGTGGCCGCCGGCCTGCCCGATTTCCTCCATCGCCGCATGACCGACCCGGACGTTTCGCACGCCTGGTTCAGGATGACCCTGATGCCGCTGCTGAACGCCCATTTCGGCGATGTGGACGTCTATGGCGGGCAGAACGGCAGCGACCGCCGCGTCATCGACGCGCTGGGCCTGGTGGGCCTGCTGGCCCTGGTCGCGGCCGTGATCAATTACGTCAACCTGGCCACCGCCCGCGCCGGCCTGCGCGCGCGTGAGGTCGCATTGCGCAAGGTGCTGGGCGCCACCCGCCTGCAATTGCTGATCCAGTTCCTGACGGAATCGGTGCTGCTGCTGCTGCCGTGCGCGGTGCTGGGCCTGGCGCTGGCCGAACTCGTCCTGCCCTTCGTCAATACCATGGGCGGCTGGGCGGTCACGATCGATTATGGCTGGCTGCTGCCCCGGCTGGCGCTGGTCGTCATCGTGGTGGGCATCGCCGCCGGCCTGTATCCGGCGCTGGTGCTGTCCGGCTACCGCCCCGCCGCGGTACTGGCGGCGTCACGCGTGCCGTCGGGCGGCCGGATGGGCCAGCGCCTGCGCAATATCCTGGTGCTGGCGCAGTTCAGCTTCGCCATCGCCTTCGCCATCTGCACGCTGGTGGTCAACGCGCAGGCCGCCTTCATCCGCACCGCCGATCGCGGATTCCGCCAGCATCATCTGTACCTGGTCTCGCTGCTGGCCTCGGACCGGATGCAGGCCCGCCAGCAGGCGATCCTGGACACGCTGCGCGCCGTGCCGGGGGTGGACGCGATCACGCTGTCGGACCGCCAACCGCGTTCCACCAGCCGCAACACCAGCGATTTCAAACGGATGGACCGCCCCTCGGTCGACCCCAGCCTGACGAGGGAGCGGGTCGGCCGCGACTATCCCCAGACCTACGGCATCACCCTGCTCGCCGGACGCTGGTTCGACGCGGCGCATGGCCAGGACAGGGCGACCAGGTCCCTGTTCACCGGCCCGGCGCCGGCGACGGCCAGCGTCGTCATCAATGAACGCGCCGTGCGGGCGCTGGACTTTCCCGACGCGGCGGCGGCCATCGGCCACGTCCTGACGGAAAGGCAGGCGCGCCTGGTGATCATCGGCGTGGTCCGCGACGTGCGCTTCATGTCAGCGCGCGAACCCGTCGAGCCACTGCTCTACCTGCGCACCGACGACATCATCACCGACACCGTCATCGCCGTGCGCGCCGACGACGTGCCCCCGGACGCGATGCTGCGCCGCCTGCAGGACGCCTGGCGCACCATCGCGCCCGACCTGCCCTTCGTAGGCGAATCCGCCGACAGCCGCCTGGCGGATTACTACCAGCCCGACCAGCGGCGCGGGCAGCTCTTCACGCTGGGCGCCGGGGTCGCGGTCGTCATCGCCTGCCTCGGCCTCTACGGCCTGTCCTCGTTCAACGCCGCGCGGCGGGTGCATGAAATCGGCATCCGCAAGACGCTGGGCGCCAGCACGCGTGACGTGCTGGTCCTGCTGGCCACGCAGTTCCTGCGCCCCGTGCTGCTGGCCAACCTGATCGCCTGGCCCGTCGCCTGGATGGCCATGCGCGGCTGGCTGGCCGGCTTCGACCAGCGCGTCGGCCTCTCGCCGCTCTATTTCGCCGCCGTCAGCCTGGCCGCGACCGCGCTCTCGCTGCTCACCATCCTCGGCCAGACCCTCCGCGTCGCCCGCGCCGAACCCGCGAAGGCCCTCCGCCATGACTGACGCCCCCCATCCCCCTTCCGATCGAGGTCCACCGTCATGCTGATCGCGAATGCCCTGATCGCCTTCTACCGGTCCGCCCTGCGGCACCGGCTCTATGTCGCGCTCAACGTCGCGGGGCTGGGGCTGGGCATCGCGGTGTGCCTGGTCCTGTCGCTGGTCGTGCGCTTCGAATACGGGTTCGACCGCCAGGTTCCCCACGCCGCCCTGATCCAGCGAATGGATGAAATCTGGTCGCTGCCCAGCCGCGCGCCGATGCGCAGCATGTTCACCACCTTCGCCGCCTACGACCCGCTGCGCGCCGATTTCCCGCAGATCGCCGCCGCCACGCGCGACGCGCAGCGCGACACGGCCGTCGATACCAGCCACGGCCATCCGGCGATGACGGTGGTCCATTACGTCGATCCCACCTTCTTCGACGTCTTCGCCCTGCCCATGCGCGACGGTGACGCCCATGACGCGCTGGCCGCCCCCGACCGGGTCGCGATCAGCGAATCCACCGCCCGCCGCCTGTTCGGCACCGTGGACGCGCGCGGCCGGCAACTGGGCATGACCGAGAACGACCGGCGCACGCTCTATACCGTGTCCGCCGTATTCCGCGACGTGCCGCGCGACCAGACGATGCGCCCCGACATCCTGGCGGTCTTCCCGCAGGACATGAAGGACCGCATGCTGGCCTTCCACTACTGGGACTCCAGTTCGGGACAGACCTGGCTGCGCTTCCGCACGGCGGCGGACGCCGCCTCGGTCCTCGCCGGCCTGCCGGATTTCGTCCACCGCCGCATGACCGATCCCGAGATCAAGCCGGGCTGGTTCCAACTGTCGCTGACCCCGCTGCTGACCACGCATTTCGGCAACCTGCAGCTTTTCGGCGGCGAGGACGGCAGCGACCGCCGGGTCATCGACGCGCTGGGCATCGTCGGCATCCTGGCCCTGGCCGCCGCCGCGATCAATTACGTCAACCTGGCCACCGCCCGCGCCGGCCTGCGCGCGCGTGAGGTCGCGCTGCGCAAGGTGCTGGGCGCCACCCGCCCGCAATTGCTGGTCCAGTTCCTGGCGGAATCGGTCATCCTGCTGATCCCCTGCGCGCTGCTGGGCACCGCCCTGGCGGAAATCGCCCTGCCCTTCGTCAACACCATGGGCGGATGGGCGGTCGCGATCGATTACGGCTGGCTGCTGCCCCGGCTGGCGCTGGTCGTGCTGGTGGTGGGTGTCGCCGCCGGCCTGTATCCGGCGCTGGTGCTGTCGGGCTATCGCCCCGCCGCGGTGCTGGCGGCCTCGCGCATTCCCTCGGGCGGGCGGATGGGCCAGCACCTGCGCACGATCCTGGTGGTGGCGCAGTTCGGCTTCGCCATCACGTTCGCCATCTGCACGCTGGTGGTCAACGCCCAGGCCGCCTTCATCCGCCAGGCCGATCGCGGCTTCCGCCAGGACCAGCTCTTCCTGGTCTCGCTGGAACGCTCGCAGCAGGTCGCGGCCCGGCAGCAGACGGTCATGGAGGCCCTGCGCGCCCTGCCCGGCGTGCGCTCCGTCACCCTGTCCGACCGGCAGCCCCGCTCGAACAACCAGAGCAACGAGGACTTCCGGCGCGCCGACAACCCGCAGATCGACGCGCTGCTGACCATGGAATGGGTGGCGCGCGACTACCGCCAGACCTACGGCATCACCCTGCTGGCCGGCCGCTGGTTCGACGCCGCCCACGGGCAGGACATCTCCCCCACCGCCAGGGTCGACGCCAGGCACCCCGGCACGGCCAACGTCGTGATCAACGAACGCGCGCTGGGCCCGCTGGGCTTTTCCAGCGCGGCGGCGGCCATCGGCCACGTGGTGACGCAGGACGCGGCGCGGTTCACCATCGTCGGCGTGGTCCGCGACGTGCGCTTCATGTCACCGCGCAGCCCGGTGGAACCCCAGGTCTACATGCGCACCGACGCGGTCATCGAAAATTCCGTCGTCGCCGTGCGCACGGCCGACATCGCGCCGGACGTGATGCTGCAACGCCTGCAGGCGACATGGCGCACCCTGGCCCCCGAAATCCCCTTCACGGGCGAATCCGCCGGCAGCCGCCTGGCCCCCTATTACCAGCCCGACCAGCAGCGCGGGCGGCTGTTCACGCTGGGCGCCGGGGTCGCGGTCGTCATCGCCTGCCTCGGCCTCTACGGCCTGTCCTCGTTCAACGCCGCGCGGCGGGTGCATGAAATCGGCATCCGCAAGACGCTGGGCGCCAGCACGCGTGACGTGCTGGTCCTGCTGGCCACGCAGTTCCTGCGCCCCGTGCTGCTGGCCAACCTGATCGCCTGGCCCGTCGCCTGGATGACCATGCGCGGCTGGCTGGCCGGCTTCGACCAGCGCGTCGGCCTCTCGCCGCTCTATTTCGTCGTCGTCAGCCTGGCCGCGACCGCGCTCTCGCTGCTCACCATCATCGGCCAGACCCTCCGCGTCGCCCGCGCCGAACCCGCGAAAGCCCTCCGCCATGAATAAGATGATCCTCGCCGGACTGGTCGCGGCCGCGGCCCTCCAGGAACCGGGCCCGGCTTCGGCCCAAAATACGGCCCAGGCTACAGCCCAAGGTACGGCCCAAGGTACGGCCATGACCCTGCAGCAGGCCCTGGCGCTGGCGTACCGGGGCAATCCCGGCCTGCTGGGCCAGCAGGCGGCGCAGCGCGCGGCGACCGAGGATTCGGCCCAGGCCCGCAGCGGCTGGCGCCCGACCGTGACCGCCAACGTCAACGCCGTCTACCAGCAGGGACCCTATACCGGCGAATACGCGCTGGGATCGTTCCAGACCAACGACGCCGAGACCTACCTGGCCGTCAACCAGCCAATCTATACCGGCGGCCAGGTCGCCAACAAGGTCCGCGCCGCCGACGCCCGGTCCTACGCCGCCGGCCACGCCCTGCGCCTGACCGAGGCCCAGACCTTCCAGACCGTCGTCTCCGCCTACATGGACGTGCTGCGCGACCGCGACATCCTGGCGGTGCGCCAGGCCGACCTGGGCACCCTGACCCGCCAGGCCCGGCTGACCACCACGCGCTTCAACCTGGGGGGCGACGCCACCCGGCAGGTGACGCGGACCGACGTCGAACAGGCCGAATCCCAGCGCGACGCCGCCGAGGCCGCGCTGGCGGCCGCGCAGGCGCAACTGACCGCCAGCAGCGCCACCTTCCGCGCCGCCGTCGGGGCGGACCCGGGGCCGCTGACCCAGCCCGAGGCCCTGCCCGCCCTGCCCGCCACCCTGCCCCAGGCGGTGGCGCTGGCCCAGCAATCCAACCCCGCCCTGGCGCGCGACCGCGCGGCCCAGGACGCCAGCGCGGCCGACATCGACGTCGCCCGCGCATCGTGGAACCCCACGATCGGCGTGCGGGCCACCCTGGGGTCGATCGGCGCGGCCTCGCCCTTCCACGGATCGGCCTACGACCAGGAGGTCACGGGCATGGTCACCTTCAGCCAGCCGATCGAAAGCGGCGGCCTGTACAGCGCGCAGATCCGCCAGGCGCGCGACAGGTTCGAAACCGCGCGCCAGACCGTCGAGGCCTCGCGCCGCGCCGCGATCCAGGGCGTGGTCACCGCCTGGCAGCAGGTCCAGTCCGGCATGGTGGCCATCCGCGCCGGCCGCGCGCAGGTGGCGTCGGCCACCACGGCCCTGCGCGGCTACCAGACCGAATACGGCTACGGCATGCGCAGCACCATCGACGTGCTGATCGCCGACCAGAACCTGCGCGCGGCCGAGGTCTCGCTGGCCGAAAGCCGCCACGACACGATCGTGGCCGAGGCCAGCCTGCTGGCCACCATCGGCCGCCTGTCGGCCGCCACCCTGCTGCCGGGCGAACGGACCTACGACCCGAACACCGCCCTGCGCCGCGCCCGCGCCCCCGGCTGGGTCCCCTGGACCGGCGCGGTAGCGACGCTGGACCGCGTCGGCTGGCAGGATGCGTGCCCCGACTCCGCACCTTGCCAGTAACAGGCTGTTCAAAAGCCCTGCTGCCGGCGATCCGATGCGCATTTCGGGCCGCTCTCGCTCAGCATCAGGGCTTTTGAAACAGCCTGTAACAACCCCGCGGGACGCGCCGGAGCCAGTGCGTCCCGCCCACCCGGAATGACAGCCCCGCACAATTTGCAATTGCGAGCCACTCGCATGTGTCGGCCGCGCCACACATCCCGCGAAAGGCCGTAAAACATTGTCCGGAACCGAAATTCATGTTGCGAATAATTCTCAGTGTCGAATATCACGTGGCCTCGAAATTGCTATCACCGAGGCCCCCGTGACCCTGTTCCTTCGCCCGTCGCCCGATCACCGGCCCCACGCCGCCGGGTTCGTCCTCCTGACCGTCGCGACCGGCATCCTGCCGCTGGCGCCCGCCCGGGCAGCGGACCAGACCCGGATCCCAAGCCAGAGCCAGAACCAGAACCAGAACCAGACGCACCCCCAAAAAACACCCGACGCCGGCAAGCAGGACACCCCGACCCGGTCCGAAGCCACGAAGGACGAAAAGATCGTGGTGACGGCCAGGCGACAGAACCAGATGCAGGTCATCAGCGGCGGCCAACTGGGCGTACTGGGGACCAAGAAGGGCCTGGACGTCCCCTTCAACGTCCGCAGCTACACCTCCAGCCTGATCCTGAACCAGCAATCCCAGACCCTGGGCCAGGTGCTGGAGAACGATCCGTCCGTCCGCACCACGTACGGATACGGCAATTTCTCCGAGATGTTCGTGATCCGCGGCTTCCAGATCGACGGCGACGACGTGTCGATCAACGGCCTGTACGGCATCACCCCCCGCCAGCTCGTCTCGCCGCAGCTCTACGACCAGGTGCAGGTGCTGAACGGCGCCAGCGCGTTCCTCAACGGGGCCGCGCCCGGCGGCTCGGCCATCGGCGGCAACATCAACCTGATGTTCAAGCACGCGACCGACACGCCGATCACCCAGGTCACCGGCGACTACACCAGCAACGCCCTGGGCGGCGGCAGCGTCGATTTCGGCCGCCGCTTCGGCCGGGACAACGCCTTCGGCTTCCGGCTGAACGTCGCCGGCCAGTCCGGCGAGGATTCCATCGACCACGAACATCGCCATTCCGCCGCCCTGGGCGCGGATTTCGACTGGCATGACGACCGCACCCGCATCTCGCTGGACATGGACTACCAGAACCAGGGCGTGGACTGGGGCCGGCCGGCCATCTTCCTGGGCACCGGCGTCACCGCCGTCCCGCGCCCGGCAGCCCCCGCCAGCAATTTCGGCCAGCCCTGGGCCTATAACCAGTTGAACTACATCTTCGGCATGCTCATACCAACTCCTGTTTGTTAAAACCCATGTGCCCATTGTCGTAGCCCGAGAGACATGATGCGCCAGGGCTGGTCGACGAGTTGGTTCCAGGCGTGGCAGCAGATATCGACGATGTCGTCATAGGTGCGGAAGATCCGGTTTGACAGCCAGGTATTGCGCATGAACTGCCAGACGTTTTCCACCGGATTGAGTTCGGGCGAGCGTGGCGGAAGCGGCAGGATGGTGATGTTGGCGGGGATGTCGAGTTTTGGGCTGGTATGCCACGCTGCCTGATCGACGATGAGGACGGCGTGTGCTTCTGGCGCGACGGCCTGGGAAATCTCGGCAAGATGCTGGTTCATGGCGTGGAGGTTGCACCAGGGCAGGACGAGGGCCGCCCCCTTGCCCAGTTCCGGACAGATCGCTCCGAAGATCCAGGCCGAACGTGTACGCTGATCGGAGATGGCCCGTGGACGGGTGCCACGCCTGGCCCATCGCCGCGTCAGCTTCGTTTTCTGGCCGACCCTCGCCTCGTCGCCCCACCAGAGTTCGATGGCCTTGCCGGGATGCCGGGCCCGGATCCCGGCTATGACGTCGGGGAAGCTTTTTTAAAAACGTCCTGGGCCTCGGGATCCTGGGCATGGTGCCGGGGGCGTCCCGTCAGAAGGCGGAAATCGAGGCCCCGGATAACGGCGCTCAGCCGGCTGCGCGAAAGAGAGACGCCGAATTCCTCATAAAGCCATTGCCCCAGATCAGCCTGCCGCCAGCGCACCACCCCATGCACGGCAGCGATCGGGCCGTCCTCGATCCGGCGCATCAGGGCTTCCAACATGGCTGGTGTCAGGCGGGGAACGACACCGCCCCCATGATGATCCCGCACGCCATCCGGGCCCTCGGCGTTGAAACGCACCACCCAGTCCCGCACAATCTGCCGATCCGTCCCAGCCAGTCGTGCCGCGTCTCCGCGTGAAGCACCATCGTAGATCGCCGCCAGCGCCAGAAGCCGACGCGCCTGGCCCGCATGCCTCGTTGTCCGCGCCAGAGCACGCAGTCCCGCCGCATCATAATCCTCACGCAACGCTAACGCCCCGCCCATTCGGATGCCTCCCGCCCGGTTCGGCATCCTGTGAATCACAGCTCGTTCCAGAACGATACCGTCAGGCAATCACATATGAGTCAGGGCGGACCAGAGTTGGTATCAACGTCGAACACGACCTGTCCAAGCACGTCACCCTCTACGGCGCGTTCGGCGGCATGGGCGGGAACGAGCAGGGCAATTATTCCAACCCCACCGTCACCGACACCGCCACGGGCGACGGCACCGCCGGCAGCATGTACGTCCCCTACGTGCAGACGAACGAAAGCACCCGCGCCGGCGTGCGCGCCCATTTCGACACCGGCCCGGTCCGGCACGAGATCAACGCCGGCGGCTCCGCCCTGTGGGAGGAAACGGACACGGCCTATTCGATGGCCCTGACCTCGATTTCCACCAACATCTACCGCACGGCCTATACGGCGCCGCTGGCCAACACCTTCAACGGCGGCAATGTCGGCAACCCGCAGCCGATCAACGACACGCGGCTGTACAGCCTGTTCTTCTCGGACACCATGTCCTTCTTCCGCGACCGCGTCGCGCTGACGGCCGGGTTCCGCTACCAGAACATGCTGATCGACGGCTACGACTACGTGCCCTCCGGCCGGGGGCCGGTCAATTCGCGTTACGACCAGGACGCCATCACCCCGGTCGTAGGGCTGGTCGTGCATCCGACGCGCCGCACCGCGCTCTATTTCAACCGGATCGAGGGCCTGTCGCCGGGCCAGACGGCATCGGGCAACGTCGTCAATGTCGGGCAGGTGTTCGCCCCCTACAAATCGACGCAGTACGAAGTCGGCGCCAAATACGACACCGGCCGCTTCAGCACGTCGCTCGCGGTCTACGAGATCTCGCAGCCCAACGCCTACACCCAGGCGATCGGCAACACCGGCACCTACCGCTTCACCGAGGACGGGCTGCAACGCAATCGCGGCATCGAACTGAACGTCAACGGCCAGATCCTGCCGGGCCTGCGCTTCAACGGCGGCGGCACGGTCATCGACGCCGACCTGCGGCGCACCGCCGGCGGCCTGCAGGACGGCCACAGCGCGATCGGCGTGCCCAACTACACGATCAACGGCAACCTGGAATACGACCTGCCCTTCCTGAAGGGGGCGACGGTCGTCGGCCGCGTGGTCAATACGGGCAAGCAGTGGGTCAACACCGCCAATACGCTGCACCTGCCGGTCTGGACGCGCTTCGACCTGGCGGCGCGCTACACCTTCGCGGTCGATCACAAGCCGCTGACGCTGCGCTTCGGCGTCGATAACCTGGCCAATACCCGCTACTGGGCCTCGGCCTTCAACGGCTACCTGCTGGAAGGACTGCCCAGGACCTTCAAGTTCTCCTTCACCGCCAACCTGTAGGAACACTTTTGGAACCGCGCGCTGGCGGCGATCCAGCGCGCGTTTTCTGCGCTCCGATGCTCACGGCCCACAAGGCCGCTGCGCTTCGGTGCTCAAAAACACACGCTGGCCGCGACCCGTGCCGGGTCACTCTCGCTCACCAGCCCACAGTTCCAAAAGCGTTCTGACAACCGCCGCAAAGCCGCGCTGTGGGCCTGATTGAAAGCGCGGCGGCGACCCGGCGCGGGACCTCCCTCTCACGTCCGTCGCACAAGCGTGATCGCGCGATGGCCGGCGACCATGCCACCATCCCCCCGCCCCACATCAGCGGCCGCAGAGCCGCGGCGATGCGCGCATCCGCTGCCCGCCACCGGGGGAGGACAGGCGATGATCGATCATATCTCCATCCGGGTCACCAGCCTGCTGCGCGCCTGCGCCTTCTACGACCGGGTCCTGACCCCGCTGGGTCTGGTGTGCACGGTGCGGGACGGGCTGGAATATGCGGGCTACGGCCTGACGGGACGGGACCCGTTCCTGTGGCTGACCCTGCACGACGCCCCACCGGGGCACGTCCAGATCGCCTTCGCGGCGCACAGCCGCACGGCGGTCGAGGAATTCCACATGGCCGCCCTGGCGGCGGGCGGGCGCGGCCGCACCACGCCATGCCTGCAGACCGACCATGGCGGTCCCTATTTCTCGGCCAGCGTGCTGGACCCGGACCGGCATGAAATCGAGGCGATCTGCCGCACGCCGGGACTCTGAACCGGTTACGCCCGGCCCGACTTCACCCGGCCGCGCGACTGACGAAGCCCCGCATGATGGGCGGCGTGAATCTGCTCGGGCGTCCGCGCCGCCGCGTCGCGGCCGTTGGCCGAGACGACCGGCCCGGACCCTTGGGCGAAAGAGGCGGATGCGGCGCGCGCGACCTCGCGCGTGGCGACGGCAGGGTCGGGGATCACGGGACCGTGAAGGATGTCGGCCAGCATGACGATCTCTCCGATACGGGGCGCCGCCCGCGATGCCGGGCAGCACGTTCCTTGCGAAACAATAGGACGGAATACCCCCCCGCCCTAATTCTATTTCCGCATGCGGTCATACCGTTGCGTCATGCGTCCCAGAACGACGAAACCCGCGGTTGCAATGCAACCGCGGGCCCCGAAGCGTCGGACTGGAAAAACCGGGTCAGAACGATGCGTTGATCCGGCCGTAGTAGTAGCCGCCGGTGAAGGGGATGCCGGACGAGTTCTGGTCGAACTGGTTGGCGCCCAGGTAGTTGACGATCAGCGGCAGGCGGCGCGGACGGACGTTGAAGATGTTGTTCGCACCCACGGCGAAGTGCCAGATGTGGTTCAGGCGATAGCCCACTTCCAGGTCGGTCATCCACGCGGCGGTGTTCTTGAACGACAGCCACTGGGTGTTCGAGTACTGCAGCGCCTCCGGGGCCTGGTCCTCGTAGGTCTGCAGGATCGTGGTCGCGCCATAGCGGGTCTGGCGGACGTTGACGTCCCACTGGCCGATGGTCCAGTGCGCCTGCAGGACGATCTTGTTCTTCGGCGCGCCGTTGGTCAGGTAGGACGCGGTCTGCGCGTTCAGCGCCGGCAGGCTGTTGGCCAGGGTGTTGGTGCGGGTCACCTTCGTGCGGTTCAGGTTGACGCCCAGGCTCAGGTCCACGTTGCCGTACTGGTTCAGGCGCAGCAGGTAGTCGGACATGATGTCCAGGCCCTGCGTCTTCGTGCTGCCGACATTGGCGAAGTAGTTCACGAACACGTCGGAATTGGTGATGCCGGCCGGCAGCGAGGCACCGGTCATGGCGATCGCATTCAGCGCATCGCTGTCACTGAAGGTCGAGCTGCCGAAAATGCGGTCGCGGATGTTGATCTGGTAGACGTCGGCCGACACGTGCCAACCGTCGATCGGCTCCAGCACCAGGCCGGCCTCGGCGCTGAACGAGCGCTCCGGCTTCAGCGGCAGCGCACCGACCGACTGGCCCGCGGCGCTGGTGGTCGACAGCAGGCCCGTGGCGCCGGTGGGCGACACGTTCAGGGCGCTGAAATGTTCTTCCGGCAGGGTCGGCGCGCGGAAGCCGTTGCTGACCGTGCCACGGATGGCGATGCGCTTGGTGAAATCGTAGCGCGTCGAGACCTTGCCGTTCTCGGTGTTGCCGAAATCGGTGTAGTGCTCGAACCGGCCCGCGAAATCCAGGTCCCAGTGCGGCAGCAGGTGGAAGTCGCCGTCCAGGTAGCCGGCCCAGATGTCACGGCCCCACTTGCCCGCGTTTTCCGGCATCAGGCCGGCATAACCCTGCGTGCCGCCGATCTGGTAGGACGGCGGATTGCCCGGCCAGATCTGGTACTGTTCCAGACGATGCTCGGCGCCGAAGGCCACCGTCACCGGCACGACGTTGGCAATCTTCAGGCGACGGCGGAAATCCGCGTTGTTCGTCCATTGCGCCAGCGAATACCGCTCGGCCAGCACCGTGGTCGGCGACCAGCCGCAGCCGTCCGTCGAATAGGTGGCCGCGTTCGCCGGGTTCGTGCCGCACACCGTGGGGTCGGTGCTCAGCATGTTCGGATTGGCGGTGTTCTTGTTGCCGATCGTATCGTCATCCTGGCCGTAGGTCGTGCTGACATCCCAGTCGAAGCCCAGGAAATTGTCGCCCTTCAGGCCCAGCGTCGCGGCGAAGTCGTTTTCGTCGATCGTCTCGAGCGGCGAGAAGCCGGCCGGATAGATCTGCGGCGCCTTCGTCGGCGTGCGGTAGTTCTCGTACGCCTCGCTGTGGCGATGGGCGTAGGTGATCTGGCCGTAGAAATCGATGCCCTCGGTCACCGTCTTGCCGAAATTGATCAGCAGGTTTTCGCGCGTCTCCTCCGGCGTGCTCATGATCATGTTCGAATTGCTGGGGAAGTTCACCCCCCCGTAATCCGCGTTGTTCGGGTCCGTACGCAGGTCGGACGCGCCCTTCGGCACCATGTGGTCGGCATGCTCGACCTGTCCGGAAATATGGACATAGCCATCGCCCAGGAAGCTGAAGCCGCCATCGATACCGGTCTGGTACTGCCAGCCGTCGCCGTTATAGGCATTGGCCCCGGTCTGCCCGGTCAGGTTCAGCCCGTGCGCCGTCTTCTTCGTGATGATGTTGACCACGCCCGCGATGGCGTCCGAGCCGTACATGGCCGCCGCGCCGTCACGCAGGATTTCGATATGGTCGATCGCATTCGCCGGCAGCATGTTCAGGTCGACCGGCGTCGAACCCTGCTGCGGCCCCTGGTCGGCATAGATGTTGGCCGTGGTGTGGCGGCGCTTGCCATCCACCAGGACCAGCACTTCGTTCGGGTTCAGGCCGCGCATGCGGATGGACGAGGTCAGCGCGCCCGCGTCGGCGCCCATCGTCTGCTCGGTGATCGACGGGTCCATGCGCGTCAGCGCGTCGGCGAGGTTGACCGCGCCGGTCCGTTGCAGGGTGGCGGCGGAAATGACCGTGATCGGCGCCGTGGAATCGCGGGCATGCCGGTTATAGGCGTGGGTGCCGGTGACGATCACCGCCTCGCCGGCATCCGGCGGCGGCGCATGATAGACGGGCGCGACCGGGACCACGGGCGCCACGGCGGCGGTCGATACCGCGGCAGCCGGCACCACGCCCGGCGTCGCGGCCGAAGCCGTCGCGGCATGCGCCTTGGGGGCGCCGGCCTTCTTCCCGGCCTTCGCGACATGGCGATGACCGGAGGTAGCGGGTTTTTGGGGCGTTGCCGTCTGGGATGGCGCTGTCTGGGCCAGGGCCGCCGACAGGTCAAACTGCATTGCTAAAATCGTGGCCGCGATAAGGCTTCGCCTCAGGGTCATAGACTCAACCGCTCCTGCATACGTTATTATTTAACACTCCCAGTGGAACCGAATCCAACCGGCGCTTCAATACGAAACTGGAATCACTCGTATCGATTCCACAATATATGACATTTTTATCACAGCCGCTGCCGCGCCTCTGACGCATCGGGACCGATCATCCCCATCGAAACGGCCGTGCCCCTTATTGTGTCATAATATTTTTCCGTATCCACCGCCGTCGCAACAATAGCAAAAATCACACAATTCCGCCGTTTCCGGCACCGGACCCGGCCGCCTCGCGCGGGCGATCGATGTCCGCCTTCGTCGTGCCGCAATTATATTGTTGTCGCCAAGCAACGATTCTCCCGGTTCCGGCGGACCGCCCGGAACAGGCAATCCGGGACGGGCCAGCGCCCCGGCGTGCCCCCGGCATGCCGCGCCGCGATGCAACGTGACACGCCCGCCACACGATTCGCCCCCGGCTCATCCCGCAAATTATGATATTGCGAATCAGTCTCATTCATAAGATGGTGCCCCACCCTCGAAAGGACCCATCCCAATGAAGGACCGGCAGACCATGTGGACCAGCGCGCGCAACAGGATCGTGAGGCGGTATCCGCCCCCTGCGTCCGGACAGCCCGCCTTCAGGCAGGGCGCGCGAACCGTCACGCTCTCCCTGACGCTCAGCCCGGTGGTCGCCGGGTTGGTGTTCGGCCTGGGCGCCGCATCCGCCGCCGACCGGCCCCAGGCCGAGACCGAGGCCGGAACGAAGACCGAGACGAAGGCCGGCACCAGGACCGCCCCGAAGACCGCCCCGAAGGCTGGCACGCGGGCCGCCGCGACGCCCCGCAAGGGTCCGGCGCAGGACGCGGCGAAAGCGAAGGGGGAACGCATCCTCGTCACGGGCCGGAAATCCCCGACCGTCGCGTCCTCGGGCACCAAGACCGACACGCCCCTGGTGGACACGCCCCAGTCCGTGACGGTCATCGACCGTCATGAAATGGACATACGCGGCGTCCTCAGCCTCAGCCAGGCGGTGCGCTATACGGCCGGCATCACGCCGGACCAGCGCGGGTCCACGGCCACGCGCTACGACCTGTTCGCGCTGCGCGGCTTCACGATCCCGAACTTCCTCGACGGGCTCAAGCTGCAGGACAGCCCCACCGGCTACGCCACGGCCCAGATCGACACCTCGCGCCTGGACCGGATCGAAATCCTCAAGGGCCCGGCATCGGCGCTGTACGGGCAGTCCAGTCCCGGCGGCCTGGTCGCGATGTCCAGCAAGCTGCCCACCAGCGCCACGTCCTACGGCAGCCTGGTCGCGACCGGCGGCAGCTTCGACCTCTATCGCGTGGATGGCGATGTCGGCGGCGCACTGACCGGCAACGGGTTCGTGCGCTACCGGCTGTACGGCACCGCCAACGGCTCGCACAGCCAGCTCAGCCAGACGCAGAGCCGCCGCTACAGCATCAGCCCGGCCGTGACCTTCGGCGGCGACGGCGACACGACGCTGACCCTGCTGGGCAATGTCCAGGACGACCCGCAGAATGCCTCGTACGGATCGGTGCCGCTGGAAGGCTCGCTCAAACGCGCGGCCTTCGGGTACATCAGGCAGAATTTCTACGACGGCGACCCGAATTTCGAGGAATTCAACCGCCGGCAGTGGGCGACGACCTATATCTTCAACCACCGCTTCAACGCCGACTGGGCGTTCTCGTCACGCGGCCGGCACGACGACGTCAAGACGGTCTATGAAAGCGTCTATAGCGAGGGCGTGTATCTCGACCCCGACTATGAGCGCGATTACGCGCAGGAAGCCCTGGGCAATTTCAGCCGGGGCACGGCCTACGCCCGCGAGCATCTTCGGAACCTGGCCTTCGACAACCAGCTGACCGGCCATTTCTCCACCGGGCCGCTGCGCCACGCGCTCATGCTGGGCTTCGACTACCAGGAAAGCGAGGCGACGGAACTGGACGGATTCGGCTCCGCGCCGTCCATCAACGTGCTGCACCCGGTCTATCGCCAGCAGATCACGCCGCCCGCGATCTCCAACAACTACCTGACCGACCAGCACCAGATCGGCGTCTACGCGCAGGACCAGGTCGATCTCGGCAACCTGCACCTGACCGGCAGCCTGCGCAACGACTGGTACCGCAGCCACCAGCAGGATACCATCGGCGGCAGCTACAGCAGCCAGAACCCGGAAATGATCACCTGGCGCGCCGCCGGCCTGTATCATTTCAAGTTCGGCCTGGCCCCGTACATCAGCTATTCGACCTCGTTCCAGCCGCAATCCGGCGTGGTCTCCAGCAATGGCGGCCAGTCGACGCGCCAGGCGGACCCGACGGTCGGCAAGCAGCTCGAAGGCGGCTTCAAATACCAGATCCCCGGCCTGCCCATCCTGCTGACGGCCGCCGGCTTCCATATCGAACAGACGAACGTGCTGGTCGCGGTCCCGAATTCCAACTACAGCACCGAAAGCGGCAAGGTCCGCTCCGACGGGTTCGAGTTCGAGGCGCACGTGAACGTGTACAAGGGCCTGACCGTCGTCGCCACGGCCAACACCCAGAAGGTCCGCGACCTGTCGACCGGCAAGCCGCTGATCCAGGTCGGCAAGGGCGGCGAAACCCTGTTCGGCTACTACACCATGCCGTCGGGCCGGCTGAAGGGCCTGGGGTTCGGCGGCGGCCTGCGCCACGTGGACAGCGCCTTCGGCGGCACCGCCTCCTATGGCGACATCACGGTGCCGAGCTATACTCTGTTCGATGCATCCGCCAGCTACGACCTCGCCAATCTCGGGCATGCCTTCATCGGCTGGAAAGTCCAGGCCAGCGTCCGCAACCTCTTCAACAAACGGTACGTCGCAAGCTGCTACGGCTACGCCCCGTACGACGAATGGTGCTGGTACGGCGAACGCCGGACGGCCCAGGCCTCGCTCGGCTTCAGCTGGTAGGGACGCGATGAACCGGCGGATCTCGATCGCGGCGCGGATCGCGGCCGGCACGGCCGGCGGCTACGGCGTGGCGGCGCTGGTCGCCGTGGCCGTGGCCTGCTGGTGGCCGGCCGATCGGACACAGGCTTCGGTCGCGGGCACGCTGGCGGCCCTGCTGGCCTGGCCCGCCATCGTGATGGCCTGCTTTCACGCCGGCAGCGCCACGCGGGCGTGGGCGGGCCTCGGCGGCACCGCGATCGTGCTGCTGGCGGCCGCGATGGGCGCCGGGTGGCGGCCGTGAAGCCCGATTTCCGAGGCTCCATGACCTGGCTGCACACCTGGTCGGGCCTGGTCGCGGGGTGGCTGCTGTTCGCGATCGTCCTGTCGGGCACGCTCAGCGTCTTCCGGCCGGAAATCAGCGCCTGGATGCGGCCGGAACTGGCGGGGCGCACCGCCGATCCCGTCACCGCGACCGACGCCGCCGTCGGGTGGCTGTCGGTCCACGCCGCGCGCGCGCCGGCCTGGTTCCTGGAACCCGCCGGCCCCCGCGCCGCCTGGACCCAGGCCGTCTGGGCCGCCGATGGCGGGTTCGTGCAGCGCGCGCTGGACCCGCGCACCGGCAGCCCGGCGGCCATCCGCGACACGCTGGGCGGCGAATTCTTCTACCGCTTCCATTTCGAGCTTCAGTTGCCCTACCCGTGGGGCCGCCTGCTGGCGGCGGTGGCCGCCATGGCCCTGGTGCTGGTGCTGCTGACCGGGATCGTGGCGCATCGCCGCCTCTTCGCCGATTTCTTCACCTTCCGGCCCGGCAAGGGCCAGCGGAGCTGGCTGGACGCCCACAACCTGCTCGGCGTCGCCGCCCTGCCCTTCCACCTGATGATCGCCTTCACCGGGGCCGTCACCCTGGCCACGCTGCTGATGCCGTGGGGGACGCAGGCGCTCTACCACGCCGACCAGGCGGCGGTGCAGCGCGACCTGAACCCGGGCACGGTCGACCGACCGGCCGGCAACCGGCCGGCAACCCTGGCCCCGATCGGGCCGATGCTGCGCGCGGCGCAACAGCGGTTCGGCGGCGCGGGCATCGCGCGGGTGACGGTCCTGAATCCGGCCGACGCGGCCTCGGTCGTGATCATGGTGGCGGGCACGGACAGCGGGATCGGCGTCGAACGCCACGTGATCAGCTTCGACGGCCCCACCGGCCGGGTCCTGGCCGACCAGGCGGAAACCCGGCCGGCCCTCGGCCTGTTCCGCTTCCTCTACGGCCTGCACGTCGCCCGCTTCGCGCCGGGCGTCACGCGCTGGCTCTATTTCCTCTCGGGCCTGATGCTGGCGGGCCTGATCGGCACCGGCCTGCGGCTGTGGACGATCAAGCGCCACCGCCGCGCGCCCGGCTTCGGCACCGCGCTGGTCGAACGGCTGAATGTCGGCTTCATCGCCGGCACCCCCGTCGCCTTCTCGGCCTATTTCCTGGCCAACCGCCTCCTGCCGCCGGACCTCGCCGGCCGATCCCGCATGGAAGTCCGGGCGGTATTCCTGACCTGGGCCGCGATGCTGGTCCTCGCGGCGCTCCGCCCCCCCGCGCGCGGCTGGGGGGAAATGCTGGGCCTGTCCACCCTGTGCTGCCTGGCCGTCGCGGCCGCCGGCAGCCTGACGGGCCATCCCACCCCCGTCACGACAGGCGTCACCCTGGTCGCCCTCGCCCTGGCGGCGGGCTTCGGCTGGGCCGCATGGCGCTCGGCCCCACGGCCATGACCCCCGTGATCACGATCCTCGGCTTCGTCGCCGTCCTGCTGCTGGCCGCCGGCACGCCCAGACAGGCCGCCACGCTCTGGGGCGCCACCCCCCGCGACCGGCGCCCCCATCGGCTGCGCGCCGCCGGCCTCCTGCTCCTGTGCACCGACGCCGCCCTGATCGCGTGCGGCGGGGACCCGGCGCGCACGCTGACCGCCTGGATCGGCCAACTCGGCCTGGACGCGCTGGCGGCCGCGCTCCTCTGCGCGGCCCTGCCGAAACGGCCCCCGCCGCCCCGTAAAGGCGCCCCCCCATAAAGGTGCCGGGCCCGCATGCGACCCGACAGATGCAGCCACGCCGCCGGCGCGATAGTTCTCCCCCCGAAATGACGAAATAACAATTCCGTGCCCGCACGCCCGGCCGGCCATGGCCCGCATTCGCTGAACCATGCGGAAAATCGCCCGGATCGGGCTTCGGCCCACTGTATTGAACCAGCCAGAAATATCACAGATATCAATCTGGAACGGGGCCCGCTTTCCAGTATAATAAGCAATATATTTAATTTTTTCTTGAAGACTGGAACGACCTGAGAGCCCGATCCGAAAGTTCTTCAACCGTGACAATGCCTTGCTGTCCGTCGTGTGAGCATTCGGATCGAGGCGATCAATGTCCATGCGGTTGAGGAAGCAATGGATTGTTCCCAGTCTTTGGCGAGCCGCCTGCACCGTCCCAGCCATGCGAATGTCCGTTCAACCACCCAGCGGCGCGGCAGGATCTGAAAGCCCTTCGCCGTATCGGACCGCCTGATGATTTCAAGGGTCCATTTTCCCATGGAGGCGAGCGCGGATCGCAATTTGTCGCCAGCATAGCCGCCATCAGCGAAGATGTGGCGCAGCCAGGGAAAGCGCCTGCGTATCGCTGCCAGGACATCAACAGCCCCATCACGGTCCTGGATGTCGGCGGCATGAACGAGGAGAAAGATCAGGAAGCCGCAGGTATCCGTCACAATATGGCGCTTGCGGCCCTTGACCTTCTTCCCCGCGTCATAGCCCGAAAGCCCGCCACTTTCCGTGGTTTTCACCGACTGGCTGTCAATCACGCCCGCGCTCGGAGAGGCTTCACGCCCCTCGATCTCGCGCAGGCTCATGACCAGCACCGTATTCATGACTTCGAACACTCCGGCACCACGCCAGGCGTAAAAATAGCGCCTGACGGTCGAGACCGGCGGAAAGCATTTCGGCAGCAGGCGCCACGCACACCCGGCCGAGGCTATGTAGAGCATCGCGTTGACCACCTCGCGCATATCCGTAGTGCGGGGGCGACCGCCCCGTTTCGCCGGGGGTACAAATGGCATGATCAAAGCCCACTCCCCGTCCGTCATATCCGATGGATATCGCAACCCTTCCCGGCTATGTTCACGTCGGGCAATACCAGTCCATGTCACCATTCACTCCATCTCTTCGCAAAGACGGATGAATCACAACAGGCTGGTATTGTTCAAAAACTTTCGGATCGGGCTCTGATGCGTGTGCCGCGTCCCCTGCTACCCGCTTCGCGCCACCTTGCCACGCTGGCGGAAGGCGCGCGGGACAACGGGCAGCGCAAGCGGTTGCAACGGCTGGAGCGGCTGAACGGCTTCAACGCCTTCCTGGCACGCGTCGGCATGGCGTTCGATCCCGCCATGGACGAAACCGCCCTGCTGCACGCGGCATGCGAGGCCGCGACCCGGACCGCGCGCCTGCGGGCCGCCTTCGTCGCCCGGCCGGACGCCGGGGGGGATTTCCATCCGCTGGCGTATAGCGGGCCGGTTCCGCAACTGCACGATCCCGCTTTCTCGGCCAGCCCCGACATGCCGGCGCGTCACGGCCATGTCGGGCGCGCCTGGCATGACAGGCAACCGGTCTTCTGTGCCGATATCGCGCGGGAGGACGATCTGCGGCCCTGGCAGGCCCGGATGCGCAAGCTGGCCGTGCGGTCCTGCGCGGCGCTGCCGCTCTGGCGCGCCGGCAGGGTCTGGGCCGTGTTCGGCGTCTATGACGCGCAGGACGATACGTTCGATCCCGCGGTCAGGACGATCCTGCTGGACGCGGTGGCCGGCCTGTCGCGCGCACTCAGGACACAGGACGAACTGCGGTCGCGCGCGGCCCAGATCGACCGGTCGCAGGTGGGGATCGTGCTGCTGCGCGACACGCGCATCCACCGTGCGAACGCCTTCGCCGCCGCCCTGGTGGGCTGCACGCCGAACGACCTGCACAACGCCCCGGCGGACGCGATCCTGGCCGACAGGACCCATGGGCCGCAACTGGAACGGGCACAGGCGCAACTGCGCGACACCGGCCAGGCCAGGCTGTCCGGCGTGCATCTGGCCGGGCCGGACGGGCAGGACGTGATCGCCGACCTGTCCGCCGTGATGCTGGACGACCCGCCGGGCACGGATTCGGTCTGGACCATCGAGAACGTGACCGCGCGCGAGGAGACGCAACGCCTGTATCGCGCGCTGATCAACGCCGTGTCCGCCATGCTCGCCGCCGAGGACGAGGCCGAAAAATGCCGCGCCGTATGCGACACGCTGGTCGACGGCACGCTGTTCAACGCCGTCTGGCTGGCGCAGCCCGACCTGTCCGGCCGGATACGCGTGCGGGCCCATGCGGGCAAGGGCGGGGACGTCATCACCCGGCTGAAATGGCAAATCGATATGGACGCCGACACCCTGCCGATGACGGTCCGGTCCTGGCGGGAGGAGGACCTGGTCTATACGAACGATCCGGCGACCGACCTTGCCGCGGTCCAGGGCTACTGGCAGATCGCGGACTACCGATGGCGCGGCGTGCTGTCGGTCCCGGTGCTGCGGGGCGGCCAGATCTGGGCCGTCCTGGCCTTCACGACGCAGCGGATCGGCGGCTTCGACGACAAGAGCATCACGCTGTGCCGGCGGGTGGCGGACCTGATGGGCCAGAGCCTGGACCGGCTGGACACCAGCCGCAACCTGGAAAAACTGCGGCACGAGGAAGCCCGGCTCGCCCGGCGCGACGCGCTGACCGCGCTGCCCAACCGGCTGGCGCTGGAGGAATACCTGCCCAAGGCGCAGGAACGGGCCACCGAGCGCGGCATGTCCATGGCGATCGGGCTGATGGACCTGGACGGCTTCAAGGCCGTCAACGATACCTACGGCCACGCGGCCGGGGACAAGGTGCTGGCCGAACTCAGCCGGAGGCTGTGGGAGGCCCTGCGCGAGACCGGCTATGTCGCCCGGCTGGGGGGCGACGAGTTCGTGGTCGTCCTGGAAAACCTCGACGCGGCCACGGCGAACGAACAGGCCGCGGCGGCGCTGGACAGCCTGGCCTCGGTCGTGGCGGAGCCGTTCGTCCTGGACGACGGGAAGACCGCCAGGGTGGGCCTCACCATGGGGGTCGCGCTCTTTCCGCAGGACGGCGACAGGGCGGAGGCATTGCTGCGCCGGGCCGACAACGCGATGTACAGGGCCAAGCAGAACCCGAACAAGCGCGAGGCCAACTGGCATTTCGCGGCCGGCCTCGACGAGGCGCTGGATCTTGAAGACGACGCCGCCGCGGACCTGTTCCCGATCGCGCCTTACGGGACGAAGGCCGCGGACCTGCTGGTCCGGGCGGCCAGGGCCGCCGCCCGGATCGCGGACAGTGTTCGCATGGCCGCGATCCCGGCGATCTGGAAGAAGAGCGGCGGCGCGCCGGTATTGGCCAATCTGACGCAGGAGCAGCACGAGCGCCTGAACGACCGCGAGGCGAAGCATCTGGAATTCCTGGTCGCCCCCACGACGGGCAGGAAGGACGTGCTGGCGGCCGCGCGCACGCTGGGCACGATGTATACGCTGTTCGGCGTCGATCCGGTCGTGTTCGTCGCCGAGCAGAGCGGCTATATGCGCCTGCTTCTGGCGGAGATGGAGGCCGGCGGCGTCAGCGGCGACGACCGCTACCTGGTGCAGCAGATCGTCGAGGCCCGCTATCGGGACGACCGCAGGATGCGGCGCCTGATCGGGACGGGCGTGCACAAGGCCTATGCCGCGTCCCTGTCCGACGAGGGGGCCGGCGGCGCGTGGGGCCAGGTCAGCGCCGACGCGCTGACCGCCCTGGCGAGGCTGCCCGGTATCCAGGCGGCCTTTCTGGGCCGCCCCAACGCGGCCGGGGAACTGGTCGCGCAATCCATCGCCGGGCCGTGCGCCCCGGCACTGGACGAGGCGCTGCTGCGCGGCGACGCGCGGCCGGTGATCGCCCGGTCGCATCATGGGGCGCACCATGGGGCGCACCCCGGGTCGCACCAGGGCAGCTTCATCGGCGCCCGGGCCTGGCGCACGGGCGAACGGCAGACCTGTCCGTCCATCGAACTGGATGACGCCATGGCGCCGTGGCACACGCTGATGGCCGATCTGCGGATTCATTCGGCCATGAGCGTGCCCGTCCGGCGCCAGGACGGGACGACGGCGCTGGTGCTGACCCTGTTCGGCGCCTGCCCCAACCAGTTCGAATCCGCCGACATGCGGAAGTTCGCCATTGGATTGCAGGAAAAATGGGAAAGACTGTGGCGGGACGGCCAGGGCATGTCCGCCGAGCGGTCGTCCCACCTGCGCGAACGCCTGTTCTCGGGCGGCCTGCATATGTTCATGCAGCCCGTCATCGACCTGCGCACGGGCCGGCTGCTGAAGGTCGAGGCGCTGGCCAGGCTGAAGGACGCCGACGGCACGATCCTTCCTCCGGCGACCTTCCTGACGCTGCTGGGGCATGACGAACTGGACCGGCTGTTCCAGATCGGGCTCGAACAGGGTCTGGCATGGCTGCAGTCGTGGGACGCGAAGGGCGTGTCCACCGAACTGTCGGTCAACATGCCGCCGTCCTGCCTGTCGAACGCCAACGTCCTGCGCATGGTCGGCGACATGCTGGACCGCTACGACATCGCGCCCGGCCGGCTGACGCTGGAAGTCCTGGAAAACCAGGCCCTCGATTCCGACAGGCAGGGGACGGTGCTGCGGGATTTCCGTGCGATGGGTGTGCAGATGGCCATCGACGATCTCGGGGCGGGCCACAGCAACCTGCTGCGGCTGTCCGCGACGCCTTTCGACTGCATCAAGGTGGATCGCGGCCTGCTGCGCCATATCCGCGACGTGCCCCTGCAGATCTTCAGCGTCATCCGCTCGCTGCGGGAAATGGGCCACGACCTGCACAGCCAGGTGGTGATGGAAGGCCTGGAAGACGCCGACATGATCGAGGCCATGCGCCATCTGGGCTGCCGCTACGGGCAGGGGTTCGGCATCGCCCGGCCGATGCCGGCGGATGATTTCCTGGACTGGTACCGCACCCGTTCGGACCAGGATCGGAAGGAAGAAGACAGCAGGATTCACAGCGACCTTGGCGCGCTGGCCTATCTGTGGGCGGCCACGCGCGGCCATCCGCCGCCGGGCGGGTTCCACCTGAAGGACGGGCCGTTGACGCGGTGGCTGGAAAAGCGCGGCCGGGACGACCCCGATGCCGTGCGATGGTACCGCATCCTGTCCGCCGGCCCCGTGACCGAGGAAACGGCGCGCGACATGCGGGAATGGCTGGCGGACCGCGTGACCAACGCCCAGGGCGACAGAGGCGGCCGCGCCTGACAGCGGCCGGAATACCGCGTATCAGGAAAGGCAGGCCCTGCTCTCGCGCAGCATCAGGATTTTTGAAACAGCCTTTTAAGGAGCCTGACGACGGTGCGCCTTATCTTCGCTCTCCCCTGCCTGATCGTCATCCTGAACTGGCTGCTGCCGCTGACGCTTCCGCTATGGCTGAAAGTGCCGGCGGCCATTCTGCTGCTCGTGGCGTCCCAATATCATTTCTGGTCCCGGCTTTCCTCGGGCTCCGTGTTCGCGCCCGAATTCCCCCGTCCCCTCGTCATCGCGTTCAACTGGGCCTTCGGGGCCATCCTGTTCCTGGCCCTGTTCCAGATCGCGCTCGATCTCGGCGCCCTGGCCACGGCGCTGGCGCGGTGGCGACTGGTTTATATTCCCGATGCGGCGCGCGAAGCGGCCGGCGGCCTGGCCGGCCTGCTCGCCGCCATCGGCGTCGCCAACGCGCTGCGGGTCCCCCCGATCAGGGACGTGACGGTCACGATCGCGGGCCTGCCGCACGCATTCGAAGGCTATCGGCTGCTCCAGTTGAGCGACCTGCATGTCAGCAAGCTATTCCCGACGGCCTGGAGCCAGGCGGTGGTGACACGGGCCAACGCCGCCGCGGCGGACCTGATCGTGGTGACGGGCGATTTCATCGACGGCTCGGTGGCCATGCGCCGCACCGACATCGCGCCGCTGCAAGGATTGCACGCCCCGGACGGCGTGTTCGCGGTCCCCGGCAATCATGAATATTTTTTCGACTATGCCGACTGGATGCGCCATCTGTCGGACCTGGGCCTGCGCATGCTGGCAAACACCCACGCCGTTGTCACACGTGAAACCACACACCTGGTCGTCGCCGGCGTGACCGACCTGTCCGCCCCCGGACACGGCCATGCCGGCCCGAACCTCGACGCGGCGCTCGAAGGCAGCCCCCCGGGCGCCCCGATCGTGCTGCTCGATCATCAGCCCCGCCACGCGCGATCCACCGCCGAACGCGGCATCGCCCTCCAACTGTCGGGCCACACACACGGCGGCATGATCCCGGGCCTCGACCGCCTCGTCGCACGCGGCAACAACGGCTTCGTCTCCGGCCGCTACACCCTCGGCACCATGACCCTCTACGTCAGCAACGGCACCGGCCTATGGCCCGGCTTCGCACTCCGGCTAGGAAAGCCCTCCGAAATCACCCGCTTTTCCCTGCGCTCGGGGTAATCATTTTACCGACGCCTCGCGCCGAAAACTCCGTTTTCCTCAATGCCTCAGACTGTCGATCCGCTTTTCCACATTGGCCAACCGGGCCGCTTTCGCCGTCAACTCGGTCATTCGGGTTGCTGCAGCGCTTTCCACATAGCGGACATGATTATTTCAAAGCTCTACTGCTGAGTGGGACTGTGGACTGCTCTCGGATAGATGGGGAAAATGCTCTATTTTTAATCCATCTGCGGGTAACGTGTATCGAAGTTATAGTCACTGTGATCTCAGTTGTGCGTTGGGCGGGAATAATTCCGGCATAGCGATGCTCAAGAAGAAAATATTTTATGAACCTTTTTCTATGTGTGTGTTCGCTGAGACCACAAAAAATAGGCACTGACAATATTTTTTAAACAAATCTATTTTGTTGACAACATCTCCGAAACTAATATCTGACGCCTCATCATTGTGGTGAACAATTCGATTTCTCTTCAGGACCGTAGTCGTGATTTCGTCCTTGAATTGCTCTACGCTACTTCCCTGAAGATTAATTCCCACGCGATCGAAAGCCTTCATAGTCTTCCAGTAGTTCGGAGAAATCATATCCTCTATGAGCCCGATCCGAAAGTTCTTCAACCGTGACAATGCCTTGCTGTCCGTCGTGTGAGCATTCGGATCGAGGCGATCAATGTCCATGCGGTTGAGGAAGCAATGGATTGTTCCCAGTCTTTGGCGAGCCGCCTGCACCGTCCCAGCCATGCGAATGTCCGTTCAACCACCCAGCGGCGCGGCAGGATCTGAAAGCCCTTCGCCGTATCGGACCGCCTGATGATTTCAAGGGTCCATTTTCCCATGGAGGCGAGCGCGGATCGCAATTTGTCGCCAGCATAGCCGCCATCAGCGAAGATGTGGCGCAGCCAGGGAAAGCGCCTGCGTATCGCTGCCAGGACATCAACAGCCCCATCACGGTCCTGGATGTCGGCGGCATGAACGAGGAGAAAGATCAGGAAGCCGCAGGTATCCGTCACAATATGGCGCTTGCGGCCCTTGACCTTCTTCCCCGCGTCATAGCCCGAAAGCCCGCCACTTTCCGTGGTTTTCACCGACTGGCTGTCAATCACGCCCGCGCTCGGAGAGGCTTCACGCCCCTCGATCTCGCGCAGGCTCATGACCAGCACCGTATTCATGACTTCGAACACTCCGGCACCACGCCAGGCGTAAAAATAGCGCCTGACGGTCGAGACCGGCGGAAAGCATTTCGGCAGCAGGCGCCACGCACACCCGGCCGAGGCTATGTAGAGCATCGCGTTGACCACCTCGCGCATATCCGTAGTGCGGGGGCGACCGCCCCGTTTCGCCGGGGGTACAAATGGCATGATCAAAGCCCACTCCCCGTCCGTCATATCCGATGGATATCGCAACCCTTCCCGGCTATGTTCACGTCGGGCAATACCAGTCCATGTCACCATTCACTCCATCTCTTCGCAAAGACGGATGAATCACAACAGGCTGGTATTGTTCAAAAACTTTCGGATCGGGCTCTATGTCTTTCTTTGTTTTTCCTCCTCGGAAGAACTTAAACTCCGATTTAGTTTTATCGTTTTCAGCGAGCCAGATGACAAAATTGAAAGGAAGATTAGCTTCATTAATGCGGTTCTGGACTTCGTCGACATATGCCATCGTCAGATCTTGAATGAATGCTTCGAGTATCGAACAGGCGCTAACGAGATATGATTTTACGAAGACGTTCTGGTTTAATAAAAATAATTGGTCCGGATTATTCATTATAGTTCGTGACTCAGACTGGCGAACTACTTCCTTTAGTCCGTCGAACTGCTCTGTGAAACGGACTAGTAGCGACGGATCAATCACCGATGGCTACCTTTAGCTGGTTATTCCAAAGCTCGTTACGGCGAATGATCGAGGTCTTTCTCTGGACACCACCTGCCGTAAGACGCTTAAATTCAGCCGAACGACATAGCGTCTTGAAAGACGCGCGTATCTTGTCGCGCTTGTTGTGCAGAACCTTCGGATCGATCGATCCAAGGGAACCCATAAGCAAGTCGTAATAAACGACGCCTTGACGCGGTCGTTCTTTGCTGATGTCAGAGAAAATCTCATCATTATTGAATATAATCTGACATGCGGCAAGACTTTGCCTAAAATTATTTTTCAGTTCTTCAATCTTTGCGACATCAAATTTTAAGGATTTTTCCATAAACTTATCGAGGAATTTTGTCAGATTGCCGCTATATTCTCCGCTGGTTTCCTTGAAAGCAAAATATCGGAGGACAAGTTCCTCTCCCTCTCGTCCATCCCTAGAAGCCTGCCCTGATTTTCCAAGCTTGAAGTTTTTGATCGTTGGTTCCTCTGCTAGTTCAGTCAATATCTCGTCAAATGGGCCTGCGAATAGAGCATGTCTAATCTCCTGATCTGAAAGTTCGACTGCCCCCTTATTAAGTCGTGAAAATATTTCAGCGATGATTTCTTTGGGATTTTCATTTCGAAGCACAACACAGCGGATAGTCGTTGATTCTAAATCGGCGGCCATTGACCCGAGTTCGGAGAACTTCTTACCCTCTAACTCGGGAAATGCGGTCATACCCTCCAAGGCGAATTCATCGTTTATAAACTTGATAACGGTTGTGATCCGCTGAACGCCATCGATGACGAGGTGCGCTTTGTTATCATTCTCGGCGAAATAGCAGGACGGCAGGGGGATCCGCATCAGGCAGGACTCTATGAACTTAGAAGCCCGTCCCCATCCCTCCTTATCCCACTTGTATTTTCTCTGGAATTCAGGGTCGAGTATCAGCTTTGGCGGGACTGTTTTCGCGCGCTGAACGAGTGTCTCGAACGGATAGTCAAGTGTATGAAGGCTGAGCGTTGCGGACTTATTCAACTGACCCTCGTTCAAGTTGGAGCGGGTTGTTACGAGATTATCAATCTTTGCATGACTTCATCTTTCCCGCCAAGGCAGTCGTGGAATATGACAGCCCCCAGCCACTCCTTCATACGGCCGAACATACGTTCGATGACATCGCACCGACGCTGGGCCCAGCGGTTCAGCGGGCAGGGTCCGCGACGGGCGCGGGCGGCGGGAAAACCACCGCGCGCCCCTCCCCTCCGCGTTGACGCGGTGCGGCATCACCCGTAAAAGGTCCGCGTTCCGAACCAGCGAAGCCCGACCAGGCGCAGCCTTACTCAGCGCCGGAGGCGCCGCTTGACCATGTCCATGACGTTTGCCGACCTCTCCCTGGCGCCGACCCTGCTGCGCGCACTGGCCGAGGAAGGGTATGCCAGCCCGACCCCCATCCAGGCCCAGTCGATCCCGATGCTGCTGGAAGGCCGCGACCTGCTGGGCATGGCCCAGACCGGCACGGGCAAGACCGCCGCTTTCGCATTGCCGCTGCTGCATCGCCTTGCCATGGCCCCCCGCCCGGCGCCCAAGGGCGGCGCCCGCGTCCTGGTCCTCGCGCCCACGCGCGAACTGGTCTCCCAGATCGCCGACGGCTTCGAAAGCTTCGGTCGCCATCAGCCGCCCAGCGTGACGACGATTTTCGGCGGCGTCAGTCAGGTCCACCAGGTCAACGCGCTCAAGGCCGGCGTCGACATCATCGTGGCCGCGCCGGGGCGGTTGCTGGATCTGATCGACCAGGGCCTCTGCGACCTGTCGCAGCTCGAGGCACTGGTGCTGGACGAGGCCGACCAGATGCTCGACATGGGCTTCGCCAGGCCGATCGAGCGCATCGTCGCGACGCTGCCGAAGGATCGGCACACAGTGCTGTTTTCGGCAACGATGCCGAAATCCATCGCCACGCTGGCCGAAAGCCTGCTGCGCGATCCGGCGAAGGTCGAGATCGCCCCGCCCTCGACCACCGTCGACCGGATCGAGCAGTCGGTGATGTTCGTCGATGCCGCCGACAAGAAGGCGGCGCTCCTGGCCATGCTGCGGACGCCGGGAATCGGCCAGGCCGTGGTCTTCACCCTGCAGAAGAACATCGCCAACGAAGTCTGCGCCTTCATCACCGAGGCCGGCATCACGGCCGAGGCCCTGCACGGCAACAAATCGCAGGGCCAGCGCGAGCGCGCGCTGGACGCCTTCCGCTCCGGAACCGCGCAGGTCCTGGTGGCGACGGATATCGCGGCGCGCGGCATCGACGTCGATACGGTGACGCATGTTTTCAACCACGACCTGCCGAGCCTGCCGGAAAGCTATGTCCACCGCATCGGCCGCACCGGCCGCGCGGGCCGCAACGGCTTCGCCATCACGCTCTGCGATGCCGAGCAGCGCGCCTGGCTGCGCGATGTGGAGCGGGAAATCGGTCGCGCCCTGATCGTTCAGGACGATCACCCGTGGCATTCCGAAGCGGCGCGGAACTCGACCATGCGCCCCCCCGTGCTGGGCGGCGCGCCGGCCAAGGAAGTCAAGCCGCAGAAGAAGCGCGAGCGCAAGGTCTGGACCGAGGAAGAAAAGAACGCCGCGCGGGCAGCAGCAGCCCGGACGGCTTGAGAGGAAGCCTGATCAGGCTGGCGGACGGGTCACCCGGGCACCCGACCCGGCCAGCATTTTCAACCAGGCTCTCAAACGCACCGCCTGGGCCGGTGGTACAGCACGCCGTCCAGCAGCGCATCCATCTCGGCCCTGACGAGGGGATCGAGGCAGGTGGCGACATAGGCCCGGGCGCGCCGCCTGACCGTATTGGCCATGCAGGGATGGATGTCCCGCCCGTCGCCCTCCTTCATCGCGTCCGCCAGCGTCATGTGCCGCTGCACCGCCATCCGGGCGATGTCGAATGCCAGCTTGTTGACGATGGCGCGGAATTCGCTCCGCCCGAATTCGGACCGGCAGCCCGACAGATGCGCGTGGGCGTCGGCATAAAGCGGGATGACCGGGTGCGCGTCGCAGCGGTGGAAATGCCGCTGGTGCCAGGCCCGCGCGGCATCGTGCTCGCGCTGCGCGGTCTCGAACTCCCGCCGGCCCGCCTCGTCGTCGCGGATCAGGGCATGGACGGCCCACGCCGCCAGCCAGGCGCTGGCGAAATCGGGATAGTCCTGCCGGTTCCAGGTCGGCTCCCGCCCGGGTGATCCGATGGCGAAGCGGAAATGCCGCTGCCCGTCGACGCCATACAGGACGCAGATCGCCGGGTCGGCGCCGGGGTCGCGCCCCAGGACCAGGATATGGCCCGGATCGCCGGCATGCATGTGCCGCTGCATCGTGAACAGGTCGAACAGCGCCTCGTCATCGGCCGATCGTTCGACATGCGCCTTGACGCAGGCCATGAACAGCGGGTTGCGCACGCCCGTCACCCCGCGCGGGCAGAAATCGAAGCCCCACCACCGCGACATCTTCACCAGGTGGAACGCCAGCTCATTGCGCAGCCGCACGAACTCGGGCCGCGCCTCGCCGCCGTCGCACAGGCGCTGCACATCGCCGAAGCGCCCCACCAGCGTGTTGATCCGCAGGGCAAAGGGGCGGCGTGGATCGAAATACTCCAGGAACAGGCCCGGGCGGGAATGCGCCAGATGCCAGTCGGCCGTACACCCCGTGGTTTCGCTCATGGTCGGATCGGCCTCCATGCAGGAAAGGGAAAGGCGGCATCGCCCCCGCACGGGGGACGATGCCGCGTGAGTTGTCACGGCGACAGGGTTGGGAAATCGACACTCGGTCGGGCAACGCCGTGAGAACCCGACCGTATTGCGATCGACTATCAATTGCAACCACCTTTCGACGACAGCCGGGCGTGCGCATTTACACATTGCAATTGCGAGGCGATCGCAATTAGAGTGGGCCATCACATCAGAGGACCGAGTCCACGGATTCGGATGGTGCCATGACAGCAGGCCTGACGATCCTGAATGATCTCTCATGCAGCGAAAGGCTGGCGGTGTGGACGCTCCGCCGCCTGGCCGGCCCGCCGCACCCGGCCGGGGGCCAGCGGACGGGCCGCGCGCCGGCCGGCCTGTTCATGCCGTGCTTCCGCCGGGATTTCGACGACGTGACGGCGGCCTTCCGCACGGCGCTGAACCGGCTGGCGGTGCTGAAGATGCAGGCGCTGGATCTCGGCCTGCCCGCCGCGCAGACCCTCAGCACGACCGAAAGCCGCTTCCTCGATGCGATTTCGGCGGCCCAGGCCGGCGAGGACGCCCGCGTGCGCGGCATGCTGCGCCGGGTCATCCCGCATCGCCACGTCCTGGCCCCCTTCGCGGCGGCGGTCACGCTGCTGGGCGCGTGCCTGGCCGGCGCCGGCCACTGGCTGCCACGCCGCACCCCGGCGGACGATGTATCGGCGGAAGACTTGGCCGAAAACGGCCCGCCCGCCCTCGCCCGCCGGAGGGAGGGCGATCCGGGCGAGAGGAACCGGGGCGGCAGGATTCAGGATTGCGGGACTGATGGCCGGCGCACCGTGGACCTGATCGGCCCCGGCTGCCTGACAGCCATGGCACGCTGGCACGACCTGGACATGGGCATGACCCAGATCATGTGGCCCCGCCCGGAAGACATGGGCGCGGCCCGGTAGAATGAAATGATCCGGTTTCAGGGCATCCCCGTCGGGGGACGCCCTGGTCCCGCTCAGTCCTGCTCGGGCGCCGGGGCGGCGTTCAGGTGGATGTACCGCTCGATCCCGACCTGCTTGATCAGGTCGAACTGGCGGTCGAGGAAGTCCTCGTGCTCTTCCTCGTTCTCGAGGATCTTCAGCAGAAGGTCGCGCGAGACGTAGTCGCGCACGCTCTCGCAATACGCGATGCCTTCACGCAGGTCGTTGATCGCCTTTTCCTCGAGCTTCAGGTCGCACTCCAGGATCTCCTTCACGTCCTGGCCGATCAGGATGGTGTTCAGCCGCTGCACGTTCGGCAGGCCACCCAGAAACAGAATGCGCTCGATCAGCCAGTCGGCGTGGCGCATCTCCTCGATCGATTCCTCATATTCCTTCTTGCCCAGCAGGGTGACGCCCCAGTGGCGCAGGGTGCGGGCGTGCAGGAAATACTGGTTGATCGCCGTCAGCTCGTTCGTCAGCTGGGTGTTCAGGTGCTCGATGACCTTCGGGTCCTTGATCGGCATGGTTCGACCTCGTCAATGGGTGGAATCGTCTCGATTCTATCCCTAGCGCGGCCGGCCCCGCCTGTAAATCGAAAAAACCATTCAATATCAATATGATAAACTTATTCATTCTCAATCGCAACGCCCGGCACGCCGCGCGCGGGCCGCATCTGTTCGAAACTGGAAGGTTTATCCTAGACTGGCCCCCCACCAGCCGGAGACCCCTTTCGCCATGACGCACGACGCCCCTTCCCCGGCCGGCACCGCCTGCCTGAACTGCGGCACCGTCCTGGTCGGGGAATGGTGCCACCATTGCGGGCAGGAGGGCGGGCCGCCCCACCGTTCGGTGTGGGAACTGTGCGCCGAGTTCATGGAGATGCTGACCCACGCCGACGGCAAGTTCGGCCGCACCATCCACCGGCTGGTCCTCGCCCCCGCCGGGCTGACGCAGGATTACATCGCGGGCCGCCGGGCGTCGGAAATCCCGCCGATCCGCATGTTCTTCGTCGTGCTGCTGATGATGTTCACCATCCATTCGCTGGTGTCACCGGCCCGGCACCATTCCGGCCTGGACCCCGCCTCCCGCGCGGAACTGGCCGCCGGGATGAACACATGGTCCTGGGCCGGCCACGCGCGGGCCACCGCATGGGTCCGCACCCACGCCCTGAACGCGGCGGACAATCCGGGCGAGGTGCTGAACGTGATGGGCGAGTGGTCGGAACGCTTCATCCTGCTGCTGCTCCCGATCTCGGCGGCCATCCTGTGGGTGCTGTACTACTGGCCGACGCGCCGCCCGCTGTACGACCACGTCATCTTCTCGGTCCATTCGCTCAGCTTCGCCTTCGTGGTCTTCACCGCCTCGACGATCGCCACCCGCCTGGTGGGCGATGCGGGAAACCTGCTGCTGCTGGGGCCGCCGGTGCATCTGTACCGGCACCTGCGCGGCTTCTACGGCCTGGGCCCGCTGCCCACGCTGGCGCGCATGGCCATCCTGTTCGTCACCTCGGCCTTCTTCAGCCTGCTGCTGCTGTCGGGCCTGGCCCTGCTCGCCCTGGCGCTGGGGGCCGGCGAGTAAGGGGCGCCGGTTCCCCCGCCAGATACGCCGCGTTGGCCGCCACCAGCGCGTCCCAGTCCTCGCCGTCCGGCGCCAGGCCGCCGGCCGGCATCAATTGCCGCCAGGCCAGGCCGTGGCACTCCATGATCCGCGACCGCACCCAGCGCCAGGTCGCGTGCCGCATGCCGCCCCAGGTCAGCAGCGACACCCGCGAATCGTCGGCGGTCCCGTCATAGGCCCAGGCCAGCAGGCAATGCCCGCCCCACGACCCGGGCGTCTGGTCGCCCGGCGTGGTCGTATCCCACACCCCGTCCTCCGGCTGGTCCGCCAGTGCCAGTTGCACCCCCAGATAGGCCGCGCCCAGCCCGGCCATGATGTTGCGCAGCCCGTTCAGGTCGTCCGGCGCCGCCGATCCCCACAGCGGATAGAAGGTCGCATCCGCCAGCGCATAGCCGTCGCGCCCCGCCACGGTCAGGACATCGACCTCCACCCCGCCCCGGTCGGTGGACGGATCCCCCGGGACATAGCCGGTCGAGACCGCATAGAACGCCTCGGCATCCGCCGTTTCCACCGCAACCTGGAATCCCGCCAGCGCGGCGGTGGCCCGCAGATGATTGCCGATCCCCGCCGACGTGCAGTCGCCCAGCACGTCGTTGCCCAGCATCAGCGGGGCCGGGTCGATGGACTCGCGCCGCAGCGTGGGCGGCGCCGTGCGCGCCATCATCCGCAGCGACGACAGGCGCGGCTGCCCGGGGCGCGCCCGCGCCGGCAGGCAGCCCAGCCGCCGCGCCATCACGCCCTCCCCCCATGCATCAGGCACATGACAATGATGTTATTTCCACAACCCATGCAGGTCATGCCATGGTCCCTTCATTACAGATCGTTTTCAGACGCACGGTTTATTTTTCAGCCAGGTTATTATCGACGGGACAGGCGGCGCTGCGCAGGCGCCGCCTTTTTTACGTGCCCCTACGCGACGCCCCGATACAGCGCCGCCCGCAGGGCCGGCGCATCGCCCCCGCCCGGCCTCGCCCCGCCGACCCCCGCCATGCTGGCCGGCGCCAGACCCACGGCGGCCTCGATCAGGGGAATGATCTGCTCGGCGGTCTGGATGTAGGTGCCCACCCCGGGCGCGAAGGCGGACACGACCGGCGCGGCGATGGTCAGGATCGTCTGGAATTCGGACGCCAGGGACGACGCCCAGTCCTTCCCGGTCTGGATATCGATCGTGCCGCCGGACGCGGCGTTGATCTGCGCGGTGATCTCCTTGATCCGCGTCAGCGCCGCGTTGACCTCCGCCACCTGGTCGGCACTGAGGTGGCTCGACAGCGCGGGGACGGATTCGATCGCCTGCGCCGCGAAGGCGATGGCCCCGGCATCGGCATTCAGTTCGGCCGTATCGATCGTCACGCCGCCCGTACCGGCGGTACAGCCCGAAAGCGCCATCCCGCCCCCCAGCAGCAGCGCCAGCCCCAGCGGAGGCAGGCGCCGCCCGCCTTCCGCCCCGGGCGCCGACCCGGGCCGCATGGCCGACACCTGGCCGGGCTGGACCATGTTCGTGACATTGCGAAAATTCTGCGCCACGACATTCAGGACGACATACAGCCGGCCATAGGCCGAACCCGCGCGCCCCGGCACCGGCAGCCACGGCATCACCGCCGCGCAGACCCCGCACAATGCCGCGACATCGACCAGATACCGCCCCGGCACAGCCGCCAGAAGCGTACGAAAAACCGTCGTCGGGTCCATGAGACTCTCCGAATTCCATCGTTTCGAGTAATTGTGAAAAAGCCCGCGCCCATCACTCCGAAGCGCGCCTGGAGAGGCGTGCTGGTGAGCGAGAGCGGAACGAAGTGAAGCGCCCGGCGTGTGTCTGCGAGCACCGGAGCGCAGCGGCCTGGTGGCCGTGAGCACCGGCGCGCAGCAGACGCACGTCGGATCGCCTCCAGCGCGCCTCTCCAGGCACGCTTTTCAGGCCGCGATCGCAGTCGCGAAGGCCGCCACATGCACCGCGTCGACCGCCCCGGCGCCCAGTGCCGTGTTATAGACACGCTTCCAATAGGCGCAGAGTGCGTCCGGGTTTTTCTCATCCGGAAGCGCCTCTGGGTCGAAGCGGTACTTCACCCGCGCCATCGCGCAGCCATAGCGCAGGTTGCCGATCATCTGCCGCACGCGCGGAATGTCCGAACAGGTCATGCGCCGCACACGGGTTTCCAGGTCGGCATGGGCCGAATCGCCGCCCATCATCCGCCACAGGGCGTCATGCGTCGCGGGTTCCATCTGCCACAGGCCCAGGGCCGGCCCGCCACCGCCCTGCACCAGCCGCGCGGCGCGCGATTCCACCAGCGCGGTGCCGGTCAGCAGGTTGACGGCCGCCGGCCCGCCCAGGCCCAGCCGGTCCAGCGCCGGCGCCACGATCCGCCATTTCAGATCGCCGGGATCGATGCCGCCCATCACGACCCCCCGCCCTGGATGATTCGGCCCAGCCACGCGGTAAAGGGCTGATAGCCCAGCAGCGCCGACACCACACCCCCCAGCGCGAATCCCGCATTGCGGATCATCTTGACTCCGCCTGCGATTTCCGCGTTCATCCGGATCAGCGTCCGCTGCGATTCCGCCAGCGGCGCGGTGGTCTCGGCAATCGCCTCGCGCATTTCGCGGCGTAAATCCACGATCGCCTGGCGCGTCTGCTCCAGGTCGCGATCGGCCCGCCGGTCCTGATGCGCGCCGCGCGCGCGCCCTTCGGCCGAAATCTCGACCAGCTTCATCATCATGTCCTGCTGCCCGGCCTCCAGCCGCCCGATCCGCGCACCGTGCCGGCGCAGCGTTTCCGACGTCTCGGCAGGGTCCAGAACCAGGTTTTCATCCACCATGGTTTTCCCGCTTTCTTTCGGATAGTCCGAAATGTGCGCTCCCGCGCCGATCATCCCCCCACCCCGGTGTAGATGATCTTGTTCAGCATCAGCGTGGGCTGCACGTTCTGGCTGGCGCCCGTCCCGGCGGCGGCCAGGGTGATGCCCGTCGTCGCCGTATCCACCGTGACACCGGTGGTATCGGCCGTCGTCTGCGCGGTCGCATGTTCCGGCGTCAGGCTTCCGCCATCGAAGGTCACGATCTCGCCGCCCGTTCCCTGCGGGACGACGAAGCCGGTGCCGCTGCCCGGCCCGTGCGCATGGCCCGGGTCCGTCACCGCGTGGGCATGTCCGGGGTCGGTCACGGCGTGGGTATGCGACGGCGCCATCTGGCTGCCGCCCGCGGCCCCCAGTTGCACGCCGTTGATGCCGGCCCCCGCCATCGTCAGCAGGTTGGCCGCCGTGCCGCCCATGCTGTCGACGCCCGCCGCCACCCGGCCGCGCAGGTCCGGAAGCCCGAAGGTGGTCGCCCCGTCCCCGGCCCCGAACGTGGTGCCGATGACGGCGAACAGCGCGGCATAGGTCGCGCGGCTGACCGCCTGGCCGCAGCACAGCATCCACCCGGCGGGGGCCGTGGCGCCCGCGTAATCCGCAACGGTCCCGACCGGCACCGCCCCCACGCCCCCGCCCGCCGCGCCGACCGGGTCCATCGTCCAGACCGGATTGCCCTCCCCATCCTCCAGCGCCACGGCATAGGACGGGGCGCCCAGCAGGAAGATGCTGCCGAACTGGCCGTTTTCATCGGCGATGACGGGGTTCGCATTGGGAACCGTCAGCCCAGCATCGGCATAGGTCGCCTGCGGCGTCGTCGTCCCGGTCTGGTAGAAGAACAGTCGCGCGCCCGCGCGCGGCACGCCGGCCGCGTCCACGCTGAAACTGTTGGGCCAGACGAAACGGGCGGCTGAACCGGACATGCACCACTCCCACCCACGCCCGCACGGGGGGCGCGTGTCGTTGACGGGCGGTGCCTGTGCCCTGATGCGTCATCCTAGCCGACGGCGGCCCATGCTGGCAATGACGCAGGAACGCGCATGAAAAATTCCATTCCCGGATCAGGGTATTTCGACAGGCCCCGTCACGGCCGGCACACCGCCACGCACCACGGCCACACGCCATCGCCATGCGCCACGGGGGACTCCGCCTTGCGCCTGCGGGCCTATGCCCCGCGCGGCATCGGCGCGATCCTCGGGGGTCAACAGGAGAATTCCAGATGCCTCTTCGCCGCCGCCTCTCCGCGTTCGCACTCGGTACCGGACTCGCCACCGCGGGATTGACGATTTCCGGCGTGGCCACCCCGCAGGCCCACGCCGCCAGGCCGAACCGTCACGCGGTCGAGCACGATTTCCGCCGTCTGTCGCATGACGGGCTGCGCGCCTATGCCGATATCGACATGGCCCGCCAGGCCCTGGCCCAGGGCGACAAGGCCGGCGCGACCAAGCTGCTGGCCGACGCGAACCAGGCCCTGGACCGGGCCCAGGGCGACGACCACCGCTTCGTCCGCGCGGAAGCGGCCCTGACCCCGGCCCCGAAGGCCCCCGCCGGCAAGCCCGGCCACCTGCCCGCGCCCACCGCCCCCACGCAGGACGTGACCTGGATTCCGGTGGACGGCGAATATGTCGTCAGCCGCGACCCGGAGGCCACGCCGGCCAAGGCCCAGGCCGTCCAGGCCGCGAACAGCAGCCTGAAGAAGGGTGATACCGCGTCCACCAGCCACGCGCTGGCCAACGCCGATATCGACGTCGATTTCATCATCGCCGTCGCCCCGCTCCAGCCCGTGACGGCGGATGTCTACCGCGCCTCCAACCTGGTGAACACCGACCCGCACGGCGCCGACACCGCCCTGGCCGACGCGCAGGACGCGCTGCGCTTCATCGCGGACGACATGGTCTTCGCCCCGCGCACCAAGGACACGAAGGCCCCCGCCGCTGCTCCGGCCGCGCCGGCCGCTCCGGCCAAATAACGAACCACGCGTGCCGCCGCCCGCCGAGGCGGCGGCACGCGCCGGGCATCAGAATCCCGTCGCCGTCGTGCCGCCCCCCCCGAACGGGTCCGAATACGACGTCCCGCCCCCGACGGACGACAGAAGGGCACTCAGGTTCGTACTGCTGCCCAGTCCACCCAGCAGGCCGGCAATGCCGTTGGCCAGCGCGCTGGTCGATCCGATCGTGCCGCCGGCCAGCGCGCTGGCCAGGCGCGACGCGATCGAACCGTCGGTCGAGGCCGCATTGGCCCCGGCCGACGCCAGCGTCCCGGCGGCACTCGATCCCTGCCCCGCCAACTGCTGCAGGGCGGTCATGTAATTCCCGAAATTCTGGCTGGCGTAATTCTGGGCATAATTGCCCAGCGCCGAAAGCTGCCCGCCTGAAAGCGACAGCCCCTTCGCCGCCGCCGCCTGGTTCAGCGCCTGCTCGCCCTGCTGCAGCGGGAAAGTGTAATAGGGCGTCTGGGTATATTGGTTATAGGCCGCCAGCGCGCCCGCCCCCTGCCCGTTCGACCCGCCGCCCAGCCCCATCAGGTCCGCAAGGCTGTACAGCGCGTTGGTACCGGTCGAGACATACGGGCTGAGGTTCGTGGTCGCCGTATTATAGATGCCCTGGTCGTAATTCAGGGCATTCTGTTCGACCTGGGCCTCCTGTTCCGCGGCCTTCTTCTCGGCGCCGGACCCCATGAGCCCGCTGACCAGCGATCCCACGCCCCCGGCGACCCCGCCGATGATCGATGTCATGGTGCGATCCACCTTTCATAAAGCGTCTCGAACGGCGCCCAGCCCAGCCGCCGCAGGATCGCGCCGTTATCCAGCGGCCGCCCGTCGGGCGCATGATGCAGTTTCGTGCCGGCGACCACGCGCCGCACGCCCCGCGCGGCCAGCGTCCGTTCGGCCGCGCGCAGCAGCGCCGGCCCCGCCATCCAGCGCCGGGCCTCGGGCACGACGTAATACAGGTCCAGCACCGCATGCAGGACCGTCTGGTAATGCAGGTGGGTCTGGATGATGGCAACGACATAGCCGACCAGGCGGCCGTCACACCGCATCGTCACCACATGCAGGCAGTCCTGCGCGTCGATCGCCGCGTATTTCGCCAGATCGGGCGAGAGCGGCATCGCATCATGGTCGCGCCCGACCTCGCGCCAATGGCCCTCCCACAACGCCTGCAGCTCCGGCAGGACCCGTGCCCAGGGCTCGACCCGATACGCGGTCACGACGCGGTCACCTGCAGGCCGCCGGCCACGATCGTCAACGCGTTCGCAACCGAGGACAGGACGGCGATGGCATCGCCCGCGCCCAGCACCTTGCCGATCTCGTTCGGACTGTTCCAGGTCTGGCCGGGCAGGATGGTCTGGCCGGACGTCGTGACGTTGCCGGACCCGGCCGCCGCCCCCGACGGCACCAGATTGATCGTGACCTGCGCGGGAACGGCCCCGACATTGCATACGCTCAGACTGTCGATGCGCGAGATCACGCCCACCGGCGACGTATACAGCACGGCGGTCGCGGACGGCACGGCCTGCGCGGGAATCAGGGAAAGGGGCTGGACGGACATGGCACCTGCATTCGCGTACACATCCCCCGGCGGGGGACGTTCGGATGATGGGCGGTGCCTGTGCCCGATGCTTGGTTTGTATCGCGGATCGGCATGCCCGCGCAAGCACAAGAACGGACGCCGATCCCGCCCGCTTCCAGGGACCGAGGTTTCAGTGTCCCGATACGGCGGGCACCATCCTTTTGCAGTCCGTCCCGGCCTCGAACACCGTCACATCCGCGTCCCTGAACGCCGTTCGGCACAGGACTCCGCGTTGCCTGAGCGCCGGCGAGACATAGTCTTCCGTAGCCGGATTTCGGGAAAGGACATAAAAATGATGATTGTCCCTCAAGAAATCGTCGAACTGACTGACCCGCATCCACGGCACAACCTTATGGAGGTACCGTATCGCATGTTCATTCGTGCGGTCGACGTTCGGAACGTTTTCCAATCCATAAAGATAGACGGCATGCCTCGAAAACGGCCGATAAATTTTCTGCTGCAATTCGATAAAGAGCAGCCCCTCGCCAATCACCACAGGAAGGCCGGAAGGAATGGCCCGCAGACTTCTGACCGAACTCAGGTCCATCGTGTCATCGGCCGAATACAGCACGATCATGCAGGCCAGGGCCGGGCACATCAACATCGAAAACAGCGTCGCGCGTCGCGTCCACCCTATCGCGAACGGGATGGCGACAGCATCGAAGGTCAGGAAATCAGCCATATAGCGCGCACTGAAGGACCCGGTCAGAAAACGCGCCAGGCAAAACACGATCAGGGGAACGCAGCCGACGGACAGCACGATGCATCCCAGGACGCGGCGTCCCGCTTGCGCATTCTCCGGCGGGACGTCCCCGGAACCGGGGAACAGGAAGGAAGCCGCGAGACACGACACCGCGATGATCGGAAAAACATAGTTCCCCCCGACAAAGAGAACCGTATAGGACCATAATTTTTCGAACGTGGGATAAGCATAATAAAAAGGACCATTCTGATCGCCGGCATTCAGCATCTGCAGATGACGCGCCCACGGGATCCAGGCCATGCCGACCGGGCAGGTCGCCGCAAGCGTGATCCATACCGGCCAGCGGATACGCCTTGTCCGCAGGTCCCAGACCGTTTCGCACAACGCCATCACGACGATCGACACGACACCATAAAAATGCGTGCAGAGTGTCAGTGACAGGAAAACCCACAGAAGGAACAGGTTCTTTCTGTCGTTATTCCCGTCACACACATTGCTCCACACCAGCAGGGAAGCGGAAAACAGGAAAACGATCAGCGCATACTCGCGCGCCTGCACGGCAAAGAAGAAAAAATAGGACGCCAGCAGCAGGCTGAAAGACAGAACCGCCACCGGCAATTCAAAATATTTCCGCGCAAGCCGCAACAGGCACAGCGCGGCACCATAAGCGGAAAAAATTGAAAGAATGCGTGGAGACAACAGGTCGCCCTGGTCGACAGGCGGTATGACATGAAGCACGGCATGCATGAAAAACGGCGAAAAATCGGTCCCGCTCCAGACAGCCCTCAGGACGTGGGACAGGTCCGCCTGTCGAATGGTGTAATAAGTCAGGACTTCATCCATCCACAGCGGGGCATGACGCGCATACCGCACCGCGGAATAAAAATAGACCAGAGTCACGACAAGGAAAATGACAGCACTCGTACGCTGGGGTCTCTTTAATATGTCACCGTTACTCATGGTTTTCCGCGGGTCTGGGGAAGCGTATGGGCTACAATATAGATCAGGCAGGCAAGGGCAATCCTGTGCCCGGCCCCGTCCTGTCGCCCCGTCCTGTCGCACCGTCCTATCGCACCGGACTGATCGCGACCGCCCCCATGATGTTGGCCCCGGTCGCGACACTCGAAAACGCCGCGCCGATCGTGGCCCCGCCCCTGGGCAGCGGGCCGGTCGAAAACGATGCGACGAACCGGTTTCCACCATTGGATGACCCGGTCGCCCATGTCGATTGTCCCTGCGTCGCGCCGGTCAGCGTCACGGTGGGCTGGGTGGCGGCCCCTTCGGAAAAGACGATGCCGACCAGGATGCTGTCGTCGTCGGGCAGCCCCGACCCCGCGCTGACCGAGGTACCGCCGCCCGAATAATTATCGCCCTCCTGGACGGAAACGATATTGCCCGCCGCCACCCCGGAGAGTTCGAACAGACACCCCGACCACCCCGTCGCCTGGGTCGAAAGCGTGATGCTGCCGGTATCCCCGGGCATCGCATACCGATAGACGACCATCAGCCCGTCGTTGGACTCGGACCCGGCCCAGTAGAGCTGCGTCCAGCCCGGAACCATCGAGGGACTGGTACTCCATTTCGTGCCGACGAACAGCAGCATGTTTCCCGGCTGGGGCACGGCCGGAAGCGCCACCGACAGCGCCGAGGACGGATAGGCCACCACCTGGCTCTGGACGATCCGCGGCGTGGCGGCGCCCCCTCCTGGTGGCGCCGCCCATGTCCCGTCGGCACGCAGGAAACTGGTCGTCCCGCCGCCGCTGGCCGGCACCGCGCCCGACAGGCCGGCGGTGAACGGCTGGACCAGCGCCGTCAGTTGCCCCTGCGTCAGCGCCCCGGCCGCCGCCGTGCCGCCGCTGACATTGCCCAGCACCGTATCATTGCCGATCGCGGGCACGTTCCCCGTCGTCCCGCAGGAAAACACCCCCGTTGCCGGCTGGTAATTCAGGTGATTCCCCCCGCTGTCGGGGCAGGCCGGCACGTCGCGATGCGAAACCGGCCCCACGACCTGCGCGCGGGCCGGGGCGGCCAGCGCCAGCGCGCCGGCCAGGATCAGCAGTGTCTTCATTCCGAATACCATTGCGTTGCACTGTTCTGCCAGAAGGTCGCGCCCCCGCCGGCCAGGATGGTGGCCGGCGCATCCGCCGCCCCCGCGTCGATCGCCCCACCCGGCGGCGGATAGACCAGCAGCGATGCCGCCCCCCGGTTCAGCACCTTCTGCCATGTGCCGGCCGCACCGGCGCTCAGCACCGCCCCGCTCCCGGCCGCCACGGTGGTGAACAGGTTGACGTCCGCCGCCAGTGCGGCGGCCGTCCCCTGCGAGGTTCCCGCCCCGGCCAGCGACCCGGCGAAGGACTGCCCGGGCGGCGCCCAGGCCTGCCACGCCCCGTCCCAGACATAGACCTGCCCGATATCGGCCGCGTAATAGAGCCCCAGGCACCCGGCCGGAACCGCCGGCGCCGCCGGCCGGCCGGCCGCGGGGCCATAGCCGAGATAGTCGGTGATCAGCGTACTGTTGCCCATCAGATCGGCACCCCGATTGTCTGCCCCGCCGGGTCGGACAGGATGCCGACCGGACCCGTGTCGCCATTGACCAGCGGCAGCACGCCCGCCGCGCCGCCGGCGGGCGCCCAGCCCGTTTCGGTGCCGGCCCCCTGCCGCTTCGACCACAGCGCGCCGGCGGCACCGCCGTCCCGCTGCAGGTACAGGTCCCCGATCCACCCCGCGACCCGGCCGGCCGGCACGCCGAACCCGTCCAGCACCCGCGCACCGTTATGCAGCACCACGACACCCGGCGGCGGCGCGGCAGGCGGCGGGCCCGCATCCCGGGCCGCCACGGGGCGGGACACGTCGGGGCGGGACGCGCCGGACAGCATCGCCAGCAGCCGCGCATCGGCCACGGAATCGCGCAGGCCGGCGGAAACGTCCGGCACCGGCGGATAGGACGCCGGCAGCGTGACGGGCGCCGATCCGTCGGCCGGGATGGACGCCACCGGCACGCCCAGCGCCGCCGCGATCACCTGGACGTTGCGGATCGTCGCGGAGGCACCAGCCTGCAGCCGCGCCAGGAACTGATAGGCCGACAGGGTCAGCGCCCCGGTGCCGTCGACGAACGGACGATCCCCGACCGGAAGGGTCTGGCGCGATGGCTCCGGCATCAGTCCATCCCCGCTTCGATATCCAGATAGAACCCGATCAGGTTGCGCCGCACCGGGTCCGTCACCTGCAGGCGCAGCGCCCGCTGCCGCGCCTGCCCCAGCTTCATCCAGCGCAGGCGCGTCAGGTATTCGCCCTGGCGGCCCATGGACCGGCACAGCCGCAGCGCGCTCCATGTCCGCGCCCCGTCGTCGGACCAGTCCAGCATGATCTGCGGGTCGGCCCCCACGGGCGTGTTGGCGGCCTGGTCCATGACCTCCTGATAGGTGCTGCCGGGCGGGTTGGATTCTGCTGCATCAAGGGTGCCCGAAAGGGCAAACGGACCACCGCTGCCGCCGTTATTCGCGAAGGTGTCCACCTGCGTCCCCGGCGCTACGGTCAGGAACACCGGCGGCGCGACACCCAGCGGCACCGATCCGTCCGCCCCCGGATACCGCGCCCCCCCGGCCGCGCTGCGGAACAGGCGCCGGTTCGCGACCACCGACAGATCCACGGGCGCCGGCGGGGTCGCGATGAACAGGTCGGCAAGCTGCGCCACCGCCAGGGCCAGCGTGCCGAACCGGGTGCAATATTGCGCGCCTTCGGGGGCCGGATAGGCCCCGGCCGCCGTGCCGTACATATTGCCGAAGACCAGAACCGTATCGTCCCGCACATAGGCGACGGCGTTCCAGTCGCCCCACACGCCCGTCGATCCCGGCAGCGTGTATCCGGACCAGTCCGCCGCCCCGGCATACGCCTCGCCCGAGACGGCGCCCCCGAGCTGCACGGCGTTTCCGCCGGCATAGACGAACGTGCGCACCGTATCCCACACGCTGGCCCCGGACAGGTTGGCCTGGCTGTCGGACCGCCCGACCTTGAGGAACGTGACCAGCCAGTGCGACGTTCCGGGAATCGGCATCAGGCCAGGCTGGCCGCCATAGACATCCGTTCCGCCCGGCTGTCCGGTGGTGATGTAGGCATATTCGTCGGAAAACGGAATCTGCGCCGCCCCGGCCCCGTTCACCCAGTTCGCATTGTCGATGCTGTACATCGGCAAGGTCGCAGTGAAGGACGTGGCGCCGTTTTTCGCGAAGTTCGCCTCGATCAGGGCGTCATAGCTGACCGCGCCCATGGCGATCCTGACCATCGCGCCGTCCGGACAGGCCGGCCCGATGACGTTCGCGATTTCGCTGTTGGCGTTCCCACCGGCAACGGCATTCGCCGCCATGTCGCCCCGGCTGAAATACAGATAATGATTGGTGCCTCCCTCGCCGTCCGGCAGGAAGAACCCCACGTTCCCATTATACGCCCACTGGGTCAGCAGATTCGTCCCCAGTGCCGCCGGATACGCGTAATTGATCTGCGGCACCTGGCACGCCGCCCACGTCGCCGTATTGCCCAGCGACGGATACAGCCCGCCGAGTCCGCCAGTCCTCGCGGCGCCCGAGACGATCTGCGAAATCGACGGAAAGACGCACACATTCTTCACGGTACCCGGCCATCCGTCCTGCACCATCAGGATCGGATCGTCGATCGTCTGGGCGCCGGCCAGGAAGCACCGCCCGTCTCCGTCATCCACGCCCAGGGCGCTCGTCCAGTAGCGGACAAAGCCCAGGAAAGCCGGCGCGGCCCCGTCATTCAACCGGTAGACCGACAGCCCGACATACCACGAACCGAACCCGGTCGCGATGGCCAGATACTGGCCCTGCATCAGCACGCTGGGCGTCGCGCCCGATGAAAACCAGTTCGTGACGGCGCCGATCTGCGACACCACATCGGCCTGGATCGTCGCGTAAGGCAGCGACCACGCGATCGCGCCCGCCTGCGAAACAGCATTCACGTTCCCCACCGGGTCCCGCGAGATCATGTTGCCGAACTGGTCGGGCATGGGCGACGTGTTCACCCAATGCGTTCCCTCCCCCGCCGTATGGCCGCCGAAGTCCGGGTCGGCCAGCACCCCGGGCGGGTTGCCGGTCCCATCCGACGGCGCCACGATCCAGGGCTGCGCCGCAGGATTGGCCACCGGCAGCGCCGACGACCAGGTCACGCCGGCCGGCACCAGCGCCACATCGTTCGCATAGACCTGCACCTGCTGTAATGCCGGAGACAGCGAAACCTGCACGTTCACCCACTTCGACCACCCGGCATAGCCATAGCTGGCCGCCACGATCGGGTTGCCGCCCGCATCCCACGCCCGGATCACGACCTGCGCCCCGCCGCCGGCCGGGTCGTCGGCCAGCAGCACGGCAAAGCCCGGCCCGCCATCCAGCGTGGGGGCATTGCCGACCAGCAGCCCGCCGGGCACGCCGCCATCATCCGGCAGGCAGACCCACATGCTGGCCAGCAGGTTGGCGATGGATGCCGGCGAACCGGACGGCGCGCCCGCGTGCGCCAACCGCGCGGGCGACGACAGCACCACCCCCATGGGCGCATAGGCCACGCTCCGCGTCGTGGCCGCCCCCGGCAGCCCGACCCCGGTTTCCACGTCCAACTCGAACCGCTGCATGAACACCCGGCGGCGCGCGTCGTGAATGGGCGGCGAGACGATCATGCCGCGCATCGTCGCCCCCAGTTCGGTATAGACCTGGAAACTGACCTGCCCGACCGTCCCGCCCAGGCAGTCGCCGACCAGCACCCGCCCATAGGCCATGATCGCAGCGTTGCCGCGCCAGCGCCCGATGGAACTGTCCGCGCTGGCGCCGGCCCAGGATTCCCGCTCGTGCCACAGGCCGGTCGCCACGTCGAAGACCCAGCTTGCCGGGGCCGAGGGAAACAGCAGGTTGACGAATTTATGCCCCTCCAGCGTGTAGCTGAAGCAACGCGCATCGCGCATCGTCGGATAAGCCTGCCATGCCCCCTCGGTCGCATGGGTGGACACGCGCTGCGGCTGGAACCCGCTCAGCCGGTAGAACATCCCGTCATCGCCCAGGAAGAACGTCGTGTTGTCCTCCAGGCAATGGGCATGCGGTCCGGCAATCCCGCGCTGGATGAAGGCCCCGTCGAACCGCTGGAACGGAAAGGCCGGCGGCGCATTGCCCGCGTCGTACCACACCTCGGTCCGCGACGCGCCGAACAGCAGCAGTTGCTCGTGCGTGTTCACGACGGCCAGCAGCGGGTCCGCCGTCGCCTCCTTGGACGCGAACTGCGTGCCGTCGAACGGCAGCAGCCCCCCCTCCGGCGACAGGAAGAACTGCTGCGTCCCCGACCGGTTGAACACGAAATAGGTATCGAAATACACGACATTGTCGGCCGGGTAGAAGTTTTCGTCCGTGATCCGCTGCACCCCGCCGGCCACGGAATAATGCCAGCCGGATTCCCCATCGACCCAGACCAGCTCGGTGCCGTTGGTATCCATCGAAACCGGGCCCGTCACCCAGGTCGCCCCCAGCTCGACCGACGACCCGTCCGCATCGACCTGGTACAGCGCCTGGCCCGAGACGACATACAGCACGCCGCCCATCATGCACATGCCCTGGACCGGCCCCGCCCCGCACTGCGCGAAGGGCACCATCCCCGGACATCCCCAGACCCCGACAGGCGATTTCGCGTCCTTCGGTTCGGATTCGGCATAGAAATTGACGCAGCGCTGCGCGTCCAGCGCGACGGATCGCGCCCGGTAGGACTGCACCGCGAACGGTATGGCCTGCACCGCCATGGCGCCCTACCCCGACCGCCCGGCCGGGCCGACGCCCGCGCCGAACAGCACCGATTGCGGCTCGCGATCCCAGCCCTGGGCCACCATCAGCTTGCCGCGCGCCTCTTCCTTCAGCAGGGCGTACTGCGCCGGATTGCCACGGGCGCCGTTATATTCGGGCCAGAGTTCCACCGCCAGGTTCCAGCGCAGCGCCGCCAGCCACTCATCCGGAAAATCCGGAACCGAGGCCAGGGTCGCGAATGTCGTCAGCGGCCGCTGCGCGGTGAATTTCAGCGCGCTCCCATCGTCGCACGGCGCCGGCCAGACATGCAGGACCCCCGCCCCAAGCTGCGGATCGTAGAAGAACTGCGTCACCGTCCCCGGCGTGGCCTTGTTCGGCACGGCGGCATAATCCAGCCGCGACATCGGCACGACCGGGATCTCGATCGCCTGCCCGCCCGGCGGCGCCAGACGGCAGCGCCGCGCCGCCGGCACCCGCAGCGGGCGGATCAGCGGCGTGGCATAGGACACCACCCGCGCCCCGGCCGACGCCTGCGACGGCAGCGCCGCGGCCAGCGTCACCGTCCCGCCGCCGACCGAGGCAGCGGTCGTCCAGAAGGTGCACCCGGCATCCAGCCACACCCCGACCCTGTCGCCCGCCGCCACCCCGGCCAGGGCGGCCGACACCTGCACCGCCCCCGCCGCCCCGCTCACCGCCAGCGCGCCCTCGACCCACTGGCTGCTCAGGGTGGCGGCGTCGGGCGACCCGGCGCCCAGCAGGTAGCGCACCTGCCCCGGCTGCAGGAACAGCGTGCAATCCTCCTCGGCCCAGACATGGATGCCCGAGGCCTGCCAGGACTGTACCATGGCGTTCAGCGCCGTGAACGCGTTGTCCACCAGCCCCAGCCGCGGCACATCCTGCGGGCCGACGGCCCCGCACAGCCGCAGCGCCCCCGCGATCATCTGATAGACCGGCTGGCCGAAGGGAGAGGTGGCGGTCCCCTCGGGCTCGATATCCCACTTGGAAACAACAGCGAACTTCTCGTCCGCCATGCCCTTCAGCATCGTCATGCGCGCCTGCGGGCAGTCATATTCCGGCCCCAGTTCCACCGCCAGGGCGAAGCGCAGGGCCGACGACCATTCCTGCGGCACATCCGCCGTATCGGCCTGGCTGCTGAAATCCTGCAAGGGCCGCTGGCAGGTGAACCGCACCACCGTCAGGCCGGCCGCCGGAGCCGGAAACACGCTGAAAACCCCCGACCCGAGCTGCGGATCGTAGAAATACTGCGCCGGCACGCCCGCCGGCGCGGTCTTGCCCGACAGATTGGCGTAATCCAGCCGCGACATCGGGATCAGCGGCGTCTCCACACCGGTCGCCGGATCGACCACCCGCGCGCCGCTGACCTTCAGCGGACGCGCGAACGGCGCACCACAGGCCACCACCGCCGCGCCGGCCGACGCCTGCGACGGCAGCGCCGAAGCCAGATAAACCGTCGAACCGGACACCGAGACGACCGAAGACCAGAACACCGGCCCGGCATCCAGCACGATGCCGACCTGGCTCCCCACCGCGATACCGGCACCGGAAGCCAGCGCGACCTGCACCGCCCCCGCCGCCGCCAGGACGGTCGATGCCGTGATGCCGGCGGCCCCCGTCGCATGATCCGCGCTGTTCACGCCGATCGCGTACTGCGCCTGCCCCGGCTGCAGGACCAGCGTGCCCTCGGCCTGCGCCCACACATGCACGCCCGACACCTGCCAGGACTTGATCAGCCCGTTCAGCGCCATCAGCGCGTCGGCATATTCGCTGGCGGGCGGCGTCTCGCCGCTGGCAATGGCCCCGATCAGCCGCAGCGCGCCGTTGATGATCGAGGACGCGCCCGGGTTCCAGGTCGCGGTGCCGCTGGTCGTCATGCCGGCCCCGCCGCGCTCAGGTCCAGCACCATGTTCCCCGCCGGATCGCCCGCCCCGACCGACGCCGGCAGCGGCGCGGCCAGCGTAATCGTGCCGCCCGCGATCCCCCGCACCTGCGTGACGAAGTTCACGCCGCTATCCAGCATGACCTGCACCGTGTCGCCCACGCCCATGCCGGCGACGGACGCCACCATGATGGCCACCGCGCCGGCCGGGGCCGGTCGCGTCACGACCGTCCCCACCATCATGAACCGGTCGTCCTGCCGGGGCCGCGCGACATCCACGCTCTGGTCGTCCGCCACCCCGCGCACGAAATCCTGCGGCTGCTGCGGCTCCCACCGCCTGCGATCGACCACCGCCTGCCCGGTCTGCCCGCCGGGGATGGTGCGCGTCCGCGACCGCCGGACCTTGAAGCCCGACATGTCGTCCAGCACGTAATGGTCGCCGGGATTGTAGTACCACGCCTCGGTCATGCCGCGCCCCTCAGAATTGCGGAACACCCTTGATCATCTCGAGATGGATCGTGAACGCCCCGCCCGCCGCCGCCCCGATGGTCGTCAGCAGGATCGACCCCGTCGCCCCCGGCGCCGCCGTGACGCCGGGATTGGACAACCCCTGGCACCGCCGGAAATCCAGGTGCCCGAACCCCGACAGCGTCGCCAGGTCCACCGGCGCCTTGGCCTCCCATTGCAGCCGCACCACCATGCCGTGCACGTCATAGACGATGCGCCGCACCTTCAGGTGCACCCCGGGCACCTGCCCCCCGGCGGCATAGGCGGCGGACTGCGCATCCACCACCTTGAACCCCGACAGGCCGGTGCCGTCGCTGACATCGGTCAGCTTGATGATCAGGTTGCGGGGACCATTGGCGATCACCTGCGTCGTCGTCATGTCGGCCATCGTTTCCCCCGTGATGACGGGGCCCCGCCCGACCGGCAGGGCCCCCTTTCCTCGGACCCGGCCCTCAGACCCGGCGCGTCGCCTTGCGCGCGGGCGCGGGCCTGCGCCGCACGCCCCGCGCCGCGACATCGGCCACGGCGGCGGGCTTTGCCCCGCCGTGATAATGGTGATGATGATGCACATGCATCTCCGCCCCACCCCGGGCGGTGGTGGATGCAGCCTTGGTACCCGTCTTGCGTTCGGTCATAATTCCGTCCTTCAGTTTGAAAATCCTGTGATCCTGGCGGGACATGTGGGCTGGTGAACGAGAGTGCCGCGCGTCGGATCGCCACCAGCGCGCATGTCCGGACAGGATCTCAGACGCCCGGCGTACCGTACAATCCGCGCCAGTCGGCCCAGTAGCCGGAATAGCGCTCGTAGCAGGCGGCCTTCGCGTTCTTGGTGTCGAAATCGTTGTCCTGGTCGAAGGCGATCGGATCGCGCTCGAAATAGGTCAGCGAATTGGGCACGTTGGTGCGGATAAACCACGCCGTCTGGCTGGTGAAGTAATGGTTCAGCTTGATCCCTTCCGGGAACGCGTTGGTCGCGCGCAGCACGTTGATGGCGTTGTTCGCCGTGTCGTTCTGCAGCACCGAATTGCACACCCGGTTGGCCTCGAACCACAGGGCGGACGGCACGTTCAGCGTGCGCGGCAGGGCGGAAATCCGCATGCCGCGATTGTTCTGGCACTGCATGATCTGGACCGTCAGGTCCTCGATCGCGGCTTCGGACAGGTCCGCCGCCGTCGCCAGCAGGTTGGACTGCATGCCCGACAGCGTGGGATGCGCGCCGGAAATCAGCGCCGCCCCGTCGCCGCCCGGCGCGCTGGCCGAAAACGCCATGTTATAGATGCCGGCCAGCACGTTTTCCTTGGTCTGGCGCATGGAAAACGCCAGCTGCGCCGCCCGCCGCTTGGACACGGTCTCGTACAGGTTGTCGCGCAGCTCCTCGTACGTCACGATATAGCCCAGCGCGTACGCCACGTGCGTGAAGCGGCTGACCGACCCCTGCGATTCCACGTCGTAATAGATCTGCTGCCCCTGCGGCTTCACCGGCGCCAGGCCGAAGCCGGTGATCTCGACCTCCTCCTCGTACGCCTTGTCCGAGGTCTGCCTGTCGAACAGGTCCAGATATTCCACGTGATGTTCGTCATAGCTGCGCCCCCACCACGCCTTGATGCCGGGCCACAGGGCCTTGGGGTGGGCGCCCGTCGTAATTACGGCCATCGGGAATGCTCCTTAAATGCCGGTCGTGCCGGTGATGGAATGCAGGTTGATGCGGCACAGCCACTTCGCGTTGACGCCGATCGCATTGTCGATCGACTGGTACGCGCGCAGGATACGCAACTGCCCGGTGGCCAACGTGCCCAGGCTACTGGACTGCGCCTGCCAGCCGGACAGGCTGGACGTCACCGATCCCGCCCCGGCCACCAGGTCGATGTTGCTCGACGCCGCCCCCGCCGCCAGCGCGCCGCCCACCGAATCCTCCTGCACCGCGAAGACCAGGTTCGGATCGTCGGCAACGTAGACATAGGCCGCCTGCCCCGCCGGCAGGTACGGCGTCTGGTTCTGCAGCAGCGGCAGCACCAGCTCGCCGGCATTGCTGGCAATGCCCTGCATCGACCCGGTGATCATGCCCGACGCCCCGGCGGTGGCGATGCCCACGCCCGGCACGCCGTTGGCGTCGGCCACGCCGGCCAGCACCACCAGCGGGTCGCCCAGGAACAGCGGCGTGGCATTGGACGGCGGCACGTAATAGACCTGCACGCCGCCGCCATACGGCGCCCCGGACGCATAGGCCATCGGCCGCAGGCCGAAGGGAGTATTGGAATTCATCTGGCAGAGCCTCTGCACGGTTGAAATCACGACGGCCGCACACGCGCCGCCGAACTGTCATTGCCTGCTGGTCTGCCTTGGGGGGGGCGCCGTGCCTGGACGCCCCGTCTCGTATCCGTCCGTCCCGTATCGGGCCGTATCGGGCCGTCTCGCCTCAGCGCCGTTCCTCGCGGATCGTGATGCCCACGCCGTTGGGAACATATTGCGCGTTGCGGTCCGCGCCGGTCGGGCCGCCGGGAACCCGGCCTTCCCTGATCTGGGCCATCAGCTCCCGATGGCCCGCTTCCTGCGCCGCCATGTCCTCCCGATACCATTCGGCCGGTATTTCCATCAAGTACGCAATCTGCGGCCCACCCCCGCGCGCGACACCCACAGTCCTGCTAACGGGTTTTCCGGATTCGTCCATCACCTGCGCGTATCCCGCGTCCTGCGCGCGGGCAACGCGGCCGGGTTCGTCGTTGAACCAGTGCCGGTGGTAGCCCTCGCGCTCGGGATAGGCCAGTTTCTGCTCGCGCAGCCCGAAGGGGCGGCGCGACGGCGCGCGGCGGCCGCGGGGCGCATCGGCCTGCGGCGCGCGATGGCGTGCATCGTCGCTCATGCTTCGTTCTCCCAGTAATATCCGGCCCATTCGTCCTTGGTCAGCGGCTTGCCCTTGCCCGACAGCGCGCGGGCATAGCGGTCGTATTCCCGCCGCACCTCGGCGGGCAGCGCCTCGAACCCGCGCGGGTTCGCCCCGCGCGCGCCCTCGCCGCGCGACGCGCTGACCTGGGCCGGGGCCTCGCGCCGCCGGTTCTCGAACAGCGCCGGATGCAACTGCCGCACCTTGCGCCGCGTGATCTCCAGCCGCTCCGCCAGCGGCAGGCCGGCATGCTGGCGGTCCACCGCCGACTGGATCGCAATCGCGTCCTGCCGGGCCTCCTCGTTGCTGGCAAACCACGGATTGGCCTGCACGAAGGCCACGATTTCCGGCGCCGGCGCCACGGGTCCGCCCGCCCCCGTGGCGGGTGCGGCGGGCGCGGCCGCCTCCCGCCGGGGCACCTCCCGCGCGCGCTCGGGCGGGGGCGCCTGGTCGCGCAGGTCCTGCAATTCGCGGTCGGCGGCGGCGAAGGCCGTGGTGTCGCCGCTGGCCACGGCGGCCTGCCGCCGGGCCTCGATCTCGCGCGTCGCGCGCTGATAGGCCCGCTCGTCCGCGCGCCGCGTGCGCTCCGTCAGGTCGGCCAGCGCCTGCTGGCTGTCGCGCAACTGCGCCTGCATGGCGGAATACCGCCCGTCCAGCGCGCGATATTGCTGCTGCAGCACCGGCAGCAGCGTCATCCCCCGGTCCAGGAATTCCCGCGCCGGCCGCCATTTTTCCGCATCGCCGCGAAATTCCCCGCGCGGCACCCAGCCCATCCGCCGCGCCTGCGCCTCGGTCTCGTCGCCCGCGCCCTCCGGGGCGGCGGACGGCTCGTCCCCGTCCTGCCCCGCCGCCTCCCGCCCCGCGCTCTTCGCATGGGGGGCGCCGGCCTCCGTCACATCCCCTTCCCGCATGTCCTCGTCCCGTTCCATCATGCCCCTTCTCCTTTCCCGTCCGCCGCCGTACCGATCGCCGCAATGCAGCGCTGCGACATCAGCCGGTACAGCAGCCCGTCCTCGCCCTTCAGCAACTGGCCGGCATAGCGCTCGAAATAAACGCGGTCCCCCGGCGCGGGCACCTGCCCCACCCATTGCCGCGTGCCGTCATCGTTCCAGCGGAACGCCGCCGGGCCGACCGCGATCACCGTGCCGTGCTCGGCGGCCAGCGTCTGCCGTTCGACATACTCCGCCGGCAGTTGCACCGCGCCGCTGGTCATGTCCGCATGCACGTCCGCCAGCACCAGGATCTTGTCGTCCAGCGGCACGTACCCCGCCCGGTTCACGCCGTCCCAGTCGGACATCACGTATTCCTGCTGGTCGAATTTCAGGATCCGCCCCTCGCGCATCACGCGCCTCCCCCACCATAGAATGCCGCCATCTCGGCCCATTGCAGCGCCGCGATCTCGCCCGCGACGGCGGCGCGGCCGCGCGCCTCGTGCTCCTGCGCCAGGGTGGCGGTCCCGGCCCGCCACTGCCCCAGCATCCGCTGCTCCACGCTATCGCGGTAATCCTCCAGGAACCGCAGCACCGCCCGGCTCACCGGATGGTGGCGCCACGCCCGGAACGAGTCCTCGCCCAAATCCCCCAGCACTTCCAGCCGCCGCGCCCGCGCCGCCTCCAGCGCCGCCTCCGTCTCGTGGTCCATGCTCTCCCTCCCCATCCAGTTCCGAAACCTGGCGTTCCAGCCACGCCAGTTCGTCATCTCCCTCCCCGTTTCCTCCCGCCCCGTTTCCTCCCGTCTCGCCCTCCACGCGGCGGGCCTGCGCCAGGTGTAGGATCGCATCGGCCAGCGTGGACACCTGCTGCACCTTCTGCTGGTCGGCGCGGATCTCCATCTCCCGCGCGTCGCGCCGGGCGCGGCGCTGCACCTCGGCGGCCTGGCCGATCGCCGCCAGGTCCGGGGCCGGCTGGGCGCGCAGCACCTGGTCGATGTCGCCGATCGCCGCGGCCTCGAACGCGCGACGGCGGATCTCATGCCCGTCGCACCACGGGTCGTCCTTGAACGACAGCAGGAAATTGGCCCGCGCCAGTTGCTGCATGTCGGTGACGACTTCCGGGTCCGACACCGGCTCCACCCCGCTGCCCTGCTCGTAATCGGCACGGGTGACGCGGAAATACTCCGCCCCGGCGCGAAACCCCGCCTCGTCGGGCAGATAGATCCGGTTCAGCCGGTACAGCTTGCGAAATTCCATGCCCAGGCTGCGATGGATGCGCTTGAAGATGGCGCTGAACACCTTCAGCCCCTGCTGAATCACCGCCAGCCCCAGCACGCCCGGCACGTTGCCCCCCGGCATGGCGCCGGACAGGATATCCTTGACCGAGGCGATCTCCCGCCCCGCATCGACCAGGAAGCCCAGAAGCTGGAACAGCACCGGATTCGGCCCGGAAAACTGCATCGGCACCAGGTTTTCGCGCAGCGTCGCGCCGGGCGTGTTCACCACCTTGTATTCGCCGATCTGGAAGCGCACCGACCCGCTGTTCAGCGACATGCCGGACCCGATGAACCCGCCCCCCGCATTGGCCAGGTGCGCCGCGTCGAACATCTGGTTCAGGCTGGTGTTCACCGCCGCGTTCAGCGGATGCAGCAGCGTGCCGAACCCGATATCGTAGATCGCGGAGTCCGGCGACGGGATGAAGGGAAACTTGGTGTAGTACGCCACCGCGTCGATCCGGCGAATGCGGTGGTCGGCGGCGCCGAAGATCACGCCCTCGGACTCGAACCCCGCGACGATGCGCGCCAGCCGGCCGGAATCCCGCGCGATGGTCACGATGTACGGCTCGGCATAGCCGTCGCCATCCAGGTCGTAGCGGCGATGCTGCTCCAGGAACGTGACCGGCGCATCCTCGTCGTCGCCCGCATCGTGGTTGCACCCGTACTCGTCGTCCAGAAACAGGCCGGCACGGATCTTCTCCTCGACCTCCCACGGATACAGGTCGATCTCCTCGGTGATGCGCGGCGCGGCGGCGAAGGATTTGGCGTTGTAGTCGATGCACAGCCGCAGCGGGTCCACCGTCTCGCTGACATTGCGCTGCAGGCCGGGGTCGAAATAGGTCTTGCGGAACATCGTGCCGACAATGGACAGTTTCAGCAGCAGCTTGTCGGTCTGCTCCTCCCAGTCCTCCATCTCGTTCAGCAACTGCCAGCTCATGTGCCGGCCGATCGCATTCGCCCGGGTCCGCTTGGCCCCCGGCGGCACCAGCCAGGCCGGCCCGCCGGCCGCCACCGCCAGAGGGGGCGCCGGCACCCCGGAATCATCGCCCACCACCGTGCCGCGCACCACGTCGCGATCGCGCACGATGCCCGGATAGGCCCGGGCCGCGAACTGCACGGCCGCGATGGTCAGCAGCGGATAGATGACGTTCGACGCCCCCGGCCACGGATAGGTCTTGGGCTCGCTCACCTGCTGCGCCACGTCCAGCCAGCGGCGGTACTGCTCCTTCCACTCGGCCCGGCTGGCATCGTCGGCGCGCCAGTCCCGCGCCACCCGGTCCGCCACCCGCCCGCGCACGGCATCGTCCAGTTCCTCCGCGATGTTCGGACTGTCGATCCAGCGGCGCAGCCGCTCCACCAGCGCCGCGTCGGGGCCGCTATCGGGGCCCTCTGCCTCGGCCGCGCTCATGGCGCCACCCCGCCGGGCGCGAATTCGCCGCACACATGCTCGGGCACCACCGGGGGAAAGGTGGCGAAGGGCTGCGGCGCCAGTTGCCCCACGCGCGGCGCGGCCTGCGGCACCAGCACCACCGTCACCTGCGGCGGATAGCGCCGGCAGACGACGTCATGCCCCTCGACGCCATGATGGCGGCAGAGGCGGCACGTCCGCCGCGTCGCGGCGACATGCGCGGGAATCACCAGTCCTGGCATTTCAATACCCCGTAATGTTCGATCGCGTCCGGTCGTCGTCCGAATGCATCTGGAACCCGTCCATTTCGCCGCCGGCGCCGTCGTCGATCCCCGCCCCGGCCCCACGCAGCTCGGCGCCGAACAGGCGCGTCGCCGCGTATTGCAGCGCATCCATCACATGCGACCACCGGTTCTTTTCCGGCCGGTCGGCATAGCGTTCGCCGCTGACCTGCATGCGCCGGTACTGGTATCCGCCCATCAGCGCCCGGCGCAGCGTGGCGCAGCGCGGATGCAGCACGAATCCCGGCTCCGCCCCGTCCAGCAGCGTGCGCAGCGGCCGGCGCACGCTCTCCAGCCGGATCGCCAGCGTCTGCATCCCCGGCTCGATGGCGATCCCCCTGGCGTGCAGGATCTCGAAACAGGTCCGCTCGTCGGTCTGCGCCCGCTGCATCCCCGCCGGATCGCCGACATCGACGAAGCGGGTCTTCGGAAAATGCTGCGCCGAATGCCGCGCCACCACGTCCGCGAAGCGTTCGATCCCCATGGCGCTGGACACCAGCTCGTCCACCACGATCCACTGGCCGGACGGCAGCATCTGGCTGAACACGCAGGCCGGGGTCAGCCCGAAATCCCACCCGCGATAGACCGGCAGCGCCGGCACCGTGCGGCAGTCGCGGCAATGGAACCCGTCGCTATATTCCCCGAAGACCGGCCGCCCCTCCATGACGAATCCGTAATCGCCGTCGATATAGACCTTGATCCACTCGTCGCTTTTCCCGACCGCCAGCCGCTGGTAATAGGCCGGCGGCAGGTTGTCCAAATTCTCGGCCGCCTCCGCCCGCCCGCCGGGCTGCCTGAAGATCCGCGCGAAGCGGTCCACCGTCATCCCGGGCACGATCGCCGCCATGGCGTCCACCGCCGCCGAGTGGTCCTTTTCCTCGAAGAACCGGTACCAGTCCGATTCCGCATCCGGCGGGTTGGTGTCCATCAGCACGCCCGACCAGGTGGCGCCCCCGTCCCGCCGGGCGGGATAGCGGCCCACGCGCCCCTGCACGGCCTCGACGATCGCCCACGGCACCTCACGCGCCTCGTTCACCCAGGCACCCGTCAGTTCCAGCGACAGCAGGTTGCCCACCTGGTCCGGCCGGTCCAGCGCACGGAACAGCAGTTCGATCTCCGCCGGCTTCTCGTCCCCCTCCGCCACCATCCGGTTGATGACATAGGAATGGTCCGTCGGCTTCCACCGGCCGAACCGCGCGGGCGGAAACCATTGGTGGACGGTGCGGATCGTCGTATCCTCCAATTGGCGGTACGAATTGCGGATCACCGCCCAGCGCGACCGCCGCACCCCGTCGGGGCCCGGCGCCTGCCGCAGCCCCCGCACCACGATGTCCCAGACGCAGCCCGAACTCTTCCCCGACCCGAACGGCCCCATCAGCCCCCGGATGAAGGCGTCGGATTCCATGAACCGCCGGATCGTCGGCACGGACTCGCGGTTGTAATGCAGCGCGGCCATGCCGCCCCCCCCGGGAAAGACCGGCCTAGCGATGCGGCCCGTGATCGGGCTTGGCCGACGCCGGCATGCGCCCGCCGCGCGGCCGCCCCGTGGCGGGCGCCGCACGCTCATCGTCCTTCAGGACCCGCGCGGGCGCAGTGCGGTCGGGATGCGCCGCGCCGCCATTCACCTCGGCCAGCGGCGCCACGCCGAATTCGTCGTCCTCGCCCGGCACGCGCCCGGTTTCCGCCATCACTTTGTGCTGTCGCATGCGTACACACTCCCCCCACGCCCGGACGGGCCCACGCCCGACCGGAACAGTTTCAGAAAACCCGTTTTGTGATCGGCCTGTTAGCGGACCAGAACCGTATACAGCGCCGGCGGATCGACCGGCTGTCCGTCGCGGCCCAGATGCTGGCGCACGTCCTTCAGCAGGCCTAGGTGCCGCGCCAGCAGATCCAGGCTGGGCGTGCGCGGCACCAGGCGCACGACGAAATGTCCCGCCTTGTCCCACGACCAGCCGGCAATGGCGCCGCGCACCGCATCCGGCAGGGTCGCGATGTCCTCCGGCCCCTCCAGCCGATGCCCCGCGATCGCGCCCACGTCATAGAACGCCATGCGCATCAGTTCGGAAATCACCTGATCCTGCGTGACTTTCGTCCGCTCGCGCCGCGCCGCCTTCCCCCGGTCCACCGCCGCCCTCACCTGCGGCATCGCCAGCATCCGCGCCGCGTGCTGCTGCGCGCCGACGGGCCCATAGCCGGTACGCAGCGCCGCCTGCTTCCCGTTCAGGTCGACCAGATATTCCGTAACGAACCGTTCCTGCCTCGGCGTCAGCTTCGGCATGGCCGCGGCATCGTCCCCCGCGTCGCCGGCATGCGCATCGTCCCCCGTATCCGGCACCATCCCCTCCCCCGAACCTCCGTGTCCTGGGGGACCATATCGCGCGGCCCGGCCACGCGGATATCCTTATTCCAGCCGCAAGGGCACGCGGGTGGGGATGGTGTGTTTTTTATTCCTGGCCGCACAAATCGGCAGGAACGAGACCCGGCACGATCAGGTCGTTCGCACGGCGTGCAAGTCAATCCCGCCATTCAATGCGATATCGAAAATATGCATGCCGTAACCGGATCGATCCATTCCGGTCATTCCGATTATTTTAATAAAAAATAAACATATCGGGACCAAGTCTTCGCCCCGGAACGCTGTCACGGCACGCTCCGCACCTGTCTTTTATTCACCCCGTTCAGCGGGTGGATGCGTCTGAATCAGAGTGGAAACATGGATACGAAAAACTGGAATATCGTCCTGACGAACATCATTCGCCGGACCAACCTGTATGCGTGGGGAAACTGGTCCCTGAATCCCGGTGTCCAGCCGGGGGCCGTCGGAACCATCGATCCGGACACCGGGATCTTCAGCCAGGTCACCACGCTGTCGGACCTCAAGATTACCGACCTGCCGGCCTCCGAGAACTGGGCGGTCAACGATTCGTCCGTACGGCGCCAGCAGACGGACGTCGATTTTGCGGGTGGCTACCAGGACCCGACAACCAGCATGAAAGTCAATACCGGGCTGAAGGTCAGTTGGGAATTCGCCAAGGAGGGCAGCATTTCCTCCAACGCCACGCTCGTCTCGCGCCGTTCGGTCGATGATTTCGGGATCGTCCTGCGCGATCGATTTGCCAAGCTACTGGATATCGCGAAATCGATCAATTACGCGACGCCCGACGGAAAGGGAATCCAGCAGGGCTTCGGTGTCGTGACGCACACCCACGAGGCGATCGGCGGCGCGAATATCGCCTCGTTGAACCAGTCCAGCACCTTTTCACTGACGGGATCGGTCGATGGCATCCGGGCCATGACCGGCGGTGGAACGGTCCAGGGCAACCTGAAAGGGTCCTACAAGGAGTTTCAGGAAACCAAGGCTTTCGAAAGCCATTTATGGCCGGCCCAGGACAACACCGCCGCGAAAACACTGATCCCGCTGTCTTTCCAGTTCGCCTCGTTCGACGGCCGGACCATCATGCCGACATGGATCAAGCCCATTCATTCCTTCTCGGTCAATTTCGACAACCAGCATGGCGGTACGTATATTGGTCGATGCAAGGTGAAATATAACAGCGCCTCGGAAGGACCCGGCGAAAAATCCACCACGGTTCCCGGGGGCCAGCAGCACACCATTTCCGGTATTCCGCTTGATGCCACGAATCTCGAGATCAAGGTCGATTTCGCAGCGGGTTCCGATTTCGTCTTCAAGGTGCCATCGCCGATCCTCGAATGGAAGACGGGCACGTGCACCGTTGACATGTCGGGTGTCTGGCCGTGGGGGTCCCATGCCAGGATTCGCCGGATCGAAACGGTCTCGATCGCCCAATACATGGACAGGCTGACAGCGGAAAGCTCTCCCGTGTAGTCCGCTGCCTCCGCCCCGGCGGGCTATGGACGAACAGGGATGGGACCGGATGGCCCCATCCCGCCACCCGGAAGGTCAGACATCCATGCCGATCATGCGCGCCGGCACGCTGTCCTGACGCTAGTCACGTGAAGATACCCGAAAAGCAAAAGACTGGAGAAATTCATGTGATTTTCTCAAATGACAAATCGCTCCAGCCGTCCTCGTCCAGCGGCCGGTACGGCTCGGCGTCGATTTCCATCGGCTTCGGCCGGCCCAGCAGATATCCCTGGGCCTCGATGCAGCCCTCGGCATGCAGGATGTCGAGCTGGACCTGCGTCTCCACGCCCTCGGCCAGGACCGGAATGGTCAGGCTGCGGCCCAGCGCCAGGATCGCGCGCAGGATCGCCTTCGATTCCGGCGACCGCTCGATCTCGGTCATGAAGCTGCGGTCCATCTTGATCTTGTCGAAGGGGAAGGTCCGCAGCGTTTCCAGCGACGAATAGCCCACGCCGAAATCGTCGATCGAAATCGACACCCCCAGCGCCTTGATCCGCTGCAGCGTGCGCAGCGACTGCTGCTTGTCCACGATGATCGCGGTCTCGGTAATCTCCAGTTCCAGCCGCGACGGGGCCAGGCCGGTTTCCTCCAGGATCGCGCGCACCATGTCGGCCAGCCCGTCCTCGCCCAGCTGCACGGCCGACAGGTTGACCGCGATCCGGTAGGGGCGGGACCAGCGGGCGGCCTCGCGGCAGGCCTGGCGCAGCACCCACTCGCCGATCGGCAGGATGGCGCCGCATTCCTCGGCCAGGGGAATGAAATCCATCGGCGCCACCCAGCCGCGTTCCGGGTGGTGCCAGCGCAGCAGCACCTCGAAGCCGGTGATCTCGCCGGTGGCCACGCGTTTCTGCACCTGGAAATGCAGATGGAACTGATGGTGGTCCACCGCCTCCCACAACGCCGCGACCAGGCTGCGGCGGTCGCGCGCCGCCTCGTCCATCTCCGCCTCGTAGAAGCACACATGCTCGCGCAACGCCCCCTTGGCGCGATACATCGCCAGGTCCGCGTCGCCCATCAGCGCCTCGACCGTTTCCGCGTCGCGGGGGTACAGCGATACGCCGATGCTGGCATTGGGCCGCAGTTCGAACCCGTCCACCCCGATGGGCTGCGACAGGCACTCCTCCAGCCGGCCGATGAAGGCGTTCAGTTCGGCCATGTCGTCGAACCGCTTGGCCGCGGCGAATTCGTCGCCGCCCAGCCGGGCGACCAGTTCGTCGTCCTCCAGGACGTCACGGATGCGCGCGGCCAGGGTCACCAGCACCTGGTCGCCCACCGCATGGCCGTGCTGGTCGTTGATCTCCTTGAACTTGTCCAGGTCGATGCCGATCACCGCCACCCGCTGCGTGCCGCTGGCCGCCAGCGTCAGGGCGCGGTCCAGCGCCTCGGTGAACCAGGCGCGGTTGGCCAGCCCGGTCAGCGAATCATGATGCGCCAGATAGGTGATGCGCGCTTCCGCCCTCAGCCGTTCGGTAATGTCCTCGTAGGTCGCCACCCATCCGCCGTCGGCCATGATTCTGTACTGCACCTGCACCGCCATGTCGGGCCGGGGATGCAGGACCGAGGTCCCGCCCCGCCGCCTGCGGACCAGGGCCATCTGGCGCTCGAACGTGCCGTCGACCCGCCGCCGCACGGCCTCGGCCGACAGGCCCCGGCGGGTATAGACCAGCGTCAGCAGCGCCCGGTAGGTCATGCCCGGCTTCGCCGCGCCCTCGGGCAGGCCGAAGATCTCGGCATAGCGCCCGTTGGCCAGGATCAGCCGCGCATCGGCACCGAACAGGCACAGCCCGTGCGACATGTTCTGCAGCGCGATGTCCAGATTGCGCGTCATCTGCGCGATCCGGTCGGCATCGGTCTTGCGCTTGGTGTCGTCGCGCACGCTCACGGCAAAGCCGACCTGGGCCCCGGCCTCGTCCCGGACCGGGTTGATCGTGACCGACGCCCAGAACGGGCTTCCGTCCTTGCGATAGCGCCATCCCTCGCGCGCCACCGTGCCCTCGCGCGCCTCGGCCAGCAGCCGCTGCGGCACGCCGTCGCGCCGCTCGGCCTCGGAATACAGGCGGCCGCCCACCCGCCCCAGCACCTCGCGCGCGGAATATCCCGTCAGCCGCTGCGCGCCGACGTTCCAGGTGGTGACCCGCCCCGCGTCGTCCAGCATGTACACCGCATAATCCCGCGCCTCGTCCACCAGCAGGCGAAAGCCCAGCTCGTTCCGCCAGGCCGCCAGTTCGGCGCGATAGGTAATGATCGAGGCCGCCAGCCCGATCGGCAGCAGCGCGCACGCCATCACGCCGATAATCACGACCATCAGCATCGGGGACAGCAGGTGACGCGCCAGGTCCGGCGGGCTCGACGCCGCCACCACGTCCGTATCGGCCATGGCGATGAAATGCAGGCTCATGATCGCCAGCGTCATCAGCCACGCGGGCACCAGGCAGCGGAACGGCGCGCTGCTGCCCCACCGGGCGGTCAGGAACGCCGCGATGGAAAATCCACCGCCGACCAGCAGCGCCAGGGCGGACATCGGCTCGTTCCATGTCAGCCCGTGCATGCGCGCCGCCTGCAGGCCCATCACATGCATGGCCGCCACGCCCAGGATGAACAGGATACCCGCGCCGACGCCCACCAGGATTTCCCGCATGCGAGTCCGCCGCGTCCGGGCCGCCCGATCCGCCCCGGCATCCGCATCGCCATCCGCGTCCCCGCCGGCCAACGCCCCGGCGGCGACGGGCGCCACGCAGCCGGCCAGCAGAACGGCGGCGCCGCTCGCCAGCATGGACACGCCCAGCGACAGCACCACGGGGCGCAGCCGATAGGCCGCCACCACGTCGGACCCAAACGCCAGCATGCCGAGGAAATGCGTCGCCCAGACGCCAAATCCCCCGGCAACGCCCGCCGCCGCCGCCCAGATCACCCGGCCACGTCCCGCCGTGCGCCGCAGCCGGCGCAGCAGCATCATCGCCACATAGCTGCTCGATACACACAGCATCACCGCCGCGGCGACACCGATCACACCATGCTTCAGAATGACCCAGGCCAGGATCCGTGACATAAAAAACAACATCCACACAATAATTCGGCCACGATCGGCGGCATGTCCGTCCGATAGCCGATCTTGCGCCCCACGGACACCCGCCATAACCGGGACGCCGCGTTCCAACCGGTGCAAAGGCGGCACGATCCGGGGCCTCTCCTTCTCCCCCTCATCCTCCTCCTTCCGGCCCGGTGGCTGGGGTGGGACCGGTGGGTCTCATCCCCCCGGTACGGGCCGACTGGCCGCGCCACTTCCCCCGTACCGGCCGCCGCCGCCCCACCGTCCCCACCTTTCCCCACCCCGGATCTCTTCAGGATACGACCCGTTCCACCGCCCACTTCTTCACCCCGCCATGGGCCATCCCGCATTCCGCGATGCGCAGGCCCTCGATCACCCGCCCCCGGCGGGCCAGGAACCAGCGGGCCAACCGGCGGGAATTGATCCGGCCGGCCGGGGTGCCGGCAATCCGCACCAGCGCGTCGCGCAGCTCCGGGTGGCGCAGCCCGGTGCGGTAGCCGGCGGCGTCCGTGCTTTCCAGCGCCGACAGCTCCTCGATCTCGCGCACCGTGCGGCCGCAATGCCGGCCGGTGCCGGCGGCCTGGGCCAGCAGGCCCAGGATCTCGCGCAGTTCGCCGCGCTCGGGGTCGTCCTCGCGCGCGGCCTGCATGCTCAGGCACGGATCGGCCCGGCCCAGCCAGACCAGGGCGGCCCGCACCGTGCGGCTCCATCCCTCGAACGACGCCAGCGGCGGCAGGTCCAGCGCCGCCCCGCTGCCCATCCAGGCCCGCAGGATCGTCAGGCAGGCCGCGACATACCCACCCCGGTCGGCCATGATGTCGGCGACCGGATCGCGGGCGAAGCGCCGCAGTTCCGGCTGTTCGATCCCCGCATCCAGGGTCGCGACCAGCGTGCGCCGCGTCATGTCGCCGCGCACGCGCAGCGCGTTGCCGGTGGCGAAGATCACCGCCCGGTTCTCGATCTCGACGCTGGACGACGTCCCCAGCTCGCGCAGCCGCACGATCGGGCGTTCCGTCGCCTGGCACAGCAGGTCGCCGCCCAGTTCCTCGTTCACATTGTCCAGCGACAGGATCGGATACCCCGCCAGCAGCAACCCGGTCAGGCGCTTTTCCATCTCCGCCACGTCCTCGCCCGCGCTGGTCACGGGGCAGACGCGCCCGGTCGCGATCACGCTGGCCAGGTCCACCAGGAAGCTCTTGCCCGACCCGGGCGCGTTGGCGCGGAAGGCGAACAGCGGGCTGACCGGCATCATCCCCCGCACCACGGCGGTCAGGATGCCGGCCAGCGCCACCGACCGGTCGGCCTCGGCCACGAACGGAAATTCCGCCAGCAGCGCCTCCAGCCGCGCCAGAGCCCGCATGGCGGCCTCGCGCGTGGGCTCGGGCAGGCACAGTTCCAGCGTCGGGTCGTCCACATGGTACAGCCGCGTCGCCGGGTCGTATCCCGGCGCCATCAGCACCGACCCGTCGGGGCGCAGCGTGGGGGTGGTGATCACCCCGGCAATGACGGGAAACGGCCATGTACCGGCCCGGCTCAAAATCACCTGCGCCGCCGCCGCCGGCGGGTCGATCGCCTTCCACGCCTGGCTGCGCCGGTCGAAACGGCGCCATTCCACCGCCTGGCACAGCAGGTCGGTCAGGGCATGCACCCCCACCTCGACCAGGCACGCCGCCTGGGTCAGCCGCCCGTCGGCCGCCGCGACCTCGCGCCGGCCGGGCCGGGCCAGGCTGGTGCCGCGCTGGTAGATGGGGGCGTTCGCGGCCATCAGCGCGCGCTCGCCCGCGCTGGCCACCAGGTCGATCTCGCCGCCCCGTACCGCGATGGGCTCCAGCGCCGCGACGCGGCGTTCCATCGGCCGCCCGGCCTCGCCGCCCGCGCGCTTGACGCTGGTGCCGCACAGCACCGGCCCCACCCGCTCGCGCAGCCAGTTCCGCGGCTCGACCACGCACAGGTCGGCGGCGTCCTCGCCCGGCTCCATGTCGCTGACGTCGATGACGCGCACGGTCGCGGCGATGGGCGCCAGAAGGGCGGCGATCTCCGCCGCCGCCTTCTCGCCCGGCGCGTCATGGTCGGGCCAGATGATGACGTGCCGCCCGGCCAGGGGGCCCCAGTCGGCCTTGTCCACATTGCCGGTGCCCGCCGTCCAGGTCACGCAGGCCATGCGCGGGAACAGGCACTGCGCGGCATCCGCCGCCTTCTCGCCCTCGCAGACCAGCACGGTCCGCGCCCGCACCACGCGCTCCAGCCCGTACAGCGACCGGGGCGCCCCCGCGTGGCGCGGATGCCAGCCGGCGCGGGCCTCCCCGCCCTCGCGCAGCATGCCCCAGGTCAGCGGCATGATCCGCTTGCGCTCCTGCGCGGTGGCATCGCGCCGCAGCACATAGCGCACCACCCGCCCCGACACGTCGCGATAGGCATAGACATGGTCCCACCCGCGCAGGTCGGGCATCGGCGCGCCAGCCGGCGGCACCCCGGGCACCCAGTCGGGCAAGGGGTCGGAAACCGGCTCGGCCGCCTCCATCCCGCCGGTCACCCCCAGCATCCGCCCCAGGTCCCGCGCCGCCCGCACCCGGTCGTCGCGCGCATGCAGCGCGGCATACAGGCTGATCGGGTCGCCGCCGCGCGGCCCGCCGGCGAAATCGGCCCACCGCCCGGTGCGCAGGTTGATCGACAGCGACCGCCCCGGCGCGTTGTCCAGCCCGCCGACCACCCATTCGTCGCCGCGCCGCCGCCCCGCCGGCAGCCAGCGCGCCACCAGCACCGGCCACTGCGCCAGCGCCGCGTCATTGATCGCGTCGAAGGGAATCATCGCCTCAACATTCCGCACGACATGTCGGACACAGCCGCAGGAACGGCGAGCGCACGCTGAACCCGGCGCCGCAATTCAGGCACGACCGGTCGATCAGCGGCGGCGGGGCCGGCTTCGGCGCATCCTGCGGCGGCCGGCGGCGACGATAGCTCAGCCGGTCGCGGACGGTCTGCACCCGCATCTCCAGCGCCTGCGCCACCTGCGTCACCCGCATCCCCTCCGCCAGCATGGCGTCCACCCGCGGGTCCAGCCGCTTCCAGTCATATTTCGATGGCCTCATGACCGCCCCCCGATCACCCTGTTGGGCGGACCGGCCCGTCCTTCCGTGGCCCGTCCTTCCGGGGCCCCGCTCTCCCCGGTCCGGGCGGCGCGGATATAGGCCGCCACCCGCGCCCGCGTGGCCCGCCGCACCTCCCGCCCCGCCCGCATTTCATGGACGAAGCGGGGGTCGTTCATCGCCCGCATGCCGAAGGACGTGGCCGACAGGCCGCTCTCCCCCAGGAACGCCTCGATGGCGCGCAGCAGGGGGTCACACCGATAGGAAACAAGATAGGTCCGCATGGATAGGACAATAATAGGAAGATTCCTGCCGATCAAGAGGCAAAAACCTATTGGGAATTCCCTATTCCGCTCGGCATAATAGGGTCATGTCCATTCTGACCCCCTCCCGCTACGCCCTGCTCAGGCTGATCGCCGGGGCCCAGAGCAACCTGAAGGCGGAATCCCTGGCCCTCGGCCGCAATCACGCCTACCTGCAGCAATATATCCACAAGGGTACGCCCCAGAAGCTGCCCGAGGACGTACGCGACGCCCTGGCCCGCCGCTTCGCGGTCAGCCCGAACGTCTTCCGCGACGACATGGACCCGAACTGGGAACCGCTGGACCCCGCCACCCTTCCCCCCGCGCCCGAGGACGCCGCCGAGGCCCCGCCCCGCCCGCGCTTCGCCGCCCCGCGCGCCCCGCTGGGCCCCGCGCCGCAGGTCCCCCCGCTGGGGGCGGGCCGCCCGCCCCCGCTGACGGCACGGCGCGACGGGCCGATGATGGAGGGCCAGTTCCGCATTCCCGAATACAACGTGGCGCCCCAGGCCGGCCCCGGCGCCCTGCCCTCGAACATGGCGGTCGAGGACGGGCCCCAGCCGGTCGATCACTGGTTCCTGCCCCGCCGCTTCCTGGGCGCCTTCACCGACAGTCCCGAGGCCCTGGTGGTGCTGCGCGTCGCGGGTGACAGCATGGAACCCGACTACCAGGCCGGCGAGCGCGTGCTGGTCGATACCGCGCACCGCACCCCTTCGCCCCCCGGGGTCTACGTGCTGTGGGACGGGTTCGGTCTGGTGCTGAAACGGCTGGAAATCGTCTACGGGTCCGAAGACCCGGTCAGCGTGCAGATCATGAGCATCAATCCCGGCTATCCGACCTATACCCGCGCGCTGGACGAGGTCCATATCAATGGGCGTGTGGTGGGCAAGTGGGTCTGGAAGTGACCGGCCCGGCCACACGCCGGCCACGATCGTACGCGACGTGACACCGTGCGGGCCCGCGTGGCCCGATAGGAAACCGATAAGGATGCCAACCATGACCACGACGATCCGATCCACCTGCGCGCTGCTGGCGATGCTGGCCCTCGCCGGCTGCTTCTACGACCGCCCGCCCTATCGGGGCTGGCACCGCGGCTATTACGGCGGCCATTACGGATGGTATGACGAGCGCGGCGGCTGGCGCGGCGACTATCACCGCTGAACCGTCGATCCATCCTGAGCACGACCGCACGGAACGATGCCGATCCTGATCCTGCCCACCCTCTCGCTTCCTGAATCGGAACTGGAGGTCAGCTATATCCTGGCCTCCGGTCCGGGCGGGCAGAACGTCAACAAGGTCGCGACGGCGGCGCAACTGCGGTTCGACGCCGCGCGCTCGCCCTCGCTGCCCGACCGCATCCGCGCGCGGCTGCTGGACCTGGCCGGCAGCCGCGCGACGCGCGAGGGCGTGATCGTCATCACCGCCCGCCGCTTCCGCACCCAGCAGCGCAACCGCGAGGACGCGATCGAGCGCCTGGCCGACCTGATCCGCCAAGCCGCCCACCGCCCCGCCTTCCGCGTCGCCACCCGCCCCGGCCGCGCCGCCCACCAGCGCCGCCTGGACGGCAAGGCCCACCGCGCCGGCATCAAACGGGGCCGCAGCGGCCGCTTCGACGACTGAATGGCTGCCAGGGTCGTGTCGGCACGTCGACACACCGCAATCGTCACGTGACGTCCGGCCGAAAAACCGCTCCCATACCCGCGACATCGACTATCCGCACATCGACGGGGAACGACGATGCAGACACGGGCAATGCAGGCCACGATCCGCTTCGGGCTGGGCCGGCGCGGACAGGCCCCCCTGCCGGCGGACCCCGAGGGCTGGCTGCGGGCGCAGGTCGCGGCAGCGGACGGCGCGCGCTTTCCCCCGGACCTGCCCGACAGCGCCGAGGGCCTGCGCCGCCTGCGCGACCAGCGGCGGATGAAACTGCAGGGCGACCCGCTGGTCGGCCCGCTGTTCCAAGCCGACGCCATGGCCCAGACGGCCCAGGCACTGGCCAGCGACCAGCCGTTCCGCGAGCGCCTGGTCTGGTTCTGGGCCAACCATTTCACCGTCAGCCTGCGCCAGGGCGGCACCCGCGCCACCATCGGCCCCTATGTGCGCGAGGCCATCCGCCCCCACGTCACCGGCCGGTTTTCCGACATGCTGCTGGCGGTGATGCGCCACCCGGCCATGCTCATGTATCTGGACAACGCCTCCTCGATCGGCCCCGACAGCCCGGCCGCCCAGGCCGCCCGCCGCCACGGCCAGGCGCGCGGCCTGAACGAGAACCTGGCCCGCGAATGCCTGGAACTGCACACCCTGTCGCCCGCCGCCGGCTACACCCAGCAGGACGTCACCGCCTTCGCCGCCATCCTGACCGGCTGGACGGTGGATTTGCGCGCCGACCCGCCCGGCTTCGCCTTCCGCGCCGCAGCCCACCAGCCGGGTGACAAGCAGGTGATGGGCCGGATCTTCCCCCCCGGGCGAGGAAGGCGGCATCCAGGCCCTGCGCTGGCTGGCGGACCACCCCGCAACGTACCGCCACCTGGCCGTGCGGCTGGCGACCCATTTCATCGCCGACACACCCCCGCCCGCCGCCATCCAGGCCATCGCCGCCGCCCTGCGCGACAGCGGCGGCGACCTGGGCGCTGCCGCAGTGGCGGTCGTCGCCCGGCCCGAAGCGTGGCATACCGAATCCTGGCGCACCGGGGCCGGGCACGCCGGCACCAAACTGCGCATGCCGTGGCAATACGCGCTGGCGGCGCTGCGCGCGCTCGACCCACCCCCCACCGACGACCCGCACCGCTCCCCCGCGCGGCTGCTGATGGGCGCGATGGCGCAACTGGGCCAGCCGCTCTGGAACGCCCCGCTGCCCAACGGCTGGTCCGACCGCGCGGCGGACTGGTCGGCCCCGTCCGACATGATCGCCCGCGCCGACTGGGCCTATGGCTTGGCGGGGCGGGACATCGCGGCGGGGGCCGACCCGCTGGATATCGCGCATGCCAGCCTGGGCCCGGTCCTGCGCCCGGCCACGCTGGCGGCGCTGTCGCACGCGGCCTCGCGCCGCGACGCCCTGACGCTGCTGTTCACCGCCCCAGAATTCCAGAGGCTCTGACATGCTGATTCCGCGCCGGACCGCCCTGCTGGGCCTCGCGAGCAGCTGGATGCTGGAATCGTCGTCCCTGGCGCTGGCCCGCCCCGTAATTCCGGCCCGCCGCGACGGGCGGCTGGTCGTCGTCATCCTGCGCGGGGCGCTGGACGGCATGGCGGCCGTCGTCCCGTACGGCGACGCCGCCCTGGCGGCCTGGCGCGCGCGCCTGCTGCCGCCCGAGCCCGGACGGCCGGGCGGCCTGCTGGACCTGGGCGGCTTCTACGGCCTGCATCCGGCCCTGGCGACGCTGCACGCGCTCTATGCCCAGGGCGCGCTGCTGCCGATCCACGCCGTGGCCGGCCATTACCGCAGCCGGTCGCATTTCGAAGCCCAGGACTACATGGAAAGCGGCGCCGACACCCGGCTGACCAGCGGATGGCTGAACCGGGCGGTGGGCGCGATGGCCCCCGCCCCGCACGGCCCCGACGGCGCCGGCCTGTCGGTCGGCCTGTCCGCCCCGCTGCTGCTGCGCGGGCCGGCCCCGATCGGCAGCTACAACCCGCACGGGGGCGCCGGCCCCGACCCCGACCTGCTGGCCCGGATCGCGGCGCTGAACGCCCCCGACCCGCTGCTGGGGCCGGCCCTGCGCGCCGGCCTGCGGGCGGACGCCTATTCGGCCCATGAACTGAAAACTCGTGGAATGGAGATGAATACCGGCCCATCTCCCGCCCCGGCGGCCCCCCGCCGCCCGGATGCGTTCGTTACCCTGTGCCGCACCGCCGGCACCCTGCTGGCCGCCCCGGACGGCCCCCGCGTCGCGGCGCTGGAGGTCGGGGGATGGGACACCCATGCCGCGCAGGTCGGGCGGCTGGCCGGCCCGCTGGCGCGGCTGGACGCCGGGCTGGGCGCGCTGCGCGACGGGCTGGGCACGGCCTGGCCCCGCAGCGTCGTGCTGGTGATGACGGAATTCGGCCGCACGGTGCGCGTCAACGGCACCGGCGGCACCGACCATGGTACCGCCACGGTGGCCCTGCTGGCCGGCGGCGCCGTCGCGGGCGGGCGCGTCGCCGGCACCTGGCCCGGCCTGGCCGCCGGGCAATTGTTCGAAAACCGCGACCTCGCCCCCACCACCGACCTGCGCGCGGTGGCCAAGGGCGTGCTGCGCGACCATCTGGGCCTGCCCTCCTCGACCCTGCCCCGCATCTTCCCCGACAGCGCCGATGTCCCGCCCCTGCCGGGACTGGTCCGGACCTGATCATCTGAAATTAGGGCGATGTTCCCTTCATAGCGACAAATTAGCCACAATTCAAGACTTGAAATGACCACCCCCACAAAATATCTTTTGATCAATAAAATATATTATGAATTCGCCTCCAAATGCCTTTGATTATAGGAGAGTAGCATTGACTCCCAAGACCCTTACAGCCCCGCATTCTACCCGCGCCCCCTGCTCGGACGGAAAGATCAGCCTGGTTATATTTGACTGTGACGGCGTACTTATTGATGGCGAGCGCCAGTCGACCAGTCTTATGGCGCAGGAGGCCCGGCGCTACGGCTGGAACCTGTCCGACAGCCAGGCCCACCGCATTTTCACCGGCGGCGAACTGACCAAGATCGGCGAACTGATCGGCCAGAAGACCGGCCGCGAGATCCCCGCCGACTGGGATATGATGATGCAGAACCGCATCGTCGACATGATGAAAACCGAAGCCGAAACCGTGGACGGCGCCGAAGCCATGCTGGAATCCGTCATCCAGCTCGGCCTGCCCATCCGCGTGGGCTCCAACTCGTCGGGCGCCGAAATGGACGCCAAGTTCCAGAACACCGGCCTGGACGAAGTGCTGGAAAAGGAACGTATCCATTCCGGCCGTGACCTGGACATGCCCAAGCCGCGCCCGGACATCTACCTGCACGCCGCGCAGGCCGAAGGCGTGGCGCCCGAGGAATGCATCGTGCTGGAAGATTCCGATGCCGGCGTCGAAGCCGCGCGCCGGGCGGGAATGGCCTGCGTCCTGCTGCGGCCGCTCGACAAGCCGGCGCCGGAATGGCCGGGCCTGTTCCGCATCGCCCACCTGTCGGAATTTCCCCCGTTGCTGGAAACCCTGATGGACCAGCGGCAGGCGGCCTGATCCCCACCCGATGGCGGGGACGGTTACCTAGTACCCGCCGCCGTCATACCCATAGCTGCCCTTGGTATTGACGCCGACATCGCCATAGCCGTCGCCACGGAACTGCCGCGTGCCTCTATCGCCGTAATCGGGTCCGCACGCCGCCAGAAGCAGCAGCCCGGCCAGCGGCAGCACCCGCAGCGCGCGGACCGCAACCGCGCGCGTCCGGTCGGTTCCGTTTTCGTCCATATCCCCGTCTATCCTTTTCCGATCTTCAGCACATGCGGCGCATGACGTCGTCTCGCAAGACCCGCGCGTGATACACGGCCGCCGCCGCGTGGCCGGCCGCCAAGATGATGATCCCCCAGGCCAGCCAGTCGTGCAGCGTGCCGAACAGACGGTGCGACGCCTGCGAAAACGCGCCGAAGGGGGACGCGATCGGCACGCCGAACGCCACCACCGGCCTGCCGGTGGACCAGCGGGCCAGATAGCCCAGCGCGATTTCCGCCCCCACGGCCACGTACAGCACGCCATGCACCGCGTGCGCCGCCCGGTCGGCCGTCCCCCGCGCGGCAAAGCGGATCGCCCGCCCGCCCGTGACCCGCCACGCGATCCGGGTCACGAACAGCGCCGCCAGCAACACCCCCAGCGACAGATGGAACGAAACCAGCGTGCCATGCAGCGACCGGGGCACCCGGTGCATCAGCTCGCCCAGCACGAACTGCGCCAGGATCAGCACCGCGCATCCCCAGTGCAGCCACCGTGTCTCGACACTGTAGCGCACGGGCGCGGCGTTCAGTCCCCCCGGATCGATCGCACCCATGCCGTCCATGCCCGCCCCCTTCGCAAACCCATCCCATGCCGATACGGCGCGGAGGGGGCGGGACGCAAGGCCCGCATTCACAGCACGGGCAGCCACACCGCCAGCGCCAGCAGCGCGGCCAGCAGGACCGGCGGGGTGATCGCCAGGCCGACGCGCATATACTGCCCCCAGCCGATGCGCAGCCCCTTTCCGGCCAGCACATGCAGCCATAACAGGGTCGCCAGGCTGCCGATCGGGGTGAATTTCGGCCCCAGGTCGCAGCCGACGATATTGGCGTAGACCATCAGTTCGCGCGTCTGCGGCGCGATGTCCTGCGCCTGCTGGATCGCCAGCGCACCGACCAGCACGCTGGGCATGTTGTTCAGTCCCGACGACAGCAGCGCGGCCAGGACCCCGGTCCCGAGGGTGGCGACGATCGTGCCCCGGTGCCCCAGCCACACCAGCGCGTCCGCCACATGGGCCGTCAGGCCGGCATTCCGCAGCCCATAGACCACCAGATACATGCCCAGGCTGAACAGCACGATCTGCCACGGCGCCCCCCACAGCACCGCGCGCACCGGAATGACCCGACCGCCCGCCGCCAGGGCCAGCAGCACCAGCGCCGCCAGCCCAGCCACCACGCAGACCGGGATATGAAACGGCGCGGTGACGAAGTAGGCGACCAGCAGCGCCGCCAGCAGCGGAAACGCGGCCCGGAACACCATCGGATCGCGAATGGCGCCCGCCGGTTCCGGCAGGGTCGCGACGGCATAGTGTCGCGGTATGTCCCGGCGAAAATACAGCCACAGCACGCCGAACGTCGCGGCCAGCGACACCATGTCCACCGGCACCATGACGGCGGCATAGCGGTCGAACGGCACGGCGAAGAAGCCGGCGCTGACGATGTTGACCAGATTGGAAATCACCAGCGGCAGGCTGGTCGTGTCCGCGACGAAGCCGGTCGCGATCACGAAGGCCAGCGATGCCGCGTGCGACAGCCGCAGCGACGCCAGGATGGCGATGACGATGGGCGTCAGCAGCAGCGCCGCCCCGTCATTGGCGAAGATCGCGGCCGTCGCCGCCCCCAGCCCCACGACCAGCGGGAACAGCACCCGCCCCCGCCCGCCGCCCCAGCGCGCGATATGAAGCGCCGCCCACTGGAAGAACCCGGCCCGGTCCAGCAGCAGCGAGATGACGATCAGCGCGATGAAGGTGAAGGTCGCATTCCAGACGATATGCCAGACCACCGGAATGTCCCGCGCGTGGATGACGCCCGCCGCCCACGCCACCCCCGCCCCGCCCAGCGCGCTCCACCCGATGCCCAGCCCCCTCGGCTGCCCGGGAAGCCGGGGCTGCCAGATGACGAGGATCAGCGTGACCAGAAAGATCGCAAGCGCCAGCATCACGCGCCCTGGCGCGGCGGCAGGATGTCCAGGACGCGCTCGGCCGGGCGGCACAGCCTGACCCCCAGCGGCGTCACGACGATCGGCCGGTTGATCAGGATCGGATGCGCCATTATGGCGTCGAGCAGCCGGTCGTCGCTCAGCCCCGCGTCATCCAGCCCCAGTTCGTCATGGGGCGTTCCCCGGCGGCGCAGCACGTCGCGCACCGGCACCCCCATGCGCGCGATCAGCCCGGCCAGTTCGTCACGCGATGGCGGCGTCTTCAGATATTCGATGATGGTGGGCGCGATGCCCGCATCGCGGATCAGGCCCAGCACGGTCCGCGACGTGCCGCAGGCCGGGTTATGGTAGATGGTTACGCACATGGATCAGGTCTCCGAAGCCGGACGGCAGGCGGCCAGGTCGGCCAGCAGCGGCGCACACACATCCGGCGCCCCGCCGCAGCAATCCCTGACCAGGAAGAGGACCAGGCCCCGCAGCACCGAAAGGTCGGCCCGGTAGATGATGGACCGGCTGCGCCGTGTCGCGCGGACCAGGCCGGATCGCGCCAGGATCGCCAGATGCGTCGACAGCGTGTTCTGCGGCACCCCCAGCCGATGGGCGATTCCGCCGGCCGGCAGCCCCTCGGGCTCGTGGCGCACCAGCAGCCGGAACGCGGCCAGGCGGCTGGGCTGCGCCAGGGCCGCCAGAACGTCCAGCGCGCCCGCGAGTTCCCGATCCGACGGGTCCACCGGGTCCTGGCAGGGTGATCCAATTTCCATATATCGACGTAAGACGATATATGGAAATCGGTCAAGGCGCATGACCGAATTGTGATACGGAGCCCGGGCCGTATCGGGCATCATGCCGCCGCGAAGGAGAAAGCACGGCATGACAGCACGATACAGCATTTCCGCGCGACTGGCCCGGGCGGCCGTTCCCCTGGTTGCCGCCTGCCTGGCGGCGGCCCCGATGGTCGCGCCGCGAACGGCGGCGGCCCAGACGGCGGCCCAGACGGCGGCCCAGACGGCGGCTCGGGCGGCGCCGGCTCCGACGGTGGCCACCGGCCATCGGGACATCCTGCTGCAGGCCGACCGGGCCTGGAACGGCACGCCCTATGACCACTATCCCGCCGGCACGCCGCAACTGACGATCATCCGCCTGACCATCCCGCCGCACACCGCCCTGCCGTGGCACACCCACCCGGTGCCGAACGCCGGATACGTGCTGGAAGGGCAATTGACCATCACCGACCGCGAAACCGGCAAGTCCCGGACCTTCCATACCGGCGAATGCTTCGCCGAAACGGTCAACGACGTCCATCACGGCGTGTCCGGCGATACGCGGACCGTGCTGCTGATCACCTATGCCGGCGTGCCCGGCACGCCGACCTCGGTCCCGGTCAAGGGCGAGAAGCCGGAATATTAAGAGCGTCCCTGTTCAATACGCCCCGCCCAGCCCGATCGCCGGCCTGTTGGCGACACCGGGCGCGGGCGGGTCGAACTGATGGAACGCGTCGCGACCTCGCGCCGCCGGCGGAGGCGAGGGGTGCGACGCACAGCCGGCCAGCACTGCGATCAGGACAAGGCAGACAAGGCAGGATCGTCGCATCGCCGCGTACTCCGAGCCGGCCGGCGCCATTGCTACGCGTCCAGCAGCGCCGCGCCGATACAGGTTCCGGGCTTGCGGCCCGGGCAGGCGAACAGGCCGCTTCCGATATGAGTCGTGAACTGGTTCATCATATCGAACTTCGCCATGCGATCGAAGATTTTCGTGAATCCGGTACGCGGGTCCTGCTGGTAGCACAGGAACAGAAGTCCTGCGTCGAGCTCGTTCCCCTGATGCCAGGGCGGCCAGCGCTCGGCGGTGAAGCTCAGCCCGTTATCGTAGGAATAGGCCCGGCGCAGGATCTGCGCGCCGCCATTCTCCGAAGGCGCCGCCAGGCGCGCATGGGCATTCTCGGCAATCACAGGGTTGCCGTCATGGTCCTGGGCCTTCAGGTCCAGCGGGTCCGATTCGCGATGACCGCCGATCGGGGCGCCGCTTTCCTTCATGCGGCCCATCGTTTCCTCCTGGAATCCCACCTTCATGCGGTCCCAGTGTTCCAGCGCGATGCGGATGATGCGGGCCACCTGGTAGCTGCCGCCCTGCATCCATGCGACGTCGTCCGGCGCGGCCCAGACGAAGCGGTCCGTGGCCCGGGAACTGGTCGTATCGGGATTCATCGTCCCGTCCTTGAACCCCATCAGGTTGCGCGGCGTCGTGTGCCTGCCGAAGTCGGGCAGAAAACCCGCCTGGGCCCAGCGGGGCTCGGCCATGCCATAGGCCAGGCGCGCCAGAACCCGCGCCGCATGCAGGGCGGTCTGCGGGTCGTTGGCGCAGCTCTGGATGGACAGGTCGCCCCCGGTCCGCGCGGGCACAAGCTGGTCGCCCGTGAAACGCGGCAGGTCGGCCAGCGCCGCAGGCCGGCGGGATGCCAGGCCGAACCGGTCCCTGCCATCCTGCGTGAACAGGCCGGGGCCGAAGCCGAATGTCAGGGTCAGGCCCTTCGGGGACAGGCCCTCGGCCTCGCCGGAATCGACGAAGTCGGGAATGGCGTGGCCCGCCATCATGGCGTCCGCCGCCTGCGTCCAGCGGCGCATCAGGGCGGCGACGTCCGCACGCTTTTCGGCGGTGATGTCGAACGTCATGAAATAGATGCTCGATTGCTGCGGCGTGGTAATGCCCGGCTGGTGCAGGACGGGCGCCGAAACCGGACGAACCGCCCGGGCCGGGCCGGCCACGGCATTCAGGCCAGCCACGCCAAGCGCGCCCTCCAGGAAAGCGCGGCGGCTGAAATACGGGTTCATGTCGTCCCGCCCCCTCATGGCCTGCTAAGATTCAGCGTATTCATGTCGTCCTCGACATAATAGAAGCTCTTGCCGTCGGGGGTCATTGCCAGGCCGAACAGGTCGCCGTTGCCCGGGGGCTGCTGGGCCTGGTCGCTGTCGATCCACTGGGCGTAGATCTGCTTCTTCGCCACCGGATCGATCTCCACGACCTGGCCGTTGCGCCCGTTGGACACCAGCAGATGGTGGCCCGGCACCCACATCATGGCCAGGGGCCAGTTCAGCAGTCCGCCCTTGGTGATGACGCGGCCTACCGCGTCGTCGGTGCGGGTGACGGGGTCGGTGCGGGTCACGGCGTTGTCGATGGCCGTGACCTCGTCGTCATACCCATCGGTGACATAGAGCGTGCCGTCCGTATCCAGCGCCAGCCCCGTCGGGCCGAACAGGAAATTGTCGCGATCCGCCCGGGCGGAAAAGCCGCTGGCGACGACGGTCTGTTTGTCCAGGACCGGTGCCTGGCCCTGCGGGATGCGCAGATCCAGCCGCAGGACCGTGGCCTTGTGCAGGATCGGCGGATAATGCGTGGCCGGGTCCAGGACGTTCGGCCCGGGCAGGTCGTAGCCCGACATCGAGATGAACAGCGTGGCCGTGTCGCCGCGATCGATGGCGGCGATATCGCCCCAGGGCGCGTTGATCAGCGGGCCCTTCCAGGTCGCGGCCAGATGACCGTTCGCATCCAGCACCGCCAGGCAGCCGTCGCCCTTGGTCAGGGTGGACCCGTCCTTGCTGGGCGCGCTGCCGACGATCACCCAACCCGATTTCAGCACCGTCAGCGCGGTGGTCAGCCCCACGCCGCCGGGGCAGGCGGCCAGATGCGGCGGCAGGCTGGCGAACTGCGTCACGTTGCCCGTGGCGGGGGAGTAGACGACGATGGTCGACCCGGTCCCCTGAAGGTTGCTGATGTTGTTGAAATTGGTGACCAGCACATCATCCTTGTGCAGCACCCCCATGTCCTGCGGCACCACGACGACCGCGTAGGGATTCAGATCGCCATTACCGGGGCTGGTCGAGGCCAGCATCGTGTGGCGATGAAGGGATTCCAGGAACCCCTTCGGCCCGGCATGGGCCGCGGCCGGCGCCAGCGCGGCAAGGAACGCCGCGCCCATGAGAAAGCGTGTGATGAATGGCTGCATGATCAAAACTCAAAGCGCAATGTTGGTGCGAAAGCCGAGCACCAGCTCGTTATGGATATGGTGGTCGGGATGGGAAGGATTCGGGATGCCGCCGCCAGGATTGAAGATGTATTGGAAATCCGGCTGCCACTGCATCCACCCGGTGAACTGGTACTGGTATGTCGCCTCGACATAGGTCTCGCCGCCCTGCGGCGGGGAATAGACGCCCGTATACTGGTGGACCGCACGGTCATAGCGCGCCAGCGCGCTGCTGACATGGGTGTAGCCCATGGCGAGCCCGAACGTGTCGTCGGTTCGATAAGGAAACGGGTCCTTCATCGTCACGCCGTAGTTCAGGCTGAAATCGACCGGCACGCGATCGGCCTGCGGCGTGCCCATGGCGCGGCCGAACATGTTGATCGTGCGGTTGGGGTCCACATGGCTGCGCCATAGCATCTGGTCCATCACCGCATAGAAGCTGAAGGCACCGCGATGATTCACAGGCGTACCGTTGCTGGCCGGCGATGCGAGGGGCGTTCCGGTATTGTCGTAATACTGGTCGGCGAACGGTTCGGAATCGTACCACCCGCCCAGGCGATAGACATGCGACAGCGGCTGCTCGTCATCCGGCGAGACCATGGCGCCCAGCGCGGGATAGACATACTGGATTTCCGCGATCGCCATGACACCGCGATCGAGCGGGAAACTGGTGCCGGACGCGTTCGTCTGCTGCGGATCGCCCGACAGCGCGCGGGTGGGGCTACCGCTATAGACCCCGCCCAGCACATAGAGCGGGGTCGCCAGCCAGTATTTCCCGCGCACACCCAGCGCCGAAAGCGGATAGGCCGGACCGCCGCCCGGCAGGTCGGCCGACGGCACCATCGGCCATCCGAACATGGTGTTGGCGAAGATCAGCGCGTTGCTGCTGATCATGTATTCCTGGTCGAGGCTCTGCTGGCCGATCTTGATGTCGAGCTGCTGCTGGTCGAGGAATTTCTGGTCGAACCACAATTCCCACAGCCGCGTGGACCGGTCGGCCTCGATGCCGCTGATGGTCTGGAGCGCCTGCAGATTGTCCTGGCTGAGGCTGCGGCCGTGGATCTGTTCCATGCTGACGTTGAACGTGCCGCCGTACCAGCCGAAGGCACGCTGGGTGTTGATCTGCAGCACGGCTTGGGTCAGGCCGTCATAATCGACCCCGCGACGGTTGCCGCCCGTGGCGTTGCCGAAGACCTCCGACGTTTCCTGCACGGCCAGGACGGCGCCGTATTTGCCCAGTTCGGGGCGCAGTCCCCACATGTTACCCAGGAAATTCGCCGAGCGGCGCCAGTTGGACAGAAAGCCGAAGACGCCCGACGACGCATCATCCTCGGCCTCGGCCGCGTTGCCCAGATTGATCGTCGGCGGGACGGCATGCGCCCGCGTGACCGAAAAGGCGCCCAGCGCCAGGCAGCCCGCCGCGACGATCGCACGCGCCGGCCAGGGAACCCGGGCACGACGTGACGCAGTGGGAAGCAGGGGGGCCGGCCGCTGCGACATGACATTCCTTGTGGGAAACCGTTGATGCGATTTATTATCAATAGCGATTCCAATCCGAATTGCAATTGATTTGCATCAAAATATGTCTGGAGCCATGCGGCCGGCAGCCGATCCGCCTTATCCTGCGGCATACGACTCGCCGCCGCCCATCGGGCCGGCCCACCGACCAAGGAACCGAGAATGCCCGTGCCCCACCAGATCCGGCTGATGACCGCGTCCGATTTCGATGCGGTCTGGCCCATCCTGCGCGGCGTGGTGCAGGCGCGCGAAACCTATGCCTGGGACCCGGAGATGGACCGCGCGGAAGGCTGGCGCCTGTGGGCGGCGCTGCCGCGCGCCACCTATGTCGCGGAACGCGACGGGGTCATCCTGGGCAGCTATTACATCAAGCCCAACGCCGGCGGGCCGGGCGACCATGTGTGCAATGCCGGCTATATCGTGGCCCCCGAGGCACGGGGCCAGGGGGTCGCGGGGGCGCTGTGCGCGCATTCGCTGGCCGCGGCGCGCCGGATGGGCTTCGCCGCCATGCAGTTCAACGCGGTGGTGGCCAGCAACCATGTAGCGGTGCGGCTATGGCGGAAACACGGCTTCATCATCGTGGGCACCGTGCCGGGCGCCTATCGCCACGCCACGCTGGGGCGGGTGGATTGCCACATCATGTACCGCCCGCTGGACGACCTGCCGGAACAAACCGGGAAATGAGACGGCGGCGGTGCTGCCGCAAGCCGCGCCGGAAACTATCCACAGAGTTACCCAGACAGGTACCCCCGGAATCTGTGGATAAGGCCGGGCGACCCTTCGGCCCGATCCGGCCGGGAAATGGCGGTTTTCCGCCAGTTGCCATAAAAGAAACGGACGGAGAGGAATCGCACTTGATTTTGTAACAGCTTTGTGTCGCCCACCCGGGCCGAATCATTCACAGCCCGGGCGCTTCAACGCCTGCCACCCCTGCACACCTGATCAACCCAGGATCAGCAGCACGACCAGCCAGGCGGCGGAGAACAGAATCAGCAGCACGATGCCGATCTGATCCAGCAGCGGCGTCGCTCCGCCACGAGCCCATTTTCCCGGACGGCGCGGGCGGACAACCTGTCTCATGAACGGCCTCCCCTTATCTGGGAATTTTCCTTTTTTCGGAAATATTCAAGCCAGAACGGGAATGTAATCGGATTCCGTCGCCGTTAAAGACCGCCGATACGAAAAAAACGTACCCTATCCCCGTTCGACTTCCAGGGTCGCGAAAGCCACGCGGTCGCGGCCGTTTTCCTTGGCCGAATACAGGGCCATGTCGGCCCGCGACAGCGCATCGTCGCCGCCGGCGTCGGCCAGGCGCATCTTCGAAATCCCGATACTGACCGTCAGCGCGATGCTGTGGCTTTCGAAGGGGACCGGCGTGCCCGCAATCGCCTGGCGCAGACGCTCGGCGATGCGGCCGGCCTCGTCCAGGCCGGTATCGGGCAGGCAGGCGGCGAATTCCTCGCCCCCCATGCGGCCGGTAAAATCGGTGGCGCGCAGCGTGGCCATCAGCACCGTGGCGACATGGCGCAGCACCGCGTCACCCGCCGCATGGCCGTACCGGTCGTTGATGGTCTTGAACCGGTCGATGTCGATCATCAGCACCGCGCCCCCCCGGCTGACGCCACCGCGCAGCATCTGCCAGGCCTGTTCCATTCCTTCGGTGAAGGCGCGGCGGTTCGGCAGGCCGGTCAGGTGATCGACCCGCGCCAGGGCGTGCAGTTCCTGTTCCATGCGCCTGCGCGCGGTCACGTCCACCACCAGCCCGTACCACAGCGTGCCCCCGTCGGGCAGGCCGGTCGGATGGGCGTCGATCTGCCGCCAGCGCAGGCCCTGCTCCGGCAGCAGCACGCGAAAGACGCAATGCCAGGGCGTCAGCGTCGCGGCAGCCGCGGCCAGCGTCGCGCGATAGGTCTCCAGGTCGTCGGGATGCACACGCTCATGGACCGGGATGGTGCTGACCGCCACCTGTTCCGCCGTCAGTTCATAGATCTCGTCGATCCTAGCGCTGGCATAGGGCATGTGGGCCGTGCCGTCGGGCGCGCGCAGGCACTGGAACACCAGGCCCGGAACCTGGTTGGTCAGGTTGGTGATCAGCTCGATGCTCTGCTGCAGCCGCTCGGCCAGGGCACGCATCGAGCTGATGTCGGTCGTCGTGCCCACCATCCGCAGCGCCCTGCCCCGGGCATCGCGGCTGACGACGCGGCCACGGCTGAGCACCCATTTATAGCCGCCGTCCCGGCAGCGCAGCCGGTATTCGGCCTCGTAGAAATCGGTGCGGCCCTCGAAATGGGCGTCCATCGTCGCCTGGACATAGGCCAGGTCATCGGGATGCACGCGGTCGTAGCTCTCCTCGACCCGTGTGCTGACCTCGTCGGGGCGATAGCCCAGGATTTCGACCCAGCCGTCGGAATAGCGGATTTCGCCGGTCACGACGTCGCGGTCCCAGATGCCGGTGCCGCTGCCCGCAACGGCCAGCGCCATGATCTCGTTGAAATCCCGCGTGTGCCCCCGCACCTGTCCCCGTCCCGTCCCCGATCGAAGGGCCGATCTCGTGGCCCGCTTCATCCCCATGAAGTCCCAGACGAGCATATGACACGCGTCCTGCCCGGTCGAGGGGACGCCTTACCCGGGTTACGCCCGCGCGGCGAGGGAAAACCGCAGGTGCGCGCGAACGGCGGGCCATTCCGGCGCGGTGATGCTGTACACGCAACTGTCGCGCACCGTGCCGTCCTTGGCCCGGACATGCCAGCGCAGGATGCCGTCCAGCCGCGCGCCCAGCCGTTCGATGGCCTGGCGGCTCTGCCGGTTCAGGACATGGGTGCGGAATTCCACGGCCAGACAGCCCAGCGTGTCGAAGGCATGGGCCAGCAGCAGCAGCTTGGCCTCGGTATTCAGGCCGGTCCGCTGGACGCTGCGCGCGTACCAGGTGGAACCGATTTCGACACGCGGACCTTCGGCGTCGATGTTCATGAAGGTCGTCATGCCCACGATCCGCCCGTCCGCGCGACGGATCACCGTGAAGGGCAGCATCGATCCCTGGTCGCGCAGGCGCAGCCGCCGGTCGATTTCCGCCCGCATGCCCTCGGGGTCCGGCACGCTGGTGTACCACAGCGTCCACAGCGCGCCGTCCGACACCGCCTCGACCAGCCCGTCATGGTGGTCCGGCGACAGGGGAACAAGCTGGACCAGGTCGCCGGCCAGCGTCACCGGGGCGAGAGGGAGGCGGTCTGTCATGAAGTGTGTTTCCTGCTATGGCGCCACGCGGACGCGGTCGCGCCATCATATAGCGTTGCGGCGCAATGCAACCATTGCGCGCGTTAACGGTTTAGGCTGCGCCGCCCCCGGCAGTGACGTCGAGTGACCACGAACATGAATGCGACCGAGACAGGCATCACCCCAGGACCCGCCCGATATCCCGGCGCGATGCCGCGACCGACAGACGCCGCAGGGAGGATGGCCGGCCGCATGCCCCTGGTTCCGGCACGCGCCGGACTGCCCGCGCCATGCTGCCCCGCCCCCGCCGTTCCTCGGCCATCCCATCTTTCGGACAGGACAGGGCTGCCGTTCGCCATGACGTGAACGCGGGGCGGCCGGTTCGGAATGCCGCCGCGACCTTCCACAGGCGTACGAGGCACGATGCCTTCTGCTGCATGGAAAAACAGATCGAATAAACGTTTCAGCTTCTCCCGATGCCCTTCCGCGCAATCCCGTCCACGCTGCTTCGCAGAATTATTGTCATTTCGAAACAAAAAGTAACAGCGCGTGCCCGCGCGATCCTGTTCGATCAAGGAGATCCAGAATTATGATGACCCTGGCAAGCATCCCGTTATCGCGCATGCGCGTAACGCCCGACCTGCTGGCCAATCCGGTCGGGACCCTGCTGGTGACGTCGGAAAACGGGTCCGACGCGCAGCGGATCGTCGTGCGGACACGCAGCGTGACGGACAGCCGGAGGGCCCGCCCCGGCCTGATGATGCTGCAGGGCGACCTGGTGGGCTATTTCATCCCCGACGAGCAATGCGGGGCCTTCGTGCGCAACGCGCTGGACGTCACCGACCTGCTGGCCCCGATCCTTCGTGATATCATCCCCGGTTTTCGCTACAATGAAGATGCGTGCATCCGCGGCGACGTCTGGCATCTGCGTGACGAGACCGGCACCCTCTTCGCCGGGGTCGCGGTGGGTTCGGCGCTGGTGGATACCGCCGTGTCGGGTTACGCCCGCATCGTGGACGGCCGCATCGGCGACATCGTCTCCGCCACCCGCCTGGCGTATCTGGGCCGCCTGGGCTTCAACGCCGCCCCCGCGGGCCCGACGCTGAAATCCTGACGGGTCAGATCCTCATCGGCATCGCGCCATCGGTCATCGGTTCGACAACCTCCAGGTGATCGATGACCGAGGTCACGCCACGGGTGTTTTCCGCCGCCACGCGGGCGGCCACGCGCAGGCGTTCGTCCAGGATGGTGCCCGTCAGTTCCACCACCCCGTCCTGAACGGCGACATGGATGAAATCCTCGCCCGCCCATTTGGACTGGCGACGATATTCCTCGGTAATCTCGTTCTGGATCTGCACGTCGGACACGGTTTCGGTGGGGCCGGAGGCAGCGCGCATCAGCGCCCGCAGCAGGTCGGCCCGCGACAGGATGCCGACCATCCGGCCATCCTGTATCACCGGCAGGCGCTTCACCCGGTGGGCCAGCATCATGTCCACGGCCTCGCGCAGCGTGGCGTCGGGCGCGATCGTCACCGGGCTGTCCGACATCAGGTCGATGACGCGATGGCTGTGGGTCCGCACGTAATCCGACGCCGCCCGCCCGGGCGAGCGCAGCCAGTCCCCCAGCCAGGACCGGCCCGGTTCGGTATCCAGCTCGCTACGGCGCAGCAGGTCGCCCTCGGTCAGCACGCCCACAACGTGGCCGCCCACGCCCAGCACCGGCACGCCGCTGATCCCGTGCTCCAGCATCAGCCCCACCGCCTTTTCCAGCGGATCGGTCGGGGCGACGCCCACGACCGACGCCGTCATGATGTCCCGTACACGCATGACACGCGCCCTTTTCCATGATGGTGCAGGGCACGTGTTCATCGCGCGCCGGGGGCGCAAGGGCGTCGTGCAAACGTGATTCCTCCGGCGACGCACGTGTCACGGACACAGGTCAGGCCCCGGCTGCCTTCACGATCGCCCGCCCGGCCGCCAGCGCCGGATGCAGGGCGGCGAAGTTGGCGTTCGGGTCTTCGGCCGACAGGATGCGGTGCCGTTGCATGTCGGCCCGCAGATAGGAACTGACCCGGCCGAACAGCACGACGATGCCCCGCCTGCGCAAGTCCGCCAGCAGGTCGCGCAGCGCGCCGGCGGCGGAGAAATCGATGTCCGTGATCGCGCTGGCATCGACGATCAAGCAGCGCACCGGCGCCGGCGCATGATCGATCAGCAGGTGCACGTCGTCGGTGAAGCGGCTGCAATTGGCGTAGAACAGGTCGGCGCCGAAGCGATAGACGACCAGCCCCGGTTCCGTCTGCCTGCCGGGGGCGACGGGTTCGGTCTCCAGCGCGCCGGTCACCGGGTCCTGCCGCAGCACCATGGTGTGCGGGCGATAGCTGTGCCGGACATGGCGGAACAGCGACAGCGCGATGGCCAGGAAGATGCCCTGTTCCACCCCGATCCCCACCACGGCGGCGGCTGTGACCATGGCCAGGCCGAATTCGCCCGGGCTTTCGCGCCGGATGGCCCACATGGCCCGCCAGTCGATCATCCCCACCGCCACGGTGAAGACGATGGACGCCAGCACGCAGCGCGGCAGGTCGCGCAGCGGCCCGGTCAGCACCAGCACCACCACCAGCGTGACCAGCGCGAATGCCACCTGCGCCCGCTGGCTGCGCGCGCCCGCCCGCACCGCCATGGCCGTCTGGGTGGGGCTGCCGTTCACGACGAAGGCGCCCGTCAGCGCGGCGGCGGCATTGGCGGCGCACAGGCCCAGGATATCGGCGTTTTCGTCCACCTCCTCATGAGCGCGCAGGGCGAAAGCCCGCGATGTCGCGGCGCTCTGCGCGATGATGACGAACACGCACGAGGTCGCGACGGGCAGCAGGGCCACCATCTCGTTCCACGATACGTCCGGCAGCCCCAGCGACGGCAGGCCGCCCGCGATCGGACCGATGACGGCCACCCCCCGCCCCGCTAGGTCCAGCACCCGGCTGGCCAGGATGCCGCCCACCACCGCGACCATGGCCAGCGGCGCGTGCGGCACCAGCCGCCGCCCCCCCATGATGACCGCCACGACCAGCAGCGACAGCCCGACCGTCAGCGGATGGGCGTGCGGCAGCCCGTCCGCGACCTGCAGCAACTGCCGCACCGGGTTATGGGCGGTCGCGGCCACGCCCAGCATGTCGCGCGACATCGCGATGCCGACCTGCACCCCGACCCCGGCCAGGAACCCCACCAGCACGGTGCGCGAAAAGAAATCCGCCAGGAATCCCAGCCGGAACAGTCGCCCCACGAACAGGAAACCGGCCACCAGCCACGTGACCGTGCCGACCAGCGCCACGTATTTCGGGCTGCCCGCCGCCGCCATGCCGGCCAGGCCGCTGGAAAAGATGGCGGCGGTGGCGGAATCGGCCGCCACCACCAGATGCCGCGACGACCCCAGCAGGGCGAACGCCACCAGCGGCAGCAGCACGGTATACAGGCCGGTCACGGCCGGCATCGCGGCAATGCCGGCATAGCCCAGCACCTGCGGAATGTTCATCGAGGCCAGGGTCACGCCGGCCACCACGTCGCGCGCCCCGCCCGGCGCGCAGACGCCGGATACCAGGGCGCGGGGGGCCGTGCGCGCCCGCCGCACCGCCGCCGCCATGCCGGCCCGGATCATGCCTGTCCGGATCATGCCTGGCCGAATCATGCCTGGCCGCGCCATGGTCAGGCCCCGCTGCCGGTGCCGGCGCCCCCCGCGCCGCGACCGCCGCCGCCATTCCCGCCGGGTGCGGTGCCGGACCAGCAGGGCAACCGCCCGGCCGCGATCGCCGCCTTGAACAAGGTCCAGTCGCGGCGCGTCTGTTCGGCATACAGCACCGAAAAGCCGCCGATCGCGTCGGCGAAGGATCGTCCGCGCCCCAGATAGGCCGCCAGGGCCACCACATCGCCGGTGCGGGCGTGGGCGCGGGCCAGCGTGCGGCCGCACAGCAGGGCGTAATCCGGCAGTCCCTCCTGCGCGATCTCGGTCCCGATGGCGGCCAGCCGCGTATCCTTCACGCGGCGGACATAGAACTGCCGCCCGGCACCCGACAGGGCATGGGCCGTATCCTCGGCCTCGTCCTGCCCGGCGGTGTGGGTCCAGCCCAGGAAGGCATCCGGCGCCGCCTGCATGATGCGCTGGCCGGTGACCACGCGCTGGCCCTGGTTGCGGAACGCCGAGGCCCCGGCGAAGGGCGCCAGGACGGAATCCTGCGCTTCCTTGATCTGCAGCAGCAGGCTGTCGCCGTCGGCGGTGGCGAACAGGCCGATGGCGCAGAACGTGCCGACGCTGCCCACCCCCACGACCTTGAAGATCACGTCGCGCAGGCGGTAGCGCGTCAGCAGGATGCCGCGCTCCGGCGGCTGGGTCGCGACGTAGCGGGCGAAGGCGCTGCGCACCGCATCGTCGTTTTCCGGCAGGCGCATCACCAGGGGCGGCTTTTCCTGCAGGGTGGGCGCGCCGCTATCGTCCGCCACCAGGCCGAAATGGCGGCGGGCGGCGTCCAGCCGCGCGGCCAGCAGGGCCTGGACCCGCTGGCGCACGCGCTTGCTGGCGAACCCGTCGATCGCCGCCCCCAGGTCGATCCGGTGGGTCCAGATTTCCAGCGGCGTCAGCGGGGCCAGCCGCGCCATTTCCCCCGCGTAGGCCTGGGCGGCCGCCACGGCCAGCCCGCGCGCCGCGTCGTCGGACAGGCCGGTTTCGTGCCCCGCCAGCACCAGCGACGCCCCCAGCCGCTTGATGTCCCATTCGAAGGGCGCCGGCAGGGTTTCGTCGAAATCGTTGATGTCGAAGACCGGCACCCCTTCGGGCGAGGCATAGCTGCCGAAATTCGCCAGATGGCAGTCGCCGCAGCTCTGCACCCGGGGCCCGGCCCAGGCGGTCTGCGCCAGATCCGCCGCCATGACCACCGCCGCCCCGCGCAGGAAGGCAAAGGGCGAGGCCGCCATGCGCGCATAGCGCACCGGCAGCAGGCTGGCGATGCGGCTGGCCCCCTGGCGCTCCAGAACGGCAACCGGATCCGCCCGCCCCGCCGGCGGCGACCAGTCGGCATGCCCCCCGCGCGGCAACGTCTTGCGCAAGGCCAACCCGCGCGCGCGCCGCGCCTCGCGGGTGTCGAGAATACCGGCGGGATGCACGGTCGGAAAATCGGCGGGATAGGCGTTCATTCCCCGATCTTGGCAAGTCCCGCGCTCCGCGTCACGCCCCAAAGGCGCTACCTTCCGCCGGCACGCACCGGATCAATGCAGAAGCCAGCCTGCCGGCATCCATCCCCGCGCGAACGCAAAACCGTATGCGCGCCGTCGCCCGTCCGGCCCCGCCATCGCACATTCCCCATCAGGAACATTCTCATCCCGGAATCAGTTTGACATCGCGATAAGTGGGTGACATATGATTTCGTATTGAAATTATTCAACGCTGGATCGGGCTCCTGAAACGCCCGTCCATATCCTTCCCGCTGCGCCATGGCGCCTGGAAACGGGCCGCTGCGCGATGCCCAATATGATACGAAACAGGAATGAAAAAAGCATGAAGCCGATTTCCTTCAGGGTTTCCCTTCTTCTTTGCGCAGTCTCGATCATCCCGATTTCCGCCGTCGCCGCGACGCAGCCCAAGACCCATCCGGCAGCCCATCCGGCGGCAGCCCCGTCCGAATCCATATCGGTCGTCCGTACCCTGCGGCAGGCATCGGGCTCCGGCCAGATGGTCCGTACCCATGCCGAAGCCTCGGTCAGTACCGTGGATCGTGCCTACATCACCAAACAGGTGGCCAGCGCCGGCGCGCTGAACCTGGTGCAGAACATGCCCGGTGCCAACGTCGCAACGTCCGACGCCTTCGGCATGAGCAATCAGGTCACCATGACCCTGCGCGGCCTGAACCAGCAGGAAATCGGCTTCATGGTCGATGGCACGCCGCAAAACGATCCCAATAACGGCACCATCTACCCGTCGCAGCTCATCGATTCCGAAAACCTGCAAAGCGCGTCGATCACCCAGGGCTCGTCACCCATCGACACCCCCAGCTATGTCGATCTCGGCGGTCAGGTCAGCTTCAAGACCATCGACCCGTCGCATCAGTTCGGCGGCTACGCATCCTCCATGTTCGGCACGTGGGATGCCAAGAAAGAATTCATCCGTATCAATACCGGCGATATCGGCCATACCGGCATCCGGGGCTGGATGTCCTTTTCCGATTTCTACGACCAGCACTTCACCGGCCCGGGCACCGACCGCCGCCTGCACATCGACGCGAAATTCCTGAAGGAATGGGGGCAGGGAAACCGCGTCGCGGCCGTCTTCACCTGGGCGCACCAGACGATTTCCAATTACTACGAACCCACGCTCGCACAGTGGAACGCCACCGGACGGTCCAACTATTACAGCCCCACCTACATCCAGGGCGGATCCCCCGCCGCCAACTCGGCCTACTGGCGGATGTACCAGAACCCGTGGGAAGATTTCAATATCGGCCTTCCCTCGACCTTCCGCCTGGCCAGAAACCTCACGGCGGATGTCGAGCCCTATTTCTTTCACGGCTCCGGTGGCGCTCTCAGCGGCACAACCCTGCCCACGGGCGGCTATTACTGGGGCAACCAGTTCGAATCCCCGGGCTCCACCCTTCCCGGCGCCAGCGGCGGCCAGGCTCCGGCCGTCCAGCGATACCTCAACTCCCCTTACCGTACCGGCTTCGTCGAAAAGCTCAACTGGACGCAGGGAAAAAACACCCTGACGCTGGGAAACTGGTACGAATATGACGATTTCTCCAACTGGATCGACTACACGCCCGTCACGGCCAGCGGCGCGCCCCAGGGCCCGCGCGGCACCGATCCCACGGTCATGATGGCCAACGGCCGCCCGCTGCGCTCGGGCGACTACAACCTCATGACGCAGGTCAACGGCATCTTCCTCAACGACCGGCTCAGCCTGCTGCATGATCATCTGCAGATCACCGGCGGCATAAAGGCCGTCATGGTCGACCGCGTCGGCACCAACCACATTCCGGGCACCGAATACCGCATCCACGACAACAGTTTCCAGCCGCTGCCGCGCCTGATGGTCCGTTACGACTTCAACCACGAACATCAGCTGTTCTTCAACGTCACCACCGGTTTCCGCGCGCCGTTGGGCACCAGTTTCTTCGGCAGCACCAGTCCCGCCACCGGGCAGGTCACATCGCTGGGCGCCGGGCAGCAGAAGGACGAATACTCCATCGCCGAGGAAATCGGCTACCGCTACCAGGGCCGCCAGGTCCTCGGCAGCGTCACCTTCTTCAACTATAACTTCACCAACCGGCAGATCGCCACGCAGACCTATGTCGGCAACCTGCCCGTCTCCACCACGATCAACGAGGGCGGGCAGACCTCGCGCGGCGTCGATATCGAACTCGGCACGGTTCCCTTCATGCATTTCAGCCCCTACGCCTCGTTCGAATATCTGCACACCACGATCGACAACGATTTCAGGGTCGGAAACGACTACCTGCCAACCAAGGGCAAGACAGCCGTGCAAAGCCCGCGCTTCCAGGCATCCTTCGGTCTGTCCTATGACGATTCCCTGTTTTTCGGAAATTTTGGCCTCAAATATCTCTCATCCCAATACTCCACTTTCATGAACGATGAAAAAATGGCCGCCCAGACCCATGGCGACATGACGATCGGCGTCTACCTACCGTCCTACCGTTACATCAAGCATCCGAAATTCCAGCTCAATTTCGTCAATCTATGGAATACGCACTACCTGGCCGGCCTGGGTTCCGTCCTGCCCAACGCGCGGTCCACACGCGGCGTCAACGGCACCATCATCGACGCCGCCGGTGCGCCGACCTATATCATCGGCGCGGGCTTCACCGTCGCCGCCCAGCTTTCGACCGAATTCTAGGAGGACACTCGCAAGAACGCCCTCCTGGCCCGGGCAATCGGGTCAAAACAAAGAAGAATGAAAACAGGCTATCGCACCTCATGGACCTGATTATCCGGAACGTCCGCCTTACCCCCCACGCCGCGCCGCTCGATATCGGCGTCACCGCGGGGCGCATCACCGCCCTGCACCCCGACATCCCCCGCACCGCCGCCGTCGAGCATGACGGCGGCGGCTGCCTGGCATTCCCCGGCTTCGTCGAAAGCCACATCCATCTCGACAAGGCCGCCACCCTGCATCGCTGCGGGACCGAGGACGCCAGCCTTGCCGCCGCCATCCGCAAGATCACCGAACTCAAGGCCACCTTCACGGTGCAGGACGTGCACGATCGCGGCGCCCGCGTGCTACGCGATGCCATCACCCACGGCACCACGGTCATGCAGAGCTTCGTCGAGGTCGATCACGCCGCCGGTCTGCGCAGCCTGGAAGGCCTGCTGGCCCTGGCGGAGGAAGCCCGCCACGCCATCGACCTGCGCCTGTGCGCCTTCGCCCAGGACGGCCTGACCCAGCATGCGGACGGCGAAGCCCTGCTGGAGGAAGCCCTGCGCCTGGGCGCCCGCAGCATCGGCGGCTGCCCCTATACCGACCCGGACCCGCAGGAACAGATCCGCCGTATCCTCGCCCTGGCCGCCCGGCACGACTGCGACGCCGATTTCCACATCGATTTCGACCTCGACCCCACTGCCAGCGCCCTGCCCTTCCTGATCCGCCACGTCCTGGAAACCGGCTATCGGGGCCGCGTCGTCATCGGCCACGCCACCAAGCTGTCCATCCTGCCGACCGACGAGCAGACCGCCATTCTGGACGGCCTGCTGGCGGCCGACATCATGCTGACGGCCCTGCCCGCCACCGACCTGTTTCTCATGCGCGGCAGCATGGCCCCGCTGATGCGCTATGCCCGCATGGGCGGGCGCTGCGCGCTGGCCACCAACAACATCGTCAACCCCTTCACCCCGTTCGGCGACGGCAACCTGCTGCGCATGGGCAACCTGTTCGCCAACATCACGGGCGCCACGACCGATGCCGACCTGGCCCTGATCTGGGACATGCTGACCACGTCCCCCGCCTCGTCACTGGGCGTACCCGCGGCGATCACCGAAGGCGCCCCCGCCGATATCGTCCTGATCGACGCCCCGGACCCGGCAACGGCGGTGCGCGAACTGCGCCCCGTCCTCGGCGGGTGGAAAGCCGGGGTCTGGACCTTCGTCCGTCATCGTCCTGAAATGAAGGCCTCATTCTGAAACAGGAATCCATCATGGAAGACGCCCGAGACCTCGACCCCCAGCAACTCCGCTCCTTTCTGGCGGTGGCGGAAACGCTGCATTTCACCTCCGCCGCCCGGCGTCTCGGCATTGTCCAGTCCACCGTCAGCCAGCATGTCAGCCGCCTGGAACAGGCAGTCAACCGCACCCTGCTGGTCCGCAGCACCAAGCAGGTCACCCTGACGCAGGACGGCCACATGATGATCGCGCTGGCCCGTGACATCCTCTCGGCGCAGGACCGGGCGCTGACCTGGTTCGACCGCTCGGTCATCCGCGGCTATATCCGCCTCGGCATCTCAGAAGACCTGACGATGACCCGGCTGCCGGAAATCCTGGGCATCTTCCGCGAGAAATATCCCAAGGTCGATGTCCATCTGCGCGTCGGCCTCAGCGGCTCGCTGCAGAACGATCTCGATACCGGCTCGGTCGACCTACTCTGCACCAAGCGCCGAATCGGTGACGCACGCGGCACCACCATCTGGCGCGAACCGCTGACCTGGTTCGGCAACTGGGAACCCGGCACCGCCCTGCCCCTCGTCGTGTTCCCCGAACCGGCCATCACCCGCCAGCTCGCGCTGGAATGCCTCAACGCGGCGGAAATCCCCTGGTACGTCGCCTTCACCTCCGAAAACCTGACCGCCCTGCTGGCCGCCGTCCGCGCCGGCTACGGCGTCACCGCGCAATCCTCGTTCCTGCGCCAGTACGACCGGTCGCTGCCCGTCACCGAAAACCTGCCCGAAACGGCCGATGTCGATTTCATCGTCATCGGCAAGACCGAAGCGCTGGAAGGCCCCGTCAAGGCGCTGGCCGACACCATCGCCGCCCATTCCCGGCAGATCACCCCCCGCACCACCCGCCGCAAGAACTAGAGGCCTATCCATTCCCACCGGTTCGCGGACATGCCCCCCCCCGGATCGGTGCCCTGGCGAGCATCCCTGTCCGACCGTATGGAGCCATCCGGTCGGATGGCTCCAGCGCAGGGCCCAACCGGAAAAGATCCCATGCTGGACACGACCCAGACCGCCCGCGACCCCCTGCTGTGGAATCCCGACATCGCCCCCCTGCCCCGGCAGAAACGGGACTGGACATGGATCACCCTCGCCGCCGTCTGGATGGGCATGGTCCATAACGTGGTCGCCTACGAGGCCGCAGCCGGCCTCATGGCCATCGGCTTCTCCGCCATGCAGTGCCTGCTCATCGTCTGGACGGCCTATTGCTCGCTGTTCGTCGCCATGTGGTTCAATGCCCGCGCGGGCACCGAATGGGGCATTCCCTTCTGCGTCCTGATCCGCGCCGCCTTCGGCCCGCGCGGCGCCGTCATCCCCGTCGCCATCCGCGCCGTGGTCGCCATCTTCTGGTTCTCGGTCCAGTCCTATGCGGCCTCGCAGGCGCTCGACGCCATCGCCGCCAGCCTGTGGCCGGACTGGAGCAGCCTGCACCTTCCCGACGGCACGGCGCTCGGCCCCTGGCTGGCGGTGGCGATGATCTGGGGCCTGCACGCCCTCGTCGCCGCCCGTGGCATACACCGCATCCGCAATTTCGAACTGGTCGCCGGCCCGCTGGTCCTTGTCGTCGCCGGCGCCGCCGCCCTCTGGGCCATCAGGATCTGCCACGGCACCGGCCCACTCTTCGCCATCCCGTCCACGCTGCACGGGTCGGCCCTGTTCCTCAAGGGCGGGGCCGCCGTCACCAGCATCATCGGCATATGGGCATCGTTCGCGGTCAACATCCCCGACCTCAGCCGCTTCGTCCACTCGCAGCGCGACCAGGCCATTGGCCAGCTCATCGGCCTGCCGGTCACCGCCGTCATCTTCACGCCCATGAGCATTCTCATCACCTCGGCCACCCTGGTGATGTTCGGAAAACCGATCTGGAACCCGGTCGAAATCCTGATGCGGATCCACAACACACCGCTTACGCTCGCCGGCGGCATCACGATCATCGTCGCGGCCCTGTCAGTCAACGTCGCCGGCAACATCGTCCCCGCCGCCTACGACCTGCTCAGCCTGTTCCCCCGCCGGCTCGATTTCGACCGCGCGTGCATCACGGTCATCCTGCTCGGCCTGTTCGTCGCCCCCTGGCTGTGGTTCGACCATCCGCAGACGGTCTTCGCCTTGCTCGGCCTGCTTTCGGCGGTGCTGGCACCCATCACCGGGATCATGCTGGCCGACTACTATCTGGTCCGCCGCCAGACGATCGACCTCGCGCAGCTCTACTCATTCTCCGGCCTCTATGCGGGCCGGCGGGGCTGGCGCCCGTCCGCCCTGGCGGCTACCGGCCTGACCCTGCTGCTGCTGCTGCCCCCCGCCCTGCTGCCGGCCGGCACCCTCCCGGGGCAGGATGCCATCAACGCGGTATCCTGGTTCCTGGGCATTGCGACGGGCGCACTGCTATACACCGGCTTCAACCGCCATCCTCTTCACAGACCGAATGACCTGTGAAGAGGGGCATGATCACATCAGACTACGATGATCATCATTTCTTCTGCTGCGTCGGTTTCGCCGGGGCAGCCGGGGCAGCCGGGGCCAGGGTCTCGATAAAATCCTGCGACACGAAGACAAGCCCGTTCAGGGCCTGATCCAGCGCCTCGGCCGCCTGGGCCGGCTGGCGTCCCTCAACGAACACTGTCGCCCGGTTGACCGCACCCTCGGTCTGATCCAACGGCGCCAGCGCGACAATGAAATCGACATCCTCGCCAACGACCTGCATCGTCTGGGCGGCGCCCTTGCTGTCGCCGGCCTTCAACTGATCGTTGGCCTTGGCGACCGCGGCCTTCTTTTCAGGTGACAGAATATCGCTGGCGATAAACGCGCCGCCGACCGGAACCCAGTCGATCGGCGTGCTCGTCACCGGATGGTTCGACGGCAGCGGATGCTGCGGAGCAGGCTGAAGCGCGCTTTCCGCCACATTGTAGCGCTTTTCGGCCTTACGCGCCGCTTCCAGGCGCTTCTGCGCGTCATAGAGCGGCGGCACCGCCTGATCGACTTTTCCCTGCGCGACAAGCTGCCGAGCCGTCACGATATCGGTCAGGGCCTGCTCCCCGTCATGGGAGAGATGATGGAGCGCGCGCTCGGCCTTGAACTTCTCCCACGTCGCATGAAGCGACGCCGCCTGCGACAGCGAGGGCGCGAAGCCCAGGGCGGCGACGACCGCCAGCGTGGCAACATTTCGCATAGCTGATATCCTTCTCGTCCGTTAGAGTCATATTTAACATAATGTTTCTGGCACTCCGAGGACAAGGCAAGTCAAGATACGTCCCCGACCACCCATGCATAACGAAGCCGCGATTAATACGGCGTTGCCTCCCGCCGGAGCGCCCCAGCGGCGAAGCCTGAATTCCATCCCGGACCCACCGTAAGACGGACGATGCCATGCGCAACGAGCCGGCACGGAAGCATGACACTGCACCGGAAAAGTCGTGACCCTGCCCCGTGGAATGCCCTCGTTTTTGAGTAAGGTCTGTCCAACCGGAGACAGGCCATGAAGAGATCACGTTTCACGCAGGACCTGAAGCGTCCCGGGTTTCGCGGAGGCTCCTATCTGTGAGAAGGAGCTATGATGAACACGATGAGCCAGAGATTTTCGCCTGAGGTCCGTGAGCGTGCGGTCCGTATGGTTGGGGAGCATCGGGCCGATTACGGGTCGGAATGGGCTGCGATGACATCGATTGCTGCCAAGATCGGTTGCACGGCGGAGACCTTGCGCCGCTGGTGCCGCGATGAGGCCAGGCGGCGAGCGGGACCGGCGGGGCAAGCTGGTGACGAACGCGTTCGGCTCAAGGAACTTGAGCGCGAGGTCAAGGAGTTGCGCCGCGCCAACGAGATCCTGCGCAAGGCATCGGCGTATTTTGCGATGGCGGAGCTCGACCGCCGCGGGAAATGATGATGGCGTTCATCGACGCCCATCGCGAGGACTTGGGTATCGAGCCGATCTGCCGCGAACTGGCGATTGCCCCATCCTCCTATCACGAACATGCTGTCCGTCTGGCGGACCCCGCCAGGCGGCCTGCGCGTGCCCGGCGCGACGACGAACTGAAGGACGAGATCAAGCGGGTATATGACGCCAGTTCAAAGCTCTACGGGACGCGCAAAGTCTGGCATCAGATGCGCCGTGAAGGCATTGAGGTGGCCAAATGCACCGTGGAACGCCTGATGCGTGCCATGGGCCTAGCCGGCATTCGGCGAGGGAAGAGGACGGTCACGACCATCAGCAATCCCAAGGCTCCGTGCCCGCTGGACAAGGTGAACCGCGCATTCCGCTTGAGCCGGCCGAATGCCCTGTGGGTGGTCGATTTCACCTACGTCCACACATGGGCCGGCTTCGTCTATGTCGCCTTCGTGATCGACGCCTATGCCCGGCGCATCGTCGGCTGGAAGGTCAGCACGTCAGCCACCGCCGGCTTCGTGCTGGACGCCCTGGAGCAGGCGATCCATGCCCGCAGGCCCGGACCCGAGGATGGCTTGATCCACCATAGTGACAGGGGCGTCCAATACCTCGCCATGAATTACACCCAGCGCCTGGCCGAGGCCGATCTGGTACCCTCGGTCGGCAGCGTCGGGGACTCCTATGACAATGCCCTGGCCGAGACCATCAACGGCCTCTACAAGGCCGAGGTCATCTGGCGGCAGCCTTCCTGGCCGACCGTATCGGCCGTGGAAATGGCAACATTGCGCTGGGTCGATTGGTTCAATAACCATCGCCTCTTTGGCCCCATCGGCTATATCCCACCCGCCGAGGCCGAAGCCAACTACTATGCAGCCCTCGAGATCATCGATATGGCTGCGTGACTCAAACCAAATGGCCTCCGGGAAACCCGGGACGCTTCACTCTCCTGTTCGATCTGGCGCGTCCGCTTGATGAACTCGAGAAAATGCTGCTCGAAACCTTCTCCGGAATGACCTTGAAAATGATCGATGTATTCGAGCGCCATCACGTCGGAAAAAGATACTTGCGCAGCAATTACAAGGACGCCTTGAAATCTCTCGAGGCAAAAGGATCAATAACTGCATCACCGCCTGCACAAAATAGACGTCGAAACACATTCGCTGACAATATTCTGATAGAATTTCCTTGAAGAATAGCGAAGCGGCAGGTATCGTGCTGTGTGTCGTCACCCTGAACCGTCCTGCCCGGACAACGCGGATTTCACTCTCACACGATAATGCTCTGTGATGCGCGCCATCAGCCATCACAGGCTCATGGCGCAAGGCATCCCGGACCCATTTCGTCGGTGTCGAAGTGCCAATACCCACATTCTTAGCAATCCGCTCACGCGACAGATCGCTGCTTAGAGTCAGACACACAGCTTCACGTCTGAACTCCGCCTTGTAAACACGTCCTATTCCAGTTCCCCTTCATAACCATATAGTCTGTGGTAAAGGTCCGGAACACAACCATGACACGCCCACATCCTTCGCGTAAGTGTCCGCTTCCAGGACATGGGCTGCCGGCGGTCTTTCGGCGTTTTCGCCAATCATGACGGCTTCAGGGCGGCGCGTTGGGCCGCGATCCATTGCGTAACTCGCTGGTCCAGCATGTCCAGCGGCAGTGCGCCGCCGCCCAGGATTTCGTCGTGGAAGGCGCGGATATCGAATTTGGGGCCCAGCGCTTTCTGCGCCCTGGCGCGAAGATCCAGGATTTCGAGTTGGCCCAGCTTGTAGCCCAGCGCCTGGCCTGGCCAGGCGATGTAGCGGTCGGTTTCGGCCTGCATGCCGGGTTCGCTTTCCGATGGATGGGCGCGGAAGAACGCGATCATCTGCGGGCGCGTCCAGTGCAGATAGTGCACGCCGGTATCCAGAACCAGCCGGTCGGCGCGCAGCAGTTCGCCGTTCAGCCAGCCATATTCGTTATAGGCGTCCTTGTAGAACCCGTAATCCTTCGCCAGCCGTTCCGCGTACAGCGCCCATCCCTCGACATAGGAATTATAGCTGCCCTGCTGGCGGAAAGGCGGCAGGGGCAGGGTCTGGGCCAGGGCGATCTGCAGATGGTGGCCGGGAATGCCCTCGTGATAGGCGGTGTCCTCGATCGTGTACAGGTCGCGATGCGCGAAATCCCCGGTATTGACGAACACGATGCCGGGGCGCGACCCGTCGGGCGTACCCTGGTGGTATTCGGCGTCCGGCGCCTCGGCCTCGCGGTAGGTTTCGACCGCCTGCACCTTCACGTCCGCCTTGGGCAGCGTGCCGAACAGCCTGGGCAGTTCGGGCCGCATTCCGGCGATATAGGTGCGGTAGCGGTCCAGGATTTCCTCGCGCGAGGTCGCGAACAGCTTATGGTCGGTCTGGACCGACGCCCGTAGCGCCGCGAGGTCCGCGAAGCCCAGCCGGTGCGCGACATCGGTCATCTGCTTTTCGATCCGCGCGACTTCGGCCAGGCCCAGGGCGTGGATCGCGGCGGGGGTCATGGTGCTGGTGGTCTGCTGGCGGATGGCGAAGCGATAGCGCGCGGTCCCGTCGGGCAGCGCCCAGATCCCGTCCTGCGCCCGGCCGTGCGGCGCGTAGTCCTTTTCGACGAAATCGGCCGTCTTCTCGAACGCCGGGCGGACCTCGCGATCGACGGCGGCGATGATCTGCGCCCGCAGCGCCGCCTGCTGGTCCGCCGGAATCGTCGCCGGAAAATGCAGGGCCGGCTGTCCGAACACATTGTCCGTCCCGGCCGGGGACGCGATGCCGCGCAATTGCGGAATCGCCTTTTCCAGCAGGAAGCGCGGCGGCATCAGATGGTCCGCCATGCCGGCCCGCGCGCTGTCGACCACCGCCTGCAGGACCGCCGGAATGGCGTGCAGGCGGGCGATGTAATCCTGATAGTGTCTGACGGAATCGAACGGAATGCTGGACACGAAACCAGCCAGTTGCAACGGCACCCCATTGATCTGGTCGATCGGCATTTCATAAATCTTCAGCCGGATCGCCTCCCGGTCGATCGCCAGTTGCTGGAGCATCATCTGGCGGCTGAGGCGGTTCTGTTCCGACAATCCCGCCGTTCCGAAGGCCGTGAACCGCGTCTGGAAGTCCTTCAGCGCGCGGTCCTGAACCGCGACATGGGCCAGCGACATGTCGGACCAGCGATCATTATAGCGGTCGTCCCCGATGGTCGTCGCCAGTTCCGGGCTCTCGCGCAACTGCCATTCCCATTGCTGCGCCAGCAGGGCCTGAAAGGACGCGTTCCGGTCTTCGGCCGCGTGCGCCAGGCCGGGAAAGAGGGCGATCGAGGCCAGGAGGAGTCTTTTCAAGAACGTGCCCTTTCGGTTGACAGACCGCAGGATCGTGCCGAAGGGGGAACGTGTTGGCAAGAAGGGGTGCCCTGGTGGGGGTTGTTTGTTCTTTTTTGAAAAAAAGAACCAAAAAACTTTTGGTCTGTTCAGGGGTTTTGTGCCGGGTGCATACCGGGACCCGGAACGAATCAAAGTCTTTTTGCTTCTTTTTCTTCAGAAAAAGAAGGCTTCACCGCGCAATCCTCCGACACGCGGCAGCGCCGAGGCCGATGGCAAGGAACGTCACGGCAATGAACCCGAACATCCAGCCGATTCCGCGATGCAGCAGCGGGCCGCCGATCATGGGACCGGCGATGGTTCCCAGTCCGAACAGCAGCAGCATTTCGCTGGCCACCTGTTCCGACGGCCGGTGGGGCGCCTGCAGGGTGGTGATGCCGACGCACAGAGTGTACAGCGGATATTGCGCGAAGCCGAACGCCCCCAGCAGCAGGATCAGCCCGGCGCGGGGCCATTGCGGCGCAAGAACCAGCGGCATACACACGGCGACGCCCAGCAGGGCCACCCCGGTCAGCAGCCAGCGCCGGCCGATCCGTGCGGTCAGGAAGCTGACCGGCGTATTGGCCACGGCACCGCCCAGCGTGTTCGCGGCCAGCATCAGCGTCGTCCCGTGCATGCCCAGTCCCGCCACCATGCCGAATACGGGGCCGAGCCCGCCCAGCACGCCGGTGATCGTCCCGGCGCCCAGGCAGCCGAACGCGCCCAGCGGCGAGAGCGCGATCACGCGCCCGATTTCCGCATGGAACGCCAACGGCGCCGGCGGCAGCGCCGCGCGCTCGAGGAACACCGGGACGATCGACGCCAGCACGGCCGCGCTGGTCAGCACGAAGGGGGCCTCGCCCAGCGGATCGAGCAGGTTGAGGCTGAGGGTGCCGGCCAGCGACGCCACCAGCACCACGGCCAGGTAACTGGCAAACGCGGCATTCGCGCCCGTTCGCGCGATCAGCCATCCCTCGACCAGGGCGGACAGGCCGCCGAAGCAGAATCCGATTACCATCCGCAGCCCGATCCAGACCGCATTGAACGGCAGGAACCACAGCAGCATGGCGGACAGGCCGGACAGGCCCGCGAGCGTGGAAAACGTGGCAAAGGGCCCCAACGCGCTGGTGACGCGCCCGACCACCCAGCAGGCCAGCACGAAGCCCAGCGACCATGACGCGGAATACAGCCCGACCACCAGGAGGAACATGGCGACCCGCAGGCGCGAAACGAGGCGCCCGTCCTGGTGACCGGTCATGGGGGTCTCCCTTCTTTTTCTGAAGAAAAAGAAGCAAAAAGACTTTTATTCGTTCACGTCTTCGTATGCGCCCAGCATGAAATCCCTGAACCGGTCGAACGTTTTTCGGTTCTTCCTTTCAAAAAGGAACGCCCTTGTCCTGATCAGCGGCGGCCGGGGCTCGGCGCCGTCGCCGGTGCCATCCTCGTCTTCATCCTCGTCGTCTTCATCCTCGTCCTCTTCCTCGCCGGGCGGCGGAAAAGGGGGCGGGATATCGGGATCGGGGAAGATTCCGTCATCAGGTTTTGGATGTTGGTCGGCCATGGCACGCCCTCCCGCTGCCAGCCGAAACACCGGCGGCGTGGCAGAGTTCCAGCCCCATCCGCGAATGGTCTGTCGCGTGAAGGTTCTACCGTGCGGAGGTGCGCAGATGCGGGCGCCTGCGGTCCCACAGGCGCATGCCGCGCAGGGCTAGGTCGGCCATGGCGGGCAGCAGGCGGGGCTGCATCAGGTCCGGGTCGAATTCCTTCATCCGTCGCGCGTTTTCGCGATAGCAATCCTCGACGAACTGCCGGAACGAGAAATCGTCCACGAAGACGTTGGCCTGCGTCACCGCGAAATCGCGGCCGTCATTGGGCTGCTGCCCGCGCCGCACCATGGCCAGCAGCCGCCCCAGCGCGCGGCCGTAGAAGCGCGTGGATTTCAGCGCGCGGCGCACCGGGCCCAGCCCGCGCCGCCGCTCGCGCCACGCCATGTAATTGATGAAGAAGACGATGTGCCGCGTTTCCTCGAACATCAGCACGTCGAAGATCTCGAACAGCTTTTCCGGCAGGAACTGCGACTGGCGCGCGTTTTTGAAGGCGCCGAATCCCAGGAACGCGTCCAGGCATTCGCCAAAGCCGAAATCGATGAACGCGGTTTCCAGGTCGGCGGGAAACGTCTCGATCGGCTGTTCGGTCGCGTCGATGCCGTAGCGGTCGATCATCGTGCGGATCAGCGCCGCGTGGCGCGCTTCCTCCAGCCCCTGCAGGGCCACGGCCTCGCGCACCACGGGGTCGTCGATCTGCGGGGTGAAGGCATCCACGATCGCCCCCGCCCGGCGTTCGGTGTGGTACACCTCCTGCCAGAAGGGGATGGTGCGCAGGCGCGCCAGTTCCTCGTCCGTCAGGTCGGGCCACGGCAGGGTTTCGGGGTCGAAAACCTGATGGGTGGCGACGAACTGACGGCAGAACAGGTCCTTATGGGCTTCCGACCCCGCTTCGACGTGGCTCAAGCAGCGTGCCCGACCTGCGCGTTGCGGGAGGCCTTGGGCAGCACGAAGCGGATGAACCGCGCAATGTTCGGCGCCAGCTTCGGCCGCGCCAGGCGCGGGTCGTAGCCGGCCAGTCGGCGCTCGTTCTCTTCCAGGCACACGCCCATCAGGTCGCGCAGGCTGATATCGATGCTGGAAACGTCCTTGACGCCGGTCACGGCGAAGTTGTTGTCCTGTTCATGCACGTTGCCGTCACCGTCCATGGTGCGCACCAGGTCCAGCCGTTCGTAGACCAGGAACGCCCAGACCGCCAGCACGCGCAGTTCGAACCACGGGCGCTTCCACAGCGGCAGCGTCGCGCGATGGTAGGTCAGCCAGTTGGCGAACAGGATGATATGGCGGGCTTCCTCCTGCATCACCGGCTCGAACGTCTCGACCAGTTCGGGGGGGAAGAAGCCGGACTTCCGCGCCAGCGCGAACAGGCCGAACGCGAAGAAGCTGTCGACGCATTCCGAAAAACCCGTGACCATATAGGCCCATTCCACGTCGGTCGGCTCGACGTAGGGGGGTTCCGGCGCCATCTTGATGTCGTAGGCCTCGACCAGCTTTGACAGGACTTCCTTGTGCCGGTTCTCCTCCCACGCATTCAGGGACATCGCGTCCTTAATGTCCGGGTCGCTGAGCATGTTCGCATAGGCCGCCATGCGCAGGCGGGCCTTGCCTTCGGTCTGCACCGCGATGTCCCAGATCGGCAGCGAGGTCACGCGCTTCAGCGTCTCGGGGTCCAGCTTGGGCCACGCGATGACCGAGGGCTTGTACGGATTGAACGTCTCGCGGAACATCTGCGCGACCGCGCGCTTGTGCTCGGCGGTGCCGGCCTTCAGCGGGCCGGGCACGGGGCTGGACCAGTGACGGGCCTTGAAATCGGCCTCGGCCACGCTGCCGGCATCGGCCTTTACGGGGTCGAGCGCCCGGGGATGGGAGGAATAGATATCGGCAAGAGAATTCATTGTTCACAGGCTCGCTTACAGGAACGACGCCGGCGGCCGCGCGGCCGGACCGGCATACCTGGCGGGCGCCCCCGTGCCGCGCGATGGCGGCACGGGCAGGCCCCGTCGATCAGTGGATATCGGAAAGAGTGTTGATGACCCGGGTGACCAGGCCGTAGGCGATCGCTTCGTCGGCCGACATCCAGTAATTGCGGTCGGTGTCGCGGCACACCTTCTCGTACGACTGGCCGGTTTCACGCGCGAACAGGCGGTTCAGGCGTTCGCGCATCTTCACGATCTCCCGCGCCTCGATATCGATATCGGTGGCGGGTCCGCGCACGCCGCCCATCGGCTGGTGCAGCAGGAAGCGCGTGTTCGGCAGGCAGAAGCGGCGCTGCGCGTTGCCGGCGGCGAAGATCAGCGCCCCGGCCGAGGCCACCCAGCCGGTGCCGATGACGTTCACCGGCGCCACCGAGTCGACGAAGCGGATCATGTCGTGGATCGTGTCGCCGCTTTCGACATGGCCGCCGGGCGAGTTGATATAGACGTCGATCGGGTGGTCGGACGCGCCGGCCAGCGCCAGCAGGCGGCCCGTGACGTCACGCGCCAGCTTGTCGTTGATCGCCCCGAAGACCAGAACCTTGCGCTGGTCGAACAGCCGGCTTTCCAGTTCGTTGATCGGCGAGGACAGGGTCTTGTTGTCGCCGGGTTCCTTGGGTTCCGGGCCCTGGGGCTCGGGGATGTCGGGGCCATCCGGGTCCTCGTCATCCATGCGGATCCGGTTTTTCGGCTGCATGCCGCTCATCGTGGTCTCCCTGTACCCAGGACTGGTCTACGTTATCGGTCTATCCTGCGCCGCCTTTTTGCCGGTGCCAAGACCCGTCCTGCCCGGCCGCTCTCTCGCTAAAGGCCCGCGGGCGGGCTAGTAAGGACGGACCGCCCCCGCGTCGCGCCGAAAACTGGCCGCAGGAAACTGGTCATGGAGAGAAGATAGGGATGATCGCGCCGCTGCCAAGAGACCGCATGGCTCACGCGGGCACTTCGCATGACAGCGCGCGGCCGCCCGTATGCCACGCTGTCCCGCCCCGGCGGGGGCGGGCGCCAGGGCTGGCGCTAGCCGCCCTGCTGGCGCTGGGCGGCTGCGGGCACCGCGACGCCTTCGACGCCACCCTGGACTGGTGGCACGAACACCAGGGCGGGGTCATCGCCCAGCAGCGGCCGCCGCCGCCCGGCGCGCACGAGGCCTATCCCGCCGTGGGGCTGACGCCGACCACGCCGCCGGTCCTGCCGTCGGAGGACTTGCGGGCGCACGTCACCGAAACCCTGGTCGAACAGCGCAACCTGGCCCACCGCGAAGGGGCCGAGATCGGGCCGCTGACCCTGCCGGCGCCCCCCGCGACCGGCGCCCCGCCGCAGGCCGCCGCGCCTGCCAGGCCCGCCGCGCCCGCCCCGGCGGACGGCGGCGCGTCGTCGGCCGTCCTGGTCGCCGCCGACGCCCCCCCGCCCCCGCCGGCAGCGTCCCCCGCCCCGGCCCGCGCCGCCAATGAGACCGCCACCGGAACCCCCGCCGCCCCCCCCACCGGGGCCACGTCCGGAACGGCGGACGGAACCGCGTCCGGCGAGGCCCTGGTGGCGATGCCCGAGGTCGGGGCGGATGTCGGCGGTGTCGGCGGCAAGCCGCCCCCTGCCCCGGTCCCCATTCCCGAGATTCCGGCCCAGCCCCCCATGCCGCCCAGCTTCCCGGGCTTCGTCGTGCCGGCCGACAACGCGCTGGCCACGCCCCCGCGCCCCGATTACGCGCTGTCCGACCCCGAGGGCACGCGCATCCGCTTCCCCATCGGGACCGACCAGCCGCTGCAGGGGCAGGCCGGAACGATCGCCAGCCTGGCGCGGCAGGCGCCCAACGGGCCGTTCTTCGTCCATGGCTATGGCGAGGCGCCCTCGACCGACGCGGCCGCGCAGGCCCGGGCCATGACCCTGGCCCTGCTGCGGGCCAGGGCGGTGGCCGAGCTGCTGGCGGCGGACGGCGTCCCGGCCAGGGCCATCCACCTGCGCGGCCACCCGTTCGGCGACGGCGTGCGGATCAGCAGGGCCAGATAGAGCGGCCGGATAGAGCGGATCGTGATGGACCGGAGTCCGGTCGCGCGCTCCGGCGCGGTTGCCTGCCGGGCGAGGCCGTCGTTATATCTGAACGGCGGGGAATTTACCCCGCCGGCCGCGACACGGCCGTCCTGAACCTGGTCCGCGGGCGGCACGCCCCCGGACGGATAGTCCCAACGAGCAACCCATGACCGAAGAATTCCACCGCATCCGCCGCCTGCCGCCCTATGTGTTCGCCGAGGTCAACAAGGCCAAGGCCGCGGCGCGAGCCCGGGGCGAGGACATCATCGATCTGGGCATGGGCAATCCCGACACCCCCACGCCGCCGCACATCGTGCAGAAGCTGGTCGAGACGGTGGCTGATCCCCGGTCGCACCGCTATTCCGTCAGTCGCGGCATCCCCGGCCTGCGCCGGGCGCTGGCCGGCTATTACGCCCGCCGCTTCGACGTGAAGCTGGACCCGGAAACAGAGGTGATCGCCACCCTGGGGTCCAAGGAAGGGCTGGCCAACCTGTCGGCCGCGATCACCAGCCCGGGCGACACCATCCTGGTGCCCAACCCGTCCTATCCGATCCACCAGTTCGGCTTCATCATCGCCGGCGCGTCCGTACGCTCGATCCCCGCCACGCCGGACGAGGAGATGCTGCGCGCGCTGGACCGCGCGGTGCGCCATTCGGTGCCCAAGCCCACGGCGCTGATCGTCAATTTCCCGTCCAATCCCACGGCCTATGTCGCGGACCTGGATTTCTATCGCGAACTGGTGGATTTCGCCCGCCGGCACGAGATCTGGATCATGTCCGACCTCGCCTATGCCGAGATCTATTTCGGCGACAAGGTGCCGCCCTCGATCCTGCAGGTGCCGGGGGCGAAAGACATCGCCGTGGAATTCACCTCACTGTCCAAGACCTATTCCATGGCGGGGTGGCGCATGGGCTTCGCGGCGGGCAATCCGCGCCTGATCACGGCGCTGACGCGCATCAAGTCCTATCTGGATTACGGGGCCTTCACCCCGATCCAGGTCGCGGCGGTCGCGGCCCTCAGCGGCCCGCAGGACTGCGTCGAGGAGATCCGCACCCTGTATCGCGACCGGCGCGACGTGCTGATCCGCGGCCTGCACGCGGCGGGCTGGGACGTACCCTCGCCCGAGGGCTCGATGTTCGCCTGGGCCCCCGTCCCCGCCCCGTTCCGCGAGATGGGCAGCGTCGATTTCTCGAAGCTGCTGCTGAAGGAAGCCGGGGTGGCGGTGGCGCCCGGCCTGGGCTTCGGCGAGTATGGCGAGGGCTTCGTGCGGATCGGCCTGGTGGAGAACACCCAGCGCCTGCGCCAGGCCACGCGGGCGATCCGCCAGTTCATGACCCGCCACGGCGTGGCCCCGGCCCGCGCCGAGCCGGTGCCCGACGCGGCGCTTTGACCCACCCTTCCCGCCCGGGCACGGACCGGGCGGGGAAAAATCGCACCCCGCACAAGGGGGTTTGCCACGAACGACGACAGGACATCAGGTGACCGGACGGAACATGAACGCTGACGAGTTGCGGATCGGCATCGCGGGGCTGGGCACGGTGGGTGCCGGGCTGGTCAAGCTGCTGCGCGCCAACGAATCGATCGTGGCCGCGCGGGCCGGCCGGCGGGTCGTGGTGACCGCCGTGGCCGCCCGCGACCGCACCCGCGACCGGGGCATCGACCTGGGCGGCGTGACCTGGCACGACGACGCGCTGGCCCTGGCGCGGGACCCGGACGTCGATGTCGTGGTCGAGCTGATCGGCGGGGCCGAGGGCATCGCCCGCGAGCTGGTCACGGCGGCGCTGCGGGCCGGCCGCCCGGTGGTCACGGCGAACAAGGCGCTGATCGCCGTCCACGGCGCCGAACTGGCCGAGCTGGCCGAACTGTCCGGCGTGCCCCTGATGTTCGAGGCCGCGGTGGCCGGCGGCATCCCCGCGATCAAGGCGGTGCGCGAGGGCCTGGCCGCCGACCGGCTGACGCGGGTGGGCGGCATCCTGAACGGCACCTGCAACTACATCATGACCGCGATGCGCGAGAGCGGCCGCCCCTTCGCCGACGTGCTGGCCGAGGCCCAGGCGCTGGGCTACGCCGAGGCCGATCCGTCCACCGATGTCGACGGCATCGACGCGGCGCACAAGCTGGCCATCCTGGCCGGGCTGGCGTTCGGCCGGCCGGTGGCGTTCTCCTCGGTCCATGTCGAGGGGATTCGCGGCATCGACGCGCTGGACCTCGGCTTCGCCCGGGCGCTGGGCTACCGCATCAAGCTGCTGGGCCTGGCCCGCCGGCGCGAGGACGGGATCGAGGCCCGCGTCCATCCGTGCCTGGTGCCGGAAAAGGCGCCGATCGCGCAGGTGGACGGCGTGTTCAACGCCGTGGTAGCCGAGGGCGCGTTCGTCGGCCGCCTGATGCTGGAGGGACGGGGCGCCGGCGAGGGCCCGACCGCCACCGCCGTGGCCGCCGACCTGATCGACATCGCGCGCGGCATCGCCGTGCCGGTCTGGGGCCGCAGCGCCGACGGGCTGACGCAGGTCGAGGCCCTGCCGCGCACCGCGTTCCACGAGGAATATTACCTGCGCCTGAACGTCCATGACCGCCCCGGCGTGATTGCCGACGTCACGGCCGTCCTGCGCGATCACGGCGTTTCGCTGCGCAGCATGCTGCAGCACGGACGCGCCGGCGCGGACGATACATCCGGCGAGCCCTCGGTGCCGCTGGTGCTGGTCACCCACCGCACGCGCGAATCCGCGATGATGGAGGCTCTGGCCCGGATCGCCGCCCTGCCGGCGGTGATCGGCGAACCGGCGATGATCCGCATCGAAGCCGGCTGACCCCCGCCGGCGCAAGAACCGGCGAAAAAAAGAGAGAGGAAGACAGCGATGACGTCCACACCGACTTCCGGCAAACCCAGCTCCAGCAAACCGAACGCCGGCTATCAGGTGACCGACCGCAACCTGGCCCTGGAACTGGTCCGCGTGACCGAGGCCGCGGCCATGTCGGCCTCGCACTGGACCGGCCGGGGCCTGAAGAACGAGGCCGACGGCGCCGCTGTCGAGGCGATGCGCCAGGCCTTCGACACCGTGGCGATCGACGGCACGGTGGTGATCGGCGAGGGCGAGATGGACGAGGCCCCGATGCTGTTCATCGGCGAGCGCGTTGGCTCCGGCGGCCCGGCGATGGACATCGCGGTGGACCCGCTGGAAGGCACGAACCTGTGCGCCAAGAACATGCCCAATGCCCTGACCGTGGTGGCGCTGGCCGAGGCCGGGAATTTCCTGCACGCGCCCGACATCTACATGGACAAGATCGTCGTCGGCCCCGGCCTGCCCGAGGGCGTCGTGGACCTGGACGCCAGCATTGGCGCCAACCTGCGCGAGCTGGCGCGGGCCAAGCGCAAGGATATCGGGGAACTGACGCTGTGCGCGCTGGAACGCGAACGGCATGAGGAACTGATCGCCAAGACGCGCGAGGCCGGGGCGCGGGTCATGCTGCTGAGCGACGGCGACGTGGCTGCCGCCATCGCCGCCTGCCTGCCCGACGGGCAGGTCGATATCTATGCCGGGTCGGGCGGCGCGCCCGAGGGCGTGCTGGCCGCCGCCGCCGTACGCTGCGTGCATGGCCAGATGCAGGGCCGCCTGCTGTTCGAGGATGACGAGCAGATCCAGCGCGCCCGCGCGATGGACCCGGGCCGCGACCCGTCGCGCAAGCTGGGCCTGTACGACATGGCCAAGGGCGACGTCCTGTTCTCCGCCACCGGGGTAACCAGCGGCCCGCTGCTGCGCGGCATCCGCCGCGACGGCAAGCACGTGATCACCCATTCGATCGTCATGCGCTCCAAGTCCGGGACGATCCGCTTCGTCGAGGGGCATCATGATTTCAGCACCAAGACCTGGAGCACGAACTGACATCGTGTCTGTCGGGAAAGACGCTTTCGACACCGGTCATGCCGCCCGTGGCTGACGGTCTGCTCTCGCCGGCCGTCGGTGCGGTCGGGGATGCCCTCGGGGATGCGTCCGGGACGATAGTCCTGGGCGTCGCCGCCAGCCTGGGGGGGCGGCGCTGGCTGTGGCGCGACCCGGTGCTGGCGGATGCCGGGGGGCGTGTCGGGCTGATGATCGCCCAGCAGGCCGGGGTGTCGGACATCGTCGGGCAGATGCTGGCCGCGCGCGGGCTGGACGGCCGGTCGGCGGCGACGTTCCTCGACCCGACCCTGCGGGCGCTGATGCCCGACCCCTCCGCCCTGCGCGACATGGACCCGGCCGCCGAGCGGCTGGCCGACGCCGTCCGCCGGGGCGAGACGGTCGCGGTGTTCGGCGATTACGACGTGGACGGCGCCTGTGCTGCGGCCCTGGTCACCCAACTGCTGCGCGACCTGGGCTGCCCGGTCCTGACCCATGTGCCCGACCGCATGACCGAGGGCTACGGCCCCAACGCTCCGGCGCTGGAGGCGCTGGCGGCGCGGGGGGCCACGCTGGTCGTGTGCGTCGATTGCGGCACGGCGGCGGGCGATATCCTGGCCGGGCTGGCCGGGCGGGCCGACATCATCGTGCTGGACCACCACAAGGCCGAGGGCCCGCCGCCGCCGGTCCTGGCCACCGTCAATCCCAACCGGCTGGACTGCACCTCCGGCCAGCGGGGGCTGTGCGCGGCGGGGGTGGCGTTCCTGGCGGCGGTGGCGACCGTGCGGACGCTGCGCCGCGCGGGATGGTTCGCCGCCCGGCCGGAACCCGACCTGATGGCGTTCCTGGACATCGTGGCCCTGGCCACCGTCTGCGACGTCATGCCGCTGACGGACCTGAACCGCGCGCTGGTCACGCAGGGGCTGAAGATCCTGGCCCGGCGGCAGCGCACGGGCCTGGACGCGCTGCTGGAGGTCGCGGGCGCGCGCGACCCGCTTTCGGCCTTCACCTGCGGCTTCGCGCTGGGACCGCGGATCAACGCCGGCGGCCGGATCGCAGAATCCGGACTGGGGCTGGACCTGCTGCTGTGCGACGACGCGGCCGAGGCCCGCCGCCTGGCCGAACGGCTGGATGCCGTCAACCGCCGCCGCCAGACGGTGGAAACCACCATCCTGGACCGCGCGATGGACGAGGCCGCGTCCCAGCGCGCGGCCGGGCGCGGCGTGCTGCTGCTGTCGGGGCGGGACTGGCACCCCGGCGTGGTGGGCATCGTCGCCGGGCGGATCAAGGAACGGTTCAACCGGCCGGTGCTGGTGGGGGCGGAACTGGAGGACGGCACGGTCAAGGGATCGAGCCGTTCGGTCGCGGACCTGGATCTGGGGGCCGCGATCATCGCCGCGCGCCAGGCGGGACTGCTGACGACCGGCGGCGGCCATGCGATGGCGGCGGGTTTCTCGCTGCCCCGGGAGGGGGTGCCGGCGCTGCACGATTTCCTTGAGGCCCGGCTGGCCGGCGCGACGGCGCTGCCGGATGCGACGGACGTGCTGATCGAGGGCGTGGTGCATGTGGCGGGTGCCACGACCGAACTGGCAACCGATATCGGCCGCCTGGCCCCGTTCGGCGCGGGCAATGACGAACCGATCCTGGCGATCCCGCGCGTGCGGGTGGTACGGGCCGACCGGATCGGCCGCGAGGGCAACACGCTGCGCGTGCTGGTCGAGGGCGAGGGCGGCGGCCCGCGCCTGAAGGCGCTGCTGTTCCGCGCCGACGACCACCCCGCCACCCCGATCCTGGAAGACCGCAACGCCCCCCCGCTGCACCTGGCGGGATGGCTGCGGGCGGAAAGCTGGAACGGCCGCGTCAGCGCCGGCTTCTTCATCCGCGACGCCGCGATCGCGACCTGAACGCCCGATAAAAACACCGCCCACCCCCAACAGGGCTTGACCACCCGCCCCCGGCAGGATAGGAACCCGCCCAAGCCTGCTGTCCCATTCGTCTAGAGGCCTAGGACGCCGCCCTCTCACGGCGGCAACAGGGGTTCGAATCCCCTATGGGACGCCATTGATTTTATTGGGTAATTTTAGTTATCCACAATGGCCATAGATGATCATATGACCATCTATAGTTTCAGGGCAGACCCTACCTCCCGCAGATAATCCGGATCGAATTTCCGGTAGACTCGACGCAGCGTCTTGGGATCGGTGGCAAGCCAGTCGGCCGCCTGATCAATAGGCACCTTGGCCATGGCCATCCATGACGCCACACTGTGCTTGAAGTGATGGGGCGTGGGCGTCCATGACAGACCAGCCTTCTGCGCCAACTTTTTCAATGGCCAGCGGATGCCATAGGTGATGGGACCTCCAGCCCATTCGACCACATAGTCGCATGTCCGGACCTTGTGCGCCTCGGTCAATTCTGCCCGCAGGTCATCCGTCATCGGGACGATTGCACGGCGCTTGGCCGTCAACTTCCGCCCAGGTTCCTGGAAGTCGATGCGACCCAGATCGAACATCACCCGATCCCAAGTGAGAGCGAGAATCGATCCCTTTCGCGCGCCCGTGAACATCGCCAGCGCCAGAAACGCGCGGATATGCGGCGTCTCGCAAGCGTCCAAAAGGCGGCGAGCCTCGGCCTTGGTGATGTAGCGATCGCGCGGCGCGCTGCCTCCCGGCCCCTCCAAAGTCGGCGGCTTGTCGAGCCTGTGATTACGCCAGGCGTGACGCAGCGCCGCGCGTAGAACGTTGAATTCCCGCTTCAGGGTTCCGAGCGATATCGGGACGGGCGCCCCCTCGACTGGGCGCTTGCTCCGCGCATTCGGCTTGCGAAAGCGGCTTGCTGCGTAATCGTCCCATTGGCGCTGATGGATCTGGTTGATCCGAAGATGCCCCATTCCCTCATTGATGCGAATAGCCGCCTCTTCGAGGCGGCTGAGGGCCGTCACCTTCCCAGCCCGGGCCGAAACGTAAATATCAAGCGCCTCAGATAGAAGCTGACCGTTCGGACGTGCTGACAGCGCCGCTTCGAAGTCGGCTAGAGCGCGCCGAGCGCCCTCTTCATCCGCAGTACCCGTCGAGCTTCGCTTGCGCTCTCCGCTCTCCCACCAGACGACGCACCACGTCCCTCGATAGAGTTCCAGAAATGGCCGATCTGGTCTTTTGCGGGGCATAGATACAGGTCCATATAGGCACGTAGGGCCTCGGGGGTAACACGGGTCGCGCGGGGGCGACGATAGGCCTCAAGGCGCCCTTCCCGGATCGCCTTGCGAAGCGTGTCGATATGTAGCCCTGCAATAGAGGCAGCGGCTGCAACGGTCATGTATCTGGGAAGCGTCTCGCTCATCCCTCCACCTTCGGCGATACGCAGCCTCCAAGATCGCGCCACCCGGAGAACCACTTATCGGGGAACCCGCCGTTCCCAACGGGCGCGCACATCCCCCAGCCCAGATCGAAGCCATCCTCTAAGATGCCAGGGTGGTGAACCACGATCACTTGTCCGTTCCAAGGCTTAAGGTCCGGGCGCCCCGGCTTCACGCGTGGGAACAGGTCATCGTGGATCTTCGCCAAGATCGGCGTTCTGTTCTTCGGCGCGCTCTCGATCGGCCGCCACGCGGCAGCGTCTGCGGCAGCGAGAGCAGAAGCCATGGCGCGCGTTTGATTCTCCCGCCATTCGGATGGCATCTGCTCCCATGCGGAAGCGCTGGTGTAAGCATGGTGCGCCCGCGCCGCCGCCTCGATCCTTGCATCAGTAGTCATTTGTTCCCTCCCACATCTCCGGCGGGTAAAATCCAATCCGGTCGATCTCCTGGGCCGCATGACGCAGAACGGCACACGTCCTTTCCGGTGCGCCCGATACGAACGCTTTGCGGATTGCCATGTCGTGCAGCCGAGTACGACCTGCTCCGCCTAGACGCATGGCCTGGTAAACCGGTTCGGTCAAAACGAGCATGATTGCAGCGTCAAGCTCACGAATGGTGGGTAAGGTATCAAGCATCGCTCTGCTCGCTCATTTCTTCCTGCGCGGCATCCAGGCGTATCTGCATCTGGTCCAGCATGCGCTGGACGTTCGATCCTCGCTTCGATTTCGGAAGATAGTGGAGAAGCTTCTGTAGATCCTCATGCAGACAGGAGCATATGTCGCGGTAGAAATCGCGCTGAATCTCGATATCATCACGCATTGAACGATCTTCCTTTGAATTCTTCTCCTGCGATGGTCAATCGGTATTGGAGCGACCGCCCGCCTCGAGGGCCAACCAACCATTCTTCCTCAACCAAAGACGGGTGATAGTTTCTTAGGCTCGAACACGCGGCCGAAAGACGTCCAGGTTTTTTCCACTCGCTGGTTAGGAAACTGAGCGCCCTCTGCTGCGCCATTGTCAGATTATGCATCGCCCCGCTCCTCCCGGTCCATGGCGGCGTCGATGGCGGCACGGAGGGTGTCATCTTCACTCCAGACCCCTCGCCTTGATGCGATGGCTGTTACTTTGACCGTCCCGCGCACATCGCGCTCCACAGAGCACCTCTCTTTTTTCTCTAGCCAATTCATCCGGTCCCGATCGGTCCGCCAAGCAGTCTGTGTAGAGGAAATGGCGGCCAATGCCTTGCGAAGATCGCCGACCGTCAGGGAATTCCGCACATCCTCTTCGTCTGGGTCGCCGAGCGTGAAGCCGTCCTCGTAGTCTCGCTCGAAGTCGTTGCCATCGGCGTCGAAAAAGCTGGCGGCGTTCGCGAACGGACTTAGCGCCTCCTGCAACCGCTCGTTCTCGGCGCGGAGTTCGGACGTGGCGCGGGCCTCGGCTTCGAGGATATGAATCTCAGCAGTTTCGCCGTATGCCGACCTGCGGATGTTTATATCCTTCCGCAACGCGATGATCTGCTCTTCCCGCGTTCTGTTCTGGGTCATGGGGCATCTCCCTGCTTGATGGCTTTACTCTCGCGACGCGACAGGTCCAGATTGGAAATCGGCCTGTCCGCCGCACTGTCCGCGCCCCACGACGCACCACAGCGCGTGCATCGGTGGGCGCTGACGACGCATCGCGCGCGATCACGCCAGATGATGTCCACGGGCCAGCCCATGCAGGCGCAGGGGTCGCTCATACCTTCTCTCCCGCGCTACGGATGGCGGCGGCATACGCAAGCGCGACCTGATCTCCATCAGTCCTCGGCAGCAGGAAGCGCCGGCCGCCTCTGAGGGCGGTAGCCTCGACGTTCTGCTCGATGATTTTCGCGCACGCCTCTCGCGTCTCCTGCGCGATCGTCTCCAGCCGCGCGCGCAGTTCCGCGATCTCGGCGTCACGGGCAGCGATCAGGGCTTCAGCATCGGTGCGGCGGACAAGGGCGACATTCCACATATCGACGCTGCATGGCGGTCTGGGCCATGCAATGAAACTTTTTCCGGGCTGAGCATCGCCTTCCAGCCCCCATGCGACCATCTCCAATCCGCTCTCCGGGACCGGAGTGCCGATAGCCATCAGCCTCTTGCTGAACCCATCCGTGATATCGGCATACATGGCGTCCATCCCCATGGACAAGATGTCCGCCTGCTCATCCGTCAGAGGCAGCGTCACCAGGTAGCGTGTCTGTTCTCGTTCGGTCATATCTCGCGAGCCTCCGGGTAGCTGTCATGAAGCGTGCCATCGAGCAGTCGGCCCTTGGCCTTAATCTCGGCTTGGTTTCGTCCCGACCACTGCTTGAAAAGGAACGGAACATCGACGACCGCGCATTGGTCGCGCAGGCTCCGAAACCAATCCGGATCGGTTGGCCGATGCTGCGACCCACTCTCGCCGCCGGCGATCACCCAGTGCAGACCCTCGGCGCCCCCTAGATCGACCGGGCCAAGCAGAGGCTCCATGGACAGAAAGCGGATTGCGGCTGGAATCGCGGTCAGGATGGGCACTCGGCGATCATGCTCCACCTGGTTCTCGACTGTCGTGCCCAGCCAGACGTTGGGATAGCCCGTGCCCCAATCGCTAGGAAGATATCGCGCTACGTTCTGGGGTCGCTTCGTGAGCAACAGCCAATCAAGGTACGTCGTCTGCCGGATCAACGCCCAGAGGTCGCGACGCCATCCATCATCAATACTGCGATGATTGTCGAACACGTCCGCAAGGCTGGCGCAAAAGACGCGCGGCCTTCTCGCTGCCACACCAGCCGCCTGCCGGTTCCACCGGACAGGCTGGCCCCACGTCTTGGTGCGCCGTCTGTCAGCGCCAGAACCCCAGCGGTGACCGCCGAACCGAAGGTCCCACGCCTCCGCATAGCAATGGTCGCATGCCGGGCTAATTTTGGTGCAACCAACCCACGGATTGAACGTATGGTCGGTCCACTCGATTCCGCTATTCTCTGCCATCATCATCACTCCGCAGCGATCACCGACGCCCGATCGAGGGCGGTGACGCGGTTTGTTTGGGACAACTGGGTGGATGCCTGCTTAGATGCGACGCTCAGATCAGAACACAACATCACGAACCTCCATCGCGGCATCGCCGGGCGGCACACCATCCGCATGCAGCCGGCGCATCAGTCCGTCATCAACTACGGCAAAAAGCCCTACGATCACGCGCACGCACCGCAGCCACTCGTCGTAGGGCATATCCATCGGCGGCTCGGCCGCGTCGGAGATGTCGCCCATCTCGGCCAGGCCTCCCGGCAGATAGGCGTGGCAGGGATGCTCGGTCACAGCACCCCTCCCACAGCGGCCCGACGCGAACGAAACGGCCGCCGAATGACAGGACCGGGATCACGCCGCCCCTCGACCTCGCGCATGAGGGCGCTGCGAGAAAGCCGATATGCCGCGTCCAGATCGGTCGCATCGAATCCCGTGCGTCGGCCGCCCCGGGCCGCAATCGCGACCGCGCACTCGATCAGCCGGACCAGCGCCGCCGTTGTGTCCAGTTCGCGGCGCGGGACGATGACGGTTTCGGTGGCGGGGGTCATGCTGCGATCTCCCCGTCATCGTCTTCACTGCTGAAGCCATCCAGCGCTGCCTGCACTGCTAAGTCGACGCGCTCCGCAAGATCAGTGCGATTTTCCGAAAGATACTTCCGGAACTGAATCGTCTTCGGATTCGACGTGATGCGCTGGAGCTTTTCCTGGTCGGCATCCTGGATCGCCTCAACCAAGTCGCGCGCGTTCTCGGCATCATGATCGACTGGAGGCCGATCCTCACCTGTCTCTGCCCAATGGCGCAACCGAATCCCTTTGTCGAACGTGATGCGCTCACCAGCCGAGAAAATGGCCTGGAGTTCGTGGTTCAGCTTGCGCGGTAGGTCATAACGGGGCTCGCCAGGCGTCTCCGGATGCATGGTCATCGACCCGGATAGTTCGAACATGAACGACTTCTCGCAGATCGGCATGAAGCCGAGATGGCGGATTTCGGTCTTCGCCTTTCCTGTCTTCTCATCCACGACCTTCTCGAACTTGATCTTCTCCTGCGCACGCAAGCAGAAGATCAGATGGGTCCGCGTCTGGATCAGACGCGCCATCATCCGCTTGTGGGCCTGCTTCGGCTTCTTCCAGCTTGGCGCGGTCATGGACTCAACTTTCCATGCGTGGAAGGTTCCATTGCGATCGGTCGCAGCGGCAATCGCTGCCTGTTCAGCCATATCGGAGCAGCCGCCTTCGCCGTCCCATTCGTGCGACATGCTGTCGATCACGATCACCGTCGCGCCGGCCTGCTCAGCCGCCTGGATCGCCTCGATATAGCGTTGCGGGGTAAACGGCGCTGGGAAGTCCAGGTGCAGAAAATCGAAGGTGCCCTTGGACGGATCGGCCTTGTCGCCCGGTTTGGGGGCATAGTGAAGAGCGCGGCCGGCCTCGGTGTCGATGACCGCTATCTTTCCATTCTCTCCCTTGATCCCCTCCGCGAGGGTCAGGGCCGAGAACGTCTTTCCGGAACCAGACGCGCCGGCGATGCCGAACAGAAGACCGATCTTGCCGCGAACGGCCGGGCGGATGGTGAACGTCATTGTGCAAACTCCAGCGCGTCGTCGCGCATCTGCTGTTCTTCATGGGCGCGCAGCAGCCATGCCGGCGCCTCGATATGCGCGGTGTGCGGGTATCCGGGCCATTCGCCCGACTGCATGCAGCTTTTCCACCCGGCGATTGCGCGCTCGACATCAACCGTTGCCAGTTCCTGCAATGACGGAGCCGGTGTCATGACGGAGATGGCGTATGGTGCCTTCATCTCGACGATGATGAACCGCATTGCAGGCCGCCATCGCCCCTCGATTGCGCGCAGTCCACGCGCGTAAAACCGGTCCTGGGTGCGATAGGCGCTGACCATGCGCCGATCCCACTGGGTGGGGCTGGCCGACAGCATCGTGCCCTTCAGGTCGAAAGCTGGCGCACTCAGATCGGCCGGCAGGCGGTCCACCATCCCCCGGCACCAGATGCCATCTTCCTGCCATGCGATCACGGCTTCGGACTGGCCCGGCCCGAAGAATTCGCCCAGGTCCGGGTGGGCGCGCATCTGGGCCAGCGCGCATTCAGAAACCTTGTGGATGGCATCGAAATTCTTGCTCAGAAGGGGAACGAGGCCGCTTTCTTCGGCAGCATCCTTGACCTCTTTCGCCGCGCCCTTGCGATAATCATCGAACTTCACCTCGATGACGCGAGCCCCCTTTCCCAGCAACAAGGAATGGAGCGCGGTCCCCATGCGCATCGTTTCCGTGACCTCGGTCTCGGCGCGATCTGCGTTCAGGCGCGGATGCGCGTGCCGGGCGTGCATCGGGCTTTCGTCCAGAAGCACGCGCGCGACGCTGTTCGACAGGCTGGGAGCCGGGCACGGGTCAGCATGGTAATCCCGCTCGGGCATGTCGTAGATGCCTGGTTTCGTGATGAGCGTCATACCACCACCCTCCCGCAAACCCGCAGAGACACAGATCCCGGCGCCGGCGGAAACTCGACCGGCGCGCGATCCCGGCGCACGATCCGTGCGGACTCGTCGATATCGCGCCGGATGCGCGCTACGTCTCCCGCATTGCCGGATTCGTACGCCTGCCAGGCAAGGCGCCGCAGGACCAGCAGACGCGCGGCGTGGTTCGTGTGGTGGGTCATGCTGCGCTTCCCTTGCGAGCAACACTCGCGGCAGGCGTCAGGCTCTCGCGCCATGCCTTGTCGAATGCCGCGCATGCCTGCGCTGGCGTGTCGCCAAACCCGGAAATCCCCTCCTGGAGGTTTTCGCCGTACAGGGCGCACCATTTGTCACCATCAACGGTGATAGTGGGTTTGAACGCTATATGAGGCCGGCAAATAAGGTGTGCGGCAAGTATCGCCGGGTCAGATCCATTAATGACGCGCCACTTATCCATTGATTCTGAAAAATCGTTCATATCCCCGCCACCCTTTCGATCAGGCCGCCGTCGCTCTCCAACATCTCCAGCGCCTCATCAATCGCCGGAAGCAGATCCTGGTCAGCGTAGAGCGGCGTCGGGTAGCCCTGGCACGGCGCAGCCTTCACCAGCGCCTCGATTTCCTTTCGGGCAGCACGCAGGATCTTTGTGCTCCCCTCGACAAGATCCATGTCCTTCCAAGCGCATTCCCTAAATGAATTGCTCAGGTGCGTCTTCCCCGGATACGGATGGTTCGGCGCCGTGCTCGACGACGCCATTCCTTCGGGATAGGGCATTTCGAAATCCCCCTGGTTGATTCTCGGCCAATCCGGCCACAAGGCCCGGTCCGCAGACCGGGTCCCACGGAGGGATCAGTAGGTGATGGTGACGTGCGGGATCTGTCCCTTGGCGATCAGGCCGATCAGTGCTTTTGCAGGAATGACCTCGATGCCCAGCGCGGTGATTGCGGCCAGAGCCTCATTGTTGATCCGCGAGCAATGCGCGCGGTTCTGGGCCCGGCGCTCGTCCTTAGCACGCTGACGAGCTGCTTCATCGGCCACGCGCTGGCGTTCGGCCTCGACGGCTGCGACGCGGTCACGCTCGGCCCGTTCGGCTGCGGCCTGCGCGCGGTGTTTCGCCGCCTCGATCTCGGCCTTGTGCGCCTCTTCTGCGCGCCGGGCAGCCTCGATCGCGTCGCGCTTCTCCTGCTCGATGCGCTGCTGCTCGGCCATGGCCCGCGCCTCGTCATCGCGCCGACGCTGTTCTGAGGCCGCCAATTCCCGTGCGGCGGCTTCTTCAGCATCGCGACGCGCCTGTTCGGCAGCCTGTCGGGCAATCTCAGCTTCGCGTTGCGCCTGGGCCGAGGCTGCCGCCTTGCGCTCTTCCTCGGCGCGGATTGTGGCTTGTCGCGCGGCTTCTTCCGTTTCGATGCGCCGGGCCTTCGCCGCGACAGCATGCGCATTCAACGTCGAACGCGCCTGGTCGATCGCCTGCGTCGCGCGGCCGGAAAATTCCTCGAAATCCCGCTGAGCAGCCAGATCCAGAGCGATCGAATGAGCCTCGACGACAGCCTCGGTCGGATCGCCATCAAACCGTACAAGGGCCTCGATCTCAATGATCGCGGCCTTGTGCCCATCGACGCGCTCCGTCTCGCGTGCTTCAAACTCATCAACCGGCTTGCGTACTTCGGCGCTGAGCGCGTCCAGGCGCTCACGAATGGTTCGCCGTTCCGCGTTCACCCGATCCACGATAGCCTTTGCATCTGCCTGGACCTGCTTCCCCATGTCGTCGAGCGCGGTCTTCGACCGGGCAACCTGATAGGCCACGGACTTGCAGTGCTTCCGTCCCTTTTCCGTCGTCACATCGATCGGAATCGCGCGCACGTCCGCTTCCAGCTTGGAGAGGATGTCCTCGGCGCTGTTGACCTTTCCGAACACATCCTGTGGCGTCAGAGCCTGAATAATCGTCAGCGCATTTTCGTTTTGTGTCATTTCTTCCTTGCCTCTTGGTAATCCGGCCATGTCACCAGCCCGCGCGGGGCTGATGCGTATGGTGGGATCAGGGTTCTTCGGAAAACTTATGATCCGCGTTCAGGCGGTATTTCACGTTCGGCTTGATTCCGTCTTCGCCGACATATCCGACAACAGTTCGATATCGTTCGGATTTTGTATCCCGATAACGAATGCGGATTTCGCCATGATCGCCCGCCGTGGCCGTGCCGCCATCGCCCGCCGTGGCCGTGCCGCCATAGCCCGCCGTGGCCGTGCCGCTATCGCCCGCCGTGGCCGTGCCGCGATTGCCCGCCGTGGCCGTGCCGCTATCGCCCGCCGTGGCCGTGCCGCCATAGCCCGCCGTGGCCGTGCCGCTATCGCCCGCCGTGGCCGCGCCGCGATTGCCCGCCGTGGCCGTGCCGCTATCGCCCGCCGTGGCCGTGCCGCGAATGCCCGCCGTGGCCGTGCCGCTATCGCCCGCCGTGGCCGTGCCGCGATTGCCCGCCGTGGCCGTGCCGCTATCGCCCGCCGTGGCCGTGCCGCCATAGCCCGCCGTGGCCGTGCCGCTATCGCCCGCCGTGGCCGCGCCGCGATTGCCCGCCGTGGCCGTGCCGCTATCGCCCGCCGTGGCCGTGCCGCGAATGCCCGCCGTGGCCGCGCCGCCATTGCCCGCCGTGGCCGTGCCGCGATTGCCCGCCGTGGCCGTGCCGCTATCGCCCGCCGTGGCCGTGCCGATATCGCCCGCCGTGGCCGCGCCGCCATAGCCCGCCGTGGCCGTGCCGCTATCGCCCGCCGTGGCCGTGCCGCGATTGCCCGCCGTGGCCGTGCCGCCATCGCCCGCCGTGGCCGCGCCGCGATTGCCCGCCGTGGCCGTGCCGCGAATGCCCGCCGTGGCCGTGCCGCGATTGCCCGCCGTGGCCGTGCCGCTATCGCCCGCCGTGGCCGTGCCGCTATCGCCCGCCGTGGCCGTGCCGCGATTGCCCGCCGTGGCCGCGCCGCGAATGCCCGCCGTGGCCGTGCCGAGAGAACCAACGATGCAGGACTCCCTATCCCCAACGGAGATCTCCGCACCGATAACGGCAACGGTCTGCGCCTTCGTTTCGTTAGCGCGGATGAAAGCGGCAGCCTCGCGCATACTTCCGATGAATCGAACGATCGCACGCGGGAATTTGCATTTCCCGCCGAGCATGACCAAATCGGTATTCCGCACCTCCAGGACGTACCAGCGCGCATCGTCGTTCCGCCAGTAATCGACACACGAGTGATCGCCCTGGCCGTAGAGCCAGCCATGCAGTCCATGACCGCATTCCTTGACTGCGCTCCAGTCCGGCGCGACGATTTCAGCACCGACCTGATCCGGCCATGCAAATCCCGGCCGGCTCGTTCCATCCGCGCGACACACACGCAACACCAGCGACGTTTCCGCGACATGCGCGGCGCATTCCTCAGTTTTCTCGATCGTCTCGGACATCTCTCACTCCAAATTCACGGCGATCTCACCAGCCCGCGCGGGGCTGATGCGTATGGAAGGATCAGGATTTGTCGGGAACTTCCGTCAGGGTCCGGTCGATGAGGCGATATTTGACGCCTGACTTCACCTGGTCGCCGTCCACCTCATAGGTCATGATCCGACAGCGTTCCTTTTCGCCATCCCAGTATTTGAAGATCAGCGTGCTGTCGTCGCCGCCGGTCAGCGTGCTGTCGTCGCCGCCGGTCAGCGTGCTGTAGACGCATGATGCAATGTCCGCACCACGCGACAGGATGTCGGCAATGGCCGCCTCCCGATCTCCGCAAAACACGACGTCACCGCGCGGGAACTTGACCTTCCCGTCCAGATCCACGACCGATGCAGCGTCAATCTCAACAACAAGCCAGTTAGCATCGACGTCCCTGCTCAGATGGAACGAATCCCCCGCACCCATGAGCAGCCCGTGGAGACCGTTCCCGCAACGCGCACGCGGGTTCCAGTCGGGACATTCGACCGGGCCTGACTTCGGCCAGACGAAGCCACCATATGCGCCCATATTCACATTGCACGTGCGCAGGACGTAGGTTTTCTCGATTACTTCCGCAGCTTCCGTCTTCTCGGACATCTCTCACTCCAATCTGTCGGCGATCTCGCCAGACTGCGCGGGCCGCAACCCGCGTGGCCTGGTCAGATCCCCGCCAGCAGATCGTTCACGATCAGCGCGACGCCAGCGCCTCTGAACCCGAGGGCCGCGTCGACGAGGAGGAGTGCCCAATCGCGCAGCGACGGGCCGAGCACGGGGCGGAGGGGGATGTTGGTGGGGTGTGTCGAACTGGTGGGCACTTGCCATCTCCTTGCCTGGGGCGGTGGTGATGAATGGCAATATGCCATCAAATAACAGGATGTCAATGGCAAAATGCCATATCGCAAAATACGCCATCTCGACGTCTGCGCTAAAGAATGAGAACATAATAAGAACGAGGTTCCGGAGAAACTGCCGATGGCCGCCACCCAAAGAATCGTCTTCCAGCCCTACACCCGCCGTAAGCAGGCACGCGGCGCGTCCAAGCTCGAAGCCTGCACGCCGATTTTCTGTCGCGATGTCGAGGAGGGTTTGCGCCGGGTCGAGAAAGTCGCGGCCGGCGGGACGCTATTCGTCGGCGCGCATCTGGTGCGGTCTATGGTCGACGAGGATGCAGGGGATTATGGCGAGCCGGAGATCCTGGCGGCCGTGGGGGATTTGCCGGAGGTGGAGGGGTGAACTGTCGCCCGGACAAGAGAAACCTGACGGAAGCTGGGCTCCCATTGTTAACTTGACCTAAGCGGCGAGAAGCCCCACATGGGTTGTGTCCGGTGAGGTGAGAACGGCTACCTCACGCTCCAGTCAAGCAAGACTGGGAATTAAGTTGCGCATTCCTAACGCGCGGGGAATCGCGGCCCAAGAGATCGGGGATTGCATCCCGCCCGGACAGCAGAGAGGTCGCTCAGGCGGCCTCTTTTGCTATCTGACCGGAGCCAATAGCCGCCCCGCAGCTCGGCGCGCCTCGAAAGCTCTCTCCGGGATCGAATATGCTGACTTCACACGATAATTCCCGCGTTCGTCGCGCTGAAATCCTATAGCCAACAGAAAAAATACTGACGGATTGGCTATGGAGCGGAAGCGCACCACAGCTTCGAAGTTATCCGTCTGCTTCGGCGCCTGGCCGAGGAACCCCAATTTCTCCGCAACAACGCGCAAGGCCTGCATTGCCCGGTCATAGTCGGCCGGGTGATCCTTTGCGATATGCCAGTGAGCCTGCCGACTTAGATAGAGGTCGCCCGGTTCCATTTCGACGCCAAGCGTCCGATTGATCGTCTCCACATCCAAGGGACCGAGGAGAAGTGCAGCGCAGGTGCTTCTATGCGTCGGTGCGGCCATTTAACGGCAATATGCTCCGAAGCTCTTGCTGATGCCATCCCTCACAACCGCCGCGCGAACCAGACGACGCGGCCCATCTCCAGGCCCGCATAACCCCCATGCGGATTCCATTGTGTTCCTGTTTCGTTCATGTTTGTATGTTCGATAGGAACAGAGGGGGTAGAGATGAAAGGGGACTCTAATTCAGCGCGTCGAACGGTGTCTTGGGCGGAGGAAGCCTGCCGGAAATGCGGCCCGTGCCCGTGCCCTGATCCGTGCCTACAAGCTGGGATGCCAATTCTGGGTGCATCGCTCCCAGGCGAAGAGCCATTTCTTCGTCTGTCCGACCAACGAGAGTCCCCTTTAAGAGGAAGTCGGTCGACACCCGCAGCCGGTTCGACACTTCAGTGATGATGAAGATGTTGGGCGCCCGGTCGCCTGCCTCAATCTTGTTCAAGGTCGACTGATCGACGCCGATCAGCCGGGCGAATTCAGCCTGGTTCGGGTACACCAACTCACGCGCCCATCCAATGCGCACACCAACGGCGCGCTGCATCTCCGTAAACGCTTCAGTTCTCTTGGTCTTCGCCATGGTCGGATTATCGGGCATGGCAAAAAGCCATACCATTGCCCGTTTTCCCGTTGCGTTGATGGCATTTTGCCATTATTTATCTCTCCATGAGCGCCATGCATGTCATTGATAGCCTCGGCCGCGATGCGATCGCCGAAGCTACGGGGGTAAAGCGGAACACCGTCGATTGGTGGGTAAAACGTCAGGCTATACCCGCCCGGAAATGGCCGACCATCATTCATCTGGCTGAGCGAAAAGGGGTCCATGGAATCACGCTGGACTCTTTAGCGCGCGCGACACGGAAAGGCGCGGCATGAGCACCGTCCCTTCTGGCTACCGCATCGTGTACGCCCGGCCGAAATATGCCGGACGCATGGATTCTTGGTCGCGTGTTGCCAAATGCCGCCATGCGCCGCCTGAACTGGATCGCCTACTTGCCGGCGGCGACATGCGTGTCTGGCGTGGCGTCGACGGGAACCTGGTTGTGCTGGCCATCTCTCCGGCGCTGGAGGCGCGGTGATGGTGGCCTCGAAATATAACTGGGAAGTGCTCGACCGCCGCGTGGACGACCTACTTGCCCAGGGGATGCGCCCTTCGGATATCGCGCATTCGCTGGATATGCGCGCGCAAACGATCCGCGATCGACTGGCCTATCGCCGCCGGCCGAAGCGGGCCGATGCCAGCCCGCGTGCAGACCATGCGCCCAAGATCAATCGGTCGTGCCTCAACTGCGCGCGGCCGTTCCAGGCCCGGTCGCGATTCCTCCGCCTCTGCCCGAGTTGTCGGGTCGGCTGATGTCGGCAGCCCCCGCAATCTCCGCTGCGACGAGCGCCACGAGGTATTGCCGTACCTCGGGGCTCGCGCGTGGGTGCAGGGTGGCCCAGGCTTGGGCGGTGGATATTAGCTGTAAAGCCAGAAAAGGGTCGCGATCTCCTTCCCTGGTCCCATCTGTGTTTTTCCGTTTATTTGCCTCCATCAGATGCTTCGTCTCCTTCGATCCTGACGTGTCGAAAAATGGAGCAGCGCGATGCGCGGAAACAGGTTCAAGATTTACCGAGATTTTCGGAGTGGGACGATGAGCGCCGTTGACGCCGCATCCTACTGCGAAACAGTGGCCGGGGTTCTGCGCCGCAAGTACGGCCCCCTGCGTCACGCCACCAAGCTGCTCGCCCGTGCCGTCGGAACGACGCCACGCACCGTGCAAAATTGGCTGGACGGGATCAACGCGCCTCGCGGCGCCGAACTCATCCGGCTCATGCAGGAATGCGACGAACTGCGGGATGAAATATTCCGCCTCGTCGAGGAGGGAAAATGCCGAGAGGGTACGGAATCGACTTCGGGTGGTGTGGATTCGGTGCGCGTGCCGGACCGCCGCGTGCCTACTGCCTGGGATGGCTGATGATTGTCGTAGTCCCGGGCGGATTCGAGGCGCTGTTCCGGTCATATCGAGTCGCACTGACCGTCAAACGTAACGGCAACCGAGAATAACCCGTCGCAATATCAAGACCGAAGGAATTTCGTAATGGCAAAGACCTATCGAGATCAGGTTGAAATCGACGCAACCAAGGAAGGCGTCGTCAAGTTTCTGTCCGAACACCGCAACGGCGGCCTGCTGCTGGATATCGCCGAGGCGATGGAAAGCCTGGTTATGGCGGCGACTGCCACGGGCAAGGGCGGCATCGTGACGATCGCCATTGGGGTGAAGCCGTTGGACAGCGACGGCGCCATGAACGTCGCCGACGACGTGAAGACCAAACTGCCCAAGTTGCCGACGCCGGCAAGCATCATGTTCGCCACACCGAATGGCAAGCTGATGCGCGGCGACCATCGCCAGGCCGAACTTGAAATCGAGCATCTTCCCGAACGCGATGCGAACGTGACACGGCTTCCGCCCGTGTCTGCGCCGCGTTCCCTCTGACCCATACAAGACGGAGATCCACCATGTCAGAACAGAATTTTCAGGCGCTCATTGCCGAGATCAAGCGCGGCGCCACCGTCGAGGTCCTCGATCACGATCTGATCGCAGTGCCCGGCGAGAGTGGTCGTGAGATCGTTTCGATCGAAAGGCATCTGAAGCATCCGGCACGCAAACGCGGGGCCGTCACAGTGTTCGATGCCGCTTCGTTCATCACTTATCTGAATGATCAGGGCGCAACGCAGGAAACTGCAGCGATCTATGTGGATAAGCATCCGGGAAATCCCGCGATCGTCGGCATCCTCAATCATGATGTGGCCTCGGCGTCGGGAGCGCCGGGATGGCGCGATCACACCGTGTCGATCGGGTTTCGCACGACGCCGGAGTGGCAGACATGGACGAAGGCATCCGGTCGCATGTTTTCGCAGCGCGATTTCGCCGAATTCCTGGAGGATAACATGCAGCAGATTCAGGAGCCGATCGGCGGTGATCTGATGCGCATCTCCCAGAATATCGAGGTCACCTCCGACGGGAAGTGCCGTTCCGCCCAGCGCCTGGACAATGGTGCTGTCCAGTTTTCCTACGATGAAGACGTGAAGGCTACCGTCAAGAACGGAAAGCAGGCGATCGAGATCCCGCAGGAATTCCAGATCGCCCTGTCTCCGTTCCAGGGGACATCCGTCTATGCGATCACGGCCCGCTTCCGTTGGCGGTTTGATCGGGAGGGAGGCGTGACGATGGGCTACAAGCTCCTGCGCTTGGACGACGTGGTCCGTGCCGCGATCGACGGTCTGGTGAAGCCGATCGAATCCGGAACGAACATCTCGATCTATGAGGGCGCAGCGCCCGCTTCAGTCGTAGCGCGAGCCTAAACGGAAGGGCACCGTTGATGCAGATCACCTTCACGGTGCCCGGCCCGATGCGCGGCAAAGGACGGCCGCGCTTCGGGAATGGGCGTGTGGGATGGAGATTAAAATGATCCAACTCCGTCCCTACCAGCAGCAAGCCATCGACGGCGTACGCTCGGCATTCCGGGACGGACATCGCGCGCCGCTTCTGGTTGCGCCGACCGGTGCCGGAAAGACCGTGATGTTCAGCCATATTGCACAGTCAGCTTCCGCCAAGCAGTCGCGGGTATTGATCATCGCGCACCGCAAGGAGCTTATTCGCCAGGCAAGCCGGAAATTGTCTGACACCGGCGTTGACCACGGGATCATCGCGCCTTGGGCAGAGCCAACCGGGCATCTGGTGCAGGTCGCCTCCGTACAGACGCTGGCTCGCCGGCTCGATGCGCTGCCGCGCTTTGATCTGATCATTATGGACGAGGCCCATCATGCCGTCGCGGGAACTTGGGCGAAGGTGATCGCGGCTCAGCCCTGGGCGAAGATCCTGGGCGTTACGGCGACCCCCGAGCGCATGGATGGCCGGGGCCTCGGAGCCAATGCGGGCGGCGTCTTTGATATGCTGGTCATGGGACCGACGATCGGCGAACTGATTCAAGGTGAATTTCTCACGCCATCGCGCGTGTTCGCCCCAGTGGGCGCTCCCGACCTGACGGGCGTGAAAACCCGTGCGGGCGATTACGACATCGCATCTCTGTCCAAGGTCATGGCCGAACCGAAACTGGTCGGAGATGCCGTCGAGCATTACGGCCGGTATGCATCTGGTCTCCCGGCTATCGCGTTCTGCGCGTGCGTCGAAGATGCCAAGACCTATGCAGATGCATTTTGCCGGGCTGGCTGGCGAGCGACTGCGGCATATGGCGCGATGCCCGGCGATGAACGTGATGCCGCGATCGGAGGCCTTGCGACCGGCGCAGTACAGGTGCTTACCACCTGCGATCTGGTTTCCGAAGGACTGGATGTGCCGTGTGTCGGCGCGGTGATACTGCTGCGCCCGACGAAATCGCTTGGGTTGCACGTCCAACAGATTGGCCGAGGACTGCGTCCGATGCCTGGAAAGTCGCATCTGATCGTGCTGGATCATGCCGGGAACACGTTCAACCACGGGCTTCCGGACCAGCCGCATGACTGGTCGCTTGACGGACGGAAGAAGAAGGACAAGGGGGAGCCCGTCGCGACTTGGCGATGCGAGCATTGCTTCGCCATGAATTCGGCCGTGATGCGCGTCTGCGCTGAATGCGGGGAGCGCCGGGCGTCCGAGGGCAAGGACGAGGACGACGTCGAGCGTGCTGCCGAGGTCGCAGATGGCGAACTGATCGAGATGGACCCCGAGATGCAGGAGCGGCTGCAGTATCTACGCAGCGCGCCCTTCAAGGAACTGATGCGCAAAGCAAAGACCGACGACGATCTGCGCGAGATCGCGAAGGCGCGCGGTTATCGCGCGGGATGGGTGTGGAAAATGAAACAGGAACGCATGTCCCGCGCCGGCACGCCGGCATGACAGCGGAATCTCAAATCCAAGCGGATATCATGCTGCGCCTCGGCTCTGCGCCGGGGGTGCGCGTCTTCCGCAATTCCGTCGGCGAAGGATGGGTAGGCCGCACGATCCGTCATGACGGAGATCGGCTCCTGCTGGCGCATCCCCGCCGGGTGACCTTTGGCTGGTGCCCAGGATCTTCGGACGTCCTCGGGTTCCAGTCGCTCACAATCACTCCAGAAATGGTTGGGCGAACTCTCGCGCAACTCGTCGCTGTCGAGGTGAAGGGACCTCGCGGCGTCCTGAGCGACGCTCAGAAGCGCTTTCTCGCGATGGCCCACCGAAGCGGTGCCGCGGCTGGCGTCGCGCGTTCGGTCGATGATGCCCTTGAAATCCTGGGAAGGGACAGCGCGTGATTCCGTTCGACCAAATCAATGCGGTCGCTCTGTCGCGTTGGCCGCTTCTTGTCGCCGACTGGCTGCCGGCTGGCCGCAAGCATGGAAACGAGTGGGTTCTGGGCTCCCTGGATGGAGCGCGCGGTCGGTCCCTTTCAATCAACCTGAACACGGGAAAATGGGCGGACTTCTCGTCCGACCAGCGTGGTGGTGATCCGATCAGCCTTTATGCAGCCCTCCATCATAATGGCGACCGCGTGGCCGCCGCTCGCGAACTGGGGACAATCCTTCACGTGACGTCCGATACGATTGACCCGGCTCCAGCCTCTCCATCTACCGTTGCGGAGTGGGTCCCGCATGTCCGACCGCCCGCAGATGCGCGTGCGCCCGACTGGAGCGGCTGGGATCATGTATACGTCTATCGCGATGCCAATGGATTCCCGGAGCGATACGTCATGCGTCGGGATGCGACTGAGACAGACCGGAAGAGGATCATGCCGCTGACTTGGGGTGTCCTTCAAGGACGCGCAGGGTGGCATCTGCGCCATGCGGCATCCCCCCGCTCTCTGTACGGCCTCGATCGCATCGCGCGCTGCTCCACCGTCGTCGTCTGCGAAGGTGAGAAGGCCGCTGATGCGGCGCAGGCGATGTTCCCTAAGATGGCATGCACCACCTGGACGGCGGGCACGGGAAACGTCAGTCGGGCCGACTGGTCGGCGTTGGCTGGTAAGAAGGTCATCATCTGGCCGGACAACGACGAACCGGGCGAAAAGGCGGCCGCTGAAATCCGCGATATCCTGAGCGGAATCGCAGCATCCGTGCGTATGGTCAACGTCTCCGACCTCGACCCCGGTGCTGATGCCGCTGATCTGCGGGTAGAGGACGTTCGAGAATGGTTCCGCTCTCATGTCGGGCCGATCCTCTGCGGTGCCTCCGTCAAGCGGCCTCCGGAATCCGCACCGATACAGCAGTTGGGGCGTCGGGCTGCTGGCTTGGAACCCATCCAGGTCCGTGCTGGCGAGATCGATCTCGTCGCGACGGCTGGCGAGCGCGCCCTTATGGCGGCGAACGCTCCCGTCTATCAGCGCGGCACCAGCCTTACGCGGCCGGGAAAAAGAGAGGTTGCCGCAGCGGATGGGCGCACGACCTATGCCGCGTGCCTGATCGACATCACAGCGGCGTCCATGACCGACCTGCTGTGTCAGGTCGTGGAATGGAACAAATATGACAAGCGGGCCAACGGGTGGAAGCAGATTGATCCGCCGCCAGCCGTAGCACAGATCATCCTGAGCCGCTCGGGGTCGTGGCCCTTCCCCGCGATATCAGGGGTCATCACAACGCCCACGCTTCGGCCGGACGGTTCCGTTCTGATGGCGCCGGGTTATGATCCGGTTACGCGCCTCTACCACGTTGACGACCCTCTCCTCGAAATGACGCTGCCCGATCCTACTCGTAGGGAGGCCGAGCGATCCCTCAACTCGTTGAACGTCCTTCTGCAGGATTTTCCCTTCGAGACTGATGTTGACAGATCGGTTGCGCTGGCCGGGCTGATCACGCCGGTCGTGCGCGGGATGATGCCGGTTTGCCCTATGTTTGCCTTCCGGGCGACAGCGCCTGGATCCGGAAAGTCCTATCTCGTCGATCTGGCTGCGTCGATTGCCACCGGTCGGCAGTGTCCGGTTACGAACGCAGGCCATGATCAAGAGGAAATGGACAAGCGTCTGGGCGGCTTGCTGTTGTCCGGCTATCCCATCATGTCTCTGGACAACGTGAACGGCGAGTTGGGCGGCGACCTACTGTGCCAGGCGGTGGAACGTCCGATCGTGCGGTTGCGCGAGCTTGGGAAATCCAACTCAATCGAGATCGACAATAAGGCCGTGATTTTCGCGACGGGAAATGCCCTGCGGGTGAAGGGAGACATGACCCGGAGAACGGTCATGGCCAGCCTGGATCCCAAAATGGAGCAGCCGGAACTGCGGCAGTTCCGGACCAACCCCGTCCAGGTCGTCGCCGCAGACCGCGGTAAATACGTCGCAGCGTGTTTGACGATCGTCCGCGCCTACCTTGCATCCGGCCATGATGCCGGGCTGGCACCGATGGCCTCATTCGAGGTCTGGAGCAGGACAGTGCGGAGCGCTCTTGTCTGGCTGGGAGAGGAAGACCCATGCCTGTCCATGGTCGAAGCCCGGGAAGACGATCCTGAGTTCATGGAGCGGTCGGAAGTCATCGGCCTTCTGGCCGAGGCCATCGGAATTGGAGAGCACTGCGCTCGGACCGCGAACGAGATCGACGAACTTTCGCAGGCCGATGATACGGACCTGGCTGGCTACAAGGTTGGGCTGAAGTATCGAGATCTGAGGACAGCGCTCCTGAAGATCGCTGGGACGCCGGCCGGCAAGATCAACCCTCGAAGGTTGGGGTGGTGGTTCCTGAATAATCGCGGCCGTCTCACCGACGGCTTGAAAATTGTCGATGTCGGCACCAAGCATAAGACAAAGAAGTGGGCGGTCCTGAAAGAATGAGGGGGGTTTGTGTGGTTTTAAGGGGTCGTTTCCGCGCATGCGTGGAAATTCGCACTGACACTTTCGGTACCCTAGAGGAAACTACCCCTTAAAACCCTCTAAACCCCCTATAAAAATTCGGAAGAGATAAAAATCGGTGTTTATCCGAAAGCGATGTCGGGTGTACGATTGCGCGATCTCACGCATCCCATAGATTCCTTATCGTCGTAGGTGACGATATCTTCCGAGATAGGTGCATGCTCATAGCCATCCGTAACTGGATCGACCGACAAGGTCAGACCGACGCGCTCGAACTCGAGGTCGCATCGTTGCGCGACATGGTCGGACACCTTACGGATGAGAACCGGGCGTTGCGAGAGAAGCTGAGGTTCCGGACGCTGATCCGTGATCCCGAGACGGGACGCTTCGTGAGGGTTGCGGGATGAGCGCGCTCACGCCCCGACAGGAACGGTTCGTCGCGGAATACCTTGTGGACCTCAATGCGACACAAGCGGCCATACGGGCCGGATACAGCCCCAAGACGGCCAATGAGCAGGCTGCGCGGCTGTTAGCGAACGTTAGCGTGCAGGCGGCCGTCCATGAGGCACAAGCGGCGCGTCAGACGCGCACAGAGGTCACGCAAGATCAGGTGGTGACAGAGTTGGCCCGGATGGCCTTCTACGATGTCGGTGCCATAGCGGCTCATCCGATGTCAGGCCCCGAAGATATCGCAGCGCTTCCCGAAGACGTGCGCCGGGCGATCGTTGGATGGTCGTGGGACAAGGCGGGAAATTTCACGGTCAAGCTGTCGCCCAAGACGCCCAGCCTCGATCTGCTGGCGCGGCATCTGGGTCTTCTGAAGACCGTCAACCAGCAACTTGGGGCGGACGGCAAGCCGATCGATGCCGCACCCGTCTACCAGGTCATCATCAACTGAGGGTCAAAACAATGTCCGGCATCCGTCAACACAAAGCCATGGCCGAAGGAAAGCGCATCGAGGGCGAGCGCGAGAGCTTCGGGATCCGCTCGCTGGAGTCTGTCCAGGGCGGCCACGAACACCCCGACCGCGATCTCGACACGGGCCGCATCCTCTCCGACGCGGACCGCGCGTGCGGAAAGCATGTCTCGCGTGGCGGCGGCCGTCTGCCGGCGTCGGCCAATCCCGACCATGGGCCGCATCATCACCGCAAGGGCTGATGGAGATGGGGGATGCGCCTGACGATCCCCCGAGCGATTACGAGCCGGGTTGGTCGGACTCTCTCGACCACCCGGCGTTCGCCAGATCGGCGATCACCAACACAATGGCGACGCGCGAGGCGCCTCCGCCGGTCGAGGAATTCGAGGAGGAGCGCCGATAATGGCCAGCCGCACTACCAAACCCCGCGCGGTCTTCGGCTCCGCGCCGTCCTCGGACAGCGAAAGCGTTCGCATCCGCAAGATCAGCAATGGCTACCTGATCGCCCGATCCGGCACCAAGCGCGGCCAGTATTTCGAGCACGAGGAGTTTTCTCCGACCAAGCCGACGATCACGGCGACAGCGCCGGCAAAGCCGCGGTCACGGCCGGCGGGAGGACGATGACATGGCCAATCTGACGACGCGTCAACGCAATGCGATGCCGGCCCGTGACTTTGCCGGGGCCGACCGATCCTACCCGATCCCGGACAAAAGCCACGCGCGCAATGCCCTGGCCCGCGTCGCCCAGCACGGAACGCCGGCCGAGTGCGCCGAAGTGCGCCGCGCGGTGCATCGCAAGTTCCCGTCGATCGGGAAGGACGGCGAGCACGCGCACCACGACGGGCGCGCAGAGGCGCATCGCTGAGCGTGAGCGCCCTCACCTACAATCGGGAGTCCGTTCCCACCGTCAGGGACTTCATGGCCTCGGATGCGTTCGTTCGCGGCCTTATGGGGCCGTTCGGGAGCGGGAAGTCGTCCGGCTGCGTCTGGGAAATGGTCCTGCGCGGACTGAAGCAGGCGCCCGGTCCGGACGGAGTGCGGCGGTCACGCTGGGCAGTAATCCGCAATTCGTACCGCCAGCTTGAAGACACCACGATCCGCACCGTGCACCAGTGGTTCCCGCCGATGCAGTTCGGGCGATGGAAGCCGTCCGAGCACTCCTACACCATCAACCGCCTGGCCGCGCAGGGTGACGAGAAGCCGGCGGAGATCGAACTACTGTTCCGCGCGCTGGACCGGCCGGACCAGGTGGGCAACCTGCTGTCGCTGGAACTGACTGGCGCTTGGATCAACGAGGCGCGGGAAGTGCCGTGGGCCGTGATCGAGGCCGTGCAGGGACGCGTCGGGCGCTATCCGGCCAAACGCGACGGCGGCGCGACGTGGTCTGGCATCATCATGGACACCAACCCACCGGACGCGGAATCTGAGTGGTACAAGTTCTTCGAGGAGAAGGACCATACCGACGCGGTCGAGGCGATCGCCCAGGTGATTCCCGGCATGACGGTCGAGCGGTATGCGCGGATCTTCAAGCAGCCCTCCGGTCGCGCACCGAACGCCGAGAACCTCGATAATCTGCCGCCGGCCTATTACCAGCGCCTGGCAGTCGGCAAGACCGAGGAATACGTCAAGGTCTACATCGACGGCGATTACGGCTTCGTCATGGATGGTAAGGCGGTCTTCCCCGAGTATTCCGACACGTTCCATTGCCGAGAATGCCGTACGGTGCCGGATCTGCCGGTCTATCGTTCATGGGATTTCGGGTTGACCCCCGCGTGCGTGTTCAGTCAGATGCTGCCGTCTGGCCAGTGGATCGTGGTGGACGAACTGGTTGCGACGGCGATGGGCGTGGACCGGTTTTCCGACCAGGTTCTCGCGCATTCCGCCCAGCATTTCCCGCGCACCGAGTTCATCGACGTGGGCGACCCGGCGGGTATGCAAAAGGCCCAGACGGACGAGCGGACGTGCTTCGAGATCCTCTATGGCAAGGGGATCGCGATTGAGGGCGGATTGCAGACGCTGGCAATTCGTTTGGAGAGCGTGCGCCGACCGTTGCGCACGCTGGCTGACGGCGCGCAGTCCGGCTTCATCCTGCATCCGCGCTGCACGTCGCTCCGGCGTGGCTTCATGGGCGGATATCAGTACCGGCGCATGCAGGTATCCGGTGAGAAGTTCACCGACAAGCCGGACAAGAACAAATGGTCCCATCCGATGGACGCGCTGCAATATGCCGCGACGCGGATCTTCGGCGGATCGCTGCGCTCCGGGAGCGTCCCTCTGGCTGATGACGACGATTACAACGAGCGCCTGGACGACAGCACGCGCTCCAACGTGACGGGGTATTGAGATGTCGGGTCTGATTCTGCCGACGAACCTGGTGGCCCCGGCCGCGCGCGGATCTGTCGCATCAGCGCGTACGTGTCGTCAGTGCCGGCATCATGCAGTCGAGGCCGGTGATGTGGTCTGTCGGCGCTTCCCCCCGCAGGTGACGGTGGTGCTGGTGCCGCAGGCCGCGCCGCGCGTGGGGCAACTGGCGCCGCAGCCCTTTGCCACTTTTCCTCCGGTGGTGCCCGAGCATGTGTGTGGCGAGTTCGCGGAGATTGTGCGGTGAGCGAATCCCTCGCGATGGCTGATCAGATGGCACACGCCCTGGCGCCGGAGGATGATTTCGAAGGAGTTGCCGCGGAGGCCCCTTCCGAGATCGTAGATGACGATGCAGTAGGTCCCGACATGGACGCTGCCGAGCAGCTCATGGACTGGATCGGCAGCATCAATATCGCCGAAGAACTGACCGATTCCGAACGCGGCGAGATCGCGGACCGCGTTTCGCGTGACTACCGCACCGACGATGACAGCCGGACCGAGTGGAAAGAGCAGTGCCGGGACTGGCTGAAGGTGGCCGAGCAGGTCACGGAGCCCAAGACCTATCCGTGGCCGGGGGCGTCGAATGTCGTCTACCCGCTGGTGGCCACGGCGGCGATCCAGTTTCAGGCGCGGGCTTATCCGGGGATCGTGCGTGGCCGTGACGTGGTGCGCGGTACGGTCGTCGGTGCGGATGATGGTATGCCTGCGCCCGATCCGCGCACTGGACAGCCGATGATGGGACCGGACGGGAAACCAGTCTGGTTGGTGCAACCTGGGGCCAAGCGGACGCGCGCCGACCGGATCGGCGGCCACATGAGCTGGCAGTTGCTGAACGAGATGGAAGACTGGGAGGAGCAGACCGACGATCTTCTGCTGAAGCTGTCCATTGTCGGCACGATGTTCCGCAAGACCTATTTCGACCCCGGCCTGCAGCGCAATGTCAGCGAGACGGTGGACCCGCTGCGGCTTTGCATCAACTACAAGGCCAAGTCGTTCGCGACGGCCGCGCGCATGACCGAGGAGATCGATCTTTACCCCTGGGAGATCGAGGAGCGCATCCGGGCCGGGCTGTTTCTGGACGAAGATTACGGCACCAATCACGATGACGGGTCACAGGATGAAGACGCGCCGGTCACGTTCTTAGAGCAGCATCGGCGGTGGGACCTGGACGGCGACGGCTATGCCGAACCCTACATCGTCACCATCGCCCGAGATTCCGGGCAACTTGCGCGCATCGTCGCGGGGTTCGATGCGGATGGTGTGATGTTCGACCCGGTCACGCATCGCATCCGCAAAATCGAGGCTGTTCCCTACTATACGCGATTCCAGTTCATCCCGTCGCCCCAATCGGCAATCTATGCCATGGGTTTCGGGTCGCTGCTCTACCCGCTCAACGGCGCGATCAACACCAGCCTGAACCAGATGTTTGACGCCGGGCACCTGGCGAACGCCGGCGGCGGCTTCATCGGATCAGGCATGTCGCTGAACACCGGTTCGGTACGCTTCCAGGTGGGCGAATACAAGGTGGTGAACACGCCCGGCGCGACGCTGCGCGAAAACATGGTGCCGCTGCAGTTTCCTGGGCCGAGCCCGGCACTGTTCCAGCTTCTGCAATATCTGGTCGAGGCCGGCCGCGAGATCGCGTCGATCAAGGACATCCTGTCCGGAGCGATGCCGGGCGGAAACACCCCGGGCATCCTCGGTCTGGCTGTGATCCAGCAGGGCATGAAGGTGTTCAGCGCCATCTTCAAGCGCGTCCATCGCGCGTTGGGCGCCGAGTTCGACAAGCTCTACCGTCTTAATCGGCTCTACCTGCCGGACGACGCGGGCTATCGCCTGGGCGAGCAGTATTTCGAGGTTACCCAGGCCGATTACGAGCATGGCAGCGGAGTGCAGCCGGTCTCCGATCCCGAGGCCGTCACCGACCAGCAGCAGATGGCACGCGCGAATTTCCTGCTGACGTTCAAGGACGACCCGTGGTGCGACGGGCATGAGATCCGTCGGCGCGCGATGGAGGCGGCGGGCATCGGCGAGTTGGACAAGGTGTTGAAGGACCAGGCGCCTCCGAATCCTGAAGCCATGCACCAGATGGCCGAGTTGCAGTTGCGGGAAGACCGCGAGCGCCGGGAACTGGATATGCGGGCCCCCCACATGCGGGCTCAGGAAATCGGCGCTTTGGCCAACGCAATCCTGCATCTGGCCAACGCCCGCAAGGCGGATGCATCCATCGACCAGACATGGATGGACCTGAAACTGACACACCTGAGGGAAGCGCTCGATGCACTCACCACCGATCCAGCAACCACCGGACCCGCAGTCCCAGCGACAGGAGCGACTGGACCGACTGGCGGATCTGTCGGAGGGGGAGTTCCGGTCGTGGCGCCACCATCCGGTGAGCCGGGCGGTGTTGCTGTTCCTGGGGGATTACCGGGATGAAATCGAGCAGCAGATGCTCGCGCAGTGGCGTGCCGGCACGGTGACGCTGGCGCAGGAGCACGAAGCCCGTGGCCGCGCTGCCGTCGCGGGCGAAATCGCTGACCTGCAATGGGACGCGATCAAGAATTTTTATGAAGGGAGCGAGTGATGCGTGAGGGACGCATTCTGAAATTCAACCAGCAGGAATTCGTGGCGAGCGACTGGGACGGCGTGAACCGGGCCGGCTATGTACCGCTGGACGACAAGATCCTGGTGCTGGCGGACGTGCATGCGGACATGACCAGCGGCGCGGTGCAACTGCCGGCGGAGTATGTCGAGCGGCAGACGCTGGCCGCCGAGCACGGCACGGTGATCGCGGTTGGCCCGGCGGCGTTCCGCTGGGATGACGACGGCAAGCGCGCCTGGGAGGGCAAAGTGCCGAACCCGGGAGACCGCGTCTATTTCGAGCGCTATGCGGGCCAGTTGCTGAAGGGCGAGGACGGCCAGATGTATCGGCTGATGTCGCAACGGTGCATCGCGGCGATCGCCATATCTGACGCAGGCACCAACAACGAAGGAGAGCCGAAATAATGTCGGAAGCACTGAGCCAAGCGCCGTCCGAGATCGACGCCGATCTGGAGAACAGCACCGCCGACGCCGCACCGCAGATCAACGAGACGGAAGATCGTGCCCGTCGCATGGGATGGGTCCCGCGCGAAGAATTCCGCGGTGACCCCGACCGGTGGCGGCCGGCCGACGAATTTCTGGATCGCGGCGAGAAAGTCCTCCCGATTCTGCAGCAGAACTATCGGGCGCTGGAAGACCGCTATACCGGTCTGCAGACCGAGATGCGCGAAGCCCGTCAGGCCCTGTCCGATCTGACCGATCGTGCACGGCGCAGCGACGAGCGGGCATATCAGCGGGCGATGCGCGATCTGGAAGCCCGGCGCCAAGCCGCAGTGGCCAGCGGGGATGCGACGGCCTTCGCCGCCGCGGATCAGGAAATCCAAAGCCTGCGTGAGAGCGCACCGGCACCACGCAAGGATGAACCGCGTGCGTCGAAAGAGGAACCGACCGTGCCGCCGAAGGGACCGGCACCCGAGGTCGCGGCTTTCGTGCAGGCCAATCCGTGGTTCACCACGAACATCGAAGCCCGTCAGGACGCGATCGCGATCCAGTCGTCGGTGGACCGCCAGCATCCCGGATTGTCGCTGGCCGAGCGCCTGGAAATCACACGGAAGAAGGTGCGTCAGTTGCATCCTGCGCTTTTCGAGAACACGCGCCGCGCTGCGCCGGCCGCCGTATCGAGTCCGAGCGGTGATGGTGCGCGCAAGCCCAACCCGCGCGGGTTCGAGGCGCTGCCCGCTGATGTTCGGAAAGAATACGATCGCTATGCCCGCGCGCTGTCGGGGAAGGGCAAGCCGCTGACCAAGGACGAATGGGCTGGATATTACTGGGAGAACGAAGCATGAGCCGCATACCCCTGAACGAGTCCGCACAGCGCCGGGCCTCTGCCGTGGCCGAGAACCATATGGCGGCTGGCCCTGTCCGTCAGCGCCCGGGTGGCCGCAAGCCCTTCGGCACCCATGAGCAGAAGCTGGCGTATCCGAACCGCGACGGCTACCACAGGCACTGGTTCAATGACGAGCCCGGCCGCATCGCGCGCGCGCAGGAAGCCGGCTACACGCAGGTGATGGACGATTCCGGAAAACCCGTGAGCATGACGGTGGGCGTCACGCGCGGCGGCGGACCGCAAATTGCATACTTGATGGAAATACCCGAAGAGTGGTATCGGGAAGATATGGCGGCGCAAGATGCCGAGCATCGGGTGATTATGGACCAGATCAGGAACGGTCAAGTCCCCGGCGGCCCGACCGGTGCCGATCGCAGCGCGCAGTATGTGCCCGTTGCGACAGGAATCAAGATCAGCGAGGAACGCCGTTGATCAATAAGACTCCGGCGTCCAGGATGATGCCGGATACTACCCCGGCCCCATAGCGCGGGCCGGCTGCGCCAAAGTCAACGGCGCGACATCAAAGGCAGAACACCGCAGGAATGATTATCGGCACGCGCACGGACGCGCTTGCCGCGTCTCAACTGTGCAGAGGCTCTGCCACGATGAATCCCAATGTGCCCCGCGGCCTGAAGCCGCTGGCCTACACGTCCGGCGCTCCTTACAGCGGCGGCATGCAGGTCTATTACGTCCCTCCGGGCAACCCGAATGCCCTTTTCGTCGGCGATCCCCTGGTGGTGCTGGACGGCCAAGCTGACGCCAATGGCGTGCCAGCCGTAGGCCTCGCGACCGCCGGAGCGTCCGGCTACATCACCGGGTCGATGCAGGGCGTCGCCAACAATGCCGGCGAGCTGGTGCAGACGGTGCTGCAGAACACGCCCGTGTATCTGCCGGCCGGGCAGTCCGGATACGTCTACGTTGCTGACGACCCGAACCTGGTCTTCCTTGTGCAGGAGGATTCCGTAGGGGGCGCGCTGACCGCCGGCGCAGCGTCGAAGAACATCAATCTGGTAGCCGGTTCCGGGTCGCTCGTGACCGGAAATTCCGGCTGGCAGATCCAGTCCAGCAGCGCGGAGACGACGGCCACCGGGCAGATGCGCATCTTGCGCGCGATGCAGGCGATCGACAACGCGATTGGCACGAATGCGAAGTGGCTGTGCCGCATCAATCTGCACACCATCACCAACACCACCGGCGTCTGAGGAGCTTTCCCAATGGCCGTAATCACGACGGGCGCACACCCGAAAGCCCTCTGGCCCGGTATCAAGGCGTGGTGGGGGCGCAGCTACGATGAACACCGCGTCGAATACCTGGATCTGTTCGAGAAGCAGACCTCGGACAAGGCGTACGAGGAGGAAGTCGAAATCACCGGCTTCGGCCTGGCGCCGGTGAAGCCGCAGGGGCAGCAGATCTATTACGACGTGGAATCGCAGGGATCGGTCAGCCGGTTCACGCACGTCGCCTACGCGCTGGGCTACATCGTGACCTACGAGGAGCTGCGCGACAACCTGTACGAGACCGTATCCAAGCGGCGCGCATCCCAGCTTGCGTTCTCGATGCGTCAGACCAAGGAAAACGTGCTGGCCGGCATCTACAACATGGCATTCTCGCCCTCGGCGCCGGGCGGTGACGGTGTATCGCTGGTCTCCAACGCGCATCCCACGCTGTCGGGCAATCAGTCGAACCTGCTGACCACGGCGGCTGACCTGTCCGAGACGGCGATCGAAGACCTGGTGATTCAGGCCATGCAGTGCCAGAACAACCGGGGCATGAAAATCTCGGCACTGCCGCGGTCCCTGCATGTGCCTTCGGCCCTGTGGTTCGAGGCCAACCGGGTGTGCAATTCGGTGCTGCAGAACGACACGGCGAACAACGCCATCAACGTGCTGCGCGCGACCAACGCGTTCCCCGAAGGCATCAAGCTGAACCATTACTTCACCAGCCAGACGGCGTGGTTCATCCGCACCAACGTGCCCAATTCGCTGACCTATTTCGAGCGCGATCCGATCGCCTTCGACCAGGACAACGATTTCGACACCAAGAACGCGAAGGCCGCCTGCTACGAGCGCTATTCCGGCTACTGGGCGGACTGGCGCGGGCTGTACGGCACGCCCGGCGTGTGATCACCGGCCCCGCGCATCATGCGCGGGGCTTACCGGCGCCGGCTTCGGTCGGCACCTCATTGGGTAGAGGACCAGACCATGGCAACCCGCAAGATGACCGAGACGAAAGCCGAGGGCCACGTCCACATCCATCACCACCATCATCATCACGGCAAGGAGCCGTCCAAGGCAGCCGATCGCAAGGGTGGCGTGAAGGCCGCGCGTGACGAGAAGCGCAAGAAGGATGGCGAGTTCAACGGCGACAAGCGGACGCGCCGCACGATGCGCCGCAAGTGATCCAGGCGGCCGGGCATTACCCGGCCGCTTTTCTCTGATGTGACAGGAGGGCGCGATGGCCCTGAAGACCACGAAATTTCCGAACGGTGTGGATGTCGGTGCCGGCCTGGAGCAGAATGGAAGCCCCTTGTCCATCCCGACTCAGCAGCCGGCCGTCCCGGAACTGACCGACAATAGCGGCGGAACGTCGCAGGGCGACGCGCTGGAGGCGGTCCCCGTCGCGACGGCTGCGGCAACGGATACGTCTGCGGCTCTGCTGACCAGCGTCAACACGGCCCTGACGGCAGTCAAGAACGATCTGTCCACGCTGGCCGCTGCGGTGAACGGCATCAACGCGGCCCTGACGGCTGCCGGCATTCTGGAATAAGGCGCACCATGGCCGACGTGACCACTTCACAGATCATCCAGAACGGCCCTCGCAACCTGATCATGAAGTTCACAGACGTGAGCGACGGGACAGGTTTGTCCGCCGTCAAGATTGTGGACGCGCAGTCCGCTGCCTATGCCGTGCAGACCCAGCCTCCCGGCGTCCATCTCAAGGTCAAGCGGATCGTCTACGACGTGCACGGCATGGTGGTCCGGCTGCAATGGGACGCGACCGAACCGGTCGATCTGGTTACGCTTTCGGGGTTCGGACATTTGGACTTCAAGCGGTTCCAGGGGATTCCGAACCCGAAGACGCCGGGCGTAACGGGGTCGATCCTGTTGACGACGATCGGCGCGGCGGCGGACAGCGCGTTCACTATCGACCTGGAAATGATCAAGGGCGTTCCGCAGTTCTGAGGAGCCGGGCATGACCGAGGCGTGGTACTACAACCCGGCCGACCATTACGTGCTGGACGACATTTCGGGCTTCAAGGTCCGGCGGTCGCGGACGCGCACCATTCCCGGCGGCCAGACCGGACAGGCTGTCGTTGACCGCAAGCGCTGGGAGCCGCAGCAGCCGCAGGATTTCGTGCGCGGCGTCGTGGATGACCAGACGGTCGATGTCGCTCGTCCCCGCCAGCAGAACCAGTTCATGATGGTCGGCACCTTCATCACGCAGGCTGCATCGGTAGGTGCGTTCGCCATCGTGGTCGATTCCGCGGTCGGCATGACCGCAGGCGACACGCTGCAGATCATGCTGGACAGCGGCATCAATTTCACTGCGCAGATCACGTCGATCGAGGGCTCCACGATCGCGCTCGCTACGCCGTTGCCAGCGTCGGTCGGAACGCTGGGCGACCCGGCGCAGAACATGGTGCTTGATCTCACGGCGCCACAGGCCCCCTTGAACTGGATTGGACCCGGCGCAGCATGACGACCAGCGGAACCGCGACGTGGAACCCTAGCGCCTCCGCCATCATCAACGGTGCGCTGCGGCTGATCGGCGCCATCGCCAGTGGTGAGACGCCGCCTGCCAACGAATACGAAGACGCAATGATGGCGCTGAACGGACTGATCAAGTCCTGGCAGGTGTCAGGCGTGCATGTGTGGGCGCAGACCGAGGGAACACTGTTCCTGCAGCCGGGGCAGGCGCAATATGCGATCGGCGTGAACAGCCCGGATCACGCGACAGGGGCCGCCGGCATCACGGCATCGACCGCCCTGGCGGCGACCGGAGTGGCGCAGATCGCCCTAGCTTCCGTGTCTGGCATCGTGGCGGGAAGTCAGATTGGCATCGTCCTGGATTCCGGACCGGTCTTCTGGTCGTCGGTTGCCTCGGTATCTGGCACAATGGTCTATCTGGCCTCGGCGCTGCCGTCGCAGGCATCGGCCGGCGCGGTGGTGGCATCCTATAGCGCGCCATTCGTGCGTCCGCTCAAGGTCATCGGAGCGCGTTTGGTCAACCCGACCACTGGCGTGGAAACGCCTCTGATCCCCATGTCGCGTCTCGACTACGCGAACCTGTCCGGCAAGACCGCGCCTCCAGGGGCTCCCGCGCAATATTTTTACGACCCGCAGCTTGGGTCGGGGATATTCAGCGTGTTCCCTGCCCCGGCGGATGGATCGACGCTGATCCGGTTCACTTGCCAGCGGCCCTTGCAGGATTTCGGCAGCCAGGCCGACACGGCGGATGTGCCGCAGGAATGGTCGTCGGCCCTGCGTTTCGCCCTGGCGGTGGAACTGGGGCCGGAATACGATTGCCCGCAGGCGCGCATGGAGATGCTGAAGGGCATGGCGGACGAGAAGTTCGCCGTCGTTTCCAAATGGGACGTCGAGCCCGAGGGCACCACCACCTATCCGTTCAGTCAGTCTCTGTATCAGATGATTGCCGGGGCACTGCGTCTATGCGGCGCTGTCGGCCCGCAGGATGTGCCTCGCCTTGGACTGATCGAAAACGCGTTCACGGCGCTGAACGCCATGGTGCAGGCGTGGCAGGCCTCCGGCATTCATGTCTGGGCCGAAGAGGATTGCACGCTGTTCCTGCAACCGGGGCAGGTACGCTACCTGCTGGGCTCTACGTCGCCCGACCAGGCGACCGTCAGCAGCCAATGGTCCGAAGCCACGCTTGCCGCTACCGCGCTATCGTCGGCATCAGACGTCGTCCTGTCTTCTGCGAGCGGCGTGGCGGTGGGCAGCCAGATCGGCATATGGCTGGGTGCTGGGCGCACCTTCTGGACCACCGTAACTGCTCTGTCAGGGACTACGGCAACGCTGACGGCGGCCCTTCCCGCGCAGGCGTCGGCTGGGGCGCGGGTGGTGTCCTATGCCACACCGCTGATCCGGCCTCTGCGCGTTCCGGGCGCGCGCCGGTACCATTTCGCGCCGCCGGACGGACAGGCGATCGAAATCCCAGTCGTGCCGATGTCGCGGCTGGATTACGCCGCCGTGCCGAACAAGACGACGCCGGGGACGGTGACGCAGTTCTTTTATGACCCCCAACTTGGCAATGGCGTAATCCACGTTTGGCCAGCGCCATCGGACAACCGGAACGCACTGAAGTTCACGGCGCAACGTCCGCTGACGACTTTCGCGACGCTCACGTCCGCCCCTGACTTCCCGGACGAATGGCTAGCGGCCATGCGCTGGAACCTGGCGGTGGAAATGTGGCCAGAGTTCAACGGATCGAACAATCCGCGCGGGAATCCGGCACAGTACGCCCTGCTGAAGGAGGAGGCGCGCAGCAAACTGATGGTGGCACAGGGCTGGGACCGCGAGCCGCAATCGGTGCTGTTCGGCGCGGGCGTCGGCCCGGCCGGACGGTCGGGTTAATCGTCATGGTGGTGCAAGCCGTTCCCTTTGCGGTGCAGTCCTACCGGGCGCGATCCGTCGCGCTGGACGCGCAGCGCTGCGTCAATTTCTATGCCGAATCCGAACCGAAGGACGCGAAATCACCGATCGGCGTGTGGGGATGCCCCGGGCTGGTCGCGTTCGCGCAATGCGGCAGCGGCCCAATCCTCGGCACATGTGTCATGAACGGCATCCTGTACGTGGTGTCCGGGCAGACGCTCTATCAAGTGGACGATAACGGCAACGCCACGGCACTCGGTAGCACCTGGGTTACGGGTCCGGTGTCGATGGATACCAATGACACCTATCTCGTCTGGGTCGATGGTAATTCCGGCTGGTACTATACGGTAGCCGGCGGGATTGAGCAGATCACCGACGAGAACTTCTACCCGGCCGACAGCGTCGTGTATTTCGACACCTATTTCGTGTTCAACCGGGCGGGGACGCGGGAGTTCTTCATCTCGCCGGAAGGCGGCCTACTGCCCTTCGACGGTACGCAGTTCGCAACGAAAGAAGCGACGCCGGATATGCTTCTGGCGATCACAAACACGCATGAACAGCTTCTGCTGTTCGGCGCGGCGCGAACGGAGGTGTGGTATGATGCGGGCAATGCGCCGCCGACCTTTCCGTTCCAGCGGTTCGATGGCGCCTTTATCCAGCGCGGGATTGCCGGGCCGCATGCCCATTGCCTGGAGGATAACACGACCTTCTTCCTAGGCGACGACGGGGTGTTCTACAGGCTGAACGGATTCCAGCCGGAGCGCATTTCGACCCATGCGACCGAGGGGGCGTGGCAGTCGTATTCGCGCCGCAGCGATGCGCGCTGCTTCAGTTACACGCTGGAAGGCCACAAGTTCATCAACCTGCTGTTTCCCTCGGCCCCGGCAAGCTGGGTCTATGACGTGGCGACCGGCCTATGGCATGAGCGGGAATCGTGGACCGGAGGCAGCGAGGACAGTTCCATCGGGCGCTGGAGGATCAGCGGTGCCGTGCAGGCCTACGGACGCACGCTGCTGAACGATTCCCTGACCGGCACTGTCGCGCAGCACAGTTTCGAGGTTTACACCGAACTGGGGGCGACGATGCGCGGCATGATCGTCTCGCCGCCCATTCACGACGCGCGCCGCCGGGTGTTCATGCAGCGGTTCGAGCTGGACGTGGAAACCGGAATTGGGCTGCCGGGCGCCCCCACGACGCAAAACGTGACCTATGCGCCGACAGGAGTGGAAATCACCGCGCCGTCGAAACTGACACATGCGGGGGCACCGTCTGGATCTGCCGCATTCATCGCCAATCTGCTGGCAAGCGTGTGGGCCTACCTGCCGGACGCCGCGGTGCCAAATGGGATGCTGTTCGGCAATTCCCCCACGCTGGACGGTGGCCCGGGCTTTGTTGTGCTGCTGGTCAATGACCAGGCCGACAGCACGGCGCAGATCGTGGTCCGGGCATGGGATGCGAGCGGCAATCCGATCGTGGCGGCCAGTTATCCCTACGCTGGATGGTCGACCTGGGTGAACGTGCAGCTCTCGCTGTCGCCATCGTCCCAGAGATTGCAGGTCTACGCGAACGATGTGGCGTTGGTGCCGTCCAGCGTCACATGGTCGTCGGCGGTTCCGGTGCCCAATCTTGCTTCGCAACCGTGGATCGTGGCGCCATCGGATGGGACGGACAATCCAGCCGGCGTTCTGGCCGATCCGTCCTTCGGTGGCCACACAGCAGGCGACGGAACGCATTGGCTGAATGCGTCGCCCATGCCCGACCAGTTCGGCAACATGATTTCGGGTGACGGCAGCGGGAACATCAATGCCGTGTCCGCGACGGGGTCGGTCGTCTGGACGGTCTCTTATGCGACGCTCCAATCCGATGTGGAGTCACAGGTCGGAACTGTGACGGACTGGTTCTCGTGGGGGGCAACGCCAAGCGTTCTGATGCAGGGCCAGTATCTGGCCGTCGCAACCGGGTTCGGGTCCTGGTATGTCGGCCTGTCGATCTACCGGCTGAATGATGGGGCTGCACCAACGTTCCTTGGCCTTGTCCGTTACTGGACGAGCGAATTAGGCGTCGACTACGGCGATGGCCGGTGCTTCCTGGCGGGAACGCAAACGATCAACGACCCGATCTTGATGATGCAGGACTCGTGGCCCGGTGCCGTCAAGAATGTGTGCGTCTTCCCGTCGATTTCGCAGATCATTTCAGGCGCCGCGAAGACCGGCGGCATCAATGGCCTGTATCCGTCGCTAGGCAACACAGCGACATGGGCGTCGTATCAGGTGCCGCAGATCAATTATACCTACCCTGCCGCTCTGGGAACAAATCTGCTCACGGAATGGGAATATAACGGGAACGTTGGGTTCTTCCTGCCTGATGGAGAGGGTGGGACCAACCATTACCTGTATTTCAGCCGGGGCGACATGGCGGCGAACGCAGTTTCCGGCGGGAATGCCAACAGCGAAATCGCGAACGTCATAGGGCCGGCCTACCCGGACGGAGCCATGGTCAAGATCGCCATGGGCACGGTCGGCTATGACGCCCTGGTCGAGTCGAATTTCGCGAAAAACGAAGCGACATCCTTCAGCGCGACCTTGCCGATGTACAGCATCGACAATGCGAACTGGGTGAACGGGGCCGGGGCGGCGCAGATTCCGTTTTCCGACGAATATGCCTACATCACCACCGGACAGCCGGGCGGAACGGATGTCTATGGCGGCCAGCCTGGCCTGATGCCGATTCCCGGAACGTCGCACTGGCTGGTCACGTTCCTCAAGGTCGGGCGGTCCGACAGCCAGGCCAACCTGTCCGGGGCCAGCGTGTGGGATACGGTGCGCGCGTTCGTCTATGCCGGCGGAAACGCCGTGCAGCTCGGGGGCGCCGTCTCGGGCGAGGCGTATGCCGGGGCGGCGGACTGGTCCGGATACACGCTGCCGGGATCGACGGGCGTGTGGGGCGACTGGAACGCCGTCGCCTATGTGCGGGACGATACGGTTCTGGTCTTCGGCAATATGTACGGCACGGCGGCCGGGGCCTATCCGGCCCCCGAGGGCGCGCAATATTGCACCCGGTTCGGCACGCTGGCCCTGGCGGTGGCGCAGCTTGCCGACCTGTTCATCGCGACCCCGCCGGCGCCCGTGGATCTGTCGGTGGTCGCGAACCGGCGCCTGTTCCGCAGCGCGGCCGGGGGGGCGCAGTATCCGGGGGCGGACGGATCGGTGCCGCTGGGTGTCGCGCCGCCGGTGTTCCTGACCGTAGCGCCGGGGACGCAGGTGGACACCTTCGCGAATAACGGCGGCAGCGGTGGTCCGTTTGCCCTTTCGGGCACCCTTGATGCAGCAGAATCCAACCCGCCCGGCAGCACCTATCAGGAGGTCATGGACCAGGCCGCCAACACGCCCGTGGGGGCCGACCCGCAGATCATGCTGGACTGGTCCGACGACGGGGCGCGGACATGGAGCGCGCTGCGGCTGTGCCGGTCCATGGGCCGCCAGGGCGAATACCTGACGCGCCTGCGCTGGATGAAGCTGGGGCAGGCGCGGCAGCGGGTGCTGCGCCTGCAGGTGACGGACCCGGTGCGGCGCAACCTGATCGGGTTCTATCTGGATATCGAAGCGGGGATGGACTGATGCCGGAGCCATCGCGCCAGACGCTGCCGGTCGGGGACCGGCCCTTCGTCGACGGCACCGGGGCGCTGACCCTGTCGGCCTATCAGTTCCTGGCGCGGTTGCAGGCCGGTGCCTCTACGACAATCCGCAACGTCCAGGTGATCGCGGAGGCGCTGGGCATGCCGGTGGCGTCCATCCCCAGCGGCGGAAATGGGGATGTGACGCTGCCTGCGTCTTATCCTCCCCCACCGGATGCGACGCCAGCCCTCCATTCCGGAGTGAACGAGGCACGGCTTCTGGCGCTGCTGGCCGCTATTCCGCGCCCGGTGGCGGCATCGGAGACAGCAGTGCCATCACCGCCTGCGCCGCCGACGGATATCGTCGTCCTGCATAACGGCGCGCGGGTGCTGGACGGGTTCGGATCGCCGGTCGGGCGCGTTGCAGGGTGGATCGGGGACCTGTACTTGCAGCGGGACGGCAGTTCATTGGGTGCCCTGTGGTCGAAGCAGTCTGGCGCCGGCACTGACACAGGGTGGTCCACCGGAAATGGCGGGACGCCGTCGGCGGGAGTTCTCGCGCTGGTCAATGGTGACCTCCCCGGTCCGTCATTCATGACAGATCCCCTGGGGCAGACAATAGGAGTGCCTGTGTAATGGCCAGCAGCACGCTTATCGTGGACTATCTAGGCGAGGGACCGGCAGCCAATCGTCCGGCTTCCCTGTCCATTTCGTCGGCGGCACTGGGCATCTATTACGCAACGGATACCAAAGTGCTATCGCTGTGGAACGGCACGGGCTGGGATAGCGCGACCGGCGACGGCCTGAGCCCGATCGTAAGCAATACCGTGCTGGGGAATGTCAGCGGTTCGAGCGCGGTTCCGACGGCTCTGAACCAGGCGCAGTTGACGGCTTTGGTGAACAGCTTCACGACGACGCTCCCGGGCGCGGTGCCGGCCAGCGGCGGCGGGACAGCCAATTTCCTGCGTGCCGACGGGACATGGGCCGCACCATCAGAGACGAGTGCGCCGGAAATCGTCCAGAGTCAGGTAGTGGCCTATTCGTCCTCAGCTCTGGTTGTTCCTCTGACAAACACCCCCGAAGCAGGCAATATGCTCCTGTATGTTGGGGCGAAATGGCCCACCAACCCGGGTCTATCTCCGGGCTGGTCGCAACTTTATATGGATGGGTCCGAGTCCAGCGACGGGCTGATGATCGTCTATCGGTACGCGATGCCGGGAGACACCAGCAGCATCACGCTTTCGACCCAGGCGACGGGGTGGTCAGGGTGTCTGTTCGAACTCTCCGGAGTGGCAACGGGGAATATCGTCTCGGTACAGGAAGGGAACAATTATTCGGGCGGCGGTACCGCGATCAACGCGGGTTCGGGAATACCAGACAATAACAGCTTCGCGGTCGGCATGGTCTCTTCCCTAGGGGCTGCCACCGAGCCGACGGTGACCTTGACCGGCGCCACGGCAGGACAAACTGCATGGACGACTGGTAGTACAAACGGAGGAAATCGTTTCGTATCTGCGTTTACGTCGGGTCTACTGTCAAAAGGAGGAATTACTGTTGGAGCGGAATTCTCAGCCGCGGCGACGGGCACCAACATCGTAGGAATGGCAGTGATAAGCCCGGTGCGATAGGACGCGCTTGCGCCGCCCTATGCTCGTAAGGTAAAAACGCACATCAGGGCATAGGCATCGCCCGCCATCCGAACGCCCCCCCGCCGGGGGACGTGTACGCGAATGCAGGTGCCATGTCCGTTCAGCCCGTATCCCTGATTGCCGCGCAGGCCGTTCCGGCATCCGCTGCGTCTCTCTACATATCGCCCACGGGCGTAATCTCGCGCATTGATAGCCTGAGCGTCTGCAACATCGGCACGGCGCCGGCGCAGGTCACGATCTATCTCGTTCCCTCGGGATCGACTGCGGGCGCCACGAACACCACCACGCTCAGCCAGACGATCCTGGGCGGCCAGACGTGGAACAGCCCGAACGAGATCGGCAAGGTGCTATCGCCAGGGGATGCCATCGCGGTTATGGCGTCGGCGTCGAACGCCCTCACCGTTGTGGCGGCCGGCCTGCAGGTGACCACGTCGTGAACGTCTATCAGGTCGAGCCATGGGCGCATGTGCTTCCGGAATTGCAGGTTCTGTGGGAGAGCCATTGGCGCGAGGTCGGACGCGACCATGACGCGATGCCGCTCTCGCCCGATCTGGCGAAATACGCGGCGATCGACGCACAAGACTGCCTGCATGTGGTGACGATGCGGCGTGACGGCTGCCTGGTCGGTTATGTCATCGCCATCATCCAGACCCACCTGCATTACCAGACAGTCCTGCATGCGGTGCTGGACCTGTATTACGTCGCGCCCGAGGCCCGGCGCTGGACGGCGGGGCCGGCACTGCTGCGCACGGCGGAACGGACGCTGTCCGCGCGGGGCGTGCGGCGCGTGATCGCCGGCACGAAACTGCATCATGCTCCCGACGGGCGGCCGCTGGATAACGGCGTGATCCTGCGGCGGCTGGGCTGGGCACCGTTCGAGACGCTTTACGAAAGGTGGATCGCACCATGACATCGATCATCGGGGGATCGGTAGCCGGCGTTGGGTCGCTGGTCAGTGGCTTGATGGGGTCGAGTGCAGCGAGCAAGGCTGCGAAGCAGGAAGCTGCCGTCCAGCAGAACGCCCTCAACTACGACGAGGGCATCTATAACACGGCCACCACGAACCTTAGTCCGTATATCTCCACCGGCACGAATGCGCTCTACAGCCTCGCGGACCTGATGGGGCTTGGCACGGGATCGAACGGACAAGGGTCGGGTGCGCTGGATGCCTACCAGCAGTACACCCAGACGCCCTACTACACCTTTCCGCTGCAGCAGGGCGAGCAGGCGCTGAACCAGGCGGCGGCGGCGAAAGGGCTGTCGCTTTCGGGCGGGCAGCTTTCGGCGCTGGGTAATTATGCGCAGAACTATGCCAGCCAGAATTTCGGGAATTACATGACCGCCCTGCAGCAGTTGGCGGGCAGCGGTTCGAGCGCGGCGTCGAGTCTGGCAGGATCTGGCAGCAGCGCGGCGTCCACGGGGAGCAATATCTCGTCGTCGCTGGCCAGTGCCCTGGGAAGCGGAACGGTGGCGTCGAACAATGCGCTGTCCAGCGGCATAACCGGTCTGCTGAGCGGTCTGTCCGGAACCCAGAACACCAGCAGCGGGACCAGCACGAACGTGCTTTCCTCTCTGGCCAATTATCTTGGCGGGGGCGGGTCGTCTTACGGTTCGGACATTTTCGGTGGCGCCGGTGGCACGACAGCGGCGGGGTGGTAACAGATGCCTGACAATCCATTCGCTGCCTACGTCTCCGATCCGATGGCACTGATCAACGCGAACAATGCTGCCCAGCAACAGGCGGCGCAGATCCGGCAGGCCAATCAGGACACGCTGGGCAAGCAGATCGCGAACCAGCAGAATGCGCTGATGCTCGCGGGGCGGCAGTATTTCCTCGGCCAGCAGATGGGTGGCCAGCCGAATGCGCTGGCAGCCGCCGCGCCGCAAACAGGCGGCAGTTCGTCGTTGGCTAGCGTGCCGATTCCTGGGCAAGGCGCTTCGCCGCCTGTGGCAGGGAACACCGGAGCGCCGGTCGACCAGGAAATTGTTCCTGGCGTCACCCTGTCGCAATGGGGCGGACGGATCGCGCCGTCCGGGTTCTCGATGCCGCAGCAGGACATGTCACTGGCGGCGATGTCGCCGGATATGGACAAGGCGTTCGCGACGGCATTCGACCGGCGCCGCACTGCCCTGTTCCAGCTTGCGTCCGATGCGACAACCCCCAAGGAGTGGGACCAGAACGTCGTCCAGGCGTACCGGCAGGGATATCTGTCTCCGACCGATCTGCAGCATCTGTATGGCAATTTCGGACATCGGGATGCGGTGATGAACTCCCTGACCGATGCCAAGGCCCTGATGGGTTACAATCAGGCAGCCATGGGCCAGGGCATGCGTGTCGGGCCTGACGGACGTCCGGAAGCCGCGCCCGATATCGTGGCGGCACAGGCGGCGAAGTCTGGCGCCACGACCAGCGCCGAAGCGGCGGCGCGGGCCGGCTACGACACAATGGATTTGCCGCAGCAGAATCTCGACGGCAGCTATTCAAAGCGCACGATGACGAAGGCGCAGGCGCTGGGCGTGCTACGCGGGCAGCCCGGCGTGGCGCCTAATTACACGGATGCAATCACGTCGTGGGAAAACCCGAGCGGCAATCCCGCCCAGCCGAATGCCAGCGGCCCGGGCGGCACGCCCACGACATCAGCGGTCGGAAACGGCCAGTTCCTTGGAGGGACCTGGGCGCCCCTTATCCGCCGGATACGTCCCGATCTGGCCGGCCAGTCGGACGACCAGCTTAACGCCCTGCGATCCGACCCCGATCTGACGCGCCAGGCGACAGCGGCCTATGCGCAGCAGAATGCACAGCGGCTGGGTCAGCTTGGCATCCCGGCAACCGGACCGACGCTGGCGCTTTCGCACCGCTATGGCGCCGACGGCGCGGCGACGGTGTTGCGTGCTGCCACTCAGGCCCCGAACCTGACCCTTGCACAGGTGCTGCCGAATGCGGCGCAGGCGAACCCGCAGCAGGCCGGACAGCGAATCGGGGACATCGTGGGGGATGCATCGCGGCGGTTCGCGATGGTCGCGCCGCCCGGGCAGCAAGCATCCGGCGGTGCTGGGGACGCGCAGGCACCGGCCGCCGGGAATGCGCAGTTCGCTGCAGGCACGCCGCCCCTCCCCGGCGTCGCGGGCAAGCCAGAACTGAGCCCGCAGGGACAGGCCGACCTGAACGTCGCGACTGCGGCGCGAACCAAGGCCGCGCAGGACATGGAAGGTGTGCGGACGGCTACGGCCAACCAAGTGGAAGGCGCACAGCGCAACAACGGTATCCTGACGCAGATGAACCACGAGGTGGACGCCGGGACCTGGACGCCAGACAAGTATTCGTCGGTCCGTCTGGGACTGTGGAAGAGCCTGAACGCCCTGCGGTCGATGGCCGGCATGGAGCCGCTGGAGGGTGTGGGCGACCAGGAAGCTTACGTGAAAAACTCAGTCCAGCTTCTGGGCGGGTTCGTGCATCAATACAACCCTCAGGGGGGCGCGCATGTCACCGAAGCCATGTCCTCCGGCATCCCCAACGACACCATGTCGAAGAGCGGCATCAAGGCAGTCAACAGCGAACTGATGGGCCTGAACGACTGGGTCATCGCGAAGAACAATTTCGCGGCCGACTACCAGGGCAACGCGGCCCAGTTCCAGCGTGATTGGAACAACGTCGCTGGGGACCCTACCCCGTTCATCATGTCGCGGATGGAAAAGCCGCAGATGGATGTGTTCGCGGCGCAGATGAACCGGACGAAAGAAGGACGCCAAGAGTTTCAGTCGCTGGTCGGGCGCATGATCCAGCTTGAAACGAGCGGCTTGATCAAGGGGCGTGCATAATGGGAACGGCAGCAGATTGGGCGCAGCTCGCGGGCATCCCGCTGCCTGGCGCGCAAGGTCCGGTACCGGCTGCGGGGACGCCTGACAGTGGCGCCGGACTGGCCCCGGCATTCCCTGCCGGTCAGGATGCAGCAGATGTATGGCAGCCTGCGGCGGCAGGAAGCGCACCGCCGGTGGGCGCCGCCCCCATGCCGCCCTATCCCATCAGCGCGCGGTGGCAAGCCGCGATGAACGCACTCCCTCCACCGGGGCAACCGGCGGAGGGAAGTGCCGCGCCGACGTCCGCAATGGATTCTGGGCCGAAATACACCACGATGTCCGGCATCGCAAAGAACGCTGCTGCCGGGGCTGTCGAGGGCGCGGGCGACCTGCTGAACGTGATGTCCGATCCGTTCGGGAATCTGGTTGGCCGCCCTCTGGCGACTGTCGGCGTGCTGGCCCATGACCTGATCGTTCCGCATTTCGGCGGCAAGGCGTTCACGCCGCAGGAGCGCGCCGAGCTTCTGGATGACGGCGGCGACCAGATCGGCACGCAGGCGGTGAATGCCAGCGCGCGCGCAGTCGGCGCGACGGCGCCGGGCCAGGTCGCTCCACAGACTGGATTCGAGCAAGGCGTGCGCGGCGTCGCCCGTATGGGCACTGGTGCCGCGCTGCTGGGGCCGGGGGAAGGTGCCCAGGCTCTCGCAGGAAATTTTGCGACTGGCGCGGCGGCCTATGGCGGCGGCCAGATGGCTGACGCGTTGGTGCCCGAATCATCGAAGTGGCACCCAACCGCGGAACTGGCTGGCCAGATTGCTGGCGGCGCGGGAATGGCTGGCGGCGAGGCGCTGGCACGTGGCGGTGCGCGACTGGCGAGCGATGTGGCGCGGCACGTCACCGAGCCCCTTTCGATTGGCCCGAAGGTCGCCGCGATCGACCCGACCACCGGACAGCCGATCCTTGATGCGAACGGCGTTCCGTTGATGACGACCGTCGGCCAGCAGCGTGTCGCTGCGCGGAACGTTGCCCAGGCTGCCGGTCGGACGCCGACGGATCTGGCCGCTGCGCTGCCGCCGCAGGACGAGGCGACGCTGGTGCCCGGGTCCACGCCGACAATGGGGCAACTGACCGGAGATACCAGTCTGCTGGGCTATGAGCGCAACCTGCGCAACACCGTGGGCCGCGCAGCATTCACGAACGCCGAAGCTATCAATACGCTCGCCCGACGCGCCGCGCTGGAGGGTCTGGCGCCAGCCGAGGCTGGCACGGCCATGCGCGAGTACGTCACGTCACATCTGGCCGACCTGCAACGACAGGCCGAGGAGAACGACGCGACAGCGCGGCAAGGCGCGACGTCAACCGCGGATCAGATCGGCGGGGCTGGACAGCCATCTGAGTACGGGCAGGAGATGAGCGAGCATGTCCAGCGCCAGTTCGCGCCGGCGTTCGCAGCCAGCGACCACGATTTGCAAGCGGCGCGCGGCGGCGTGGCGAATGCCCTGAACGCGGCCGGCGGAAACCCGGCGACGACTGACGTGCAGGCGCTGGGTGCCGGTCAGCAGCAGGGCCTCGATGCGATGCGGCAGCCGGTGAAGGCGGCGGCCAGCCGCCTGTATGAAGCGATCGACCCGGACGGGACCCTTGCGTTGGATGCGCGTCCGGTCGGCGCGGCGGCGCGCGATATCCAGAGGAACGTCGGACTGGGCGGCGCAGTGTCGGCGGCCGAGCGCGCGCCTTTGGACGCGGCGGCCGGCATTCGGGGCGTGATCCCGTTCTCCGACCTGCGCAGCTTGGCGAGCAACACGAGCGCCGCCTTACGCGCGATCCGACGCGATCCTCAGCTTGGGGCCGAGTCCCAGTCCTATCGCCGCATATCGCAGTTGCAGGACGCGATCCATGGCGCCATGAGCGAGGCAGCATCCCGGCGGGCGGAAGATGATGCTGAGGCGATAGCGGCTGGAACGATGCGGCCGGAAGATGGTATAAGCGCGCGGCTAGGGGGGACCCTGGATCAGGAGATCGATCAACGACTGTCTGGAGAGCCATCTGGAACAGAAGCCGCGACGGGAACCTGGGGAAATTCTGGCGGTGAAAATTCTCCGGCTCCCACCACACGACAGGGCACCGTTCCTAGCGGAGATGGAGCAGAAGTACCTCAGGCTCGGGGACCTGGAAATGCTCCGGGAGATCAGGGCCTATCGACGCCTGAAGGAAGAGGGGCGCCTCCCGCCGGGAACGCAGGTCTAGCGCCTGCAGAAGGGCCTTTCGGACCGATCCACACCACATATCGGCACGATGCCAATGAGGCTATTTCCCGCCTGCTTGCCGACAAAACGGGCGAAGCTGTAGGGGCTCTTTATCATCCGCAGGTCGGAGATATCGATTTGGTCTGGGGGAAAGAGGGCACCCCACAGAAGAATTATGAAGACGGTTACGGGCTCGCGAAGATTGCGAAGAAGCATCCCGAGGTCTTGAATGACCTGCAAAGCATTCTTTCGCAGATGGAAGTGACGCGACGGACGGAAAATCGCGCACAACTTGAGTCGGCGGATCACAAGGGGACCGTCAGCCTGAACTGGTTTGAAAAACCAAAAAAATGGCTGCTGACCGCCTATCAAAAGGAGGCGGGAGAGGGGAGCGGCACTGTCTCAAGTATAGGCACAGACAATCCCAAGGGGTCGCAGGGCTTTCCTGTGAACCGCTCACCGTCCAGCGTCGGCAGTGACGCTACGATGGACACCGCCACTCGTCCGGCCTCGGATGACACAGCTAGCCGAGGCGCCGACACCAGCCAAAATATAAGCCAAGCGTCTGCGCCAAACAAGGGCAATGCCTTCCAGGCGATCCACGGCACCACGCCCGAATCCGCCAACGTGGTCGCGCGCATGCCGGGTGCCACCGACCTGAAAGCGAATTTCGACGAGGCGGCGCGCACACGCTTGCAGCAGGCGAATGTCGGATATCGAGATTACAAGCAACGGTTCCGCGAGGGCACCGTGGGCGATGTTCTGCAATCCGGCCAAGGTTCGACCGGATTTCGGCTGTCGCCCAGTGCGGTCCCGGCAAAGCTATTCACGCCAGGGCCGAAAGGTGCCGAAGCGGCCGACAACCTGATCCGCGCTGCCGGGTCGGTAGAGGACGCGCAGGGTGTGCTTGGCGAAGGACCGGCGCACTCCTTGCGACTGGCCGCCGAGCAGGATGGCGTCCTGAATACGGCGAAATACCAGCGTTGGATGGCGGCGCATAAACCGATCCTCGACAAGTTCCCTGCCCTGCGCGCGCAGTTCGAGACGCTGGGGAAGGCACAGACGACTCTGGATAATGCGCTGGCCCGGCGCCGCGATCTGGACAGCCAGTATCCACTGGCCGGTGTGGGATCGCATGCCGAACTGGCAATGCGGTACTGGCGCCCCGGCGAACGTGGTGGCGAAGGTGTGCAGTCCTACCTGCGTGATACCGGATCGACGCCTGCAGCATTGCGCACCCTGGACGACTACGCAGCCTATAGCCTGCGCCGTGACGCGTTCAAGAATGGAGAATGGAACGAGGCTGGATACCAGTCTTGGCAGAAGCGGTTCGCGCCGGCGTTGGCTACCCGTCCGGAATTAGCCCAGCGGTTTGGCACATTCGCAGATGCCCAGCGCACCGTGGGCGAGACGGCCGCCGCCGATCGCGCGCGCCTGAACAACTTCCAGGACAGCGCGGCCCGGTTCTATCTGGGACGAGACGGTGAAGGCGCGGACCTGCACGCGGCCGTCACGCGCCTGATGGGTGCCGACAACCCGGCGCGGGAGGCGGCGGATCTGATGCGACGGGCTCGCGGGAACGATGCGGCGATCGATGGCATCCAGCGCAATGTGGTGGACTGGATGCTGGAGAAGGCCCGCAGCACGTCCGAGTCTGGGACGACGGGCGAAAAGGAGATCGCCGGCGGTGCGTTTCAGCGGGCATTGAACAACCCGAAGGTCCGGCGCGCGCTGGAGCAGGTGCTGACGCCGGCCCAGGTGCGCGTCATGGACGCGGTGGGCAAGGACATCGAGCGCGCAGCGCGCAGCGTGAACGCGACGAAGGTCCCGGGCAGCCCTGGCACGGCGGCAGACCTGCACGCCATGGGGACCAGCGACGGCGTTTCCCTGCTGTTGGAGGCGGGGCTGGCGGAAAAGGCGGCCGAAGGACTTGGGCACGCGGCCCATCTCCCCGGCGTAGCGCATGTTGTGCCGATCATAGGGCCGGCAGCGGCATTGTGGCTCAAGGCAAAGCGCGCGGCCGGCTATGCCCAGATCGATCAGCTTGCAACGCAGATGGTGCTGAATCCCGAGTTCGGCCGCGCCATGCTTCAGAAAGCCGTTCCGAACTCCCGCGCGCCAATCCGGCGCCAGGCGTTGCAGCGGGTGGTGGCTGCCTGGATGGCTGCGGCGGCGCAGGGGAATGGAGGGTAGAAATGAACGACGCGACTCACACCCACCCCGCGCTCCGTGCTACGGTGCCCCCATGAGCGAAGACCCGACCAGCCTGATCCTTGAGCACCTGAAGGCGATCCGCGCTGAGCAGAGCCAGCACCGGACGCTATTGCTCCATCATGGCGAACTCCTGCGCCGGGTCGAGAGGCGCATTGCCGAGGTCGAGCGGCGTATCGAGGAAACGAAAGACGACCTTCGCCCAACGGCTCCAACCATGGTAATGCGAATCCATTAGTTAAGTGGAGTTAGGCAGTGCGGCGATCAGTTGTGTTGGCTGGAGTGGTTCTTCTGGCAGGATGCTCTCATCCGGGGCCAGATATCGAAGGAGCCAACAATAGGCGCATGACCGCTTACGATATGTGTCGCGATCAATATCCGGCCCAGCGCGGAATCTACATCGTACGCGCCTACTGCATGGATGCTGCCGATTATAAATGGGCGACCGAACTCAATTACAATTTGAAGTCGATCGACGAAATCACCGATACCCGCGATTTGATTGCTCAGAGACGCGAGGAAGGAAAGATCTCCGAGGCGGAGGCCTTCAATCTCTTTGCCAAGGCCGTCGCCAAGGGAATGGCCGTGAACCATGCGGAAGTGGTTGCCGAGAACAAGGAAGAGGCCAGGCGATCCGCGGATCGATGGGCCCGTATGTGGTCGGCACTCGCCGTCGCCAATGCCATCCAGGCGCCGCGCAACGTCCAGGTGCACACGAACTGCTATTCGGCTGGCGGGTTCACAAGCTGCAATTAAATTTCCCCACTGATCCGATTAGCGAATCCCCCAAATATCATACAAAAAGCCTACAAGATGGAACTTCTAATAGGACACGACGGAAGAATTTGGTATCCATACACAAATGAATTCAGGAACTATATCGGTTATCTCGGGAATGACTGCGATATAGTTTCGTATATGATCAGGAATCTTGGATTTGCGGCCATAGCGACGTTTCCGCGCTATACACGCATCCGTTTCCAGCCGGCGCTGTTTCCGAAACAGTGCCTCCAAACCGTACTCGAGATCATCCTTCATCAAGGGTTTCCGAATATCCTCCTCGAACGCATTGGAACGATGCATGCTCCACTGGAGGTAATAAGAAACCTCAATGATGCTGTCGCTCGCCTCAATGCGCTTCAGGTAGCAACTCCCGATGAAAATGAGATGACAGGCACGCCTAATATTATCGGTCTGTCCTTGGGGCGGCTTCAAGATCCGAAACGCGCCGACCTACGAATGGCATTTGAAATTTGGAAGGAAGCGAACCGCTATGTCACCACGCGGAACGTAGCCCGCATTGCCGATAATCCCGCATTTGGGGGTGGAGCTGTGGCATGGATGCCAGGACGAGACCGATGCCTGATCGAGACATGGCCACAGACCTACAACTTATATAGTGATTACCATCATGAAGATCTCCTTGGCCGTGACGTCCGAGATCTGCCTGATGCAGGCTATATCCTGCCGACCACGCGCAGCTATTTTACTGCTGCCCACGACCAAGCTCCGCGCCTGGAACTCATCGAGGCGCTGATGACGCGCCTCGATGGTTCCCAGTTTTGGTGTCGCTATGAGCGACTGATTTTACCGTGGCGGACCAGCGCGGCGGATACTTTCGTCTGCTCTGTACCGTTGGTCAGGCTGGTTCGGAGTTGCTAGATTCTCCAGCACATGATTGGTCAGAACATCCGGAGTTTCCCAACTCAGAATGCATTCGAAAGTGCGCCACGCTCCGATGATTTTCATGCCCGGCTGTACGGGGGGATTTCCATAGAGCGGCAGCAGGGTGCGCGCCAATGGTCCAGCCTCGATCATGCCAATGGCGAAATCAGGGTTCCAGACCGCCAGAGAGATGCTTCGCATCATGGCGACAGTCAGGATAGGCAGCCGCTTACGTCGAAAGTTAGGGTGGCACCAAAGGCCCCCGGCGAATACGACACGTCCGCCAATTTCGGAAGCCATGGGGGCATCCGCGACCCATTTCTCGCTCGGGTCCATCTGGGTTTCCGGATCACGATAGGCAAAGCGGCCCGACTCCCATTCCTCATGCAACGTGCTTGTCGGCCAGTCATAGCGGCGCAGGATCAACGTCACTGCCGCCTCTCCGTCGGCTTGTCCCTCGATATAGATGACGTTATTCATGCTGATGTCCGATAGTTCAGGATCATAGATGGGAGACAGCGGCTCCCACGTGTCCTGGTTCCGCCGGTTTACTTCGACTAGGCGGTCGAAATCACGCCCCATATACCACGATATGCCCAACCGCCGCGCAGACTCTGAAAGTTGCAGAAAGTATCGACCAAGTTCCATTTTCGGACCATGATTGATCTCAATCGCGTCCAAGAAGGGACGGAGTTGCGTTCCCATATAAGTAATATCCCTATTGGGCGAGATTGCCCGAGGAATTTATTACTTATTTCCTAAAATAATGATTTGATCTGGTTAATTTGTTATTCTATTATTTCTCAATAATATATACGGCGCACATTGATTAGTTAATAATTAGTAAATTTTGCTGTTTTTAAAAGATTAATTGGATGACATCGGAACTTCCTGTATCCATTCCGGGCGCGGTTAGTGCGACAAACATCAATGTAGTTGTGCAATATTTCGTTTATCTCATGGGAGGATGCCGGAGGTGCTGCTGGTGCAGGTTCGGTACCACGCATCCCCGCCCCAGTGTCGGGCTGGCCGTTTTACCTTCTTGCGTCGGAATCCCATCATCGGGTACACACGAACCATCAGGGCATAGGCATCGCCCGACCATCTGTGTCGTCCGTCCGCGTCTGGCGCGGCGGCGGTGGGGTTCGATGCCGTGGCTGCTTCCCGTTTTGTCTGGCCCAACAGTTTCAGCGTGGACGCGACTGGCGTGCCGCGCGCGGGTGCGCAACTGTTCTTCTACCAGACCGGAACGACGACGCCGCAGGCGACCTATGCGGACGCTGCGCTGTCGGTGCCCAACACGAACCCCGTCATTGCCGACGAAAACGGGCAGTTCGGAAACATCTTCCTGCTGGGGGCACCGGCCTACGCCGTGGTGCTGGAGGACGCGAACGGCGATCAGATCTGGACGATGGACCCGGTCGGCCCAGGCGCCGCTTCTGGCGTGGCGGGTTCAGTCCCCGTAGGGTTGGTCGCGGACTTCGCTGGGGGTACCGCACCTGCCGGATGGATGCTCTGCTACGGCCAGGCGATCAGCCGCGCGACCTATGCCGCGCTGTTCGCCGTCATCGACACCACGTTCGGGGCCGGGGACGGGGCGACCACGTTCGGGCTTCCGGACCTGCGCGGCCGGGTGGCGGCGGGCGTCGACAACATGGGCGGGACGGCCGCCAACTTGTTGACGATGGCAGGATCGAGCGTCAACGGAGTGGCCCTCGGCGCCTCTGGTGGCAGTCAGATAATGGCGTCGCATACCCACACTGTGACCGATCCGGGCCACACCCACACCGTGACCGATCCGGGCCACGAGCACGCGCCGAACAGTGGCTCCGGTTTCGTCGTCCCTCAAGGGTCCGGTGGCACTATTGTCACCTTCGACGGCGGCAGCTTGACGCCGGAACACGCCACCGAAACGACGTCTGTCGATACTACCGGGGTCACGCTTGAAACCGCGACGGCCGGCATCACCGTGGGCTCCACGGGGACGGGCACCAGCCAGAACGTGCAGCCCACGGTGATGCTGAACAAGATCATCTACACGGGGGTCGGTGGATGAGCACGACCTTCGCGCTCCAGGACGAAAGCATGACGGAAACCGCCGTTCTCGACCCCGCCGAGGCGTCGGAGATGATTCGCGATCACAACAGGCGTCTCGGCCGGTTGGAAGCCGGACAGCAGGCTACAATGGTCAAGTTGGCCGAGATCTCGGCCGAGGGTCGCACAAGAGGCGAGCACCAGGACCGGCGCGCGGACCGGGACGCGCAGGAGACACGACAGGCGATCACAGACCTGCGCGCTGAGATCCGGTCCGTTGTCGCTGAAGCGACCGAACCGTTAGCCCAGCAGCAGCAAACCTCCATCGAGCAGAATGCGCAGATCGCCGGCGGCCTGAAGTTGGTTCGCAACATCTGTGTGGGGATCGGCGGCATCGTGTCGGCGCTGCTGGGATGGCAGCCGCTATCGCTCTGGCTGCAGCACGCGCTGCATCTGAGTGTCGGTCCATGATCTCCCCCCTCGCCGACATCAAGCGCAACATCGTCGCGCCCGTCGTGCTGGACCTGGACATCCCGGGCGACGAGTTCGCACGCATCCAGTTGATGACCGGAATCGGCAATGCCGAGACCGGATACCGGACGCGGCGCCAAGTTGACGGCCCGGCGCTGGGGTTCTGGCAGGTCGAGCCCGCGACCCACGACGACCTGTGGCGCAACTGGCTGGCGTATCGCCCGGCGCTGGCCGAGGTCGCGCGGACCTACCTGCCGGCGCAGTTCGAGGACCGGCTGGATGCCCAGGCGCTAGTCCTGAGCGACCGCTACGCCGCGTGCATCGCTGCGCTGGTGTTCTACCGGTCGCCCGTTCCTCTTCCGGCTCGCGGCAACGCGCGCGCCCAGTGCGCCGCGTGGAAGCAGGCATACAACACCGCTGCCGGCGCCGGAGCGGTTGACCTCCAACACATCGCGCTCTTCCAAGCCGCGATCAACGCATAGGACGAACCATGGACCCCACCACTCTGCTGGCGTCGGTGATCGGCGCCATTCCCGCTCAATACCTGATCTATCTGGCGGCCCTCTGCGGCGTGTGCGCGGCGATCATGCCGTGGCTGCCCGTGCCAGCGAGCAAGACGAGCGCCTATGGCCGACTGTATGTCGTGCTGAACATCGCGGCGCAGAACTTCCGCAACGTGGCGAACCGGGCGCAGCCGGCCGATGCGACGGCCACCAAGTCGAGCATCGCTCCGGTGCTGCTGGTCGGCGTCGGCCTGTCGTGCGCGCTCTCGGCCTGCGCCGACAGCCAGACCAACCTGCGCAAGGCGGCCTACGACACCATGAGCGCCTATCACCTGGCCGAGACCGGCGCCCAGGCCTACCTGGCGACCGGGACCGCCGACCCGACCGTGAAGGCCGACATCAAGACGGCCTCGGCCGCCGCGCTGGTTCCGATCACCGCGCTGAACACGTCGATCCAGGCCAACAGCACGCTGACGGAGACGAGCGTCTCGACCGCCGAAAGCGCGCTGGCGACGCTGCAGAACGCGCTGTCGAAGGCCCAGGCTCCGGCCACCACCACCACCTCCAGCACGACGGGAAACTGACCCATGGATGAAGCCATGATCGCGGCCCTGGTATCGGCCAGCGGAACCATCATCGCCCTGGTCGAGAAATACGGCCCCGAGGCCTGGACGACCATCAAAAACGCGGTGGAGAACACCACGTCCAGCACCGGCCCGACCGATGCCGACATCGCGGCGATCTACGCCAAGTGCCAGGCGGACAACGACGCCATCCAGGCGTCGTGATGGATAGCATGGTAGCCAATGATCGTGAGCACGTAACAAACGTCCACGTAGAGCGCATTGGCCTCGCCACGCTGTATCTCGGCATGTGGGAGGACGTGCCAAATCTTCCGCGTCCCGCAGCAATTATTTCTGATCCGCCATATGGACAGTCCGTGAAGACGAATATCCGTAGAAACGATCTTCGTCGGCCGCCTGGAGGTGGAGGCATCATACGCGACCGTCCGATCCCATATCCTGATGGAATCATAGGGGATACCGATCCATTCGATCCATCCCCGCTTTTGGGCCGCGCGGATATCGTCTTGCTATGGGGAGCGCACAAATTTGCCGACCGATTGCCGGCCGGCTCATGACTATGCTGGGACAAAGCTCCGACTGGGAAATTACGCTGTCAGGGTGACGGCGAAGCCGCGTGGCTCAGTGCTCCCGGCCGTCCGATGCGAATCTTTCGCCATCTCTGGGACGGCGTGTGCATAGCAGGGGGATATGAAACACGTGTTGAGAGGACTGGGCAATCGGGTCCGAGGCGCTCGCACCCAACGCAAAAACCCGTCGATCTCATGGCATGGGCGATCACCCAGGCGGCCGTGCCAGCCTGCGGCCTGATCTTCGATCCTTATATGGGCGCGGGCTCCACTGGCATTGCAGCAGTTCGGGCTGGGCATCCGTTTATTGGCGTCGAATGTGAGCCTGTCTATTTTGAGGCAGCATGCCGGCGCATCAGGCGGGCACAACAGGAACAGTATCAGGCGCACGATGCTCTGATCCAGGCGTCCTGACGTGACGGCCGGCACGCTGCACATCGTGCTGGCCTTTCTCCTGGGCGGTGCGTTCTTTCAGGCGCTGGCGGTCGCCATCATGGGCGCCCGGATCAAAGCGCGCCGCCAGGAGATCGAGGGCCGGATGGGCGAGCCGCTGCCCTGAACCTGTAAGCAATCCTGATGAGTTGCCGGGCTTCCACCGGCTGCGGCGACTCCGTCATGGCCCACCTCTGCCCCGTGTGCACCCGAGGACTTCGTGGGGAGCTTCAACGCTCTCGGGCCACGCACCCGCCAACTATCTGGATTGACCGGATAGTTGGGACCTCAAAACTGGTGCTGCGGGCCTAGGCATGCTCGGCACTCCGAGTGTCGTTGGCTGTCTCCGCTGGTTCCCAAATCCGTTTCACCGCTTGCGCGATGTGGGGCAGTGCCTTCCGCCGGTTGATTTTCCCGTCATGCGCGAGGCGCCGCAGCCCGCGCAGAATCGCACGGATGGGGGACGGGTACAAGGGGAAACGTCGATGTTCAGACGACCATCTACGCGTCACCCAATGACCGTTTTCCGCCGCCTATGCGTCTTTTATAACCGTGGATAAACTGCATTAACCATCTGGAATCACAGAATAGTCGTAGCCCTCTCACGGCGGCAACAGGGGTTCGAATCCCCTATGGGACGCCACTCAATTTCTCGCAGTTTTCTGCGGGTTGTAGCTGGCAAAAGCGAAATCCTGATTTTCCAAATGTTGGATTTTGAGCCATTCCTGAGCCAAGCGGGAAAATATGGCTCTTTGCTATCAGGGGCTTCGCATGGGCGAAACAGACAAGTCAGGAAACGACCCGGTTACGGGTAAGCCACTTCCCAAGGGAGTCTGGTATCGCGGTCCCGGCCAGTATCAGGCCCGCAAGATGGTCGATGGCAAGCGCCTGCGAAAGACGTTTGCCTCATCGGCCCTGGCTCGACGGTGGCTCAGCGAGAAGCGTGCGGAGGTTGACCTTCGCCAGTTCAAGGACACCTCCGCTATCGACCGGCTGCCCATCCGGCAATTGGTGGAACGCTATCGCGACGAATGCATGGCCCATCGTGAAGCTGACAGGACAGGCCATATCCCGGCCCTGCTGGATGACCCGGTGGTCGGTGTCATGGTCGGCAAGTGGATGCCTGCCGATGTCAGGGCGTTCAGGGACCGGATGCTGGCGGACGGGTATGCGCCCGCCACGGTGGTCAAACGCCTGAACCTGCTGGCCAGCATCATCCAGCACGCCATCAGCGAGTGGGATATCCATACCGTCAATCATGCATCTGGCAGGGTCGTGAAACGACCGGCTGGTGCGGACAAAAAACGCAATCGCAGGCTTTCGAGCAAGACTGGTTTCAACGTCAACAGCAATAAAACCGAAAACGAACAGGGCAAGACGGAATACGAACGTCTCATCGGGGCCATGCTCACCTCTTGTCATTCCGATGATGTCTGGCTCGTCAGATGGTCCATCGAGCAGGCCTGTCGGTTGGCTGAATCGCTGTCCTTGCGATGGAAAGATATCGATTTCGAGCAGAAGACAATTTCTCTGGAAAGGGTCAAGAATGAGAGGCACAGGGAAGAACTTGGTGACGAAAAGAGGCCCCTGACACCCGGCGCCCGAAGGGTATTGCTGAAGAAACTGGAGGAGATGCCGGAACCGCCCTCGGCAACGGACAAGCTGTTCAGTGTTGGAAATGAAAAAGCTTTCTCCGTTCGCTACGGACGGTTGACCAAGAAAGCAGCCCTCAAGGACCTAACGTTTCACGATTTGCGTCACGAAGCGACATCACGTCTGGCCCGCTATCTGAGCAACCCGCTGGACCTGATGCGTGTGACCGGCCATCGCGACTTGAAATCTCTCGACAGATATTACCAGCCCATTCTCGCGGAACTTGCCGACAAGATTGAGGAGCAGGAACGCCTTGTCGGGATGCTCTATGAAGGAATGGAGCAATAATCGCTCATCGCAACAAAACTGCATAACCATCTGCTATACTTCCTTCTCATGGCTGGAAAACATCCCGGACACCAGCCACGAGAAGGAAATTGCGATGCGTTTACTCAACACGACCATTATACACCATCACACGCCTCTCCGAGATTGTTGCGGGGATTGCGTAGGACGATGTGCGATATGAACAGATAGAGAATTACATACGAACTGACAGACCCGACATCTGGCGCAGGCTTCTGCCCCTCCATGTCTTCTACAAGAACGTCATCACCCGAAAAACAGCAGAAAACTGCGACTTTCTTGCCTGCTACGGAGAGGCCGAACAGGTCGCCATGGAGGTCGTGGAATGGGTTGAAAAGAGGTGGACCCATTCCTTCGGACAGTGTCGCGGGCCTGATAAGCTATAGCCGGTCGTTGTCATGCCGCCATTTTGACGGCGTTGCTGGTAGCCACTGGGTTCGGGGTTAACCCCGAACCCAGTGGCGTCGGCGCGTCATGATACGCCTCATCGGGCGTGCGTCCAGCCAAAGCCGAATGAGGACGCTGCCCGTTGTAATGCGCGATCCATGAAGTGAGCCCGGCCCGTAGCTCCGATCCGGTCTCAAAGGGACTGTCAGGAATTTCGTGTGCGATGCGTTGTTCACGTTGTTGATCAGACGGTGGCGCGGGCGAAGCGGTCACCGAAGAGAATGGCGAACTGTGCCTTTGCCATGGACCATTCCCTTGGCGGCATAGTCCATTCTTTCTCGGCCCGGTTCAAGGCCAGGAAGAGAAGCTTGAGGGCCGCGTCGTCATTGGGGAAATGCCCCCTGGCCCGGACGGCCCGCCTCAGTTTGGCGTTCAGCGCCTCTATGGCATTGGTGGTGTAGATCAATTTTCGGACTTCGGCGGGAAAGGCATAGAACGGAATGACCTCCTCCCAGGCCCGCTCCCAGGACTGGACGATCGCCACGTATTTCCGGCCCCAGGCGCTTTCGGCAAAGGCGGCCAGGGCAGCTTTGCCGGCCTCGGCGTCCACTGCCCGGTAGATATCCTTCAATGCCGTAGCCACGGATTTACGGTCTTTCCAGGCGACGAAATCCAGCGAATGACGCAGCAGATGAACGATGCAGGTTTGCACCAGGGCATCGGGGAAGACGGCACGGATGGCGTCCGGGAACCCCTTGAGCCCGTCGACCACGGCCAGCAGGATATCCTCGACGCCGCGATGGCGCAGTTCGTTCATGACGCGGAGCCAGAATTTGGCGCCCTCGTTCTGCTCGATCCACAGGCCGAGGACCTCCTTCGTGCCGTCGGCGCGCACGCCCAGGGCGATATGCACCGCCTTGTTGCGCACCACGCTTTCATCGCGGATCTTCACCCGCAGGGCATCGAAGAACACTACCGGATAGACCGCTTCCAGCGGCCGGTTCTGCCACGCGGCCACCTCGTCCAGCACGGCGTCGGTGATGACGCTGATCAGGTCCGGCGAGGCGTCCACCCCATAGATTTCAAGCAGATGACCCTGGATCTCCCGCACGCTCATCCCGCGCGCATACATCGAGATGATCCGGTCGTCGAAACCGGGAAACCGCCGCCGGTAGCGCGCGATCAGTTGCGGATCGAACGTTCCCGCCCGATCGCGCGGGATGTCCAGCCGTACCCGACCGGCATCCGTCAGCACCGTCTTCTGGCCGTAGCCGTTGCGGCAGTTCGGGCGACCAGCCACAGCCTCGCCGTCCAGATGGTGGTCCAGTTCGGCGTTGAGCAACCGCTCCGCCAGGGCTTTCTTCATGTCGCCCAGAAGGGCGTCCGCGTCCGACATGGTGCGGACCACGCGACCAGCCAGAACCTGGTCCAGTACGTCGTCAGGGATCGCAGGCTTCTTGCGTCGGGCCATGATGCTTCTCCTTCCTCAGCATCACACCAAACACACGAAATTCAGGATAGGCCCGTCTCAAACGCATGCAGGTAGACGCATTCGTATTTCAGAGAACGCCACAGGCGCTCGATGAACACGTTGTCCAGCCAGCGTCCGCGCCCGTCCATGCTGATGCGGGTCTGTCTTTTCTCCAGCACTTCCGTGAACTGGGGTGTCGTGAATTGCGAGCCTTGGTCCGTATTGAAGATCTCCGGTGCGCCATAGCGGATCAGAGCCTCCTGCAGCGCCTCGATGCAGAACTCGGCATCCATCGTGTTCGACAGCCGCCAGGACAGCACCTTGCGGGTCGCCCAGTCCATGATTGCAACCAGATACAGAAAGCCCTTCCGCATCGGGATGTAGGTGATATCCGAGCACCAGACCTGATTGGGGCGATCGATCACCAGATCCCGCAGCAAATAGGGATATTTCCGATGCGCCGGATGCGGCACGGTCGTGCGTGGCTTCTGGTAGATCACCCGCAGACCCATCGTCGCCATGAGCCGGCGAACGCGCTTGCGCCCGACATCATGTCCGAGACGGCAAAGATGCCGTGCCATTTGCCGTGACCCGTAATACGGCGTCTCCAGAAACTGCGCGTCGATCAACCGCATCAACGCAAGATTGGCGTCGCTCTCCGGTACCGGTCGGTAATAGACACTCGACCGGTTGAGCTGCAGCAGCGTGCACTGCCGCACCACCGACAACCGAGGCCGTTTCAGGTCGATCATTTGCCGCCTCTGAACACGCCCAACCGCACAGAGGCATCCCGCAAAAAATCCCGTTCCACCAGCAACTGCCCGATCTTGGCGTGCAGCTTCTCCACATCGGCAGGACTGGCCGCCGCCTCTGGCGTCTGCTTGCCAGAGAAGGTTGTCGCCATACCCTCGATCGCCTGGCGCTTCCATTGGGCGATCATCGTCTGGTGCACGCCGTGTTTCGACGCCAATTCCGCCAGCGTCTGGTCGCCCCGGATCGCCTCCAGCGCCACCCGCGACTTGAACTCACCCTGACCTTGCCCCCTGAAATGCCCTCGCATTGAAGTAAGGTCTGTCCACTGGAGACAGACGATGAAGAAAGCGCGATTTACGCAGGACCAGATTATCGGGGTCCTGAAAGAGCATCAGGCGGGCGCTACGGCTGCGGATCTGTGCCGCAAGCACGGGATCAGTGACGCGACCTTCTACACCTGGCGGTCGAAATACGGCGGGATGGAGGTGTCGGAAGCGCGGCGCCTCAAGGCTCTTGAAGAAGAGAACGCGAAGCTGAAGCGGCTTCTGGCGGAGAGCGTGATGGACGTCTCGACGCTGAAGGAACTACTGGCAAAAAACTCGTGACGCCCGGTTTGCGGCGGGAAGCCGTGACCTGGGCGATCCGGGAGAAAGAGTATTCGCAGCGACGGGCCTGCCGGCTGATCGGCATGGACCCGAAGACCTGGCGCTATGCGTCACGCCGCCCGGATGATGCCGCAGCGCGCGGGCGGCTGCGCGAACTGGCTGGGGAGCGACGGCGATTTGGCTACCGGCGACTGCATATCCTGCTCGGCCGGGAAGGAATGACGATGAACCACAAGAAGCTGTTCCGGCTGTATCGCGAAGAGGGGCTGTCGGTCCGCAAGCGTGGCGGCCGGAAACGGGCGCTGGGCACGCGCTCGCCGATGATGCTGCCCGACGGGCCGAACCAGCGCTGGAGCCTGGATTTCGTCTCGGATGCATTGAACAACGGACGGCGCTTCCGGGTGCTGACGGTGGTCGACGACTACACGCGCGAATGTCTGGCGCTGGTGGCGGACACCTCGTTATCAGGCGAACGCCTCGGTCGTGAACTCGACCGGATCGGCGAGCATCGCGGCTGGCCGCTGATGATCGTTAGCGACAATGGCACCGAGATGACATCGAACGCGATCCTGGCCTGGCAGCAGAAGCGATCGGTGCTGTGGCACTATATCGCACCGGGCAAGCCGCAGCAGAACGGGTTCGTCGAGAGCTTCAACGGCCGGTTCCGCGACGAATGCCTCAATGAGCATCTGTTCCGTAACATCGCCCACGCTCGGACGGTCATCGAGGACTGGCGGGCCGACTACAACGCCGTCAGGCCTCACACCAGCCTCAATGGCATGACGCCAGAGGCTTTCGCTCAACACGCCACCAAGGCATACAACAATACACAGACCCTAACTCAAAACTGAGGGCACGTTCGGGGCAGGGTCACGCTCCACCTCAGCCAGCGTCTTGTGGCCTGTGATCGCCGCAATCTGGTGCATCATGCATTCGGCTTCAGTCAGGCGACGGGCAGCGGCCTTGCGCAGTCCATGCGAGCTTAGGCCAGTGGGCATGTCGGCTGCCTGCACCTATTCCACGAAGTGGTTGTAAAACCCGTTCGGGTTGCAGGGTTTCGGCACCGCTTCGCGCGTCATCAGGAAGCGCGGGGCCTGCGGGCTAAATACGCCTCACCAGCTCAGAGAGGGGGTATGACCGGCTGCGTCACCGTCTCGCCGGTGACGTTGGCCGAGATGCGGCAGGCGCAGCGCATTATCCGCCGGAAACCCGGCCAGAGCCGGGTGCCTAACGTACCTGCGATACCGGTCAGGGATGAGTAAAATGCGCCACGACATCGTTCCAGCGCGCAGCCAGTGTAAGAATCGCTACGGCGAGCCCTACCATAATGGACATGCTTCGCGTTGTGGCCAATTTACCCGTGCGCTCTTCCAATACCGCCGTGCGCACCTCGATGGCATGCATGCTGTCCTTGGTCGCCATGGTCGTCTCAATACGGGTAAGCGTCACCTGTATGGCATTCAAGGTGTCCTTGATGCCGTCGAACTTACTCTCCAAGGCAGTGACGCGGCGATTCATATCCGAATCATGGGGAGGGCCGCCCCCGCCGTCAATGCCTGTTGTCCTGGGAACTCCGGGGAAAAGGCGCACATTGTTACTGTTAGCCATTCCCGTTTCCCTCGATAATTTCCCCCATGAATGTGTGGACAAACCCACAATTTGAGCAGGCCATTGCGTATGCTTCATAATATTTCGTGGGTGGATTTAGCAATATTACCGGATATTCATCTTTGTATCCAAGAATTACCATATCCTTTTCTCCACAGAAAACACATCCTCTATTAAGAAGATTCTTTTCTTTTAATTTTCCTGTCAAAATATCCAATCTTTTTTTGTCTAACTCGGTTCCTTCCTCAGAAACTACCTGACCTGAATCAGCGGAATTTTCACCAGGCATTCTTCACTCCTTCTTTTTGTAACCGCTATGCGATCCATGACACATCCACCTCCACACCCGCTGCCCGACGACATGACCTGACGTGGGGATCACAACCGTCGCGCGAACCAGACGACGCGACCGAGCGGCTTTCAGCTTACACCTGAGCCAGCACCCGCTCCACTGCCTGGGGCTCCGGTCTATCACCAGCAGAAGCGTCCTGGCAGCCTTCTCCGGTCGTCTCACGCCCTGCTCCCAATCCCGCACCGCGTTGCGGCTGAACCCATAGTGGTTGGCGAACGCCTCCCGCGTCAGGCCTATCTTCGCGGGAAGTTCGGAAGAGCGGTCTCTGTGCGTTGTTCGGGCGGGTGGATTACCCTCGGTTCGTCGGAGAGGGGAACAGAGATGAAACACTGGCTCGCCGTTGCCGCCCTCGCACTGGTCGTCGCCGGCTGCGCGGAGCGTCCACAGCACGAACACCGCGAAACGCCCGAGTGCATGAACTACCGGGCCATGATGACCGCGCCCATGGCGCCGGATGCAATGAAGCGGCTGCAGGCGCGGTGTGAGGCGTCGCGCATGCAGTAATCGCTGTTTTCCCTGCACAATTCCCTGATTTCCTTGCACGATGTCCGCCATGCACGATCGCCGGAAATATGCAAAGAGGGGCGCCGAACGTGCCTGATAACAGGCACCCTGAGGCGAAGGCCAACCGGGGACAGTTCAAGAAAGGCCAGAGCGGTAATCCCGGCGGCAAGCCGAAGGCGCTGCGTGAGGTGATCGAACTTGCGCGGGAGCATACCGAGCTTGCTGTTTCGCGCCTGGCCCACTGGGCAACGATGGCATCTCAACTTTGTAGAAGTTTGCACTTAATCTGACGGACGGCTTGAAGTGGCCGGCGTGGATGCTACGCGTTCATGTGGTGTTCGACGTGGCGCCCGATATCTTTTTCGCGGGCGTGGTGGGCTGCGTCAAGGAAGGTTTGCATCGGGGTTTTGCCGAAGCAGTATCGTCCCTGGTGGGTGCGATTGCGGTTGAAGTCATCCATCCATTCGTCGAGGTCTGCCTGGAGTTCGTGGATGCTGTCGTAGATCTTGCGGCGAAAAGTGACACGATAGAACTCGTCGAGCATGGTCTTGTGGAAGCGCTCGACGATGCCGTTGGTCTGCGGGCTGCGCGCCTTGGTGCGGGTATGGTCGATGTTCTCCACCGCCAGATAGAGTTCGTATTCATGGCGGTCATGAGAGCCGCAGAATTCGGTGCCCCGGTCGGTCAGCACGCGCTGGAGCGGGAGATCGTGCAGCTCGAAGAAGGGGATGACGCGGTCGTTGAGCAGGTCGGCAGCGGTAACCGGGGTCTTGCGGTCATAGAGCTTGGCGAAGCCGACCTTGCTGTAGGTATCGACGAAGGTCTGCTGGTAGACGCGACCGACGCCCTTCAGGGTGCCGACATAGAAGGTATCCTGGGCGCCGCAATAGCCGGGACATTCGGTCTCGAACTCGCCCCAGGCCTCCTTGTCGGCCTTGGCCTTCTCCAGGGCCGCAAGCTGGCTTTCGGTGAGGATCAGCCGTTCCTGGGCCATCTTGGCTTCGAGCGCCTTGAGGCGGAGCTTCATGGTAGCGAGGTCGTGGCGCAGCCAGATGCTGCGCACCCCGAAAGGAGAGACGGTGACGCCGCGCTTGAGCAGTTCGTTGGCCACGCGGGCCTGGCCCCAGGCCGGTTGTTCGATGGCGATCGCGACCACTGCTTCCTCAACCGCCGGCTCGACGCGGTTTTTCAGCAAGGGTTTGCGGCGGGAGAGTTCCTGGAGCGCGATTTCGCCGCCTTTGTCGTAGAGCTCCTTGAAGCGGTAGAAGCTGTCGCGCGAATACCCCATCATCTTGCAGGCCTGGGAGACGTTGCCCAGTTGCTTCGATAGTTCCAGCAGGCCAACTTTGGCGCGGATGATCTTCTGGTCACGGGTCATGAGGATATCCTCCGATGGCTGCGGCGGGGGCTGCGTCGCCCGGCCACTCCGCCCCCGCCGCAGCCCTGGTTGAGCTTCAGCAGACACCATCCGTCAGATTTAGTCGAGACTTCTACATCAACTTGATGTGCCGTGAAGATGGGGTGATATAGAGGCTGGACATTGGAGGACGCGTTCTGTGTCACCGGCCCCCCATCGGACGGCTTTACTGTCCGGAATTTTAATATTTGTGTCCCTGCTCGCGCTGGATGCGCTTGATTTGTGGCCACACTCGCTGCTGCGGGCCGGCCTTGTGGGCGGCGTCTGCTGGGTAGTTTCGTTATGGCTCTGCCGCCGGTTCAGCGCCCAGCGGCCCGACTGATCGCGCCTCCGGGCGGCTTTGACGTCGTCCGGATCAATGCGGATTCGTCCAATCAACGACGGCGACGAAGGCGAAGCAGAGCGAGCCCAGAGCTACAGGCACAAGCGAAGCTTTTCCCCAGCCCCCGCCATGAGGGACATAACAACAACGGATCGGACGCGAGGCGACTCTAAACAGCCACCTCAGACGCTTCGTTGAATCGCGCAGGCAGCGGTATGTCTCGGCGATTTCCAACATATCGCTTGGCGCCAGGGCGCATTTCACTTTCTTTTCCGCCATCTGCCTCGCGGCATCCGTCATCTTCTGGTTGCCGTAAGGAGTCCTGACTTTAGGCGTGCGGCCATCCGTCAGGCCGCGACCAGCCTGCGGACGCGCAATTCCCCTTCATGCTTGCGCGCCTGGGCCATGTCATGGGCCACCTGCATGCGCATCAACGTGTCGGCCTTCACGCCAAATGCCATTTCGAACCGAATCGCCATGTCAGCCGAAAGGCGACCCCGTCCATTCAGCAGTGCGCTGAGCGCCTGCCGCGACACGCCGAACTCCCCCGCCAGATCATTGATACGGATGCCGTTCGGCTCGACGACCTCGGTCTTGAGCCATTCGCCGACGTGAACCGCCAGGGACGGATGCATTTTAAGAGCCATGATAATCCTCCAGATCCATATCCTCGATCGCGCCCTGATCATTGACCCGAAACGTCAGGCGCCAATTCTTCGTCACGGTCATCGACCACGTTCCGATACGATCGCCGGTCAGAGGATGAAGACCGTAGTTCGGAGGCACTGAAAGTTCGTCCAGCGATGCCGCCGCATTGATGAAGGCCAGCATATTGCGCAGTCGGTCCACATCCCCGACCAGCCCCTTGGGATTTCCCTTCTCGAAGAACCGGCGCAGCCCTTTGTGGGCGATGCTTTCGATGTCCATGAACGTAAAGTGTTGCTTTACATCGGGCGTGTCAAGCGCTGCTTTACATATTGCCTGTGGCGAAACGGGCGCAGTTGCCGCATCCAGATCGCGAACCCTGCATTGAATAACTCAACAGGCCCGAACCAGCCTGACCAGTGGCACGGAAGTGACGAAGGTATCCGTAGCACTCGTGCGCCAGGGTAAAATCAGCCTTTCGTAGCGAGACCAGAATTTGGAGCCGTCGTCGCGTGTCACGAGTGCCTCGATCAGTTCCAGGCGCGGCGCCTGCTGCTGGGCTACCGTGAAATATCCGCGGGTGGTCGGGATGATATAGTCGCTGTCGGGCAGGTCCCTGACATCGCGGCCCAGGAGACTGTCACAGGAACGATCGCCATATGACCTGTAGCTCTGCGGCCATGATTCGATCAGGCAGCGATCCTGGCCCGGCATCCAGGCCACGCCGCCGCCCCCGAAGGCCGGGTTGGCGGTCATCCTGGCGATGTTCCGCGTGGTGGCATAGCGGTTTTGCTGCTTCCAGAGCTTCAATGCGGTGCGCAGGTCGGCGCGTTTCGGACCCTGAAGCCGGTCCAGGGACAGGCCGATGATGTTGGGCACGCGTGGCAGCCCGGTTTCGTCCGGCGCCGCGGCCCGCAGCGCGTGCAGGCGCGCAATGGCGTCATTGAGATTGCGTATGACTTCCAGCGGCGCAACCAGCGTGCCGACGCGTTCGAGGACGATGTTCCGGGGTGACTGGTATAGCAGGATCTGGATGACGGCCTGGAAGCACGACGCCGGGAAACATGCCGGCTGGAAGCGAATGCGCGTATAATGCGGAAATGTCGCCATGGCCGCGAATCCAAGATTCCGGATGGAATCCGAAACCATATCGTAATCACTGCGAAAGCATCCGATATATTTAAAAAATTCGTTACTATACGGATGCAGGATTTTTCCGTCGGGACTGATCAGTATTTCCATAAACCGTCACTTTGGCACTATATCAGGGTTTATAGAGCATTATACCAACTCCTGTTTGTTAAAACCCATGTGCCCATTGTCGTAGCCCGAGGGACATGATGCGCCAGGGCTGGTCGACGAGCTGGTTCCAGGCGTGGCAGCAGATATCGACGATGTCGTCGTAGGTGCGGAAGATCCGGTTCGACAGCCAGGTATTGCGCATGAACTGCCAGACGTTTTCCACCGGATTGAGTTCGGGCGAGCGTGGCGGGAGCGGCAGGATGGTGATGTTGGCGGGGATATCGAGTTTCGGGCTGGTATGCCACGCTGCCTGATCGACGATGAGGATAGCGTGAGCGCCCGGCGCTACGGCCTGCGAGATCTCGTCGAGATGCCGGTTCATGGCGTGGAGGTTGCACCAGGGCAGGACGAGGGCCGCTCCCTTGCCTAGCTGTTTGGTCCCGGGATTTGGTGGTGCATTATTTTCACATGAGTGGAAGGATGCGCTATGGGCCAGGTTCACCACGGAAGCGCCACGACGACAGCGGCAGTCCGTCGAGCGATACAACATAGTCAAGAGAGCCTGAGGGTTCTGACGAAACGCTACGGGATCAACCCGAAGACGGTCGCCAAATGGAAGGGGCGGACCGATACGTCGGATCGACGCACCGGTCCGAAGGTCGCATCCTCAACCATCCTGTCGACCGAAGAAGAAGCGATCGTTGTGGCCTTCCGTCGCCATACCCTGCTGCCTCTTGATGATTGCCTTTATGCGCTTCAGGCGACGATCCCGCATCTGACGCGATCTTCCCTGCACCGTTGTTTTCAGCGCCATGGGATCAGCCGCCTGCCCGAGACCGAAGGCGACAAACCAAAACGGTCGAAGTTCAAGAGTTATCCGATCGGCTATTTTCACATCGACATTGCTGAAGTCCGCACTGAAATGGGGCGCCTTTATCTTCTGGTGGCGATCGACCGGACCTCGAAATTCGCTTTTGTCCAATTGCACGAGAAAGCGACACGTCGCGTTGCCGGTGACTTCCTGCGTGCTCTGGCCGCTGCGGTTCCCTACCGCATCCATACCGTGCTGACCGATAACGGCACGCATTTTACCGATCCGGCCGGCAATGGATGGACACCCGAAGACATCAAGGCCATGCGGGCGGATGGTGTCCTGTTCCGGTGCCACTCTTTTGAACTGGCCTGTGCTGATCTCGATATCGAGCATCGACTGACAAAGCCGCGACATCCCTGGACGAATGGCCAGGTCGAGAGGATGAACCGCACGATCAAGGACGCCACCGTCAAGCGCTTCTACTACGAAACACATGACCAGTTGCGTCAACACCTCGCCGACTTCGTTACCGCCTACAATTTCGCCCGCAGGCTCAAGACCCTGCGCGGCCTCACTCCATATGAATTCATTTGTCAGCAGTGGGAAAAAGAACCATCACGGTTCATACATAATCCGCACCACCAAATCCCGGGACCAAACACCTAGCGCCGGACAGATCGCTCCGAAGATCCAGGCCGAACGTGTGCGCTGATCGGCAGGCGCGCGTGGACGGGTGCCGCGTCTGGCCCAGCGGCGCGTCAGCTTCGTTTTCTGGCCGACCCTCGCCTCGTCGCCCCACCAGAGTTCGATGGCCTTGCCGGGATGCCGGGCCCGGATCCCGGCCATGACGTCGGGGAAGCTTTTTTAAAAACGTCCTGGGCCTCGGGATCCTGGGCATGGTGCCGGGGGCGTCCCGTCAGAAGGCGGAAGTCGAGGCCCCGGATAACGGCGCTCAGCCGGCTGCGCGAAAGAGAGACGCCGAATTCCTCATAAAGCCATTGCCCCAGATCAGCCTGCCGCCAGCGCACCACCCCATGCACGGCAGCGATCGGGCCGTCCTCGATCCGGCGCATCAGCGCTTCCAACATGGCTGGTGTCAGGCGGGGAACGACACCGCCCCCATGATGATCCCGCACGCCATCCGGGCCCTCGGCGTTGAAACGCACCACCCAGTCCCGCACAATCTGCCGATCCGTCCCAGCCAGTCGTGCCGCGTCTCCGCGTGACGCACCATCGTAGATCGCCGCCAGCGCCAGAAGCCGACGCGCCTGGCCCGCATGCCTCGTTGTCCGCGCCAGAGCACGCAGTCCCGCCGCATCATAATCCTCACGCAACGCTAACGCCCCGCCCATTCGGATGCCTCCCGCCCGGTTCGGCATCCTGTGAATCACAGCTCGTTCCAGAACGATACCGTCAGGCAATCACATATGAGTCAGGGCGGACCGGAGTTGGTATTAATCCTGCCCTCTTAATCGGGCGGGTTTTTTGGTCAAGTTTTTCATTCTTCGTTTTCCTTTAGCTTCCTTTCACGATCACAGTTCTGCTCCTGGACTGGCATCTCGGCCCTGACTGAGGGTTCGTGGCACGCCGTGCACTCTTCCGCGCTCAGCGACGACTGATATGCCGCCCCATCCGTGGATGGGCGGCCGGCCTTTCGTCGTGGCGCATTTTGCCATCGGATTCACGGGGCAGCATCACAGGCACTCGAGCGGAGTCCCACGAGGCGTTCACCTGCGCGTGCTCCAGGCAAGATATCGTGCTTCCCGTCGTCCTCGACTGCACCCTTCCCCATCCGCCTTGGCGGATCTCCCTGTTCAGAACGCCGCGGTCATCCCGACACGCGGCGGAACATTCCTTTGCAGCTGGACACTCACGCGAGCGCCCGCGGCAATTTGCGGTTCTTGCAAGCGATATGACGGGCCCGCTCTTCGGGATCGACGGCCGGACCGCCGTCATAGACCGTTCCGTCGAGCCACATGGCATGCATGATCACGGCCATCTTGCGCGCCACGGCGACCGCCGCCTTGCGATGGCAGGACCGTTTCGCCAGTTCCAGGCCCCAGGTCCGCAGCTTGTCGCGCCCCTTGAAACGCGTCAGCAGGACCGACGCCGCTTCATAGAGGGACCGCCGCACCTCCGGATCGCCGGCCTTGCTGATGCGTCCCTGCACATCGATGCTGGTACCCGACTGCCAGCGCCGCGACGTCAGGCCGAAATACGCCGCGACGTCGCGCGAGCGCCGGAAGCGCGACGGATCGTCGATCGCCGTCATCACGCCAAGCGCGGTCACCGGCCCCACCCCCGGAATGGCCATGAACCGCCGGCACACCTCGTCACCCGCGACGATCCGCACCACCAGCTTGTGCAGCCGGGTATATTCTTCCCAGAGCACGGCCTTCGCCCGCAGCATCGCCTCCATGAGATCGCGGGTCAGCGCGTCCTGCGCCACGGCCTCGCGAACGGCGGTGTCGAAGCGCGCCCGCGAGACCGTGCCCAGGCGGATACCGAACGCCTTGAGCGAATGGCGGATCGTATTCTCGAGATCCATGAATTTGCGCTTGAGCGTGCTGCGCTGGGTCAGGATCAGACGCAGCCGATAGCTTGCTTCGCTCTTGATATGGGCCGTCCGGAACCAGCCGGTGCGCACGATATGCGCGATCCCCAGCGCGTCCGCCTTGTCGGTCTTGTTGCGCTGCGCCGACATCGCCGCCCGCACGTGTTTCGTCTCCAGGCAGACCGCCGGCAGGCCCAGCGCCAGCATCTCCGGATGCAGCCAGGGCGACAGGGAACCTGCCTCGTGACCCATACGGCGCAGGCGCGGCAGGAACGGCTTCACGGCATCCCTGAGCGCAGCCGGGTCCGTGGCCACCGTCGTTTCCAGATGCACGGTGCCCTGCTCGTCCACCACACAGACCGCCGTTTCGTCGATCGACACATCGAGACCGCAAAAGAATTCCATCGCACGCCTCCCGCGCTGCTGTTTCACCGCGGCAACTCTACCTTCTTTCCGGCCCGGGAGACCGCCAATCGACGACGACCGCTCAGGCCCGATTACGGCTGGCACCGGAAGAGCGCGGAACACGTATCGGCGCCCCGCCGTTGCCTGTGGGGGGCTTTCGGTGTCATCTGGCGGGAAGGGCTCGGGGCCGCATGGAAGAGCCTCCACCGTCTGTTACGAGTCCGGCCAATTTTCGCCACATCTGGAGAGGCTTAATGGTGTGGCAAGGAAAGAGATTTGGATGTCCATCAAGATGAACCGCTTCATGGCGCTTCTCATGGGTCTGGCCCTGGCGGTCGCGCCGGTTGTCGCGAACGCCCAGGGCGGGCCGGGAGGACATGACGGCGGTGGTCGCGACGGCGGTCACGGCGGCGAGGGCCCCCGAGGGGGTGGTCCGCGGGGTGGGCCGGGCGGCGGCGGCTTTCGTGGTGGCGATTTCCGTGGGGGCGGCGGCCCGCATGGTGGCCGGTGGCGCGCCGGGGACCGCTATAATGGCGGCGGCGTGTTCGTCGACAACTGGCGGGGGTACCACGGCCTGTACGCGCCCCCGCGCGGCTATCGCTGGATCAATTACGGCGGCGGCTTCCTGCTGGCCGCCATTGCGACGGGCGTGATCGCCAACGTCATCGCCGACGGGGCGTATGGCGGTGGATATGGCGCGGCCCCCGCGCCCTACCCGGCGGGAACCGCGTATCCGGCCTATGGCGCGTATCCGGGCGCGCCCGCGCCATACCCCGCCGCGCCCCCGCCGCCGCCGCCACCGGGGTACTGATTTCACGGATTCGGCGGGGTGCCTCGATCGGGGCGTCCCCGCCGAATCCGGGCATTACCGGCTGTAGAAGGCCGGTTTCGCGATCATCTCGATCGGTTCGATCCGCCCGCTTTCCTGCGCGCGGACGCAGGCATCGGCCGCGACGGAGGCCGCATAGCCCGCCCAGGAATCCGGGCCGGCCGGCGAGCCGGTGGAGGCCCGGTCGATGAAATCCTGGATTTCCGCGTCATAGGCGTCGATGAAGCGGTATTTCCAGTCCTTCATGATGTGGCGTGACAGTGTCTCGCCCGTCTTGACGGGAACGGCGGGCGGGTCCGGCAGGTTGGCCTGCCCCAGTTCGCCGACGACGGCGCACTGGATGTCGTAGCCGTACTGGCAGTTGACGAAGATTTCGACATCGATGCGGATGCCGCGCTTCGTTTCCAGCAGGGCGATCTGCGGGTCGCGCATGTGGGGCAGCGCCTTGCTGGTGCGGCGGGGGAAGATGACCTGCGCCGAGACGTATTCGCCATCCAGCAGCCAGCGATGCACGTCCAGTTCATGGACCAGCGTGTCGGTGATGGCCATCTCGGTCTTGTAGTTCGGCCCCACGCGCTGGTTGCGGTGCATGGCGTGGACCATCAGTACGTCGCCGATGGTGCCGTTATCCAGAATGGCCTTGAGGTCGAGATAGCCGGAATCATAACGCCGGTTGAAGCCGACCTGCACCAGCCGCCGGCCACGCGCCATTTCGGCTTCCATGATCCGCAGGCAGTCGGCCGCGTTGGTCGCCAGCGGCTTTTCGCAGAAGACGGGCTTGCCCGCCGCGATCGCGTCCAGCACGTATTCCGCGTGCGTGCCGCCCCAGGACGTGACCATGACGGCCTGCACGTCCGGCCGGGCGACCAGGTCGCGGGCGGTGTCGCATATCACCGCATCGGGTGCCCATTCCTGCGCCGCCCTGCGGGCATTGTCCGCATTGATGTCGTTCAGGGCGACGATCCTTCCGCCCGACAGGGCCCGGCTGACGCGCCTGATATGATCCTGGCCGATCGCGCCCGTACCGATCACGCCGATTCCGAGTGTCATGTGGCTTCTCGTTTTCTGTTCTTGGTTTTCTGGAAGCGATCCGGATCAGCCCAGTGTGGGCATGACGAATTCGGCACCCGCGCGGGCACTTTCCGGCCAGCGCGCGGTCACGGCCTTCAGCTTGGTGAAGAAGCGGATGCCTTCGGGGCCGTGCATGTGGTGGTCCCCGAACAGCGACCCCTTCCAGCCGCCGAAGGAATGGAAGGCCATGGGCACCGGGATGGGCACGTTGACGCCCACCATGCCGGCCTGCACCCCATGGACGAAGCTGCGCGCCGTATTGCCGTCCCGCGTGAAGATCGCGGTGCCGTTGCCGTACGCGTGGTCGTTGACCAGGCTGATGGCGGATTTGAAATCGGGCGCGCGGACGACCGCCAGCACGGGGCCGAAGATTTCCTCGCGATAGATGCTCATGTCCGGGGTGACGTGGTCGAACAGGCTGCCGCCGAGGAAGAAGCCCTTTTCATAGCCCTGCAGGGCGATGGAGCGGCCGTCGACGACCAGGTCCGCGCCCTCGGCCACGCCGGCATCGACATAGGACCGGACCTTGTCGCGATGCTGCGCGGTGACCAGCGGCCCCATTTCGCTTTCGGGGTCGGTGCCCGGTCCGATCTTCAGGCCGCGCACCTTCGGCGCCATCGCGTCGATCAGCGGTCCCGCGACATCGCCCACCGCGACCGCGACCGACAGCGCCATGCAGCGTTCGCCGGCCGAGCCGTAGGCGGCGCCCATCAGGGCGTCCACGGTGCGCGGCAGGTCGCAGTCGGGCATGATGATGGCGTGGTTCTTGGCCCCCCCCAGCGCCTGCACGCGCTTGCCCTGCGCCGCGCCGGTTTCATAGATGTAGCGTGCGATCGGCGTCGATCCGACGAAGCTGACCGCCTTGATGTCCGGGTGGTGCAGGATGTCGCCCACCATGTCCTTGTCGCCCTGCACGACCTGGAACACCCCGTCGGGGAAGCCGGCTTCCCTGAACAGGTCGGCCAGGAACAGCGAGGCCGAGGGGTCGCGTTCCGAGGGTTTGAGGATGAAGCAGTTGCCGGTCGCGATGGCCATCGGCGCCATCCACAGCGGCACCATGACCGGGAAGTTGAACGGCGTGATGCCGGCCACCACGCCCAGCGGCTGGCGCAGGGTCCAGGCGTCGATGCCGTTGGCGACCTGTTCGGTATATTCGCCCTTCAGCAGTTCGGGGATGCCGGTGGCGTATTCCACCACCTCCATCCCGCGCGTGATCTCGCCCCTGGCGTCCGACAGCACCTTGCCGTGCTCGGACGTGACGATGGCGGCCAGGTCGCCCGCGCGGCGTTCCAGCAGGTCGCGCAGCCGGAACATCAGGCGCGCGCGGGTCAGCGGCGGCGTGGCCGCCCAGGCGGGAAAGACGGCCAGCGCGGCCCGGACGGCGTCGTCCAGGTCCTGCCGCGTGCCCAGCGCCAGTTGGTGGGCGACCTGGCCCGAGGACGGGTCGAAGACATCCGCGCGCCGCGTGCCGTGGCCCTCGGTCCGCTTGCCGCCGATGAAGTGGCAGATGAGGCTCATGTCGGAACTCCGTAACCTGCTGGGCAGGTCTGCATCAGTAGGGAAGATGGGCCTGGTCGGGGTCCATGGTGAATTTCCATAGCCGCACCGGTCCGGCCATGACGTTCAGGTAATACAGGTCGAATCCGTGCGGCGCGCCGACCGGGTGGTAGCCCTTCGGCACCAGCACGACGTCGCCGTCGGCGATCGCCATCGCTTCGTCCAGCGATCCATCCTTGGTATAGACCCGTTGCAGGGCGAAGCCGCTGCCGCGCTTCAGGCGGTGGTAATAGGTTTCCTCCAGGTAGGTCTCGTTCGGGAAATCGTCGGTGTCGTGCTTGTGGGGCGGGTAGCTGGACCAGTGGCCGCCGGGGGTGATGACCTCGACCACCAGCAGCGTTTCCGCATCCGCCGTGTCGGGCAGGATGTTGCGCACCAGGCGCTGGTTGGTGCCCGTGCCCCGGGTCAGTTGCCCGACCTGGTCCGGCCCGATCAGGCGCGGCGGGTAGAGCCCCCGCGCGGGCGAGGCGCAGATGGCCAGTTCGACCGGCCCCTGCGCCTGGACCCGCCAGGCCGAACGGGGCGGCAGGTAGACCGACCACGGCAGGCCGTCGAACGGATTCGTCCGTTCCCCGATCACGCCGAAATCGATATCGGCCCCCGTGACGCGCGCGCGGCCCGAGACCAGAACCAGGCAGATTTCGGTATCGTCGGTCTGCCCGACGGCCACGGCGCCGTCGCGCAGGGTCCGTGCCTCGAACCCCACGAAGCGCCAGCCGGCGCTCTGGGGCGTGACCGAGACCACGCGCCCGGCATCGTCCGGCGCGTGGGGATGGATCAGGAGGCGTGACGGCATGACAGCAGCCCCGCATCGTGCAGTGTTCTGGCAAGGTAGTTCCGGCCCATGCGCGCATAGGTCAGCGGATTGGCGCGGGCCGGGTCCTGTTCGGCCTCGATGACCACCCAGCCGTCATAGCCGGGAAGGTTGCGGAACACGGCGGGAAAATCGATTTCACCGTCGCCCGGGACCGTGAACACGCCGTTCAGCACAGACCGGAGGAAGCTCCAGTCCTGCGCGTCGGCCTGGGCACGGATGGCGGGGCGCACATCCTTGGTGTGGACATGGGCGATGCGGTCGCGATAGCGGGCGGCCAGCGCCGCCGGGTCCGCCCCGCCCCACCAGGCATGGCCGGTATCCAGCAGCAGGTGCACCGATTCCCCGGTCAGGCGCATCAGGGTGTCGATGTCGGCGGGCGTCTGCACCACGGTGCCCATATGGTGGTGATAGACCAGCTTCAGCCCCGCCCGGGCCACCGCGTCACCCACGATCGTCAGGCGCCGTGCGAAACCCTGCCAGTCCTGGCTGTCCAGGACCGGGCGGGCGGAGAGCGGCACGTCGATTTGCGTATGCACCGTGTTGGACGTTTCCGCGAAGATCATGACCGGTGAGCCCATGGCGCGCAGCAGTTGCAGATGGTCCTGCATGGCGGCGATTTCGTCTTCCGCGCTGCGGGTCAGCAATTCGCAGGAATACCAGCCGGAGATGCAGGCCAGGCCGTGGGGGGCCAGCGCCGCGCGCAGGGCGTCCGGCGTGCGGGGGAACTTGTTGCCCAGTTCCAGGCCCTCCATCCCGGCGCTGTGCGCCTCGGCCAGGCAGGTTTCCAGCGGGGTCTCGCCCCCCAGTTCCGGCATGTCGTCGTTCGACCAGATGATGGGGTTGGCGCCGATTTTTGCGGACATGGTCAGTTTCCGATGCGTTGGGAATTGCGCTTGCATTCGTATTCCGCGCGGGCCTGGTTCACGCCCGGGCGGGCCGAGATTTCGGGCACCGCCACGTCCCACCACGCGCCGCCGTCCTGCGTCGTCGGCATGGGGTCGGTGTCGATGACGATGACGGTGGTGCGGGCGGCGTCGCGGGCCTGGCGGACCGCTTCCTCCAGCGCCGCCAGGCCGGACACCTTGACGGCGTCGGCGCCCAGGCTGCGCGCGTGGGCCGCGAAGTCGATGTCGGGAAATTCGTGCATATGCATAGAATTTTTCCACAGATTGTTGAACGGCGCGCCGCCGCATGCCTGCTGCAGCCGGTTGATGCAGCCATAGCCGTGATTGTCCAGCACGACGATGGTCAGCCTGAAGCCCAGCATCACCGAGGTCGCGATTTCGGAATTCAGCATCAGGTAGGAGCCGTCCCCCACCATCACGATGACCTCGCGCGACGGATCGGCCATCTTGACGCCGAGCGCGCCGGCCAGTTCGTACCCCATGCAGGAAAAGCCGTACTCCATGTGGTAGCCGCCCGGCCTGTCCGCCCGCCAGTGCTTCTGCAGTTCGGCCGGAAGCCCCCCCCGCCGCACAGACGACGACGTCCGCAGGCGTGCCGGCGCGGCGCACGGCGCCGATCACCTGCGCGTCGGACGGCAGGGCGCCCGATGGCGGGGCCGAGGCCGAAGATGCCGCCAGGCAGCGCGCCGAGATTTCCAGCCATTCGGCGCGAGCGCGTTCGGCCATGCCCGTCCAGTCGCCTTCCGCGCGCCAGTCCCCCAGGTGCGCGTCCAGCGCCGCCAGCCCCACGCGCGCGTCGGCCAGCAGCGGCTGCGCCTCGTGCTTCATGGCGTCGAACGCCTGCACGTTCAGGCCCACGATCCGCATGTCGGGGTTCTGGAACAGGCCCCAGGACCCGGTCGTGAAATCCTGCAGCCGCGTGCCGATGGCGATCACGACGTCGGCACGCGCCGCCATGGTGTTGGCCGCGCTGGTGCCGCTGACGCCGACCCCGCCCATGTTCATGGCCAGCATGGCCGGCAGCGCGGATTTCCCCGCCTGGGTTTCCCCGGCGGGAATGCCGTGCGCGGCGCAGAAGGCGGCCACCTGCTCCCCTGCCCCGGAATACGGCACGCCGCCGCCGACCACCACGAAGGGCCGCCGCGCCGCGCGGATGATGCCGGCCGCGTCGTGCAGTTCCCGTTCGTCGGGGGCGGGGCGCCGGGGCCGGTGGATGCGCTCGGCGAAGACATGCTCGGGATAGTCGAACGCTTCCGCCTGCACGTCCTGGCACAGCGCGAGCGTCGCCGGGCCGCATTCGGCGGGATCGGTCAGCACGGCCATGGCGCGGGCGAAGGCGGGAATGAGCTGTTCCGGCCGGGTGATGCGATCGAAATAGCGCGATACCGGGCGGAAGGCGTCATTGGCGGTGATGGTGCCGTCCCCGAAATCCTCGACCTGCTGCAGCACGGGATCGGGCACGCGGTTGGCGAACACGTCGCCGGGCAGCAGCAGCACCGGCAGGCGGTTCACGTGCGCCACGGCGGCGCCCGTGACCATGTTCAGCGCGCCCGGGCCGATCGAGGTGGTGCAGGCCATGGCCCGCCGCCGCCGCTGCGCCTTGGCATAGGCCGTGGCGGCGTGGACCATGCCCTGTTCGTTATGGGCGCGGAAGGTGGTGATGTCGTCGCGCTGGGCGTGCAGTGCCTCGCCCATGCCGGCGACGTTGCCGTGGCCGAAAATGGCCCAGACACCGCCGAAGAACGGCACGATCTGGCCGTCCAGCTCGGTCTTCTGCGCGCACATGGCGCGGACCAGCGCCTGTGCCATGGTCAGGCGGATCGTGTTCATGACCGTTGTCCCGTTGCGTCGGTGGTGCGCGGCACCGCCTGCCAGGCGGCGACGAAGCGCGCGAAACGGCGGCTCATTTCATCGACCGCGCCTGCGTCGTCCAGGCTGCCCGCGAACCAGGCGCGGGCCGGGTCGCCGAAGATGGTGCGGCCGATCGCGAAGCCCCGGACCCAGGGCGTGACCGCGGCGGCCTGGAACGCGGCCAGCAATTCCTGTTCGGGCGCGTCCAGGCCCAGGATGACGACGCCCCGGCAATCGGGGTCGTTCGCGCCGATCACCTCGCCGATGGCGTGCCAGGCGGCGGGGCTGGACTGTCCTTCCAGCTTCCACCAGTCCGGGCGCAGTCCGGCGGCGTAGAGCATCTGCAACGCGCGGGATACCGTGTCGTCGCGCATCGGGCCGTTCTTGCCGGCGATGATTTCCAGCAGCAGCTCGCGGCCGGTCCGGCGGCAGGCATCCTGCGCGCGCAGCATTTCGCGTTCCTGGCGCTGGCGCAGGGCCTCGTCATCGTCCGGGTGGTAGAAGCACAGGCATTTCACCACCTGGTCGGTCGGCCATTCGGTCAGGTGGGCGCCCAGGCTGCCGCCGAACTCGAAATCCAGCGGGCGCGAGGCCGGCAGTTCGATCGGGCGGGCCGTCCACAGACCGCTCTTCGACGCGGTGAACAGCGCGTCCTGGCCGTAGCGCCCGTCCATGAAGACGCCGAAGCCCGGTGCGCCGTTCGCCACCCTGACCGCCGCCTGCACCGCGAGCGTCTTGAACTGCGGAATGCGCGACAGCGGGGCCCCGGCTTCCAGCGCGATGGCTTCGAGCTGGATGCGATGGTCGCAGGCCAGCGCCATGACCGGATAGGCCTGGGCGCGCCGCGTGGTGACCCAGTGCAGGTGATTCAGCGCGACATCATGCCGCAGCGCGGTTTCCACGCTGCCATGGTCGAGGAAATAGGTCAGTTCCCGCCAGGTCGGGATTTCGGGCGAGCACAGCAGGCGCGACACCGCGAAGGCGCCGCAGGCATTGGCGTAGCGGCAGCAGGTCTCCAGCGCCTCGCCCCGCACCCAGCCGCGCAGGAAGCCCGACATGAAGGCATCGCCCGCGCCCAGCGTGTTGTAGACCTCGACCGGGAAGCCGGGGCCGGAAATGCCGTCATCCAGCCGGTCCGGGATCGCACCGTCGAACACCACGCAGCCCATCGGCCCGCGCTTGCACACGATGGTGGCGGCCGAGCGCGCGCGGATGGCGCGGATGGCATCCAGCGTGTCTTCCGACCCGCCGGCGATATGCAGTTCCTCCTCGGTGCCGACGATCAGGTCGCAGTCCGGCAGGATCGGCGCCAGGTGGCTGGTGACGGTGTCCGATCGGACATAGCGCGCCTCGCCGTCCCCGATGCCGGCCAGGCCCCACAGGTTGGGGCGGTAGTCGATGTCGAACACCACCTTGCCGCCGGCGGCGCGGATGATCCGCATGGCCTTGCGCTGCGCGGCGGCGGAGCCGGGCCGGGCGAAATGCGTGCCGGTCACGACCAGGACACGGCTGGACCGGATCAGGGCCTCGTCGATATCGCCCTCGCCCAGGGCGCTGTCGGCGCAGTCGGTGCGGTAGAACAGCAGCGGGAACGTGGTCCGGTCGCGCACGCCCAGGATGGCCAGCGCGGTGAAGCGGGCCGGGTCGGTGTGCACGCCCCGCACGTCCACCCCTTCGCGGCGCAGCTGTTCGCGGATGAAGCGCCCGAAATGCTCGTCCCCGACCCGGGTGACCAGCGCCGATTTCAGGCCCAGCCGCGCGGTGCCGATGGCGATGTTGGCGGGGCAGCCGCCGACGGCCTTGCTGAAGCTGGCCATGTCCTCCAGCCGGCCGCCGATCTGCTGCCCGTACAGATCGACCGACGCGCGGCCGACCGTCACGACGTCAAGTGCAGGGTTCGTCATTCCTTACCTCTTTTCGGGCGACCTCTTGGCGGGCCTGCTTGGCGGCGATTTAGGGATAAATGTTCCCTTTGCGTCAAATCACAGAACGTTTATTCCGTTTTCCAGCGGGCAATTCCGGCGCCTTCCGGGTGTCAACATCATGATTATTCTTGGTTATATGGCCGAAATCCCGGCGCGGGCGGCCTGAACATGAATGTTCCATTGCATTTCATTCCGTGAAATAACCGACCCCATATCCCCTTGCCCGATACGAGAGCACGATGCCCAACGACATGGCCGCCGGATCGATCCCGATTCAGGATTTCGATGTGCTGCGCGACGATATTCGCGCCCGCTACGATTCGCTGCCGAAGCGGCTGGCCCAGGTGGCGGATGCGATCATGGCGGCGCCGGACGATTTCACCTTCGGGACCGTCAGCAGCGTGGCGTCCGTGGCGGGCGTGCAGCCTTCCACGATCATCCGTTTCGCACGGGCCTTTGGATTCCACGGGTTTTCCGACATGCAGGTAGTGTTTCGCGAGCGCCTGCGCGGCCGTGCCTCGACCTACCAGGCGCGGCTGGATGCCCTGCGGGGGCCCGACGGCGCCAGCCCGCCGGCCACGATGCTGCTGGAAGGATTCGCCCACGCGCTGGAACAGTCGCTGACCCGCCTGCGCGCCAGCATCGACGCCGAGCGCCTGGAGCGCGCCTGCGCCGTCCTGGCCGAGGCCGAGACCCTGTTCGTCCTGGGGCTGCGGCGGTCCGCGCCGGTGGCGGATTACCTGTCCTATCTGCTGAACAAACTGTCGATCCGCCATGTCGATGTCCGTTCGGCCACCGGCATGGAGGACGAGATCGCGTCCTTCGCCACGCACCGCGACGCCGCGATCGTGATCAGCTATTCGCCCTATGCCCGGCGTACGATCGAAGTGTTCAACCAGTTCCAGGCGGTGGGCGTGCCGACGATCGTGCTGACCGACAGTCCGTTCAGCCCCGTCGTGCCCGCCGGCGGGCTGTGGTTCGAGATTCTGGAACAGGATTTCCAGGGCTTCCGGTCCAATGCCGCCGCGACGGCGCTGGTGATGACGCTGGCCACGTCGGTGGCCAAAATCCGTGACGTAAAGGGCAGAAAACGGTAACGGCCGCCCCGTCCGCGGGCAGCACAAACGCGTGAGAAGCGCGCGGGCCGGGGCGGATGACGCGTTTGCGCCTTGACCTTGCGGGGACAAGAACGGAATGTGCGTTCCGTAGACATACAAAAATAGAAACGACGGTTCATCCTGCGTTTCATGGAGAATAATCGAATGTCTATCGAACCTTCAGGTGGGCCGCTGCTGGCGGCCCAGCCGGGCGCGGTCCTGCCCCCGGCACCCCGCGCACCGGACGGGGCCGGCACGCCGGACGAGCGGCTGCGCCATTCCTCGCTTCTGGTCCGGGCCATGCGCCGGCCCGAACTGGGCGCCATCGGCGGACTGGTGCTGGTGGGGATCTTCTTCGCCTTCACCGCCGACCGGTCGATGTTCTCGCTGAACGGCGGGCTGGCGATCATGAACCCCTCGGCGCAGCTCGGCATCATGGCGGTGGCCGTGGCGCTGCTGATGATCGGGGGCGAATTCGACCTGTCCATCGGGTCCATGGTCGCGTTTTCCGGCCTGGCCTTCGGCATCTTCCTGCTGCAATGGCACCTGCCGCTGCTGCTTTCGATCCTGCTGACCCTGGTGGTCGCGGCGATCGTGGGCACCATCAACGGCCAGTTGGTGATCTGGACGCGGCTGCCGTCCTTTATCGTGACGCTGGCCTTCTTCTTCATCCTGCGCGGCCTGTCCCTGGTCGGGCTGAAGGCGGTCACGGGCGGCACCACCCAGTTGCGCGGCTTTACCGAGGCCGCGTCGGACAGCATCTTCACGCCGCTCTTTTCCGGCTTCGCCTTCGGCGGCCCGTTCCGGTGGGCGGCGCATCACGGCCTGATCGCGCTGCTGCCCGACGGCACGCCCGCCGCACCCGGCATCCCGATCGCGGTGATGTGGTTCGTCGGCCTGACCACGCTTTCGACCTGGTGCCTGTTGAAGACGAAGCTGGGCAACTGGATCTTCGCCAGCGGCGGCGACCCCAGGGCGGCCCGCAATTCGGGCGTGCCGGTGGACCAGGTCAAGACCGGGCTGTTCATCCTGACCGCGTGCGCCGCGGCGCTGGTCGGCATCCTGACGGTGCTGGATGCCGGGTCCACCGATGCGATGCGCGGCACGCAGAAGGAATTCCAGGCCGTGATCGCCGCCGTGATCGGCGGGTGCCTGCTGACGGGGGGATATGGATCGACGCTGGGCGCCTTCTTCGGGGCGATCATCTTCGGCGTGGTGTCGATCGGGCTGAGCTACACCACGTTCGACAGCGACTGGTTCCAGGTCTTCCTCGGGGTGATGCTGCTGATTGCGGTGATCTTCAATAACAACCTGCGCCGGAAGGTGACGGGGGAGCGTTGAGCCATGAATTACATCACACCACGTGGGACATCCTCAGGGCATGGCGGTTCGGACGCGGTCGATCTGCCGCCGAAGGGCACGCCGATCATCGAAATCAAGGATGTCCGCAAGGAATTCGGGCAGGTCATCGCCCTGGCCGGCGTGTCGCTGACCGTCCGGGCGGGCGAGGTGCTGTGCCTGCTGGGCGATAACGGCGCCGGCAAGTCGACGCTGATCAAGACGCTGTCGGGCGTGCATGCGCCCACCAGCGGCACGATCCTGGTCGATGGCCAGCCCGCCCATTTCCACGGCCCGCGCGACGCGCTGGCGGCGGGGATCGCCACCGTGTTCCAGGACCTTGCGATGATTCCGCTGATGTCGGTCACGCGGAATTTCTTCATGGGGCGGGAGCCGGTGCAGGGCGTCTTTCCCTTCCGCTGGGTGGATTTCAAGGCCTGCCGCCGCATCACCCATGACCAGATGAACAAGATCGGCATCGACGTGCGCGACCCCGACCAGGCGGTGGGCACGCTGTCGGGCGGCGAGCGCCAGTGCGTGGCCATCGCGCGGGCCGTCTATTTCGGCGCGCGGGTGCTGATCCTGGACGAACCGACATCGGCGCTGGGCGTCGCGCAGACCTCGATGGTTCTGAAATATATCGACCAGGTCAGGAACAGGGGCCTGGCCGTGGTCTTCATCACGCACAATGTGCGGCATGCCTTCGCCGTGGGGGACAGTTTCACGGTCCTGAACCGCGGCAAGACGCTGGGTTCCTACCGGAAGTCGGAAATCGACATGGACCGCCTGCAAAGCCTGATGGCCGGCGGGCGGGAGATGCAGAAGCTTTCGGACGAACTGGGCGGGATGGTGTAGCAGGCTTCCATCATTCCAAGACGACGATAACAAGAAGAGAAAGAAATGAAAAAATCGTCCGTTATCGCGGCAGGCATCCTGGCGCTTTCCAGTGCCGCGTGGGTCCCCGCGGGCCGCGCCGCCGACAAGTCGATCAACATCATCATGGTCACCCATGGACAGGCTGCCGATCCCTTCTGGGCGGTCGTGCGCAACGGCGCCAAGGCCGCCGCGCAGCAGGCCGGCGTGCATGTGGAATTCCGCCAGCCCGACACGTTCGACATGACGCAGATGGCCAACCTGATCACCGCCGCCGTCAGCCAGCACCCCGACGGGCTGGTGGTCAGCGTGCCCGACGTGGATGCGCTGTCCGGCCCCATTCACAAGGCGCTGGCGGCCGGCATCAACGTCATCGCCACCAACGCGGCGGCGGAAACCGCGCGCCAGGTCGGCGTCGGCCTGGATGTCGGGCAGGAGGAATCCACGGCCGGCGAGGCCGCGGGCGCCGCGATGAAGAAGGCCGGCGGCACGAACGCGCTGTGCGTCAACCAGGAACCGGGCAACGTGGCGCTGGACCATCGCTGCGCCGGATTCGCGAAGGCGTTCGGAAAATCCAAGGTCCTGCCGGTCGATATGGATACCAGCAGCACCAAGGCCAAGATCCAGGGCGCGTTGCGGGCCGATCCCACGATCGACACGATCATCGGGCTGGGCGCCGAGACCGTGGGTGAACCCGCCGTCTCCGCCGTCAAGGCGCTGGGCCTGACCGGCAAGGTGCGGGTGGGCGCGTTCGACCTCGCCCCCGGCTTCCTGCAGGAAATCCGCGACGGCCAGGCGCTGTTCGCGGTGGACCAGCAGCCCTACCTGCAGGGCTATCTGCCGGTGATGTTCCTGGCCCTGAAGGTGCGGTACGGGATGATGCCGGCCAGCGACGTGGCTTCGGGCCCCAGCCTGGTGATGAAGGACCAGGCTGCGTCGGTGATCGCGCTGTCCGGACAGGGTATCCGGTAGAACCAGGCCGCGAAATTCATCCGGCGCGCCGTCATCGGCACGCCGGATTTTTTATGTAATATATTCCATTTTTCCGAAGCACGTGATTTTCCCACCTTATTGGGCGGGAACGTCCATCCACTGCCGGGTCCGGGACGAATCCCGGACGGCTTCCATGACCATGGCGGTGCGCAGCGCATCGCGGAAGGGTGTCTCGGCGGGCGCCACGCCGCAGACGGCGTCGATCAGGTTCCGGACCTCGATGACCTTCAGGTCGTTGAAGCCAAGCTGATGGCCGGCGCCGGGGGTAAAGGCCCCGTAGGGCGGATAGGCGGGCGAGGCGGTCAGGCGCGTGAAGCCACGGCGGTTGGCGGCCTGCCCGGATTTGAACAGTTCCAGTTCGTTCAGGCGTTCCTGCGTGAAGCGCAACGCCCCCTTCGACCCGGTGACGTCGAACGACAGGCCCATTTCACGCCCGGTCGCGACCCAGGACGTGAACAGCGTGGCGGTGAACGGGTGGTCCTGGAAGCGGGCCAGGATCGCGGCCTGGTCGTCGATGCCGACCCGGTGCGACTGGCCGTCGGACGACGTGCGCGTGGGATAGACGGTATCCAGGCCGGCGCAGACCGACGCGACCTCGCCCAGCAGGTAGCGGCTCATGGAAATCAGGTGCGAGCCGATATCGGCCAGTGCGCCGCCCGCTTCCTCGGGCTGGAAACGCCAGGACCAGGACCCTTCGGGCGTGCCCATGAAGCCGGCGATATACTGGCCGGAAAACCCGATGATGTCCCCGATCTCGCCACTGGCGATGATTTCCTTCGCCGTGTGGACCATCGGGTTGCGCAGGTAGTTGAAGCCGACCTGCGTCACCACGCCGGCGCGCTCGGCGGCCTCGGTCATGGCGCGGGCGTCTTCCAGTGAGGTGGCCAGCGGTTTTTCGCAATAGACATGCTTGCCCGCCGCGATCGCGGCCAGGGCCATCGGGGCGTGCTGGCGGTTGGGCGTGGTGATGGCGACGATATCGACCGCCGGGTCCAGGACAAGCCGTTCCCATTGCGCGGTGAAGCGCGCGAAGCCGAGTTCATAGGCCGCGCGCGCCGCCTTGTCGGCGGAGATGTCCGCCAGGATTTCCAGCCTGGGCTCGGCGGCCAGGGGGAAGACCCCGCCCACCGTGCGAAAGGCCAGCGCATGGGCCTTACCCATGAAACCGCTGCCGATCAGCCCTATGCCCAGCGTGCGTCTTGAAACGTTTTTCGTCATGACCTGCTCCTGGTTTCTTTTTTTCGTTATTCGCCGTGCAGGCGCATGGCCTGGGCGGGATGGGGCGAATCATCGTACGCGCCCCAGACCGACTGGTCGAAACAGATGACCGATCCCGTCATCAGGCCGGATTCGGCGCTGGACAGATAGGCGCAGGCGCGCGCGACCTCCTCGGGGCTGATCAGGCGGCCGAAGGGCTGCGTCTGGGCCGCGTCCTTCAGCCAGCCCTCGGACGCGCCGTGGAATTCGCGCTGGATGCGGTCTTCACCGTCCGACGCCATCCAGCCGATATTCAGCGCGTTGACCCGGATGCGATTGCGCAGCAGCGCATAGGCGGTATTGCGGGTCAGCGTTTCCAGCGCCCCCTTCGAGGCGCAATAGGCGGCAATGAAAGGCTGCCCGCCCATGGCGGACATCGAGCCGATATTGACGATCGTGCCTTCGGTCGATTCCCGGATCATGATCTTCACGGCGTCCTGGATCAGGAAAAAGGGCGCGCGCACGTTGACCGCCATCATGCGGTCGAACAATTCGGGCGTGGTGTCCAGGATGGTGCCGCGATCGGTCAGTCCCGCCGCGTTCACCAGCGCGTCGATCCGGCCGAACGCGCCGTCGCACGCCTGCACGACGGCCCGCACGTCGTCCATGTCCGCGAGGTCGGCGGCCACGAAGCGCACGTCGGTATCGAAATCGCGCCGCAGCCGGGCCGCGACGTCTTCACCCTTGTGACGGTTGCGGCCGCAGATCACGATCCCCTTGGCGCCGCGCTGCGCGAACACGGTGGCGATGGCGGCACCCAGCCCCTGCGTGCCGCCCGTGACCAGGGCCACCTTGCCCGTCAGGTCGCCTGTCTTCGTCGTCATGTTTCGCTTACTCCCCTTTTTTTCTTGCGTCCTGCGCCAGCAGCGCCTCGACGAACAGATGCTCGCTCCACCGCTCGTCCAGGGCCTCGTGCATCAACTGGGCCTGGGTGCGGGGGGCGAGGTTATGCAACGGCGGATCGCGATCGAGGTTCGTGGGAAACGAATAGCCCTCGGCGCAGGCCGCGACCGTATTGCCGATGCCTTCCAGATCCAGGATATTTTCGGATTTCAGGGTGCCGAGCGCGGAGTACAGCGCCGCGCACATGCGCGTCCTGTTCACCGTTTCCATGGCCCGCCCGAATGCCGAGGAGATCTGCAGCAGGTTCGCCAGCCGGCCGATATCGCGCGACCTGTTCGCGCCGGCGGCATGGAACAGGGCGGGGTTGAAGAAGACCATGTCGCCCCGGGACAGGGGAAGCTGGACATGGTGGGCGTGGAAATACTCCACGAAATCGGGCCGGGTGACCGCCAGGTAGCCCGCAAGATAGGTCTGGCTGTAGGGCAGGAACAGCGTCGGCCCGCTTTCCAGCGGCATGTCGACATGCGCCACCGCGCCCTGCAGCGTCAGCATCGGCGAAAGCTGATGGACGTGGCGCGGATAATGCGCCATGGCGTCCGGACTCTGGAAGCCCAGATGGTAGTCGCGATGGGGCGCCTGCGCGCCGCCGCCGGGATTGACGCGATTGACCTGCGCCGTCACCTGGTAGGCGGGGCCGAGCCAGGCCCGGGCCAGAAGGGCGATGACGGGATTCGCGTAATAGCGGGCGAAATTCCCGGGATCTTCCAGGCAGTGCTTTTCCAGCGCGTTCCACACCCTGTCATTGGCGCCCGGCTTGGCGAAATGGTCGCCGCCGCCGCTCTGGGTGCGCCGTTCCTCGTCGATGATCCGACCGAAGACCGAACTGGCCTGATCCAGCACGCCGGGATCGTCCATCGCGCCACGGAAGACCGCGACGCCGGGGCCATCCGCCAGCAGGGCGCAGAGTTCCGATTTCACCGCGACGGCGCGTTCCGCGTCGTTCCGGACGAGGGCCGCCAGTTCCTGCCCGTCATAGATCGGGATGTTCCGTTCGATCGCGTGGGCGTGGGGGTAGTGCGCGGGATCGGCCGTGCGTTCGACCAGTTTCCTGAAGGACGGCAGGTCGCAGTCGGCCTGGGTGAGCGTGGACGGCTGAGTTCTTGTCTTGCTCTCGTTGTTTTTCATTGTCCGCCTCCTTGAGACGCCGTTACGCTACAGGCGTCGCGGGTGCGAAACAGACTGGAAAACCATCAAAAACCCATCAGACGGCGGCGCCATGACGCATATGTTCCCGATCAAGGATATCGCCCACCAGGCGGGGTTGAGCATGGCGACGGTGGACCGTGTGCTGAACGCGCGGGCGGGCGTCAGCCGGCAGACGGGCCTGCGCGTCCGTGCCGCCATCGCGGAACTGGAACGGCAGGAGGCACGGGCGCTGCTGCCGGGCCGGAAGATGACGATCGACGTGCTGATGGAGGCGCCGCGCCGCTTCACGACCGAGGCGCGCGCGGCGTTCGAGGCCGAGATGGCGGCGTTCGTGCCGCTGGTGTTCCGCTGCCGCTTCCACCTGATGGAAACCGAGGGCCCGGCGGCGCTGGCGCGGGCGATCGACCGCATCCGCCTGCGCGGCACGGACGGCATGCTGGTCAAGGTACCCGATACCCCGGTGATCCATGCCGCCGTGGCGCGCGCGGCGGCGGCGGGGATCACGGTCGTGACGTTCGTCACCGACCTGCCCTCGGCCCCCCGGGCGGCCTATGTCGGGGTCGACAACCGGGCGGCGGGCGAGACGGCGGCCTATCTGGTCGGCCGGGCGCTGGGGGCGCAGGCGGCCACGGTGCTGGTCACGATTTCCAGTTCCCGGTTTCGGGGCGAGGGCGACCGGGAAAAGGGATTCCGCACGGTCATGCGTGCCTGTTACCCGTCGATCCGGGTGACGAGCGTCTGCGAGGGACGCAGGCAGGATGCGGAAACCGGCCGGCTGGTCCACGACGCGCTGGCGGCCGACCCGACGATCTGCGCGATCTATTCGATCGGCGGCGGCAATCGCGCGACCCTGGACGCGTGCCGCGAGATGGGCCGGGCGATCCGCATCTTCGTGGCCCATGACCTGGATGCGGACAATCGTGCCCTGCTGGCCGGGCATGCGATCGACTTCGTCCTGTACCATAACCTGCGGGCGGACGCCCGGGCGGCGTTCGACGTGTTCCGGCACGGTGCCTTCTGCAGGGGCGAGAGCGTGGCGCGCCTGTCGTCGGTGGAAATCGTGACGCCCTACAATCTTCCGGTCAGCCCGCCGGACATCGGGCCGCCGGACATCGGGACCGAGCGGCAGATCCGGTGGAACGCCCCCGCGTGGGGCGCGCCGTCCGGATAGGGGGCGATCACGGCGCGGGTCCGGCCCCGGGAAGCCGCCGGGGCAGCCGCAACGCCGCCAGGACCAGCAGCGCGTGCAGGATGCACAGCAGGCCGAACGACGCGGCAAAGGCGCCCGGAACCGTCGCCGCGCCGGCCGTGGCGGACAGGCGCCACCCCAGGAAGGTCGCGCACAGCGTCGTCAGCATCGGGCCGCCCAGGCGCTGGACGATGTTCATGGCGGTGGTGGCCATCGGCAGGTCCCGCCGCGCCACCGCGGCATAGCCCGAGGTCATGGACGGGATGCCGATGGCGCTGATGCCGATGCCCCGCAGGAACAGGCCGGGCGCCAGCACGGCGGCGGCGAACCCGTGGCGCGCCAGGACGATCAGCGGCAGCGTCCCGGCCAGGGCCAGCAGCGCGCCGCCGGCCGCCAGCCGGCGGATGCCGAAGCGTTTCGTCAGCCGACCCATGAACGGATAGGTGCACATCATGCCCAGCCCCAGCGGCGCCATCAGCCAGCCGGTCTGGCCGGGCGACAGCCCGCAGGCCCGGACCAGATAGATCGGAACCAGCATCTGCCCGGCATAGGAAATGCCGTTGAGCATGAACAGGGCGACGATCGCGGCGGAGAAGTTCCGGCCCCCGAACAGGCGCAAATCGATCAGCGCCGCGTCGCCCCGGGCCCGCGCCGCGCGGTAATAGAGCGCGAACAGGATGACGGAGACGGCCAGGGCCGCGCCGCCGGTCCGCGTGCCCGCATGGTCCGAACCGTAGAGGAACAGGACCAGACCCGGCGACAGCAGGGCCAGCCCGGTCAGGTCGAGGCCGCGCGGCCGCGTGTCCTGCCGGTCGTCGGGCAGGACCGTCGCCGCCAGCGCCAGCGCCAGCCCCCCGACCGGCAGGTTCACGAGGAAGAGCCAGCGCCATGAGGCGAAATGCAGGATCGCGCCCGCGGCGACCGGCCCCAGCAGCGGCGCCAGCAGGATCGGCAGGGCGGCGATGCCGGCCACCTGCGCCATGTTCCGGCCGGCGACGCGGGCGACCATCATCTGCGCCATGGGGGCCAGCAGCCCGCCGGCCATGCCCTGCAGGACACGGAAGGCAACCAGCGACGGGGCCGACCAGGCCAGCCCGCACAGCCCCGAGGAAAGCGTGAAGGCCGCGAAGCACCACAGATAGAGCGCCCGGGCGCCGATGCGGTCCACCAGCCAGCCGTTCAGCGGCAGCGTCAGCGCCAGGGCGAGCAGATAGCCGCTCATCACCCACTGGATGGCCGGCAGGCCAGCATGCAGCTCCACGGCCAGCGGCGCCAGCGACACGTTGACGACCGTGGCGTCGAGCTGCGCCATGAACGACCCGATGGCGGCGACGCACACCACGCGCCACGCGCCGGGGGCGAGCCGGTCGGCCGGGGGTAGGTTCATCCGCGTTCGAGAAGGTCGATGACCTGCCGGGTGGACCCGGTCTCGCCCAGTCGCGGGAAGATCCGCTGGACGCTGTTGTCGTGCGCCTCGGGGCTGAGGTCGGTCATGGCGTCCAGCGCCAGGGTGACGTTGAGGCCCATCGCATGGGCCTCGCGCGCCGTCGATTCGACGCCGAGGCTGGTGGCGATGCCGGCCAGCACCACCTGGGTGACGCCGAGCGCCCGCAACTGCCGCGCAAGGTCGGTGCTGGCGAAGGCGCCCCATGTTGTCTTGGTCACGCGCAGGTCGCCGGGCTGGGCGTCCAGTTCGGGCACCAGGTCGGCCCAGTCCGGCGGCATGCCGTCCAGGCTGAAGCTGCGTTCCGTGCGGCCCGGCGCGCCGCCCGTCACGTTGACCAGCACCACCGGCAGGCCGCGCCGGCGGAACGCGGCGGCCAGCGCGGCGGCGGAGGCCACGATGCCCGCGACGGGATGGACGGTCGGAAAGCCGACGATGCCCTTCTGCAGGTCGATGACGACCAGGGCGGTCCTGGGGTCGAGAACGGTGAGGGTCATGGGAATGCCTTGCGCTTGTCAGGGATCGAGGAGGCGTTTGAGAAGATCGACGGCGGCGGCGAGCTGGTCCTGTTCCGGGGCCGTCAGCCTGGCCTGCACGGTACGGAACAGCCAGTCCTGCCGCGCCGCCCGACCGGCGCCGATCCAGTGCCGGAACCGGTCGGTCAGCGAGACGATGGTCTGTCGGCCGTCCGAAGGGTCGGGGGTGGCCGAAACGTGGCCGGCCGCCAGCAGGGCCGCGATGATGGCGCCCATCGATTGCGGCCGCATGGCCTCGGCCCGCGCCAGCGCGCTGCCGGTCATGGGTCCGTCGCGTTCCAGCCGCAGCAGGACCGATTTCTGGGCCGACGTCAGGTCGCCGGCATCGGCCTGCTCGCGCAATCGCCGGACCAGCGCGCCGAGGACGAGGCGCAGTTCGGCGGCCAGGGCGAAGGCCCGCGCGCTTTCGGAATCGGAAGGTTCGGACACCATCCGCCCGACATGGCATGTATGAAGGTAAACTGCAAAGTTATTCTACACACCCGCCGGGCCGGGGTGGACCGAAGGGATCGCGATGCGGCATTCATCGGCCATGACGACGCACCCCCCGACCGATATCCCGCGCATCAGGGCCGCCCTTCAGGTCGCCGCCGGCAACATGCTGGAGATGTACGACTTCATGGTGTTCGGCTATTACGCCGCCGCCATCGGCCAAGCCTTCTTTCCGTCCGGCAACGCCTATGCCGAGACGCTGAAATCCTTCGCGACCTTCGGCGCGGGCTTTTTGATGCGCCCGCTGGGCGCGCTGATCCTGGGCGCCTATGTGGACCGGATCGGGCGGCGGCGGGGCCTGCTGCTGACGCTGTCGCTGATGGCGATCGGCACGCTGACCCTGACCGTCACCCCCCGCTATGCCGCGATCGGCCTGGCCGCGCCGGTCATCGTGCTGTGCGGGCGGCTGCTGCAGGGGTTTTCGGCCGGCGTGGAACTGGGATCGACATCGGTCTACCTGGCGGAAATCGCGCGGCCCGCCCATCGCGGCTTCCTGGTCTCGCTGCAATCGGCATCGCAGCAGGTGGCGGTGATCGGCGCGGCGGCGATCGGGGTGGCGCTGGCGACGATGCTGCCCGACGCCACCATGCGGCAATGGGGCTGGCGGGTGCCGCTGCTGGCGGGCTGCCTGATCGTGCCGGTCCTGTTCGTCCTGCGCCGGCACCTGCGCGAGACCGCGGCCTTCGCCGCCCAGGCCGCCCCGCCCCACCTGCCCGAGGTGCTGGCCACCCTGCGCCGGGAATGGCGCGTGGTATCGACCGGCGTGATGATGGTGCTGATGACCACGATTTCGTTCTACGTCATCACGGCCTATACCCCGACCTTCGGCAGCGGCGTGCTGCATCTGTCGGGCCGCGACAGCCTGGCCGTCACGCTGTGCGTCGGTCTGTCGAACCTGCTGCTGCTGCCGGCCTTCGGCGCGGTGTCGGACCGGGTCGGACGGCGTCCGCTGCTGGCCGGCGCCACGATCGCCGCCATCCTGACCGCCTGGCCCGCGATGTCGTGGCTGGTCGCGTCCCCGTCCTTCGCCCACCTGCTGGCGGTGGAGATCTGGCTGTCGCTGATCTACAGCGCCTATAACGGCGCCGCCGTGGTGTACCTGACCGAGATCGTGCCGCCGCGCATCCGCACCACCGGCTTTTCGCTGGCCTATAGCTGCGCGACCTGCATCGGCGGCTTCACGCCGGCGCTGTGCACGTGGCTGATCCATGTGACGGACAGCCGCGCGGCGCCGGGGGCGGTGCTGTCCGCCGCCGCCCTGTGCGGACTGGCCGCCGCACTGGTCGCGCGGCCATTCCGGAAAACGGAGGGGTAGGCGCCCGCCCGAAGGCAGGCGCCCGCCCCCGCGGGCCGTCAGAACGGCGCATCGATGTCCACGACGTCGATCAGCTTGGCATTGACGAATTCCTTGATGCCCAGCCCGATCAGCTCGCGCCCGTAGCCGGAGCGCAGCACGCCGCCGAACGGCAGGTCGGCCTTCACCATCGTGGGATGGTTGACATAGACCATGCCGGTCTCGATCTGCGCGGCCACGGCCTCGCCGCGCGCTTCATCCCGGGTGAAGACCGAGCCGCCCAGGCCATAGGGCGAGTCGTTGGCGATGCGGATCGCATCCGCCTCGTCCTTCGCCCGGAACAGCAGGGTGACGGGGCCGAAGAATTCCTCGCGCCGGGCCGGATTGTCATGCGCGACGTCCGACAGGATCACCGGGCGGAAGAAGGCGCCCGCATTGGGCAACGGCAGCGGAATCTCCTCGGCCTTCGCCCCGGCGGCGACCGCCCCTTCGACCTGCTTCTTCAGGTCGTTGACCGCACCCTGCGACGACAGCGGCGCCAGCGTGGTGGACGGGTCCATCGGGTCGCCCATCTTCAGCTTCGCCACGCCTTCGCGATAGCCCTTGGCGAACGCGTCGTACACCTTGTCCACGACGATCATCCGCTTGGCCGAGACGCAGACCTGCCCGGCGTTCCAGTGGCGGCCGAACACGGCCCACTTGATCGTCTTTTCGAGGTCCGCGTCCTCCAGCACGATGAAGGCGTCCGACCCGCCCAGTTCCATGGTCGATTTCTTCAGCGCCGCCCCGGCACCGGATGCGACCTTGGCCCCCGCCCCTTCCGAACCGGTCAGCGCCACGCCGCGCACGCGGTGGTCGGCGATGATGCGCGAGACCTGGTCATGCGTGGGATAGAGGTTGCGGAACCCGCCCTTCGGCAGGCCGGCCTCGATCATCAGCCGGTCCATGGCCTCGGCGCATTGCGGCACGTTGGACGCGTGCTTCAGCACGACCGTGTTGCCGGCGGAAAGCTGCGGCGCGATGATGCGGGCCACCTGGTAGAACGGGAAGTTCCACGGCTCGACGGCCAGCAGGATGCCCAGCGGCTGGAAGATGATCCTGGCGCGGCCTTCGTCCTTGCTGGCGACCGGCAGGCTCTCCGGCGCCAGCAGCTTTTCCGCATTCTTAGCGTAATATTCGAAGATCGCGGCCGACAGTTCGGTTTCCGCGCGCGCTTCGGAAATCAGCTTGCCCATTTCCAGCGTCAGCAGGGCGGAATATTTCTCGCTGTCGCGGCGCAGGATGTCGGCGGCCTTCTGCATGATCTTCGCCCGTTCGGCGAACGAGGTTTCGCGCCAGGACAGGAACGCCGCGTGCGCCGCGTCCAGCGCGGCATCGACCTCGGAATCGGTCGAATTCGGGAATGTCTTGATCTGTTCGTTCGTAAACGGATTAATCGTCGCGTAAGCCATTGAACTTGATCCTCTGATTGTCGGCCTTGCGCGCTGCGGCGGCGCGTGCCCGATCAGTTCTGGAAGTCCGGAGCGGACCGTCCCTCGACATGTCCGTTCCGCAGGTCGTCAAAGATCTTTTTTATGTCTTCAAGTTTCTCATCCTCTCCGACCGTGCGCCATCTCCCGAAAGATGAAGACGGCGCCTCGATCACGTCCCGTCGGCACCGGCGATCGAACCCGGGACCATGCCGGACGGCAGTCCCCGCGGAACGATCGTCCGCGCCGGGCAGCATAACCCATCGCCCATGAAAACGCGAACGAGGAACCGACAGTAATGCGCGCGCGATCGACGCCCCACACCGCATTTTGAACACATTCTGATGCAATCAGTTCGTTCCAAGTGCCTTCAATGACTCGACCATCTTGGTCAGTACGGCCTGTGCGTCACCATAGACCATCGACGTATTCTTCTCGAAGAACAGCGGATTCTGGACACCGGAATACCCGGCCCCCTGCCCGCGCTTGATGACGAACACCTGTTTCGCCTGGTCGGCGTTCAGGATCGGCATGCCGTAGAGGGGCGATGTCCTGTCCGTCCGCGCCGAAGGGTTGACGACATCGTTCGCGCCGATCACCAGCGCCACGTCGGTTGACGCGAAGCTGTCGTTGATGTCGTCCATGTCGAAGATCATGTCGTACGGCACATTGGCCTCGGCCAGCAGCACGTTCATGTGGCCGGGCATACGGCCGGCAACGGGATGGATCGCGAATTTCACGTCCACGCCGGCGGCTTGCAGCATCTTGACGAATTCATAGAGCTTCTGCTGCGCCTGGGCGACGGCAAGCCCGTAGCCGGGAATGATGATGACGCTGGACGCATAGCGCATCGACGTCGCCGCGTCGGCCGGATCGACCGACTTCATCTGCCCCTGCGGCCCCGCCGCCACCTGCGTGGCGGATGCCCCGAAATTGCTGAACAGGACATTGGCCAGCGACCGATTCATGGCCTTGGCCATCAGGACCGTCAGCAGCGTTCCCGCCGCCCCCACGACCATGCCGGCGATCATCAGCGCCGGATTGGCCATGACATAGCCTTCCAGCCCCACGGCCAGGCCGGTAAAGGTGTTGTAGAGCGAAATGACGACCGGCATGTCCGCGCCGCCGATCGGCACGGTCATGCACAGCCCGAAAAACAGCGCGCCGGCGAAGAACAGTTCGGCGTACAGCCCCGCCTGCTGCGATCCGGTGATCTGCGTCGCCACCACCAGGCCGCCCAGCAGGATCGTGGCGAAGAACACGATCGCATTGAACGCCTGCTGGCCGCCGAAACGGATGGGATTCTTCATGCGCCCGTCCAGCTTGGCCCATGCGACCAGCGAGCCGGTCAGCGACACGCAGCCGATCAGCGCGCCCGTGACCGTCACGCCGAAATGCAGGGCCGAGCCTTCCTGGTGCCGCAGCAGCGCCACGGCCGCCACCGCCGCCGCCGCGCCGCCCCCCATGCCGTTATAGAGCGCCACCATCTGCGGCATGGCCGTCATGGCGACGGTCCTGCCCTTCCAGGCGGCCCAGCTTCCGCCCAGGACCAATGCCAGGACCGCGAGCGCCAGGTTGGCCGGCAGATGCGGCCGAGCGGCACCCTGCACCCCGAAGACCTGCAGGAAGCAGAGCCCGACGACGAACGCCATGCCCCAGCCGGCCGTGACGATGCCCCGCACCGCCGTGACCGGGGACGACATGCCCTTCAGCCCGTATATGAACAGCATGGATGCGATCAGGCCGCTGAAGCCGACGACAGAATCGATCATGGTCATGATGCCGCCTTTTGGTCACCGGCGGGCTTCGATCCCGGCGGGGCGGTGGCCGGAGCGATGGCCGGGGCGATACTGGGGCGGAACATCGCCAGCATGCGGTCCGTCACCGCATAGCCGCCCACCACATTGCCCGCGCCCAGCAGCACGCCGAGGAAACCGATGACCTGCTCGGCCGTGTCGGTCGCGGAAAACAGCGCCGTCAGCGCGCCGACCACGACGATGCCATGGATGAAGTTGGACCCCGACATCAGCGGGGTATGCAGGATCGACGGCACGCGGCTGATGACGACATAGCCGGTGAAGGCCGCCAGCACGAAGATGTAGAGCGCGATGATGAACGTCATCGAGGTCATGAGCATGGCGCGTCTTCTTTCACCGCGAGGGCCGGCTTCACGGAAGGCGGGCCTTCCACGACCTGCCGCACCGCATCGTTGACGATCCTGCCGTCATGGGTCACGAGCGTCTTCGCGATGACCTCGTCCGTCATGTCCAGCGACAGCTTGCCGTCCCTGACGATCTGTTCCAGCAGGTTGAGGACGTTCTTCGCATACAGTTCGCTTGCCTGTTCGGCCAAGCGCGACGGCAGGTTGACAGGACCGATCAGGGTCGCCGGACCGGCCTGCACGGTTTCGCCGGCCCGGGTGCCCTCGCAATTGCCCCCGCCCTCGGCACCCAGGTCGACGATCACCGATCCGGGCTTCATCCTGGCGATCTGCCGGGCGTCGATCAGGCGCGGGGCCTGGCGGCCCGGCACGGCGGCCGTCGTGATGACCAGGTCGGATCGCGCGATGTGGTCGCTGAGAACGGCGCGCACCGTCGCCTTCTCCTCGGCGGTGAGTTCGCGCGCATAGCCGCCCTGACCCGTCGCATCCACGCCGGTTTCGACGAATTTCGCGCCCAGCGAGCGAGCCTCGTCCCGGGTCTCGGGCCGCACGTCGTAGCCTTCGGTCACCGCGCCCAGGCGGCGTGCCGTCGCCAGCGCCTGCAGGCCGGCCACGCCCAGGCCCATGACCAGCACCTGAGCCGCGCGGAGCGAGCCCACCGCCGTCGTCATCATCGGCAGGATTTTCGGCATCTGCACGGCGCCCAGCAGGACGGAATAATACCCCGCCAGCGTCGCCTGGCTGGACAGGGCATCCATGGCCTGCGCGCGGCTGATGCGCGGCACCTGCTCCATGGCGAAGGCCGTGATCCGCCCGTCGCGCAGGGCTTTGACCAGATCTGGATTGTTCCTGCCATATACGAAGGAAATCAGGATCGCGCCGGGCTTCATGGCCTGCACGTCCCCGGTTGCCGGCGGCTGGATGGCCAGAACGACATCCGCCGAACCGAGCAGCGCCTTCCGGTCGGGCTCGATCCGCACGTCCTTGTAGCTGGCGTCGGGATAGGATGACGGGACGCCCGCGCCCGCTTCCAGCGCCACATCGCATCCCAGCCGCCCGATACGGGCCGCGACGTCCGGGACCAGGGCGACGCGCCGTTCGTCCGCCCCCTTTTCCCTGATCGCTGCAATCTTAAGACTCATGACCAGTTCTCACATTGTATTGCATGCTGAATTCTGCTCTCTCGTCGCAGATATACTTGCATTACTATTTATTTTTCGTGAAAAGGTAATATGAGAGACTGATTTATTGATATCCGGACGACAAGACGATGACCATTGATCTGGATCATCGAATCGTCATTATGATATGCGCGCAATGCAGGTCAGCCGCGTCCTGCGCGAGTGACCAACGAATATTTCATGAACAGAAATATTGAGACACAATCTGGCTGGAATCGGAATGTCCGCCGCACCGGCCGGCAGGGTGCGGTACGGGCGTCGGAAGCCGGAGGCGGCTTTCGCGCAGACCGTGGTCAGGGGGAATCACCTAACCACGTGAATCCGATGACTGACTGCTCTAGCCCCTGGTCTTGAACAGGTCCTTGTGGACCCGGGGCTGGCAGCGCAGGTACTGGTCGGGAGCCTTCACCTGGGCGCCCAGATGCGCCGCCGCGTGCCACGGCCAGCGCGGGTCGTAGAGGATGGTCCGGGCCAGGGCGATCATGTCGGCGTCGCCGGTCGCGACGATCGCTTCCGCCTGCTCGAACCCCGTGATCAGGCCCACGGCGACCACCGGCATGGTCGTTTCCGCCTTCACCGCGCGGGCCAGCGGGACCTGGTAGCTGGGGTGGACCGGGATCTGCTGTTGGGGGCTGAGCCCGCCGCTGGACACATGGATGGCGTCGCAGCCCCGGGATTCCAGCGCTTTGGCCAGCGCGATCGTCTGTTCGACATCCCATCCGCCCGGCACCCAGTCGGTGCCGGAGACGCGGATCGTCACCGGGCCGTCGGGAAAGGCCTCGCGCACCGCGTCGAAGACCTCCAGCGGGAAGCGCAGCCGATTTTCCAGGCTGCCGCCATACGCATCGTCCCGCCGGTTGGAAAGCGGGGAGAGGAACTGGTGCAGCAGGTACCCATGCGCGCCGTGGACCTGTATGGCGTCCAGGCCAAGCCGGGCCGCCCGCCGGGCCGCCGCCGCGAACGCGTCGCGCACCCGCCGCAATCCGTCGATGTCCAGGGCCTGGGGCGCGTGGTCGCCTTCGGCGAACGGCACGGCGGACGGGGCCACGGTCTGCCAGGCGTTGGGCGAGCCCGGCGGCAGGTGCCGCCCGCCCTTCCACGGCAGGTCGGTCGAGGCCTTGCGCCCCGCATGCGCCAACTGGAGCGCGATGGGCATGTCGGACCACGGGCGGATGCCCTCGATCGTGCGGCGCAGGGCGGCCTCGGTCGCGTCGTCCCACAGGCCGACATCGGCATAGGTGATCCGCCCTTCCGGCAGGACGGAGGTGGCCTCGATCGTCAGCAGGCCGGCGCCGGACAGGGCCAGGCCGCCCAGATGGATCAGGTGCCAGTCCGTCATGCAGCCGTCCACGGCCGAATACTGGCACATCGGGGCCACGACGATCCGGTTGTCCAGCGACAGGCCGCCGAGTCTGATCGGTTCGAAGAGTTTCGGTCCGCTCATGGTTCGCTCCCCAGGTTATGGTCAGGGCTGCATTCTTCGTTCTTTTTTTCAGAAAAGAGAAGCGATCACCCGTTGCAGCACCTGCCCGGTTTCCGGGTCCAGCCGCCCCGACGCGATGAACGGCAGGCCGGGGCGTCGCGCGGTCCAGCCCACGGGGTGGATTTGGGCGGCGGCCGGTTCGTGCCGCAGGGCCAGGGCCCAGCTTCGGCAGTCGATGGCGGCGACATCCGCCCGCCCCTCGGCCACCGCGCGGATCGAATCGCGGTGCGCGCCCGTTTCCACGCGGGCGGAAAACAGGTCCGGCCCTGCCCCGGCCTGGTGCAGGTCGTCGCGCAGGGCGAGAAAGCCGGACAGCGAATGCGGCGCGTTATAGGCCAGCACCCGCCCCCGCAGGACGGCCAGCGGCAGGATCGCCCGCCCGTCGGGGGGCGGCGCCACCGCCGGGCCGGTCGCACGGCGGGCGACGACCGCGCTGGTATAGGATGTGCCGCTGCCGCCCGCGACGCCATCGTAGCGGCCGGGACCGATTACGGTAACGTGCGCGGCCAGGCCGTGGGCCATCGGGCCCCAGCAGGCCTGGGCGATCAGCAGCGCCGGATGCCGCCACAGCACATCCAGGTCCAGTTCCTTCGCCGGCAGGGTGGCGGGGTCGGGTGCCAGCAGCGTGCCGTCCGGCGCGCGGATGCCGCCGGGGACGGCGGGCATGTCGCCGTTGCGGCGCACCAGGCCGTCGGGCGCTGCGATCCCCGCCGCCCGCAGGTGGCCGCGCAGTTCCGCCCAGCGGCGATCGACCCGCGACCGTTCCTCGGGCCAGTCGTACATCGGCAGGGCGGCGATCAGCGTCACGGGCAGCGTCATGGGCCGGCGGCCCGGCGGGGCGGATGGGCTAGCGGTTCCTTGCGCCGCAGCAGGTAACGCCACGTGATGGCGCCGTAGCCGCGATAGACATACCCGCCATTCAGGCCGTGCCAGTGCTGCCGGTCCGCCCGGTACGCGGCGGGCAGCCGATACCAGGGCAGGTCCGGCCGCGCGTGATGGACGATGTGCAGGTTGTTGTACAGGAACACGGGGGCCAGCCAGGACCGTTCGACGATGACGGTCCGCCGTTCCGGGACATCGTGCCATTGATGTTCGCAATAGGTGCGGATACCGATCAGCGCCGCGCCGCCATAGGCCGGGCCGGCCAGGTAGAGCCAGAACGGCATGCCGAACACGCGCTCCACGATCCAGGCCACGGGAAGCAGCGACAGCGCATGGATCAGCCACGCCGCGCGCACGGCACCGTCACCCCGGCCGATCCGCCGCGCGTCGGCCGCGACGAAGCGGCCGAACCCCACCACCGGCCCCAGCACCAGCCGCCCGAGAAACAAATTGTTCAGGCCCAGGAGCCATCGCGCGGGCCAGGGCAGGCGCGCCAGCCGCGCGGGGTCGTGATAGTAGCTTTCCGGATCGTCGTCCGGGTCGGTCAGCGTGCCGTCGCGATGGTGCGCCAGGTGCGTCTCGCGATACCGCCGGAACGGATACAGCAGGCCGATCGGCAGGCCGACCAGGATTTCGTTCAGCCCGGCGGACGGTGTCGGATGCCGGTGCGTCGCCTCGTGCTGCAACGAGGAATGGAAGGCAATGGCCACGGCCAGCAGCGCCAGCCCCGCGACGGGACTGAAGCGATAGACGACCGTCCCCGCCGCCAGCCATGTGCCGTAGCACAGCAGGATGGCGAGGCAGGTCGGCCATTCGATCGCCGGCCGGGCGGAAACGTCCCGAATCATAAGCACATCCACCAAAATAACTATTTCTTGACGTGTAAATATGGAGTGCCCATAAAACAACGTTATATGTGGAAATTGGTGTTGACATTTGTCATATTCCACCAGTGCGTGTAGTTATTTATGAACGGGTTCGTGGAATGGACAAGCGCGTCATCGCCGGGATGTTCCGGGCCCGGCTGCTGACCCTGATCGACCGGTCGGGGCTGAACCGGTCCAGCTTCGCGGCCGAAATCGGGATCGACCGGTCGGCCCTGTCGCAATTGCTGTCGGACGATGCGGTGCGGCTGCCGCGCGCGGACACGCTGGCGCTGATTGCCGGCCGGCACGGCGTGACCGTGGACTGGCTGCTGGGCCTGACCGACGACGACCCGGCGCAGGCGCGGCCCGATGCAGGCACCGAGATGGTGGAAAACGGCCGCTATCACAACATTCCGCTGCTGACCCGCTGGCATGCCGAGGCCGCCGGCACCAAGATCCGGTCCGTGCCCCACCGGCTGCCCGACATCCTGCGCACACCGGCGATCGTGCGCTATGAATTGCGGAACGACGTGCGGACGGAGGACGGCCGGCAGGCCCAGGCGGCGGCCGAAATCGCCCGCGGCCTGGATTTCAAGCGCCGCCCCGGCACCGATATGGAAGTCTGCCTGTCGATCCAGGCGCTGGAGGCGCTGGGAGCAGGCGCCTTTCCGTGGGACGGGCTGGCCGCGTCCGTCCGGCGCGAGCAGTTCCGGCATATGGCCAGGATGGTGGATGCGGTTTATCCGTCGTTCAGGATTTTCCTGTTCGATGAACGAACCCTGCATTCCCTGCCTTATACGATCTTCGGCACGCAGCGTGTCGCGATTTATGGAGGCGACATGTATGTCGTGCTGAACGAACCGGAGGCGGTCATGCGCATGCAGCGCCATTTCGAGCACCTGATCCGCCATGCCGCGATCCAGCCCCATGACGTGGCGGCCTATCTGCGCGGCCTGGAGCGGCATATCGAAGCCGATGCCACCGAACCGTTCCTGGCCGTGCGGCCGGACCGGGCCGCCGGGGCGTGCCTGGGTGGCTGAGCGGTCCGGAGGCGCGGCGCCGCACTGGCTGGCGGCGATGCCGGGCGGGGCGGGCGCCGGGGTCGGGCGCCGGCGGGGGCCGACGCGGCTGGTGGTGCTGGGGCTGCTGATCGCGGCGGGGTGCGTCAGCTATATCGACCGCACGGCGCTGGCGGTGTCCACTGTGGAAATCGGTCGGGAATTCGGGCTGTCCTATACCGACCTGGGCCTGCTGCTGTCGTCCTTCGCGACCGTTTACATGCTGTGCCAGATTCCTGCCGGGCTGGTCGCCGACCGGGTACGCGCGCGGCGGCTGCTGCTGTTCAGCCTGCTGGTCTGGAGCGCCGCCCAGATCCTGTCGGCGTTCTCCACGGGCATGGGCGGGCTATTGGCTGCGCGCGGCCTGCTGGCCATCGGCGAGGCGCCGATCTTCCTGGCCGGGACGCGCGTGATCGCGCTGTGGTTCGACCGGGGCCGGCGGGCCATGCCGATCGGCCTGTTCAATGCGTCCTCCGCGCTGGGGCAGGTGCTGGCCCCCGCGCTGCTGGGCGGCATCGCCGTGCAGTTCGGCTGGCGCGCCATGTTCGGCGTCGTGGGCTGTACCAGCCTGGTCCTGGCCGTGATATGGGCGTGGGTCTATCGCGACCCGCGCACCGTGGCGGCGGGGCGGGGCGAGGACGCGCCCCCGCCCACGATCGCCGAGGAAATCCGCTTCCTGCTGTCGCATCGCAGCAGTTGGGCGCTGGCCGGCGGGTTCGTCGGCGTGGTCTATCTGCAATGGCTGTACGCGGCGTGGCTGCCGACCTACCTGCAGACGGCACGCCATGCCGCGGCGGCGCGGGCCGATTACCTGTCGTCCCTTCCGCAACTGGCCGGATTCCTCGGGGGGCTGGGCGGCGGCGTGGTGTCCGAGGTACTGGGCCGGATCGGCTGGCCCGCCGCGCGGGCCTGCCGCGTGCCGCTGGTCGCGGCGCTGTTCGTCGCAGCGGCCGCCACGATCCTGGCGCCGCTCTGCCCCACGATGGTCCTGTCGCTGGTGGCCATGTCCGTCGCGCTGTTCGCCGCCGGCATCGCCATGACCTGCGGCTGGACGCTGGGCACGGTCCTGATCGACGACGGGTCGATCGCGACGCTGGAAGCCATCCAGAACATGGGCGGCTCGCTGGGCGGCGCCATCGCACCGGTCCTGACCGGCGCGATCACCCAGCGGACGGGGTCCTTCACCATGGCAATGGTGGTCGCCGGCTTGGTCGCGGCGCTGTCCGGAATCATCTACTGGGTGGGAACGGGCCGGCGTATCGAGGCATGAGCGCCGCTTGAAAATCGGCGGTTCCACCGTTCGCGAACACGGCGGCTTGCGACACCAGATCGACAGGTCAGGGGCTCGGCTACCAATCCCAGGGGAGGACGTCCCGCACGGACCGCTGTCAGCCGCCGTACACCCCGCCCCGTCATTCAAGCAGGGCAGTCCATTTCCCGGGTGTGGACACCGGTATGCATTCGTCGAATGGCCGAGTTGGCCGGGAAAGCGGAGTGTCCGCTATCGGCAATATAGTGGAGAAAAACTGACAGTAATGCATTCGAACTGGGCGAAGCCTCAACAGCCACTTTCTCCGTAGAACAAAAACCATTTAACAGACAGCAAGCGCATCTATTCATAGAGTTCGTCGGAAAATAAATTTTATCTACGGACAGCTCTGAGGCTGGCAGCAGCCTGCGAATATCGTCTAATCTGTTCACCCGATCAAAAGCCGGGCACCGAGTACCGTGAGGAGCGCAACGGGCATCGCCACGGCGCCAACCCTGAGAAATTGCAGAAACCCGATCTCTTCGCCTTCTCGACGGATCACCTGCAACCAGAGAATTGTGGCCAGAGATCCTGTCACGGAAAGGTTTGGGCCAAGATCCACGCCGATTAAGAGCCCGATCCGAAAGTTCTTCAACCGTGACAATGCCTTGCTGTCCGTCGTGTGAGCATTCGGATCGAGGCGATCAATGTCCATGCGGTTGAGGAAGCAATGGATTGTTCCCAGTCTTTGGCGAGCCGCCTGCACCGTCCCAGCCATGCGAATGTCCGTTCAACCACCCAGCGGCGCGGCAGGATCTGAAAGCCCTTCGCCGTATCGGACCGCCTGATGATTTCAAGGGTCCATTTTCCCATGGAGGCGAGCGCGGATCGCAATTTGTCGCCAGCATAGCCGCCATCAGCGAAGATGTGGCGCAGCCAGGGAAAGCGCCTGCGTATCGCTGCCAGGACATCAACAGCCCCATCACGGTCCTGGATGTCGGCGGCATGAACGAGGAGAAAGATCAGGAAGCCGCAGGTATCCGTCACAATATGGCGCTTGCGGCCCTTGACCTTCTTCCCCGCGTCATAGCCCGAAAGCCCGCCACTTTCCGTGGTTTTCACCGACTGGCTGTCAATCACGCCCGCGCTCGGAGAGGCTTCACGCCCCTCGATCTCGCGCAGGCTCATGACCAGCACCGTATTCATGACTTCGAACACTCCGGCACCACGCCAGGCGTAAAAATAGCGCCTGACGGTCGAGACCGGCGGAAAGCATTTCGGCAGCAGGCGCCACGCACACCCGGCCGAGGCTATGTAGAGCATCGCGTTGACCACCTCGCGCATATCCGTAGTGCGGGGGCGACCGCCCCGTTTCGCCGGGGGTACAAATGGCATGATCAAAGCCCACTCCCCGTCCGTCATATCCGATGGATATCGCAACCCTTCCCGGCTATGTTCACGTCGGGCAATACCAGTCCATGTCACCATTCACTCCATCTCTTCGCAAAGACGGATGAATCACAACAGGCTGGTATTGTTCAAAAACTTTCGGATCGGGCTCTAACAGGTTATCAACTACCAGTCGCGATACATGAGTCTGCGCCACTGTCTCACTGGCAATCAATCCAGCAGGCAGGTTGTTCATGATGTTGGAAATGAAGGCCAAAAGAGTGCCAGCTCCCCAAGCTGTGGCCACAAGGTCGGTATTGGCGGCGTGTTGAAGCAGGTGGTCAAGAACCCCGACCACCCCCGCACTTTCGACGGCGGCTACCAGAACGAACAGGCCGCCGACCAGCGGGAGAACACCCCATGAAATATCCCTCATGAGCGCAATCGGCGATCGTCGTGCCAGCGTCGATACGCCCAATGCTGTTCCAATACCGGCGAGCGCTGTTGGTAAGCCGAGAGGCAGATCAAAAGCGGACACTGTGACAAGCAAAAGCGCGGTCAGGGCGATGCCGACAAAAGCCGCTTTGCCGCCTAGTGTTAATGGGGTGGTCCCAACCTGGGAGATGCAGTCCTGACGCAAGTGTGACTGTTCCATGAGGCGCAAAACACCATAAGTCGTCACGATCGCCAGGAGCGACGGGAGCGCGAATGACCTTATCCATGATCCCAGCGCGGGGAGTGCGCCGTCATACAGAACCAGGTTCGCCGGATTGGAGACAGGCAGGACAAAGCTTGCCGCATTGGCAACGAGTGCACAGGCAAACAACAGCGGAAGAGGATCAGCTTTTGCCTTTTTTGCTGCCTCGAACACGGCTGGTGTCAGCACAACAGCCGTTGCGTCGTTGGACATGAACATCGTCACTACGACACCGGCCAGATAGACCAGTGTGAACAGCTTTGCCGTTGAACCTGCGGCATGATTGACCGCCCAGGTCGCGATCCAGTCGAACAGCCCGTTTGCACGGGCCGTTTCACTGAGCAGCATCATGCCGATCAGAAACAGATAGACGTCGCCGCCCTTCAGGAGGCCGGTCTCCGCCATGGTCAGGGGGATCAGCCCCGTAAGCACGAGGGCTGCCGCCCCTATGACGGCCCATACCCACTCCGGAACCCGGAACGGTTGGATTATGACACCGGCCGTCGCCAGAGCCGCGATTGCCCAGATCGCCTCTTGGTGAAAGGTCATGCCGACACCTGATCGGCAGAGCGTAGGATCGATGCCGAGCCTATACAGAGCCCCAGTGACAAGATTGCAAAACAGCCCAGACTATAAAACGCCACCGGATATCCCAGATCTTCGGCAAGCCATCCTCCCAGAGCCGGAGAAAGGCTTGCTCCAATGCCCTGCGCCGTCATGACCACACCCTGTCCGATATTGATGCGTCCGGTTCCGTTCAGCAGTCTGGCCACCAGACCCGGCACGGCGACACTCTGAAGCCCCGCACCGATCCCATCGAGGATCTGCACCGGCCACACCCCCCAATGCTGGATGAAGCTTCCCGCGATCAAACCACGCAGCGGTAGGGCGGCAAACGATATCAGCAGGACGATCCAGTACCCACGGTTCCTGACGACACGTATGGCCAGCAGGCTCACGACGATCATCACAGCCTGTGCGACCATCACAGTCATCGCCGTGAACATGGCGGGATTACCTTTGCCTGCACTGACGACCGCCATGCCGTAGAGCGGGAGCATCGCGGCATTTCCGAGATGGAAGAAACACAAACAACTCGCCAGAATGAGAAGAGGCTTGTGTCGCAGAAAGGATCGTAGCCCCTCGGTCGTCCCCTCATCGTGAGCAGGTTCATCGTCCAGTCCGCGTGCAGCTTTATGATCTATGGATTTTTCCGGGATCAGGAGCACCGCAGAAATGGCGAACAGACCGAAGGCGACTTCAAGAAAGAAAATCGCTGAGAGGCCAAACTGCCAACCGAGCCAGCCAGACAGTCCGGCCCCGGCCATATTGCCGGCGTGGTTCCAGGCCTGATTACGGCCAATTTGTGTGTTGAAGCCTTTCTGGCGCACGATCCCGAGCGTTATGGCCGCCATCAGAGGACCAATCCCGGCTCCGGCCAGAGCGGTTGCAAGTTGACTGACCGTCACAACCGGCACCGCTTGCGAGCTTAGCAGAAGGAGTGACGCGGAAATCGTGCAGAGCGCTGCCACAATGACGAGCAACCGCTTTTTCGTCGTGTGATCAATCAGCGCGCCCGCGGGAATGGTGGCGAGCATTCCGGCAACGCCTCCCACGGTCATGACGGTTCCGATCGGTCCCGTCTGCCAGCCGTGACGCTGAAGAAAAACGCCCAGAAAGGGCCCTATCCCCGCTTGGACGTCCGCCATGAAGAAATTGAGAGCGCATAAGGCAAACAAGGCCCGATTGAGCCTCGGAATAGCGAGGGTTTTGCCAGTACAGGCTGCAGTGGTATGCGGCTGGGTCATCACGTTCTCTTCGTTAAGAAGCAAGCTTTAACTGCGTTCGAGAGAATAAGTTACAAAACTATTTTTCCCGTGCTTTTTGTTGAATTTATTGAAGTTATTATCAATGTTCACTCTTCGGATAAAGTCGTTCAATCAGGAAAATGTCCGCTCTCGGAAAATGCTTTTCTACGCTTTTACGTCTTGAGTGAGGCGGTTGCTGCCTGTCTGATCCTGCATCATAGATCAGACAGGCAGTTCAGGTTACTCAGCCGCTCATGCCGGGCATTATTGTGGGTTTCCCGGATACGCTTCTACGGGCCGAACTGGCGTTAATGTCGTTATTTCGATGAAGTAGCCACCCTTCGCTCGAAAGTAGAAAGACCACGCGCCATGTGCGTCGCGTGGTGCCTGCACCTCCCAGCCGTCCTCGCTCAGGCGCTTATATAGAGCATCGACGTCCTCGCGAGACTTTTGGATGAAACCAATGTGCAGGATGTCGAATTGCTTGGGATAATCGAAGCCTTCGAGCTTGTTGTCGAAATGGTTGACGATCAGCACCAGCCCATCATTGTCCTGCATGATGGCCATCTTGGTTCCACGTACAACAAGATTGCGCAGGCCGAAATACTGTTCGAACATTGCGCGATCAGCCTCGGTATCGTGGCTGTAGAGGTTGATGTGGTTCAGCTTCATGACTGTGCCTTTCCGTTGGTGAGACGGACACGAGCCGGTCGCAACATGGACAACAACGACCGACCACGGACGAGGCCTGTCCTCGTCGTGTCCGGCCATGGCCAAGAGCGGTCTTACTCGCTCAAGCGTGACTGTCTCTGAAGAGACCACAGGTTGTCACCATACCTGCATCGCTGTCTTTTTAGGCAAAATCGACTTTGCTGATACCAGCAGCAGCGGTCAAGCAGCATCTTCAGGCATGTCCGCTTCGTAGAAGCTTATTGAATGAAGAAAACGACCAAGAAGAGGGCGAAAGCCGCCAATCTCTTCTCTTTGGGTCCGCTTTCCTGGCACCCTTTCCCGAAAGCGGACCAACGATGCCTCGCATCGACCCACGTGTGCAAACGGTATGATCGCCTGAAAATTCGTGCTCACGCTGCCGAAAAACTGACGCGGCGCCCCTAGAAGGATTGAGGGAAAGCCCTATGGAACAATCATGAACAGCGGATTTTTTTAATAGGATAGCCATCCATCTGGCTGTCGTCCGACAGAAACAGTGCATGTTCACTCTGCGCCTGCGCCATCAGCAGGGGATCGAAGGGATCTCGATGGTGCATGGGGAGTTCCATCAGGACTTTCAGATGCTCAGGCTGGATCTGAAGAAGGGTAAAACCCTCTGCCGGGATGGCATCGAGGATTTCGTTCAGATCGGCATCCAGCGTGCCGATCCGGATCTTGATCGCGATCTCCCAGAGCGAGACGACGCTGACCAGAATATCGTGCGCCGGGTCTGCGATAATCTCCCCGGCCTGGGGCCCGAGTCTTTCAGAATCTGATAGCCACCAAAGCAGAGCATGCGTGTCGAGCAGGACCTTCACGACTCTCCATCCATGCTGTCGAGCACATCCTGTGGCGTCTGGTCAAAATCATCACGCAGCCTGATCCGCCCGCGCAATGCGCCGGGCTGGCGACGAGGACGACAGGATGGTGAAGGAGGACGTAATTCGGCCACCACTTCATCATGTGATGTCACCAGGATCGTGCTGCCCTGCCGGACCTGACGGAGATAGGTGGTCAGGTTCCCCCGGAGTTCCCGCACTCCGATTTTCAGCGGAGCAGGCCCGCCGCCAGAAAGCTGTTCACTCATATACCCCTCCCTATGTGTCATCATACCATGTACACACAGGGAGGAGACAAGCGATAAATAGGTGCTATGGCCAACCTCACAGATCAGCCGCTTTTGACAAGGAGAGTGCATCTTCGACATCGGCATCCCAGATACCGCACAGTACTGTTCAGTTTCCCCGGCAACCTTTCCCAAAAGCGGACCAATGACGCCCCGCACCAACCGTGTTTGGAAACGGTATAATCGCCTAGAAATTCGCACTCACGCTGCCGAAGAACTGACGCGGGGCCCCCAGAAGGAAATAATTGTATCCGGTATCGGTGAAATTGTTTCCCAGTTCGTTGGTGGTGGCCACGTAGGTCTTGTTGGCCAGGTTGTAGATATTGAAGCTGGCCGTCACGCCCTTCAGGAACCGGACATCGCCGAAATTGTAGCGCATTCCGAAATTCGCCAGGAAATAGCCGGGTACGTGCAGGTCGTTGGTATAGGTCAACTGGCGGCTGGAGATGTAGTTGCCGTCGACATGCACGTTGAAGTTACGGATCGTGTAGGCGATGCTGCCCTTGTACATGAAGGTCGGATAGTTGGGGACCAGCTTGCCGCGTGTGGGTTCCAGGCCGGTCGCGGTCATGACGTTCTGGTCGTACGTCGAATGTGCGTAGGAGAACGAATTGTAGATCGACAGCCCGTCCACCGGGCGCACGGTCGCGCTGACCTCGGCCCCGTTGGTGGTCACCCCGCCGACATTCTGCACCGCCGTGATGGGATTGATGCCGGCATTGCTGGAAATCAGTTGCAGGCGATTGGAGAAATTGATCCGGTACAGCGAGACGAGGCCGCTGACCAGCGGGCTGGTATAGCGGTATCCGCCTTCGTACACCCAGTCCGTTTCCGGCCGCAGCGAGGCCTTGGACGCCTGGAACGCGGTCTGGTTCGCCGTCCAGGGAGTGGCCGAGACGTTGGTGCCGTACCCGTCCTCGGGGTAGCTGCGCATGTTGTGCGAGACGTCGAAGAACAGTTCGTGATGCGGCAGGAAGCGCCAGTTGGCGGAAAGCTGGGGCAGGAAGGCGTTCGACGCCGTCAGGCTGCCCTGGGCGATCAGGTTGCCGCCGTTCAGCGCCGGCACCTGCCCCGGCACATGGTTGCCGGCCGAGACGATCATCGACTTGAACCCGGCATTGAGCGTCAGGTTGTGCGTGACGTGATACGTGTCCTGCAGGTGGAAGGCGAAGGTGTTGGTGTTGAAGACCTCCTGCCACGGGGCGGCGAAGACATTGCCGGGATAGCCGCCCGTCGGGTTGCCCAGCGTGCCCGTGCCCAGCAGCGGGGCCTCGGCGAAGGCACGGTTTTCGGTGAACTGGTCGTATTCGTACCAGACACCGGCATTGATCGTGTTCCGCGCGACGGTATAGGTCACCGCCGACAGGAAGCCCGCGCGCGTGATGCCGGGATTCTGCACACGCTGTGACAGCGGCGCCCGGTTGGGCGAATGCATGTACGGCGTGGACCAGGTGCTGTAGCCGCTGTCGCCGTGGCCGTAGACCGTCGTTTTCCAGTTCAGGTGGGAATTGAAGTTTTCGTCCAGGGTCACGCCGCCCAGGTAATCGACGCGGTTGGCGGTGCCGGCATAATAGGCGGCGTCGAACGGGTCGTTCGATTTCGTGTATTGCGCGGGGTAGATGCCCTGGGCGGCCCGATAGGCGGCGGTGTAGTCGGGATAATAGTTGGCTAGGCCGGGGCCGATCGTCCGCAGGTAGTTCGGCGTCATGTCCTGGTAGTCGAACTGCTGGGTGGAACTCCAGTCGAAGAATACCTTCAGCGACGAATCCCGCGCCAGGGGCTGTACCAGCTTGGCGTTGACCTGGTCGGAATAGTCATAGCCCTGCCCCTTCCACAGGTTCATGTCGGTCCGGGCGTAGGAGACGAAGAAGCGCGTGCCGGTCGGGTTCAGGTCGCCGCTGTTCAGGCGGACGAAGGTGCGGAAGGTCGCATTGCTGCCGAAGGTCTGTTCGACCGTGCCGCCGCGCGTATGGGACGGGTCGATGGAATGGAACTGGATGGCGCCGCCCAGATTGCTGCTGGAGGCAACATCGATGCCCCCGGCCCCCTGCGAGACATCGACGCCCGCGATATTGTCGCTGGTCAGCGCCCGCGTGATGGTCAGGCCGTTGTAATTGTTGAACTGCTGGTCGCCCAGCGGGATATCGTCCAGCGTGAAGCCCAACTGGTTCTGGCTGAACCCGCGCATGAACACCTGGCTGGAATATTCATAGGCGCCGAAGGGATCGGCCGACTGATACAGCACGCCCGGAAGCTGGTCGAGCACCTTCAGCGGCGACGTGCCGGGCACGCTCTGCCGCATCATGCTGGTCGTGACGCTGGTCATCTGCCGCGTCGATCCCTGCCCGAACACCACGATGGATTCCGGCTGCGGCGGGGACGCGGGCTGGACCGGCCGGGCCGCCGGCGCAGCGCGGCGCGGCGCGGGCTGCGCCGTGTGCTGGGTGGCCCGCGGCTTCGCCGCCGGGGTCGGGTCCGCCGCGTGGGCGGCGGACAGGCCGGTCAAGGCAGTGGACAGCAAAAGGCACCACGCCCCACGCCCCCGCCTGTTCGACTGGTTTCTTGCGAAGAACGGGACGAACTTCATGGGCGGAATTCCACAGTTTATAACAATTAATTAATCGTATTGTATGATATGAACGTCATATGCGCGTTGAATGTAAACATTCCGGCGGTTTTTGACGTATTTCACCGTCGTGTTGCGTATGTTCAACAGTGCCCCTGGACCCGTGGGCCTAACGCGGGGCGCGGGCGTCGGCTGCACGCATAAGGGCCGGGGGCGGCTTCGGTTTTGTGCCGAACCGGCGAATGGTGCGGCCGTTAGGGATTCAGGCTGCGGAAGGCGGGGAGGCCGCGCAACGCGGCGTGGATCGGCGCGGTGGGATGGCGGACGCTCGGCTTCCTGACCTGAAGGTGTTCTGGACCCGCACGCCCGAAGCCCTCTGCGGCCTGCTGCAGTGCGGGCTGGACGGGCTGAGCACGGCCGACGCCCAGGACCGGCTGGAACGCTACGGCCCCAACACCGATGCCCCGCCCCGCCGCGCCGGCCCCGTGCGGGCGGTGACGCGGCGGCTGTTCGAACCGCTGTCGCTGATCCTGCTGGCGGCGGGGGTCGTTTCGGTCGCGACCGGCGATGCCGGGGGCGGGTCGATCATCGTCGCCATCCTGGTGCTGTCGATCGGGCTGGATACGGTCCAGGAAGGATACGCGCTGAAGGCCGCCGAGGAATTGCGGCGGTCGGTCGCGCTGCGGGCCGAGGCCCGGCGCGACGGGCGGTTCGTCGATGTGGACGTGGCCGCCATCGTCCCGGGCGACATCCTGCGCGTGCGGGCCGGCGACATCGTTCCCGCCGATGCCCTGGTGCTGTCGGCCAGCGGCTTCACCGCCGACGAAGCGGCGCTGACGGGCGAGCCCTATCCGGTGGAAAAGCGGGCGGGACCGGCGGAAACCCCCGATGCGGCAGAGGCCACGAACGCGCTGTTCCGGGGCGCCGTGGCACAGACCGGCGAGGCGATCGCGCTGGCGGTCGGCACCGGGCGCCTGACCCTGTTCGGCGCCGCCGCCGCCGCGCTGGCCGAGGCACGGGGCCCCTCGCCCTTCCAGCGCGACCTGCACGCGTTCGGGCTGGTGGTCGCGCGGCTGACGCTGGCGCTGGTCGTCATCGTGCTGGCCGTCCGCGTGCTCGCCGGGCGGCCGGCGCTGGATTCGCTGATGTTCGCGGTGGCGCTGGCCGTGGGGCTGACGCCCGAACTGCTGCCGATGATCACCACCGTCACGCTGTCGCGCGGCGCCATCCGCATGGCGCGGCGCAAGGTGATCGTCAAGCGCCTGGCCGCGATCCACGACCTGGGCGCGATGACGGTGCTGTGCACCGACAAGACCGGGACCCTGACCTCGGCCGAAATCGCGCTGGCCGGCTCGCTGGATGCCGCCGGCAGGCCCTCCGCCCGTCCGGCGCGGCTGGGCGCCATCGCCGGGCGGCTGGGGGGTGATCGCGGCGCGCTGGACCTGGCGCTGGCCCGGGGAGCGCCGGCCGAGGACGGCTGGACCGAGACGGCGCGCCGGGCCTTCGATTTCAGCCGGCGGCTGGGGTCGATCCTGACATCCGGCCCCGAAGGCGCGGTCCTGATCGTCAAGGGCGCGGCGGAGGCCGTGCTGCCGCTGTGCACGACGCAGCGCGCGCAGGGCGTCCTGCCGATGGACGAGGCGGCGCGCGCGGCGGCGGCCGAGCGTATCCGCGCCCTGGCCGCCGCGGGACAGCGGGCCATCGCCATCGCGTCCCGCCCCTGGACGACGCCGCCCGGCGAGATCGGAGACGAGGATGAGGCCGACCTGGTCTTCGAGGGGCTGTGCACCTTCGTCGATCCGCCCAAGCCGACCGCCGCCGGGGCCATCGCCCGCCTGGCGGCGGCGGGAATCACGCTCAAGATCCTGTCGGGCGACGATCCGGTCATCGTCCGGCGGATTGCCGGCCTGGTCGGGATCGACGCCGAGGACGTCCTGTCCGGCCCCGACATCGAAGCCTTCAGCGACGAGGCGCTGGCCGTGCGGGCCCAGGCGGTCCATGCCTACGGCCGGCTGGCGCCCGACCAGAAATCGCGGATCGTCAAGGCGTTGCGGGCGCGGGGGGCGGTCGTCGGGTTCCTGGGCGACGGCATCAACGATTCCCCGGCGCTGAAGGTCGCGGATGTCGGGCTGTCGGTCGAGGGCGCGACCGGCGTGGCCCAGGCCGCCGCCGACATGATCCTGCTGGCCCCGGACCTGGAAGTCGTCGCCGACGGGGTCGAGGAAGGGCGGCGGACCTTCGCCAACATCCTGAAATATGTCCGCATGGGCGCCAGTTCCAACCTGGGCAACATGCTGTCGATGGCCGTGGCCTCGATGACGCTGCCGTTCCTGCCGATGCTGCCGACCCAGATCCTGCTGAACAACCTGCTGTACGATTTCTCGGAAATCGGCATTCCGTTCGACACCGTGCGGCCGGAAGCCGTCGCCCGGCCGCAGGTCTGGGACATGCGCGGCCTGCTGCGGTTCGCGGCCGTGATGGGGCCGCTGTCCTCGCTGTTCGATTTCCTGACCTTCGGCGCGCTTCTGTTCCTGTTCCATGCCGGGGAAACCGCATTCAGGACGGCGTGGTTCCTGGAATCCATGGCGACGCAGATCCTGGTCATCTTCATCATCCGCACCAACGGGCGCCCGTGGCGCACCCGGCCGCAATCCGCCCTGGTCGCCTCGTCCCTCCTCGCCCTGGCCGTGGCCATGGTGCTACCCTTGACGCCGGCGGGGCGATGGGTGGGGTTCCAGCCGCCTTCACCCGCGATGGCGGCCGTCCTGTCCGGTCTGGTCGTGGCGTACCTGCTGGCCGCCGAACTGGTGAAGAGGTGGGTGGTGGCCAGGAGCTAAAATGTCACATTGGCCCGCATCGCGAAGACGAGCGCGTTGGGAAAATGGGTGCTCAGGCCTTTGACATGGGCGATCTGGTACCAGTCCAGATCGGCACCAATGGAAACCTGGTGCGCATAGGCACCCGTCTGCCGCATGCCCCCGACCGGATTCCCCGCGGATTCCGCCAGGTAATTCAGAAAAGGGTAAATGCCACGCCTGTGCAGGAACGGCAGGATACCGCCCCAGTCGCCAAACAGATGGGCGGTCTGATAGGGGCTGGTGCCCGGCACGAGGAGGGTCGAGGGCTGAAGCGGGCGCACCAGCATCGCGGCTTGCTGCGCCGTTTCGATGGCCTCGTCCTGCGGTCCCTCCTTCGCGGCCTGCGCAAAAGCCGATGCCACGTCGTCCGTCGCCTGGGCGGCGGCGGAGGCCGGCAGATATGCCCCGAGAACACACGCCAGCAGAATGATGATACGTCCGAAACCGCAGCCGGAAAAATCTGTCCGGACACTCATCATGCCTGGCCTTTCCTGTTGCCGCCGGGCGTACCGCAGCAGATCCTCCCTACGAAGACGATCGGAGGAATTATGATGGGGGGATACTCACCAAGGGGAAGCGCCGCGCCGCCTGGACCCGCTTCGCCCGAGCGGCGAAGCGGGTCCGGTTTCTCACGCGTCATTTAGGCAGGGCGAAAGCCACGACCTCGTCGCCGTTCCGTGTCTTGAGGCCGCCATGCCCGCCCACCGCGAGCACCACATATTGCCGCCCGTCCTTGCCCATATAGGTCATCGGGGTCGCGTTCCCGCCGGCATCGAGGGTGGTTTCATAAAGAATCCGGCCGTTCCGCCCGTCGAGGACACGGAACGCCTGGTCGGCAGTGGCGCCCATGAAGACCAGTCCGGTCGGGGTCGTCAGCGTGCCGCCCATGCTGAAGATGCCGGTCGGCAGCCCGACGGGCATACGCAGGGCATTGGTCGGGCCGACATTCTTCGTCGTTCCCAGCGCGCGTTCCCAGATCTTCCGATGATGCACTAGGTCGATGGCCTGCGTCCTGCCCCAGGGCGGCGCCAGGCACGGCGCCCCGAAAATGCCCAGCCACGGCTTGATGACGGCGGAATAGGGCAGGCCATGCTGCGGATTGTTCGAAAAAGTCGGCTCGGGATAGGGCTGGTTCCATCCGGCCCATGGCTTGAACAGGCCCTGCTTCAGGGCCTGCCCATACGGGACAAGCTGCATGGTGAACGGGATATAGGTCGTGTTGACATACAGGACGCCGCGCGTGGGATCGATCGTCGCGCCATACCAGTCGTCCACGCCGTCGAATGCCGGAAACCCGATCGTTCCCTGCGCGCTGGGGGGTGTGAACAGGCCCTGGAACCTCATGCGTTTGAAGGCGATGCGACAGGCCATCTGGTCGAACGGCGTGATCCCCCACAGATCGTCCGTCGTCGGGTCGGACCGGCGCAGGTTCGGCATGTCCGGCGAATAGGGCTGCGTCGGGGAATACCGTTCGTCCGCAACGGTGCCTCCCGGTACCGGTCGTTCCTCGACACGGTAGAACGGCTTGCCGGTACGACGGTCGAGCACGAACAGCTCGCCCTGCTTGGTGGTCTGGACCAGCGCGGGGGTCATCCGGCCGCTGCTGTCCGGCAGATCGACCAGCGACGGGCCGACCGGAAGGTCGAAATCCCACAGGTCGTGATGGACGGTCTGGAAGTGCCAGCGTTCCTCGCCCGTCGTGATGTCCAGCGCCACCAGGGACGTATCATACTGCTCGTCGAAGGGACGGCGCTTGACGCCGTAATAATCGGGCGTCGCGATACCCAGCGGCACATAGACCATGTTCAGGGCGGGATCGGCCGTATAGACGCCCCAGCCATTGGGGGTGCCGCGCGTGAAGGTTTCACCCGGATTCAACGGGCGGTTGGCGGGCGTATGCCCGATATCCCACCCCCAGGCCAGTTGGCCCGTGGTCGCGTCGAAGCCGCGAATGACGCCCGACGGCTCGCCCACGGTCTGGTTGTCGTAGACCCAGCCGCTCAGCATGATGCGATTGTTCATCACCATCGGCGGAGACGTGATGAAGTGGAATCCCGCCGGGATGACGCCCATGCCTTCACGCAGGTCGACAACGCCGTCATGACCGAATGCCGGGCACAGGCGACCGGTATCGGCGTCAAGCGCGAACAGGGTCGGGGGCGAGCCGGAATCGGTGGAAATGATGCGATGCGGGCAGGGCGATCCGGCGGGCGCCTCGAAATAGGATACGCCCCGGCAGGCCTGGTAGATATTCTGGCCGTAATCCCCATTGGGGCTGTATCGCCACACCTGCTTGCCGGTGGTGGCGTCCACGGCCACGACATCGCGATGCGGCGTGCAGAAGACAAGATTGTCGCCGATCTTCAGCGGCGTCGCCTCGAAGCTGAATTCGCGTCCGCGCGCGTTTTCGTCGGCGCGCGGCACATCCCCGGTATGGAAGATCCAGGCCGGTTTCAGGTCATGGGCATTGTCCGCGGTGATCTGGCTCGCCATTCCGAAGCGGTCACCGGCCGAGGTACCGCCCATATAGCGCCATTCATTGTTGGCCAGGGATTCCGCATTGATCAGCGCGCCGTCACGATGGTCCGTCGGAAACGGATTGTGCTGGATCGTGCGCGAGGCCGTAACGGCCCATCCGCACGCGAACAGGAAGACGAACAGGGCGGCGCAACTGCCCATGCCGCCCAGTACGGTCGTATTGATGCGGACGCGCCCATTGGGGTCCCGCAGGCGGCCGGCCACCCACGGGCCGAAAACCCACAGGCCGATGCCGGATGGCAGCGCCAGGGGCGGCAGCAGGCGCCATCCGTCAAGCCCCACCCGTGACAGCGCCCATACCAGGGTGCTGCCCAGCATGATAGCATAGACCCACAGCCCCGCACCCCGCCCGGTGACGATCAGGCCGCCGCTGACCAGCGTCAGCACGCCCGCGACAGTATAGTAACTGCTGTCGCCCAGCGTGATCAGCCACACGCCCGGAATCGTCATGACGACGCCATAGATGATCAGAAAAAATCCAGTGATCCGCAAGGAAAGAGGAACAGGTCGCGTTTGTCCCAAGGCGCTTCTCCGGTTTATCTTCATGCAGGCGCAGCATCATGCAACGATACTAACCACGAATATGTCATAAGGTTTCTGGCCGAAGACGCGCCGAGGCGGCGGGACCCGGGATCGCGGCCTGTCGGATACGCTCCTCCCGGATGCGCCCTTTACGCTCACAGAAACGTCATCCGGTCATGCAGCAACAGTTCGTCGCAGACGCGTTAGCCATTCATACCAGGACCACCACGTGTCTTTTCAATCGCTTCACCGCGACCGGCCCTCTACACGATCCCACCCACGGTTGCGGGGCGGTCCAATCCGATGCCCGCATAGCTGTCGCGGCCCAGAAGGCGCGTGCCCCCTATCACATCATCCGCTTCCCCCTCCAGCGGGAGCAGCGCTTCAATGCGGAGACTCGCCAGTCATGACTGCATATTTCCTTCCCCGCCCATCGCAGGTCCGTCTCGGCGCAGCGGCGCTGCTCGCCCTCGCCGGTCTCACCGGCCACGCGCGCGCGCAATCGCCCGCGCCGCCGACAGCCGTCTACTGGGACAACTGGGTGGATCATAACGGCGTCAGCCACATGACGCGCTGCCAGTTCCATACCTACACGCTCAAGACCGTCAACAAGCCGGCGGCGCCCCAATGGTCGGACCCGACCCCCGAAGGCACGGCCCAGGTGGTGTCCACGGTGCAACCCAGCCACTGGAACGGCGCCTGGCATCCGGACCCCAAGGTGCAATGGATCATCCCGCTCAAGGGAAGCTGGTGGGTCCAGGCGCAGGACGGCACGCGCGTTACGCTCAACCCGGGCGACGTCTCACTCGGCGAGGATCAGATGAGCAAACCCGACGCGCAGGGCCATCGCGGCCATCTTGCAGGCAATGTGGGCGACGGCCCGGTCACGCTGATGGTCGTTCAGCTTGCCGAAAAGCCCACGGTCGATCAGCCGTGTCGTTTCAAATGATCCGGGGCATGGACCATGTCGGCATCACGGTGCCCGACCTCGAATCCGCGAGCCGTTTCCTTGTTGAAGCGTTCGGGGCGATTGCGCTTTACGACAACATGACGCGGAAGAAGCCGCCTTTCGCGGGGCCGGAGGCAGAAGCCACGCTCGGCCTGGAAGCCGGCGGCGCGGTCATCGCCATGCGCATGCTCAAGCTCGGCTTCGGACCGGGGATCGAGTTGTTCGAAATCCGTGCGCCGGATCAGCATCCGCCGGCGCGCGCGTCCGATTTCGGGCTGCAGCATTTCGCGCTCTATGTGGACGATATCGAGGCGGCGACCCGACGCTTCACCGAGGCCGGCGGGACACTGCTGACGCGTCCACGCGCACAGCTCGGCATCGAAGAGGGCGAGGGCAATACGTTCTGCTATGGCCGCACCCCCTGGGGAATGACGGTCGAGTTCCTGAGCACGCCCAACACCCGGACGATCGACGCCCAATCGCCCACACCGCGATATCAGCCGCCGCGAACCTGAGCGGCGCACCGCATCGCGACATCCCGCCCCCTTGACGATGCGGCCTCGGCCGCGGTCAAGGGGGCGGGAACGGGCGTGCCGACGCACGCCAGCACGATCCTCGACCGTTCCGCGGCAGGACCCGGGCAAGGTCCGCCCTGCCGGTCAGGCTTTGTACTGGATCTGGCCCTTGCTCAGGCCCCAGAAATCCTTCCAGTCGTATGTCGGATTGCCGTCGATATATTTCGATTTGAAGTCCCGCGCGTCCGTGGCGGTCACCATGACGGTCGGACCGTAGAATTCGCGATGGTCCTTCGGCTCGGCGGACGGCCTGAAGACCCCCGTCGCGGCATAATAGGCCAGCGCCGCCGTGATGCCGCCGCCCCAGTACGGGTTGTTGAACACCGTCGCCAGGATTTTGCCCTTGATCACCAGATCCACCGCCTGCGGATTCCCGTTATAGGAGACGATGGGCATGGTCTCGATCCCCTCGGCCCGCAGCGCCTCGATCACGCCATAGGCGATGGTGTCGCTGGCGCAGTGCACGCCCTTGATCCCGTCGCCGTAGCGGGTCAGGAAGCCGGACATGACCTGATTGGCCTTCTGGGTATCCCAGTCGGCGGCCTGGACCCCCGGAAGCTCGACATTCGGATAGGCCTTCAGCGCGTTCTTCAGCCCGGCCAGGCGCTCGATGGACGGGTTATTGGAGGCGATGCCGCCCAGATGCACCACGCCGCCCTTGCCGCCCATCGCATCGAACAGCAGCCGCGCCGTCTGTTCCGACGGCCCGACATCCGACCATGTCATGTGCGAGACGTAATGGTCGCCGAAATCCCAGGGATGCAGGTCGTCGGTCTTGTTCCAGATGGTCGAGACATAGGCGCCGGCCCGGCTGACCGCCTCGACCACCGGGCGGCAGTTCGGGGCGTCGTTGGTGTCGGCGGCCAGCGCGACCCCGCTGCCGTAGCGCGACAGAACCGCCTTGATGTCGGCAAGGGATTTCTCGCTCGATCCTTCGTTGATCAGGTTGATCAGCGCGCTCCGGGGCAGGCCCAGGCTCTGGACGAACGCCTCGCCGCCGGAAACGATCGCGTTCCAGTACGGGTCCGTCCGGTCGCGATAGCTCCACGCGATCGGCGGCGCCGACCCCGCCGCCCGCGCGCCGCGCGGACGCAGCGCGCCCATCGTCGCCATCCCGCCAAGCCCGTAGGCCGACAGCAGGAGCAGGTTGCGCCGGCTGATCGTCTGCTGTTCAATGTAGGCCTTGATGAACGACATGTGTGTCTCCACGCCCCTGTTTTGAGGCACACCATTGCGGGCACGGGCCCGGGTCGTCAGGCGACCTCGCGCCGCGCGTGCTGCGGGATATCGTTGCGCTGGTCGTCAAGGATCGCCGGCGCCAGGGGCTGCCGGCCGAGGATCATGTCCGCACCTTTCTCGCCCACCATGATGGTCGGGCTGTTGGTGTTGCATGAGGGTATCTTCGGCATCACCGACGCATCGCAGACGCGCAGCCCGGCAATGCCGTGCAGGCGCAGTTCCGGGTCCACCACGGCATCCGCCCCGACGCCCATCCGGCACGTCCCCACCGGATGGTGGTCGGTCTTGGCGTTCCGGCACGCGTAATCGAACAGTTCGGCGTCGGTGCGCACGGCGGGACCGGGCAGACGCTCGGCCAGGACGAAATCCTGCATCGCCGGCTGCAGGATGATCTCGCGCGCGATCTTCAGGCCCTCGATCGACATGGTTCGATCATGCGGATCGCTGAAATAATTCGGATCGATCAGCGGGGCGGCCGCCGGGTCGGCGGACCGCAGCGTCACGGTGCCGCGCGACCGGGGGCGCAGATAGGCGGTATTCAGGGTCACGCCCGCGTTCCGAAGCCGCGCGACGCCTGCCTCGATCCCCGAACCCAGGCCCAGGTGAAACTGAAGATCCGGATATGCGGCCCTGGGATCGACGTACCAGAACCCTCCCGTCTCGAAAAGGCTCGAGGCTGCCGGGCCGTTTCTGTAGATCAGGTATTGCAGGCCGGCGGCAAGCGTCCGATGCGGCCGCGCGACACCGTCATAGGTGAAATCGCCCCTACATTCGGCAATGACGAAAAGATCCAGATGGTCCTGCAGGTTGCGGCCCACGCCCGGCAGATCGTGCATGACGGGGATATCCAGGGCGCACAGTTCGTCGGCCGGGCCGATGCCCGATTGCAGCAGCAGCTTGGGCGAGCCTATGGCCCCCGAGCAGAGAATGACCTCGCGCTCCGCCCGGACGAATCCCGTCCGGCCGGAAAACGAAAGCTCGACCCCGATTGCCCGCCCCTTCTCGACCACGACCCGCAGCACCTGGGCATTGAGCCGCACGGTCAGGTTTTTCCGCCCCCGCGCCGCGCCGAGATAGGCACGGGATGCCGACGACCGTTCGTGATTGCGCTGCGTCAGCTGGAAGAACCCGATGCCGGCCTGACGGGGTCCATTGAAATCATGGTTGTAGGGAATACCAAGTTCCTGGGCGGCCTTGATATAGGCCTCGCAGATCGGCAGGGGCGCCGCGGGCATCGACACACCCAGCGGCCCCCCGGCACCATGATAGTCGTCGAGGAAGCGCTGGTTGTTTTCCGCCCGTTTGAAATAAGGCAGGACGCGACGATATTCCCAGGCCTCGCAGCCCTTTTCCCGTGCCCAGCCGTCATAATCGCCCGCGTTGCCACGGGTGTAGATCTGCGCGTTGATCGACGATCCGCCCCCGATCACCATGGCCTGCGTATAGCGCAGCACGCGGCCCTGCATGTGCCTCTGGGGAACGGTCTCCCACCCTCAGCTGCCGATGCCCTTGGTCATTTTCGCGAAGCCGGCGGGGATGCGATACAGCATGTTCCGGTCGCTTCCGCCGGCCTCGAGCAGGAGGACCCGGACCCGGGGGTCCTCGCTCAGGCGGGCGGCGAGAACGCAGCCCGCCGGCCCTCCGCCCACAATCACATAGTCATATGCCATGTCTTTCTCCCGGAGCGGATTGCAGCAGGGTCGGGTCGCGTGCCCCTCAGGGCCTGGCCATCCGTCGTGTGGTCACGACCAGCCGCCCCTGAATCGCGGCGCGCGCTTTTCACGGAACGCGGTCACCCCTTCCGTCATGTCGGGGCGGCCCGAAACGGCGATCGCCGCCAGCGCATCGACGTCGGCCCCCCGGTCCTCGCCCTCGGCGATCGAAATCATGAGCTTGATCGCCTCGGTCGCGCCCGGCGCACGCCCGACGATCCGGTCGGCCGCCTGTTGCGCGGCCGGCAGGGCGGTCCCCGTGGCCACGACGCTGTCGAAAATGCCCAGGTCGCGCGCCTCGCCGGCCGTGAGGACCTCGCCGCCCAGCGCCATCCGGCGCACGACCTGCGCCCCCAGGCGCCTGACAAGGCGCTGGGTACCCGACCATCCCGGCACCATGCCCAGACTGGCCTCCGGAAGGCCGACGCGGACATGCGTCTCGGCGATGCGGATATCGGCGGTGGCCGCGATCTCCAGGCCGCCGCCCAGGGCGTGGCCGTTGATCGCGGCAATCAGCGGCATCCGCAGCGTCGCAAGGCGATCGAAGACGCGATGGCCATGCCGCACCCAGTTATGGCCGAAATCGCCGGGGCCCATTCCGCCCCAGGCATGGATGTCGCCCCCCGCGCAGAACGCGTCCCCCTCACCCGTCAGGATGGCGGCACGGACGTGCGGGGCACCATCGACCTCGTCGCAGGCATGGAACAGCGCGTCCAGCATGCCGAGGTCGAGCGCGTTGCGCCGGGCCGGACGCGCCAGGGTGACGGTGGCGACAGGCCCCGCGATCGAAACCTTCACCGTTCCGTCAGGCATCGGGCGACTCTCCGGTCCGCTCTTGTTTTGCCTTTTTTCTAATTGGAAGGTTCCAGAGCCGCGTCGGTTCAGCGCATTTCGGGGACGGCGCCTGCCGCCGCGACCGGTCCGGCCGACCAGAGCTCGCCACAACTGGCGCGCACGACCAGCCGTGCCGGTGTCGTGATCGTCTCGGGCCGGACGTCGCCGGAACTGATGCGGTGCAGAAGGATCTGCGCCGTGCGCCGGCCGACCGCCTCGGGGTCCGTTGCGACGGTCGTCAACGCCGGGACGGCCGTCCGCGCGCCCATGACGTCGTCGAACCCGACGATCGCGAAATCCCGCCCCGGTTCCAGTCCGGCGCCGCGCAGCCCGTCGCAGGCCCCGAACGCCACCGCGTCATTGACGCACATGCAGGCCATCGGATGACCCGGCATGTCCAGCAGGCGCCCCATGGCCTGGACCCCACCCGGCCGCGAGGCGTTGCTTTCGACGGCATACGCCTCCTCGAACAGCAGGCCGGCCTCCGCCATCGCATCGCGCAGGCCGGACAGGCGCGTCTGGTAGACCGACGTATCCGGAAAGCCGCCCAGCCAGGCGATGCGGCAGTGGCCGAGGCCGATGAGATGGCGCGCGGCCTCGTGGCTGCCGGCCCGATTGTCGGCGACGACGGTGGTTGCCCTGAGGCCGGGAAGGTCCCGGACCGCAAGGACGATCGGGACCGGCCCCGCCATATGGGCCTTCAGGTCGGCGGCGCGCGTGCCGCGCGCGGGCGACAGGATGATCCCCGAGACACCGTGTTCGAGCATCGCGGACAGGACCTCGGCCTGGCGTTCCACGCTCTCGCCCGTATGGGCCATCAACTGCACGAAGCCGGCCGACTGCACGATCATGTCCATGCCGACCGCCATCTCGGCGAAGAAGCTGTTGGTCACGTCATTGACGACGATCCCGATCGCGTTCGAACGGGACTGGCGCAGGTTGGCCGCATTCCGGTTATAGACGTACCCGACCTGCCGGATGGCGGCCAGGACCCGGCTGCGGGCGCCTTCGCTGACGATCGGGTTCTTCTGAAGGACCAGGGAAACCGTCGATTTCGACACGCCCGCCACGCGCGCCACGTCCAGAATGGTAGGCTTGGCCGACACCGGATCCTCCAACCGCCCCATGGCCGGATCGCCCGGCCGGAAGCCGGCATGCTACAATGGGTTCATGCGCCGGAGCCAGTAGGGCATGGTCCTGCCTAGCCCTTCACCCCGCTGGTCGCGATGCAGGGGAAATGCTGCCGGGCGCGGCCCTGGATGTCCGCGGGGCGCCGCATCGGCAGGGCCAGGACGAAGCCGCGCACCGCACGGGGCAGATGGACCAGCAGGTACCGGACCACCGCCTGCTCCGAAACGCCCGCCGCCGCGGCGAGGTGCGCCAGGTCCTCGGGCGGGATCAGCCGGGCGATCATGGCGGCGCTCGTCTCCGCCGGGTGGGGCTGGCAGCCCCAGCCCCGTACCTGGTCGTACACCGCGGCGTCCCCGGCGCGATCCAGCAGGCCGTACATCCCCATGCCGGGCTTGTCGGTATCGAGATACGCATCAATCGCGGCGGCCAGCGCGTGGCGTTCGTCGGCCGTCATGTCCGGTTCGTTCCGGGATGGTGGCTGCGTCATCCTGCCCTCCCCTTCCGCGCACCTCCAACACGCCGGCAGCGGGGAAAGTTTCGGGCGGGGGTTCGGAGGCTGTTCCAAAAGCCCTGATGCTGAGCGAGAGCGGCCCGAAGGGCCGCGCCCGGCGTGTGTTCCCGAGCACCGAAGCGGAGCGGCCTGACGGGCCGAGAGCATCGGAGCACAGGGAACGCGCGTCGGATCGCCGGCATCAGGGCTTTTGGAACAGCCTCTAATAGCCCGTGTAGCGCCCGGGCCGGTGGAAGGTCGCGACCACGCCGCTGATCGCGACGGCGCTGACGGCCGACAGCAGGACATGCCGGACGTCGATCGCCAGCAGCGACACCAGCAGGATTCCGACATCGATGGTCAACTGGGCCTTGCCGACGTTCCAGCCCCTTGTCTTGTACAGCCACAGCGTGACGACGCCCGTGCCGCCCACGCCCGCCTGGTGCCGCGCCAGCGACAGGATACCCATGCCGATCGTGGTGCCGCCGAAGAACGCCGCCCAGAGCGGGTCGATGAAGCTGAGTCCCATGATGTGGGGAAAGACCAGTGAAAACAGCGTGATGCTGCTGCTGACCAGCAGCGTCTTCACCGTGAAGGCGATGCCCATCGTCCGTGATGCGAACAGCAGGAAGGGAATGTTGATCAGCGTGAACAGCATGCCCGCCGACAGCGGCAGGACATAGGACAGCAGCAGCGCCACGCCGGCCACGCCGCCCGTGACCAGCCCCGCGCGATGCAGGCAGGCCAGGCCGAGGACGATCAGCGAACAGCCGATGACCAGCGCATAGGCGTCCTCGAACACCGAGTGCCGGAGAGGGTTCCTGTCAGCGGAGGGCGGGCTGGGCATGTCGGCCATTCGAACGAAAGGGGAAACGGGCGGAGCCTCTCCTAGAGAGCGCATCTGCGCCTGTAAAGGGCGCCGCGTGCCCCCGATTGCCGGGAGGAACAATAATAGATATCGTATCGTCATGGTATTCCAGAACTATGCCGCCAGCCCGAAGTCGCTGGCCCGCTATGGCGTCATCGCGATCGGCGGTCTTGTCATCCTTTCTCTGCTGTCCGGGTCCGGTTATACGATCGACCAGAAGAATATCGGCGTCGTGACGCGCTTCGGCGCGGTGTCGCGCACGGCGGGGCCGGGACTGCACTTCAAGCTGCCCTGGATCGAGAGCGTGACGGAATACAGTACCGCGATCCAGCAGGTCGAAATCCAGAAATCCGAGGTCTTCACCGCCGACAACCAGGGTGTGGACGTGACCATGCTGGTGCAGTTCGCCGTTCCGGATTCCGACGTGCGGAACCTGTACGAGCATGTGCCGTACTACGAACGCCGGATCTATACCCTGGCGAACGACCGGATGAAGTCGGCGTTCGGCAAGCGGCAGGTGGCCGACGTGCCGCGGTCGCGCGCCCAGATCGAGGGCGAGATCAAGAGCGACGTCGCGGCGCAGGCCATGGCGCTGTACGGCATCGAGGTGTCGGAGGTCCAGATTACCGACCTGGACTATACCGCCGCCTTTCGCAACGCGATCGACATGATGACCAAGGCAAAGGCCGAGGTCACGCGGTCCGAGCAGTTGCGCCAGAAGGCCCTCATCGACGCCGAGCGCCAGCAGATCGCCGCCCGCGCCAACGCCGACGCCGCCGTGGCGGGCGCCGAGGGCGAGGCCCGGTCGATCAAGGCGCGATCCGAAGCCGAAGCCGCCGCAACCCGAATCAAGGGCGAGGCCGAGGCCGACGCGATCAGGGCCCAGGCGGCGGCGCTGGGGGCCAGCCCGGAATACGTGTCCTATACGCAGGCGAAACGGTGGGACGGGAAGCTGCCGAGCACCATCCTGGGCTCGCAGCCCATGCCGATGCTGAACATGTCCATGGGGCATTAGGGTTCCAGGCTTTCAAAAGCGCCGTTTCTGACGATCCGGGCCACGCGCCCGGCAATGGGGTATTTGAAACGGCGCCCTGTTCTTTTTTGAAAGAAGGAACAAGGATCGGACGATCAATTCTTTACTGGCGGCAGGTGTGGGGATCGTCCTTCTGGACTATCCTGCCGAAATCCATTTGAGAAAGCCTGCCGTGTCGTCTGCATCGCCTCAATCCGTCCTGTCCCGCCGAGAGCAGCGCCGCGTCGAAACGCGCGCCTCGCTCATCAACGCGGCAATGTCCCTGCTTTCCACGAAAGGTTTTGAAGAAACCACGGTCGATGAAATCGCGCAGACCGCCGGAATCGCACGGCGCACGCTGTTTCGCTATTTCCCGACCAAGGCCGACATCGTGACGGCATGGACGCAGCAGATGACGGACGTCCTGGCACGCAGCGTCGCCGCATGCCCCGCCAGCCTTCCCCCGCAGGCCCTGCTCGGTCACGCGCTCGAATCCGTGGTTCCGCATATCGCGCCCACCCCGCGTGAGGCCTACGCCTGCGTCTATCTGATCGAACGCACGCCGGCGCTGCTGTCGGTCAGCCTGCGTAAATACGCGCAATGGGAAGACAGCCTCGCGGACGCACTGATGCAGCGACTGGCGCCGTCCGACGACCGGGCATTGTCCGCGCGCGTCGCCGCGCGATCCGGCATCGCCGCATTCCGGACCGCGCTGGACGAATGGATCAGGCTGAAGGGGCGCAGCCGCCTGGTTCCGATCCTGCGCCGGATCATGCGACTGCAGGCCGCGATGCTGGCCCCGGCCGATCTGGACTGGATCAGTCCAGACGAACTGACGGCCGCACCATAGTGTCGATCCAGTCCGCGACACAGGACATCAGGCCGCGAAAGAAACCGTACAGTTCGACCTGATGCTGACGATAGAGCATCAGATGGCCCACCCGTGCCGTCAGGCCCTTCAGCACGCCGCCACCGAAGACGCTTCCACCGGGCAGCGTACCCCAGCCGTTATAATTGCCCAGGGCCACGATCGCGCCCTTGTTGCGGAACACGCAGGCGGGGACGTCCTGCCCGTCGCGTATCCACGCGGACAGATGGCGGGCCAGATGGTGCGCCTGCTGCCGGGCCACCTGTGCCGTGGGCGGCAGCGGGTCGTCGACGATGAACGAACAATCCCCCAGCGCGAAAATCCGGTCGTCATCGACGGAAAGCAGATTGGGCTTGACCAGGATCTGCCCCGAACGGCTCAGGGACAGGCCGCCATAGGATTTCGTCACGTCCGGCGCCTTCACGCCCGCGGCCCAGACGCGCAGCGTGGCCGGAATATGCGTGCCGTCCTTCAGGCTGAATCCCGTCTCGTCGGCGCCCGAAACCATGGCCGAGGTGCGCACCGAAACGCCGATCCGCTCCAGTTCCTGCTGCGCCGCGGCGGACACCGCCTCCGGAAAAGCGGGCAGTACGCGCGGTCCGGCCTCCAGCAGGGTGATCCGGAGCCTGGGCGGCGTCGGGCCGAACGCATGCAGCCCGACGATGTCGAGCGCCTTGTGCAGTTCGGCGGCCAACTGCGTTCCGGTGGCGCCGCCGCCGACGATGGCGATGTCCAGCTCGGCATTCGTCGCATAGGCCCGCAGGAGTTCCATGCGGAATTTTTCGTTGAATCCGTTCGCTTCCACCAGATTGTCGATGAACAGGCAATGTTCCGCGACGCCCGGGGTCCGGAAATCGTTGGCGCAACTGCCGATCGACAGCACCAGCGCGTCATAGGTCACGGTGCGGCTTTCCAGGACGGTGCTGCCGTCCGAGGCCCGCAGCGGGCCAAGCACGACCTCCCGCTTCGCGCGATCCAGGGAAATCACCTCGCCCGGCCAGAACTCGAAATGATGGGCGCCGGCCTGCGACATGAAGCTGATGCGGTCGTTCTCGTTCTGCGCGGTGCCGGCAGCGAAGCAGTGCAGCATCGGCTTCCAGACGTGCGAGAAGCTTTTATCGATAAGCGTGATGCGCGCGCTGCCCTGCTTCCCCAGTGTCCCGCCAAGCCGCGTCGCCAGGGCAAGTCCGGCCACACCACCGCCGACAATCAGGATTTCGGATCTGGACACCATCGATTTTCAAATTCCATACCAGCAGAATGGAAAACGGGGCGCAGCATAGCAGGCCCCGCCCCGAAAGCTCAGGAGAAAAAACCTCAGAAGAATCCGAGCTTTTTCTCGCTGTAGCTGACCAGCATGTTCTTCGTCTGCTGGTAGTGTTCCAGCACCATCTTGTGCGTTTCGCGGCCGATGCCGGACTTCTTGTATCCGCCGAACGCCGCGTGCGCGGGATAGGCATGGTAGCAATTGATCCAGACCCGCCCCGCTTCCAGGCCGCGCCCCATGCGATAGCAGATGTTGGCGTTGCGCGACCACACGCCGGACCCCAGGCCGAACGGCGTGTCGTTGGCGATCGCCAGCGCCTCTTCCTCGGTCTTGAAGGTGGTCACGGCCAGCACCGGCCCGAAGATTTCCTCCTGGAAAATCCGCATCTTGTTATGGCCGCGGAACACCGTCGGCTGGACGTAGAAGCCGTCGTTGAACGCGGCCCCCAGGTCGGGCTTGGCGCCGCCGGTCAGCAGTTCCGCGCCCTCGTCCTTGCCGATGCCGATATATTCCAGGATCTTGTTTTCCTGCATGCTGGAGTTCTGGGCCCCCATCATGGTCTGCGGGTCCAGCGGGTTGCCGTGGCGGATGGCCTTCACGCGGGGCAGGGCGCGTTCCATGAACCGCTCGTAGATCGATTCATGAACCAGCGCGCGGCTGGGGCAGGAACAGATCTGGCCCTGGTTCAGGGCGAACATCGTGAAGCCCTCGATCGCCTTGTCCAGGTAATCGTCGTCCTGGTCCATAACGTCGGCAAAGAAGATATTGGGCGACTTGCCGCCCAGTTCCAGCGTGGCCGGGATCAGGTTTTCCGCCGCCGCGTGCGCGATCATCTTGCCGGTCGGGGTCGATCCGGTGAAGGCGATCTTGGCGATGCGCGAACTGGTGGACAGCGCCGCGCCGACATCGCGGCCCAGGCCGTTGACGATGTTCAGGGTGCCCGCCGGGAACAGGTCGCCGATCAGTTCCATCAGCACCAGGATGCTGGCGGGGGTGGTTTCGGCGGGCTTCATGACGACGCAGTTGCCGGCGACCAGGGCGGGGGCCAGCTTCCACGACGCCATCAGGATCGGGAAGTTCCACGGAATGATCTGGCCGACCACGCCCAGCGGTTCATGGAAATGATAGGCGATGGTCGTGTCGTTGATTTCGCTCAGCGCGCCTTCCTGGGCGCGGATGCACCCGGCGAAATAGCGAAAATGGTCGATGGCCAGCGGAATATCCGCCGCCAGGGTCTCGCGGATCGGCTTGCCGTTGTCCCAGGTCTCGGCCCGGGCCAGCAGGTCGAGATTCGCCTCCATCCGGTCCGCCGCCTTCAGCAGCACCCGCGACCGCTCGGCCGGCGAGGTATGGGCCCAGGATTTGAAGGCCTTGTGCGCCGCGTCCAGCGCCAGTTCGACATCCTCGGCCGTCGATTGCGGCACTTCGCACAGGACCCGCCCGTCCACCGGGGACGTGTTCTTCATGTACGCGCCCTTCACGGGGGACGTCCATTCGCCGCCGATATAGTTTCCGTAACGGGATTTGAAGGGAGGTTCCTGATCGATGCCCACGGTGCCGCTCCGTCGTCTGCGTTGAATGCCGGACCCGGCGTCGCACGGGTCCTTAAACAGGACCGAATCGGTCCGTTTAATTATTCGGTGGATATATAGGCGGGAGTCGAAGAGCAAGCGATCGGGGAATCACGTCTACGTGAAAAATGGCACCAAGTGCCATATTTTTATGAGAGAAAAACAATTTATAACAATGTATTATTCCACATCCCCATTTTCTATTCAGACATGACAATCGTGCTGCACCCGTCATCGCGCCCATCATTTTCGAGCCCGTTCCCGCCGGAATTTCCATTCAATTCATTGTCGATATTCGGGGTTCCGTGCCTTTATCAGCCCGCGATAAACTCCTGTCCGGCAACCAGTCTCATTCTCTTCAAATATCTGAACGGGCTTCGCTATTCGGAAGACAAAAGAGAAGGATCATCCCCACCGTGCCCTATCGGATCATCCTGGACAGCGAACGCTACAATTTCGCCCATCTGCGCCACGTCCTGGCCTGCGCGTCCCCGGCGCGGTCGGGCGACGAACTGGCCGGCCTGGCCGCCGCCGACCCGGTGGAACGCATGGCCGCCCGGCATGTCCTGGCCGACATTCCGCTGCGCGATTTCCTGAACGATGTGCCGGTACCCTACGAGGATGACGAGGTCACGCGGCTGATCGTCGATACGCACGACGCGGCGTCCTTCGCGCCGGTCGCGCACATGACGGTCGGGCAGTTCCGCGACTGGCTGCTGTCCTACACGGCCGATGGCGACGCGATCACGGCGCTGGGGCCGGGCCTGACGCCGGAAATCGTGTCGGCCGTCAGCAAGCTGATGCGCAACCAGGACCTGATCGCGGCGGCGCGCAAGATCCGGGTGGTGACGGCGTTCCGCAACACGCAGGGCCTGCCCGGCCGGCTGGGCACGCGGTTGCAGCCCAACCACCCGACCGACGATGCGCGCGGCATCGCGGCGTCGCTTCTGGACGGGCTGCTGCTGGGGGTGGGCGACGCCGTGCTGGGCATCAACCCCGCCACCGACAGCATCGCCAACGGCATCGTGCTGCTGGACATGCTGGAACAGGTGCGCACCCGCTATGCCATCCCGGCCCAGACCTGCGTGCTGACGCACATCACCAACGCCATCGCGATGATGGCGCGCGGGGCACCGGTCGACCTGGTGTTCCAATCCGTGGCGGGCACCCAGGCCGCCAATGCCGGCTTCGGCGTGTCGCTGTCCGTGCTGGCCGAGGCCCATGACGCGGCCCGGTCGCTGAATCGCGGCACGGTGGGGCACAACGTGATGTATTTCGAGACCGGACAGGGCTCCGCGCTGTCGGCCGGCGCCCATCACGGCATGGACCAGCAGACGGCCGAGGTCCGGGCCTATGCCGTCGCGCGCGCGTTCTCGCCCCTGCTGGTGAACACGGTGGTGGGATTCATCGGGCCGGAATACCTGTATGACGGCAAGCAGATCATCCGCGCGGGGCTGGAAGACCATTTCTGCGGCAAGCTGATGGGCCTGCCGATGGGATGCGACGCGTGCTACACCAACCATGCCGAAGCCGACCAGGACGACATGGACAACCTGATGATGCTGCTGACGGTGGCGGGGGTGAATTTCCTGATCGCCGTGCCGGGCGGCGACGACGTGATGCTGAGCTACCAGAGCCTGTCCCATCACGACATGCTGACCCTGCGATCCAGCTTCGGCGTGCGCGCCGCGCCGGAATTCGAGGCCTGGCTGCATGAAATGAACTTGCTGGACCCCGACGGGCGGCTGCGCGTCAATGCCCCGCAGAGCCTGGGGCGTATCCTGGGGCCGGGCTGACATTTCAGAGGCTGTTTCAAAAGCCTCTCGGACCGGACCGGCAACCCCGCCCCCCGCAAAACGCTGGAAAACCAGTATACTGCGAGAGGCACCCGACGATGACGGCGACGGACCAGACCCTGCCCGCCCTGGACGAACCGATCCCGGCCCGCATTCCCGGCTGGCTGCGTGCCATCCGGGCGCGGCGGGGGGAGGCCCCGCGCTTCCTCAACCTGCATGATTATGCCCCGGCCGCCCGGCGGTTGCTGCCGCGCGCGCTGTTCGCCTACATCAACGGGTCGGCGGGCGACGGGCGGGCGCTGGCCGCCAATCGCGCGGCCTTCGACCGCTGGTGCCTGGTCCCGCATGTGCTGCGGGGCGTCAGCCGGCGCAGCGCGCGCACCCACCTGATGGGCCATCACTACGCCATGCCGGTGGGGATTTCGGCCTTCGGCGCGGCGGCGGTGATCGGCTTCGACGCCGACCGGGCGATGGCGCGGGCAGCATATGCGGCGGGCGTGCCCTACCAGCTCAGCGCCAATTCCATCACGCCGATGGAAGACGTCATCCGCGACAATCCCGATGCCTGGTTCGCCGCCTACCTGCCCGCCAATCCGTCGCTGATCGACCGGATGCTGACGCGCATCGGCCGGGCCGGGTTCCGCACGCTGGTCATCACCGTGGACGTGCCCGTGGCGGCGCGGCGCGAGGACGAGACCCGCGCGCACTACGCCATGCCGCTGCGCCCGTCCGCCCGTCTAGCGTTCGACATGCTGTCGCACCCGCGCTGGCTGCTGGGCCGGCTAGGGCGGACGCTGCTGGCGCGCGGCATTCCGCATATCCAGAACATCACCCCCGGCCGGGGGCCGTCGATCTTCGCGCGGTCGGTCGGGGCGGTCGGCGGGGCGGCGGACTTCAACTGGGACCATATCCGCGCCATCCGCCGGTCATGGCCGGGGCGGCTGGTGCTGAAGGGCATCCTGTCGGCGCAGGACGCCGTGACGGCGCAGCAGATCGGCGCGGACGGCATCATCGTATCCAATCACGGGGCGCGGCTGTGCGATTGCGTCATCTCGCCGCTGGAGGCGCTGCCCGCCATCCGGCAGGCCTGCCCGGACCTGACCGTGCTGCTGGACAGCGGGGTGCGGCGGGCGGGCGACGTCATCACGGCCATCGCCCTGGGCGCAGACGGCGTGATGATCGGGCGGCCGTTCTTCTTCGCCACCATCCTGGGTGGGCAGCCGGGGCTGGCGCACGCCATCGGGCTGATCGCCGGCGAACTGGACCGCGACATGGCGTTCCTGGGCCTGCTGGACCTGCGCGAAAGCCGCGAAAACCGCCTGCATCGGCGTGGCTGACAGGGGTGACATGATTGGTGCGTTCATGACACTGGCCTATGAAACGCTTGATATATACCATGCCGTATACCATAAAGCGCCATATGCCACGTCACCTGTCGCGGAGGGGTGTGATGACGCAGGTCGCAAAAATCTTCAACAATGGCCGCAGCCAGGCGGTTCGTCTGCCGGCCGCCTTTCGCTTTGAAGGCACGGAAGTCTTCATTCGCCGTGACGAGGCAACGGGCGACGTCATCCTTTCGCGCCGACCGGAAAGCTGGGACGGCTTGTTCGCTGCCATCAGGGAGGGCGGCGTGCCGGACGATTTCCTCAGCGACTCCGAACGCGATCAGGCACAGGACCATCGCGATCCGTTCGCCGAGGGACCGAAGTGAGCGCCGGCTTAACAATGACCCGGATGCTCGACACCAATACGGTCAGTCACATTCTCAAGGGGCATCCGCGTGCGCTGGAGCGCCTGTCTCAGATCCCCATGGCGAGCGTCTGCATCTCCGTCATCACGGAAGCCGAACTGCGTTTCGGTATCGCCAAACGTCCGGAGGCGACCCGGCTCCATCGGGTCGTGAACGAATTCCTTCAGCGCGTGGATGTCCAGCCATGGGAATCATCGACGGCCGATTCATATGGCAACCTGCGGGCCGCGCTGGAGGCATCCGGAAAGATCGTGGGAAGTCTTGACCTCCTGATCGCCGCGCATGCCCTGGATCTGAATTCGATCCTCGTTACGAACGACGCGGGATTCAGCAAAATCGCCCAATTGGAAACCGAGGACTGGACAGCATGACCGCCCACGACCTCACCGACCCGGCATCCGACCCGTGGGGCCCCCTGCGCCGCCTGACCAGTGCCCGGATCGGCCAGGCGCGGACCGGCGACACCGTGGCGGGGGCCGAGGTCCGGGCCTTTCAACTGGCGCACGCCCGGGCCCGGCAGGCCGTGCTGGCCCCGCTGCGGACCGAGGCGCTGGGCCTGGACGAGGCGTTCGTGCCGGTGCGCAGCCAGGCGGCCGATCGCGGGGAATTCGTCCGGCGGCCCGACCTGGGGCGGCGCCTGTCGCCCGACAGCGCGGCGGGGCTGGTGCCCGGATCGTACGACATCGCCTTCGTCATCGCCGATGGGTTGTCGGCCCTGGCGGCGGAACGCCAGGGGCCGCCGGTCCTGGCCGCCTGCCGCGCCCTGCTGCCCGGCTGGCGGATCGCCCCGGTGGTGGTGGCGCACAATGCCCGCGTGGCGCTGGGCGACGATATCGCGCAGCGACTGGGCGCGCGCTGCGTGGTCATGATGATCGGCGAGCGGCCGGGCCTGAGCGTCGCGGAATCGCTCAGCCTGTACATGACCTGGGACCCGTATCCGGGGCGGATGGATTCCGAACGCAACTGCATTTCCAACATCCACCCCCATGGCGGCCTGACGCCCCGACAGGCGGCGGCCACGCTGGCACGGCTGCTGAACGAGGCCCGCCGGATCGGCGCCAGCGGGATCGTGCTGAAGGACGAGGCGGGAGCGAGGATCGCGTGATCCTGCATCCTCAGCGCGGCGCGTCCGGGGCGGGGCGCCCTTCCTGAAGGGCCTGCACGTACATCGCGTCCTGCCGGCGTGACAGCCAGACGCGATGGGTGCGGAAGAAATCCGCGCCCAGCAGGGTCTGGTCGGTGTCCGTCACGGCCAGTTGCGGGTGATTCAGCACGAAATCGTCCCCGATCCGCAGCGTATCGAACTGGTGCAGGTAGGTCCTGTTGTCATTGTCATCGATCCCGATGCTGTTTCGCGTCGGGTCGTGGCGCAGGGCCCCATCCGTGACCCCCGCCGCGTGCGCGTCGGACGTGCTGATCACGGTGCGCCAGGCCCCGCTGTCGAGAATGGCGTCGATCGGATGTCCGTCCAGATGCAGCTTCACGATGATCCGCGGCGTGCGCCCGGTGGTATAGCGGATCGGAATCCTGTGCGCCCGGCCGGGCCAGAGCGGCAGATCGCCCTCGGCGCATCCCGCCACCCGGTAGAGATTGATCTTGTGGTCGGGCAGGTGGAGGGTTCGAAAAACCCTCTGGTTCTGGTCCTATCTGTGTGATTCCATCTGTCCTGCGTTGATTGAGGATGATGGAAGATGAAGCAGCCGGGATTTTTTGACGTTGAAGAGCGGCTTGCCCGGTTAAGCGGGCTTGGCGATCAGCTCGAAGCATTTTCCCGGACTGTAGATTTTGAAGCGTTCCGTCCTGATCTGGAGAAGGCTCTGGCCTATTCAGATGGAAGCAAAGGCGGGCGACCGCCATTTGATCCGTTGCTAATACCAACTCCGGTCCGCCCTGACTCATATGTGATTGCCTGACGGTATCGTTCTGGAACGAGCTGTGATTCACAGGATGCCGAACCGGGCGGGAGGCATCCGAATGGGCGGGGCGTTAGCGTTGCGTGAGGATTATGATGCGGCGGGACTGCGTGCTCTGGCGCGGACAACGAGGCATGCGGGCCAGGCGCGTCGGCTTCTGGCGCTGGCGGCGATCTACGATGGTGCGTCACGCGGAGACGCGGCACGACTGGCTGGGACGGATCGGCAGATTGTGCGGGACTGGGTGGTGCGTTTCAACGCCGAGGGCCCGGATGGCGTGCGGGATCATCATGGGGGCGGTGTCGTTCCCCGCCTGACACCAGCCATGTTGGAAGCGCTGATGCGCCGGATCGAGGACGGCCCGATCGCTGCCGTGCATGGGGTGGTGCGCTGGCGGCAGGCTGATCTGGGGCAATGGCTTTATGAGGAATTCGGCGTCTCTCTTTCGCGCAGCCGGCTGAGCGCCGTTATCCGGGGCCTCGACTTCCGCCTTCTGACGGGACGCCCCCGGCACCATGCCCAGGATCCCGAGGCCCAGGACGTTTTTAAAAAAGCTTCCCCGACGTCATGGCCGGGATCCGGGCCCGGCATCCCGGCAAGGCCATCGAACTCTGGTGGGGCGACGAGGCGAGGGTCGGCCAGAAAACGAAGCTGACGCGCCGCTGGGCCAGACGCGGCACCCGTCCACGCGCGCCTGCCGATCAGCGCACACGTTCGGCCTGGATCTTCGGAGCGATCTGTCCGGCGCTAGGCAAGGGAGCGGCCCTCGTCCTGCCCTGGTGCAACCTCCACGCCATGAACCGGCATCTCGACGAGATCTCGCAGGCCGTAGCGCCGGGCGCTCACGCTATCCTCATCGTCGATCAGGCAGCGTGGCATACCAGCCCGAAACTCGATATCCCCGCCAACATCACCATCCTGCCGCTCCCGCCACGCTCGCCCGAACTCAATCCGGTGGAAAACGTCTGGCAGTTCATGCGCAATACCTGGCTGTCGAACCGGATCTTCCGCACCTACGACGACATCGTCGATATCTGCTGCCACGCCTGGAACCAGCTCGTCGACCAGCCCTGGCGCATCATGTCCCTCGGGCTACGACAATGGGCACATGGGTTTTAACAAACAGGAGTTGGTATAACGAACGGTACGGACAGGATATAAAACAGGCACAAATACGCAATCAGGAAACATCCGAAAATGATGATCGCATGATATCCGCCCGCCTCTTCCCGAGAGTCCTGCGTCCAGTCCATGTTCCTGAACGAAATCGGCTGTATTCCGGAAATCGCCGTTGTCCGGCCCCCCGGCCGTGCCCGCACCTCGTAGGCCGAATTGTCGGGACTGGACGCGCTTCGATTGGCATCGGGATCCTGCAACGATGCCGTCGGGTCGGAAACTCGGGACGGGCCGGCCTGTTCGGCCGCGGAGACATCCGGATCACTCGATAACGCCACCCGTTCCGCGTCCCCGTTATAGAGCGGACTGTTTTCCGCGTCGGCGCGGGACGGTTTTGCAGTGCGGCTGTACAGCAAATAGATCAAGCCCCGCGCGCCGCTCAATGAAAGCGAGGATATGCCGCGACTCGTTTCGACAGTCGCGGTCGTGGACGAGGTGAGCGCGCGAACGAATCCGTCCAGTTGGTCATCTTCAAGGACGAGGCCGTTCCGGCCCGCGCTGAATTCGCGATTTCCGATATCCATCGTATAATTCGGGGATAGTCCGCCGCCGTTTCCAAGCGTCACGCGCAGGGACGGCAGCCCTCTCCTCGCTTTGATTCCAATGAACAGATCGCCCTGATGACTGACGAGTCGTGCGTCGGAGTCATCGTTCGCCACGAATAACTGCCATTGGTCCACGTCCCGTTCCATATGATAGGTGGCGGCCATGCCCCCGGGCAGCGTCTGTCCGTAACCGGCGGAGGCGGCGCACAACAATGCCACGGAACACGATATAAGAAGGAATGTACGAGATTCAGTCATTTCTATAATATGCTCGAATCCATGCGCGATTATGTATTGACGACGACTATCGTCGCTTCATGGGAATTTAATTCTGTTAATATCCATTTTTGTTACGAAATTCATATGAACAAAACCTGTTCTGCACTTACAAGGACCTATTCGTCACTTTCGGTGATCGTTCCGTCACGAGATTGCAGCCAGTTCGGAATTTCGGCTGACGGCAGCGGCTTGCTGATCAGGTAGCCCTGCACGACATCGCAGCCCAGTTGACGCAGTTTCCTTACCTGCGCGATCTCTTCGACGCCTTCGGTGACCACTTTCACCCCCAGTCGCTTTCCGATCGTGATCGCCGCCTCGGTGACGATCATCGAACCGACGTCCCGCTCCAGACTTGTGACGAAGCTGCGGTCGATCTTGATTTCCGTCAGGGGAAGATGGGTCAGGCGCGACAGGGAGGAAAAGCCGGTTCCGAAATCATCGAGCGCCAGGCCTATTCCGATCGCAAGCATGGCGGAAAGGGTCGCCCCGGTGTCGCGGCTCTGCTGCATCATGGCGCTTTCCGTAATTTCGACCGTCAGGCGGCGCGGTTCCAGCCGATACCGCTTGAGAAGGGCGGCGATCCGCCGGGGCAGATCGGTGTTTCGGATACTGACGGCAGAGACGTTCACGCTGACCGTGGGCAACCGCATTCCGGCCCGGTCCCATTCCGCCATCTGCCGACACGCTTCTTCCATGGACCATCTGTCGATGATTTCGATCTGCCCCGTCTGTTCGGCGACCGGGATGAATTGCGACGGCTGAATGAGCCCCATTGCAGGATGATACCAGCGGGCCAGAGCCTCGACCCCATATATCGTTCCGCTTTCCATGCAGATCTGCGGTTGGTAGAACAGGCGGAATTCGGATTTCTGGACGGCCTTGCGCATGGCCGAGCCGAGAAGGACCCGGGCCTCGACGTCATCTCCGGTGGCGGCGGGGGCGTTCTGCACGCTGCCGCGTGTGGCCTTCTTCGCCTCGCGCAGCGCGATCTGCGCGTGATGGACGACCTGTTCCACCTCGGTCCCGTTCTCCGGAAACGTGCCGATGCCTGTACTGCACGATATGACGATGTCCTGCCCGCGGATGCGGATGGGGCTGCGGAGGGTTGCGACGAGATCCCGGGCGAGGTCGTTTGCCGCCGTGTCCTGTTCTCCGGGAATGACGATGGCGAAGTTGTCTCCGCCGAGACGGCCGATGACGGCATCGCCGCGGCAATGGGTGGAAAATCGGCAGGCCACGATCTGCAGCAGACGGTCACCCTGTTCGTACCCCATCGCATCGTTGAAGTCCTGAAACAGGTCCACGTCCAGGATGATGAGCGCGAATGGTGACGTTGGCGTTTCCGTCGTCATCTTTTGCAAAAGATCGAATATCGCGGCGCGGTTCGGAAGGCCGGTCAGCGCGTCGTGGCGGTCGATTTGGTCCAGCCGCCTGCGGGTTCTGCCGTATTCGATGATCGCAACGCACGAGGAACGGCAGTGCGAGACGATTTTTTCCCCCCAGTCCGCGATGCCGTGCCGATGCCGCGAATACAGGGCGAAGATGCCGATCAGCTGGCCCCTGCCGTCGAAGAGGGCCGACGCCCGGCAATCGGACAATGCGATGTCGTGCGTTTCGTCCTCTCCCGGTCGCCATACGATTCTGTATGCTTCCTCGGGGTTCGCGCGAAGAGCGGCAATATCCGCATCCGTCAGGGTCATGTGTTCCAGCAGAGCGATTTTCGCGCGCGGAAGACTGTCGCCCGAGAGAATTTCGAGCCCCTGCTCCAAATTGACCCGCAGTACTGTCGCCACGCTGTCCGGCACAAGACGTTCGACCTCGGCACACAATACGCCGGCGATATCCTGACCCTGCCCTGTACCCCGCCATGTCGTTTCGAATAAGAACTGTTTTAGGATACGATTATGAAGATCCAGGATTCTTTCCAAAATCCCTCACCGCTGCAACGAAATTGCCCATGATGTTCCGGCTGTATCAGCCACGTCGAGGTCGAACGCTCGATGGGTTCCCATGACGGCAGGCCGCGGCCATGGCGCCCCTTGTCCCAAGGCACTTTCAGATGCGCTATGAGTGCAATGCTGACGATTGATTCCGGATCGGCGCCGAGATACGCGGCCGCAATCCTGACAGTTCGTGCGGAACGGAAGGCCCGTCAGGACAATACCGATCCGATCAGATTTCGTAAGGATTGCAGTCCATGGTGACGGAATCGCCCGTCCGACCGACCAGGGTGCCGACCGTGTCGGGATGCGGCCCATGGGGCGGAACGCCGCCGCCATGAGTGTCGAAATTCCTTCGCATGCGCAGGAAGGTGGTCGACGTGCATCCCCGCCGGCTTTTGTGCCATAGGTAATACTCCTCAAACACGGCTGGCTGCCACCAGCCGTTATTTTCCGCCCCGCTTCGCATGTTTTAAAACGAGAGGAACGACATGTGGATGTACATTCAACTTTAAAAACCCAGTTATGGTACTTTTTCTTAGATGAGTCATATCTGACTGTGGATAAGTCAGACCATTTATCGATATACGACTGAATATAGATCCACATGTCGAATTCCGAGCGCCCAATGCGCGATTTGTCGGACCTGGCAAAAAACCGACAAATAGAGCCGATGGTTATCAGGCTACGAGAAGTAGTGGATCGGACCGGAGGCGCGAAAGCTGTGGCCGCACGCACGGACATCCCTCTCAGCACACTTTCAGGTTACCTGTCGGGTCGGGAACTCAAGCTTTCCGTCGCGCGCAAGATCACGGAAGCCTGCGGTGTCAGTCTTGACTGGCTTGCGGCAGGAGAGGACGGACCTGCGGCCCGGGAATTCGGCAATGCCCGGCAGGCGGGTCCCGAGTCGGTCGAGTTTCTGAATTACGACGTCATTCTCTCCGCCCACCAGGGCGTCGACGGGGATAGTTCTTATATCGAAACGAGAATATCGATACCGCGGGATTTTCTCCCTTTGTCCATTCAGTCCAATACGGACAACATTTCGGCCGTCACGGCGAAATGCGACAGCATGAATCCGATCATAGACGATGGAGACATTCTTTTAGAGCGTGATGATTTCGGTCTGAATCGGAATATGGGTACCCAGATTGCCGAAAATCTGATTCAACATGCTGTCTGGATTGGAGGCCAGCATGGATGGCGCGTCCTTATTCGATGGATCTTCGCGACCGGGTTGTGGCAGCCGTGGAGACAGACGGCCTCTCCTGCCACGAGGCCGCGAAGCGCTACGGTGTAGCACCCAGCACCGCGATCCGGTGGATGCAGAGCTTTCGGCGGACCGGCAGCGTTTCCCCTGGCCAGATGGGCGGCCACAAGCCGAAACGGCTGACGGGTGCGCATCGGGAATGGCTGATCGAGCGTTGCAAGGCGGGGGGCTTTACCCTGCGGGGCTTGGTCGCAGAACTTGCCGGGCGCGGGCTCAGGGTCGATTATCGCTCTGTGTGGGTCTTCGTCCACGACGAGGGGCTCAGCTTCAAAAAAAACACTCGTCGCAGCCGAACAGGACCGTCCTGATGTCGCCCGACACCGGGCGCGATGGCAAAAATACCAACACCTCATAGATCCCGCCCGCCTGGTGTTCATCGATGAAACCTGGACCAAAACCAATATGGCGCCGCTACGCGGCTGGGCGCCGCGTGGCGAACGGCTCCGGGCCAAAGTGCCTTGGGGTCATTGGAACACCATGACCTTTATTGCCGCCCTGCGGGTCGATCGGATCGATGCGCCGTGGCTGCTCGATGGTCCGATCAACGGCGAAAGCTTCCGCATCTACGTCGAGAATGAACTCGTGCCGACGCTCAGGCCTGGTGACATCGTGATCGCTGACAACCTCGGCAGCCACAAAAACAAGGCAGCACGCGCAGCCATCCGACAGGTCGGCGCGCGCCTGATCCTCCTGCCAAAATACTCCCCAGACCTGAATCCCATTGAACAGGTCTTTGCCAAGCTCAAGCACCTGCTCCGCAAGGCCGCGGCTCGAAGCCGCGACGCAGTCAGTTCAACCATCGGCGAACTCCTGCGCAGCTACGCTCCCAGCGAATGCGCCAATTATTTCATAAACTCAGGATATGGACCAACCTAAAATCATCACGCTCTAATAAGAACGGATGTGCATACGCTCACAAGTGGCAGCATCTATGCCCTGCGGGTAGAAAACACCCTTCTGGTCAGGCGTCTGATCCTCAAGACCAACGGCAACGTCCAGGTCATCAGCGAGAACCCGCGTTACCCGACCGAGGAACTGAACGCCGAGGACGTTCGCAGGATGGTCCAGGACGACGGCTTTCCGGCCAGGATCATCGGCCGGGTCATCTGGCGCGCCGGTAGCCTGATTCCATAGGACGTCGGAAGGCCCGTCATGGCGGGGCGGCGGGCGGGTCCTGCACCGCGACGTCGGCCAGGCGGGACTGGGCCGGGCTGGCGCCGGCGGAGGCCGTGTCCTGGCCGGGCTGCGTGGCCTGGGGGTCGGAAAAATAGACCATGCGGGTGGGCATGGCGAACAGCACCCGCCGGCCGCGAAAGAAATTCATGCCCAGGATGTTGGTGGTGGACCGGGTGACGTCGGCGGTCAGGTCCGTGCCGCGATAGGTGCCCAGCACGAAGGGGCCGAAGCGGTGGCGGTGGCCGATGATCGCGTTGCCGGCATCGGTGCGCGAGCGGGGATCGGCCGCCAGCGCCGCCGCGTCCACGCCGATGTCGGCGGCCTCGCTCGCCTGGATGAGCGAGGCGTTCGACCCGGGTTCGAGTTCCATGCCGATCGGCACCCCGCCGATCGCGACCTGCACCATCACGCTCATGCCCCGGCTGTTCGGCAACAGCGGCGCGGCATAGGCCGGACCGCCCACCAGCCGGGACACCGGCGGGCAGCCGGCGGCGCCGGTCGCCTGGAACAGGGTCAAGGTCCGGTCCGGGAAATCCAGCAGCACGTCGTAATTGCCCAGGATGTCGTAGCCCACGATGCCCAGCAGCGGCCGGCCCGCCACGCGCCTGTCCCCCGTCGTGCCCAGCATGACGGCCTGGACGTCGCGGGCCGTGCCGTGGCCGAGGGCCAGCTTGCGGACCACGGTTTCGTACACCGTGCCCTCGCCGGTCATGGTCCGGACCTTGATGGGGGTACCGTGGGGATAGGTCACGTCCGGGCGTTCGAACACGCCCAGATTTTCCTGGGTCAAGCCCAGGAAGGCCAGTCCGTCGGTCCCGTCGATGGTCACGGGAATGCCCGGGCTGCCGTCGCCCGTCAGCAGCGGCGCGGACAGGACATGGGCCACGCAGCGGGACGGCACCACGACGGGGCGCCCGTCATCGACCGGCGCGGGCTGCGCGCGCAGAGGCAGCGCGAACGCGGCCGCCAGCCCGAAGGACAGGGCCGCCGCCGGCCGAGACCGCCCCAATTCCAGGCCGCCCCTTATCGCTTGATGCGGTATTTCAACTGGCCGATCGTCTTGGCGATGACTTCGGCCGGGGCGTTTTCGCTTTCGATGACCAGCGCGTGCTCGTCCGCCGTGGGCTCTTCCAGGGTCGCGAGCTGGCTGGGCAGCAGGCTGGGCGGCATGTAATGCCCCGTGCGCCGAGCCAGCCGGGCCTTCAGGATCGATTCCGGCACCTTGAGATACACGAACACCACCGGGTCCATATCCCCCTGGCGCAGCACGTCGCGATAGGCGCGTTTCAGCGCCGAGCAGGTCAGGATGCCGCCGCCGCCGTCCCTGATCCGGGCCTCGATCCACGCCCGGCATTGTGCCAGCCAGGGCCAGCGATCCTCGTCCGTCAGCGGAATGCCGGCGGCCATCTTCTCGACATTGGCCCGGGGATGCAGCAGGTCGCCTTCCTGGTAGGGCCAGCCCAGGATGTTGTGCAGTCCTTCGGCCACCGTGGTCTTGCCGCAGCCGGACACGCCCATGATGACCAGGATCTGCGGCCGGATGCCCGCCGCTTCCGGCAGGGGGGCGTTCATGCCGCCACCAGGCGGGTCAGGCCGCTGCGGCCGGCCACGATGACTTCGGACGTGCGACGGATGAACAGTCCGCTTTCGATCACGCCCACGATGGCGCGGATGTCCGCCGCCAGTTGCGGCGGGTCGGCGATGGGGCCGAAGGCGCAGTCCAGGATCATGTTGCCGCCGTCGGTCACGAACAGGCCGCCATTGCGGTCCATGCGCTGCGACACCCGGGCGCCGAGTTCGCCCAGTTGCCGCGCCGTGCTTTCCCAGCCGAACGACGTGACTTCGACCGGGACCGCGACCCGGCTGCCCAGATGATCGACCAGCTTGCTTTCATCGACCACGATGATGAAGCGCTTCGCTGCCGAGGCGACGATCTTTTCGCGGAACAGGGCGCCCCCCAGACCCTTGACCAGGTTCAGCGAGCCGCGTTCCACCTCGTCCGCGCCGTCGATGGCCATGTCGAGCTGCGGATGGGTGGCGAACGTCACCAGCGTGATCCCATGCGCGCGCGCCTGTTCGGCCGAGTGTTCCGAGGTGGGGATGGCCACGAAGCGCAGCCCCTCGGCCCAGCGGCGGCCCAGCGCGTCGATCATCATCGCCGAGGTGCTGCCCGATCCCAGCCCGACGGCCATTCCGTCCTGGACCATGGCGGCGGCTTCTTCCGCCGCCATGCGTTTCAGTTCAATCATCGGGTCCGAATTCTGGACGCCCATCTTGCTTCCTCCCGGAACCTGCCGGTGTTCCGGCGGTCCTCTTGTCTTTCGCGCCGGCCGATTTTCAGACGGCGGCGGCCGCCTTGTCCAGCAGCCAGACCAGTTCGCCCTCGGTCGTGATGTGGCTGGCGGGTTCGGCGGGGTCGCCGGCCCGAACCTTGGCGAAGGCTTCCCGCTTGCCGGCACCGGCCAGCATGAACACGACATGCCGGCTGGAATGGATGGCGGGGTAGGTCAGGGTCAGGCGGGTATGCGGCGCGTCGTCCGGCACGCAGGTCGAAACCCACAGCCTGCGTTCCTGCAGCACCGGCTGGCGGGGGAACAGCGACGCGGTATGGCCGTTGTCGCCCAGGCCCAGCATCACGACGTCGAACAGCGGGCGGCCGGGTTGCAGCGTGTCCGCGCCGTACACCGCCTGCAGTTCCGCCTGGTAGCGTGCGGCGGCGGCGGCGGGGTCGCCCTCGGTCGGCATCGGGTGGACGTTGGCCGGCGGAATGGAAATGTGCGACAGCAGCGCCGTGCGCGTCATGGTGTAGTTGCTGGCCGGGTCGGTGGCCGGCACGAACCGTTCGTCCCCGAAGAAGAGCTGCGTGCGGTCCCACGGAAAGCGGGTGGCGAAATCGGCCGAGCCCAGGATTTCATACAGTCGCTTGGGGGTGGACCCGCCGGACAGCGCGACCACGAAGGGGCCGTCCGTCTTGGCCAGGGCCTGTTCCGTCAGCCATCTGGCCATATATTGCGCGATCGCCTCGCCATCGGCGAGGACGATCATTTCGCCGGTTTTCACATCATGACCGCTCATCAGACATCGTCTCCGAGAATATAGCGTTCCACCCCGATGGCGAATCCTTCCTCCTCGGAGGAGGTGGAAACGTGGGTGGCCTGTGCCTTGACCTCGTCTATCGCCTGGCCCATCGCAATGGACAGGCCGCTGCGCACGAACATCAGCACGTCGTTGGGCTGGTCGCCCAGGGTCGCCATCTGCGCCGCCGGGATGCCCAGCAGCCGTTCCAGCGCCTTGACCACCCCGCCCTTGTTGGCATCATGGTGGGTGACGTCGACATAATAGGGCTGCGACCGCGCGGCCGAGGCCGCGTCGCCCAGCGCCTGCTGCAGGTCGTGCTCGACCTTCTTCATCAGTTCCAGATCGTCGCTGACGCCGGTGATCTTGACCACCTGGTCCAACTGCGCGCCGACATCGGCGACCTTGGGCGGGAATTTCACCGTCCACTGCTCGCGCGCCACATGGGGCGCCTCGGCGTTCGAGACGATCCAGTCGTTGCCATTATACACCCACGGGTCGACCCGATGGTCGCGCAGGATCTCCAGCGTGCGGCGCGCGACGTCCTGGGTCAGGGTGTGGGCCTCGATCACCGAATAGTCGGGGCGGACGATCATGCCGCCGTTGAAGCCGGCGATCGGCTGGTCGATATGCAGCGGGTCGATCACCATCTTCATGCCCAGCGGCGGCCGGCCGCTGGTGATGGTGAACACGATCCCCCGCTCGCGCAGGCGTTCCACGGCGCGGATGGCGCGCGGGGTCAGGATCTTCTCCCGCGTGACCAGCGTGCCGTCGACATCCGCGAGAACCAGGCGGATCGGTCCCGATTGTGTAGCCGTCATTTCATCATCCCCTTGGCCATCATTCCCTGGGCCATCGTCCCCTCAGGCCCTGTTCGCCTGGGCCCTGTTCGCCTGGGCCCGGGGCAGGACATATCGTTCCATGGCATGCGCCCAGCCATCCTGTTCGTTGGTGTCGGTCACGAAGTGGGCGTGCGCCTTCACCCCGTCGGGGGCGTTGCCCATCGCGATCGAGACGCCGGCCTCGTCCAGCATCGGGATGTCGTTGTTCATGTCCCCGATGCAGGCCACGTCATGGATATCGATATCCATAAGCCGCGCCAGTTCCAATGCCGCATAGCCCTTGTTCGCCTGGGGATGGGTAATATCGAGGTAATAGTCCGAGGAACGGTGCACGCTGGCCCGGCCGGCCAGCCGGGTGCCGATGTCCGCCTCCATCCGTGCCAGCAGGGGATAGTCGGACGAAGCGCCCATGATCTTGCCCACATCGTTGTAATGCCCGGCAAAATCGGGCAGCACGACCGGGTCGGTCTGCACCGTGCGGCGTTCGCGCTCGACATACGCGCCGTCGGGATCGGTGATCAGCCAGTCATGGCCGACGAACAGCCACGCATCGACGCCGTGGGATTGCAGCATCCCGACCGCCTGTTGCGCCGCGTCCGGGTCCAATGACAGACGCGAGATGATGGTGCCGTCCGGCTGCGTGACCAGGCCGCCGTTCAGTCCGGCGCGCGGCGTGTCGATCCCCAGCGGGCCCAGGAACATCTCCATCCCGCGCGGGGGGCGGCTGCTGACCAGGCACAGCGCGATGCCGGCGGCGCGCAGCGCCCGCGCCGTGTCCAGCACCGCCGGCGTCAGGCGCTTGTCCGGCGTGACCAGCGTGCCGTCGATATCGGAAATGACCAGGCGGATGCGGTCCGACGGGCCGGCACGGCGGGCCGCGCCCGGGTCCGTGGCCGTCATTCCGCCAGGTCCTGCCATTGGCGACCGTCGCGCGCCAGCAGGGCGTCGGCCTCGATCGGGCCGGCCGATCCCGCGGCGTAGGGGCACAGCGGCGCGGCCTCGGTCCGCTCGCCCCAGTCCAGGGCGGGCTGCACGGCGCGCCATCCGGCCTCGATATTGTCGGCGCGCTGGAACAGCGTCGCATCGCCGGTCAGGCAATCATAGATCAGCGTTTCGTAGCCGGTGCTCGGCCCCTCGCTGAACCATTCGGAATAGTCGAACTTCATCCGCACGCCGCCAAGCCGCACCGTCGGGCCCGGGATCTTGGCCCCGAACTGCAGGGTGACGCCTTCGGTCGGCTGGATGTGGATGGTCATGATGTTCGGCGTCAGCCGGTCGACCGGCGTGTCGCGGAACAGCGCGTAGGGCGCGCGGCGGAAATGGATCGCGATTTCGGTCTTGCGCACCGCCAGCCGCTTGCCGGTGCGCAGGTAGAACGGCACGCCGGCCCAGCGCCAGTTATCGATGGCCAGCTTCATCGCCACATAGGTTTCGGTGCGCGAAGCCGGCGCCACGTCCGGTTCGTCCCGATAGCCACGCACCGGGGTGCCCCCCAGGACGCCGCCGCCGTACTGGCCGCGCACCACGTCTTCCGGCCCCGTGCAGTGGATGGCCTTCAGCACCTTGGATTTCTCGTCGCGCACCGCGTCGGCGTCGAACGAGACCGGGGCCTCCATCGCCGTCATGGCCAGCAACTGCATCAGATGGTTGGGCACCATGTCGCGCAGCGCGCCGGTGCCTTCGTAAAAGCGGCCGCGCTTTTCCACGCCCACGGTTTCGGCCGCCGTGATCTGGACATGGTCGATGTTCTGGCGGTTCCACAGCGGTTCGAAGAACCCGTTGGAAAACCGCAGCGCCATGATGTTCTGGACCGTTTCCTTGCCCAGGTAATGGTCGATCCGGTAGATCTGCCGCTCGCGCAGGGTGCGCAGCAGGCGGATGTTCAGTTCGCGGGCCGAATTCAGGTCGTGGCCGAACGGCTTTTCGACGATGACGCGGCGATAGGTCTCGCCCACCTCGTCCGTCAGGTGGGATTCGCCCAGGCGGTCCACGATGGTGCCGAAGAAACGCGCCGCCACCGCCAGGTAGAAGACGGCATTGCCGCTCCCGATGCGCGCGCCCAGCCGTTCGAACGTCGCCGGGTCCTCGAACGAGCCGCGCAGGTAGGACACGCGGGTGTTCAGCCAGCGCCAGATGTCGTCACGCAGCACGGCGGCGGCGGTGCCGCGCTTGGCCACGAAATCCTGCAGCGCCTCGTGGAACTGGGCGCGCAGGATGTCGTCGGACAGTTCGGCCCAATCGACGGCAACAATGGAAAAACCGTCATCCAGCAACCCGGCGCAGGCCAGGTTGTAGATGGCGGGGACCAGCAGCCGCTTCGTCAGGTCCCCACCCCCGCCGAAGACGACGAAGGTGCACGGGGGAGCACGCCGCGGCTGCAGGCCTGCCCCCTGGATTTCGGACGATGCAGACGCGACGATTCCATCCATGTCAGATTTTTCCCTGAACTGTTGCCACCCGTCGTTTTGAGGACTCAGTCCTTCTTTTCGACGTGCCCGCCGAAGCCGAACCGCATGGCGGAGAGGACCTTTTCCGCATAGTTGTTGCCGGTACGCGAGCGGAAGCGCGTGAACAGCGAGGCGGTGATGACCGGGGCCGGCACCGCTTCCTCGATCGCGGCTTCCAGCGTCCAGCGGCCTTCGCCGGAATCCGCGACCTCGCCCGTGAATTCGGACAGCGACGCGTTCTTGGCCAGGGCTTCGGCCGTCAGGTCCAGCAGCCAGGACGACACGACGCTGCCGCGGCGCCAGACTTCCGCGATGTCGGCCATGTTCAGGTCGAAGCGCTGGTCTTCCGGCAGCTTGGGCGAGTTCTTGGACTTCATGATGTCGAAGCCTTCGGCGAAGGCCTGCATCATACCGTACTCGATGCCGTTATGGACCATTTTCACGAAATGGCCGGACCCGGCGGGGCCGCAATGCAGGTAGCCCTTCTCCGCCCGGGGGTCGAGGCCCGGCTTGCCGCGGTCGGGGGTCGGCGCGACATCGCCCTTGCCCGGCGCCAGGGCATCGAGGATCGGGTCGATATGGTCGGTCGAATCCTTGGTGCCGCCGTACATCATGCAGTAGCCGCGCTCCAGGCCCCACACGCCGCCGGAGGTGCCGACGTCGACATAGTGGATGCCCTTGTCCGCAAGCTGGGCGGCACGGCGGATATCGTCCTTGTAGTACGTGTTGCCGCCATCGATGACGATGTCGTCCTTGCCCAGCAGGCCGTACAGTTCCTGCACCGCGTTCTCGGTGATCTCGCCGCACGGCAGCATGACCCACACGATCTTGCGCTTGGCCGTCAGCTTCGCGACCAGGTCGGGCAGGCTGGTGGCGGCGACGCCGCGGCCGCCTTCGATCCGTTCGGAAACCTTGGACACCGTCGCGGCGTCACGATCGAACAGGACCACGTCATGCCCGTGCCGCGACAGGCGGACGGCGATGTTTCCGCCCATGCGGCCCAGGCCGATGATGCCGATTTGCATGTTCTTGAATCTCCTTGGCGCGGCCCTTCGCCACGCATAATTCGGCCGCCCGGGCGGTGCCCGGGGGCCAGCAGAAATGCCCCGTCCGCAGGACGGACGGGGCGGTTCGGATCAGAGCGCGGCGGTGATCGCCTGGCCCAGCGCCTGCAGGCCGGACTTCAGGTCACCCGATATATGCACCCGCAGCGCACGGCGTCCCCGTTCGGCCAGGACGTCGAAATCGCCACGCGCCTGCGCGGCCTTGACCACGCCGAAGGTGAACTTCTCGCCCGGGACCGGCAGGTCGGCGGCATCGTCGGCCGTGATCTGCAGGAAGACGCCGCTGTTGGGCCCGCCCTTGTAGGCCTGGCCCGTCGAATGCAGGAAGCGCGGCCCGAATTCGGCGGCCGTCGCGACCTTCAGCGCGTCGCGGATGGCCAGGCGGGTACGCTGGATCCAGGCGCGGTGTGCATTGTCGCGTTCGATATAGGCCAGCAGCCCGACATAATCGCCCGCCTTCACCCGGCCGAAATGGGCCTTGAGGATGGCGGCCAGCGAGTCGCCCTTCAGCGCCGCCGCGTTGGTCGCGTCGGCGAAGAACGAGAAGGCGCCATCGGTCGCGAACGGCGTTTCCGGCGGCAGCTTGCCCGTCTCGTTATAGGCGGTCGTCAGCTTCTTGGTTTCGATCTTCGACGCCTCGACATCCGGCTGGTCGAAGGCGTCGATCCCCAGGATGGACCCGGCGACGGCGGTGGCGAATTCCCAATGGAAGAATTCCTGCGCGATCTGCCGCTTGTCCTGCAGGTGGATCGTCACCACCGGCTCGCCCGCCGCGACCAGGGCCTTGACGGCCTCGTCCTCTTCCGAACAGGCGTCCGTTTCCAGGCGCAGATAGGCGAAGACGCGGTCCTTTCCGTACAGCGCGGGCGCGCCCAGCGTCTCGTCATCGATGGGGATCAGGCCGCGGCCGATCTTGCCGGTCGATTCCGCCAGAAGCTGTTCCATCCACGCGCCCATGTCGCTGATCGGGTGCGAGGTCACGAACGTCACCTTGTCGCGGCCGAACTGCGTGGCGGCGACGCCCAGCACGGTGCCCAGCACCACGCCCGGGTTCAGCGCCGGCGGCACCGAGGCGGCCGAGGCCTTCACCCCGCGCAGCGCGGAGTCCAGGAACAGCTTCAGCGGCACGCCGGAGGCGGCGGCGGGGACGATGCCGAAATTCGACAGCACCGAATACCGGCCGCCGATCTGCTTGTCGCCGTAGAAGATCTTCCAGAACCCGTCCTTCTTCGCGACCTCTTCCATATGCGAGCCGGGATCGGTCACGGCCACGAAGTGGCTGCCGACCTTGTCGCCCAGCACCTTCTTGGCCGCGTCGAAGAAATAGGCCTTGAGGATGTTCGGCTCCAGCGTGCCGCCCGACTTGGACGAGACGATGAACAGCGTGTGGGCGAGATCGACCTTCTTCTCGAACGCCTTGATCTGCTGCGGGTCGGTGCTGTCCAGCACGTAAAGGTGCGGGAAGCCGTCATGCTTGCCGAAGGTTTCGGCCAGCACTTCCGGCCCGAGGCTGGAACCGCCCATGCCCAGCAGCAGGATGTCCTTGAACCCCTTCTGCTTCACTTCGGCCTGGAAGGCTTCCAGCGCCGGCAGGTCGGCCAGCCGGTCCTCGACGATATCCAGCCATTTCAGCCATTTGGATTCGTCCTTGCCGGTCCAGACGGTGGCGTCGCGCGCCCACAGGCGGCGGACGGTGCCGTCCTTGCGCCATGTGTCCAGGCTGGCCTTCACCGCCGCGTCGATGTCGGCGGGCAGGTTCAGCGTCGTGGTGGTCAGCGCATGGCCCAGCAGGGCGTTCTGCTTGGTCGCGACCGAGCCCAGCAGGTCGTCGAACGCGTCGGCGAACGAGGACACGCCTTCATTGACCAGCGTGGTCGTCACGCCGTCCAGGTCCAGGCCCAGGCGCTTGGCTTCCGCCATCACGTGGCGTGCGCCCTCGACGTCCTCGGTCAGCGAGGCACGGACCTTGCCGTGGTCGCGGAAGGCATCGAACGTGGCGGGCGGGATGGTGTTGACCGTGTCCGGGCCGATCAGTTCCTCGACATACAGCACGTCGCTGAACGTCTTGTCCTTGGTGCCCGTGCTGGCCCACAGCAGGCGCTGCGTCTGCGCGCCGGCGGCCGCCAGCTTCTGCCAGCGGGCGGATTTCGTGACCTCCAGCCAATGCTGGTAGGCGACCTTGGCGTTCGCGATCGCGACCTTGCCGCGCAGCGCCTTCAGCGCCGCCGCGTCCTTGTCGCCGGCCGCCACGCGGTCGTCGATCTTCTTGTCGATCTTGCCGTCGATGCGGCTGACGAAGAACGAGGCGACGCTGGCGATGCCCGACACGGGCAGGCCCTTGGCGTGCCGGTCCTCGAGCCCCGCGATGTAGGCCTCGAGCACCTTCTTGTAGGCGTCGATCGAGAACAGCAGCGTGACGTTGATGCTCAGTCCCTCGGAAATCACGGTGCGCACCGCGGGCGCGCCCTCGTCCGTGCCGGGGATCTTGATCATCAGGTTTTTGGCATCGACCGCCTTCCACAGGCGGCGGGCCTCTTCCACCGTGCCGTGCGTGTCGCGCGCCAGGTAGGGCGAGACTTCGAGGCTGACATAGCCGTCCAGGCCCTTGGTCGCTTCATAGACCGGGAACAGGACCTTGGTCGCCGCCTTGATGTCGTCGATGGCCATGGTTTCGTACAGGGTGCCGGCATCGACGATGCGATGGGCCAGGATGTCCTTGTACTGCGGATCGTAATCGGTGCCCTGCCCCATCGCCTTCTGGAAGATGGCGGGGTTGGAGGTCACGCCCTTCAGCCCGTCCTCGTCCACCAGCTTCTTCAGGCTGCCGTTCTCGGTATAGGATCGCTGGATGAAGTCCAGCCACGGGGACTGGCCGAACTGTTCCAGTGCCTTGAGCGGATTGGCGGCGCCCTGAACACCCGTCTTCTGCACGACGTTCATGGTGTTGCTCCTTCGTTGTCATGGCGGGTTATCGCCGGCCAAAAGCCGGTCCCCGCCCCTTTCGGTAACCGAAACGGGCCGGGGCGCGCCGCGTGGCGGGCGCCCCGGCCACGAATCAACCCTTGGCCACCTGCTTGCGCGCTTCGGCCAGGACGGCTTCGACGGTGAAGCCGAATTTCTTGAACAGTTCGCCGGCCGGGGCCGAGGCCCCGAAGCCGTGCATGGCGATGATCGAGCCGCTGAGGCCGACATAGCGGTCCCAGCCGACCGGCGAGGCCATTTCGACCGCGACGCGGTTGGTGACCGTCGGCGGCAGGACGCTGTCGCGGTATTCCTTCGGCTGGGCCTCGAACAGGTCCCACGACGGCATGGAGACCACGCGCGCCTTGACCCCTTCGGCCTTCAGCGTCTCGTACGCCGAGACCACCAGCCCGACCTCGCTGCCCGTCGCCATCAGGATGACGTCCGGCGTGCCGTCGCAATCGCCCAGCACGTAGGCGCCTTTGGCCAGGCCCGACGCCGGGGCATAGACCGTGCGGTCCACCGTCGGCAGGTTCTGGCGGCTGAGGATCAGCACCGACGGGCGGTCGGTCATCGGGATCAGCGTGCGCCACGCTTCCGCGACCTCGTTCGCGTCCGCCGGGCGGATCAGCGTCACGCCGGGGGTGGCGCGAAGCTGCACGAGCTGTTCGATCGGCTGATGGGTCGGACCGTCCTCGCCCACGCCGATGGAATCATGCGTGAAGATATAGACGACCGGCTGGTTCATCAGCGCCGACAGGCGGATCGGCGGCTTCATGTAGTCCGAGAAGATCAGGAAGCCCGAGCAGTAGGCCCGGATGCCCGCCAGCGAGATGCCGTTGCAGATCGAGCCCATGGCGTGTTCGCGCACGCCGAAATGCAGGTTGCGCCCGCCATAGGTGCCGTTCCATTCCGGCGGCTGGAACGAGCCCGCGCCCTGGAAGGTCAGGTTGGTCTTGGTGGACGGCGACAGGTCGGCCGAGCCGCCGATCAGCCACGGGAAGTTCGGCGCGATCGCGTTCAGCACCTCGCCCGAGCTCTGGCGCGAGGCCACGCCCTTGGCGCTGGGCTCGTACACCGGGATGTCCTTGTCCCAGCCTTCCGGCAGGCGATTGGACAGGATGGCGTCCACTTCCTTCGCCAGGTCGGGATAGTCCCTGGCGTAGGACGCGTACAGCGCCTTCCACTGCGCGCTGGCAGCGGCGCCACGGGCGCCCAGGCCCTTCTGGAAATGTTCCAGCACGCCGTCGGGGACGTAGAAGCTCTTGTCTTCCGGCCAGCCATAGGCCTTCTTCGCGCCGCGGATTTCCGCGTCGCCCAGCGGTTCGCCGTGCGCCGAGGCGGTGCCGGCCTTGTGGGGCGCGCCCCAGCCGATGACGGAATGCACGATGATCAGGGTCGGACGGCCGGTTTCGGCCTTGGCGTCCGCCAGCGCCGCCAGGAAGGCCGCCTGGTCGTTGGCGTCCTTGACCTCCAGCACGTGCCAGCCATAGCCCTCGAACCGCTTCTGCACGTTCTCGGTGAAGGCGATGTCGGTCGAGCCCTCGATCGAGATGCGGTTGCTGTCGTAGATCCAGGTCAGGTTGCCCAGGCGCAGGTGGCCGGCCACCGACGCGGCCTCGCTGGCCACGCCTTCCATCATGTCGCCGTCACCGCAGAACGTGTAGACGTGATAGTCGAACAGCGGGAAGCCCGGCTTGTTGAAGCGGGTGGCGAGCCATTTTTCCGCCATCGCCATGCCGACGGAATTGCCGCAGCCCTGGCCCAGCGGGCCGGTCGTCGTCTCGACGCCCGCCGTGTGGTGGTATTCCGGGTGGCCGGGGGTGCGGGAATCGAGCTGGCGGAACTGTTCCAGGTCCTTCAGCGTCAGCGACGGCGCGTCCAGCACCGTGCCGTGCTTCACGTCGCGGATGCCGGCCAGGTAGATCAGCGAATAGATCAGCATCGAGGCATGGCCGATCGACAGCACGAACCGGTCGCGGTTCGGCCACAGCGGATCGGCCGGGTCGTAGCTGAGGACGTTCTGCCACAGGGCGTAGGCCGGCGCCGCCATGGCCATCGGCGTGCCCGGATGGCCGGAATTCGCCTTCTGCACCCCGTCCATGGACAGGGTACGGATGGTGTTGATGCACAGCACATCCTCGGCGGACGGGCCGGTGGCCCCGCCTTCGAAGGCCCGAACAGGTTGGGTGAATATGGAACGCATTAAATCGCCTTCTCCATTATGGTTGCCCTGTCTCATCCATCCGATCGGGTCCCCTGCCCATGAAGCGGCCACGCTGCGCCGGTCATCCCGGCGGCGGCACGCACGCTTCGATACCATGGGTTGAGGACTGCCCTTGCCTGGGGATCCCGTTCGTCATTTTTTTGTCATCCGGTCGCGACCCTGGCCGTTCTGTGACCCTGGCCACCCGGGGGCCCGGACGAATTTTCCGCAGTACAATCTCACGACCTCCCCCCGGGGGCAAGTCACGTGACGGACCCAAAAAACGTTCGCAGTAATAGAGCGCCGGCTGGCCGCAGGATTCCAGTCCCCGCTCATCACGAGTTCTCGACCGTGGCGCGCGCGGGGGCGGGTCGCGTGGACGGGGCGGGCGCGCCATAATGGGCGCCCGCGCGTGGAGGACCATGATGCCGCCTGCCCCCCTGCCCGTGTCCGACCATTGCGACGGGCGCCGTTTCTTCAATCCCGCCAGCATCCTGCCGCCCCCCGCGCCTGCCGCCGCCGGCGGGGCGCCGCGCCCCGGGCGCCTGCTGTCGATCCTGCGCTGGCAATGGGCCCGCCGCCGCCGCGCCGCCTGGCCCGTGCCGCCGCAAGGGCCCGCCCCGGCGGGCGACCCGCATGCCGCGCCGGCCCCGGGCCATGCCCATGTCACCTTCATCGGACATTCCACCTTCCTGCTGCGCCTGCGCGCCGCCGACGGGTCGGTGGTGACGGTCCTGACCGACCCCGTCTTTTCGGACCGCTGTTCGCCCGTGCGCTGGGCCGGGCCGCGCCGGGTGCGGCCGCCGGGCCGGGCGATCGGCAGCCTGCCCCGGGTGGACGCGATCGTGGTGTCGCACTGTCATTACGACCATATGGACCTGGACAGCCTGGCCTTCTTCGCCCGCCGCGACGCGCCGGTCGTCATCACGCCGCCGGGCAATGCGCGCCACCTGCGCGGGTCGGGCCTGCGCGACGTCGTGGAATGCGACTGGTGGCAGGGCCACACGGTCGGGGGGCTGCGCATCACCTGCACGCCGGCGCGCCACGGGTCGGCCCGCACGCCGTTCGACCGGAACCGGGCGCTGTGGGGCGGGTTCGACATCCGGCCGGCGGAGGGCGCGGCGCCTTCGGTCTTCTTCGCGGGCGACAGCGCGCACGGGCGGCACTGGGGGCAGATCCGCGCGCGGCTGGGCGCGCCGGACGTCGCCCTGCTGCCCGTGGGCGCCTATGACCCCCGCGAGCTGATGGCGGCGGTGCACACCACGCCCGAGGAAGCCGTGGCGGCGATGGCCGAACTGGGCGCGGCGCAGGCGATCGGCATGCATTTCGGCACCTTCCGCCTGACCGACGAGCCGTTCGACGAACCGCTGCACCGGCTGGCCGCGTCCTGCGCGGCGGCGGGGCTGGATGCCGGCCGGTTCACCTGGCTGGCGCATGGGGAATGCCGGGCCTTCGCCGCCGCGGCGCAGCCCCTACTCGCACAGCAGGCGGCCCGCTGATAGGATCGGGGCCCCGATTCACCCGACTCCCCGAGGCCATGATGAACCAGACGCCGTCCCCCGCCCCGGACCAATTCAGCGCCGACGACATCGCGGGCCTGTTCCTGGACGCGGCGCGGGACGGGCAGACCGACCTGGTCGCCGCCTTCCTGGAGGCCGGGATCAACCCCGACACCTGCAACGATCGCGGGCATTCCGCCCTGATCCTGGCGGCGTACAACAGCCATGCCGAAACCGTCGCCTGCCTGATCAAGGGGGGTGCCACGGTCGACCTGCGCGACGGCAAGGGGGCGACGGCGCTGGCCGGCGTGGCCTTCAAGGGCGACGTGGAGGTGGCGCGGCAACTGGTGGCGGCCGGCGCCGCGATCGACGCGCCGAACCATGTGGGGCGGACGCCGCTGATGTTCGCCACCATGTTCAACCGCGCGCCGATGGCCGCCTTCCTGCTGGAATGCGGGGCCGATCCCGACTACCGGGACGGCGAGGGCGACAGCCCCCGGCTGCTGGCCGCGCGGAACGGATTGGCCGCGCTGACGACGCTGATGCCGGCGGCGCGTTCCTGACCGCGTTCCGTTCCCGAGGATGATCCTCTAGAAGGGCACGTCCTTTCCTTCCCGCCAGCGGAACCTGTCATGAGCCGTTTCTGGAGCCCCGTCGTCCACCGCCTGACGCCCTATGTCCCGGGCGAGCAGCCGAAACTGACGAACCTGATCAAGCTCAACACCAACGAATCGCCCTATGGCCCGCCGCCTGGCGCGCTGGAGGCGATTCGCGCCGCCGCCGACGATACGCTGCGGCTGTATTCCGACCCGACGTCCGAACGGCTGCGGGCCGCCATCGCGCAGGCCCACGATGTCGGCATGGACGAGATCTTCGTCGGCAACGGATCGGACGAGGTGCTGGCCCATGCCTTCCACGCGCTGCTGCAGCATGACGCGCCGCTGCTGACGCCCGACATCACCTACAGCTTCTATCCGGTCTATTGCGGGCTGTACGGCATCGCGCACCAGCCGGTGCCGCTGGACGACGCCATGCGGATCGACGTGGACGACTACCGGCGCCCCTGCGCCGGGCTGGTGCTGCCCAACCCCAACGCGCCGACCGGCATCGCGCTGGGGCTGGGACAGATCGAGACCCTGCTGCGCGCGCAGCCCGACCGGGTGGTGGTGATCGACGAGGCCTATGTCGATTTCGGCGCCGATACCGCGATTCCGCTGGTGCGGCGGTTTCCGAACCTGCTGGTGGTGCGCACCCTGTCGAAATCCCACGCCCTGGCCGGGCTGCGGGTCGGGTACGCGATCGGCCATCCCGACCTGGTCGAGGCGCTGAACCGCGTCAAGGACAGCTTCAATTCCTATCCGCTGGACCGGCTGGCCCAGGCCGGGGCCGCCGCCGCCATCGCCGATCGGGAATGGCTTGCACGAACCACGGGAAAGATCATAAAAACACGGATCGGGCTGACATCCAGCCTGAGGGGCCTGGGGTTCGAGGTATTGCCCTCGCAGGCGAATTTCGTGTTCGCCCGCCATCCTGATCGTGACGCCGCACACCTGGCCGCCGCCCTGCGGGAGCGGGGCATCATCGTGCGTCATTTCAGGACGCCCAGGATCGCGGAATGGCTGCGCATCACGGTCGGCACCGACGAGGAATGCCGGGTCCTGACCGATGCGCTGGGCACCATCCTGACCCGGAACGCGGACTGACCACACACTGTCCGGCCGCCCCCCGGCCCGACCTCTCACTTTCTGATATGGACGAGTACCATGCGCGCATTCCACGGCCAGATGTCCGACAACCAGCCGATCCGCCGCACCCACGCGGAAAAGCAGAAGCAGTTGCGCGACCTGCGCGAGACACTGGCGGCCATGAAATCGCATACTGCCCCCACCCTGCGCGAGAGCGTGCAGAAGCGCATCCGCCAGCTCGAGGCCGAACTGGCCGCCGCCCCGGCCCTGAAGGACCAGCCCGCCGGCGCCCCGCGCACGCCCCGGGGGGACCGGCCGGCCGGGGGATCGCCCCGGCGCATCCGCACCCTGTGACGGCATAGGGGCCGGGAATGGACCTGTCGCGCCGCCTGCTGTGCGGGGGCGCGGCCGGCCTTCTCGTGCCCGGCTGCCGATGCGCTGATCCGCTTCGGGGCGGACCGGGCGCGGAGGCGCGCCTGCGGCGCATATAAAAGGCTGTTTCAAAAACCCCGATGCTGAGCGAGAGCGGCCCGAAGGATCGCGCCCGTCGTGTGTTCCCGCGCACCGAAGCGGAGCGGCCTTATGGGCCGAGAGCATCGGAGCACAGGAAACGCGCGTCGGATCGCCGGCAGCGGGGCTTTTGAAACAGCCGTCACGCGACGCGTGGCAGGGTCCGGGCGCGGTTGCGCAGGACCTGTTCCTCGTAATCCATTTCCTGCTGCAGCAGGGATTCGGTTTCGTCATTGACGTACTGGGCGGCGCGCAGGTTGCGCAGTTCGATCCGCGACGCGCGCAGGTTGGTCAGGCGGATCGCCAGTTCCAGGCGCATGCGCCGGATCGACCCGACCTGCGCCGCGCTGGCCGCGCCGTCACCGTCGCGCTGCAACTGGCCCAGGCGGTTTTCATATTCCTGCATCAGGCGGGCGATGATCTCGATCCGGGTTTCGCCGGCCTCGTCGCGGATCTTGGCCCGCGCGGTCAGGGCCGCCTGTTCGTCGCGCATGGCGCGGATCATCGTGCGCAGCAGCACCAGCCGCGCCCAGTCGACCTCGCGCGCCTGGGGATCGACCTGCCCGGCCGGCATGCCGCGCGCCAGCCAGGGCAGGGTCAGGCTGGCCGCCAGCAGCGACACCAGGATGACCCCGGTGGCCAGCGTCACCAGCAGGTCGCGGTCGGGAAAGCCCGGCACGTCCCCCACCGCCTGCGGCAGGGACAGCACCGCCGCCAGCGTGACCGCGCCGCGCACCCCCGCGACCGTGCCGACCAGCACGGTGCGCAGGCCCGGCCAGTGCATCGCCCCGCGTTCGTGCCGGGCCCGCCACGCCGCCACCGCCAGGATGATCCACAGCCCCGCGAAGCGCAGCACGCACATGGCCAGGTGGATGGCGACGATGACCAGAAGCAGCAGCCAGGGCGACCGGCCCGCCTGCCGCACCAGCGCGATCCCGTTTCCCGCCAGGTCGGGCAACTGCAGGCCCAGCAGCAGGAAGATGATGGAATTGAACACGAAGCCGACCATGTCCCACGTCGTGCGGGCCTGCAGGCGGGTGGTGATCTGGGTTTCCTGCAGCACGCCCGTCAGCTTGGCCGTCATGCCGCCCGCCACCGCCGCCAGGATGCCCGAGCACCCCACGAGTTCGGCCAGCAGGTAGGCGGCGAAGGGCAGCAGCAGCATGAAGGTGACCTGGGTCGGCGGGTCGTCGTACCCCCGGCGCAGCAGCATCCGGTCCAGCCGCGCCGCCGCGTAGCAGACCAGGATGCCGATCGCGATTCCGCCCAGCGACAGCAGGCCGAACGTGGCCAGCGCGCCGCGCAGCGAGAACGCCCCCGTTACGGCGGCCACCGCCGCGAACCGGAAGCAGACCAGGCCGGACGCGTCGTTCAGCAGGGATTCGCCGTCCAGCACGTGGACGATGGTGCGCGGCACGGACGGCCCCAGCATGCCGCCCACGGCCACCGCGTCGGTCGGCGACAGCACGGCGGCCAGCGCGAAGCAGGCCGGCAGCGCCAGCACCGGGATCAGCCAGTGCACGGCATAGCCGCACAGGATGGTGGTCCCCACCACCATCGGCACCGCCAGGGCGAAGATGATGCCGCGCAACTGGCCGAATTCGCGCGTCGGCATGCGGAACGCATCGCGGAACAGCAGCGGCGGAATGAACAGCAGCATGAACATGTCGGGGTTCAGCACGACATGCAGCCCCGCCACGGACCCCACCACCCCCAGCGCGATCTGCCACAGCGGCAGCGGGATGGGCACGGGCAGAAGCCGGGAAAACAGGCTGCTGATCGCGGCCACGAACAGCAGGATCAACCCCACGATGACGTCGTGCATGGCCGCGCTTCGATTTCCCCGATGCCGATCCGCGAAAGATCATCACGGTTGCGGACACGCTACACGGATTTCCCGCGACTGGCCATGCGGGGCGTCCCGGATAGCGAAGCGGCTGGATATGGGCTGCTTTCCGGGACCGACATGCGATAGTCATGAATTCGAATATCCACGTCCGGAACCCCCCATGACAGCATCACCCCCGTCCAGTCGCGCCCCCTGCCAGGCCTGCCACGACCATCAGGATCTGTTTCCGTTCACGATGGCCTTCCAGCCCGTCGTCGATCTGGTGAATCGCCGCATCGACGGGTACGAGGCCCTGGTTCGCGGCCCTGGGGGCGAGGGCGCGCCGAGCGTCCTGGCGCAGGTCACGGAGGAAAACCTGTATGCTTTCGATCAGGCGTGCCGCACCCGGGCCATCCGGCTGGCGTCCCGGCTTGGGCTGGACCGCCGCCTGAGCATCAATTTCCTGCCCAACGCCGTCTATAACCCGCGCGCCTGCATCCAGGCGACGCTGCAGGCCGCCCGCGAAAGCGATTTTCCCCTGGAAAACCTGACCTTCGAGATCCTCGAGACCGAACATCTGACCGAGACGAAGCACCTGCAGGACATCATCGGCGAATATCATCACCATGGCTTCAAGGTCGCCCTGGACGATTTCCCGACCGGACAGTCCGGGCTGATGCGGCTGGCCGATCTCAAGCCCGACATCATCAAGATCGACCGGGCCCTGGTACAGGATTGCGACCGGGACCAGGTGCGCCGCACGATCATCGCCGGCATCATACGGATTGCCACCGATCTGGGCGTCAAGGTCGTGATCGAGGGCGTGGAGCGCCTTGAGGAGGTGCGGGCCCTGCACGCCGTGGGCGGCCGCTTCTTCCAGGGGTTCTTCTTCGCACGGCCGCTGTTCGAGCAGATCGCGCGGGACGGCGATATCGACTGGCCCGTCATGGCCTGACGGACGCCCCCGGCCACCGGGAACGGCGTGGCGGGCGGTGACCGGACGTCACCGGGGACGACCGACAAGGCGGCTCCCGCGTCGGCGGGGCGTGGCCTACATCTGTCGGGCGGATTCACGCCAGACGAGGACAGGCACGATGTCATCCACCAATTCCGATCTTCAGGCCCGGCGCGAGGCCGCGGTGCCGCGCGGCGTCGCATCGGCCACCGCCATCCATGCCGCGCGGGCGGAGAATGCCGAGCTGTGGGATGTCGAGGGGCGGCGCTATATCGACTTCGCCGGCGGCATCGCGGTGCTGAATGTCGGCCATCGCCACCCCCGTGTGATGGAGGCGGTGCGGCGGCAGGCGGAGCTGTTCACCCACACCGCGTTCCAGGTCGCGCCGTATGAATCCTACATCGCCCTGGCCGAGCGGCTGAACGGGCTGGCGCCGTTTCCCGGCCCGGCGAAGACCATCCTGTTTTCGACCGGGGCCGAGGCGACCGAGAACGCCGTGAAGATCGCCCGCGCGGCGACCGGGCGCAGCGGCGTCGTGGCCTTTACCGGCGCCTTCCACGGCCGGTCGCTGCTGGCGTCGGCGCTGACCGGCAAGGTCCGGCCGTACAAGGCGCCGTTCGGCAGCATGCCGGCGGGCGTCTATCACGTGCCGTTCCCGGCCGGGGAGGTCACGGTCGAGGACAGCCTGAAGGCGCTGGATTTCCTGTTCGCGGCCGATATCGATCCGGCGCAGGTGGCCGCCATCATCATCGAGCCGGTACAGGGCGAGGGCGGATTCCGTCCGACCCCCGCCGCCCTGCTGCGGGCGCTGCGCGCGGTCTGCGATACGCACGGGATCGTGCTGATCGCCGACGAGGTGCAGACCGGCTTCGCGCGGACCGGGCGGCTGTTCGGCATCGAACTGTCGGGCGTGGCGCCGGACCTGGTCTGTATCGCGAAATCGCTGGGCGGCGGCTTTCCGCTGTCGGGCGTGATCGGCCGCGCCGCGCTGATGGATGCGGTGGGGCCCGGCGGGCTGGGCGGGACCTATGCCGGGGCGCCGATCGCCTGCGCGGCGGCGCTGGCGGTGCTGGACGTCATTGCCGAAGAGGGGCTGGTGGAGCGGGCGAACGCGATCGGCGCCCTGATCCGCGACCGGCTGGAGGGGATGCGCGTCCGGCGCGGCCTGACGCCGATCAGCGCGCCGCGCGGGCCGGGAGCCATGATCGGCTTCGACATCCTGGAGGGGCCGGACGGGCCGGTGCGCGCCGGCGGGGCCGCCGCGATCTGCGCCCGCGCCGCCGAACGGGGGCTGATCCTGCTGTCATGCGGCATCCAGGGCGAGACGGTGCGCATCCTGGTGCCGCTGACGGCGCCGGACAGCCTGATCGAGGAAGGGCTGGCGGTCATCGAGCAGGCGCTGGCGCTTTAAATCCGGGCCCTGGCCCTACGCCGCCCGCCCGGCGGCGGCGGGGATCAGGGCTTCGACCTGCCGCCGCGTATTGACCACGTCCTTCGCCAGGATGGTGCCGTTGGAATCCAGCAGCACCAGGGTCGGCAGGCGGCTGACCTGCAGCACCAGGCCCAGTTCGACCCCCGTGACGAAGGCGACGCCGCCCAGGCCCATCCGGTCGCGCATCGCGACCAGTTCGGGCGGGGCGCCGTCCCCGACCAGGACCGGGTCCAGTCCGCGATCACGCGCCACGTCCAGCGCGACGGGCAGCACGCGCTTGCAGACCGGGCAGTCGGGCGCCACGAACAGCAGCATGCGCACGGTGCCCGGCGGCAGGGCCTCGCCCATCGGGAACGGCGCGCCGGACAGGGTGCGCATGGTGATGCGCGGAATCACCTGCCCGACATCCAGCCCGGACTGGGGCTGCTGCAGGCCGATGGGGGCGATGCGTTCGTGCAGCACCCCGATCTGGCGGGCCAGGGCCAGCACGACCAGGACCAGGACGACGATCGCGGCGAACAGCAGGATCTGCGAGACGATCAGGGCAGTCATCATGCGGACGGTTCCTCGGCACCGGCGGGCAGCAGGTGCGATGCGGCCAGCCCCAGCGCCAGCAGGCAGGCCCCGGCGGCCAGGGACTGATAGCGCAGCAGGGCGGCGGCGGGCAGGCCGGCAAGGCCGGGCAGCAGCGCCGGCGGCGCCAGCAGCAGCGTGCGGGCCACCGCGCCCCACGACAGCCGCGCCGAGGCCAGGCCCGGCAGGCAGCCGCAGGACAGGTCGGTCCGGCCGCGCATCACGTTGACCGCCATGGACAGTGCGAACAGCACGAACAGCAGGGCGGCCCCGTACCCGGCCGCGCGCACGGACACCCCGCCCAGCAGCATCGCGCCCAGGACGGTTTCCACCGCCCCCAGCGCCCAGGCGGCGGGGCCGAGCAGCGGATCGGGCAGCAGCCGGTAGGCGGCGAGCGTGCCAAGGAACGTGTCGCGATCACGCAGTTTCGCAATCCCGGCGGCCAGCAGCAGCACGCCGACGCCCCCGGCGAGCAGCGCCGCCGTTACCGGCGCGACTGCGTGGTCGAACGAATCCATCATCTCTCCCTGTTCCATATCCCGTCAGCGTTCGCGCGCGGCCTGCGCGGTGTCGTATTCATGCAGCCCCCGCGCCGCCGGGCAGGCGCGCACCACGCCCCGGACCACCTGGTCACGGTACATGTGCAGGTCGGCCACCCGCAAGGGTTGTGCCCGCAGGGCCGCGATTTCGTCCGGCGTGTAGGGCCGGCCGCCCGGCGGCACGCTGGCGCCGCCCAGGGTGAAGACCACGAAATTCATCATGTCGGCCAGGTCGTGCGACGACAGGTTGGCGAAGGCCACGTTCGGCAGGCGGACCAGATAGTCCCGCCCTTGGCCGGTACACAGGAAATAGCCCACCTGTCCGGCCAGGTCGGGCACCACCTGGCGCCCCGAGCGGCCCTGGATGCCGTGGCAGCCGCCGCAGCCCACCAGGTAATGGCCCTGGACCATGGGCACGACCGGCATGCCGGCCGGGGCCGGAACGCCGTATGCGAGGACCGGTGCCGCCGCGATGGCGGCGAGCAGGCCGAGAACCGGCAGCCGACGCACCGCCCGTCAGCCGGCCTGGCCGATGATCGCGGCGGTCGAGCAATGATAGGCGGTCGAGGCCGTGCCGAAGCACCAGATGATATCGTTGCTGGCCTGCGGCCGATAGATCGGCATTTCGCGGTCGGCGGTGTTGCACGAACAGGATTTGGGGGCGGCGCAGAGGCTGCGGCCGCAGCAGTCGCGATAGGCGATGACGTAGGCGCGGCCGTCATCGGGGTTGCGGCAGGTGCCGATCCACGACACCGGCGAGGGCTGGGTGCCGGGCGGGCAACTGTGCACCCCGCCGCCGCAGCAGCCGCACAGTACGCCGTCGATCGCGCAATGGCGCCAGTACGTGCATTTGGTGGGATCGGCGGATTGCGCGCGGCGTTCGAAATCGCTGAGCGCGGGGTCGGGCGTCGCCGGGGCGGGACCGGACGTAGCGGCGGGCGTGGCGGCGGGCGCGGCATCGGCCCGGGCGACCGGCAGCAGCGGGAAGGCGGGCGCGACCGCCATGGCGGCGCCGATGCGCCCCAGCATGCCGCGCCGCGACGAACGTGCCGCCAGGCGCCGGGTGACGGTTTCGCCCAGCGTGTCGAGGAAAGAGACCGGCATTGACGTTTTACACTCCTCAGAGCCTGGCGGCCCGTCAGGCCGCGTGAGGGCGGGCATCCAGGTAGGATTGCACGGACACATGGCCGGTTTCGCCTGCCACGACCAGGCTTTCCAGATGTTCGCGGCTGTTGACCAGGCCCTTGGCCACGATCGTGCCCGTCGCATCCAGCAGGAACGCGAAGGGCAGCTTGTCCACCCCCAGCATGCGGCCGATTTCCGGATCGTTCACGAAACGGGACGGTGAAATGGCGAACCGCGCGGTCAGGTCGTGCTGCATCGCGTCGGTATCGTCGCCCAGGCACAGCAGGTCGATGGCTTCGCGACGCGTGAAATCCCCCGCGATGGGCAGCATCTTGCGCGAGATGGGGCAGGCGCCGGAGACGAACAGCAGCAGCGTGCTGCCGCCGTCGGCGCGGCTGCCGCCCAGCGCGACCTCGCCCCCGTCCAGCGCGCGCAGGATGCGGGACGGCAGGCGCACGCCGGGGGCGGGACCGCCGGACGTCATCAGCGCGCCCACGGGCGCCACGCGGGCGAACAGGCGGCGCATGCGCCGGAACAGCAGCGCCAGCACCGGCACCAGCGCCAGCAGCAGCAGCCAGTCCAGCACCTGGGTCCAGGCCAGGATGGCGCTGGTATCCAGCGCGGCCATGGAATGGGAATCGATCATCGTCCCGTCCCCGTCACAGGTCGGGCGCCAGCAGCATGGGGCCGGCCTGGGCCTCGATACTGCGGCGGAGCGTGCCGGTGCGCACGTCGATGACCGCCATCGTCCCGTCCTGGGCCGCGGCGTAGAGCAGCGGCGCGGCATCCGCGCTGACCGCGATGCCGCGGGCGGGCGCGGGCAGGTCGATGCGCCGCACCAGCGCGTGGCGGGCGGGATCGAGTTCCCAGACCTCGGTGCCCGGGTTCTTGTGCGTCCAGTAGGTGCCGGTGTGCATCAGCACGAACAGGTGCCCGGTGGCGCGGTTCCAGGCGAAGGGCTGCGACCCGCCGGGACGCCATGCCAGTTCCTGCACCCCGGTGCCCGCCGCCGGCTGGCCCGCCGCCTGCTGGATGGACCAGGGGGCCGCGATCACGGGCGCCTGGCCCAGCGCCGCGTCGTAGACCTTGCCGGTATAGGAGACGAACAGGGCGTGGCCGGTGGCGCGGTCCACCGGCGCGCCCTCGAAGATCGGGTCGGTGTTCGCGTCGAAGAACGGGGTGGTGTGGGTGACGGTGGGCTTGCCGCCGTCATAGCCGACATTGGTCAGCGAACCGTCGCCGCACAGGCTGGAGAAGCCGCCCGATTTCCAGGGATAGACCAGGGCGCAGCCGGGGATGTCGACCGTCCGCGCCACCGCGGCATGGGCCAGGTCGACGACCGTGACCGATGTCGCCGGGCTCATGTTGAAGCTGTAGGCCCATCTGCCGTCGGCGCTGAGGGCGAAGTCGCGCGACTGGTACACCGCCAGCGCCCGGGGCGGCAGCGTGATTTCGCGCCGCAGGGACAGGGTGCGGGCGTCATATTCCTGCAGCAGGTCCTGCCGCGTGCCGTGGTCGACGCGCGACCAGATCGTATCGGCCACATAGACGCTGCGCCGGTCGGGCGACAGCGCGATATTGCCCACGATGCCGGCGGGAATGGTGCCGAGGATGCGCCCGGCATCGGCGTCATAGAGCGTGTAGGCGGTGCGGGCGGTGGGCGGCAGGACCCAGTGCGGGGCGAAAGGCGGCAGGGTGGCGACGTCGCTCTGTTCCGCCTCCAGCACCGGGGGGACGGCGGCGCGGGACGGCGCGGGCGCCCCCGCCACGGCCACCGCCACGGCCAGTCGGGCGGCCAGCAGCGCGCCCGGCACCGCCAGGCCGCGCGGCACGCGGCGGCTTTCCGTCAGGCCGGTCCGGTCATGAGATATCGCCATCCATCGCATCATGCAGACTTCCGCAGTTTCAGGCCCCGAGCGGCCCGGCGGGGCGAAGTATATCCACCGGCCCCGGGGTGGTTTTACCGGGCTTCGGCACGCGGCAGAATGGAACCCGAGCGGTCTATGTTCGAAAATTTCATTTTGTTGCCGGCAAGGCACAGTTTCTGTCCCCCCGCTTCCGGCACACCGGATTTTTCTTAGTTGACCGTAACGTTGCGTGGAAGGCGCCTTCGCGTGCGGCGGTGGTGACAAAAAGGCACCGGTATGCGCACATGGTCCCCCGACCCGAGCATCCGAGACTGCGGAGCCCCATGTCCGACCGGCGCCCCCTTCCCCCGTTCGCCCCGTTGCGGGCCTTCGACGCCTTCGGCCGGACCGGCGGCATTCGCCGGGCCGCGACCTGGCTGGGCGTGGACCACGCGGTGGTCAGCCGGCAGGTGCGGGCGCTGGAGCAATGGATCGGGGTGCCATTGCTGGACCGGTCCCCCGGCCAGGGCCAGGGAACGCTGAACGCGGCGGGCCGGGCCTATCACGCGCGGATCGCGGCGGCGCTGGACGAGATCGCGAGCGCCACCGAGGCGCTGCGCCTGGGCGACGCGTCGCACCTGAGCGTCTGGTGCGTGCCGGGCTTCGCCTTCCACTGGCTGGTGCGACGGCTGGGCGCGTTTCGTGCCGAACATCCCGAGATCGACCTGGTGCTGCGCCCGACCGACGCGCGGGCGTCGTTCTGGTCCGACGGGGTGGATGCGGATATCCGCTATCGGCTGGACGGCGCGCCCGGCGGTGCGCCCGATGGCGCGTACGACACCCCGGGCATCCGCCGGGTGGATCTGGCGCGGCCGGTGGTGTTCCCGGTCGCCAGCCCCGATTTCATCCGCCGCGCGGGCACGATCCGCACGATCGGCGACCTGCCGGCGCTGCCGCTGCTGGCCGAGGAGGACAGCCACGAATGGCTGGCATGGTTCGCGCGGCAGGGCGTGGCCGTGCCCCGCATCACCCCGGCGGCGCGGCTGTGGCATGCCCATGTGGTGCTGGCGGCGGCACGTGAGGGACAGGGCGTGGCGCTGGCCAATCCGTTCCTGGTGGCGGACGACCTGGAGCGCGGTACGCTGGTGCGGCTGGGCCCGCCGGGCGCGCCGTTTCCGGGCGTGGAGATCGGGGCCTATACGCTGTTCGTGCCGGAAACCCGGCGGGACCGGCCCGCCCTGGTGCGCTTCAGCACCTGGCTGTCGCGCACCGCCGGCGCGTTCCTGCCGCCGGAGCGTTAAATCCCCTGCGCCGGCACGGGAAATCTGGTTATGATCGCGCGATTCCAGACTGGGACACAGAAAATGGGTATGCCAATCGGTGACGGGGTGCCGGCCCCCCTGACCCTGCCATGACGGCGGGCCGGCGCGTCGCGGCGTTGCTGCTGGGGATGGCGGTCGGCCTGGGCGGCTGCGTGCAGCCGACCGGCCCGGTGTTCGGCGACTGGTACGGCTATCCGCCCCTGCCCGGCCCGCAGGCCTATGTTTCCGTCGAACTGGTGCTGCTGGGCCCGCCGACCGCGCGCCAGGGCCGGTTTCGGATGCATACGCAGACGATGTGGCTGGACGCCGCGCAACAGAACCAGTCGGACTATATGGGCGGCACCTGGACCGCGCAGCCGGTGACGATCGACGGCCAGGCGTGCCTGCGGATCGACCTGTCCGGCCTGAGCACCGGCATGCACCACGAGACGCTGATTTCGCATTTCATCGAACTGCCGAACGGGATGCTGGTGCCCGCCACCAGTGACGGCAGGCCGGACCTCAGCCCCGGCGGCCTGGCCTTCCGCCTGGCGCCGCGCCCGCGCAACAGCTTCGCCTACGGCCGGGTATGATACGGGAAAGGCCGCGTGATTCCCCGGGGAATCACGCGGCCGGTCCCTGTTCCCCCTGCTCCGTCGTCCCTATTCCGCCGCGCGGGGCGGCGGGGTCGTGACCACGGCGTGCAGGGCCTTCTGCGCGCGGATGTGCGCCGGCAGGAACGGGTGGACCAGATATTCATAGACCGTGGCCCCCACGACGCCGCCGATCAGCGGCCCGGCGATCGGCACCCACCAGTAATTCCCCGGCGAGGGGAAGGCCGATTGATCCCATCCGGCGAAATAGGCGAACAGGCGCGGACCGAAATCACGGGCGGGGTTGATGGCCCAGGCCTCCAGGTAGCCCATCGAGGCGCCGATCAGGGCGACGAGGAAACCGATGATCAGGGCACCGAAATTCGCGCCCGGCGCCATTTCGTTATATTGCTCGGTAATCGCGAAGATTCCGAACAGCAGGAAGGCGGTCAGGATGATCTGGTCGCTGAACGCGTGCATGGGCGTGATGGCGTGGCCCGGATGGGTGAAGAAGACCCCGGCCGCGCCCCCGGCCGCGCGCGTCAGGTGGTGCACCGTGTTGAAATCGTCGATGACGGTGACATACAGCGCATAGACGATGGCAGCCCCGAGGAAGGCGCCGATGATCTGCGCGATGCAGTACGGCACCACCTTGCGCCACGGGAAATGCCGGTAGATCGCCAGTGCCAGCGTGACGGCCGGGTTGGCGTGGGTGCCGGACACCGAGGCCGTCGCATAGATGGCGATGGTAACGCCCAGCCCCCAGGAAATGCACACGCCCCAGTAGGCGTTCAGGTAGGGACTGGGATCGTACAGGATGTACATCGCCGCGACGGAATCGCCGAAGGCGATGATGATGAGGACGGCGAGCGCTTCGGAAATCAGCTCGCCGAGAAATTCTCTGCTCATGGGTTCTTCCCCCCACATGGTCTCGTTGCAGGCGCCCGCGATCGTCAATCCACCCAGTCGAAGGACCGCTGCACGGCCTTCTTCCAGGATTTCGTGTAATGGGCGCGGCGGTCTTCCGGCATGGACGGTGTCCAGGTCTTGTCGATTTCCCAGTTGGCGCGCAGGTCGTCCGTGTTGCTCCAGTACCCCACGGCCAGCCCCGCCGCGTAGGCGGCGCCGAGGGCCGTGGTTTCGACGACCTTGGGTCGGACGACGGGAACGTTCAGGATGTCGGCCTGGAACTGCATCAGCAGTTCGTTGGCCACCATGCCGCCGTCGGTCTTCAGGCTGGTCAGCCTGATGCCGCTGTCGCTTTCCATCGCCTCCACCACGTCGCGCACCTGATAGGCGGTGGATTCCAGCGCCGCGCGGGCGAAATGCGCCCGGGTGACGTAGCGCGTCAGCCCGGCGATCACGCCACGGGCGTTTTCCTTCCAGTACGGCGCGTACAGGCCGGAGAAGGCCGGCACGATATAGATACCGCCGTTATCCTCCACGCTGCGGGCCAGCGGTTCGATCTGGGTCGCGATATCGAACAGTTTCAGATTGTCGCGCAGCCATTGCACCAGCGCCCCGGTGATGGCGATGGCGCCCTCCAGCGCGTAGCAGGGGCGTTCCTCGCCGAACTGGTAGGCCAGCGTCGTCAGCAGGCCCGCCTTGGACTGCACCGGCTTGACGCCCGTGTTCATCAGCAGGAACGAGCCCGTGCCGTAGGTGTTCTTGGCCTCGCCCGGTGAAAAGCAGGTCTGGCCGACCAGGGCGGCCTGCTGGTCGCCCAGGATGCCGGCGATCTTCGTACCCTTCAGCGTCGGCGTGGCGATTTCACCATACACGAAGGATGAGGGCACGATTTTGGGCAGGCATGCGGCGGGAATGGCGAAGACGTCCAGCATGCCGCGATCCCAGTCGCAGGTTTCCAGGTTCATCAACTGGGTGCGCGAGGCGTTGGTGACGTCCGTCACATGGATGCCGCCGTTCGGCCCGCCGGTCAGGTTCCAGATGACCCAGCTGTCGATGGTGCCGAACAGGGCCTGCCCCGCTTCCGCCTTCGCGCGCGCGCCATCCACGTTGTCCAGCAGCCAGCGGAGCTTCAGCCCCGCGAAGTAACTGGCCAGCGGCAGGCCGGTGACCTGGCGGAAACGGTCCTGCCCCCCGTCGGCGGCGAATGTCGTGACCAGTTGATCGACCCGCGTATCCTGCCACACCAGGGCGTTGTGCAGCGGCCTGCCGGTTTCCCGGTCCCACAGGACGGTCGTTTCCCGCTGGTTGGTGATGCCGACGGCGGCCAGGTCCTCCGCCGCCAGGTTGGCGCGGGCCAGCGCCGCCCCGATCATTTCGTTGGTGTTGTTCATGATTTCGACAGGGTCATGTTCCACCCAGCCCGGGCGGGGATAGATCTGTCGATGTTCCTTCTGCGCGACCGAGGCGATCCGGCCTTGGCGGTCGAAGATGATGAAGCGCGAACTGGTCGTTCCCTGGTCGATCGCGCCGACATAGCTGGTCATGGTGCCTGCTCCCTTTACGGTTTTTCTTCTTGCGGCATACCGCTTGGCGGTTTTCTGAAATTTTCCTTATATCACGTGATGTTTGCGAAAAACCATGCGATTCTCCCCGTCAGGCGGCGAAGGCGGCGCGGATCGCGCCCAGGCGCGTCGCGGCCATCGACAGGCGGCGAATGCCCGCCGCGACCAGCAGGCGCGCGGCACGCGGATCGCCCGCCGCTTCCCCGCAGACCGAGACGGACCTGCCGTTCGCGTGCCGGACGACGTGCGCGCACAGATCGATGACAGCGGGATGCGCGGCGTCCGCGAACGCTGCGAAATCCTGCCGCCCGCGTTCCGCCGCCATGACATATTGCGTCAGGTCGTTGGTGCCGATCGAAAAGAAGTCCGTTTCCGCCACAAGGTCTTCGATCCGCAGCGCGGCGGCGGGGACTTCGATCATCGCGCCCAGCGGGGGGATGGGCGTTCCGGCCTCGCGGCACGCATCCGCCAGGATGCCACGCGCCGCGCGCATTTCCTCGGCGACTGTGACCATCGGCAGCATGATGCGCAGGTCGTGTGCACCGCCCGCGCGCAGGATCGCGCGCAGATGGGTGCGGAAGAACGCGGGACGGCGCAGCAGGGCGCGCAGGCCGCGCACGCCCAGGGCCGGATTGTCCTCGGGATCGAGGGCGAGGAACGGGATCGGCTTGTCCGCCCCGGCATCCAGCGCCCGCACGACGACCGGACGCCCCCGGAACGGCGCCAGCAGGGCGGCGATCCGCTCGGCCTGCTCGGCCTCGGCGGGGGCGTCCGGGCGGTCCAGGAACAGGATTTCCGTGCGCGCCAGGCCGATCCCGTGGGCGCCGGCCGCCGCTGCCGCCAGGCTTTCGCGCACGGTGCCGACATTGGCCCACAGTTCCAGGCCGGTGCCGTCCCGCAGGGGCAGCACGGACGGGCCGGCGGCGGGCGCCGGCGACGGAGGGGACTGGAAGCGCCGGGCGGTGGCCGGGTCGGGGTCGGGCACGATCTCCCCACTGGCGCCGTCGAAGGCGACGGTGCGGGGAACCGGGTCCAGCGTCACGCCGGCCAGGGCGGGAATGCCGGCGCCCCGCAGCAGGATCGCGGCATGGCTGGTCGCCCCGCCCTGCCGGTCCAGCACGCCGATGACGGAGGCCGGCAGGGACGCGGCCTCGGCCGCGGTCAGGGTATCGACCAGCAGGATGCACGGCGCCGGCCCCACCGCCAGGTCGCGCGGCCCCGTGCCGGGCAGCAGGCGCTGGAGCACCGCGCGCCCGACCTCGATCACGTCCTGCCCCCTGGCCCGCAGGTAGGGCGCGTCCAGCGCGCCATAGCGGGCGTGGGTGGACAGGACCGCGCGCCACCAGGCGGCGGCCTCGTTCAATCCGGCGTCCTGGATGGCGGCATAGGCCGCATCGACCAGGGCCGGATCGTGCAGCAGCGTCGCCTGCGCCGCCATGATGGGCGGGCCGGCGCTCAACCGGCCGAACGTGGCGTCGATGGCGGCGCGCAGCCGGATGCGGGCGGCGTCCCGGTCCGGGGCGGGATGGTCCGGGATGGCCAGGGGCGCGCGGTCCACGACATGCAGCGGGCCGGCGACGCGGCCGGGCGAGACCGGGATGGGCCCCGTGGCCGGGGGCGCCGGCAGGTCGGGCGGGGGCGCTTCGGGCGCCTGGGCCAGAAGGGTGGCCAGGGCGGCGACCGCGGCTTCGGCCTGCGGGCCGGAGGCCTCGATCGTGACGGTGGCCCCCGCGGCGGCGTCCAGCGTCAGCAGCGCCGTCAGGCTGTCGGCGCGCGCGCTTCTGCCGTTCGCCGTCAGGCGGATATCGGCATCGTAGCCCGCCGCGACGGTCACGAACGCGGCGGCGGGGCGCAGGTGGAGCCCCGCCGGGTCCGCCAGCGTGACGGCGCGGCGTGCTGTCGCCGTTGTCGTTGCCGGCGAAGGCATGGGCTTGGGCTGGGGCTGGGGCGCGGATGGCGCGATGTCCGCGCGTTTCGCGGCCAGTCCGTTTTCCGCCTCGGCCAGGACCCGTTCGACCGGCAGGCCGGCGGCGGCGGCCAGGGCGGCGGCCAGCGCGCCCTCGACGAAGGCGGCGGGCGAGAGGTGGAGTCTGGCCCGCACGCCCGCCGGCATCAGGTCGCGCGCCATGTCCGCGCTGAGCAGCGCGCTGCCGATATCCATCAGCACGACGATGGCGCCGCACGCCGCCGGCAGCGATTCGGCGGCGGCGACGATGGCCATGGGATCGGTGCCGAGGTCGCGGCCGCCCGGCCCGGCGCCGGCCGCGCGGGCGATCGCGACGCGCGTGCCGGTCATCTGCCGGATCAGGGCCTCGGTCGCTTCGGCCAGCGCCGCGCTGTGCGACACCAGCAGCAGGGCGGTGGGGGCCGTGATGTCGGGCGCGTCCATCGCTAGCCCGCCGTATCGGCCAGGGCCGTCAGCAGAAGCGCCGAGGACGCGGCGCCCGGGTCCTCATGCCCCGCCGAGCGCTCGCCCAGATAGCTGGCCCGCCCCTTGCGCGCGATCATCGGGATGGTCGCCTCCGCGCCCTGCCGGGCGGCCTCGGCCGCCCGGGCGAGGGCCTGCGGCGTGTCGGGGCCGGACTGGGTGCCGGACAGGGCCGCCACCGCCGGGATCAGGGCGTCGAGCATGGTCTTGTCGCCCGCCACGGCCTTGCCCCGCGCCGCGACCCCGGCCACCCCGGCCGCCAGCAGCGTGCGCCATGCCGGAACGTCCAGGGCGGAGACGTCCCGGGCCGCCTTGCCCATGTCCAGGAAGAACGTGCCGTACAGCGGCCCCGACGCACCGCCCACGGTGCTGATCAGCGTCATGCCGACCAGCTTCAACAGGGCGGCGACGTCGGGGGGCGGTTCGTCCAGCTTGCCCGCCACGGCCCGGAAGCCGCGCGCCATGTTCGCCCCGTGGTCGCCGTCGCCGATCACGGCGTCCAGCACCGACAGGCTGTCCTGCCGGTCGTCGATGACCTGTGCCGCCCGGCGCAGCCAGACGCACAACAAGGCGACATCCGCCGTGCGGGCATCCGGCATGCGCTCACGCCCCCCAGCGCAGGGCGGGCGTGACGCACGGGGCGTCCCAGTAGCGGGTCATCTCGTCCGTCAGGCGCAGCAGCGTGATCGACGTGCCGGCCATTTCCAGGCTGGTGATGTAGGACCCGACCAGCGAGCGGGCGACGGTCAGCCCATGTGCCTGGGCGATCCGGTGGGCCGCGCGATAGACGATATACAGTTCGATCAGCGGCGTGCCGCCCAGGCCGTTGACGAACAGCAGGACCGGGTCGCCCCGGCGGAACGGCAGGTCCTCCAGGATCGGCTGCATCAGCATGTCCGCGATGCGGTCGGCGCTTTCCATCCCGACGCGCTTCCGTCCGGGTTCGCCGTGGATGCCGATGCCGAATTCCATTTCGTCTTCCCCCAGTTCGAAACTGGGTTTTCCGACATGCGGCACGGTGCAGGACGTCAGCGCCACGCCCATCGAGCGGACGGACGCGTTCACGTCCCGGCACAGGCGGGCCAGCGACCCGAGGTCCGCCCCGGCCTCGGCCGCGCCGCCGCAGATCTTCTCCGCCAGGATCGTGCCGCCGACGCCGCGCCGCCCCGCCGTGTAGAGGCTGTCCTTGACCGCCACGTCGTCGTCGATGATCACGGCCTCCAGCCGCAATCCTTCCTCCCGCGCCAGGTCGGCCGCCATGTCGAAATTCATGACGTCGCCCGTGTAGTTCTTGACGATGTGCAGCGCCCCCTGCTCGCCCGTCACCGCGCGGGTCGCCGCCAGGATCTGGTCGGGGGTCGGGCTGGTGAAGACCGCGCCCGGACAGGCGGCGTCCAGCATGCCGCGCCCCACATAGCCGCCATGCATCGGTTCGTGCCCCGATCCGCCGCCCGAGACCAGCGCGGCCTTGCCCTTCACGGGCGCGTCGGCGCGCATGATGTAGGCGGGGTCGAGATGGACGGTCAGCAGGTCGGGGTGGGCCGCCGCCACGCCCTCCAGGGCTTCGGTGACGACCCGGTCGGGGGCGTTGATGAGCTTCTTCATGCCTGGTCTCCAGGGACCTGTTCGGGCGGGGCGAATCCGATACGTCCTAGGCTACATCCGCCACCTGCGATTCCACGGGCTTGCCGCGATGCGCGATATAGGATTCGAGTTCCGCGACCTGCCCGGCGGAAAACAGGAGGCCGAGCTTGGACCGGCGCCACAGGATATCCTCGGCCGAACGGGCCCATTCGCGGTCGATCAGGTAATCGACCTCGCGCGCGTACAGTCCGGATCCGAAATCCTGGCCCATCGCGGCGGCGTCGCCGGCCGCGATGTCGAAGGCCCGCGTGCCGTAATTGCGCATCAGGCGCCAGGCATTGTGTTCGTCCAGCCAGGGTGCCCGCGCCCGCAACTGCGCCAGCATGCCCAGAAAATTCCGCCCCACGAATTCGCCGCCCGGCAGCGCGTGCAGGCCGGTCCACGGCACCGCGCGCAGCGACCGCACATGGGGGGCCAGCCTTTCGATCGCGTGTTCGGCCAGCCTGCGATAGGTCGTGATCTTTCCGCCGAAAATCGAAAGGACGGGCGCCCCGCCCTCGGTATCGACATCCAGCACGTAGTCGCGCGTCACGGCCGAGGCGCTGCTGGCCCGGTCGTCGAAGAGCGGGCGCACGCCGGCATAGCTCCATACGACGTCGGACGGCTGGACGGGCTTGCGGAAATACCGGTTCACGCTGTCGCACAGATACGTGATTTCATCGGGCGAGATCGCGACCTTGCCCGGGTCCGCGTCCCACGGAATGTCGGTCGTACCGATGAGGGTGTAGCGGCTTTCGTACGGAATGACGAAGATGATGCGGCGGTCGGGATTCTGCAGGATATAGGCCTGCGATCCCTCGAACAGGCGCGGCACCACGATGTGACTGCCCTTGACCAGCCGCACCTGCTTGTTCCCCCCGACCCCGAGCGTGCCGTGCAGCACCGAGGCGACCCAGGGGCCGGTGGCGTTCACCAGCGCGCGCGCCCGGACGGTGCCGGTGCGGCCGGTTTCCTGGTCGGCGATCGTGGCCTCCCACGACTCGCGGCCCCTCGTGGCCGAGACGAACCGGGTGCGGGTGCGGATTTCCGCGCCGTGGGCGGCGGCGTCCATGGCGTTCAGGACCACCAGCCGGGCGTCCTGCACCCAGCCGTCGGAATAGATGAACCCCCGGGTGAATTCGGGTTTCAGCACGGCGCCGCTGGGATGGTCGGCGAAGGTGACGCTTCGGGTGCGCGGCAGCGTCATGGTCAGGGCCAGGTGATCGTAGAGGAACAGCCCCGCGCGCAGTTCCCAGACCGGACGCGCCAGCTTCGAATGCGGCAGCACGAAGCGCATCGGCCAGATGATGTGCGGCGCGATCCGCAGCAGCACCTCGCGCTCCATCAGCGCCTCGCGCACCAGCCGGAATTCGTAATATTCCAGATAGCGCAAGCCGCCATGGATCAGCTTGGTGCTGGCGGACGAGGTATGGCCGGCCAGGTCGTCCTGTTCCACCAGCAGGACGCGCGCCCCGCGCCCGGCGGCGTCGCGCGCGATGCCGCAGCCGTTGACGCCGCCCCCGATGATCAGAAGGTCGTACGATCGTCCGTCACCGGACGCGGCACGGTCGCCCGGCATGGGTGTCGCGGATGATGGCGAGGGGAAAGGTCGAAAGGATGACATGCGTGCCTCCTTGCGGTGGACATTCATATCCGAAGACGGCCGGGCGTCTCAATTCGATTCCGCGCCCGGGCGAACGCATATCCGTGAGGATGCGATCAGGTTTCACGCCCCGTGCGTTCCAAAGCGAACATCCCCGCCCCCACGCCGGATGCGCGCTCACACCTGGGCGGCGCCTCCGTCCACGAACAGTTCCACCCCGGTGACGAAGCTGGCGTCGGACGAGGCGAGGAAGAGCACCGCGCTGGCGACCTCCTCCGCACGGCCGACGCGTCCCATGACGACGGTCGCGGCCAGGGCCTTCTTTTCGTCGGGATCGGAGAAGGTGTGGTTCAGCAGCGGGGTATCGATCGGCCCCGGGCTGACCACGTTGACCCTGATCCCGCGATCCTTGAGGTCCGATGTCCAGGAACGGGCGAAGGACCGCACGGCCGCCTTGGTCGCGGCATAGATGCTGAAGGCGGGAAAGCCCTTGATGGACGCGATGGAGGCATTCAGGACGATGGCGCCCCCGTCCGGCATCAGGGGCAGCGCCTTCTGCACCGTGAAGACGACCCCCTTGACGTTGATGTCGAAGATCCTGTCGTAATGGTCTTCGGTAATCGCACCGAGCGGGACCATTTCGCCCAGGCCCGCGTTGGCGAAGACGATATCCACGCGGCCCTTCTCCCGGCCGATCTGGTCATAAACCCTGTCGAGGTCCGGGAGTTTCGCGACATCGGCCTGGATGGCGCTGATGCCCCCGCCCGCGGCGGAGACCGCGGCGTCAAGCTCGGGCCGGCGGCGTCCGGTGATGTAGACATGCGCGCCCTCCCCGGCGAACAGCCGGGCCGTGGCGAGGCCGATTCCGGCGCTGCCACCGGTGACAAGGGCGATCTTGCCCTCGAGTTTCCGTGACATGCTGCGTCTCCGTTCCAATATCCTGCGGGAAACCGCCATCGGTACGGATCGTGTCTCCGGTCATCCGGCGTGCCACGAGGGACGCGGGAGGGGCGATGGCATCACCCATATCGTCCGGCGATGCCATGCGTTCGAATGTCCTATATCTTCACCAGCACTTTTCCCGTTGTCCGGCCGGCCTTGAAGGCGGACAGGCTTTCGGGCAGGGCCGTGAACGCCGTCACGCGGACGGGCTGCGTTTCCAGCGCGCCGGCCTGCACGTCGTGCATCAGGCCGGCGCCGGCCATGCGCCAGTCGCGCCAGTCCTGTGGCGACGCGTGGTCGTGCATCGCGTTCAGCGCCACCTCGTGCAACGAGAGCGCGGTGGCGAACGGCGGCAGGGGCGGCGCGTCCAGCCGGTCCTGGATGCAGACCAGATGCCCGTTGAAGCCGAGCATCGGCGCCAGCGTCCTCGCATAGCCCCCGCTTGTGGTGTCGAACACGGCGAACAGGCGGCGCGGCCCCAGCGCCTGTTGCAACGCGCCCTGCCAGGAATCGTCCTGATAATCGAACGCCCCGCAGACCCCCAGGCCCAGCAGGCGCGCGTGATGGCGGGGCGACGCCGTGACCCAGACCCGCCACCCCCGCCGCACCGCCAGTTGCGCGAGGATCAGCGCGACCGCGCCCCCTGCCCCCGTCACCAGCACATCGCGATCGGGAACGGACGGGACCTTGGCCAGCGCCTGCCACGCCGTCAGGCCGGGGCAGGGAATGCCGGCCGCGACCTCGTCACTGACGCCGTCGGGAACCGGCAGGACGCTCTCGGCCCGCAGGGTGGTGTAGTCCGAGAAACTGCCGTCCCGCGCCAGGCTCTGGTGATACGCGACCCGCTGGCCGACCGGCAGGCGGACATCGGGGCCCACGGCGGCGATCCGGCCGACCCCGTCGACCCCCGGAACGCGGCCGGATTTCCAGGCGGCATGGCCGTTCTGGATGATCTTCCAGTCCACCGGGTTGAACGCGGCCAGGGTATTTTCCACGACGATTTCGCCCGATGCGGGCTGGACCGTCGCTTTTTCCACCAGTTGAAGTTCATCCGGTTCGCCGGGCGCGTCCCAGCTCCAGGCCCGATAACGGCTCCGCAATGCGTCCGGCATTCTCGTTCCCCTGTTGATGGCGCACAGGGACATTGGGATAGGACGGGACATTATTGAAGCTGGAGAATCCTGATATCAGAGTCCGTCTGGCATCATGACGCGCCCGCCCGCCGGGACCGTTATCGCCGGAGCCGTTATCAGGGAATCAGCCTTTCCGCGCGCAGGCGTGCGAACAGGTCGGTGAAGGAATCCGGCGTGTACTGGTAGGACGTGAAGCCGGCGCGGCGGCTCTTGCTCATGTCGGTCACGCATTCGACGGGCCGGCCCAGGTCGGCGTCGGTATGCCAGGCCGATGCCAGGCGCGAGATATCCGCCTCCCGCAGGCCGTGCCGGCGGGCGATGCCGGCCCACAGGTCGCCAGCCCCGGCCAGTTGCGCCTCCAGCGGCGTCGCCTGTCCCGGATAGGGGGCGGCCTCGATGTCGAACCAGGCCGCCAGGCGGGGCCAGAGCCACTTCCAGCGGAAGACGTCGCCGTTGACGATGTTGAACGCCTGGTTCCGCGCCTCGGCGCTGGTGCCGGCCCAGTACAGGTGCCGGGCCAGTTGCCGCGCGTCGGTCACGTCCGTCAGGCCGTGCCACTGGGCGGGGGAGCCGGGAAAGACGAACGGCCGCCCCGTTTCGCGGCAGATCGCGGCATAGACCGCCAGCGTCGTGCCCATGTTCATCGCATTGCCGACGGCGTGGCCGATGATCGTGTGCGGACGATGCACGCTCCAGGAAAACCCGTGCGCCTGCGCCGCCGCGAACAGGGCGTCCTCCTGATCATAGTAGAAATTGGCCAGGTCCAGGCGCGGCATGTCCTCGCGGAACGGCGTTTCCGGCGGCGAGCCGCTGGCATAGGCCTCGAACGGGCCGAGATAATGCTTCAGCCCGGTGGTCAGCGCCGCATGGCGCAGGCCCTGCGGTTCCGGCAGGGCCTCGAACACATGGCGGATCATGGCGCTGTTGACGCGGACGTTCTCGGCCTCGGTCGCGTGCCGCATCCACGAGCAGAAATAGACATGGGTCGGGCGCAGCCCGGCCAGGGCGGACCGCAGCGCCGCGGGGTCCAGCAGGTCCGCCGCCACGGGGATGACCGGCGCCATGTCGCCGCGCGGCCGCCGCGCCAGGCCGTGGACCACCCAGCCTTCGGCCGCCAGCCGCGCGGCAAGGGCCTGACCCACGATGCCGGTCGCACCGACGACAAGAGCAGTGTTCGACATATCCCTCTCCTTCCTTCTTCGGCCGGCGCCTGCTGGCCGCCTGGCGTCGTCAAACATGGATGGTGGACGATTGGCGCGCTAGCCTGCCCGAAGGCACATCATTTATGAGTTGAAGTCATCATGGGACGATTGGAGATCAACCGTGCGGGCGAGATGGACGTCTTCGTCCGCGTCGTGGACGCCGGGGGCTTCACGCCGGCCGCGCGGCTGTCGCGCATGACGCCGTCGGCCGTCAGCAAGCTGGTGTCGCGGCTGGAGCGGCGGCTGGGGACCCGCCTGTTCAACCGGTCCACGCGGCAACTGCAACTGACGCCGGAGGGCGCCGCGTTCTACGACCGCAGCGTACGTATCCTGGCCGACCTGGCGGAGGCCGAGCAATGCGCGTCGGCCAGCGCGCTGCCCCACGGGCGGGTCCGCATCAACGTCAACGTGCCGATGGGGCGCCGTTTCCTGCTGCCGCTGGTTCCGGCGCTGTCGGCCCGGTATCCGGACCTGGTCCTGGATATCGTGCTGACGGATACGGTGGTGGACCTGATGGAGGACCGCACGGACATCGCCATCCGCCACGGCCCCCTGAAAAGCTCGCGCCTGATGGCGCGCAAGCTGGGCCGGACGCGGATGAGGCTGGTCGCCGCCCCGGCCTACCTGGCGCGGTACGGGATGCCCGGAACGCCGGCGGACCTGCGGCGGCACAGGCGGATCGGGTCCAGCTACTGGCGCATGCATGACGGCTGGCCGCAACTGGACGATGGCGGCCCCGTGCCCGTCCTGCCGCCCGGCATCGTCCAGGCCAGCGACGGCGATGCGGTCCTGCAACTGGCGATTGCGGGAATGGGCCTAGCACTACAGTTGCGTTTTTGCCCTGAGGCGCGAGAGGTATGCTGCGGCCTGATGAGCACGTCGAAAGAACGACCATCGGAGGATATGCTCGATGGAGGCGCGGCTTCGGGTAATTTTCACGGCGAGGCGGCGGATTTCCTGGATTGACCAGCGGATGAGCGGCCGCGTTTGTGCAACTGGCTTTTTTTGAGCGCCATGGCGTTGGCCTGGGACCGCACAGCGGCCATCATGGCGTAAGCCAGCATGACCAACGAGACGTGACGGTGCCAGCCATGCCAGGAACGGGTTTCATTATGGTCGAGTCCGAATTCGTTCTTGGCGGTCTCGAACCCTTCCTCGATTCGCCAGCGCGTGCCCTCGACACGCACCAAGATCTCAAGCGGTGTTCCCTGAGGGCACCAGGTCGTGAAATATGCCAGATCGCCATCGGAGGGATTACGCCGGACCAGCAGCCCACGGGTCCATATCCCGGTTGAGATACCTGAATATTCGGAGGCCTCGAGATCGGCCATCGGGCAATACAGCCAGTCATACAGTCGTTCGCCCTTGGTGCCGCGTCCGGCGGAACAGCGGACCCAGGTCTCGTCCGGCAGGGTCTTGATGATTTCGCGCGCCTCGCCGGACCAGTGGATGTCCGGACGCCAGGAATGGAACCAGTGATTGGCGTTGACGCCAAGGACGAAGCCTTTGCCTGCGCGGCGCAAAGCCATTTCCAGTTCACCGACGCCATAGACGCTGTCGCCAGCCACCCACCGGAACGGCACATCGGCCGCAAGCGCCCGGCCGATCATCGCGGTGGCCAGGGACGGTTTGCTGGCAAACGTGACATCGCCCGGCACATGGGCCGCCGCCAACCGCTCAGGCTTTTCAGTCCAGGCTTTCGGCAGATACAAAGCCCGGTCGAGAAAAGCATGCCCCTTGTCAGAGACATAGGCTGCGAACACGCCAATCTGGCAATTCGTGATCTTGCCGGCAGACCCGGTATATTGCCGTCCCACTCCGCATGATGCAGAGCCCTTCTTGAGGAAACCAGTCTCGTCGACCACCAGTACCGCGTCGGCATCCCCCAGATGCTCGACAACATGATCGCGCACGACGTCCCGCAATGCATCGGCGTCCCAATGCCCGCGTCCAAGCAGGGCCTGCTGTCGCCATGGCCCCGGATCGCCCGCAGCTTCAGCCCGCATCCAGCCGGTCTTGCGCGGCTCGTTGCCCAGTAGTGTTTCCAGAAACCGGCCTGCCGATGCCGCCACCCGCTCCTGGCCGAATACCGGGCGCATTCGCTCCTTGGCGTCCCGCAGCGCCTCCAGCGTCAGAGCCAGAACATCCTCGACCGAAGCTGCGCTATTCATCTCGTTCAGAATCATGGTTACCCATAGATTCAGAACTCTCAGAAAAACGCAACTGTAGTGCTAGCCTATCTGGCCGCGTTCCAGGTCGACGAACATATCGCGGCCGGCAAGCTTGTTCCGGTGCTGGAGGCGTTCCACAGTCCGGCCCTTGTGGATACGCATGCGGTCTATCTGGGCCATCATGGGAAATTGCCCGCGCGGATCAGGGCGGTGCTGGACTTTTTGCAGGAAAACATGCGGATCGGGAACGGCGAAGGAATGGTCGCCGAGCATGGCCGCGTGGCGGCATCATGGATGGCCGACGGGTAGCATCCATCCCCTGTATCATGCCAATGTCATCATTGCGGTATCGATCGGCCGTTTCATTTCGCGCAGCGACTGTTAGGTGACATGGTAAAATATCTCGACGGCATCAGGGTCGCGGGGCGCGTTCCGGCTCTTCTGAAGATTCTCGATGTCGTGCAGCACACGACGTCCCTGCGCTTCGCCGCGGTCGCACGCGTCACGCCGGAATACTGGCTGGCCTGCGCCGTACGGGACGGCGTCGATCTGGGGCTGGAAATCGGGGACGAACTGCCCCTGGAAACGACGATCAGCCATGACGTCCTGCACCGGGGGGAGGCCGTCGTGATCAACCACGTCGATGCCGATCCGGCCTACGCCCGCCATGTATCCCCCCGGCAGTATCATTTTCAAAGCTATATCGTGGTGCCGGTCCGCCTGCCCGACGGCACGTTCTTCGGCACGCTGTGCGCGGCCGATCCGGCGCCGCATGACCTGGACCGGCCCGAAATCCTTGCCATGTTCCGGCTGTTCGCCGACCTGGTGGCCTTCCATGTCGATGCCAGTTCCCGCCTGGCCGAGAACGAGGCGATCCTGTCGCACGAGCGCACCCAGTCCGAACTGCGGGAACAGTTCATCGCCGTCCTGGGTCACGATCTGCGGAACCCGTTGATGTCGATCGAATCCGGGACACGCATGCTGCTTCGCTACCCGGAACGGGCGGCCGAGCTGGTGCCCCATATCCAGAAGAGCACCGCCCGGATGGGGGCGCTGATCAACGACCTGATGGATTTCGCCCGGGGGCGGCTGGGGGGCGGCATTACCCTGCAACTGAAGGTCGAACATGCCTTGCAGGCCATCCTGGAACAGATCGTCCAGGAGGTTAAGACCACCCGGCCGGAACGACGTATCGAGACCCGATTCCAGATGGAGCATGCCGTGACATGCGATACCGTCCGCCTCGCCCAGTTGTTTTCCAACCTGCTGAGCAACGCCGTCACGCATGGAGACCCGGACAAGCCGATTGTCGTCAGGGCGAGCACAAATGAAAAATTCTTTGAATTGTCGGTATCCAACGCGGGGAAACCCATTCCGCCGGAAGCCCATGAGAAGCTTTTTCATCCGTTCTTCCGGGGAGGCGACCGGCCGAGCCAGCAGGGACTGGGTCTCGGCCTCTATATCGTATCCGAAATCGCCAAGGCCCACCGCGGAAGGCTGGCCGTTACATCGGGCAATGACGAAACGTGCTTTACGTTCCGCCTGCCTTATGTATTTTCCGTTACTGATCGGAGCGCTTGAAACAGCATCCGAAGTATCCGTCCTTTCCCGAGAGGCGTGATGGCCCGTTATTCCCCGCACATCCCCCCGCGCATCGTCATTGCCGAAGACGAGGTCCTGACGCGCCTGGCCGTCGCGACCGAATTGCGGGACAATGGCTTCGAGGTGCGCGAGGCGTCCAACGCCGAAGAGGCGCTGACCGTCCTGGAATGCACGACGACGCATATCGATGCCCTCTTTACGGATATCGATATGCCGGGGTCGATGAACGGCCTGGAACTGGCGCTGCGCGCCCGCCAGAGCCGGCCCCGCCTGGGGGTTCTGGTGACATCGGGAAAGCACATGATATCGGACGATTTCGTCCTGACCCGCAGCCGGTTCGTGCCCAAGCCCTACGACATATCGGAAATTCCGCGGATTCTTAACGACCTGATCGAACCCTAGAACGCCCTCAGCCGCCATGTTCCGGCAGGGTCAGCGGTTCGGGCAGGTCCTTCGGCGTGTTGCCCGGCTTGGGGGGCGTTTCCGCGTCCGGGTCGGGCACGGCCTCGGGCGGTGAGCCCAGGCCGGGGGCGGGATGGCGCTTTTCGTCGCCGTCGTCCCGCCGGTCGGCCTGTTCCGGTTCGTGCCTCATGGTCGTGTCCTCCGTCGTCATGAATCTCGGACGAAAACGGACCGCCTGCCATGAGGTTGCAGCGACAACCGCAATCCGCCCGTGCCGGCGGCGGGACCCTCGAAGCGGTGGCTCAGAACACGTAGCCGACCCGGGCATAGTAATATCCGCCTTCGTAGCCGCCCGGGGCGGTCATGGGATAGGCGATCGTTCCCTGGGTCTCGGCCACGGTGCTGCGCTTGACGTGGGTCGGGTATTTGTTGAACAGGTTGTTGGCCCCGACCGTCAGGGTGAAGCCCCTGCCCACCCGGGCGCTGAATTCGACGTTGGTCTGGACCTGCGGACGGATATGCGTCCATGTCGATGCCGGATCGCCGCTGTAGTTGATCCATTCCACGCCGGCATAGCGCTGTTCCTGCACGTATACGCTGTAGCGCCCCCTGGACCAGTCCAGCGCGAAGGATTCCTTGTTCTTGGGCGATGCGCGCAGCAGGTTGTTGCGCGACAGGCTGTCGAAATAGGTCTGCCCCAACTGGCCGAGGATCGCGGGCGTGCTGGCGTAATGCGTGACTTCCGTGTCCGCGGCGTTCGCCATCACGGTGCCGACCAGCTTGCCCCAGGACGGATCGACCGGGAACTGGTAGCTGATCTTGCCGGTAAAGCCGTTCGTCGTCGTATTGCCGATATTGGTCATGTACGTGACGTAGATCTTGTCGGTCGGGCTGGAAGTGATTCCCTGGCTGTAGAGGAACTGGTTCATCAGCGGCCCGGAAAATTCGGTCGTGCTTTCGATCCGGTCGTTGATGTCGATCCGGTAGCCGTCCAGCGACAGGTGCAGCGAATCCAGCGGCGTCCAGTCGAAGCCGATATTGTAGCTGCGCGAGGATTCGCCCTTCACGCCGGTCGCGCCGAGCAGCCTGGCGGTCGGGTCGAAATCGGACAGGTTCTCGGTCACCTCGCCCGGGCCGGTCGAGGTCGCGTTGTAATGGACGGCGCCGAGCGTGGGGGCGCGATAGCCGGTATTGACGTTGGCGCGCAAGGCGAAACGACGGCTGAAATTATACCGCGTTCCGATCGACCCGGTCGGCGCGGCGCCCAGGTCCGAATAGCTGACGGCGCGGCCGCCGATCGTCCATTCCCATTTCTTCGTCACGAAAATGTCCAGGCCGACATGGCCGTCGAAGATGTCGCGCGACCAGTTGCCCGCGTTCACGGGTTCGAAGCCGGCATAGCCGACGGCGCCCGAACTGGGCTGCACGCCGGTCTGGCCGATCAGGACCGGCCCGGTGGCCCAGGATTGATAATCGCCCTGTCCCAGCTGATAGGTATCGTGCCGGTATTCCAGTCCGAAATCCAGGACGGCGGGCTTCGGCAGCGCGGCGCTGCGGAATTCCTTGGAGAATTTGGCGCCGCCGATCAATTCGGACGCGACGATGGTACCCTGGTGGAAATTCGTCTGGCTCTGGGCGCCGAAGGTGGGATTGAGGTCATTCTCCACGTCCTCGTTCACCTGCTCGCGCCCGAACGAGGAATAGGTGTTCCAGCTTACGCCCAGCGGCAGCACGCCCCGCAGGCCGCCATTCACCTGGAAATCGAGTTCATCGAACGTTTCGATCGGGGCGAAGCCGTTCGGGTAGATCGCGCGGACGTTATTGTTGTTGGCCGGGCCGCGTGGGAACCCGACCCGGTCCGTGGTCCGGTGGCCGAGCGTTCCGGTCAGGTAGGCGTCCACGCGATCCGTGACGGGAACATGGCCGTTGAAACTGAAGACTTCCGCAAGGGACTTGCTGAGCCCTTCGACGCGGTTCACGTCCTGCCCGACCTTTTGCTGCAATGCGGCATCCTGCGGCCCATAGAGGGTGGCCGTGTTCAGGCCGTCGCGATGGGTGGGCAACTGGTTCAGGACCTGCCAGGCGATATCGATGCCGCCGCCCCGGTGGCCGATGGTCCGCTCGATGTCGCCGTAGCCTTCGATGGCCTGCCCGTCACCGCGATAATAGCCGCTGTTCATCAGGTTGGCGGTGCCGCCGTTGCGCGCGCCCGATTTCAGGACGATGTTGACCGCGCCGCCCAGCGCGTCCTGCCCGTACAGGGCGGTGGCGCCCTCGGTGATGATCTCGACATGGTCGATCGCGCTGAGCGGGATCAGGCTGAGGTCGGCGGGTTCCGTGCCCTCGGCCGGCCCGTCGCCCCAATTGCCCAGCGCACTGATATGCCGGCGTACCCCATTGACCAGCACCAGGGTTTCGTCCGCGTTGAGGTTGCGAAGGATGACGGTCTGCGTCGGGGTTGTCGAATACGCGCCGCCGCCGCCGCCCGGTGGCGCGTTGATTTCGGGCGACGTCATCTGCAGGGCTGAGATCACGTTGGTCTGGCCGGTCTGCAGCAGTTGCGCGGCCGTGACGACGGCGACGCGGACCGTGCTGTTGGTCAGCGTCGCGACGCGAAAGGCCGGCGAGATCCTGTCGGCGGCACCCGTCGCGACGATTTCCTCGCCGGCGCCGACATGGGCGAGGCCGGAACTGGCGCCGGCCGTCTTCCCCGGCGGTACCGCCACGCCGCGCACCGCCTTGCCCGCCGTGGATTTCGAGGGGGTCTTGGAGGTAGGCTTCGAGGATGCGTCGGGGCCGGCTTCGGTGGTGGCGCCGAATCCCTTGACCGGTGCGACGGACAGCAGCAGGGCCGCCATCAACGTGATGGCATGGTCCGAATAGACCGCCACCGGCCCCCTGGCCGCTGCCGCGTTCCGGGGGAAGAAACCGCTCCGCATCATCTCGATCGCCTCATCAACGGGATTCCAAATCAACGATAATTTTTAGTTGTTTTATTTATTCACAATCATGTCTCTCATGACGTTATCGTTCCGTCAATAAAATACTTTATGTTTGTTTGATTTTTGTAATCACGCTATATAATGTGTATATAGAGGCTTCAGTCGGGGGAGAGGACATGTCTTCGGGACCAATCGTCGATCTGGCGCATGTGCCGGACGTTATCGATCATATCGTGGGAATTCCGAAAGGATCGTGGCTGGACGCCCTGCGGGAGCGGCGGCGCGTGTTGCGCGACAATGCGCAGCGCAGCGCCCTGGTGCTGTTCGCGCCCGAGGATGCGGGCGAGGTCTCGGTGCTGGAACGGCGCGGCCTGGCCGTGTTCGTGGCCGGCCTGCACGGCCATCGGCCGGTCCATGATTTCTATGCCGCCGTGCTGCGCGGCCTGCCCGGGGGCGCGGCCCACCTGGCCGCGATCGAGGCGCTGCTGGACCGGGCCAGGACGCGCGGCCCCTATGGCCATTATCCGGCCGGGACGCTGTCGGCGGAAAACCTGTCGGGCATCGTCTTCGATGCGCCGGCCGAGGGACTGGGCGCGCGGCTGGCCGCCGCCTTCAGCCACGCGCACCTGCTGGTGTTCCACCCGCGCGACGCACGGCAGGCGGCGATCGAGACATTGCGTGATGCGGGCTGGACCGATTCGGGAATCGTCACCCTGTCGCAGCTTGTCTCGTTCCTGGCCTTCCAGATCAGGGTCATTCACGGACTGTCCGTGCTGAAGGATGCCGGCCCGGCGCCGGCTGCCCACAAGGAGAACGCATGATGAGCGACGCACGACACACCCGACGGGCGCAGGGCGTGGGCGAACCGGCGGAATTCACCTTCGCCGAACTCGACTGGACCCCATGGCTGGACCCGCTGCCCGAAAGCGAACTGACCGAGCGGCACCGCGACGGGCTGGTCGATGCCGCGCGTGCCAAATCGCCCTATTTCATGCTGCTGGCGCGCGATCCGGACATTCTTGGTGCGCGGACCCGCAGCGACAAGGACATTTTCTACAATACCGACGGCGGCCTGCCGCGCCGGGAACGGGAACTGGCGGCGGTGGCGGTGTCGCGCTTCAACGGCTGCATCTTCTGCGCGTCGGTCCATGCGCGCTTTTCCGAACTGCAGGGCGGCGACCATGAAACGATCGCCGCCCTTCTGCGCGACGGAACGCTTCCGGCGGACGCGCCGGCGCCATGGCTGCTGACGGCCGAAACCGCGGAACGGCTCTCCGCAACGCCGGTTGAATTTTCCGCAGTGCATGTCGCGGCCCTTCGCGAGGCGGGCTTCGATGACGCCGCCATCCTCGACCTGATCAATTCCGCATCCTTCTTCAACTGGGCCAACCGGCTGATGCTGTCGCTCGGCTTCCCGTCCGGGAAGACGGGGTCCGACCGGGACGCCTGATCGGCGTACCCGGATCGGGGCGGCCCCGCGATTACCGCGCGGGCCGCAGCCCCAGGGCCGGCGCGACCGCGCGCGCGATCAGTTCGATCGACCGCAGCGTTACCGCATGGGGCGGATCGATCGGATGGACCTGGAAGGCGATTTCGCTCGCACGTCCCAGGACCGTGTCGGCCGACAGCGACCGGACGACGTCGTCCGGCGTGCCGACATGCAGGTCCAGCGCCCGGATCAGCGCCTCCGGCGTATCCGGCACCGGGGCGTCCTTCCACGCGGCCGCGCGGGCCTCGGTGGCGAGGAAGCGGCGCGCGCCGGCCAGGGCCAGGTCCAGGGCCGTCTGGCGGTCGTCGGCCACCAGCACGCTGCGCGACGCCAGGACCCGGGGCGCGGTTCCCGACGGCAGGGCGGCGAGGTAGGCATCGACGATCGGGGTCTGGATATCGGACAGCGGGATATGGCCCCCGTCCCCGGCCGCGCCGTCGGGGCGGGGCTGGGTGCGGGACAGCATCAGCCCGTCCCCGGCGCGCGCCGCGCGCGCGCCCCCGTGGGTGGAGAACGTGGCCTGCCAGATGCGCGCGCCGATCGCCTGCCCCGGCGGATACAGCACCGCGCCGCCGCGAAACGGCTGCCCGCGCAGGGCATCGCGCACGATGGCCAGGTTGTCCTCCATGATCGGGGTGCGCCGCGCGCCGTCGAGGCCGAAGGCCTCGAAGCTTTCGGACGTGCCGCCGGGGCCGACCCCGAATTCCAGCCGGTTGTCGCTGAGAAGATCGAGAACGATGGCGTCTTCCGCGACCCGGATCGGGTTTTCCATGGGCAGCGTCACGATGCCGGTACCCAGCCGGATCGTCGCGGTCTTCGCGGCGAGGTTGGCCAGGAAGACGAAGGGGGACGGCAGGCCGCCCTGGTCGGGGTGGAAATGGTGCTGGGCGACCCACGCCGTGGAAAATCCGTACCGTTCGGCATGCATGATCTGTTCCGTCGCCAGCCGGTAGCGCGTCAGGGCGTCGCCGTCGTCCAGAAGACGGGTGAAGAAGGCGAAGGTGGGGGCGCTGGATGCGGTCATCGCGTCATGTCTCCTGCAGATGAAGGGATGCCGCGTTTCCCTGGCCGGGAATGGCGGCGATCAGGATTTTGGTATAGGCGTCGGAGGGGGCACCGAAGACGGTCTCCGCCGGGCCGCTTTCGACCTGCCTGCCGTGGCGGATCACCGATACCGTGTCGGCGATCTGGCGAACCACCGCCAGGTCGTGCGAGACGAAGACGTAGGTCAGGCCGAGATCTTTCCGAAGTTCGACCAGAAGATCCAGAATCCGGGCCTGCACCGTCACGTCGAGCGCGGACACGACCTCGTCCAGGACCAGGATGCGCGGCGCGATCACCAGCGCCCGGGCCAGGGCCACGCGCTGGCACTGGCCGCCGGACAGTTCGGCGGGCCGGCGGTCGAGCAGGGTGCGCGGCAGATGGACGCGGTCCAGCATCGCCGCCGCATGCGCGCGGCGTCCGGCGGGGGCACCGATCGCGAAATTGCGTAGCGGTTCCGCGATGATGTCGCGCACGCTCTGCCGGGGATCGAGGGACGCCCAGGGATTCTGGTAGACGAGCTGGACATGGCGCAGCATGGCGCGCCGGGCCGGCCCGCGCGCATGGGCGATATCCTGGCCCTCGATCAGGATCGTGCCGGATCGGGGCGCGAGCAGGCCGGTCAGGCAGCGCAGGATCGTCGTCTTTCCCGACCCGGATTCACCGACGATGGCGTGGGTCGTGCCGGCCCGCACGCCAAACGAGACCGAATCGACGGCCAGGCGTGCCGGGTGCCGGCCGGCGGGATAGGACACGGACAGGCCCGACACCTGGACCGCGATGGCGGTGTCCGTCGGCGGCGGCGCGGGCGGGGCCGGGCGGCGCGCGAACACCGGCAGGTCGGCCATCAGGCGTTTCGTGTATTCCGACCGGGGGGCGGCGAAGAGGGCCGGCGTGTCGCCGCCCTCGGCGATCCGGCCGTCCTTCAGGACCACGGTGGCGCGGGCGCGGTCCTTCGCGATGGCCAGGTCGTGGGTGATCAGCAGGATGGACGTGCCGTGTTCCGCCCGCAGGCTGTCCAGCAGGTCGAGAATCTGCCGCTGCACCGTCACGTCCAGCGCGCTGGTCGGTTCGTCGGCCACGATCAGGTCCGGGTTCAGCGCGACCGCGGCGGCGATCAGCACCCGCTGGCGCATGCCGCCGGACAGTTCATGCGGATACTGCCCGTAGCGGAGCACGGGGTCCGACAGGCCCACGCGCTCCAGCAGCGCCAGCACGCGTTCGCGGATTTCGCCGCGCGGCAGGGCGGTATGCAGGCGGAACATCTCGCCGATATGGGCGCCGATGGTGGCCACGGGATCGAGCGAGTTGGACGGGTCCTGCGGCACGAAGCCGATGCGCCGCCCGCGCATGGCGTCCAGCGTGCGCGGCGGCCGGCCGGTCAGCGTGTCGCCCAAAAGCCGGATGGCCCCGGATTCCAGGCGGGCGGATCGGGGCATGAGGCCGATGATGGCGCGGGCGATGGTGGATTTTCCCGAGCCCGATTCCCCGATCAGGGCGGTCGTCTCCCCCCTCGCCGCCTGGAACGATACGCCGTGCACCACCGTTTTGCCGTGGTAGGCGATACGCAGGTCCTCGACCTCCAGCACGGTATTCATGGGTATCGGGCTCATGGGCGCGGGCCGGACGGATCGGCCAGGGTGCGGCTGATCCGGTTGACGGCCAGGGCGACCAGCAGCACGGCGAGGCCGGGGAAGGTCGTCATCCACCATGCCGTGGTCAGGTAGTCGCGGCCTTCCGCAATCATCAGCCCCCATTCCGGCGCCGGCGGCGGCGCGCCGTAGCCGAGGAAGCCGAGGGTGGCGATCGACAGGATCGCGGTGCTGTAGCGCAGCACCGACAGGCCCAGGATCGACGCCGCGCAGTTGGGCAGGATGTGCCGCCACAGCAGGCCGGCGAAGGTGGCGCCGCTGCCGCGCGCGGCCTCGACGAACGTCATGGCGCCGACCCGCGTCACGTCGGCCCGCACGATGCGGGCGAAGCCGGCGATCTGGCCGACCCCCACGGCAATGGCGGCATGGAACGTGCCGAACCCAAGCAGGATCACGATGGTCAGCGACATCAGCAGTTCGGGGATCGCCATCAGGACGTCCATCAGGCCGGTCAGCGCGGCATCGATCCGCCCGCCCGCGGCACCCGCCAGGGCGCCGATGAAGGTGCCGCACACCAAGCCCGTCGCCACCGCCAGCAGCGCGGCCGGCAGCGTATGATGGGCGCCGTAGACGATCCGGGCGAACACGTCCCGCCCGAGCTGGTCGGTGCCGAACCAGTGCGCCCCGCCGGGCGCGCGCAGATGTTCGACCGCGGCCCCCGCCGTGGCGCTGTAGCGGGTGAACAGGGCCGGGTCGGCCACCATGGCCAGCAGCAGGCCCAGCAGCAGCCAGGACGCCGCCAGCGCGGCCCCGGGTCGCGCGGGCACCCTCATGGCGCGCGGGTCCGATGGCGCAGGGTCGGGTTCAACACCGGATACAGCAGGTCCACGACCAGGTTGATGCTGACATAGGCCGCCGCCGAGATCATGACCACCGCCTGCAGGACCGCGAGATCCTGCCCGGCGACGGCCTGGCGGGTCAGCTGGCCGATGCCGTCCAGCCCGAAGATCGTCTCGGTCACCACCGCGCCGGCCAGCAGTTCGCCGAAGACGAGGCCGCCCATCGTCAGGAAGGGCAGGATCGCGTTGGGAACGATGTGCCGCCAGAACACCCAGGCCAGGCTGGCCCCCTTGGCGCGGGCGACGGTGGCGAACGGCAGCGCCCCGGCCTCGTCGATGTGCCGCAGCAGGATCTGCGCCAGCGGCGCCGCGATCGGCAGGCTGACGGCCAGGGCGGGCAGGATCATCCCCTTCCACGGTCCCACGCCGATCACCGGGATCAGGTGCAGGCGGAACGACACGACCTGGATGACCAAGATACCCGACCAGTACAGCGGCATCGCGCCCCACAGGCCGGGCACGGCCCGGGCCAGCCGGCGCATCCACGCCCAGGGCAGCAGGTTGGCGGCCACGGCGACGGCGAAGGTCCACAGCACCGCCGCGACGAAGCCGCAGACGGCCAGGCGGAGCGTGACCGGCAGCGCGTTTTCCAGCAGGGACGCGACCGGCACGCCAAGCTGCACCGAATAGCCGAAATTTCCGCGCAGCATCTGCCCCAGCGTGTGGACATATTGCGCCAGCGGCGACGTTCCGACGCCGTAGGATAGGCGGATCGCGTCGATCTGCGCGGGCGACAGGCCGAGTTCGGGGTCCATGAAGCGGATCATGACGGCATCGCCCGGCAGCACCTGCAGCAGGATGAAGGTGAGCGTGAACGCGCCCCACAGCACCAGCAGCGCGTGGCCGACGCGGCCGGCCAGGCGCGCCGCCATGCCCCCGCCCACCAGGCCGGACCACGCCATCGGCAGGACGCGCGTCATCGCCGGTCCAGCCATATGCCGTAGAAGCTGGGGCGGCCCACGGCCTCGAAGCCGACGCCGTGGACGCCGGGCGCCCCGGCATAGACCTGGGGTTCCTCGAAGATCGGGATCGTATAGGCGTTTTGCACGATATACTCCTGAACGTCGCCCAGGTGCCGCAGCCGGTCCTGCCGGTCGGTGTCCGAGGCGACCTGCAGCAGCATCGCGTCCAGCCGGTCGTCACGGAATGCGCGCACCTTGGCGCTCTGGCCGCCCTTTTGCAGAAGCGTGTCCCGGTTGGACGGGAAGAATTCGCTCTTCATCACGTCCGGGTCCGCGCGCCCGACCTCGGACACCGTGACGGGGGTGCGCGTCGGGTCCAGATTGTCGAGGATGACGCCCGCCGCCGAACCGGACATGACGGTCAGCTGGACGCCGACCCTGCGCCATTGCTGGGCCAGCAGTTCCAGCATCGTCCTGTTCTGGGGATGCGGCTGCGAGATGTGGATGCCCAGCGCGAGCGTCTGCCCGTCCCGATGGCGCAGCCCGTCCGGCCCCAGGCGCCAGCCCGCTTCGTCCAGCAATTGGGCGGCGCGCCGCGGATCGAAGCCCAGCCGGTCGGACAGGTCGCGGAAGCCGGCGGCCCGGGCCGACAGCACCGACCGCGCGAGGGGGTAGTTGGCGGAATAGAGCGTGGTGACGATTTCCTGCCGGTCGGTGGCGTGGAGCAGGGCCTCGCGCACCCGGATATCCGCCACCAGGGGATTGTCCGGCCGGAAGGCGATCCCCGTGTTCACCCCGCGCGTCGAGGGGGCATAGAGGCGATAGCCGGCCAGGGTGACCTGTTCCTCGTCATAGGCCTCGACCTGGCGGATCAGGTCGGCCTGGCCCGCCAGCAGCGCGCCGACGCGGATACTGTCCTCGGGCGTTACCAGGATCTTCACGCCGTCCAGCCACGCGCGCGTCTGCCCCGCGCGCGAGGCCGGGGGCCAGGCATAGTCGCGCCGCGCCACCAGATCGACCTCCTTGCCCGGAACGTCGCGGACGATCACGAACGGGCCCGAGCCGACGACCTGCGTGCCGACGCCCAGTTGGTCGAACGGATGCGCCAGGGTGGCGGGCGAGACGATCCCCGAGCCGATGACAGACGTGCCTTGGAGAAAGCCCGGCGACGGACGGGTGAAATGAAACCGGACGGTCAGCGGGTCGAGGATTTCGGCATGGTCGAAATTGTTAATGACCTCGGAAACCGGGAAATGAAGCGCCGGGTTTCCCTTGCCGTAGGTTTCGTAATTCAGGGCGACGGCCCGCGCGTCGAGCGGAGTGCCGTCCGAGAACGTCACCCCCGGGCGCAGGTGGAAGGTGTATTCGGTATCGTCGGCGTTGCTGGACCAGGATTGCGCCAGCCAGGGCTCGATTTCCAGCGTCTGCGGGTTCTGCCAGGTCAGCCGGTCGGTGACCTGGTCCAGGATTCCGCCGTTGGGATAGAAGCCGGCCGCCGGGGGATACAGGTTGGTATGCGCCTGGGGGTCCAGATAGATCAGTTCCCCGCCCCGAAGCGGGCCCTGCGCGTGCGCGGACGGCAGGCCTGCCGCCGCGACGGCCGCAACAGCGAAAAGCACCGGAAAGCAATCGGGTCTCAGCGTCGGCCTCCTGGGCGGGAACGGGGCAGGAACGGGCGTCCGGCGGTCGGCGCGACCGCACATTTCATATTTCACACAAAAAACATGATGGCCAGGATTTTAACGCCAGTAAATGCATAAAAATCATATTTATACATTTTTCATAGTGATATATTCGGCCGCCGGGCCAGCGTTCACCCTTCTTGCGGATCGTCCCACAGGGCGCGTACTGCTTCATGCAAAAAAACCGGCCCCGGATCGATACCGAATTCCCTTTCTATATCCTCGATGCGCTTTTCAAGAACAAAAAGAAAAATCCTGTACTGATGCGCCGCATGCCCTTCATCTCCCTGGTATCCCAGGTCGTTTTCGCAGAACGTTCCTGACTGGCACAGTGCGACGTCGAAACTGTATTAGCCGCGGCAGACCATCGGGCGTTGATCGTATATCGAGCATGCACCATCAAACAGAAAAGGACAGAACGTCACGTCTGTCAGAAGTCTCTGATGCAGCATCTCCAGACGTTCCGGGGTGAAGGTGCGTCGTGCGTAATCCAGTGCGAGTCTCGCGAAAATCGGGTTGACCTGAATGAGGCTTCTGCAGCAGGTGTCGCAGCCACTGCGGCACGCCACGGGGCTGACCTTGCATATACTGTTGAGACCGTCGGAAACTTCGGTGCAAATATCTAGAAGAGTCCTGGAAAGTTTCAGGATATCCGAAGGCTGCGCGGCAGCGGCGAGACCATTCCTGAACATGCTGTCTGCTTCAGCCATCCTGGCCCGCATATAGGCGAGTGCGGAGCTCTCGGATTGGGATGTCGATGGGTGATGCATGAAGTGACCTGTCCCGGAATTTTCATTCAGCCATAAGGAGAATCCTGATGGAGATTATGCCGATGGGCATAACGTCGGGCAACAGGGGCCGCTTCGGCCGGGCGCAAGGCCACGCAGGTTATCCCCCCTGGTGGAGCGCGAGGCGGGACCGACGGGGAAGGGTCGCGGTCGGGCGGAAAGATCCGCTGGACCCTGGGATCGGAAATCGTCACCCAGTTCGCCGCCCATGCGCGCCAGCCGGACCATACGTTCCGCGTCGATGCGAAGACCGGCGCGGTCGAGGCCGTCCTGTCACAGACCGACGTGCCCAGCCCCAACGGCCTGTGCTTTTCGCCGGACCTGCGGACGCTGTACGTCGTATCCAGCTTGCCCGACCCCGGGCAGACGGCGCCGCTCGGGTTCGCGAGAGTGTTCTGCCACAATCCGGCGGGCAGGCTGATCGGGCGTATCCGCCTGCCCGATCGCTGTTCGAACGTGACCTTCGGCGGCCCCAAGCGCAACGAGCTGTACATGTGCTGCGGGCCGCAGCTTTTCCGGCTGCGGCTTGAAACCCAGGGCGCCGGGTTGGCATAACGGATCGGGGATTTTCCTGTTTCGTCCTTTTCAGGACAGGACCTTGCGCAACGATGCCTCGATCTGTCCCCCGCAATAGGCATCGCCGTAATCCTGCCGCGCCCGGGCGGCCAGCCGGGCCAGCGGCGGCAGGTCCGCGACCCGTCGCGCCAGCGCGGCCGTCATGGGCGCGGATGCGTCGAGGATCGCGCCGATCGGGGGGAAGCGGTCCGCCATGGTGGCCCACAGGGTGGCCGTCACGACATCGGCGATGCCCGGCACGTCACCGCCCAGCAGGAAGCCGGATTCGGCCGTCAGGCCGTGCCGCCGTCCGGTTTCCTCCCATAGCGACATCCATTTTTCCAGGCGGGGGATGAAATCCTGCCAGCGTTTTTCGGCCCACATCTGGCGGCCGCCATCCAGCGTGATCTCGTCGATCACGTCGTTGGCGTCCGCGACGACCTTCATCGTCAGGGCGCGCAGCGACGGGCTGGAGGGCAGGAGGTCCAGCGTTTCGCCCAGATAGAGGATGATGGCCGGCGTCTGGGCAAGGGCGACATCCGCCTTTTTGTCGATCAGCAAAGGCGGTCCCATGAAGGGGACCGGCATGTCGCGCACCGTGCCCTCCATCAGGTGCGCGATCGCGGCGTCCCCGCCCTCGGTCCAGCTTCTGCCGGCATGGGCCAGGACGGCGCGCACGAACTGGCCCCGGAACGGCACGGACCAGTAATAGAGGATGTAGTCGGACATGGCGCGGGCTCCGATCAGGCGGCGGGCAGGTACTCCCTGGCCGCCGCCACGATATCCTCGACCCCCAGGCCGACATAGTGCAGGACGTCGTCGGCCGACCGGCCGCTCTTGGGAATCCGCGTCACGGTCAGCGGGTGGATCGGGGGGGCGTCCGGGATCGTGCCCGCGCCTTCGGCCAGTTCGCTGCCCAGGCCGCCGACGTAATTGTCCTCGACGGTCACGACCTGGCCGCCCTTCCCGGCCAGGGCCAGGATGGCGGGCACGTCCGCCGGCAGGGAATAGGCGTCCACCACCGCCGTGCGGACGCCGTCCTGTTCCAGGATCCGCGCCGCCTTCAGGCAGCTATGCACCATGTAGCCCGATGCCACGAACACCAGCGCGGCACCGTCGCCCGCCGGGTCGGCCTGCCGCACGACCTTGTGGCCGCCGAGGGGGAATTTTTCCCCTTCGGGATAGAGGATCGGCAGGTCCCCCCGCACCGCGCGCAGGTAGCAGGCGCCGGAGGATTCGGCCATGGCCAGGACGAGGGCATAGGCGCTGACCCCGTCGCTGGGCGTCAGCACCCTGACCGCCGGGTTGCCGCGCTTGTCACCCACATGGGCGAAGGCGCGCATGAAGGCCACGTCCGCCAGCGCCATCTGGCTGGGACCGTCCGAGGCCAGGGTCACGCCGATATGGGTGCCCACCAGCTTCAGGTCGGCGCCGCCGATGATCGCCATTTCGATCTGGTCGAAGGCCCGTTCCAGGAAGCGGCCGAACGTGCTGACGAACGGGATCTTGCCGCCGCCGGCCAGCCCCGCCGCCGCCGAGACCATGTTCTGTTCGCCGATCCGGGATTCGAAATACCGGTCGGGGAAGGCGTCGGCGAAATCCTGGGCGTAGGTCGAATTCTTCACGTCGGCATCCAGCGCGACGATCTGGGGGTTGGCGGCCCCCAGCGCCTTGAGCGCGGTCCCGAAGGCGCGGCGGGGCGACATCATCTTCTTGTCGCGCAGCGCGGCGGCGATCGTCCCGTTGTCATGCGCCACCGTGCCCAGCGATGCCGGCGCCGCGACGGGGGCAGGCTGGACCGGAACGTCGGGCGGGGGCGTGATCCGCAGCAGTTTTTCAACGTCGTCCGGAAAGACGCTGTCCACGCCGTATTCCCGCGCCATGTGGTCCAGCGCCGCCAGCGCGGCGGTGAGCTGGTCCTGCTTGACCGGCGTTCCGTGGTGGCCCATCCCGCCCAGGTCGGGAACGCCCCAACCCTTGACGGTGCGGGCGACGATACAGAGCGGCCGGCCCTTGGCCAGGGACGCGCGGTTGCGCAACGCGTCGTCGATCCGGGCCGGATCGTGCCCGTCAATGGCCAGGGCGGTCCAGCCGAAGGCCTCGGCCTTGTGCTGCAGGTGCACCCAGTCCTGCGCGGGCGAGACATAGTCGCTCTGCGCCAGGGTGTTGCAGTTGAAGATCGCGACGACGTTGGTCAGGCCGTGGTCGGCGATGAAATCCATCGCTTCCCAGATCTGCCCCTCGCGCGATTCCCCGTCCCCGATGATGCAGTAGATCGTCTTGTCGATCCCATCCAGGCGGGCGGCGGCGGCCAGGCCGGCCGCGACCGACAGCCCCTGCCCCAGCGAGCCGGTGGCCGCGTCGAAGAAGGGAAAACCGATTTCGGGATTGGGATGGCCGTCCACGGGGCTGTCGATGTCGCGCAGCGCCATCAGGTCGTCCTGCGTCATCGGGCGGGCATTGCCGTGGGGCGTGATGGTCACCCCCAGGTCCGCGCAGGCCGCGTAGATGATGGGCACCGCATGACCTTCCGACAGGACCAGCCGATCGGACCCCGGGGCCCGGGGATGGGCCGGGTCCCATCGCATGATGCGATACAACAGTTCCGTCACCAGGTGGGTCAGCGACAAAGCCGTGGTCGGATGGCCGGCTTTTGCGGCGGTGGTGGCGCGAACGGACAGTTTTCCCAACGCGATGGCCTTGGCCTGCACGGCCTGCTCGACTGTCAGCATCTGGTGTCTCCTGTGTGCTGCACACGCGCCGGACCGGGTCCGGACGGCATTCATCGGCCACGGTCGCGTGGCCGGCACGGGGACGGACGCATCCCCCCGGATGTGTCGAGTTGGAACGACAGGCGCCCGCGGAAGGTTTCCCTAAAAATTGGGGAAACGGCGCACGGACACGGGGCCGGCCGAGACCGGCATGCGCCGGAGATCGCCGTCGCGCGATGTTTTTCCCACCGGCGGCAGTTTCAATGTCATTTGCCGCTTTGTCTGTTGACGAGATGAGAGTCCCGGACGTTATCTTTCCACTGTGATAGATATTTTTCGTTGCCCCGGTTTCCCTATCTTCTATTTTATTCCTGATATTCTTCTCTGGAAAAAAGAAACGTTCCATGTTGTCATTTCCAATACGATGATGACGTGGCCTCGACGAGAGGTTTGGAACTCCGCGTCAGTCATGGGGTGGTAACGCGTTACTTTTATGCTGCCGCGAGGAATGAGGAAGGGACAGCGCCCCGTTTTCCCGGCTCATGCGGCTTTTCTCCTCCCGGCGGGGTGGGAGCCCGTCAGTGACGTTACGTCATGACGATTTGTGGCATATATATTCGTGGCTCGCTCGCGGCGGCGGGAGCGGTCAGGCGGCCACGTCGGCCAGCAGGACGACCGCCGGTGCGTCCGCGATGACGGTCACGTCCGTCAGGCCGGTCAGGGCGGCGGCGTCCCCGCCGTGCAGAAGGCTGTCCTGGATGCGCACGTCGCCCGAGACCACCACAAGATAGAGGTCGCGATCGGGATCGGTGCGGTAGGCCGCGCCCTCGCCGGCCGGGATCGCGGCGTGCAGCAGGCGCGCGCAGGCGCTCAGCGCCACCGGGGCGCCGTCCGCGATCGTTTCCACCTCCTCGGGGTCGTCTTCGGGGAAGCCGGAGGCGATGATCCGGAATCCCCCGTCCTCCAGCCTGGGGAACGCGGCGCGGACCTCCTGCGCGGGGGTCGTGCCCTCGATGTCCGAGAGCAGCCAGAACTGGATGAAGGACGCGCCCTGGGGGCCGGCCTGCCAGTCCACGGTCGCGCATCCCCTGCCCGTGCCGGCCAGGTGCAGGCCGCCCGCGCAGACATCCTCGCGCGGGAATCCGTCCATGTGCGCGACGGCCGTTCCGGATTGCAGCCAGGTCAGGATATCCACGCCCTGTTCCGGGCCCAGGCGATACCGGCCGCCGGGCGCCACGGTGCCCAGGTTGACGGCGCGCAGGCGGCCGTCATGCGTCCGGGCCGGGTCCTGCCAGTCGGCGAACGCGAAATGGCACCGGATGGCCAGGCCGTCGGACCGTGCCGTGCCCAGCGTGTCCGACCGTCGGATCGTGATCATGTCCTCGTCCTCTACGCAGGGGGCCGGTGATTCGGCTTTTCCGGATACAGCCCTTCCCATCCCCCGCCGACCGCGCGGTAGAGGTGGGTGACCGACCCGGCCACGGTGGCCGTCGCGTCGGCCAGGGCGCTCTGGGACGACAGGAGCGCGTTCTGCAGGGTCAGGACGTTCAGGAAGTCCGACGATCCCTGGACATATTGCGCCCTGGCCGTGTCCACCGCAATTTCGTTCTCCCGCACCGCTTCGGCCAGTTCGTCGCGCCGCTGCTGCGCGGCCGTGAAATCGGCCATCGCGTCGTCGATTTCCTGCCACGCCTTCAGGACCGTCCGCTGGAACATCGTGGCGGCTTCCTGCTGCTGCGCGCGGCGCAGGCGCAACTGCCCCGTCAGGCGGCCGCCCTCGAAGATCGGCAGCGTCGCGGTGGGGCCGAACCCGTACTGGCGCGACGCCCAGGACCCCAGGCCGCTGAACTGCAGCGCCTGGACGTCGAGGCTGCCGGACAGCGTGATCCGGGGGAAGAAGTCCGCGATCGCGACGCCGATGCTGGCCGTCGCCGCGTGCAGGCGGTCGGCGGCCATGCGGATATCGGGCCGGCGCTCGGCCAGTTCGGACGGCAGCCCGACGGGAATGGTCGCGGGCACCGACGGGATGTCGCGCGCCGGCCCCAGTTCGGCGTCCAGCGCCCCGGGCTGGCGCGCCACGAGGAAGCTCAGGGCATTGAGCAGGTGCGTCGCCTGGGCCTTGAGGGGGGCCAGGCGGGAGGTGAAGGTGTGAAGCTGGCCGGTCGCCTCGGCCACGTCCAGCCGGGTCGCCGCGCCCTGCTGGAAGCGCATGCCGGTCAGCTTCACGCTGTTGGCGGCCACGTCGATATTATGGTTCAGGATGCCGATCTGGGTCTGGACGGCGCGCAGGTCGATATAATCCTGCGCGGTCTCGGCCATCAGGGAGACGAGGATGTCGCGGCGCATCTCCTCGGTCTCGTGCATCGCCGCCGTCGCGGCTTCGACCTGGCGGCGGACATGGCCCCAGAAGTCGACTTCCCACGAGGCGCTCATGCCATATTGCGGCAGGTTGAACGAGGGATTGCCGACGCTTCCCGGCAGGGCGGTCGGTCCGAACCCCTGGGTGCCGGACGCCACGGACCCGGCCCCTTCGCGCTCCATGGTGCCGAGCAGGCCGAGAATGCCGTTGGTGCTGGCGCGCTCGCGGGCATAGGACGCGTTGGCTTCGGCGTGCGGAAACTGGGCCGCGCGGGCGATCCGCCGCTCGGCCTCGCTTTGCATGAACCGCAGGCCCGCCGCCCGGAGGTCGAGGTTGGAGGCCGCGACCTCGGCTTCCAGGCGGGTCAGGATCGGGTCGTTGAAGAGCGTCCACCATGCCGGATCGACCGAGGCCGTCGTCACGCGGCTTTCCGCCGGGGGCTGGGTGGACCGCCATCCGGACGCGGCCGTGACCCGCGGCTTGTGGAAATCCGGCCCGACCGTGCACCCCACGAGCGCCAGGCAGGAGAAGCCTGCGAGAAGACGACGCGTCATGGCGTTACTGCCAGGCATAACGGGCATCATTGGCGTGCGGGCCTTCGGGCTTCGAGGAGGTGTCGATGTTCGCTTCGACCGACATGCCGACCCGCACCTTCGCCGCCAGGGGCTGGCCGGGATCGAAGGTCAGCTTGACGGGGATGCGCTGGACGACCTTGGTGAAGTTGCCGGTCGCGTTGTCCGGCTGGATCGGCGCGAAGGCCACGCCGGTCGCGGGGGCCAGCGAGTCCACGTGCGCCTTCAGGGGCTGGCCGGGGAAGGTATCGACCCAGATGGTCGCGCGCTGGCCGGTCTGGACCCTGGTCAACTGCGTTTCCTGGAAGTTGGCCAGCACATAGGCATCATGCGTCGGCACCACGGCCAGGATGCCCGTGCCGGGATGCACGTAATTGCCCACGCGCACCCCGCGTTCGCCCACCACGCCGTCCATCGGGGCCGGAATGGTGCAGTAGGACAGGTTCAGCTGCGCCTGCCGCTCGTCGCCCTGCGCGCGCAGCAGGGCGCCGCGCGCCCGTTCGATCTGTCCCTTCAGCACCGCGACCTGCCGGATGGCGGCATCCACGCCCGCCTGGTCGCGGGCGATGGCGGCCTCGGCCTCCTTTTCACGCGCGTCGGACGATTGCTGCTGTTCGATCGTGCCGGCGCCGCCCGAGGACAGGTTGCGGTAGCGGACGGCGTTCTGCCGCGCGAACAGCAGGGTGGCCTGGTCGGCCAGCACGGCGGCGCGCGCCTGGGCGATCACGGCGTCCTGGCGGGCCAGTTCCGCTTCCAGGTTGGCGACGTCGCCCTGGGCGGCCTGCACGGTGCCCGTCGCCACCGCCAGGGCGGCGCGGTAGTCGTCGTCCTCGATATGGGCCAGTTCCTCGCCGGCGTGGACCACCTGGTTGTCCTGCGCGATCACCCGGTCGATCCGCCCCGCCACCTTGGGCGCCACGGTCGGGAAATCGGCCGTGACATAGGCGTCGTTGGTATACTGGTTGACGCCGTCGCCGTTGACCAGGCGCGTTCCCCCCCAGGCGGCGAGGGCGAGCACGCAGGCGGTGCATCCCGCGTAGAGAAGCGGTTTCTTGTAGATCATGATCGGTCGTTCCGGATTAGCGGGCGGGAGTGTTCGGCGACGGCGCGCGCGGCGGATAGACCCGGCGCGGCAGGATGAGGTTCATGACCGCGTAGCCGAGGCAGACCCAGATCAGCACGAAGTAGATGTCGGCCAGCGCGAGGACGAGCGACTGCTCGTGCACGAAGGTATGAAAGACCTGGAGCGTGTTGCGCGCGACATGCGCGCTGTCGGGCGACGTGGCGGCAAGCTGCCGGTTGACCGGATCGCCCATCCCCTGCAGCGCCAGGCCGTGCGTGCCGTGATGGTCCAGCAGCATGGTGGAATGATATTGCTCCCGCCGCCGGGTCAGGGCCGCGAACACGGCGTATGCCACCGCGTTGGCCAGGCCCTTGAGCATGTTCACCATGCCCGAGATGAACGGACCGTCGGCGGGCCCCATCGCGAGGGTGGCGAGCATCAGCGTGGGAATGACGGTCATGGGCTGGCCGAAGATCTGCAGGACCTGCAGCGCGTAGAAATTGTCCCGCACCCAGTCCACGGTCAGCCACGTGCCCAGCCAGGCCGCGCCGGCCAGGCAGAGCATTCCGCCCGAGAGCACGTAGCGGCAATCCACCCTGCGGCTGTTGCAGATGGCCGCGATCAGCGGAAGCATCAGGAGCTGCGGCAGCGCCACGACCAGTGAGACGGGGGCCGCCTGGATCGGGCGATAGCCGCGCACGGCCTCCAGGTAGATGCCGGGGATTTCGCCCATCATGGCGCAGATGGCCAGGATGCCGACCAGCGACAGCAGCGAGGCCTGGATGTTGCGCGACCGCCAGTACTGCACGCGGAAATACGGGCTGGGATGGTACGCCTCGTTGATGACGAAGACGATGAACGCCGCCCCGCCCCAGAAGGACAGGTTGGTGATGACGGGCGAGCGGAACCAGTCCAGCCGGTCCCCCTGGTAGAGCACGATGACCAGCGCGCAGATGGCGGGCAGGCCGACCAGCAGGCCGAGCCAGTTGAACTTCTGGAACCGTTCGAAATGCATGGGATCGCGCGGCAGCCCGTACGCGATCATGGCGATCGACAGCGCGGCAAGCGGGATGATTTCCCAATAGAGCCAGTGCCAGCCGACACGTTCGAACCAGAAGGCCTCCAGCGGCAGGCCCAGGTTGGGGCCGAAGGTCGCGCTCATCGCGTAGCCGCCGATGCCGAACACGCGGATTTCCGGCGGCAGGTATTTCAGCATCACCGTCATCAGCACCGGCGGCAGGCACCCGGCCATCAGCCCCTGGAAGGCCCGCAGGATGCACAGCGACGTGACATCGGGCATGAACGGCGCCGGGATCGCCAGCAGCGCCATGACGGCCGTCACGAAGATCGAGAAGCGGTAGATGGAAAACGTCATGTAGAACCACGGCGTGAAGGCCATGGCCGCGATGTTGAAGGATTCGTAGATGGCGATCAGCCACGTTCCCTCATCGTAGCCGATGTGCATGGCGCCGCGGATATCGGTCAGGCCGATCTCGGTCACGTGTTCGTTGAAGCCCGCCACATGCACGGCCAGCAGCATGCCCAGGCAGCCGATCACCGTGCGCACCCCGAAGGGTGGGATATAGGACGGCCGGGGGGGCGAGGCGTGGATGACCGGCTCGCCAGCCGATGGCACAGGAACGACGTTATTCATGAAAACCGATAATCCCGAGCCGGAAGCCGCGGACAACCCCCGTTTCCCGCAAGAGACGACTTCGATTTCCGGAAGCGAGACGCCCGGTTCCCGCAGCGGTTACGGTCCGTTCCGCCCGCACCCGGCCGGGTGACGGACGGCACCGGATCGCCCGTTTGGCGTCGGGATTCGCCACGCCTGGCCGCCGATACTCCTTTCGTGACTGGAATCGGTATTTTCCGGACCGGCCGGCATTCCGATCTGGTCTACGCTATTTACCCTCAGGACTGTTTCGAAGCCCCAGCGCACCGGAGCAAGACCATGATCCCGGCCTGTCCATCCAACAGCCGTTCGGGTTCCGCGCGGCCGTCCCTTGCCGTGAAGGCGCTGCGCATCCTGATCGTGGAAGACGAGATGCTGATCGCGATGCTGATGGCCGAGCTGCTGAGCGGGCTGGGGCATACGGTCATCGGCGTGGAGATGACCCAGTCCGGCACCATCGCCGCCGCCGCGGGCGACCGGCCGGACCTGATGATCGTCGATGCGCGCCTGCGGGAAGGAAGCGGGATCGCGGCGGTCGCGGAAATCCTTCGCGGCGGGTTCATTCCCCATATCTTCGTCAGCGGCGATTCCCTGCGGGACCAGGTCCTGCATCCTTCCGCGATCGTCGTCGAGAAACCCTTCGACGATATCGACCTCGTCACCGCCATCGACCGCGCGGTCGCGACGGGCTGTTCCTGACTGCGCGCCGGACGTCAGCCCGCCCGAACAGTCAGGGAAACAATCAGGGAATAAGCCTGCGCGCGCGCATGGCGTCCAGGTGGGCGATCAGCACCGCGTCCGACCGGCGGTGCATGCCGGAGAAGCCCGCCTGCCGCGCCCTGGTCACGTCGAAGATCGCGTCCGTCTCGACATGAAAGATGAAGTCGCCGAAGCCGCCCGGCGCGAGCCGGTCGGGGTCGGCTTCGGCCAGGCCATGCCGGGCCGCGACCTGCGCCCAGACGGACCGGGCCGCTGGCACCGGCGATCAGGACATGATGAGCGCTCATGGTGTCCCCTCGGAAAGATCCGCTGTCAGTCACCGGATTCGCCCAGCGTGGGATAGTCCGTATATCCCCGCGCGCCCTCGCCATAGAACGTGGAGGCATCGGGCGGCGTCAGGTCCGCACCGATTTTCAGTCGCTCGGGCAGGTCGGGGTTGGCGATGAAAGTCTTCCCGAAGGCCACCGCGTCGGCCCGGCCCTCTTCGATGGCGGCCTCGGCGGATGCACCGGTGAAGGCCTCGTTGGCGATATAGACGCCACCGAATGCCTTCTTCAGTTGCGGGCCCAGGCTGTCCGGCCCCTCGGCCTCGCGCGCGCAGATGAAGGCGATGCCGCGCCGCCCGAGTTCGGTCGCGACATAGCCGAAAGTGGCCGCCGGATTGCTGTCACCCATGTCGTGCGCGTCGCACCGGGGTGCCAGATGCATGCCCACGCGCCCCGGGCCCCAGACGTCGATGGCGGCGTCGGTCACGTCCAGCATCAGGCGCGCCCGGTTCTCGATCGAGCCGCCGTACCGGTCCGTGCGGTGGTTGGTGGAATCCTGCAGGAACTGGTCGAGCAGATAGCCGTTCGCGCCGTGGATCTCGACGCCATCGAAATTTGCTTCCTTCGCCAGTTCGGCCCCGTGCCGGAAGGCCGTGACGATCCCGGGGATCTCGTGCGTTTCCAGCGCGCGGGGCGTCACGTAAGGGCGTTCGGGGCGGAGCTGGCTGACATGACCCCTGGCCGCGATGGCGCTGGGCGCGACGGGCAGGTCGCCATCGAGGAACACGGGGTCGGAAATCCGGCCCACGTGCCAGAGCTGGAGGAAGATGCGCCCCCCGACCGCATGCACGGCGGACGTGACCTTCTTCCAGCCCTCGACATGCTCGGGCAGCCAGATGCCCGGGACCCCGGCATAGCCGATGCCCTGCGGGGACACCGGCGTCGCTTCCGACAGGATCAGGCCCGCCAGCGACCGCTGGACGTAGTAGGTGGCCATCAGGTCGTTGGGGATATGCGTCTCGCCGGCGCGCTGGCGTGTCAGCGGCGCCATGATGACCCGGTTGGGCAATGTCAGGTCACCGACCCGCAGGGGCGTAAACAGAGAAGCCAATAGTCATCTCCCGGACAGATATGAAATCCTGAAAAAGCATGCGCCTGCCCTTCCCGCGCTGCAAGCAGGCGCCCGCCCCTGTCGGGGCGATGCTCAGCTCAACTCAGCGCAGGCCGCCGGAGGCGATCAGCGTTTCGCCGGTCAGCCACCGTGCGTCATCGGACGCCAGGAAAACCGCCAGCGGCGCGATATCCTGCACCTGGCCGGTGCGGCCCAGCGGCGTCTGCGCGATGATGGCCTGCTCCATCTCCGAGCCGACGACGTTCGCGGTCTGCGTCCCTTCGGTCTGGACCAGGCCGGGATTGATGGCGTTGACCCGGATCTGCCTCGGCCCCAGTTCGCGCGCCAGCGAACCGGTGATGGCGTCGATCGCGCCCTTGGTCCCGGTATAGACCGCCGAATGGGGCGGGGTGATGCGCGAGACGACCGAACTGATATTGATGATGCTGCCGCCCGCGCCCAGATGGCCGACCGCGGCCTGGGTCGTCAGCAGCGTGCCCAGCACGTTGACGTTGAACTGCCGGTGGAAATGCTCCTCGGTGATCTCCTCGATCGCGCCGAATTCATAGACGCCGGAATTGTTGACCAGAATGTCCAGACGGCCGAACTGGCCGATCGCGGCGTCGACCAGGCCCTGGGCGTCGGCCTTGCGCGAGACGTCGCCCTGCACCGCCACGGCCTTGCCGCCCGCGTCCGTGATCGCCGCGACGACCGTATCGGCCCCCGACTTGCTGGAGGCATAATTGACGACGACCGCGGCGCCTTCGGCCGCCAGCGCCTTGGCGATGCCCGCGCCGATCCCCTTGGAGGCGCCGGTGACGATCGCGACTTTTCCTGAAAGCTTGCTCATGGTGCTGGACCTGTCTGCTCGGGCGGGAACGACGCGCGTTCCTCATGCCCGGATTGCGGAAACGAAAGGCTTACAATTTGGAGTGACTGCTCCAAGATACGGGATATGAGGGGCGCGAGTCCGCGTTCAAGGATTTATGGAGCGATGACACCAAAAAAAATCGACGGTGAACGGCGTGGCCGCGGCCGGCCGCAATCCTTCGACCGGGACCAGGCCCTGTGCGCGGCCATGCGCCTGTTCTGGGACCGTGGCTATGAAGGCACCAGCTTCGACGACCTGACGGCGGCGATGGGGATCAGCCCGTCGAGCTTCTACAACGCCTTCGGCAGCAAGGAGCAGTTGTACCAGGAGGCGACCGAGGCGTACCTGACCGCCTCGCGCGCGTGGTTCCTGGACATCCTGCAACAGGACGCCGACACGCGGACCGTTTTCCGGCACCTGATGGAAGCGGCGGCGACCGAGTTCACGCGCGAGGACCTGCCGGCGGGGTGCATGATCTCGGTGTCCGGTACCCAGTGCGCGCCCGGCCAGGCCCGCCTGCGCGACCTGATGGCCCGCCAGCGCGCGCTGTCCGAGGCCGCGATGGCCGACCGCCTGCGCCAGGGCGTGGCGGATGGCGACATGCCGGCGGATACGGATGCCGCGGGGCTGGCGGCCTTCTTCAGTTCGCTGGCACGCGGGATGGCGGTGCAGGCGCGCGACGGTGCGTCGCGGGACAGGCTGCTGGACATCGCACGGATCGGCATGCAGGCTTGGCCCACGCGACAGGACACGGTCCTTGTCCCACCCGTGGCGCGTTCATAACTCCATAGGGCAGAGGATCATCCAGCGGGGACGCACATGAAGATCGGCATTATCGGCGCCGGCCACATTGGCGGCGCATTGACCCGGCGCCTGACGGCGCTGGGCCATACCGTTCTGGTCGCCAATTCCCGGGGCCCGGAGACGCTGCGCGACCTGGCGGCGGAAACCGGGGCGACCGCCGTGACGCCGCGCCAGGCGGTGACGGGCGTCGACGTGATCGTGGTGACGATCCCGGAGAAGAATATCCCGGATCTGCCGCACGACCTGTTCACGAACGTGCCCCGCGCGGTGCCGGTCATCGATACCGGGAATTATTACCCGCAACAGCGGGACGGCAGGATCGCGGCGATCGAGGCTGGCGGCCTGGACGAATCCTGGCGGCAGCAGCCTGGCACGCCGGTCTATGCCGCTGATCTGGACGCGGCGGGCGTAAGGCGGGCGCTGTCCGCGGCACGGTCCGAACGCACCGCGCAATGGAAAGCCCGATGACGCCGGTGCCCGAGCCGATCCGGCAGATCGGGACGATCGGCAGCTATCATGCCCATGTCTATTTCGACGGCCCGGACGGGCGCGCGGCCGCCGAGCACCTGCGCGCCGCCATCGCCGACCGCTTCGCCGTGCGGCTGGGGCGCTGGCATGAGGTACCGATCGGCCCGCACACGCTGCCGATGTATCAGATCGCCTTCGACACGGCGCTGTTCGCGACGCTGGTGCCATGGCTGATGCTCAATCACCAGGACCTGAGCATCCTGATCCATCCGAACACCCGGTTCCCACGCCGCGACCATCTCCGCGATGGCATCTGGCTGGGTCAACCCCGCGCCCTGCTGGGCTCGCGGCTGCCGGAAGACGCGGCCGAGGCGGATGGCGCCGGCACTCCCGATACAACGCCAGGCGGGGCGACGCCGATCTGAGCATGGGCAATGGCGATGCCACTGGCCGGCCTGCGCGCATCGCTGCCCCGCGTTCGCGGCCCTGTAATCCGCGTGCCCGCGCCCCCATGTCTGAAACTGGAAATCCATGACCGGAACAGGACGGAATCGACATGACCGACAGGCTTCCCCATGAAACCAGCAGCTTGCACGCCCTCGCCGAACGGGCGGTCAAGGAGCCCAAGCTGCTGACGAAGGCCGAGGTGACGGAACTGGCGGATTTCGTGCTCAAGGGCGGCGAACATGCCTCGGAGCAGGAACGCGAGATCGCGAAGAAGGCGCGGCACAATCCCGAGGGGATGGAGAAATCCGACATCGCAGCACTCGCCCGCCAGATTCTGGAGCGGATATAGGAGCGCGAGCATGACCACGCATCATGAGCCCTCCGCCGCCGCTCTCGCCCAGCGCTGACGGAGCGGTATGTCCAGACCCCTGATCACCCTTGGTATTGTCCTGGTGCTCGCCGGCCTGCTGTGGCCTGTCCTGTCACGGCTGCCGCTCGGGCGGCTGCCGGGCGACATCGTGATCCAGAGGCCGAATTTCACCTTCTACGCGCCGATCGCGACCTGCATCGTGATCAGCGCGGTTCTTTCCCTGATCTTCTGGCTGGTCCGGCGATAGGCGGGACAAGCCCCGGCTTCCGCTTCCTGCGTTCAGGAAGGCCGTCGTCAGGAAGGCAGGCGCAGGGCTGTCGGCTTGTATGGCCGACCTGAATCATTCAACAGAGATGAATGGCTGAATCAGTTGCTGCGCGCGTTGCCTCTCTCCGACGTTTCCTGGGCTCTCCCTCCGGTGGGGCATGCGTCCTGCTGCTCGCGTCCCTTGCAGGCTTTGTCCTGGCAAACTCGCCGTGGGCGGCGGGTTATACCGCCCTTACGACAACGCCCCTGACGCTTTCCGTCCTTGGGAAACGGGGACCGGACACGATCGACGCATGGGTCTCCGACGGGTTCATGACCCTGTTTTTCCTGGTGGTCATTCTCGAAATCAAGACCGAAATCGTCACGGGCCACCTCTCGTCACCACGGCGCGTCGCCCTTCCGCTGATCGGCGCGCTGGGCGGAATGATCGTACCGGCCCTGACATACCTGCTGGTGACATGCGGACATCCGGAAGCGACGCGCGGCTGGGCCATCCCCGTCGCGACCGATGCAGCGTTCACGTTGCCGATCATTCTGGCTCTTGGTCGGCATGTCTCGGCCGGAGCCAGGGCCTGGCTGATGGCGCTCGCGATCTTCGATGATGTGCTGGGCATCGTCGTCATCGCCGTGTTTTACGGGAATGCCCTGTACTGGCCGGCACTGGCGGCGGCCGTGGTTGTCACGGCGGCGCTGATCGGGGCAAACAGGATCGGAATCAGGACAGTGTGGGGTTACGCCACCGGCTGCATCCTGCTGTGGATCGCTCTTCTGGGGTCCGGCCTGCATCCGACCCTTGCCGGGGTCATAACCGGTCTGTGCCTGCCCGCAACGGCCCTGGGACGGAACGTCGGACAGGCGACACCTCTCGACAGAGCGGCATCCGCACTGACACCTGTCGTCACATGGGTAATTCTGCCGCTTTTCGGCTTCATGAACGTGGGTGTCTCACTCAGGGGTATCCATCCCGACATGATGGTGGACGCTGTTCCATTGGGGATCATGTCGGGACTGCTCATCGGCAAACCTGTCGGCGTCTTCAGCGCGACACTGCTTTCGACCCGGCTGAGGATCGCCACGCTTCCGGCAGAAACGTCGATGGGAAAGGTGTTTGGCCTTTCGCTCCTGTGCGGCATCGGATTTACGATCAGCCTGTTTATCGCGAACCTGTCATTTCCCGACTCTGGTCTTGTAATCCCTGCCAAGATGGGAATCTTCGCCGGCTCGGTCCTCTCCGCCCTGGCGGGATGGCTCTGGCTGCGTTTCTCGCCTGAGCAATGATCGCAGATCGATTACTGCGCCGTCTTGAACACATCCTGGAAAATGAGCGGTCCCCAAACGCGGCCGCGTGCATGCACCAGCGCGCCACCTTCATAAAGTTTTCCCAGAGTGACGGGTGCGAACCCGAGTTGTCTGGCCAGGGCCGCCACGGGAGCGGTCGCGTCCGCGTCGTCGCTCGATAGAAAGACGACCCGGTGGCCGCCCTCGACGACCGGATCGGTCGCCAGGGTGGCGGCAATCAGATGATTGAACGCTTTCACGAACCTGGCGCCGGCGAACGCCTTCGCGGCGAAGGCGGAGGACAGGAGGCCATCCATCTCCTCGAGGGGAGCCAGCGAGTTCATCGCGTCGATGACCGTCTTGCCTTTCCAGTCCGGCAGGGCCCTCGCGACCTCGGGGTGCTGCTCGAACGGGACGGCCAGGATGATCATGTCGGCTTCGAGCGCATCCCGCAGCGACCTGGCGACGACCGTGGGACCGATTGCCCGGGCCTGCGGCGCCAATGCTTCGGGCGGCCGACGGCTCGCGACGGTCACGTCGATGTTCCTGCGGGCGAAGGCGTGGGCAAGGGCCTGGCCTATCCTACGTGTTTGGTCCCGGGATTTGGTGGTGCATTATTTTCACATGAGTGGAAGGATGCGCTATGGGCCAGGTTCACCACGGAAGCGCCACGACGACAGCGGCAGTCCGTCGAGCGATACAACATAGTCAAGAGAGCCTGAGGGTTCTGGCGAAACGCTACGGGATCAACCCGAAGACGGTCGCCAAATGGAAGGGGCGGACCGATACGTCGGATCGACGCACCGGTCCGAAGGTCGCATCCTCAACCATCCTGTCGACCGAAGAAGAAGCGATCGTTGTGGCCTTCCGTCGCCATACCCTGCTGCCTCTTGATGATTGCCTTTATGCGCTTCAGGCGACGATCCCGCATCTGACGCGATCTTCCCTGCACCGTTGTTTTCAGCGCCATGGGATCAGCCGCCTGCCCGAGACCGAAGGCGACAAACCGAAACGGTCGAAGTTCAAGAGTTGTCCGATCGGCTATTTTCACATCGACATTGCTGAAGTCCGCACTGAAATGGGGCGCCTTTATCTTCTGGTGGCGATCGACCGGACCTCGAAATTCGCTTTTGTCCAATTGCACGAGAAAGCGACACGTCGCGTTGCCGGTGACTTCCTGCGTGCTCTGGCCGCTGCGGTTCCCTACCGCATCCATACCGTGCTGACCGATAACGGCACGCATTTTACCGATCCGGCCGGCAATGGATGGACACCCGAAGACATCAAGGCCATGCGGGCGGATGGTGTCCTGTTCCGGTGCCACTCTTTTGAACTGGCCTGTGCTGATCTCGATATCGAGCATCGACTGACAAAGCCGCGACATCCCTGGACGAATGGCCAGGTCGAGAGGATGAACCGCACGATCAAGGACGCCACCGTCAAGCGCTTCTACTACGAAACACATGACCAGTTGCGTCAACACCTCGCCGACTTCGTTACCGCCTACAATTTCGCCCGCAGGCTCAAGACCCTGCGCGGCCTCACTCCATATGAATTCATTTGTCAGCAGTGGGAAAAAGAACCATCACGGTTCATACATAATCCGCACCACCAAATCCCGGGACAAAACACCTACCGAATCCTACAATCGCGTAGCGCATTGTGCTTTTCCGATCCATGTTCATATTGATGCTGCGGACAGGCCGACCGTGCAGCGCGGAAGTCGTTCCACCATGGACACGCCCGTCCCCGCCGGTCGGCCGCTTTCCGCGATCCGGCGCGCGTTCAGATGGCCGAGAAGCCGCCATCGACAGACAGTTCCACCCCGTTCACGAAGCTGGAATCGTCCGAAGCCAGAAACAGCGCGGCTGCCGCGATTTCCTCGGGACGACCCATCGTTCCCCGCGGGATCAGGGATTCGAACATCCGCTTCGCGTCCTCGGTCAGAACCTGGTCCTGCATCGGTGTGGCGATCGGCCCCGGGTGCAGCACGTTCACCCGGATGTTCCGGCCCTTCAGTTCGTTGAGCCACCCGCGTGCGAAGGCGTGCAGCGTCGCCTTGCTCGCCGCATACACGCTGTAACCGGGGAAACCTTTGATCGACGCAACCGACCCGGTCATGAAGATCGACCCGCCGTCGTTGAACAGCGGCAACGCCTTCTGGACCGTGAACAGCGTGCCGCGCGCATTCAGGTTGAAGGTTGTATCGAAATGCTGCTCGGTAATCTCGCCCAGCGGCGCGGCTTCGCCCGTGCCGGCGCTTGCATACAGCACGTCGATCCTGCCCTTTTCCCGCCTGACCGTATCGAACAGGCGGTCGAGGTCGTCGAGATTGGCCGCATCGCCGCGCACGCCGGTCACGTTCCGGCCGATCAGCCTGACGGCCTCGTCCAGCACCTCCTGCCTCCGGCCCGTGATGAACACATAGGCGCCTTCTTCAACGAACCGCCTGGCGCTCGCCAGCGCCATGCCGCTCGATCCGCCTGTGATGACTGCAACCTTGCCTTCGAGCTTTCCCATGACTTTTCCTTTCAGGCCCGTCTTCGATCGTTCGGGGAAGTCCCCGAGACCCTCGACATAGGTCTGCCGGCGTCAGGCGTTGAGTGCGGAAGCGCGCACATCGGTGGTGCGAAATCGATCCGGCCGGACGATTGACGTCGGTCGGACGATCGGTAGTCGCCGCTTGAAAGCCGAGGCAAATTCGTCGCTAACCGCTATGATGACGGCGCGTCATGTCGCACGATGTGGCGGATATGGGTTTTGGAAGGCGCACCGTGCGGTGCCGGAGTGCACCATGATCGATTGGGACGATGTTCGCTACTTCCTGGCCGTCGCGCGCGGTGGCTCGGTGCGGGCTGCCGCCGGGCATCTGGGGGTAAACCATTCAACCGTGTTGCGGCGGATCGCTCAGCTTGAAGAGAGGCTCGGGACGCACATGTTCGAAAAGCTGCCTGCGGGCTATCGCCTGACGGCGGCGGGCGAGGAGATCCTCGAGTTCGCGAACCAGATGGAAGCGTCGTCGCACCAACTGGAAACGCGCGTTTTCGGTCGCGACCAGAGCGTGCGCGGGCTTTTGCGCGTGACGCTGCCTCCGTTCCTCGCGACACATCTGCTGATGCCGGATCTTGCTGATTTTTCCCGCATGAATCCGGATATCGAGATGGAGATCCTGCCGACCGGCGCGGTCGCGAACCTGACGAACCGGGAAGCCGACGTTGCGATCCGTATCGTGCTGGACCGGGAAACACTGCCGCCCAATCTTCACGACCTGCCAGGCCCCGAATTGTCCAGCGGCATCTATATGGCACGCGATCGCCTGACCGCGTGGCGTGCCGGTGTTGCCGATCCTGTCCGCTGGATCGTCATAAACACTGATGGACTTCCGGGTTGGGCCCGCGAAGGAGAGATTCACACGACAGGGGCTCCGTTCAGGACGCCGGACGCTGAAACGCAGATCGTCGCAACGCGGCAAGGGATCGGGATGACGAAACTGCCGTGCTTCGTCGGCGATGCCGACCCGCTGCTGGTCAGGGTGCCGGGCACCGAGCTGCACGGGCATGGAACGCTCTGGCTTCTCACGCAGGGGGAGACACGCAAGACGAAGCGCGTGCGGCTCTTCACTGAATTCATATCCCGCCGGCTCGCCGCGTACGCTCCGCTTCTCGGCAGCGAATGATGGAGCGAAGACGGCTTTGAACGCGTGTAGGTGTCGGCCCGGCTATATCCGGGAAGGCGCCCGCACGGTGCGGTCGTTGGTCACATTGCCGGTGTTGAGGGTCGTGTTCGGTTCCAGCAGGACGACATGGCATTCATCGCCCAGGGCCTCGGGACAATGCTCCACACCATGCGGCACGATGATGAATTCCCCGGCTTCGATGTCGATGTCACGGTCCCGGAAATGCATGCGCAAGGTCCCGGAGACGACCAGGAACAGTTCGTCCTCATGCTCGTGATGATGCCAGTCGAACACGCCCTTGAATTTCGCCAGCTTGATCTGGGCCGTGTTGATGTCACCGGCCACACGGGGGCTCCAGTAGTCGGAAAATGTCGCGAAGGCCTGGGCCAGGTTTATCTTTTCCATTGGGCGGTTCTCCATCAGGACGAGAATAAAATGGTCTGGATATGGCCGATCTGTCCCGCCAGATCGGGCGATGCCGGAAAGGCGCCGTCGAATGCCGCCGTGCCGACCGTGAAACCGGCGGCCCCTGCCGAGGCGGCGGCCCGAATCCGTTCCGCCCGATCGAGCGAGCCGGCGACGATGACGGGCTTGTCCGCCACGGCTTCGCAGACCCGTCGCATCAGGTTCGGCACCTCCCCCGCGAACCGATAGGCCAGCAGATCCAGCCCATGCACACCCGGCCGGGAGGCGAGATCGACGGCGCTGCGCACGATTTCGGCCTCGGTTCCCTCAAGGATGCTGGGATGCCCGGTGATTCGGCCGGGAAAGGGGTAATAGCGGATCGTCGTGCCGTCCAGCAGCGGCAACACGTCATCGACATGCGTGCCGCCCAGCAGGTAATCGACGCCCAGGGCGATGCCGGCCCGCACCGAGCGCAGCTCGCTCTCGCGATCGAGCGAGACGACTTCCAGATAGATCTTCGCCCCCGCCTGCCGGATCGTGCGTGCAAGAACCTGGAGCGCCGCGAAGGGCAGGCCGATATCCTTGAACCCGATATGGCGGACCCCCGCGGCTCGGGCGGTCTGCACCAGATCGGCCGCATTCTCCACCGTCCGGTCATGGCGGGTCAGCATGAAGATGAAATCGGGTCGGATCATGTCGCGGCTCCGGTGAGGCGAAGGGCGTAATCGAAAGCCGTCTCCAGGCTGGACGGATCGGCAACGCCGCGTCCCGCGATATCGAAGGCGGTGCCGTGGTCGGGGCTGGTGCGGATGAAGGGCAGGCCGAGCGTGATGTTCACGCCCTGCGCCAGGCCCATATATTTCACCGGAATCAGCCCCTGGTCGTGATATTGCGCCACCACGACATCGAAGCGCCTCTGCCGCGCCTGCATGAACACCGTGTCGCCGGGCCACGGGCCGGACGCATCGATGCCCTCGCTCCGCGCCTGTGCGATGGCGGGCGCGATGATGCGGGTTTCCTCCTCGCCGAACAGGCCGCCTTCCCCGGCATGGGGATTGAGGCCCGCCACGGCGACGCGCGGGCATTCGACGCCCAGCGCGCGTGCGCCCGCGTGGGCGAGGCGGATCGCCGCCATCTGTGCGGATTGATCGGCGCGGCGGATCGCGTCCCGCAGCGAACAATGGATGGTCACCAGCACGACGCGGATATCCTCGTTCGCCAGCATCATGGCGACACGCGCGCCGCCGGCCTGTTCGGCGAGGATTTCCGTATGGCCGGGGTACGGCAATCCGGCGGCGGCGAGCGCTTCCTTGTGGATCGGCGCGGTGACGATGCCCCGGATTGCGCCATCCCTGGCCAACCGTATGGCGGTGCGGATTGCCGCATAGGCGGCGCGGCCGCTTTCGGCGCTGACACGGCCTATGGGCGGCAGGGCCACGCATTCCGATGACGCCAGGACGTTCAGCACCCCGTCATCGAACCGGGCTTCGGCCGGCGTCGCGATGCGGCGCATCCGCGCCGCCGGATCGCGCGCGGCCAGGGCGTGGCGCATCACCAGCGGATCACCGACCACGATCCAGCATCGTTGCGCCGGCCGCCGCAGGAACATCCGGGCCGCGATCTCCGGCCCGATCCCGGCGGGATCGCCCATCGTGACGGCCAGCGGCCGGGTGTGGCAGGAGGAGGGTGCGGTCATGATGGTGAGAATAGCGGAACGGTTCCGGAGGAAAATCGATATGAACTGACCTGTTCCGGTGATAAAAACTGACCAATGAAGCGATCCGACATCCCGTCGCTGGACGATCTGCGCGCCTTCGCGGCGGTAGTGCGCCTGGGCTCGGTCCGGGCGGCGGCCATGGAACTGGCCCTGACGCATGGGGCGGTCAGCCGCCGGGTGTCCAAGCTGGCCGCCGAACTGAAACTGCGATTGCTGGAACCGGACGGGCGCGGCGTGCGGCCGACCCGGGACGGCGAGCGGCTTGCCCGCGCGGCGAGCGACGCGCTGGGCGGGATCGCGGCGGCGCTGGCCGAGATCAGGTCGCCCTCCACCGCGCCGCCGATCGTGCTGTCCTGCGAGCGGTCGCTGGCGATGCGCTGGCTGATCCCGCGCCTGTCGGACTTCCAGGACCGGCATCCCGGCATCGACGTGCATCTTTCGACCGGTGGCGGGGCGCTGGATTTCGCGCGGGAACGGATTACGCTGGCGATCCGGCGCCTCGATTTCCCGCTCGATCCCGACTGGGCCGTCACCACGCTCGTGCCGGAAACGGTCGGGCCGGTCATGCGGCCCGACATGGCGGAGCGGTTCCGCAGGGGCGACTACCTGGCGCTGGGATCGCGCACCCGGCCCGAGGCATGGAGGCACTGGCTGGCCTCCCGGCCCGACAGTGCGGCGCCCCGCGATACACGCCTGTTCGACCATCATTTCATGATGCTGGAAGCCGCCGCCAGCGGCCTGGGTGTCGCCCTGTCACCCCGGATCATCGCGGCGGACGATGTCGCGACCGGTCGATTGCTGGCGCCGGCCGGATTCGATGCGGACGGAACGTCCTACGGGCTGATCCGGCCCAGGGGGATGGACGTGACGGAACAGGTCGAGGCGCTGGAACAATGGATCGTGCAGCAGGCGGGATAATTCGCGCCCTACTGGTATCTGATCCGGCCCGCCGTCACCGCCCGATGCCGGGTATTTTCGCGATTTCGCTGCCGAGAAAATCGGCGCAGAGACGCACCCGCGTCAGGCTCGCCCGTTCCGGTGCGATCAGCATGCTCAGGGGAGCCGGAGGAAGCCTGTAGTTCGGCAGCACGAGGTCCAGCCGGCCGTCCTGTAGGCAGTCCTCCACCAGCCACCGATGCGCCGGGCCGAAACCGCGCCCCGCCAGGAAAGCCTCTCGCGCCGCGAGTCCATGATCGACATTCAGGCGACCGTGGAACGGAACGACGTGATGCTTGCCCTTCGGAGCCTGGAGGACCAGCCGGTCGGAACCGTGAACCCGGGAGAGGCGGACGCCTTCCCGATCGCGCAGATCCTCGGGCCGCTTCAGTGGGCCGTTGCGATGCAGCCAGTCCGGCGCGGCCACCAGCACGCGCTGGCTTTCACCCAGCGCCCGCAGCTTCATCGAACTATCGGTCAGCGGCCCGAGGCGGATGGCGATGTCGACGCCCTCGCGCACCAGGTCGACACGTTCGTCGGTCAGGCTGAATTCCACCCGTATCCCGGGATTCTGGTCCTGGAAGGCAAAGATCAGCCGGCTGACATGCAGGACGCCGAGCGCCGCGGTGCAGGAGATGCGGACCGTGCCCGCTGTTGCCTGGCGTGTCTGCCGCATTTCCTGGCTGGCCTGTTCGACCAGGCACAGGATGTTCAGGCATTGCGCGTAATAGCGCGTGCCCTCTTCGGTCAGCGCCGTGCGGCGGGTGGTGCGGGTGAGCAGCGAGACACCCAGCGCCTCTTCAAGCTCGCGCAGATGGCGGGTGATCGTGGATTGGCCTGCGCCGGTTTCCCGGGCGACCGCCGCGAGATTGCCGCGTTCGGCAATGCGGACGAACGTCCGCATCCGGTCGAGCGAGACATGCGATTGTTCCATTTTCCGGCACTGTCCCTTCCGCTCAGGCCATATGGGAAGACAATAGCCTATCCCCTATCCTCGGAAAGTCGCCCATTCTTTCCGCCTGCATGAGGAAGCCCCATGAATGTCCTGATCGTCTTCGCCCACCCGGAAAGACACTCGCTCAACGGCGCCCTGCTCGACGTCGCCGTCGCCGAACTGGCGGCCCAGGGACATGAGGTGCGGGTGTCGGACCTCTATGCCATGCATTGGAAGGCCGCAGTCGACAAGGACGATTTTCCTGCCCTGTCGTCGGACGGACCGCTGAAGGTCTGGAAAGCGTCCCATGACGGGTTCGCGGCGGATGCGCTGACGCCGGATGTGAAGGCGGAACAGGAGAAGCTGCTGTGGGCCGATATGGTCATTCTGCAGTTCCCGTTATGGTGGTTCGCCATGCCGGCCATTCTCAAGGGCTGGGTGGACCGCGTCTATGCCTCCGGCTTCGCCTATGGGGTGGGCGAACACAGCGACCGGCGCTGGGGCGACCGGTATGGCGAAGGGGTCATGGCCGGCAAGCGTGCGATGCTGATGGTCACGGCCGGAGGGTGGCCGGAACATTATTCGGATCGCGGGATCAACGGCCCGATCGACGATCTGCTGTTCCCGATCAACCATGGAATCCTTTTCTATCCCGGTTTCACCGTCCTGCCGCCCTTCGTGGCCTATCGTGTCGATCGGATGGACGAGCCGAAATTCACGATTCTGGCGGACCAAGTGCGCGAGCGGATGAAGACACTGGAGACGATCGCACCGATTCCCTACCGCAAGCAGAATGACGGCGACTACCAGATCCCGACCATGGAACTGCTGCCGGAACTGGCACCGCCGGGTGCGCGCGGCTTCGAAGTGCATCTCGCGCCTGAACGCGACTGACGTCGCGGGCATGACTCCATTGCCGGATCGCGACCTGTATCGTGACCAGCGTTCGAGATGCGGCTTATCCCGCCGTGGGACGGCTCTAGAAAGGCGCGAGTCCCCGCTACGTATCGGGCCGATTTGACTTCCTCGAAAATCACGCCGCATGGTATTGCTGTGACCTGCCGGTATAATTGAGTGGAATAAAGCCCATGATGCCGAAGAAGCGTTCTTTCGCGACTGCGTGCGCGGCCATGGTCATGTCGACGAACCTTCTGGGCCACCCGGCGGCCGACGCCTGCACGCGCCTCGTCTATCATGGCGCGCATGACGAGGTCATCACGGCACGTTCCATGGACTGGAAGACCGATGTCGGAACCAACCTCTGGGTCTTCCCCCGCGGCATGAAGCGTTCGGGGGAAGCGGGGCCGAACTCGGTCCGATGGACGTCGAAATACGGCAGCGTCATTGCCTCGGGCTATGACATTTCCACCACCGACGGCATGAACGAAGCAGGACTTGTCGCCAACGTGCTGTGGCTGGTCGAATCGTCCTATCCGAAATATGACGGCAGGACCCCAGGCCTGTCGCTCGCGGCCTGGGCGCAATATGTGCTGGATAATTTCGCCACCGTGCAGGAAGCGGTCGATGCGCTGGCAAGGCAGCCCTTCACGATCGTCACCGCCACCGTACCGGGTGAAGGCAGGCTCGCCACCCTGCACCTCTCGCTCTCGGATGCGTCCGGCGACAGCGCAATCATCGAATATATCGACGGCAAGCAGGTCATCCACCACAGCCGCGCCTATCAGGTGATGACCAACTCCCCGACCTTCGAAAAGCAGCTCGCGCTGAACGAATACTGGACGCAGATCGGCGGCACCGTCATGCTGCCCGGCACCAATCGCGCCTCGGACCGGTTTGCACGCGCTGCCTTCTATGTGAACGCGATCCCGAAGACCGAAAGTCCGGTCGATGCCATCGCCAGCGTCTTCAGCGTGATCCGCAATGTCTCCGTTCCCTTTGGAATCACCACGCCCGATCAGCCCAATATCTCCTCGACGCGCTGGCGCACGGTCGCCGACCAGAAGCGCAAGCTCTATTTCTTCGAATCGGCACTCACGCCCAACGTCTTCTGGGTCGACCTGAAGAAACTGGATTTCTCGGAAGGAACCGGGAAGGTGATGAAACTCGATCTCGGCCCCGATCAGACGCATATCTATTCCGGCATGGCCAACGACCGGTTCGTTGAAACCAGGCCTTTCAGGTTCCTCGGGCTCTGAGCGCGGCACGGCACAGGTGCCCCGTCCGGTTAGATCGAATATTTTATGTCTGACCAAGGAAATATATCGTTTTCCATCCCATATGACACCGCGTTATCGTCCGTGCCTGGTCCGCCGTGAACAAGGATAGATCGACATGAACACCATCGCGACAGGCACCGGCGCCATCCCGCCCTTCCATCTTGCCTTTCCCGTCCGCGACATCGCGGAGGCCCGCGCGTTCTATGGGGAGCTTCTGGGCTGCCCGGAGGGCAGGAGCGCGCCCGACTGGGTCGATTTCGATTTTTACGGTCATCAGATCGTCGCGCACCTGGCGCCGGCCGAACTGACGCCGGCGCAACGCAACGAGGTCGACGACCATGCCGTGCCCGTACGGCATTTCGGCATCGTGCTGCCGATGCCGGCCTGGAATGACATGGCGGACAAGCTGCGCGCGGCCGGCACCGCCTTCATCGTGGAGCCCTATATCCGCTTCAAGGGACAGCCGGGCGAGCAGGCCACCATGTTCTTCCTGGACCCCAGCGGCAACGCGATCGAAATCAAGGCATTTGCCGATATCGGGCAGCTTTTCGCCAAATAGTCCCTGGCGGCATCGGCGCCGATCAGGCGCCGGACGCTTGCACGCGGTGCGCCGGCGCCCGCCCCGCCAGCGCATCGACGACCTGCCGGGCGCAGAGCATCGCGGTGCGGCGCAAGGCCTCGTCCGTCGCACCGCCCAGATGGGGCGTCAGGACCAGGCCGGGTGCCGATAGCACCGGGTCATGCGCGGGCGGGGGTTCTTGCGCCAGAACGTCCAGCGCCGCCCCGGCCAGCGTTCCGGCCCGCAGGGCCGCGACCAGGGCGGCACCGTCGATCGCGGTGCCACGGCTGGTATTGACCAGCAGCGCACCCGGCTTCAGCAGGGCCAGGGCAGCGGCGTCGATCGGGGCGGCCCCCGCAGCGTCCGCCGGCCGATGCAGGGAGACGACGTCCGCGCTGCGCAGCAGCGCCTCCACCCCGTCCGCGCGCATGACGCCGGCCTGCGCGAAGATCGCGTCCGGTACGTTGGGGGACCAGGCCATCACCCGCATGCCGAAACCCGCCCCCGCCATCACCGCCACATGCCGCGCGATCGCGCCGAAACCGATCAGGCCAAGGGTCTTGCCGGCGAGTTCGATCCCGCCGGCCGCATAGCGGAAGTCCCACTGCCCGTCGCGAACGGCGCGGTCGGCGACGGGAATGCGCCGCGCGGCGGCCAGGATCAGCCCCATGGTCAGTTCCGCGACCGAGCGGCTGTTCGTATTCGGCGCGTTGGTCACCCAGATCCCCCGTGCCGCCGCTGCGGCAACCGCGATCCTGTTGGTGCCCGAGCCGTGACAGGCGATCAGACGCAGGTTGGGCGCGGCACGGATGGCGGCTTCATCGAATCCGAGATCGCGGGTGATGACGGCCTCGGCATCGCCGATTTCGGCCGCTGCCACCTCCATCGTCGCGCGGCTGGCATAGCACGTGGCGATGCCCGCGCCGTTCAGATGCGCTACCGCGTCGGGGTGGATCGGCTGGGTGATGAAACAGGTGGCCACGACGTCAGGCGTCCATTCCGGCGGCCGCGGGCACAAGGGGAAGCCGGATCGACCCGTCCGCGATCGTCAGTTCGGTGCCGAAGGGGCGGGACAGGGCCGCAAAGGCCTCGAGAATACGCGTGGCCTCGGCCCCCTGGGCCAGCATCGGCGTCCCGCGACGATGGGCCGACCGTCCCAGCCCCAGCGACACCGGATGGATGTCGATCCCCGACAGCGTGCCCCCCTCGTAGGCGCAGACCGGTACCACGCTGTCCCAGAAGCGCTGGTCCGCGGGGAAACCCTTGCGGTCGTTTTCGCTGCGCCCCTTGTAGAGGCGATGCGGCGTGACGTCGGACGAGCAGCGATAGGCGGCGTAGGAATCCATCGGCAGGCGTGCGACGAGTTCGTTCTGGCCGATGAAATTGCCCAGGCCGTGAAAGATCGGGCGGCCGCGATACAGTTCCAGCCCGCGCAACAGATGCGGGCCGTGACAGACGACGACATCCGCCCCCGCATCCACCGCCGCGTGCGTGAAGGCACGCAGGAAATCGTCGGGAATTTCGACATCGGGGATGCCGTCGGCATTATATCCGCTTTCATGCGCATGCACGCTGACGATCACGACGTCCGACACCAGCCGCGCTTCGCCGATCCAGCGCGCGATGTCCGCGACATCCGCCGCGTCGGCCTCCGTACGGGTGCGGACCGTGTCGGACGCGGCGAAGCATACGCCGTCGAAGGACAACGTGCCGGGCGCGGGCGGAAATGCGAATCCCAGCCGGATCTTTTCGTCCAGCACATGCCGAAGGCCCAGCCGCTCGTAGATCCGGGTCAGATCGGCCAGGTCGTCCGCCGTCACGTGATGCGTGCGCTTGAAATGCAGCGGATTGACACCTGGGCGGCCCGGCATCAGCGCCGTCTGTGCCGCTGCCTCCTGCCCCCGGGCAAAGGTGGACACGCAGGACAGCAGGGCGACCGTGCCGGCCGGCCGGGTGCAATAGACCGGTCGCCGCGCCTCTTCCAGGTTCGCACCGATCCCGGCATGGAGCAGGTCACGCCGGTCGAGCGCCGCCAGCATGGCCCGCAGGCCCGCGACACCGTAATCGAGACTGTGATTGGTCGCGGCCGCGAACAGGTCGAACCCGGCGTCGCGCAGTTCGTCCAGCACCCAGGACGGCGCGCCGAAATGCGTGCCACCATGGTCCAGGGACGGGTCCCCCATGAAATCGTTCGATACCAGCTCAAGGTTCGTGAAACTGACGTCACAGCTCCGGATCAGGTCGAACAGCGGCCGGATTTCGGCATCCTGCGTGCTGTTCAGGCGCCGAAAGAGAATCGAATCACCGGTCAGGCCGATCTTCATCATCATCCTTGCTCCGCATGCCGGTACAGCAGCCGTTCGAGCAGCCGCGTCGCCAGGGCGAAATCCTCGAATTCCATGGCCTCGTAGGGGTTGTGGCTGCCGTTGGCGTTCCGGACGAACAGCATCACCGTGGGTACGCCCTGCCCGGCGAAGATCGCGGCATCATGCCCGGCACCACTGGGCAGCGTCACCGCCGGGATACCGGCCTTTCGCGCCAGGGCGACGGCTTCGGCCTGCAGCGTCGCGTCCATTGCGGCCGGCGCGCTCTGCGTGCGGGCGCCGAGATCGATCTGGACACCATACTCGTCCTCGACAGCCCGGGTGTGCGCCAGCAGGGCCGCCTCCATACGCTCGAGCAGGCCATGATCGCGCGAGCGGATATCGATACTGAGATCGACCCGTCCGGCAACGGCGCTGAAATTCGCCTGGGCGGCATCCGTATGACAGACGCCGAAGGTCAGCGTCATCTCGCCGCCTTCGGCTTCGACCTTGCGCCACTCGGCCTGCATCACCGTCATCAGCGTCGCCGCCGCCATGACCGCGTCGGCGCGGAACGCACGCGGCGTTGCGCCGGAATGGGCATAGCGCCCGTGGATGGTCGCCGCGCGATAGCGCACGCTGCCACAGATGCCCGTCACGATGCCGACCGGCACGCCGGCCGCCGGCAGGACCGGCCCCTGTTCGATATGCAGTTCGACGAAACACGCCAGGTCGGACGGCCGCAGCACCGGCGCGGTACGGATGCAATCGGGCTGCCCGCCCGAGGCGCGCATGTGATCGGCCAGGGTCTGTCCATCGTCACGGCGAACCGCCGCCAGCGCGCTGTCCTCGAGCAGTCCGAAGGCGCTCTTGCTGCCGATATACGAGACCGGGAACCACACGCTTTCCTCGGCCCGGGTGACGATCAGGACCACGTCGCGCGCCGGCACGTATCCTGCGTCCACCCAGCCGCACAGGCAGGAAAAGCCCGCCAGCACGCCGGCCGCGCCATCGTAATTGCCGCCGCAAGGCACGGTGTCGAGATGCGATCCGGTCATCACCGCCGGCAATGTCCGGTCGCGGCCCGGCAGGGTGATGAACAGGTTGCCGGCCCAATCGCGGCGCACCAGCAGGCCGCGTGCCCGCGCCATGTCCGCCAGCAGCGCATGCGCCTGGTTTTCGCCGTCGCCGTACGACGCACGGGTCATTCCCAGCCCGTCGAAGCCGATCGTGTGCAGACGGGCGAATAACGCGCGTGCGTCGTCCAGCGCGGGTGGCATGACGGTCATGGAGCCTGCTCCCCGGCCCGTGCGTCGGACGGAAGCTCGTCCCCCGGGCAGGCCTGCACCAGATGGGCGATCAGGGCGTCCAGGGCGGGAGAGGTCCAGCTCAGCATCGTCAGCACCCCGATCTCGCGCAGGATCGTGTGTTCCCCCAGCGGGACCACACGGATATTCGGCATGGCGCGCACAGCCAGGATGTACGGAACGATGGCAACGCCCATGTCACTGGCGACCATCTGCAGGATGGCATGGACTTCCTCCGTCTCGATCGCCGTGTTCGGTACGATGCCCTGCGCCTGCAGGAAGCGATCGACGGTCCGGCCGCCGAACGACCGGCGGTCGTATCGGATGAAGGGCTGGCTGATGATGATCTGCCGCCAGTCGTCCGGCGGCAGGTGCGCCGGAACGACCAGTACAAAATGCTGCCTGACCAGCGGATGCCAGCCCAGATGCGGCATCAGCCCGAAAGGCGGCCGCACGATGATGACGGCATCGAGCTCGCCGGCATCCAGGCGATCCATCAGCCCCATCGACACGCCCGGCACGATATGAAGGGTAAGCGCGGGATAATTCACCCTGAGACTGGCCACCGCCGGGGCCAGAATCGTCGTATGGGTGGTGGAAATGGCCCCGACACGCAGCCGTCCATGCACGACGATATCGGCGGCGGGGTCCCGCATCTTGTCGAACAGGGCGAGAATGTTCTCGGCATGGCCAAGGGACAGGTGCCCGGCCGCACTGAGGGTCACCGATCGCCCGGTGCGCTCGAACAGGGCATGGCCCAGTTCCTGCTCCAGCCGCCTGATCTGCGCGCTGACGGCGGATTGCGTCAGCCCGACGCGCTCCGCGGCGGCGGCAAAACTTCCCAGCCGGGCGGCTGCGGAAAACGTGCGGAGTTCCGAGATCATGGGACAACCATCAATTATTTTGTCTCTGACATCAATAATAATGCGATATTTTTGTCTCTCAGTTTCGTTCTACATTTTATACAAAGAGAGGGTCAAGGAGATTGCGCATGCCCGGCCATGGCGGCCCTTACCGATTTTCCTTATTAAATCATAAATTTCCGAAGACCTGTTATCTGCGTCCGCAAAAAAAGTTTCCCCGGGCCATAAAAATCTTGAAGAGCCATTTAGTTTCGTGCTCGTTATGTGTGTGATTTAGATATGTTCGCAGATCATTGCGGGCAGTCTGCCGCCTACACATTTAGGAGGCCGTGACGATGCCAAAGCATTCCGGGGCGAAGACTTTTCTTCTCGGCAGCGCCGCGATGGGCGCGCTTCTGCTGCAGGGCGCCTTCGGCCCCGCCTATGCAGCCACGACATCGCCCGATCCGTCCGAGGTGACACAGCCCCGCAAGCCCGCGCGGCACAAGCCCGCCCCCGCCACGCATGGCGCCCCCGCGCAGGGCGCCACGCAGCGGCAGGCCGCCGATAAAGCCGCGGCCAGCAGCGCGCTGAAGACGTCGTCCGAGGATATTACCGTCAGCGGCACGGCCGCGCCCGGCAACAATGTGCTTTCGACCTCGACACGACGCCACAGCACGACGCAGGTGACGGTCATCAGCGCATCGGACCTCAAGGCCACGGGCCAGACCAACCTGATCCAGGCATTGTCGCAGATGATGCCATCCGTTTCGGCGCCCCCGCTGCCGGGCGTGGGCAACAATGCGTTCGTACAGACGATGCAGTTGCGCGGCCTGTCCGCCGACCAGACGCTGATTCTGGTCAACGGGCACCGCCGGCATCTGGGCGCCAATTTCAATGCGAACGCCGGACCGAACTGGGGCACGGAACCCGCCGATATCTCCCTGATTCCGGTGGGCGCGGTGGACCATATCGAAGTCATTACGGAAGGGGCGACCGCGCTCTACGGCCAGGATGCTATTGCGGGCGCGGTCAATATCGTCCTGAAGGAAGATACGCAGGGCCTGTCGGCCGATTTCAAGAACAGCGGCTATTACGCGGGTGACGGACAGGCCCTGGACGGTTCGATCACCAAGGGGTTCGCGATCGGCCGCCACGGCGGTTACCTCGACCTCTCCGCCCAGATCACCCATCAATTGCCGACCTCGCGCACGGGCGACTACATCAACCCCGCGACGTATCCCAACGACCTGTATTATGCGCTGCCCGGCGGCCAGGTCGATCCGCGCGCCGCGGCGCTGGGCCGCAACATCCAGCGCATCCTGGGCATCCCGAAGCAGACGCGCGAGTCGATTTCCGCCAATATGGGCATTCCCATTACCGACAGCATCAAGTTCTATTCGACCGACACCTATGGTCACCGACGCGTCAACGCGGCCGAGAATTTCCGGTCCGCGGCGGACGACCTGACCGTCAACGCAATCTGGCCGAACGGCATGCAGCCCTATCTCGACCTGGAGGAAAACGATTTCGAGGTCGATAACGGCTTCAAGGGCACGACGGCCGGATTCAACTGGGACACCTATGTCAATTATGGCCGCGACATCCAGCGCTACTGGATGCAGGACACCGACAATCCCACCTATGGCGTGAACAGCCCGACGAAATTCGATACCGGTTCGGCCGTGACCAGCCAGTTGACGGCCGGCTTCAGGGCGTCACACGCGCTCCGCCTGGGCTTCCTGCCCAAGCTGGCCAATGTGGAATTCGGCGCGGAATATCGTCGCGACATGTTCGCCATGGGGCCGGGCGTCTACGAATCCTATGGCGACGGCGGCGTTCCGATCCTGGAAGGGCCGAACGCCGGCAAGACCGCCAATCCGGGGTCGGCCGACCACGCGGGCAATCCCCCGCTGGCCGTCACCAACCAGAACCGCGACGTCTATGACGGGCACGTCAATCTGGATTTCTACGTCCTGCCGCGTTGGGAATGGACGTTGGGCGGCCGCGCGACCAGCTATAACAACCTGGCCACCGTGACGACCGGGTCGGTCGGCACGCGCTATAATTTCTCCGACCGGTTCGCGCTGCGGGCCAGCATCAACACCGGCTATCGCCCCCCCACGCTCGGTCAGGAATATTATTTCTACTCGGCGCCTTTCGCGACCTATTCGATCGACCAGCTTCCCAGCAACAGCGCGCCGGCCCGCGCCCTCGGCGCCCACGCGCTGAAGGGCGAGTATTCCCGCAGCTACAGCGTCGGCGTCGATGCGACACCGGTCGACAACTGGCATGTGACGGGAAATCTCTATTACATCGCAATCAACGACCGCCTGGCGAGCACCACGACACTGGGCGGCGCGGGTGTGGGCGCATTGCTGGCCAGTGCCGGCCTGGGCAATGTAACCTATGCCTCGTACTATACGAATCCGGTCAATACGGCGACCTACGGCGGCGATATCGCAACCGACTACTCCCTTCCTACCAGGCGGCTGGGGACGTTCCGTTTCGCGTTCAGCGTCAGCCTGACCGACAACGAGATCCGCAGTTCCAATGCCGTGCCCCAGGTTCTTCAGAGCATGAATCTGGCCTATTTCAATCAATATGCCCGGACCGTCCTGCTGCATTCGGCGCCCAAGAACCGCGAGAACCTGAGCATGAACTGGAGCCGGGGCAGATGGTCGGCCTTCGTTCAGGAATCGCGCTACGGCTCTCTGATCTATGCGGCGACACCCAGCCTGCCGACCAATCTGTGGCTTGTCCAGCGGCCCGCCTTCATCACCAACATCGAAGTTTCCTACAGGGTCCTGCCGCAATGGACCGTCGCGGTCGGCGCCAACAACCTCGGCGACAAATATCCCACGCGCCTGAACCCGAAATCGATCGCCACGTCCTTCAACGCCTATAAATATTCGTTCTTTTCGCCCTACGGCTTCAACGGTGGAATGTACTATGTGCGAACGGGCCTGAATTTCTGACCGGCCGCGCTCATCCCCCCGGTCGGATTTTCAGTTAGGCCCCCACACGCAGTTTACAGGATAGCGCCCCTTGCTGAATATCGTCCGCCCCGATGTCGTGACACCGCGTCCTTTCCGCTACGTGATCTATGCGCTGGCGGTTGCGATGTGCGTCATCTGCTATGGGGACCGGGCGGCGCTTTCGGTCGGAATGCCGTCGATCGCCCATGAATTCGGCCTGACGCCGGGCGAAATCGGCTGGGTGCTGTCCAGCTTTCTCTGGTCCTATTTCATCCTGAACCTGCCCAGCGCGATCCTGCTGGACAGGCTGGGTGCGCGCACCGTCGGCGCCCTGGCGGTGGCGCTGTGGTCGATGGCCATGATCCTGGGCAGCATGGCCGCCACCATTCCGGCCTTCATCGCCACACGCGTGCTGCTGGGAATTGGCGAGGCACCGACCTTCTCCCTGGGCAACAAGGTGGTGCGGGCCTGGGCCCCCCCCACCGAGCGCGGCCTGATGATGACGGCCTTTATCTGCGGCATTCCGATCGGCCTGGCATCCGGCGCCGCGGCGGGCGCATGGCTGATCGCGCGTTTCGGCTGGCGGCCCGCCTTCGGCATCCTGGGGGCGGGCGGCCTGCTGTGGTCGGTGGCGTGGTGGCTCGCCCATCCCGCGCAGGTGGAACGGACCCGGACGATGCGGCACGGGATCCTGTCCGTGCCGACATTGTTCGCCTCGTCCTCGTTCTGGGGGGTCGTCATTGCCCAATGCTGCGCCAATTACGCGAACTTCCTGCTGATGTCGTGGCTGCCGCTGGTGCTGCGGCAGGTGCTGCACCTGGACATGGTGCAGGCAGGGACCGACACCGCCTATTGCTATTGCGGGGCCGCGGTCCTGTCGCTTGCCGCGGGCAAGGCCGGCGAACGGCTGATGGCCGGGCGGCCGCTGGTCCGTGGCGCGCGCCGCCATGTCGTGGCCGTCTTCCTGGTCCTGGCCGCGCTGATGGGATTGCTGCCGTTCTGCACCACCGCCGGCACGATCATTCCCCTGCTGGCCGTGTCCATGGCCTTCATGGCTGCGGGTACGGGGGCCAACATGGCGCTGCTGGCCGATCTGGTCGTGGAGCACGACCTGCTGGGATCGGTCACCGGCCTGACATTGACCTTCAGCAACGGCCTGGGAATCGCCGCCCCCATCATGACGGGCTACCTGCTGCAGGCCACGGGCAATTTCCACGGCGTCTTCTACATCACCGCCGGCATCATCCTGTGCGGCGCGGCGGCGGCGCTGACGATGCCGCGCCGCATGATCCATGCCCGGCCCGTCGCGCGGGGCGCGGCAGGATGATCCGCCTGAGCATGGCCGGCACCGGCGCCATCCTGCTGGACGCCGCAGCAGGCCCGTTCGACGCCGCGACGCAGCGCCGGATCTGGGCGGCGGCGCGCGCCCTGGCCGGCCAGCCGTCGGTCGTGCAGGCGGTGCCGGGGGTCAACAACCTGCTGGTCACGTTCGATGCGCTCCGCACCGAACCCGATGCGGTCGAAGACCTGATCCGCCGGACCTGGGCCGCCGCCGCCGCCGAGGAGATCCCGGCGCGCGAGATCGAAATTCCCGTCACCTATGGCGGCGCCTTCGGCGAGGACCTGGCCCTGGTGGCGGCGCATGCCGGCCTGTCGGAGGAGGAGACCATCGCCGCGCATCTGGCCGGGCGCTACAGCGTGGCCGCCATCGGGGCGATGGCGGGCTTTGCCTACATGACCGGGCTGGATTCGCGCCTGGCCGTGCCGCGTCGCGACACGCCCCGGCTGAGCGTGGAGCGCGGGGCCGTGGTGGTGGGCGGGGGCCACGCGGGCGTCATGCCCTGCACCGCGCCCTCCGGCTGGCACATCATCGGGCGGACGACCCTGCCGCTGTTCGACCCGCACCGCCCGGATCCGGGCGTCCTGCGCATTGGCGACACCGTACGCTTCACGAGGGTCGCATGATCGAAATCCTTGCCAATTCGGCGCTGAACACCATTCAGGACCGGGGCCGTCCCCGGGCCATGACCCTGGGTGTCGCGCGGGGCGGGGCAATGGACATACTGGCCCTGGCCTGCGGCAACATGATGCTGGGCAACGAGCCGGACGCGGCGGGAATCGAGATCGCCTTCTTCCCGTTCCGTCTTCGTTTCCTGGATGATCGCGCCTTCGCCGTCACCGGCGCGCGCGGTCCCGTCCGGCTGGACGGTATCGACCTGCCGCCCGACTGGGCCATGATCGCGCGGGCCGGGCAGACGCTGCAATGCGACGCCCCGACCACGGGATGCCGCACCTATCTGACCATCGCGGGCGGGATCGACGTGCCCCTGGTGCTGGGCGCCCGTGCCACCGACCTGAAGGGCGGGTTCGGCGGGCTGGAGGGGCGCGCGCTGCAAAAGGGCGACCGGCTGCCCTGCGGCGTACCCGCGACGCCCGGCGTGCCGCCGCACGGCTACGGCCTGGCGGTCCGATGCCCCATGCCCGACGCCGACGCCACCCGCGTGCGCGTGCTGCCCGCCGCCGAATATGACGATTTTACCGCCGAGGCGCGGCATGCGTTCTTCCAGACCGCCTGGCGGCTGACGCCGAGCGCCAACCGCATGGGCTATCGTCTGGAGGGCACACCGTTGGCCCAGCAACGGCCGCTGAACCTGTTTTCGCACGGGATCGTGCCGGGAACGGTCCAGGTGCCACCTGCCGGACAGCCGATCGTCCAGATGGCCGACGCCAACACCTGCGGCGGGTATCCGAAGATCGCCACCATCATCGAATCCGACCTGCGCCTGCTGGCCCAGACCCGCGTGAACGGCAGCATCCGCTTCGTCGAGACCACGCGCACGGACGCCGTCGCCGCGCTGCGGGCCGAGGCCCGGGACCAGGCGCGCCGCGCGGACGCGTTCGCCGATCTGCGCCGCATGCTGATGCCGGCATGATTCCACAGGAGACCGTCCCCATGACCGACCGCAAGACCATCGACCTGAATGCCGACCTGGGCGAAAGCTTCGGCCACTACACGATCGGCAATGACGCGGCGATGCTGGACGTCGTGACGTCCGCGAACGTGGCATGCGGCTTCCATGGCGGCGATCCGGAAGTTATGGCCGCGACCTTCCGCGTCGCCCGGGACAAGGGCGTGGCCGTCGGGGCCCATCCCGGCTTTCCCGACCTGTGGGGGTTCGGGCGACGCGTCATGCCGTTTTCAACCGGCGAGATCGAGCGGATCGTCGCCTATCAGGTTGGTGCCGCCCAGGCGCTGGCGGCCTATGCGGGGCATCGCATGACCTATGTGAAGACGCATGGTGCGCTGGGCAACCTGACCGAGCGGGACCCCGCCGTGGCCGAGGCCGTGATCGAGGCCGTGCGGCGCATCGACCCCACCCTGCCGCTGATGGCCATCGCCCTGAGCCATCTGGAACGGATCGGCCGCGAACGCGGCATGACGATCTTTTCCGAGATTTTCGCCGATCGCGCGTACACCGAGGACGGGCACCTGGTCTCCCGCAAGGAACCGGGTGCCGTGCTGCACGACGCGGATTTCGCGGCCGACCGCATCGTCCGCATGGTGCGGGCCGGCGCCATCGAAACCGTGTCGGGCCGGATGCTCCCGACCCGGATCGATTCAATCTGCGTGCATGGCGACAATGCCGAGTCCGTCGCGGTCGCCCGCACCGTGCGCGCCCGGCTGGAAGCGGCGGGCATCACATTGCGCGCGCTGACCTGAGAAGCCCCGATGACCGTCGATCTGGAGCGCATCACGATCCTCATGGACCGGATGCACGCACTCGGCATTGCCGAGCTGGAATACACCCATGGCGACGAGCATGTCCGCCTGGTCCGGGACACGTCCCCCCCGGCGTCCCCGGCACCGGGGACAGTGCCTGCCGCGACGCCGGACGTGCCGCCGTCCCCCCTGCCCGCCCCGGCCCCCACATCCTGCACGATCACGGCGACGATGCATGGCCAGTTCTACGCCTCGCCCACGCCGGGGGGCGCCCCCTTCGTCACCGCAGGCTCGGTCGTCGCGCAGGAACAGCCCCTCTATATCCTGGAGGTGATGAAGACCCTGACGCGGGTCGAGGCCGAATTCCCCTGCACGATCGTCGCGATCCTGTGTGAAAACGGCCAGGCGGTGGAGCCGGGAACCGAACTGTTCACCGTGGAGCGCCGGGATGCGTGACGTCCGCACCGTCCTGATCGCCAATCGCGGCGAAATCGCCCTGCGCATTGCCCGCGCCTGCCGCCTGCTGGGGCTGCGCAGCGTGGGCGTATATTCCGAAGCCGATGCCGGCCTGGCGCATCTGCGCCTGGTCGATCAGCGGATCTGCATCGGCCCCGCATCGGCGACACGGAGCTATCTGGATGCCGGGCGGATCCTGCGCGCCGCCGCATTGACGGGGGCGGACGCGATCCATCCCGGCTATGGCTTCCTGTCGGAAAATGCCGATTTCGCCGAAGCGGTGGAACGCGCGGGCCTGGTCCTGGTGGGACCGCCCGCGTCCATCATGCGCATGATGGGCGACAAGATCGCCGCCAAGCGGCAGATGCGCGACAGCGGCGTACCCTGCCTGCCCGGCTCGGACGATGCGCTGCCGGACGATATCGCCGAGGCCGTGCGGATCTGCGACGGCGTGGGCTATCCGCTGATCGTCAAGGCGGCAGGCGGCGGCGGCGGGCGCGGCATGCGCGTCGTGCGCCGGCCCGAAAACGCGCGGGAGGCGATCGAAACCGCGCGCGAGGAAGCCGGACGCGCCTTCGGCAACCCGTCGATCTATGCCGAGCGATTCCTGCAGCACCCACGTCATGTGGAAATCCAGGTCCTGGCCGACAGGGCGGGCCAGGCCGTCTGGCTGGGCGCGCGGGACTGTTCCGTACAACGCCGGCACCAGAAACTGATCGAGGAAGCGCCCGCCATCGGAATTCCGCCCGACCGTATCGCCGACCTGGGCGAGCGCTGTGCCCGCGCCTGCGTCCGGATGGGGTATGTCGGAGCCGGCACGTTCGAATTCCTCTACGAGGACGGCGCGTTTTCCTTCATCGAGATGAACACGCGCCTGCAGGTGGAACACCCGGTGACCGAAATGACGACCGGCATCGATATCGTGCGCGAACAACTGCGTATCGCCATGGGACATCCCCTGTCGTTCGGCCAGTCCGATATCGAAACGCGCGGCCATGCCATCGAATGCCGGATCAACGCGGAACATCCGGAAACATTCGCCCCCTGCCCCGGCCTCGTGCGGACATGGCGCCCGCCGGGCGGCCCCGGCGTGCGGGTCGATACGCACCTGTATGACGGATACACGGTACCGCCGCAGTACGACTCGCTGGTCGCCAAGCTGATCGTCCATGGCGCGGACCGCGCCGATGCGCTGGCGCGGATGCGCGCGGCGCTGGACGAGATGATGGTCGAAGGCATCACCACCACCGCCCCGCTGCATCGCCGCCTGATGGACGCCGCAGATTTTTGCGCCGGCGGCGTCTCCGTCCATTATCTGGAGGCACTGGCGGCCGAAGGGGCCACGCCATGACGATCCTGGACCAGTTGCCCGCGCTGGTCGCGGCCATGCGGCGCAATGCCGTCCGAAGCCTGACGGTGGGCGACGCCGGGACCAGGCTGACCCTGCGGCTGGCCGAGGCGGCGACGCAGACGCCGGTCGTCCCCGCAGCCGCCGGGGCGCCCGCCGTGACGCGGGCCCTGAGCCCGGAGATGGGCATCTTCCGCCTGGGGGCCGAAGGCGCGCAAACGGGCGCGACGGTCGCATGCGGGGCGATTCTGGGCTTTGTCGAGATCGGGCCGGCCCTCCTCCCGATCCCGTCGCCGGCGGCCGGGACGCTCAGCGCCGTCCTGGCCGAGGACGGCGCGCCCATCGGCTTTCACGCCCCGGCCTTCGAGATAACCGATGCCTGAGCGCCGCGTCCTAGAGCGACGAGGCCGAGCGCGACGCCTGTTCGTAGAATCCCGTCAGCACGCGCAGCGCCTTCGCGACCTCGCCGATCTTCACGCCGCCCGGCCGCCGGTCCGGGGGGATGAGTTCCAGCAGGCAGACCTTGCGGATACGGGCGTAATCCTCGCAGACCGTCCGCCCCTTCTCCGTCGCGCCGACGAAAACCTCCTTGCCGTCGCGGCGGCGGGTGATGAGGCCCAGCCGGTCCAGCTTCTTCATCGCATAATTGAGGTAATGGCGTTCGGACAGATTGAGCGTGAACATCAGGTCCGAGATGCTTTTCTGCCGATGGCGGTGATTGACGCTGTGCAGGATCAGCGCGTCCAGCGGGGACAGGTCGGGCAGGTTCGCCGCCGCCATGCCGCGCACCACCCAGCGCTGGAACGCATGATTGACGACCGTCAGCGCGAATTCGAACTCGCTGAGATCTTCGTTTCCAGGACTGGCGAGATGCGACGACGACACGATAAAGGCGCGTTCCATGGCCAGGGCCAACGCTTCGGACGGCTGTTCCGCGCGCGCGCGGCGGCCGGGTTTCGTGTTCGTCATGAGGCATCTCGCTCCCGTCTATTCGGCGCCGGACCGTGGCGGCGCAGCCTGATCCTAACCTGAACCCGGAGGCAGGGCATGTCCCCCAAGATGCAAATTCGCCTGGCCGCCGATATTGGCGGAACGTTCACGGATATCGTGCTGGAAACCCCGCGCGGGCGCCTGACGCGCAAGGTCCTGACGACGCCGCATGCGCCCGAGGAAGGGGTGATGACCGGAATCGGCCTGATCCTGGGCGATGCCGGGCTGGCCTTCGCCGACGTCACGGTCTTCGTCCATGGCACGACGCTGGCGACCAACGCCATTATCGAACGGCGAGGCGCCCTGACGGTACTGATCGGCACCGAGGGATTTCGCGACATCCTGGAAATCGGCACGGAAAGCCGGTTCAACCAGTATGACATCATGATCCGGAAGCCGGCGCCGCTGGTTCCCCGTACCGCGCGCTTCACCGTGCCGGAGCGCATGGACGCACGGGGGCGGGTCCAGAGGCCGCTGGACGAGGACGCGCTGCGCGCGCTGGCGCCGCGCCTGCGCGCCGCGGGGGCCGAGGCGATCGCGATCGCCTTCATGCATTCCTACGCGAATCCGGACCATGAGCGCCGCGCCGGCGAGATCCTGGCCGAGGCGCTTCCGGACATTCCGATTTCGCTTTCCAGCGCCGTCTGCCCCGAAGTGCGTGAATATGAGCGCACCTCCACCACCGTCGCCAACGCCTATGTCCAGCCGCTGATGGCCGGCTATCTGGGCCGGCTGCGACAGGCGCTGGATGCGCAGTCGTTCCGTGGGGCGCTGTATCTGGTGACGTCGGGCGGCGGACTGACGTCGCTGGAGACGGCGCGGCAGTTTCCGGTGCGCCTGGTCGAATCCGGTCCGGCGGGCGGCGCGATCTTCGCCGCCCAATGCGCCGGGCGCCTGGCCGAGGATCGTGTCCTGTCCTTCGACATGGGCGGCACCACGGCCAAGATCTGCCTGATCGAACACGGTCAGCCCGCATCCTCGCGCGTGTTCGAAGTGGATCGCACGGCCCGTTTCATGAAAGGATCGGGCCTGCCGCTGCGCATTCCCGTCATCGAAATGGTCGAGATCGGCGCGGGGGGCGGGTCGCTCGTCCATCTGGACGCCATGAAGCGCGTCGTCGTCGGGCCGGAAAGCGCATCGTCCGTACCCGGGCCGGCCTGCTACGGGCTGGGGGGCACGCGCCCGGCCGTGACCGACGCGGACGTGACGCTGGGCCTGATCCAGCCGGAGGCCTTCGCCGGCGGCAGCATGACCCTGCAGCCCGAGCGCGCGGCGATCGCGTTGCAGCAGGCCGTCGGCACCACGCTGGGCCTGTCGCCGGAAATGGCGGCCCACGCGGTCTATGAAATCGTGTGCGAGAACATGGCCAGCGCCGCCCGCGTGCATGCCGCCGAACGTGGGGCGGTCATCGGTACCCACACCATGATCGCCTTCGGCGGCGCGGCCCCGCTGCATGCCGCCCGCGTGGCCGAAAAACTGGGGGTCCGCCGGCTGGTCGTGCCGTCGAACGCCGGTGTGGGGTCCGCCGTCGGCTTCCTGGCCGCCCCGGTCTCGTTCGAGATCGTCCGCTCCTGCCCGGTGCGGCTGAATGCCGGCTTCGACACCGCCGCCATGACGTCCCTGCTGGACGATATGACGGACACGGCGCGGGACATGGTGCAGGACGGAGCCGACGCGGCGGCGCTGACCGTCCGGCGCGGCGGCTTCATGCGCTATGTCGGACAGGGACACGAAATCATCGTGTCCCTGCCGGACGGACCGCTGACGCCCGACGCCCTGCCGGCGCTGCGGGCGGCATTCGAGGCGGAATATGCCCGCCAGTTCGAGCGCGTCATCCCCAACGCCCCGGTCGAGATCCTGAACTGGTCGGTCTGTGTTTCGACCACGCCCGCGAAACCCGAACCCTTCGCCCCCACGCCGGCACGGCACGGGGCGGCGCCGGAACGGACGCGCCGGCTGTTCGACGGGGCCAGGGGGCAGTTCGTAGAACTGGCGGTCCATGACCGCGACGACATGCGCCCCGGCAGCATCGTTCCCGGACCGGCCCTGATCGCCGAGCGCGAGACCACCACCTACGTTTCGGCCCGCTTCGACGCCTTTATCGACGGCAGCGGCAATATCGTCATGGACATGAAGGAAACGGCCCAATGAACGCGCGGAACCAGATCGATCTCCAGATCATGTGGAACCGCCTGATCGCCGTCGTCGGCGAGCAGGCTCAGGTCCTGATTCGCACGGCCTTCAGCCCGATCGTGCGCGAATGCGAGGATATTTCGGCGGGAATCTTCGACCTGCGGGGCCGCATGATCGCGCAGGCCGTGACCGGCACCCCCGGCCACGTCAATTCGATGGCGGAATCCGTGGGCCATTTCCTGCGCCACTTCCCCATCGAGACCATGAAGGACGGCGATGCCTACATCACCAACGACCCGTGGATGGGCACGGGGCACCTGAACGATTTCGTCGTCACGACCCCGGCCTTCCACAGGGGAAAGCTTGTGGGGCTGTTCTCCTGCACCAGCCACCTGATGGATATCGGCGGCCTGGGCTGCGGCCCGGAAGGGACGGACGTGCTGATGGAGGGGCTGTCGATCCCCATGCTCAAGCTGATCGACCAGGGCCGGGTGAACGAGACCCTGATGGCGATGATCCGCACCAACACCCGCCTGCCGGTCGACACCGAGGGCGATACCTATTCCCTGGCGGCCTGCAACGACGTCGGCGTGCGCGCGCTGCGCGCGATGATGGACGAATTCGCCATCGATACGCTGGAACCGCTGGCCGATTTCATCATCGAGCGATCGTACGATGCCGTCGTGGAAAAAATCGCCGCCCTGCCACGCGGCACATGGTCGTACGACATGACGATAGACGGCTACGATGCGCCGCTGACGCTGCGGGCGAGCCTGACGATCGATGCCGATGGCGTGCAGGTCGATTATGACGGGTCGGACCCCGTCGTGCCACGCGGAATCAACGTACCGCTGGCCTATACCAAGGCCTATACGGTGTTCGGCCTGGCCTGCGCCATCGCGCCGGACGTGCCCAACAATGCCGGATCACTGGCGGCCTATCGCGTCACGGCACCGGCGGGAAGCGTGCTCAACGCGCCGTACCCGGCGCCGGTCTCCGCACGGCATATCGTCGGGCAGATGCTGCCGGACATGGTGTTCGGCTGCCTGCGCACGCCCCTGCCCGACCGGATTCCGGCCGAAGGCACATCCTGCCTGTGGAACATCACGGTACGCGGAAACTGGGTGCCGGACGGCCAGGATACGACGCAGGCCTTCGCCCTGGCCATCACGACCAATGGCGGCACGGGCGCGCGGCCGGGCCTGGACGGGCTGTCGGCCACCGCGTTTCCCTCCGGCGTCCATGGCACCCCGATCGAGATCGCGGAAATACAGTGCCCCCTCATCTTCTGGCGCAAGGAATTCCGCGAAGGCAGCGGCGGCGACGGCGAGACCCGCGGCGGCCTGGGTCAGATCATGGAGATCGGCAGCACGGAACAGCGGCCGTTCGACCTGCTGGCCGCATTCGACCGGATCACATACCCCCCGCGCGGCGCAGTCGGGGGCAAGGACGGCGCCCCCGGCTGCGTCAAGCTGGCGGGCGGCAGGGAACTCGCAGGCAAGGGGCTACAGATTATCCCGCCCGACGAGACGTTGATCATCATGACGCCCGGCGGGGGCGGCCTTGGCGCGCCCGGGGCCCGGACGGAAACACGACGCCAGGCGGACCGCGAGGGCGGTTATGTATAGCATACGACGGTACTGGCAGGCGGTCGAAAGACCGCCTGCCCCCGAGGCAGCCAGTGCCGGTTCACAGACATGACGGAACGGACGCATCGGCCGATGAGTCCGTTCCGACAGGCAGGATTCAGAGAGGCGGCTGTCTGGTGTGCCAGTCCGTGTCGCGCTGGTAGGCATCGGCAACCGTCATCACGCGCGCCTCGGCGAACGGTCGGCCGGCGATCTGCAGGCCGATGGGGCAACCGTTCGGGTCGAAACCGCAATTCACGCTGATTGCCGGCAGGCCCAGATAGTTGAACGGCCGCGTATTCGCGGACACGGCCATGAACGCCTGCATGGAAGCGGGCGACCCCTGGTCGATATTGGTCTCGGCCAGGGTCGGCAGGCAGGTGCGGATCGTGGGCGTCGCCAGGACATCGACCTGCCCGAAGACCTCATCCGCGAAGGCCTTGAGGATCGGGCCGCGCCGGCTCAACGCCTCCACGTAATAAGGAGCGGGAATGGCATTGCCGCCAAACAGCCGCGCGCTGAGCTGTACGGAATAGTCCTGGGGGCGCTCGCGCATCCATTCGGCATGGATCGCCGCGGCTTCGACACGGAGGAGAACACCGGCATAGACGGAAACCGCATCCATCAGCGGCAGCGGCAACCGCATTACGGTTGCGCCGCGTCCGGCCAGGACAGCTACCGCGGCCTCGAATGCGGCGACAACCGGAGCATCGGCGCCATCCAGAAAATAAGTGGTCGGAATGCCGACCCGCAGGCCCCGCAGATCGCCGTCCAGGGCGGCCTCATAATCCGGTACGGGCTCGGCGGAACTGGTCGGGTCGCGGCTGTCCTGCCCGGCGATGACCTTCATCATGCGGGCACAATCCCGCACCGTGCGCGTCAGGGGGCCCACATTGTCCGCCGAAAAGGAAAGCGGCATCACCCCCGCGCGGCTGACCCGCGTCTGTGTCGGCTTCAGGCCCGTCACGCCACAGGCAGCCGCCGGCAGACGGATGGAACCACCCGTATCGGACCCCAACGCGCCATAGGTGCAGCGCGAGGCGACCGCCGCCCCCGATCCGCTGGACGAGCCACCGGTGATATAGGGAAGGTTCCAGGGGTTATGACAGTCGCCGTAATGCGCGTTGTGACCCGTCGGGTTCATTGCGAATTCGGCCATGTTCAGGCCGCCATAGGCATAGGCCCCGGCCGCGGCCATGCGCTCGACCACGGTCGCCGTCACCGTGGGGACGAAATCCTTGCGGATCACCGATCCGCAGGTGCACGGCCTGCCGGCCTGATAGTACATGTCCTTGTGCGCCAGCGGCAGGCCGTGCAGCAGCCCCAGCGCAGCGCCCGCGGCCACGGCCTTGTCGGCGGCCTCCGCCGCGCGGAAAGCCCCCTCCCGATCGAGCCAGATGGTGGCGTTGATCCGCTCCTCGGCGGCGTCAAGCCGGGCCAGACAGGCCTCCAGAAGCGCCATGGAGGTCGTCTCGCGCATAGCGACCGCGTCCACCGCATCCACAAGGCTCAGATCGGCCAGATCCCGCGCGGTCATTGCTTTGCCGCCTGCAGCGCTGCTTCGAAGCTCGACGGTTCATCCTCGAACCGCAGTTGCCCCCGCATCGCCTCGAACGCGGAGATCGTCACCGCCAGTTCCGCCTCCAGCCGTCGCGCGAGTTCGCTCGGCGGTACGATGCCGCTCCATGTGGCGATGCCCGTCTCTATCATTTGTTCGAATTTCGTCACGATCTTCTCCTTCAGACGTCGAGACGGACACAAGACCATCCGCAACCGGCGACAATCCAGACGGCGTCACCATCAATGACTATAAAGGCACTTTGAACGAAAACCAGAAAAACAACGATGATAAGGTATTGTTATACAGTCATATATGACTTCATTACTTTGCCACACACCGGACCGATCGATGCATCATCCGGACTCACCGAATTCGTCAATCGCAACCTGCTGGGCAATCTTGACGACATCCTCGATAATTTCGGAATTATGCCTGATGAGGCGCCCCGCCACGCAATTGACCTTTGGAACGGGCATGCCGACGTCCAGAAGGCAGAGTTCCCCGGATTCGAGATGGTTCCTGACGACCGCCTGGGGGATCAGCGCCAGTCCCGGACGCTTGAGGAGCATGTTGACGATCATCGGCGCCGAACTCATGGCATGAATACGATGGCGACTGATCCCTTCCCTGGCCAGGAGGCTGCACAGCATCGAATGCGGGACGGTATTGCGCGAGAACGTCATGAGCGACAGGGAGGGCAGATTTCCGAGTCCGATCTCCTCCAGCCTGGCATCCTTGAATTTCTTCGAGGCGACAAGACCGAGCTTGAACTTGTAGACGGACGTCTCGATCATGACGGGAGAGTTCACCGGCCCGATGAAGATCCCGAGATCCAGCATCCCCTTCGTAACCTTGCGCTGAATATCGTCGGAATTCCCGATATCGAGATCGATCGTGATATTCGGATATTTCACGCCGATTCGCGAAAGAAGATGCGGCAGCCAGGTATGGACGACGGTCTCTATCGTCCCGAGACGCAGGATTCCGTTCTTCTCGCTGTGCCCCTTGATCGTCGCGACGGCCTCGTCATGAAGTTCGAGAATGCGCTCGGCATAATAGATCAGCGTCTTGCCGATAGGCGTCGGCGAGACCTGATTGCCCGTACGATAGAACAGCTTCGCGCCCAGTTCATGTTCCAGTTGCGCGATGCGTATCGAAATTGCCGGCTGCGTCAGGCGAAGACTCTCCGCCGCAGCCTTGAACCCTCCCAGACGGTCTATCGACAGAAGGACCTCGAGCGACTTGAGGTTCATCGCCATTCACCCTTGTCAGACATCACGGTTCCGGAAACACGCCATCCTGCGAACGGTCCCGCTCAACATCCGTGGCGCGCCACCCATTCGTTGATCACGTCGGTCGTGCCCATGATATCCGGATATTTCTCGCCGGCGGTGAGACGGGCAAGCGTCACCTTCTCGTCGGCCTGCATCTGGATGGCTCGTGCCGCGGCCGCAGCGACATCCGCGGGCGGCAGGACCAGTACCCCGTTTTCGTCCGCGAGGATCGCATCCCCCGGGTTGACCGCGACGTCACCGCAACTGACCGGAATGCAGAACTCGCCGCCCAGGCCCAGGGTTTTAACCGTGACGGCCGATGTACCGCTCGACCAGACAGGCACGCCGTACTGCCGCAATTCACCCAGGTCGGTCACCGCGCCATCGACGATGATACCAGCGACCCCGGCACATTTGGCCGCATAGGCGACCGCCCCCCCCATGGCGGCGATGGCCGTGTCTCCACAGCGGTCGATCACCAGGATATCCCCCGGACGCGCCTTTCCTATCGCATAATGGACGATCGACCCATCCATGCTGGGCATGCGGAGCGTCACGGCGGTCCCCGCCACACGCCGATCCTGGAAATGGGCGCGGATCCTGGGCATCATAAAACCGGCATAGCGAAAATGACCGATCACGGCGGGCTCGGCCTGGATCAGGAGCGCGAGGTCGCTGGCCGCCACGGCAGGAGGCAAAGGATTGAGGACAAACATTCTTTTATCCGATCTCAAGAGGATACAGAGTAACCGGCTATGACTGTTCGGAGGGTGTCCTGTGCCCCGCGGCGACAATGCCGGCCGCGGTGACTGCCAGGGTCACCATGACGTAAAGTGTAATCCCCCAGGTGCCTGTCCATCCGCCCACAATGCTGCTCATGATCAGCGGGGCGAATGCACTGCCGCCTGCCAGGCTGCCAAGCGTGTAAGCCAGGGACGACCCGGTATAGCGCACGGTGGAAGGAAACTGATTGGTAATGAATGTGCCCTGCGCCGCATACATCGCCGCATGGGACACCGTCCCGATCGCCGTCAGGCCGAAGATCGCCAGGGGCAGTTTCATGCCGAATACCGGAAAGAACGCTAGCGTGATGAGCGAGCCGGCCAGGATGCCGCCTGCATAGACTTTCCGGCACCCTATCCGGTCGATCAGAGAGCCGAAGACCGGAATCGCGACAAGTTCGCAGGCGCTGCCTGTCAGCGTGCAGCCCAGCGCGACGGAACGGGGCATATCGAGAAACTGCGTTATGTAGGAAATGCTGAAAATGAGCAGGAGCGAATAGAGGACGTCCGTCCCGATTCTCGAAGACGATGCGATAGCCAGCGCGGCCTTATGCTTGCGCAGCACTTCGACCAGGGGGGGCGCGCCGGCCTCGTGGCGGCTCTTGGCGAACACCGGCGTCTCGGGAACGGCGCGACGGACCCAAAGGCCGAACACCATCAGGAACGCGCTCAGGGCAAAGGGAACACGCCAGCCCCAGGACAGGAAAGCCCTGTCGGGCATGAAAATCCCCACGCCACCGATGACGAACGTCGCCAGCAATATCCCCGCCGCCGGCCCCATCTGCGCCCAGGATGAATTCCGCCCCTGACGGTGCGCACTTCCGTGTTCCGTGGCGATCAGAACCGCCCCCGCCCACTCCCCGCCCAATGCGAGCCCCTGCAGAAAGCGGACGATGCTGAGGCCCAGCGGGGCGACGATCCCGATCGATTCGAATGTCGGCAACACGGCAATGCTGGCAGTACAGGCCCCCATCAGGGTCAGGGCGAATACCAGGACCGTCCTGCGACCATATCGATCCCCGATCCAGCCGAACACGACCGCTCCGACCGGGCGCGAAACGTAGCCCACGGCATATGTCGAGAATGCGAGGATCATGCCCACACGCGGCTGCGCGGAGGGGAAGAAGAGGCGACCGAAAATCAGGGCCGCCATGGTATTGTAGATGGTGAAATCATACCATTCCAGCATCGTCCCCACGATGCTGGCAAACGCGATCCGCCATTGTGACAGCCGCGCCCGCATGATCTGCGGATTCTGGTCCTCCTGGAACGAAGCCTGCCGTGGCGTCACATTTTTCATCAATGACCGTTTCCTGAAAACAGAGCCGTCCCGTGCCGGTGTCGTCCACGCGACCTTTGCAGCGTTCAGTTCCCGGGGCGCCTTCACAGCGCCCCGGCGGAACATCGTAACAAGGTCCGTGATGGCGAACATCCGCGTTTCGGCGCCTTGTCCGTCGTCAGAATTTCAGGGATGTCTTGACATAGTACATCCCTCCATTGAAGCCGTATGGCGAGTTTCCTGCGTAGATAAAGGCATTCTGCAACGCGGCGCGCGAGGCGGCATTGGCGCGGGTAGGATAGTGGTTTCCCGCATTGTAGGCACCGACCGCGATGTGCCAGCGCTTGAAGACGTCATAACCGAGTTCGAGATTCGTGATATAGGATGGCCCGGCATACGTCCACTGGGTCTGGACGAGCGAGGGCGACGCGACCCAGGTATAGGAGCCGAAGCGCTGTTCCTGAACGCGGAACGAATAGGGGCCCTTGTTCCAGGAAACCGACAGATTCTCGATATTCTTCGGTGCCGAATGAAGCAGGAATTCCTCGTTGGTGCGATTGAAGGACGTCTGTCCAAGTGCGGTCAGAATACCGGGCGTCGCGTTATGGTGCGTGATCTCCGTATCGGCGATGTTAACCGAGAAACTGAAAAGGAATGTTCCGGACGTGGTATGCAACGTATAGCTGGTCGAAATATCACCGCCATTCGTCGCCGTATTGACCGGATTGCTGTAATAGGACGCATAGAGAACATTCGGCAGCCCGACGCCGGCCAGGATGGATTCGATGTTCGTGCCACCGAACAACGAGGAATTGTAGAGTCGATCGTTGATCGAAATTCGGTACAAGTTTGCGGTCAGGGTCCAGTTCGGCAGTAGCGTAACGTCGGCGCCGACGCTGAAGCTGCGCGACTGTTCACCCTTCAGCTTGGACGCGCCGAGTGCCCGCGCCCACGGCGAATTGACGGGCAGCTGTGCCGTCCGATACGTGGGAAAGGTGGTCTCGGAGAAAAAAGCCTCTTCCGCGAGGGTCGGGGGCCGGAATCCCGTATTCGCGTTGGCGCGGAGCGCGAAATTCTTGGTGAAATTATAACGCGTCCCGATGGACCCCGTGGCTGCGGCACCGACATCGCTGTAGCCTACGGCGTGACCGCCCAGGGTCCATTCCCATTTCCTGGTTGCGAAGAAATCGAGATTGACCGAACCATCAAAGACATTCCGCACCTGCGTCCCTGCCGCCAGCGGCGGGACGCCGAACTTGTCGACGGCGCCGGCCGCGACGACATGGCCCGCATCCGGACCGTCGAGCACCGTAGCCCCCCCGTCCGTGTAGGACGCGGGCTCTCCGGCGCCGATATGGAAGCTGTCCCGCCGATATTCAAAGCCATATGAGAAGTTGATCGGGCGGGGCAAAAGGGACGTATGAAAGAACTTGGTTGACTTGAAACCGGCCGCCAGCTCGTCCGAAATGAATCGCGCCGTGGAAAACGAACGCGGGCTGGCCAGGCCATAGGTGGGATTGTCGGTGTCCCTGATTTCGTTGGCCATCTGGTCTCTGCCGTAATTGGCATAGATATCCCATTCCATGCCCAGGAAGTTCGACGAGCGTATGCCGTCATTGACCTGGAAATCGTTTTCGGTGCCGATCAGGTACGGTTGGGTCCCATTGGGATAGAATGAACGAATGATAAGATCGTTCGAAGCCGCCCGATAGGTCTGGGCTTCCTGAATGTCCTTATGGGCGAATGTCGACGTATTGTAGAATTCGAAGTTCTTCGCCACCGGATAGGCGGCATTCAGGCTGACGGTTTCCAGCAGTGACTGAGGCGATCCCGAAAGATTCTGCACATTGCGCCCCAGGGCCGCGGCGCGGGGATCCGACGGGTCCAGATAAAGGCTGCCCAGATACGGCCCGGAGCGGTTTGTCCGGAGCTGATTGGTGATCTGTGCCGCGACATTCAGATAACCGCCATTGCGCCCGAGCGCCATCCCGTAATCGACGTTGCCATCGACCGTCTGACCGTCACCAGGGTAATAGCCACTGTTCTGCAGGTCGAACGTCCCGCCGTGCGTATCCTGCTTCAGGACGATGTTGACCGCTCCAGCCTCGGCATCCTGGCCGTAGAGGGCGCTGGCCCCTTCCGTGATGATCTCGACATGATCGATCGCACTCATTGGAATCAGCGAGAGGTCGGCGGGATCGGTGCCGTAGTTCTGTCCCGACTGGTAATAATTGAAATTGGCGTCGACGTGGCGGCGTTTTCCATTGACCAGCATCAGGGTCTGGTCTGCGCCGAGATTCCGCAACTGCATCGACTTGTTGAGGCCGTTGCCGCCGATGCCCGCGAACGGGGTGGAGGTCACGGCCGGCGAGAGCTGCGCGATGGCCGCATAGATGCTGGTCTGCCCGGTTTCCCGCAACTGTTCGGCGCTGTAACGGAATACCTGTACGGTACTGTGTTCGCGGGTCGAAATGGACAGGGCGGAATTTCCCGGCGTGGCCGTACCGCTGACGGTGATCGCTTCCGCCTGCTTCACCACATTCCTGGCGGAAGGCGACGCCGGATTCGGTTTATTGATATGCCGGTTGCTTTTCGACGTGAATGTCGCCTGGTCCGGGGCCTGGCTTACAGCTTGCGCTTGTGCCGTGTGGCTGGGCAGAAGCATCCCTGCCCCGACTACACATGACGTAATGCAGATATACCAATATATCTGCGGGCATCGCGAGTTTTCCGACATATGTATTCTCCATTTTCCACCACACCCTTGGCGACCAGTAAATCGCCTCGGACTACCAGCCATTCAAAAAAAACTCCTACGCTTATTGATGCTTCTTCGAGAAAGGTCAGGTTTACACCGCACTGTGAGCAGGAACCGGTATTGTGTCTATACCGAGACAAATTGCAGTCGAGCGACTGACTTTTTCCGATCTGGCTTCGCGTCTGATTCGGAATAATAACGATGTCGCAATTTTTCAATAATATTGTGATTATAGTTCGTCATAAAAATATATTATAACCGCTCAACGGCACCCATCCGGCATTGCCGCGTCCGATTTCGCGGCGCAGATTCATCAGCGCAGGGTCCGCGGCCTCCCGCCTGCCGCTGTCACGCCGGCGTCGCGACCCGGGCCGCATCCGTTGCCCGTCGCGGCAGGCACAATGTGGCAATCGCCCCGACGAGCGCACAGAACGCCACCAGAAACAGACCCGCCAGCGGCTGGCCGGTATGGACGCGCAGCCAACCGATCCCATACGGACCGACCAGCCCCCCGAGCGCTCCGAGACTGTTGATCCACGCCAGCCCGGTCGCCAGCACCTCCTGACCCAGCACCAGGGTGGGAATGGTGAAGATCATGCCCGTCACGCACAGCGCGGCCGCCAGCGCGGCCGTCAGAAGCAGCAGGGCCAGCATGCCGCTCCCCTGGCACAGGAAAGCCAGCACAAGCGTGACCGACACGATCAGGAACGGGGCCGCCATATGCCAGCGTCGCTCCTGATGCCGGTCGGAACTGCGCGCATTCAGGGTCATCGCCACCATTGCCGTCGCGAAGGGAATAATCATGTACAGGCCGATAGTCGCGGACGATGCCGCAAGCACCTGCGCGACGAAGGTAGGGATCCAGAAGACAATGCCGTAATTGCACACCGCCTGGCAGAAGCAGATCAGGATCAGCAACCGGACGATCGGGCGCGACAACGCGGCGAAGGGTCGCGCCCTGCCGACCGGTGCCGACGCCGCGCCGGCAGCCCCCCATCCCGCATGCACGCGTGCAAGGACGATCCGCCGCTCCGCCGCGCCGAGCCATCGTGCGTCTTCCGGACCGTCATCCAGACGCCGCCATACCACCAGGCCCAGCAGAAGGGGGGGCACGGCTTCCAGGAGGAACATCCATTTCCACCCGGGAATGGAGAGTACGCCATCAAAATGCGCCAGGATGGCGACGGAAACCGGACCGCCGATGGCGCCGGAAGCCGGAATGGCGATCAGGAAAGCCGCCGTGACCCGCGCGATCATCTGCCGCGAGAACCATATCGCCAGGTAATAGAGCACGGCCGGGTAGAACCCGGCCTCCGCCACGCCCAGCGACACGCGCAGCAGGCAGAACTGCCAGTCGGTCCCCACGATCGTGAACAGGAACGAGATCAGGCTCCAGCCTATCATGATGGCCGCGATGGTGCGCCTGACCCCGAAACGGGCCAGCAACAGGGACGAGGGCACCTGAAAGGCAATATAGCCGATGAAGAACAGGCCCGCCCCCAGCCCGAACGTTGCGTCGGAAAAATGAAGGCTGTTTTCCATCGGAACGCGGGCGAAACTGAGATTGATCCGATCGAGATAGGAAAACATGTAGCAGACGACGAGCAGCGGAATGATGCGCCAGGCTGCCGCCCGGAATACCGCCTGCTCGGTCACGGAGATCGCGTCACTTGCCCCTGTGGCATGGTCGGTCAACAGCTGATCCTTCTCCTGTAGCCCACCCCCGGCGGGGGCGCGGAAATACGCCCCCGATCTTATTTTATGTGCGAAACGATATGGAAGCGGGAACGATACCGGGCCGCGCACGCCCGCCGGACACCTGGCGAATGGCCGATCAGATAATCCTGCCCCGATGGCTCGCCACCAGGTCCTCGTAGCCTTCTATGGGCATGTCCGTGACCAGCATCGCGCCCGGCGCGTGGGTGATGGCGAATTCCGGCTTGCTGGCGGCCAGAACCGCCTGCGGCGTGACCCCGCAGGCCCAGAAGACCGGAAGTTCATCGTCAGCCACTTCCGTAGGGTCGCCGTAATCGGGGCTGTCGATGTCGGCAATGCCGATTTCTTCCGGAAAGCCGATCTGTATCGGCGCACCATGGGCCAGCGGGATCAGCGAACTGATCTGCACGGCCCGAATGGCGTCATGCGACCGGAACGGCCGCATGGACACGACCACCGGCCCCGCGAACGGGCCGACCGGCGTGCAGGCGATATTCGTCCGATAGACCGGCACGCCGCGGCCGAGCTGCAGGTGCCGCATGGGCACGTCACAGGCCGTCAGGGCGTTCTCGAACGAGAAGGAACAGCCGAGCGCGAACGTGACCAGATCGTCGCGCCACTGGTCCCGGATATCACCGGTTTCGGCCACCATGTTGCCGTCGCGCCATACGCGATAAAGCGGCAGGTCGGTCCGGAGGTCCAGGTCCGCACCCAGCGACGAAAGCCGGTAGTCCCCCGGACGCGACATGCCGACCAGCGGACACGGCTTGGGGTTCCTGAGGCAGAATTCATGGAATGCATCCGCGAGGCTGGCGGGCAGCATGACAATATTGGCCTGGATATATCCCGCGGCCATGCCGGCGGTCACCGGACCGCTCTCGCCCGCCCGGCAAAGCCGGCGGACTTCGGCAGGAGAGGCATTGAAATAGGGCAATCTCGCCGAATCGGAATCGACCATGATTCGCATCCCTTTCGTGACATCGGAGCGGGCCATCCCTGCGACACGCAACGCCGCGTATCGCGTGCCGATCCGTATCCACACAGAAACGACTATCTGCCCGGTGCCGAAAATTGCAAATGAGTAATGTATATGTTCGCGTATAAGGATATTTTATAGCGGGATTTCTTCGTATCGTCCGCCACGATACCGCTCGATTTCCCGTGTCATTCCCGGTTCTTGTGTCATGCGCGGCTTCGGCCGTCGCCGGAGCGTCACCTGCGTCAGGCCCCTGCGCTTTGCGCCACGTTCCGCGCCATGGCGACGACATCCTCCACCAGGCCCGAGCTGTACTTCATCAGCCGGCCGGCGACGCAATTGAGAGGCGGCAGCGCCTGCCCGACATCGAGTCTGCACAATGCACCCGAATCCAGATGTTCGCGCACGACATCCGGCGGCAACAGGGCCAGTCCCGCGCCGCTGAGGAGCATGCTGACGATCGTCGGTACCGAACTCATGGCATGAACGCGATGGTGGCTGCCCCCTTCCCTGCCCAGCAGGCGGTGCAGCATCGAATGCGGAACGGTATTGCGTGAGAAGGTCATGATCGGAAGCGCGGGCAGGCTGCCCAGATCCGTGCGCCCACCGCGCTGGCCCACGACCGTGCGATGCGCCAGCAGCGCGACCTCGAAGCTGCAGACCGGCGTCTCGATCATCATCGGAGAATTGACCGGCCCCATGAACAGGCCGACATCCAGCATGCCCTTCGCGACCTTGCGCTGGATATCGTCGGAAATGCCGATATCGAGATCGACCGTGATATTGGGGTATTTCTCGTCGATGCGGCAGAGCAGTTGCGCCAGCCAGGTATGCGCGGTCGTTTCCACGGTCCCGAGGCGCAGGATACCGTTTTCCTCGTTATGGCCCTTGATGGTCAGAAGTGCCTCGTCCCGCAGCTGCAGGATGCGCTCGGCGTAGTGGATCAGCGTCACGCCGACGGGCGTGGGCACGACACGCTTGCCGGAGCGATGGAAGATCCGCGTCTCCAGCATGGCCTCCAGCTGCGACACCCGGATCGAGATCGCGGGCTGCGTCATGCGCAGCGCCTCGGCCGCCGCCTTGAAGCCGCCCAGCCTGTCGATCCACAGCACGGCCTCCAGACTCTTCAAGTCCATCGCACCCGATCCCTGCCTATAAGGCGCGTTTATATCACAGGGACCGGTCGGCACGCCAAAGATAAGCCTCTCTCCGCACAGCCGCCCGTGGCCACAGGACTATTCGCAAGAAGTCCGGATTTTATATGTAAAAACCCATTATCAATATTTATTCCACTCAGGGAGACAGCAGCGCGGCACAGGCCGGATTTCGTCGCACCGTGTGTGATAACCCTGCTTATTGACCGAAGCCGGTGAGAACGATTTTCCCCTTTGCCCGCCCGCTCTCGATCAGGGCGTGCGCGCGGCGCAGGTTGTTCGCGTTGATCGGGCCGAAATTCTCGCCCAGCGTCGTGTGGATGCGCCCGCTGTCCACGAGCGCTGCGATCTCGTTCAGCAGCGTGCCTTGCTTGGCCATGTCGGCTGTTTCGAACATCGGACGGGTGAACATCAGTTCCCAATGCAGCGACAGGCTTTTGCGCTTGAGCGGCAACGCGCTGAGTTCTTCCGGATCGTCGATCAGTCCCAGGTGGCCCTGTGGCGCCAGCAACTCCACGATGTCGGCGAAGTGCTGGTCCGTCTGGGTCGTGGAGAAGACGAAGCCGGGCGCGCCGGTCGGCAGGTTAGCCACCTGTCCGGCGAGGGCGTTCCGATGGTCGATCACATGATGCGCGCCCAGGCTGCGGACCCACTCCTGCGTCTCGGGGCGCGACGCCGTGGCGATGATTGTCAGGTCCGTCAGCGCGCGGGCAAGCTGGATCGCCATCGAGCCGACGCCACCCGCGCCGCCCACGATCAGCAGGGACGGGACGGTGCCGGGGACCGGCCGCCGGATATCGAGCCGGTCGAACAACATCTCCCACGCCGTGATCGCGGTCAGCGGAAGTGCCGCGGCCTGCGCCCAGTCCAGCGATTTCGGCTTGTGGCCCACGATCCGCTCGTCGACCAGATGGAACTGGGCATTCGTGCCCGATCGGTGCAGAGATCCGGCATAGAAGACTTCATCCCCTGCCGTGAAGTCACGGACGTCCGGCCCCGTCGCTGTGACGACGCCTGCCGCGTCCCAGCCCAGCACGCGCCATTGGCCCGGTTCGGGTGCGGCACTCCGTCGCACCTTGGTGTCGACGGGATTGACCGAAACAGCCCGGACCTCGACCAGGAGGTCATGTCCGGTCGGCACGGGTTCGGGGAGTTCGATGTCCTGCAACGCATCGGGATCGTCGATCGGAAGGGGGGATTGATAACCAACGGCACGCATGGGTTTCGCTCCATCGTTGAATGGAGGGAAGATGGAGCGTTATGTTCGGCATACGCAAGAACGCACATATAATGCTCATAGTATCGGAAATGATACCGTCATGCCCCGCATTCGTCACAGGCGCCTCGACTGCAGCCCCGGCTGCGCCGTGGAAGCGACGCTCGAACTGATCGACGGGAAGTGGAAAGGAGTCATCCTTTTCCATCTTCTGCAGGGAACCATGCGCTTCAACGCCATCCGAAAGCGTTTGCCGAACGTCACGCCGCGCATGCTGACAGCGCAATTACGCGAACTGGAGCACGATGGGTTCGTTCTACGGACGGTCTACGCCGAAGTACCGCCCAAGGTGGAATACACCCTCACCGAGCGCGGCCGGAGCCTTGAGCCCGTCATCATGGCGCTGAAAAGCTGGGGCGATGCGCATACCAGCTTCGATCCTGCTTCGGCAGATCGTGCCACTGGCGGGACAGGGGCAGGACCACCGGATAGCTGGCCCGCGTGCCGTTCCTGAGCAGATGATCCGCACGCAGAAAATGAGGGGCTGTGCGCGCGGGAGCGTGCCGGCCTGGTGTCGGCCAGGCCCAATACGACGAAAGCCGCCTTGCGGCGGCTTCCCGTAACCGACTGACTTTCCATAGAAAATCTGGAGCGGGCGATGGGATTCGAACCCACGACCCCAACCTTGGCAAGGTTGTGCTCTACCCCTGAGCTACGCCCGCACCGTGTCGGTGGAGGGGGGTGTAAGGGAAAGCGAACTGCCTGACAAGGGGGGAAAATTCATCTTTTGCGTTTTTTGCGCGTGGGGGGTGCTGCGGCTTGTGGGACAGGCGGGGGATGACAATGTTAGGTCTTGGTTTCATACGGCGCCGGGCCGCGGGTCGGCGGCTGGAACAAGACAAACAGGCAGGATCGGGTTCTATGGATTACATCATCGGTCAGTCCCGCGGCGGCCAGCGCGCTACCGGCGGCCTGGTGGACGAGGCAGGCGTTCCCGCCGCGCCGTCGGGGATGGCCGGAGCGCCGGCCGGGCCCGGCGGGAATGGTGCGATGATCGTCGACGGCACCCAGGACACCTTCATGCAGGATGTCCTGGAGGCCAGCCGTACCCTGCCGGTCCTGGTCGATTTCTGGGCCACCTGGTGCGGGCCGTGCCGCCAGTTGACCCCGGTGCTGGAAAAGATCGTCCGGTCGGCCGGCGGCCGCGTGAAGCTGGTCAAGATCGATGTCGACGCCAACCGGGCCCTGGCCCAGCAACTGACCCAGGTCGGGCTGCCGCTGCAGTCCATCCCGCTGGTGGCCGCCTTCTGGCAGGGGCAGATCCTGGACCTGTTCCAGGGCGCGCAGCCGGAAAGCGAGATCAAGCGCTTCGTCGAAGGACTGCTGAAGGCCGCGGGCGGCGGCAGCATGCCGGCGGCGGACCTGATCGTCGCGGCCCGCGCGGCGCTGGAGGCCGGCAGCGCCGAGGAAGCGGCCGGCCTGTATGCCCAGACCCTGGAGATCGAACCCGAAAACGCCGCCGCCTGGGGCGGCCTGGTGCGGGCGCTGATCGTGATGGGGGACGAGGACGCCGCCGAGGCCGCACTGGCCGACGTGCCGGCCAGGATTGCCGACCATGCCGAGATCACCGGCGCCCGCGCCGCGCTGGACCTGAAGCGCGAGGGCCGCAAGGCCGCCGAGGCATCCGAAGGGCTGCGCCGGCGGCTGGCCGCGAATCCGGCGGACCACGAGGCCCGCTACGAACTGGCCGCCGCCCTGAACGCGGCCGGCCACCGGCAGGAAGCCGCCGACGAACTGCTGACCATCATGCGCCAGGACCGTGCCTGGAACGACGATGCGGCGCGGCTGCAATTGATCCGGCTGTTCGAGTCCTGGGGCCATGACGACCCGGCGACCCTGCAGGCCCGGCGGCGTATGTCCGCGCTGCTGTTTTCATGATGCGGGGGGCGGCACGGCATTGAGCGGCGACGATATTCCGCGCGCCGTGCCGCGCCCGCACGACATGACGCTGGCGGACCTGCCGCCCGAACTGGGATTGTTCCCGCTGCGCGATACGGTGCTGCTGCCCCGGGCCAAGCTGCCGCTGAATATCTTCGAACCGCGCTATATCGCCCTGGTCGAGGACGCGATGGCCGGGTCGCGCCTGATCGGCATGATCCAGCCCCGCCGCGATGCGATGGACGAGGATAACGGCGACGAGATGCAGCCGGCGCCGCTGCCCGCCCTGTACGATATCGGGTGCGCCGGGCGCATCACGTCGATGACCGAGCGGTCGGACGGCACCTATGCCGTGACGCTGCTGGGAATGGTGCGATTCCGGCTGTTGCGCGAAACCGGGCTGCATCGGGGATACCGCCGGGCGCGGATCGACGCGTCATCCTTCGCCAGCGACCTGACCGATGGCGAGGACCCGTTCTATGACCGGCCCCGCATGATCACGGCGCTGCGCCGCTATTGCCGCCGGCGGGGCTTCGGCGCCCGCTGGAGCGTGATCGAGCAGATGGACGACGAAGCCCTGCTGATCACCCTGCCGATGATCTGCCCCTTCCCGGCGGCCGAAAAGCAGGCGCTGCTGGAATCCGGGTCGCTGAACGACAGGGCCCGAACGTTGCAGACCCTGCTGGACCTGGCTGGACATGAGCCCGAGGAGGGTGCATCTGACCACCCGCCGTCGTAAGGATGGCAGGAGAGAGGACCGATCCGATGACCGAAACCGCCCAAGCCCCCCTGGACCCCCGCCTGCTGTCCGTCCTGGTCTGCCCCGTCACCAAGGGGCCGCTGATCTATGACCGCGAGGCCGGCGAGCTGATCAGCCGCCAGGCCGGCCTGGCCTTCCCGATCCGCGACGGGATTCCCATCATGCTGCCGGACGAAGCCCGCCCGCTGGACGTGTAGGAAGACGAATTGGGGTCAAGGGGTCCCCAACCCCTTGCCGGCCCGGGCCGGGCCCGGCTCTTCTTCCCCAGCTACCGGCACGTTGTCGATCAGGCGGACCGTGCCCAGCCGGCCGGCCACCAGCAGGCGCGCCGGCTGGTCGTCGCGCTGCGCCATGGGGGCCAGGTCGGAATCGCGCCGCAATTCCAGATACTCGATTTCGGCGAAGCCGGCATCCAGCAGGCGCGTCCGCGTCGCCGCCAGCACCGGTCCCACGGGACGGCCGGCGGCGATGTCCCGCGCGGCGTCGCCCAGGGCCCGCGGCAGGGCGCGGGCGCGATCGCGTTCGCCGGGGGCGGTCAGGCGGCGATTGCGCGACGACATGGCCAGCCCGTCATCCTCGCGCCGGGTCGGGCAGGCCACCAGGCGGATCGGGATGTCGAGGTCGGCGGCCATGCGGCGCACGACATGGACCTGCTGGAAATCCTTCTCGCCGAAAAAGGCGGCGTCGGCCTGGCTTTGCAGGAACAGCTTGCACACCACCGTGGCCACCCCGTCGAAATGGCCGGGACGGTGGGCGCCGCACAGCCCTTCGGATACGCCGGCCACCGAGATCGTGGTCGAAAAGCCGGGCGGATACATCTCGGCCACCGTGGGGGCGTAGAGGATATGCGTGCCGGCGTCGGCCAGCAGGCGCGAATCCTCGTCCAGGGTCTGGGGGTAGCTGTCCAGGTCGGCCGGATTGTCGAATTGCGTGGGGTTGACGAAGATCGAGACGATCACCCGGTCCATTTCCTGCTGGGCCGCCCGCACCAGGCTGAGGTGCCCGTCATGCAGCGCGCCCATCGTGGGCACCAGCCCGACCGTCAGCCCGTCCTGCTTCCAGGCGCGCACGACGTGCCGCAGGTCGGCGACGGTATGGAGGATGCGCATCGGTTCCGGCGTAAGGGTCTTCAGCATTCTGTCCTGCCGCTTCCTGTGACCTGACGGGTTACGACCGGTTATATCGGCCCGTTTCCCCGGCAAGGAAAGCCCCTGCCCCGTATGGGACGCCGGATCTTCCGCGCGGGGCGGATTTCCTGCTATGAACGCCGCCTGTCCAGGCGGGAGGCATCGTTGTTCCAGACTATTCGGCTTTTAGGCTTGGCTGCCCTGCTTCTGTCGGTCGCTGCCTGCGGCGGCGGGGGCAGGAAGAAACACCCGATGACCCAGAAGGAAGTCTGGCAGAGCATGGGCTTCGAGTCCGGCCTGCAGAAATCCAGCCCCTGACCGAATCGGTTTCCCAAGGCCCCCGGCCTGTGGCGGGACGTGGGGCGAAGCCCCGTCAGCCGCCGGCCAGGTCATCCGGCCATTCGTCGGCCGGAACCAGGTCCACGCCCACCGTCAGCACGTCGTTGCCGCCCCCCAGGATCAGCCCGTGCACCGGGCTGATGTCGGCATAGTCGCGCCCCCAGCCCAGGACGACATGTTCGTCCCGCACCACGATTCCGTTCGTCGGGTCCAGCCCGACCCAGCCATGGTCCGGCCCCAGCCAGGCCGCGACCCAGGCATGGGACTGGTCGGCGCCCAGCCGCCGCTTCTGGCCCGGCGGGGGGCGCGTGCGGATATAGCCGGACATGTAGCGGGCCGGCACGCCGATCCAGCGCAGGGCGCTGACCATCAGGTGGGTGAAGTCCTGGCAGACACCCTCGCGCCGGGTGAGGGTCTGTTCGATCGGGGTCGAGAGGGTGGTGACACCGGCGCGAAAGCGGAATTCGGTATAGATCCGCCGGTTGAGCTCCAGCAGCGCCGCCAGGACCGGCCGGCCGGGCGTGAACGACAGGGCCGCGTAATCCCCCGCCGCGCGGTTGGCCGCGCACATCGGGCTGTCGAACAGGAATTCGGCCACGTCCCAAACCGGATCGCCGCCGCCACGGGCGATGGCGACCAGGTCCTCCCATGCCGGGGTCGCGCCGTCCGGCGGCGGCGGGGCGAAGGAGACGTCGACTTCGGAATCCGCCAGGACGTCGAACGTGCGGTGCGGGGCCTCGTGATACAGCCAGGCGATGCGGTTGCCGAAGTAATCCAGGCCGTCCACCCGCCGGGCCGGGGCCGGCGTGACGTCCAGCCGGGTCCAGCACACCACCTGCCCCGGCAGGTCGCGCGGCGTGACATGCACGATGTGGGCGGCGAGGTCGACCGGGCTGCCATAGGCGTAGCGGGTCAGGTGGCGGACGCGGTAGATCATGATTCGTCCATCGTCCCGTCCATCGCGCCGGAACGGTCCGCGCCGCGCAGGCCGCCCACCGCGCGCGGGGGGGTCAGCACGACGAAATAGCGCCGGGCGATCTGCCGGCCCAGGCTGCGCAGCGTATCATGGATATCCTGAATCCGGTCGGGCAGCGCCGCCGCCGCGACGTCCTGCTGCGGGGATGCCAGCATGTCCGCGACCAGGGCGCGCAGCCGGTCCATGACCGCCCGCGCCGTTCCGGCCAGGCCCCCGTCCGCGCCGCCAGCGTCCCCGCCGCCCCCTTCCAGGTCGGCCAGGGACTCGGTGATCATCGCCATCTGGCAGGCGACGCCGCGGGGATTGCCCTCGTCCAGCAGCAGCAGGTCCAGCACCGGGGCGGGCTGCAGCACCGCGAAATAGCGCGAGCGATAGGTGATGGCGCAATCGCTGAGTTCCAGCATCAGCCGCAGCGCGCCCTCCATCCGGCCCCGCTGGTCGACGTCCTTCTGCCGCAGGACCAGCGCGACCGAGGTCAGGATCGCGCCAGCCCGTTCCACCCGGCGCCCCAGGTCGAGGAACTGGCGCCCGCCGCTGCGGACCATGTTTTCCGCCGTCAGCCCGGATATCGTCGCGCCATAGCGCAGCAGGCTGTCGGTGACGCGGCCGATCCGTTCCAGCGTGCGGCCCGGGTCGCCGGGCACGCGCGCGTCCTGCATCTGGATGCGCAGGGTGTCGGTCCCCTCGATGATGGTGTCGAAGGTTTCGGCCGTCAGGCGGTCGCGCAGGCCGCCGGCGACCCGCGCGATTTCGGACAGCAGGCGCTGCAGCAGGCCGGAATCGAACGTGACCGCCGACAGCGCGCGCACCAGGGTCGCGAACCCGGCCCCCACCGTGACGTCGCCCTGCAGCAGGCCGACGCGGCGGGCGAGGTGCAGCACGGTTTCCAGTTCCGCGCGGTCGCGGGGCGACCCGTCGACCCGGCCGACGCGGCGGGTCACCACACGCAGTACGCGGCCGGCGTCCTCCAGTTGCTCCAGGTAGCGGCCCAGCCAGAAGAAATCGTCGGCGGCGCGGCTGGGCAGGTCGCCCTGCCCCCGCCGGATGGCCAGGATGGGGGTGCGGATGGCGGCGGTACCGACCAGGTCGGCCGTGTCCTCGACCATGACCCAGACATCCTTGGTGACGACGTGGCCGTCGCGGGGGCGGTGCATCGGACTGCCCGGCGGGGTCTCGGCGTCGGGCAGCAGGCGGGCCAGCCCGCCCGGCACGACCTGCCAGTCCGTCCCGTCAAACAGGGCGAACAGCCGCAGGACGATCGACGCGGGTTCGATCCCGCCCGGCTGGACCGAGGGCGCGAGCGACGGCGCCACGGCCTTGACCGCCACGAAGCGGTCCGGCCGGTCGCGCAGGGCGGCGATCATGTCGCCCCCCGCGCGGTCCAGGCGGCGGATCGGCGCCATCGGGTCGGTCGCGTCGCGCAGCCACCAGGCCGACCGGTCGCCGGACAGCAGGCTGTCGACGCCGCCGGGCGCCGCCGGCCAGACCGTCCGTACATCCGCCAGCTTCAGGTCCTGGCCCAGCAGGGTCCGGGCCAGGGACGGCAGGAACGCGGCCAGGCCCGGGGCCTCGACCACGCCTGCGGCGGGGTGGTTGACCAGATGGACCGCCCCGCCGCGCGCCGCGTCCAGCAGGCCCGCGATTCCAGGCGTGGAGCCGCCTTCCAGTTCCAGCGGATCGACCGTCCAGCCATCCTGGCGCAGCAGCAGCACGTCCACCCGCCGCAGGCCGCGCACGGTCTTCAGCCACAGGGCGCCGTCGCGCACCGCCAGGTCGCCGGCTTCGGCCAGTGCGCAGCCCAGTTCGCGCGCCAGGATGACGTGTTCCGCCCACAGCATGCCGCGCGGGCGGGGGGTCAGCAGCACCAGGCCGGGATTACGGTCCGGCAGGTCCGCCAGCCGTTGCAGGCTGTCCTGCCATGCGTCGAAGAACGGGGACAGGGACCGGACCTGACGCCCCGAAAACAGTTCGGGCAGCATGCGGATCATCTGCCGCCGGTTTTCCAGCGCCTGGCCGACCCCGTTGGCGCGCGCCACCCGGTCGGCCACCACGCGCCAGGCCCCGTCCGGCCCGCGGATCAGGTCCGCCGAATAGAAGGTCATGAAGGGTGCGGCACGCCCCCCGGGATGCGTGCCGGGGGGCGCGCCGGGACCATGCCCCTGCCCCATGCGCAGGAAGCCCGGCGCGGGATAGACCAGAGACGGCGGCAGCACCCCGTCGGCCAGCAGGGTGCGCGGGCCGTACAGGTCGCGCAGCACCGCCTCCAGCAGGCCGGCGCGCTGGACCAGGCCATCGGCCAGGCCGGCGAATTCCTGCGCCGTCAGCAGCAGCGGGATCGGGTCGCAGCCGCCGGGGTGGCCGGCGGTGGCGGCCCCCGTCTGGTCGTGCAGGGCGCGCGCCATCAGCCTGCCCCGTTCGAGCAGTTCGCGATGGCCGAGGTCGCTGATCATGCTGAGCAGGCCGCGCCAATGGGGCCGGACGCCGCCACGGCCGTCCACCATCTCGTCCACAGGGATCTGCGCCATGTCCATGATGCAGGATGTATGGGCGAAGGACGGTCAACAGTAAACGGCTTTGCGCCGGCCGGGCGCGGCCGCCCCGGTGGGACGCGCGATTCAGGCGGTGCGGGCGCCGTGGACCAGGGCGTGGATGAAGGCCAGTTTTTCCAGCACCGCGGGCGGCAGGACGAAGGGATAGAAATCCCCCTGGCCCATCGAGCGGTTCAGGCTGTTGACGGCATAGGTCAGGGGCAGCCACGCCCGCGCGATCGGCGCGAAGGAATCGACTTCATAGGGATCGAAGCCGATGTCGGTCTGCAGCGAGGGATCGTGGGACACCCGCACGTCGACCGACAGGCCGTAGGCCCGCGCCGTTTCCAGCGTGGCGACGATGTGCAGGTAGTGCGCCCAGGTCTCGGCGAAATCCTCCCACGGGTGGGTGGTGGCGTATTCGCTGACGTAAAGATCCTGCCAGCCCGGGGGCGGCCCGGAGTCGTAATGGTGCCGCAGCGCCGCCTGGTAATCGGCGGTGTCGTCGCCGAACACCGCCCGGCATTCTTCCAGCCGTCCGCCGTCGCGCACCAGGACGTTCCAGTAATAATGCCCGACCTCGTGCCGGAAATGGCCCAGCAGGGTGCGGTAATGCTCGCCCATTTCCACGCGCATCGTCTCGCGCGCGGCATCGTCGGCCTCGCGCACCGCGATGGTGACGACGCCGTCCTGGTGGCCCGTCATCGCGTGGGTCCCGTCCGGCGCGTCCTCCAGGAAATCGAAGGCCAGGCCGCCCTGCGGGTCCTCCTGGCGGGTCTTCACCGGCAGGTTCAGGCGCAGCAGCGTGTAGATCAGCCGGTGCTTGGCCGTTTCCAGGCGGCGCCAGCGCTCGCCGTTGCCTTCGATCGACAGGTCGGGGATCACCCGGTTATGGCGGCAGGCGATGCAGAAGGCGTCGCCGCCATCGGGCACCAGCCAGTTGCACACGCCGTGTTCGGCATTGACGCAGAACCGGTAGAGTCCGCCGGCCGCGCCGGCCGCCAGGGGGCGCCACAGGCGCGTGGCCGTATCCTGGTCCGCGTCCGCATCCTCGGCCGGTTCCAGGGCGCTGAGGTCGTCGCAATCCGCCAGATAGCCGAGGACGTGATGGCAGCGTTCGCACATCGTGTTCTCGAAGAACAGGGTCTGGTCGCAGGACTGGCAGGCGAACAGCTTCACGGCGAGGGCCTCCGGGACGTTGTTTCACAGTCCGGACTAACGCCCGCGGCACGGCCGCCGTTCCCCCTGCGGCCCCGGTCGAGCCGCGCCGCAGGGAGAACGGTCAGCGGGAACGGTCAGGGAAAGCGGCGCAGGTCCAGCGTGCGCGGCTGTTCCAGCGAGCGCCGGAGCGCCGGCGCCGCCATCGCCCCCACCGTGTGGCCGAAGGGGAAGAAGCGCGTGCGGCGCCGGGCCTCGGCCTCGTTCGCGTTCACGGGGCGGGTTTCGTAATTGCGGCCGCCCGGGTGGGCGACGTGATAGGTCAGGCCGCCGAGGCTACGCCCCGTCCAGCTATCGTAGACGTCGAAGACCAGCGGCGACTGCACGCCCACGGTGGGATGCAGGGCGCTGGGGGGATTCCACGCCTTGAAGCGCACGCCGCCGACATATTCGCCCTGCCGTTCCGTCCGGGTCAGGGGAACGCCCACGCCGTTGCAGGCCAGGACGTAGCGTTCGTCCACCCAGCCCGTGACCTGGACCTGCACCCGTTCGGCGGAACTGTCGACATAGCGGACGGTGCCGCCCGAGCCCGGTTCCTCGGCCAGGGTGTGCCACGGTTCCAGCGCGTGGCGCAGCTCGACCGTCATGCCCAGCAGCGAGATCGCGCCGATTTCGGGGAAGCGGAAGGCCAGGTGGGGGGCGAACCACGCGGGATCGAGCGGCGCGCCCAGGGTGCGCAGTTCGGCGATCGCGTCCTCGAAATCCTGGCGGACGTAGTACGGCAGCATGAAATCGTCATGCAGGCGCGTGCCCCAGCGCACCAGGCGGCGGTCATAGGGCCGGTTCCAGAACGCGGCGACCGCGGCGCGCATCAGCAGCATCTGCGCCGCCGCCATCTGGGGGTGCGGCGGCATTTCGAAGGCGCGGTATTCCACCAGCCCCAGCCGGCCGGACGCGCTTTCGGGGGCGTAGAGCTTGTCGATGCAGAATTCGGTGCGATGGGTATTGCCGGTGATGTCCGCCAGCAGGTTGCGGAACAGCCGGTCCGTCAGCCAGGGGGGCGTATGCTGGCCGGGCCGCACCTGGGCGAAGGCGATTTCCAGTTCCGCAATGCTGTCGTCCCGGGCCTCGTCCACCCGTGGGTGCTGCGAGGACGGGCCGATGAACAGGCCGCTGAACAGATAGGACAGCGACGGGTGGTTGTGCCAGAAGCCCAGCAGCGATTTCAGCAGGTCCGGCCGGCGCAGGAACGGGCTGTCGGCCGCGCGGGCCGCGCCCATCACCACGTGGTTGCCGCCGCCGGTGCCGACATGGCGCCCGTCGACCATGAATTTCTCGGCGATCAGCCCGACCTGCCGCGCCTGGTCGTACAGTTGATCGCTGCGGGTGACGTGTTCGTCCCAGCTTGCGGCGGGGTGGATGTTGACTTCGATCACCCCCGGGTCGGGCGTGATCGAGAAATTCAGCAGCCTGGAGTCGCGTGGCGGCTGGTAGCCTTCCAGCACCACCTTGCGGCCGAAGGCGCGAGCCGTATCCTCGACCGCCGCGCACAGGTCCAGCCAGTCCTCGGCCGCGTAGAGCGGCGGGAAGAACACATGCAGGATCCCGCCCCTTGCCTCGACCGCCAGGGCGGTGCGGACCAGTTCCGGCTCCTCCTGCCCCACGGCGACCAGGTGATCGGCCATCGCCCGGTCCAGCGACATACGGCCCAGCCCGCCGCCGGGATAGGGCGGCAGGGCCGGCAGGTCGGACAGGGCCGGCCCCTCGGCGGCCGCGCCGCCCGGAATGCTGCCGTGGTCGCGGCCGGGAACGCCCTGGCGGGTCCATTCGGGGGCGATGCCATCCAGGGCGGGGCCCGTCCGCCGCGCCAGCGCCGGATGGGGCGGCAGCGGGGCCACGGGCGCGAACGGGTCGCGTTCCACGTCGTGGTCGATGCTGGCGTCGCTGGCCCACAGCAGGCTCTGCAACGGCAGGCGGAAGCCCAGCGGGGCATCGCCCGGGACCAGGAACATCAGGTCGCCACGGAAGAACCAGCGGCCGGACTGCCAGCGGCGCACCCCGTCGCGCACCACCACCCGCAGCGGCAGCACGCTGCCCACCGGCACGTTCAGCCCGTGGCCATAGACCCGCGCCAGGCGTTCGCGCTCCAGCGGGTCGCGCAGCTTCGCGTCCTCGACCACCACGTTGGCCGGCAGGCGGTGCTCGCGCCACAGATAGTAGTGGATATCCTCGTAGGCCGGGCTGACCAGGCCGGGATCGACCTGCAGCCGTTCGGCCAGCGCGGCGCAGAAGGCGGCGGCGTCACGCTCGGTCGCGGTGTCGGTGTCGTCGTCCGAGGCCAGCAGTTCCGGGTCGGTCCACACCGGCTCGCCGTCCCGCCGCCAGTGGCACAGCAGCGCCCAGCGCGGCAGTTGCTCGCCGGGGTAGTGCTTGCCCAGCACGTGCTGGATCGCCGCCCCCTTCGACCACAGCGGCAGCAGGCGCCGCAGCAGGCGGCCGGCATAGGCGCGCTTGGTCGGACCCAGCGCGTCGATGTTCCATTCCGGCGCGTCCATGTCGGCGGCGGCGATGAAGGTGGGCTCGCCCCCCATGGTCAGGCCGACATGGCCCGCCGCCAGCGTGGCGTCCACCGCCCGGCCGGCCTCCAGGATCGCCTGCCATTGCGCGTCGTCGTACGGGCGGGTGGTGCGCGGGGTTTCCAGCACCCGCGTCACCGCCATGGAAAAATCGAACTCGGTCTCGCACGGTTCGACCAGCCCGGAAATCGCCGCGGCCGAGGCCGGTTCGGGCGTCGCGGCCAGGGGAATGTGCCCCTCGCCCGTCAGCAGGCCCGATGTCGCGTCCAGCCCGACCCAGCCCGCGCCGGGCAGGTAGATTTCGGCCCAGGCGTGCAGGTCGGTGAAATCCTCGGTCGGGCCCTCGGGCCCGGTCACGGGCTTCTGGTCCGCGACGAGCTGAATCAGGTAGCCGGACACGAAACGCGCGGCGAAGCCCAGGTGCCGCAGGATCTGCACCAGCAGCCATGCGCTGTCGCGGCACGAGCCCTGCCCGCGTGCCAGCGTTTCCTCGGGCGTCCAGACGCCCGGTTCCATGCGCACCACATAGGCGATGCGGTGCTGGATCTGCTGGTTCAGCGCGACCAGCATGTCCACCGTGCGCTGTTCGGTCCGGTCCAGCCCGTCCAGCAGGGCCTGCAGCAGCGGGCCCGGGGTTTCGCGGACGCGGTACGGCGCCAGTTCGCCCGCCAGGACGGGGTCGTAGGCGAAGGGCCAGTGCTCGGCCTCGGGCTCCAGAAAGAAGTCGAACGGATTGATTGTGGCCATGTCGGCCACCAGATCTACCGCGACATCGAAATGCGTGACGCGTTCGGGAAAGACGATCCGGGCCTGGTAATTGCCCGACGGGTCCTGCATCCAGTTGATGAAATGGGGTTTGGGTTCGATCCGCAGGGCGTACGACACGATGGGCGTGCGGGCATGCGGGGCGGGACGAAGCCGGATCGTCTGCGGACCGAGCGAGACCGGGCGGTCGTAGCGGTACCGTGTGCGATGTGTCAGCGCGACATGCAGGGTCATGCATCGACCTTGAGGTAAATGGAAATTCCGCCCGGGAACGCTAGCCAGCTTTCCCGTCCGCGACCAGAGGGAAACACCGTAATTCGGCCCGGCCCGCCATGAAATCATCGTGGCCGGAAGAGTATACGGATTGTGTCTTGGCGGCGGGGCGATTTCTTGCTTGGCTGTAACGGAAACGGACCAGCAGGTGGTGAAAATGATTCCTTCGCGCCTGATCTCCTGCCTCGCAGGGGGGAAAACGGGACAATGAGCGACCTGACGGAGCACAACGCCCCGCAGGGGCCGGGCCTGTTCGTGTCCTATGACAAGCCGGATTTCTTCTGCGAACTGATGAACCGCAGGGACGCCCCGCCCGACAGCCTGGCCCTGGTGCGCGAACGGCTGTCGCAGTTCGGCCTGACGGAACTGCGGCAGAGGGCCCGCGCGGCCGAGGCCGGACTGTACAACCTGGGCATCACCTTCACCGTCTATACCGACCGCGACGCGATCGACCGCATCCTGCCCTTCGACCTGATCCCGCGCGTGCTGACCGCCGCCGAGTGGGACCATGTCAATCGCGGCGTGCAGCAGCGGGTCACGGCGCTGAACCATTTCCTGTGGGACATCTATCACGAACGCCGCATCCTCAGGGACGGGATCATCCCGGCCGACCTGGTGCTGGGCAACGCCAACTACCGGCCCGAGATGGAAGGGCTGGACGTGCCGGGCGGGGTCTATGTCCATATCAACGGCACCGACCTGGTCCGTGACGGCAACGGCACCTTCCTGGTGCTGGAGGACAATGCGCGCACGCCGTCCGGCGTGTCCTACGTCATCGAGAGCCGGCACATGATGCTGCGCGTCATGCCCGACCTGGCCGCCGGGCTGGACCTGATGCCGGTGGACGAGTACGGGCCGCGCCTGCGCCACGCGCTGGCCGAGGTCGCCCCCCAGGGCGTGGCGGACCCCGAAGTCGTGCTGCTGTCACCCGGGATCTACAATTCCGCCTATTTCGAGCATGTGTTCCTGGCGCGCGAGATGGGCGTGCCGCTGGTCGAGGGCCGCGACCTGGTGGTCGAGGGCGGGCGCGTGTTCATGCGCACGGTCGCCGGCCTGCGCCCGGTCCATTCGATCTACCGGCGCCTGAACGACGATTTCCTGGACCCGCGGGTCTTCAACCCCGACAGCATGCTGGGCGTGCCCGGCCTGGTGGACGCCTATCGCCGGGGCAACGTGACCATCGCCAACGCGATCGGCACCGGGGTGGCGGACGACAAGGCGGTGTACGCCTACATGCCGCGCATCATCCGCTATTACCTGTCGGAAGAGCCGATCCTGTCGAATGTCGAGACGCATATCTGCGCCGAGGCCGAGGGCCTGGCCTACACGCTGGCCAACCTGGAGCGGCTGGTGGTCAAGCCGGTGGGGGAATCCGGCGGGTACGGCCTGATCATCGGCCCGCACGCGACGAAGACCGAGCTGGAGGAATTCCGCGCCAAGCTGCTGGCCGATCCGGCCAATTACATCAGCCAGCCGGTCATCGACCTGTCGGTCTGCCCGACCCTGTGCGAGGCCGGGATCGAGGCGCGGCATGTCGACCTGCGGCCCTTCGCCGTGACGGGGCGATCGACCTGGGTGCTGCCGGGGGGGCTGTCGCGCGTGGCGCTGCGCAAGGGATCGCTGGTCGTCAACTCCTCGCAGGGCGGGGGGTCGAAGGATACATGGGTGCTGGCATCATGAGCCATATCGTCGTCGATCTTCCGCCCGGGGGCATCGCGATGCCCAACCTGCTGTCGCGCTATGCCGAATGCACGATCTGGCTGGCGCGGTACATGGAGCGGATCGAGAACCTGGCCCGGCTGATCGACGTGACCGAGACGTTCGTGCGCACGCGCAGCACCGCCACCGGCTGGCTGTCGATCGTGCAGATCAACGCGGACGAGGAGCGGTTCTTCGCACGGCACGACACGGCGTCCGAGCAGAATGTCGTCGATTTCTACGTCACCGACCGCGAGAATCCGAACTCCATCGCCTCGATCGCCCATGCGGCGCGCGAGAACGCCCGCGCGCTGCGCCCGCTGATTTCGACCGAGATGTGGACGCAGCTCAACATCTTCACCAATTCGATCCGCGCGCTGGGGCCCAGCGATATCCGGTCGTCGAACCTGTCCGGCCTGTGCGCCCGGCTGAAGCAGGATTGCCAGACCCATCACGGCATTACCGAGGGCACGTTCTATCGCGACCAGGCGTGGCTGTTCTACCTGATGGGCCGCACGCTGGAACGCGGCGACCAGATCACCCGGCTGATCGACATCAAATACCACACGCTGCTGCCCAGCGGGACCGGCGTGGGGTCGGAGGTCGATATCGGCCAATGGTCCGCCGTGCTGCGTGCCGCCGCCGCCTATCACGCCTTCCGCCGCACCGCGTCGGGCGAGATCACGCCCGGCCGCGTCGTGGGCTTCCTGCTGAAGAATGACGGCTTCCCGCGCGCGCTGTCGACCAGCCTGCGCCAGTTGCACTGGGCGGTGGGGCATCTGCGCACCGATTACGGGCTGAAGAACGGCTACGCCGCCGCCGAGCGGATCGAGGAACTGCGCGCGACCCTGGCCGAACAGACGGTGCAGGACATCATCCTGCGCGGCCTGCACGAATTCCTGGACTGGGTGCAGCGCGAACTGCGCCTGGTGCAGGGCGAGATCGCCCAGGCCTTCTGGCCGCCCACGATGCCCGAAGCCCCGCCCGACCAAGGCCAGAACCAGACCCAAAGCCAGTCCTGAAAAGACCTGAATAAATCAAAAGTTTTTTGGCTCTTTTTTCAAAAAAGAACCACCCGCTCCCGCAGCGTCTCGACAAAGCGCGGCACCAGCGGCCCCGATGCGCCCGCCAGCGTCGCGATAGCCAGCGAGGCCAGCGGCGCGGTGCCGCGAATGGCGTGGTAGGTGACGCCGCCGGCATGGATCTGGCGCAGGCAGTCCGGCACGATCGACACCCCCAGCCCGGCGGCCACCAGCGGCACGGTGGAGGCGATCTGCGGCGCCCCCTGGCCGAATGCGGGCGTGAATCCCGCCGCCTGGCAGGCCGACAGGATCGCGTCATAGAAGCCCGGGCCCAGGGCGCGGTCGAAGATGATCAGCGGTTCGCCCGCGATGCGCGCCAGGTCGATCTCCTCCTCCTCTCCCGCCGGGTGGCCGCTGGGCAGGGCGATCACCGTCGGTTCGTCCAGCAGGGGCGTCGTTGCGATGTCGGGCTCGGCGACCGGGGGGCGGATGATCGCGATGTCCAGCCGGCGCTGGCGCAGGGCGTCGATCAGCGCGGGGGTGTTGCTGTCCTCCATCGTCAGGACGATGCCGGGCCAGCGGTCGCGAAACAGCCGGATCGCCTGCGGGATCAGCGGCAGCAGGGACACCGCCCCCGCCAGGCCGATGCGCAGCCGGCCCTGCTCGCCCCGCGCGATGCTGCCGGCATCGGTGCGGAACTGCACGTCCATCGCCAGGATGGTCCGCGCCTGGTCGATCAGGCAGGCCCCGGCCTCGGTCAGGCGGACGCCGCGGCTCAGCCGCTCGAACAGCGTCACGCCCAGTTCCTGTTCAAGCTGGCGGATCTGCTGGCTGAGCGGCGGCTGCTCCATGTGCAGGCTTTCGGCCGCGCGGGTGAAGCCGCCCCGTTCGGCGACCGCCACGAAATAGCGCAGGTGACGCAGGTCCATATCCATATATCCTGTGTATGGAATCGACACATACCATATATTTGACGTTGGTATAAGGCAGGATCACCATGGCTGCAGCGATGCAAGGAGCCATGTGATGACCTATACCGTTGGACGCTATCTCGCGGATCGGCTGGCCCAGATCGGGCTGAAACACCATTTCGCGGTGGCCGGCGACTACAACCTGGTGCTGCTGGACCAGCTTCTGCTCAACACCGACATGCAGCAGATCTATTGCAGCAACGAGCTGAATTGCGGGTTCAGCGCCGAGGGCTATGCCCGCGCCAACGGGGCCGCCGCCGCGATCGTGACCTTCAGCGTCGGCGCCCTGTCGGCCTTCAACGCGCTGGGCGGCGCCTATGCCGAAAACCTGCCCGTGATCCTGATTTCCGGCGCGCCGAACGCGAACGACCACGGCACCGGGCACATCCTGCATCATACGCTGGGCACCACCGATTACGGCTATCAGCTTGAGATGGCGCGGCATATCACCTGCGCCGCCGAATCCATCGTGTCGGCCGAGGACGCGCCCGCCAAGATCGACCATGTGATCCGTACCGCCCTGCGCGAGAAGAAGCCCGCCTATCTGGAAATCGCCTGCAACGTCGCGGGGGCGCCCTGCGTGCGTCCGGGCGGGATCGACGCGCTGCTGAGCCCGCCGGCCCCGGACGAGGCCAGCCTGAAGGCGGCGGTGGATGCGGCGCTTGCCTTCATCGAACAGCGCGGCAGCGTGACGATGCTGGTCGGCAGCCGCATCCGCGCGGCCGGCGCGCAGGCCCAGGCCGTGGCCCTGGCCGACGCGCTGGGCTGCGCCGTCACCACCATGGCCGCCGCCAAGAGCTTCTTCCCCGAGGACCATCCCGGCTATCGCGGCCATTACTGGGGCGAGGTCAGCAGCCCGGGCGCGCAGCAGGCGGTCGAGGGCGCGGAGGGCGTGATCTGCCTGGCGCCGGTCTTCAACGATTACGCGACCGTCGGCTGGTCGGCCTGGCCCAAGGGCGACAATGTGATGCTGGTGGAACGCCACGCGGTCACGGTGGGCGGCGTTGCCTATGCGGGCATCGACATGCGCGACTTCCTGACCCGGCTGGCCGCGCATACCGTGCGGCGCGACGCCACCGCCCGGGGCGGCGCCTACGTGACGCCGCAGACGCCGGCCGCAGCCCCGACCGCGCCGCTGAACAATGCCGAAATGGCCCGCCAGATCGGCGCCCTGCTGACGCCGCGGACCACCCTGACCGCCGAAACCGGCGATTCCTGGTTCAACGCCGTGCGCATGAAGCTGCCGTACGGCGCGCGGGTGGAACTGGAAATGCAGTGGGGCCATATCGGCTGGTCGGTTCCCGCCGCGTTCGGCAATGCCCTGGCCGCCCCCGAGCGGCAGCATGTGCTGATGGTGGGCGACGGGTCGTTCCAGCTGACGGCGCAGGAAGTCGCGCAGATGATCCGCCACGACCTGCCGGTGATCATCTTCCTGATCAACAATCATGGCTACACGATCGAAGTCATGATTCATGACGGCCCGTACAACAACGTCAAGAACTGGGATTATGCGGGCCTGATGGAGGTCTTCAACGCCGGCGAGGGCAACGGGCTGGGCCTGCGCGCCCGCACCGGGGGGGAACTGGCCGCCGCCATCGAGCAGGCGCGCGCCAACCGCAACGGCCCGACGCTGATCGAATGCACGCTGGACCGCGACGACTGCACGCAGGAGCTGGTCACGTGGGGCAAGCGCGTGGCCGCCGCCAACGCCCGCCCGCCGCGCGCGGGCTGACCGGCGGGCCGCCCCGCCGGCCCGTCAGGGCGGCGCGGTGACCGGCGGGGGTGCCGAGGGCGGACGGCTCGGCTTTTTCGGCACCTCGCTGGATGGCGGGGTCGCGCCGGGCGGGGCCGCATGTTCGGGGGGCGGTCCGGGCTTTTCGGGATGGACGCACTGCGTCGGCGTCATTTCGCTGGCGCAGAGCATGGAATGCGTGCTGCCCATGCGTTCGGGCGGGACGGCGGCGTGGGGATTGGCCGCGGGCGGTATCCTGGGCGGCTGGGTGCCCTGGGCCAGCGAAAGGCCCGGGCCGCCCAGCGCCGCGCAGCAGACGATCGCGGCCAGTCGAACGGCGCTTTTCATGACGGTCCCCCCGGGCGCAGGCGTGCTTCGCCTGGAACGACCGGATGATACGGGAGTTGCACGGCCCGCGCGGGGGAACCGCCGGCGCGGGCGGGGCGTTCGGCCGGCATAAAGGCATGAACGGGCGCGTCGCCATGGCGGACAGACCATCCTGGACGGGCTATCTGAAGGTCTCGCTGGTCACCTGTCCCGTGACCATGATGCCGGCGACGACCGGCAGCGAGACGGTTCGTTTCCACACCATCAACCGGCGGACTGGCCACCGCGTCGTCAGCCGCTATGTCGATGCGCAGAGCGGCGCGCCCGTGGCGGACGACGAGCAGGTGCTGGGCTATCCGCGCGACGACGACCATTATGTGCTGCTGGAGGACGAGGAGCTGGAATCCGTCGCCCTGGACAGCACTCGTACGATCGACATCGAAAGTTTCGTGCCGGCGGGCAGCATCGGCTGGGTCTGGTATGACGCGCCGCATTTCCTGATGCCGGACGATACCATCGGCGTGGAGGCCTTCGCCGTCATCCGGGCCGCGATGGAGGCGGCCGGGATGGTCGGCATCGCGCGCCTGGTGCTGTACCGGCGCGAACGCGCGGTGCTGCTGGAACCGCGCGGCAAGGGGATCGTGCTGTGGACCCTGCATGACGGAAACGCGGTCCGCAATGGCGGCCACCCCGCCGCACGGACCCGGCCGGCGTCCGAGGCCGAGTCCGCCGACAGCCCGGAAATGAAGCTGCTGACGGCATTGATCGACCGGCAGACGCAGCCCTGGGACCCGGAGATGGTCCGCGACCCGGTGCAGGAACGGCTGCTGGACATCATCGCGGCCAGGCAGAAGGGCCGGAAGCGGGCGCCGGCCCGCGAGGCCGCGAAACCGAAGACCGGCAATGTGGTCAGTATCCTGGATGCGTTGCGGGCCAGCCTGGCGCAGGATGGAACCTCCTGACGGAGCGGCCCTTAACGGAGCGGCCGGGCCGCGTCACGGATCTCCGCCCACGGGTCCGCGACCGCCAGTCGGGCGGCGATCGTCCCGATGGTGAAATGCGCGGGTCCGATATCCGGCCCCAGTTCGTTCCAGGCCAGCGGCATCGCGACCGGCGCGCCGGGGCGGGCACGGGGGGAATAGGGCGCGACGGCGGTCGCGCCGCGCTGGTTGCGCAGGTAATCGACCAGGATACGGCCCTGGCGCCTGGATTTGGTGATGGTGGCCACGTAACGCTGCGGGCTGTCCGACACCATCGCCTGGGCCATGGACCGGGTGAAGGCCTTGACCGCCGTCCAGTCGGCCCCGGGTTTCAGCGGCGCCACGACATGCAGCCCCTTGCCGCCGGTCGTCTTGACGAAGGACGCGAGGCCGGACCGTTCCAGCCGCGCGCGGATTTCCCGCGCCGCCTCGATCACCATGGACCAGGGCACGCCGTCGCCGGGATCGAGGTCCATCACGATCATGTCGGGCTGGTCCCACGCCTGGGCGGACGCGCCCCAGGGATGGATTTCCAGCGCGGCGGCCTGCGCCAGGTCGATCAGCCCGTCGCGGTCGCGCAGGCCGATCAGCGGCGTGCCGGGATCGCCTTCCGGGTCCCGCAACGGCACCAGGTGACCGCCGGCGCCCTTCCATAAGTTCTTCTGGAAGAAGCGCGGCCCCGCGATGCCGTTGGGGCAGCGCAACAGCGCCAGCGCGCGGTCGGTGATGAAGGGCGCCATTCGCGGCCAGATCGCGGCGTAATAATCGGCCAGGTCCTGCTTGGTCACGCCGGCATCCGGCCAGTAGGACCGGTCGGGATGGGTCAGGGTGCGGGCCGGGCGGGCAGGCGCGGGTTCCGGGGAAACCGGTTTGACCGGTTTGGATGAAGGGCCGGAGGATACGGGGTCGGGCGCTTCGACCTCGCGGACGATGTCGGCCGCCGGCTTGTCCTCGCGCAGGCCCAGGAACGCCGCGTGGCGCAGATGGCCGTCGGCGGTCCAGGCGCGGAATTCCACTTCCGCCACGCAATCGGGGCGGACATAGCGCACCCCCTTTCGCTCGCGGGCCGTCAGGGCAGCGGCGAAGGGACTGTCGGGAACATCAAGCGGTTGCAGGCGCCGGAGCAGGTCCGCCGCCGTCGCGGCGGTGAAGCCGGTCCCGACCCGGCCGACATGGACCAGCCTGCCGTTTTCCTGGACCCCAAGGACCAGCGAGCCGACCGCCCCCCGGCTGGCGGTCGAGGGCACGTAGCCGCCGATCACGAATTCCTGCCGCGCCACGCATTTCGATTTCACCCAGTCCCGGCCCCGTCCCGACCGGTAGGGCACGTCCCGCTGCTTGGAGACGATTCCCTCCAGGCCCAGGCGGCAGGCATGGCGCAGCACCTGCCCCCCGGCCTCGTCGAAATGGCCGCTGAAGCGCAGCCGCGCCGCATCGTCCGGCACCAGGTCGTGCAGCGCGCCCTTGCGCGCCTCCAGCGTCGCGTCGCGCAGGTCGTAGCCGTCCAGATGCAACAGATCGAAGACGTAGAAGATGAAGCGGTCGGTGCGGCCGGCGCTGAGATCGGCCTGGAGAGCGGAAAAATCCGAGGTCCCGCCTGCGGTTTCCACCACCAGTTCGCCGTCGATCAGCGCCGTCCGCACCGGCAGGGACGCCAGCGCGGCACTGATCTGGTCGCCGAACCGGGCGGTCCAGTCCAGGCCCGTGCGGGTCAGCAGCACGACCCGTCCGGCTTCGATCCGCGCCAGCAGGCGGTAGCCGTCGAACTTGACCTCGTGCAGCCATTGCGGGCCGGTGGGGGCCGCGCGCACCAGGGTGGCCAGTTCGGGCTCGACGAAGGATGGCAACGGGCCGGGCTTCGCCCCCGCGCAGGGTGCGGCGCCTGTCGCGGCCGCGTCCGCCTGCGGCGCGTCCTTCGGTATCGCGGCTTTCTTCGTCACGGCTTTTTGGGCCGCCGCCTTCCCGACCCTGTCCTTCCCTGGCGCACCGGCCGCGATGTCGTCCATCGCACGGCCGGTCTTTACGGATTCCGGCCGCTCTTCGAGGATATCGGCATCGTTCTTCGACCGTGCATCGGAATCGGCGGCCTTGATCAGCAGCCAGTTCTCATGCGTTCCCTCGCGGTGTCCGTCCATCCGCACCAGGTTCCAGCGTCCGTGAAGCTTTTCGCCCCGCAGTTCGAAATCGAGATGCCCCTTGGCGAGGCCCCGGACCGGATCGTGCAGCGGCGTCCACGTGCCCTTGTCCCAGAGCATGACCGTGCCGCCGCCATACTGCCCCTTCGGGATCGTGCCCTCGAACGTGCCGTAATCCAGCGGGTGGTCCTCGACCTGCACGGCCAGGCGCTTGTCGCCCGGGTTCAGGCTGGGGCCGCGCGTCACCGCCCAGCTCTTCAGCACGCCATCCATTTCCAGCCGCAGGTCGTAATGCAGGCGGTGTGCCGCATGTTTCTGGATGACGAACAGATGGCCCGCGCCGGTATCCGGCTTTTCCGCCGCCTCGGCACCCTCGGGCTCGGGCGTCGCCTTGAAATCGCGCTTGCTGCGATAGGTATCCAGCGCCATGGCTCAACCCGCCTTGCGATGCGCGGCCGCCGCCCTGCCGCGCGCGGCGCCCCGGCGGTGGGCCGGGGTGGGGGGTACCTGGCCCGCGCTTTCGCGCAGGGCCTGCATCAGCGTGATCGCCGGGGCGGCGGGTTTCGCGGGTGGGGACGGCAGGGCCCGGCCTTCGATCCTGGCCTGGACCAGGGCCGTCACGGCGGCCTCGTACCGGTCCTCGAACGCGGCCGGATCGAACCGCCCCTGGCGGGAGCGGATGATATGCCGGGCCAGGTCCAGCATGTCGGGCGTGGGCGTGAAGTCGGGAATGGACTCGAACGCCGCCTGCGCCGGGCGCACCTCGTAGTCGAAATGCAGGGTGGAGGCGACCAGCCCCGCGCCGTCGGCCCGGATCACGAGGGTGCGCATGCGGCGGAACAGCACGGTGCACGCCAGCGCCCCGACCTGCCGCGCCTGGATGGCGTCGCGGATCAGGGGATAGGCGCCCGCCGCCGGTCCGGTACCGGGGGCAAGGTAGTAGGTCCGGTCCAGATAGAGGTCGTCGATGTCGCGGCATCGCAGGAAGGCCGACACCGACAGGGTCTTGTCGCTGTCGGGGATCGCGGCGGCGATGTCCTCCGGCGTCAGGATCACCTCCTCGCCGCTGTCGGTCTCGTATCCCTTGACCTGGTCGTCGCGCTCGACCACGCGGCCGGTGTCCTCGTCGATATAATCCCGGCGCACCCGGTGGCCGGTAGCGCGGTTGATGATGTGGAAATGGATGCGCTCCGACGTCGAGACGGCGGTGTACAGCGCGACCGGGCACTGCAATGCGCCGATCCGCAGCATGCCCCGCCAGTTCGCCCGCGCGGTCATCCTTGCCGGTGCGGTCATCCTGTCTCTCCGCCGCTCTTTCCGCCTTTGTCCGGCCGTCAACGCACCGGGCGGGCCGGCGTTGCCGTCTACGCCCGTGGGGCGTCCTGCGTCGCGGCGATGCGCCGGGCGGCGGCCAGGTCCTCGGGCGTGTTGACGTTGAAGAACGGGTCGAAGGGCTGGTCCGGGAAAGTGACCTCCCGCATGCCGATCGTCTCGGCAAAGGCCCGCACGCCGAAGGCCGCGCGCGGCGCGCCCGCCGGGGTGGCGGCCAGCCGGGCACGCAGCGCCGCACGCGCCGCCACCGGCCACAGCGCCACCAGGTGGTGGCGCCGCCCGCCCGACAGCGCGACCGCCGGCGCGGACGCCAGCGCCGCCAGCAGGTCGCGCGGCACGAAGGGCGTGTCGCCGGGCACCGTCAGCACCGCGTCGCACCCCAGCCCGGCGGCCCAGTCCATTGCCGCCAGCACGCCGGCCAACGGCCCGGCCCCGCCATCCGGCACGCCGTCCGCCGTATCGTCCGGCAGCACCGGCAGGCCGAAGGCGGCGAAGCGCGCGGCATCCCCGCGCGTGTTGATGGCCATCGGCACCCCGGCCCCGGCCAGCCGGTCCAGCAGGCGGCCCAGCAGGGTCCGCCCGCCGGCCAGCAGCAGCGGCTTGTCCCCACCGCCCATGCGCGTGGCGGCCCCCCCCGCCAGGATCACGCAAGCATACCGCATCATTTTCCCCTGCCCCGCCCATCTTGTCAGCACCGGGGATTATAGGCACCTGTACGCCCCGACGACACGACCACCAGGGCCATCAGGCACCACAGCAGGGAAGACGGGCGGACAGATGCGGACACCCGCCATCATGGGAATTACCGGGCGCAGCGGCGCGGGCAAGACGACGCTGGTCGTCCGGCTTCTGGCGGCGCTGGGCGCGCGGGGGCTGCGGGTCTCGACCGTCAAGCACGCGCATCATGGGTTCGACATGGACCAGCCGGGCAAGGATTCCCACCGTCATCGCGAGGCCGGAGCGCGGGAGGTCATGGTGGCGTCGGGCACGCGCTGGGCGCTGCTGCATGAATGCGCCGCCCCGGGCGAGCCGGCGCTGCCCGACCTGATCGCGCGCATGGCACCGGTGGACCTGATCCTGGTCGAGGGCTTCCGTGCCGCGCTGCCCGTGGCGATCGAGGTGTATCGGCCCGACGTGGGCAAGGACGCGCTGTGGCCCGCCACCCCGCACATCGCCGCCGTTGCCACCGACGCGGCGGCGCTGCCCCTGCCGCCGGGCCTGGCGCGGCTGGACCTGGCGGATACCGCCGCCATCACCGATTTCATCCTGGCGCGGGCCTGCCCCCTGCCCGCCCCGGCAGGTGCGGCATGAGCGATGCGACCGACCCCGGCTGGTTCCCGCTGGCGCTGCGGCTGCGCGGCGCGCGGGTGGTGGTGGTGGGCGGCGGCGGGATCGCGCTGAACAAGGTCCGGCTGCTGCTGGCCCACGCCGCGCGGATCGACATCCTGGCCCCCCGGCTGGAGGACACGCTGGCCGCCTGGCAGGCCGAAGGGCGGATCACCCACATCGCGGGCGAGGCGACGCCCGACCGGGTGCGTGCGCTGCTGCCCGGCAGCCGCCTGGTCTATGCCGCGACCGACGACCGGGCGGTGAACCGCGCCGTCGCGGCGCAGGCCGATGCGCTGAATATCCCGGTCTGCGCGGTGGACGACCCGGAGCCGTCTTCCTTCATCACGCCCGCGCAGATCCATCGCGGGCCGGTGCGGATCGCGATTTCCACCGGCGGCGCGGCCCCGGTGCTGGCCCGGCGCCTGCGCGAGCGGATCGAGGCCGTGATGCCGGCCGGGCTCGACGCGCTGGCGCGCTTCCTGCAGGCCGAGCGCGCTCATGTCGTGGCTGCCTGCCCCGATATCGGCCGCCGCCGCCGGGTATGGGAGGATTTCCTGGACGGCCCAGGCGGCGAGGCGGCGCAGCGCGGCGAACACGCGGCCGCGCGACAGGTACTGGACCACCTGCTGGCCGGCGCGCAGACCGGGGGCGAGGTCTGGCTGGTCGGCGCCGGGCCGGGGGACCCGGACCTGCTGACCCTGCGGGCGCTGCACCTGATGCAGAACGCGGATTCGGTGCTGTACGACCAGTTGCTGCCGCCCGCGTTGATGGACCGGGTGCGCCGCGATGCCGAGCGGGTGTTCGTGGGCAAGCAGCGCGACCGCCACACCATGCCGCAGGACGACATCAATGCCGAACTGATCCGCCGCGCGCGGGCGGGCGAGCGGGTGCTGCGCCTGAAGGGCGGGGACCCGTTCATCTTCGGTCGCGGCGGCGAGGAGATCGAGGCCCTGATGGCGGCGGGAATTCCGTTCCAGGTCGTGCCGGGCATCACGGCGGCCAGCGGCTGCGCCGCCTATGCCGGCATTCCGCTGACCCACCGGGACTGCGCCCAGTCCTGCCTGTTCGTCACCGGTCACGCCCGCCGCGACGGCACGCTGGACCTGCCGTGGGACAGCATGGCCCGGCCGGGGCAGACCATCGCGATCTATATGGGCGTCACCGCGCTGCCGGACCTGTGCACCATGCTGGTGCGCCACGGCCTGCCGCCCGACTGGCCCGCCGCCGTGGTGGAGCGCGGCACCCGGCCCGACCAGCGCGTGCTGACGGGAACCCTGGCCGACCTGCCGGCGCTGGCGCGCGCCCATGCCGTGGGCAGCCCGGCGCTGGTGCTGGTGGGCCAGGTGGTGCGGCATCGCGTCGTCACGCCGCCGCCCCTGTCCGGTACGTGAAAGGCTGCCTCGCAGGCATCCTACGAGATGTCGGCCATCAGCGAGACATGGGCGCAGGTGATCTTCCAGCCGGCCTCGGTCCGCAGCCAGGTCTGGCTCTGCCGTCCGATGCGGGTCGCGCCCTCGCGCTGGAATTCCAGGTTCACGGTCGCCATGTCGGTGCCGAACGTGGTGACCACCCGCCGCAGCACCCGCCGCTGCGGCGACCCGCCGGCACGGCCCACGCGGAAGGCCGCGATCTCGGCAAAGCCATACAGGACCTCGCCCACGCCATAGCGGATCGTCTCCGGCGCATCGCGGAACAGCGCGTCCAGCACCGCCACGTCATTGGCCATCAGCGCGGCCTCGTACCGGTCCGACATGGCGGTCACTTCCGCCACGATGGCCGGATCGTCGATCTTGAGCATCGCGGACCTCCTGAACCCTGCCGGGCAGCCTACCGCGACGATCGGTTTTCGCAACCGGGACGCGCCGGCGGCACCCCGCCGGGACCGCGCAGTTTCACCGTGGCGGCGGACGTGCCGGCCCGCTAGATTGGTTCGGCGACCATCGCTGATGGAGGGGCGGGTCCCCGCAGACAGGCCGCTCCCTTACAGTGAAGGCCTTCGCATGAACCTGGTCATGCGAGGGTTGTACCGAAATTTCGCACCGTGATACCCGGAAAGCATCCATGCAGGCTGGCCTATTGACCCTCTATTGCCTGGCGATCGGCACGCTCGTCATCGGATGCGGCGCGACGCTGTGGGAGCTTCACGAACAGCCCGGCCGGCGCGTCCCGCTCCTCTGCTGGGCGGCGGCCTATGCATGTTATGCGATCGGGTGCGTCATCACCCTCCTGCGGCCGGACCTGCCCGGTGTTTCCGGATGGGCCGTCAGCAACGTGCTGTTCACGGCAGGCTATGCCCTGGTCCTGAACGGGGTCGGGCAACTCGATCATCGGCGATACGTCGCGACTTCGATCACCCTGCTCGTCGCCGTGTCCCTCGTGTGGATCATCGGCGGGCCCGCGATATGCCGGATCATGTGGGATTATGGCGCCGCGTTCCCCATCGCCCTGATGTGCGGCCTCACGGCCTGGCATATCCAGTATCGGTCCGGCATCCAGGCCCCGCGTTCGCGGCCGGTGGTCGCGGCGATCGCGTGGGGACACGGGGTGTTCTATCTGTTCCGCGGCGCCGTCATGCCCCTTATGGTCCTTTGGAAGGGACAGCATGCTTCCTCGGTTTTTGCCGAGGTCACGATGTACGAGGGCGTTCTGTATTCCGTTGCGATGCCGGTCGCGCTGCTGTCCGTGGTCAGGGAGGAGAGCCGCCTCGCCATGCTGAAAATCGCACAGACGGACTTCCTGACGAATATCGGAAACCGCCATTTTTTCTATCAGGCCGGCCAGAAATGCCTGTCCGGCCAGACGGTCGGCCAGCCGGTTTCCCTGCTGATCTTCGACATAGACCATTTCAAGTCCATCAATGACATCCACGGTCACGCAATGGGCGACGCCGTGCTGAAGCTCTTCGCCCGTGCCATGGGCGAGGAGGTGGGCCAGGAGGCGATCATGGGCCGCCTGGGCGGCGAGGAGTTCGCGATGCTGCTGCCGGGAAGCGACAGGGCCACGGCGCGTGCGGCAGGCCAGAATATCGCACGGCGCTTCACCGCCCTCGCGGCTCAGGACTTCCGGCCGCCCCTGCACGTGACGGTGAGCATCGGCCTGACGGAGGTCCGGACCAGCCGGATAACGCTGGACGACCTTCTGGCCGCGGCAGACGGCGCCCTGTACCAGGCGAAGACCCTCGGCCGAAACCGCATCGAATTCGCCAGCGCGGGCGCCTTCCACCCGGCGGCGTAGCGCAACCCGGGCCGCATCGATGCTTCAGCGCGCGGCGAGGCTTCGCTTCAGGCGGGTGATGGCGGCGGGCAGGGCGCGGACCTTCAGCACGCGGCCGGTCTCGTCATGGTCTTCGGACAGGACGCGGGCGCTTTCATAGATTTCGCCGATCAGGCCCTGTTTCGCGTAGGGCAGCACCAGGGTGTCCTCCACCATCTCGGCCTCGAAGAACGCGATCAGGGTGTCGCGCAATGCGCTGACGTCCGCGGGCGTATGGGCGGAGAGCATGATGGCGTCGGGGTGTTTGTCCCGCAGCGCGGCACGGGCGGCGGGGTCCAGCCGGTCCATCTTGTTCAGGACCAGGCGGGACGGCACGGTGTCGGCCCCGATTTCCCGCAGCACGCCACGCGTCACCTCCAGTTGCGATTCATAGGTCGGGTCCGACGCATCGACCACGAACAGCAGCAGCGAGGCCTCCAGCGCCTCGGCCAGGGTGGAGCGGAACGAGGCCACCAGGTCGTGCGGCAACTGCTTGATGAAGCCGACCGTGTCGGAAACCAGGATGCGAGGGCGGGTTTCGGGCTGCAGGATGCGGACGGTGGTGTCCAGGGTCGCGAACAGCTTGTCCTCGACCAGAACCTGGCTGCCGGTCAGCGCCCGCATCAGGGAGGACTTGCCCGCATTGGTGTAGCCGACCAGCGCCACCCTGAGCTGGTCGCGGCGGGCGGACCGGCGCTGGTCGCCGTCGCGCTGCACCGCGTCAAGCTGGGTCTTCAGTTCCGCCAGCCGGTCGCGGATCTTGCGGCGGTCGAGCGCCAGGGTGCTTTCGCCGGCGCCCGGACCCTGCTGCCGGCCGCCGCCGCCCGAGGTTTCACGCAGGCGGGGGGCCACGTATTTCAGGCGCGCCATTTCCACCTGCAGCCGCGCCTCGCGGGTGTTGGCGTGGCGGTGGAAGATCTCGACGATGACGCCAGTGCGGTCCAGCACCTGGGCGCCGGTGGCGCGTTCCAGGTTGCGGATCTGGCTGGGCGAGAGTTCATGGTCGACGATGACGAATTCGGGCCTGCGGGCGGCGTCCGGGTCGGCCTCGGCCGGCGCGGCGCCCTCGGCCGCGCCTTCGAACCGCTGCCGGGCCTTGGATTTCGGGGGCGGTGCCATCGAGGTCACGACACCGGTGCCGCCGGTCAGCGCGGCCAGTTCCGCCAGCTTGCCGCTGCCCAGCAGCAATGCGGCGCCGGTGCCTTCGCGCTTCTGCGACACGGTGCCGACGACCGCGTAGCCCAGCGTCTTCACCAGGCGCCCCAGTTCGGCCAGGCTGGCCTCGTGCGCGATATCATCGACGTCCGGCGTCTGGATGCCGACGAGGACGGCGAGCGGAATCGGGGGTTTGGTCTCCATGGATGGTGACATAGCACGGATGCGGCCCGCTGTTCGGTTGCAAGCCGGCCGCGAAACGCCGATCCTCGGGCCCATGTGGACCGAACCGTATCTGGAAACCTGCTGCCGGTCGGCGCTGCACCGGCTGATCCTGAGCGGCGCCGCCGGGCGGCCGGCGGGACTGAAGGACCAGCCCTGCCTGGAGCGGCTGGACCGGATGGGACTGGCGGCGCGGGACGCGGCCGGGCGCTACCACGCCACCGGCGAAGGCGTGGCCCGGCACGATGCCGAGATCCTGAATCCGCCATGATGCGGCACGACGATCTGTGGCAGGCGCTGGACAACCTGGCCGCCGAGCGCGGGCTGACGCCGTCGGGCCTGGCGCGGGCGGCGGGGCTGGACAGCACCAGCTTCAACCCGTCCAAGCGCGTGACGCCGGCCGGCCGGCCGCGCTGGCCGGGGACCGAGAGCCTGGCCCGGGTGCTGGACGCGACCGGCCTGACCCTGGAATCGTTCGGCCGGCTGATGGCCGGCCAGGCGCTGCCGCGCGCGTCCCGCGCCGCCGGCCGGTCGCGCCTGCGCCTGTCGGCGCTGTCGCACCTGGAACAGGGCGGCATGTTCGACGCGGCGGGCCTGCCGGTCGGGCGGCATTGGGAGTCGTGGGACGTGCCCGGGCTGGGCGACGCCGAGCTGTATGCCGTCATGGTCGATACCGATGCGTTCGAGCCGGTCTTTCGCGCCGGGGCGTTCCTGGTCGTCTCGTCCGCCGCCGCGATCCGCCGGCAGGATCGGGTGATCCTGCACCGGGCGGACGCCACCCTGTGCGCCGTGGTGCTGGACCCCCGCCCGGGCGCGTACGATCCCGGGCCGCTGCTGGGCGGAATCGGCGCGCGGGACGGCATGGAAATCGAAACCGGGCCAACCGACCACCTGCACCGGATCATGATGGCGTTCCTGTGAAGGTCTTCCCCTTCCCCGAACGGATCGATCCCACCAACGAGGAAAGCCGAGACGATGTTCGACGCCCTGATGATCGAAAAAGCCGCCGACGGCACGCAATCGGTCCATGTCGGCCCGGTGGCCGATGACCGGCTGCCCGAAGGCGACGTGACGGTCCGCGTCGAATGGTCGACGCTGAACTACAAGGACGCGCTGGCCATTACCGGACGGGGCCCCATCGTGCGGCAGTTCCCGATGGTGCCCGGAATCGATTTCGCCGGCACGGTCGAAACGTCCGCCCATCCCGCTATCCGCCCCGGTGACCGTGTGGTGCTGAACGGCTGGGGCGTGGGCGAGAAACAGTGGGGCGGACTGGCCGGGCGCGCCCGCGTGAACGGCGACTGGCTGGTACCGCTGCCCGATGCCTTTACCACGCGGCAGGCGATGGCCATTGGTACCGCGGGCTATACCGCCATGCTGTGCGTGCTGGCGCTGGAACGCCAGGGTGTCGCGCCCGACCATGGCCCCGTGCTGGTAACCGGGGCGGCCGGGGGTGTGGGCAGCGTGGCCGTCCTGCTGCTGGCGCGCCTGGGCTATCGCGTCGCGGCGGTGACCGGCCGCCCGGGCGAACGAGAGTACCTGACCGGCCTGGGCGCCGCCGAGATCCTGCCGCGCGACGCGTTTTCCAGACCGGGACGCCCGCTGGAAAAGGCCCGCTGGGCCGGGGCGGTGGATGTCGCGGGCGGCGTGGTGCTGGCGAATGTCTGCGCCGCCATGCTGCCCGACGGCGTGGTCACCGCATGCGGGCTGGCGGCCGGGATGGATTTCCCCGCGACCGTCGCCCCCTTCATCCTGCGCGGGGTCACGCTGGTCGGCATCGACAGCGTGATGTGCCCCCGCGCGCGGCGCCTGGACGCATGGCGCCGGCTGGCCGACCTGATCGACCCGGCGATTCTGGAGAAGATGGTCACTGAAATTCCGCTGACGGACGCGCCCGCCAGGGCGGCGGCCCTGCTGGACGGCCACGTGCGCGGGCGGATCGTCGTGCGCCTGCCGTGACCCTTCGACCGCCGGGTCAATGATACAATTTGTTTCGATTATATAACTAAAGCCGAAACCGCGTCTCTATACTCTCGTTTGCGATGAGCGAGAGAGAAGATGCAAGACCCGTACTGGCATGACGCCTGGGTCGCCGCCCAGCGACATGTCGGCCGGGACGACAGGCTTCTGTTGCCGCGGGGCGACTGGCCCGGCGGGGCCGCCGGCGATATCCGGTGTTACGACGATGCCATTGACCTGGGCGACGCCACGATCTTTTTCCTGCACAAGGGGCGCATGGGCTGCATCGACAGGTCGGCGCTTCGGCAGGTTTTCCGCACGTGGCACATCTTCCACGCCAATGAAGTCTTCATCTGTTTCCGGAAACGTCGTCCGTTCCTGCCCCTGTTCCGGGGCATGGCACATTCGCGCCATGTCGGGGTCCTGACGCGGTATCTCGATTCCGGACGCCGGAAGCGCACGGACCGGACCATGTTCTTCGTCCATCTGCCGAAGACCGCCGGGACGTCGGCCTGGAGGGCGATGGCCGCACACGTGCCGTCCAAGATCTATTACGAGATGTACTCGGCCTTTATCGCCAATCCCCCCGCGGCGGGGGAATACGACCTTGTCGGGGGCCATATCCCGTTGCGGGTGATGGAACCGCGCATCCGTCCCGACGACGTCGTCACGTGCCTGTTCCGCGAACCCGTCAGCCGGTTCAGGTCCGCGTTCCTGCACAGCCGGCGGCCGGACGAGGACCCCGCCACCTTTACCCCGGTCATGCGGGCCATGAGGGACATGCCGCTTCGCGAATTCCTCAAACGCCCCGACGCGCGCATGGAGGTCTCGCAACAATCCCTGATGCTTGGCTTTTCGTTTCGCGAACACTACCAGGAGAGCCTGGACGGCGACATCTTCGATTCCATCAGACAGTATCTGCGCCATCCGCTTCATGTCTTCATGACGTCGGACGCGATCGAACCCTTCGTCAACCGGACCGTGGGACTGCTTCGGTCCCGGCCCGGCATGGTCAAACGCCACAACAGCTCCGACATCGTCCGGCAGCAGGCCGACGTGGCGGAATTCGAGGACTGCCTGGAAGAGGTCAAGGCGCTGGGCGCGCTGGACGCGGCCGTGTACCGGCTGATCCGGGCGCAGCAGGCGCGCGTCCTGCACCCGGCACGCGCGTCCTGAACGGATCGAAGAACGCGGACGGATCTTCCGCGTTACACGCCGGCTTGCAGTCGCGAGGTCGGCATGGATCGGGTCCGTCGTTTCACAGGCAGGGTGTCGGTCGCCTATTTCACGATGGAGATCGCTTTCGATCCGGCGGTTCCGAGTTACAGCGGCGGCCTGGGCATCCTGGCCGGCGATGCCGCCCGGTCGGCCGCCGACCTGGGTCTGCCCATGGTGTTCGTGACACTGGCCTCGCGCGCCGGATATCTGCACCAGGTGGTCGACGCGAAGGGCGTGCAGCACGATCACCCGCAGCCCTGGGACCCGGCCGGAATGGCCGAGCCGCTGTCGGCGATGATCGCCGTCACCATCGACGGGCGCTAGGTCTGGATTCGTCCCTGGCTGTATGTGCTGGAACGGCCTGGCGGCGCGATTCCCATCCTGCTGCTCGACACCCGGCTGGCGGAAAACGACCGCGCGGACCGCCCCATCACGGACCGGCTGTACGGTGGCGACGATGCCTGGCGCCTGTGCCAGGAGATCGTCCTGGGAATCGGCGGCGAGAAGATGCTGACCGCGCTGGGGTTTTCCATCCGGACCTATCATATGAACGAGGGGCACGGCGCCCTGCTGCCCCTCGCCCTGCTGCGCCGGCATTCCCGGCCCCCCAGCCATGTCGCGGGGGACATGTTCCCCTATGACCGGGAACGGGTTCTGGAACGTTGCGTCTTCACTACTCATACGCCGGTGGAAGCCGGGCACGACCAGTTTTCCTACGACCTGGTACGCCGGATGCTGGGCGATTTCGTCGAGATGCCGGTGCTGCAGCAGCTTGCCGGCACGGACAGGCTGAACATGACGCGGCTGGCGCTCAACCTGAGCGGGTATGTCAACGGGGTGGCGGAACGCCATGGCGAGACCACCCAGCGCATGTTCCCCGGCTATGCGATCCGGTCGATCACCAACGGCGTCCATCCCGAAACATGGGTCCATCCGGCGTTCGCCGACCTGTACGACCGGACATGCCCGCGCTGGCGGCACGAACCCGAATTCCTCTGCTCCGTCGATACACTGGACAGGCAGGACTGGTTCACCGCCCACGATGCCGCGAAGGCGGCGTTGCTGGACCGGGTCCGCGACCTGACGGGCCAGTCCCTCGACCCGTCGCTTCCGACCCTGGGCTTCGCCCGGCGCATGACGGCCTACAAGCGCGCGACCCTGATCCTGGACGATCCGCAGCGACTGGCGCGCATCGCGGCGCACCGGCCGTTCCAGATCGTCTTCGCCGGCAAGACCCATCCCCATGACCGGGACGGCAAGCGGCTGATCGCCCGGATCATAGACCGGGCGCGCCTTCTGAAAGGCAAGGTGCCGATCGTCTTTCTTCCGGACTATGATTTTTCGCTGGCCAGGAACCTGGTCGCCGGCGCCGACCTCTGGGTGAATACGCCCCTGCCCCCGATGGAGGCATCGGGAACCAGCGGCATGAAGGCGGCGCTGAACGGCGTTCCCAGCCTGAGCGTGCTGGATGGCTGGTGGGTCGAGGGATGCATGGAAGGCGTTACGGGATGGGCGATCGGCACGCCCGACATGCCCCCGTCAGAGCATGGACACGCCATGCTGGACAAGCTGGAGCACGTGATCCTGCCGCTGTTCCACGATGACCGGGCCGGCTGGGCGCGCGTGATGGCCGGGGCGGTCTCGAAATGCGGGTCGATCTTTACCAGTCACCGCATGATGCGACGCTATGCCAGCGAGGCGTATCTTGATTGCATGCCCGGGCAGGGACAATAGGCGGATCATGCCTGGACGATGCGCAAGATACTCTCGACATTGAAATCGACGCGCTTGTCCAGCATGTCCTTGGACATGAAATCGCGCTTGAAAATAATGATTCCGGTATATCGGTTGGTTATATAATAATATCCGACCGCGGCGATGGAAATATGCAACTGCATGGCATCGATTCCGGGACGGAAGACACCGTCCTTCTCGCCGCGTTTCAGGAGGTTTTCCAGCATGCGCAGGCGGTTCTGGCTGACGCTGCGCAGGACGGCCGAATCCTGCAGATGCACGCCGCAGTGCAGGTTCTCGCTGTTGACGAGGGTGATGAAATCGGGATTCTTCAGGTAATAGTTCCACGTGAACCTGACGAAATGATCCAGCGCCGACCTGGGATCGAGATGGTCGAGATCCAGTTTCTGCTCGGCCTGGTAGAGATCGATATAGGCATCTTCCAGGATCCGGGTGAACAGCGCCTCCTTGTTCCCGAAATAATGATAGATCATCCTTTTTTTGGCTTCGGCTTTCTCCGCGATGATATCGACGCGCGCGCCGGCCAGGCCGCTGGTTGCGAATTCACGCCTGGCCGATGACAGAATGCGCTTCTGGGTTGCTTCGGCGTCTCGCTTGCGGGGACCGGTCGGATCGGCCTGCCCGTCTGGATTGCCCCGCTTTTTCCTGCTTTCCATCAGGCTGTGTCCCGAGGTGTGGTGTAGGAGCACCGTTCCTCGAAGGGTTCGAGGTTATCAGGCGGCCACGGCGGGCAGGCTGATTGTGGGATTATGGCTGATGGCGGCCAGTCCTTCCAGCGTCATGTAACGTCGGCAGACCGCCCACTCGTCGTTCTGTTCGAGCATCAGCGCGCCGACGAGGCGGATAATGGCGGCATCGTTGGGGAAAATGCCGATGACGTCGCAGCGACGCTTGATCTCCCTGTTCACCCGCTCGATCGGGTTCGTCGACGAGATTTGCGTCCAATGCTCCCGAGGAAAGCCCATGTAGGCAAGCACGTCCACTTCCGTCCGCTTCATGAATTCGGCCAGCTTCGGAAAGCCTTCGCGCAGCTTGTCGGTGACGTGCCGCCATTGGCGTGACGCATCCTCGGCGGTTTCCTGCGTGAAGATCGTGCGCAACAGGGCCGAGATGGCAGGACGCTGCTTCGCATGGGCATGGGCGAGCGCATTGCGCAGCCAGTGCACCCGGCAGCGTTGCAGGGTCGCATTGAACACGCGACCGGCCGCGGCCCGCAGTCCGGCATGCGCGTCGGCCACCACCAACTTCACGCCGCGCAGGCCGCGATCGGCCAGGGAGCGCAGGAAATCCGTCCAGAACGCTTCCGCTTCGGACGGTCCCGTCGCCACGCCGAGCACCTCACGACGGCCGTCCGTATTTACGCCCACGGCGATTATCACGGCAATCGAGACAATCCGGCCACCCTGGCGCAGTTTCAGATAGGTGGCGTCGATCCAGAGATACGGCCATTCGCCCTCGATCGGCCGAGACAGGAAGCTGTTGACCCGTTCGTCGATCTCGCCCACCAGACGACTGACCTGGCTTTTGGAGATGCCCCCGGCGCCCATCGCGCGGACGAGATCATCGACCGATCGCGTGGAAATACCCTGGACGTAGGCTTCCTGGATGACCGCCAGCAGTGCCTTTTCCGCCGTTTTCCGCGGCTCCAGGAAGGTCGGGAAATAGCTGCCCTTGCGTAGCTTCGGGATCGCAAGCTCCACCGTGCCCGCCCGGGTGTCCCAGTTCCGAGCGCGGTAGCCGTTGCGTTGGGTCGAGCGGGAGGCCGAACGCGCGCCAAGCGGCGCACCGGTCCCGGCCTCAACCTCCATCTCCATCATCCGATCGGCAGCGAACGCCAGCATCTCACGAACAAAATCGCCATCCGACGCTTGCTCCACAAGCTCCAGCAGCGCCATCTTCTCGTCGGTCATCGTCAGGTCCTTCAGGTTCAGTTCGCACCCGAACCCTATCAAAGACCGGCGATGGCCGCCTCAGCAGCCAGACTCGCTCCTACACCACACCTCGGGACACAGCCTTCCATCAGCACCATGCATTCCTTTCGGGAGCAAAAAATTCCGCCCACAGTATCGCGGGTTGTCCGACCCTGGATGCATAAGACCTATCATTTTTCATGAAGTAACAGGATATTTATATAGCTCCGCGCCAGATGCCCCGGCCGGGCATCCGGCGGGGGCGGTCCTCGGGTTCAGGCGGCGGCCTGCTTGGCGGGTTCGGACACCGGCGCCTTGCCGTCGGGCCGGAACAGCGCCGCGTCCATCACGCGCAGGTCGGGCGCGACCAGCAGCGGGATTTCCGCCTGGTCGAGGATCTGCGTCTGCAGATCGATGCCGGGCGCGATTTCCGTGACCATCAGCCCGTCCGGCGTCAGCTTCATCACGCAGCGTTCGGTGACGTACATCACCTCCTGCCCCTGCGCGATGGCGCGTTTTCCGGAGAAGGAGACCTGCTCCAGCTTTTCGACGATCTTCGCGATCTTTCCCTCGCGGTCGATGGAGACCTTGCCGTCGGCGATACTCAGTCTGGCCCCGGCGTTGAAATAGCCGGTGAAGATGATGCGGCGTGCGCGCGAGGTGATGTCGACGAAGCCGCCCGACCCCGCCGTCACGTGCGGCCGGGCCGAGAGTTTCGAGACATTGACCGAGCCATGGCGATCGATCTGCAGGAAGGACAGCAGCGAGACATCGAACCCCCCGGCCTGGAAATAGGTGAACTGGTGCGGCGAGGCGACGAAGGCCTCGGCATTGGACGAGCATCCGAACTTGAAGTCCAGCAGGGGCACGCCGCCCACGGCGCCCTGTTCGATGACCCATGTCACGTCGCCGTGGCGGCCCTGTTCCAGCAGCACGCGCGGAACGACGGCGCAGATGCCGAAGCCGATATTCACCGCCCACCCGGTTTGCAGTTCGCAGGCGACGCGGCGCGCCATGACCTTCGCGACGTCGAAGGGCGGCAGTTCGAAACTGTCGAGCGGGCGGAAGATTTCGCCGGAAATCGCCGGATCGTACGGGGTGGCCGTGGTCTGCAACTGGTCCGGCGCCTCGATCACGTAATCGACCAGGATGCCGGGCACACGCACGTCGTGCGGCTTGAGCGTGCCGGACTGGGCCACGCGCTTGACCTGCGCGATCACCATGCCGCCATTGTTGTGCGCCGCAAGGGCCAGTTCCATCGCACCCAGATAGGCGCCCTCGTTTTCAAAGGTCAGGTTGCCGCGTTCGTCGGCGGTGCTGGCACGGATCACCGCGACGTCGGGATGGATGGCCTGGAAATACAGCCAGTCCTCGCCTTCGAAGGCAATACGGCGCACGATCGGCTTCTCGCGCGCCGCGTCGTTCATCGCGCAGCCCTCCTGGTCCGGATCGACGAACGTATCCATGCCGACCTGCGTCATCACGCCGGGACGCCTGGCCGCGCCCTCGCGCAGCAGGTCGAAGATGATGCCGCTGGGCACGTTATAGGCCGCGACCTCGTTGCGGGCGATCATCTGGCGGATCACCGGCGGTTCCGCGCTGGACGGACCGGACGGATAGGACCCGCCGATGATGGTCGCGATCAGGCCGGGCTGGGCCAGGTGATCGACGCCCTTGGTGCCGAACATGTCGCCCGCCGCGATGGGATGGATCATGGTGACGTTCCGGGGCGTGCCATGATCGCGGTACTGCGCGCCGATCGCGGCCAGCACCGCATCCGGGCAGCAGAGCCCGCTGGACGAATTGACCGCGATCACGGCGCCGTCCCTGATCAGCGTTGCGACGTCCGCGGCCTGCTTGACTTTCGACATGGTGCGTCTCTCTTGAAAACTATCTGGTTAGATACTTTACCGGACCCGACCGAGCCTAGGCATTGCCCCGGATCAGGTCGGCGGCGCGCTCGGCGATCATGATCGTCGGCGCGTTGGTATTCGATCCGATCAGCGACGGCATGACCGAGCTGTCGCAGATGCGGATGCCGTCCAGCCCGTGGATGCGAAGCTGCGAATCGACCACCGCCATCGGGTCCTTGCCCATCTTGCAGGTGCAGGTGGGGTGATAGGATGTCCGGCCGTTCTGCCGGGTGTAGTCCTCGTAGGTGCGGGCCGTCGGCCGGATCTCGTCGAACAGGTTGATCGACTTGATGTATTTCTGCAGCGACGGTTGGCGGAACATCTCCACGCTGATCTTCACGCCTTCGGCCGAGATGCGCAGGTCGTCGGGGTCGGCCAGGAAGTTCGGATCGACGATCGGGTTGTCCCGGGGGTCGGACGACCGCAGCGTGACCGTGCCACGCGATTTCGGGCGCAGCGTGTAGCTGTTGAGGGTAATGCCGGACGCGCCCTTCGGCACCGAGACCACCCCGGCTTCCGCCCCCGCGCCGGCCAGGAAGTGGAATTGCAGGTCGGGCGTGCGCGCGTTGCGGTCCGCATACCAGAACGCGCCGCCTTCCACGACGTTGGACGCCAGCGGACCCGAGCGGAACAGCGCGTATTGCAGGCCGGCCCACGCCGCCCAGTGATATTTGTTGTACCGGTTGTAGCTTTCGTGATCTTTCAGTTCGGCGACGATATCCACGCCGAAATGGTCCTGCAGGTTCTGGCCGACGCCCGGCAGGTCATGCACCACCGGAACGTCATGGGCCTGCAGGTGCGCGGCCGGCCCGATGCCCGACAGCATCAGCAGTTTCGGCGTGCCGATGGCGCCGGAGGTGACGATGACTTCCTGTTCCGCCCGCACTTCCCGGACCTGGCCATCCACCGCATAGACGACGCCCTTCGCGCGCTTGCCCTCGAAGGCGATGCGCAGGACCTGCGCCCTGGTGATGACATGCAGGTTGGCGCGCTTGCGCGCCGGACGCAGATAGCCGACCGCCGCCGAGCAGCGCCGGCTGTTGCGGACCGTCAACTGGTAGAATCCGGCCCCTTCCTGCCTGGGGCCGTTGAAGTCGGGATTGTACGGAATGCCGTATTCCTGGCAGCTCTGCACGAAGGCGAGGCTGAGCGGATTGGGCGAGGTCGGGTTGGACACGCCCAGCGGGCCGTTCGTGCCATGCCATTCGCCCGACAGCGCCGTATTGCCCTCGGACCGGATCAGGTATTTCTGGATGTCCTTGAAGGCCCAGCCCTCGGCGCCTTCCTCCACCCAGCGGTCATAATCCGACGGAACGCCGCGCGTGAAGACTTCGGCATTGATCGAGGACCCACCGCCCAGGACCTTGGCCTGCACATAAGGGATTTCACGATTGTTGGCGTGCTTCTGCGGCGCAGTGGCCAGCCCCCAGGTCAGCGGTCCCGTCGTCATCTTGGCGAAGCCGATCGGGATGTGGATCAGGGGATTGGTATCGGGGCCGCCGGCCTCGATCATGCATACGCGCGCCGCCGGATTTTCCGACAGCAGCGCCGCCATGACGCAGCCCGCCGACCCCCCGCCGATGACGAGATAGTCACAGCTTTCGGTCATGATTCGATCCAGTGCGCGCGCGGGCCGATATCCACGTGGACGGCCTTGACCTGCGTATATTCCTCGACCCCCAGGACGCCGGTCTCGCGCCCCCAGCCCGACTGCTTGAAGCCGCCGGCCGGCGTTTCCGGGCCGCCCGCCATGATGGTGTTGACCCAGAACCGGCCGGCCCGCACGCGGCGCGTGACCGTCAGGGCCTTGTTCAGGTTGCTGGTCCAGACCGAGGCGGCCAGCCCGTAGACCGTGTCGTTGGCCAGCGTGATAGCTTCCTCGATGGTGTCGAAATGGAAGGATGACAGGACGGGCCCGAAAATTTCATCGCGGGCGATCGACATGGACGGCGCGACGCCCGAGAACAGCGTCGGCTGGATGAACTGCCCGCGTCCCAGATCGAGCGGCCCCCCGCCGTACACGATCTTCGCCCCTTCCTGCTTGCCTTTTTCGATATAGCCCAGGATGGTATCGTTCTGCGCGGCGGTCGTGATGGCACCGACCTGCGTGCGCGGATCGAGCGGGTCGCCGACCCGGATCTGCGCCATCTTCCGGGCCAGGATGCGTTCGAATTCCGGGGCGACCGACCGTTCGACGATCAGGCGACTGGAGGAGACGCAGCACTGCCCGGTGTTGAAGCTGATGCCGAAGGCCGCGCCGCCCGCCGCATCGTCCAGGTTGGAATCGGCAAAGACGACGATGGGGTTCTTGCCCCCCAGTTCCAGCCCCAGCTTCTTCAGGTTGCTGGCCGCCGACGCCTGCACGCAGGTACGTCCGACGGCGGTCGAGCCCGTGAAGGACAGCATGTCCACATCCGGATGTTCGGCCAGCGCCTGGCCGATCACGCGGCCCGCGCCGGTCACGACGTTATAGACCCCGGCCGGCAGGCCCGCCTGCTGCAGGATATCCGCCAGAATCAGCGTCGTGGCGCTGGTGCCGTCCTTCATTTCGACACTGGCGGTGGGCGGCATCGCCCTGTCGGTGGCCCAGTTCGCCTCGGGCCAGCGGGCGCTGCACATGGATGCCGAAATGCGCCGCCATGCCTTCGGCTGGATGGTGGGGCGCAGCGCGGGCGTGCCGCACGAATTGCTGGTCGCCCTCGTCCCTGGCGCCATCGCCTGGTTCGTCCAGACGCGGATGACGGCGGGGCGTATCTTCAAGGCGATCGGCACGGCCGAACCGGTGGCGGTCGCGTCGGGCATCCGCGTCGGCCGCTACAAGATCCTGGCCTTCGCGCTGTCCGGCATGTTCGCCGCCATCGCCGGGGTGATGTTCTCGGTCCGGCTGTCGGGCGGATCGCCGACCCTGGCGGAGGGGTTTCTGCTGCCGGCGATCGTGGCCGTGCTGGTGGGCGGCACGCCACTGACCGAGGGCGTGGGCGGCGTGCTGAACACGCTGATCGGCGCGCTGATCGTGGCGGTGGTACGCGCCAGCATGCTCTATCTGAACATTCCCGCGACGGGACAGCAGATTTTCTTCGGTCTTGTGCTGATCACCGCCATCGCGACCACCATCGACCGGTCGAAGATGCGCGTCGTCAAATAGGTGACGAAGGATATCATGGATACGATGCGCGCGGCCGTCCTGGTCGCCCCCCACAGGTTCGAAGTCAGGGCCGTGCTGCTTCCCCCGGTCGGCCCCGACGACGTGCTGGTCAAGGTCGATCGCTGCGGTATATGCGGCACCGACCTGCATATTTTCGCAGGCCACTACGCGGCCGACCGGCTGCCGCTGGTCCCCGGTCACGAATTCACGGGGACGATCGCGCGGATGGGCGAGCGCGTCACCGGCCTGGAGCCGGGACAACGGGTCGTGGCCGACATCAATGTGGGATGCGGCCACTGCTTCTACTGCCGGCGCAACGAGGTGCTCAATTGCCGGGCGGCGTGGCAGGTCGGCATCCATCGTGACGGCGCCTTCGCCGAATATGTCGCGATTCCGGCGCGGCAGATCGTCCCGGCGCCGGCCGGCGTGGCGGCTGAAATCCTGGCCCTGACCGAACCCGTTTCCTGTGTCGTGCGCGCCGCGCGCAAGGCGGGCGCGACCTTCGGGCAGTCGGTCGTGATCCTGGGGGCCGGGCCGATCGGCAACCTGCACGTCCAGATGATGCGGCTGGCCGGGGCCGCGCCGATCATCGTCGTCGAACTGTCGCCCGAGCGCGCGCGGCTGGCGGCGGAGGCCGGGGCCGACGTGGTGGTGACCGATCCCGACCGGATGCAGGACATCGTGCGCGCCCATACCGGCGGCCGCGGCGCCGATATCGTGATCGAAAGCGTGGGCGTGCCGGCACTGTATGCGCGTGCGTTCGACCTGATCCGCCCGGGCGGCCATGTGGCGGCGTTCGGCCTGACCGGGCCGGACGCCACCGTGCCCGTGGGCATCGTCGACATGATCCTGAAGGAAACGTCGATGGCCGGATCTGTGGCCGGCATGGGGCAGGATGTCCATGACGCGCTGACGCTTCTGGTACATGACCGGTTCCGCGTGGCGCCCTTCATCGGCACCGTCGTGCCGCTGGCCGATATCCAGCAGACCTTCGACACGATCAGGGACCGGCCGGAGGTGCTCAAGATTCAGATCGCGCCGACATAAGGGGACGGCGGGGACTGGCCCTTGCCGGGTTCGGGCAGAACCCGGCCCCTGGGCGGATCACGGGTCAGGACCTGGATGATGCACCAGGCCGTCAGATACGCACCGCCGCAGACGACGAACAGGATGTCATAGCCTTCCTCGATCCTGTGCAGGTGCCGGTAATGATCGAGCAGGACACCGACCCCCAGCGGGAACAGCATCCCGCCGATCGACCCCGCCATGCCGCCGATGCCCTGGACCGAGGCAATGATCTCCTTGGGGAAATGGTCCGCCGGCAGGGAATAGATATTCGCCGACCATCCCTGATGCGCCGCCGCGGCCAGGCTCAGGAGCCCGATCATCAGCCACATCGCCCCGACCTGCGCGGAAAATGCCAGCGGCACGACCAGCAGGGCCGTCAGCAGCATGACCGCCCGCCGGGCGTGGGCCACCGACCAGCCCTTGTGGACCAGAAAGGACGACAGCCATCCCCCCCCGACGCTGCCCACCGAGGTCGACAGGTAAACGGCCATCAGCGGCAGCCCCAGATGCTGCAGGTTGAGGTGATACCGGTCGGAAAAATAGGACGGCAGCCAGAACAGGATGAAGAACCAGATCGGGTCCGTCATGAACTTTCCGATTGCGAACGCCCACGTCACCTTCATCCGGAGCAGGTCGATCCACCGCCCCGCGAATACCGGCATTGCGTCCGGTTTCGTATCCTGGCGGATATAACGCAGTTCCTCCGGCGAGAGGGACGCCTTCTCCTCGGGAATGCGATAGAGACAAAGCCAGACCGCCAGCCAGACGAACCCGGACAGGCCGGTGATAATGAACGTCGCCTTCCAGCCCCACGTCACCGCCAGCCAGGGCACCGTCGCCGGCGCCATGATCGCCCCGATGCTGGTCCCCGCCGTCACGATACCCACCGCCAGGGTCCGCTCGCGTGCGGGAAACCATTCCGAAATCGCCTTCAGCGCCGAGGGAAAATTTCCGGATTCACCAAATCCCAGAAGCCCGCGTACCGCCGCGAAGCTGACCGTTCCGCCGACCAGGGCATGCCCGATCGAGGCCACGCTCCACACCACCATGCAGACCGCATAGCCCAGACGTGTCCCGATCCTGTCGACCAGTTTGCCGAAAGACAGGAACCCGAGCATGTAGCAGGCCTGGAAGGCAATCACCAGATAACTGTAATCCTTCTCGGTCCAGTCGAATGTTTTCTCCAGAAGCGGCTTCAGCAGGCTCAGGACCTGACGATCCACATAGTTGATGGTCGTGGCGGCAAAAAGAAGACTGCAGATCAGCCAGCGTTGCCTTGCGAGCATGACGTCCTCCGGTATTTTCTTGTTTTTTCGGAGACGAGCGACAGGAAGAGAAGGACCTTGTCCGGCTTTGATCGCATCATTACAGACGGCGCAGCCAGGGGAACGGTCCCGAGGGGGATCCGCGGCCTACGGAACGGCCAGGCCAGGATGATCGGCACTATCCCGGAATGTGCGGGGTACTCTTCGGAACGGTGCGGGCCCTCGCCTCTTCATCGGTGCCGCTCTCACACCGATGTGAGGGAACATGGCCCCCGAGAGAGGCGCTGACACCAGTCAGGCCGGGCGGGGCGTGAAAGTCCCACCGAACCGATCAAGGAAGGACCACGACAATGGGAATGTTGGATGGCAGAACGATTGCCGTACTGGCCACGGACGGCGTCGAAGAAGTCGAACTGACGCAACCGGTCGAGGCGCTGCGCGATGCGGGGGCGCGTACCGTCCTGGTGTCGCCGAAGACCGGACGGATCCAGGCCATGAAGGAGGATGTCAATCCGGCTGGCCACTATGACGTCGATCGCCCGGTCGCCCAGGCGGCGGCGTCGGAATTCGACGGGCTGGTCCTGCCGGGGGGCACCACGAATCCGGATCATCTGCGCATCGATGCGGAATCCGTGCGCTTCGTGCGGGAATTCGTGGAGTCCGGCAAGCCCATGGCCGCCATATGCCACGGACCATGGACGCTGATCGACGCAGGCGGCGTGGCGGGCCACCGCATGACGTCATGGCCGTCCCTGCGGACCGACCTGACCAATGCGGGCGCCCAATGGGTGAACGAGACGGTCGTCACGGACGGAACGCTGGTCACGTCACGCAATCCCGGTGACCTGAAGGCGTTCTGTTCGGCCATGATCACGCTGTTCGCGGACACGCCGGCGGCGCACGCGCTGTAACCGGCGCCGCCGGCGCATCCAATCCGAACCATAAAGTGTTAACGGGATTCCCTCCTGCGGAGTTGTCCGATGCTGACCCTTCTCGTGATCATCCTCATCATCTTCGCCATCGGGGGCGGCGGCTACGGTATTCGCTCGGGCTGGTATGGTGGCGGGCAGGGCGGGCGCTTCAACGGGCTGGGCCTGTTGCCGATCATCCTGATCATCGTTGCGCTGTTCCTGCTGTTCCGCGGCACGGGTCAGATGTGACACCGCCGCGCGCAACTCCGGCGAGGATATTATTTGAGAATATCCTGTCCATATCGCGCAGTTTTCGCACGATGGACGCATGAAATCACGAAAATGTTGTCGGAAACGTGAACCCATCGCGCCGCGGGGAGTTAACATCGGCTGACCCTCTGTTCGAACACAGGTAAAGAGAACAGCCATGCGTGCGTTTCTGTTCGTCCCCCTTTCAGTTGCCCTGGTCGCGGGTAGCGGTGCGGCGTGGGGTCAGCCCGCCCCGACCTCCCCGTCCAGCACGAATAACCAAAGCCCATCCTCCCAGCCTTCCAGGACCCACACGCACAAACCCGGCACGCCGCCCGCTGGCTCGAAGCAGGGGGACAACCTTCCACACACGAAAACACCCCCGTCGCCTTCATCCCTGAACGTGTCCCGGGGCGAGCATGAGGCGGATCGGATGCTGACACCCCCGATCCTGAAACCCGATAACAGCCCGCAATAACGGCCGGGTCAAAAACCCTCGAAACCAGACCGCGCCCGGCCCGGATGTGCCCGCCTCTGTGGTGGGCGCACCGCCGGTGCGAAAGGATATGTCGATGACGACCAATACAGGGAAGACGGTTTCGGTGCTGGCCCTGGCCGGCATGCTTCTGCTGGCGGCCTGCGGGCCCAATTACGGTGATCGCGGCACGCAGAAATTCCGTGGCCACGGGTACGGCGATGTCGGCCCCAGTGCCAAGGGCAACTATGGCTTCGACGGCCCCCCATGACGCATCGGCGTCCGGCGGAGGCCTTTTCATGAATGGCAGGATTTTTCACTGAACTTCGAAGAAGATGGCACGTTGGCACAATCCTCACAGAAGGATCATACCATGCCAATTCTGCTCTGGCTGCTGGGCGTTCCCATTCCGCTCATCATTCTTCTTCTTCTCTTTTATCATTGAAAGAATCCGCCATGCCCATCGCAAGGGATGATGTGGCTGCAGTATCACCGCGTGCGGGGATATCGTGGGCAGCCGTTCTCGCGGGGGCCATCGTCGCAACGGCAGTGGCCATCATGCTTCTATCACTTGGCTCGGGTCTGGGCCTGGCGTGGGTTTCGCCTGTTTCCGGAAACAACCCGTCCGGCATGACGTTTACCGTGGTGACCGCCATCTGGCTGATCGTCGTGCAGTGGGTGTCCTCGTTCTTCGGGGGATATCTTGCCGGTCGGCTGCGCCCCGCCCTGGGCGACGTTCATCGTCACGAGGTCACCTTTCGCGACACGGCGGCCGGTTTCGTCGCCTGGGCGGTCGCCGCCGTGCTGATCGTCGGACTGGTGGGTTCCAGCGCATGGTCCGTGGGAAAGACCGCCACGCAGACGGCGGGCAGCCTGGGCGCCGGTGCGATCGCCCATGCGGCCTCGAATCCGAGCGACTACATGCTTGATACCCTGTTTCGCACGTCCCAGCCGAATACGTCCTCTTCCAGCCAGGACGTGAAATCCGAGGCGGGACGGATCCTGGCCACCGCCGCCACCGGCGACGTCACGCCGGCAGATCACGATTATCTGGTTCAGATGATCGCCGCCCGCACGGGCATTTCGCCCGAGGACGCGGGAAAACGGCTGGACCAGGCGATTGCCAGCGAAAAGGACGCCGTCGCAAAGGCCAGGCATATTGCCGATGTCACCCGGAAGGCCGTCTCGTCCTTCGCGCTCTATACGTTCTTTTCCATGCTTGTCGGGGCCCTCATTTCCTGCGTGTCCGGCGCGATCGGCAGTCGGCAGCGGGACGCTTTCTAGATCCCGGCCGACGATCGAAACGGGACCGGCCGGGTGAAGAAACCTGAGGGTCGCACCCGGCAGGCCGCCGAGGACCTGAAATGGCACTGCACGACCGGGTGAAGACGGCGCTGGATGAGGCGCGCACCTTGATCCTGGGCGCACAGATTCTTCTCGGCTTTCAATACCAAGCGGCCTTTCAGGAGCGGTTCGATACGTTGCCCCCGCCCGCGCGTATCATGGCGACCGGGGCGCTGGGCCTGATGCTGGTCACCGTGGGCCTGCTGATCGCCCCTTCCGCGTTTCACCGCATCGCGGAGCACGGCCGCAGCACCGGGCGCATCCATATGCTGATCGGCCGCCTGGCCGCCGCGGCGCTGCTGCCCTTCGCCGCCGCCTTCGGTCTGGATGTCGCGATCGCGACCGACCCTATAACGGGCGGCGGCCTCCGGACAGGGATCATGGCCGGCACGGGCCTGACCGCCGCGGCCCTGGCCGGCTGGTACGGAGCAGGCATGCTGATGAGACAACGGACCGGTGTCCCGGAACGGCAGACGGCACGCGCGGAGCAGAACCTGTGCGACGTCGCCCCGCTGCATGCACGGGTCGAACAGATGCTGACCGAGGCACGGGTCATTCTGCCGGGCGCGCAGGCGCTTCTGGGGTTCCAGCTCACGATGGTCCTGACCACCGCGTTCGAGAAACTTCCTGCCCCGTCGCGCCTGGTGCACGGCGGGGCACTGCTGTGCGTGGCGATGGCCGTTATCCTGCTGATCATGCCGGCCGCGCTTCACCGCATCGTCTGGGCGGGCGAGAACACCGAACGGCTTCTGCGCATCGGCGGGGGCCTGACCGCAACCGCGCTGGTGCCGCTGGCCCTCGGCCTGTCCGGGGAAAGCTACGTAGTGGCCACGCGCATCATCGGTTCCCGCACTATCGGCCTGACCGTGGCGGTGGCCTCGATATTCGTCCTGATCGGCCTGTGGTTCATATGGCCGATGGCCGCGCGGCGGTCAGCCGCCTGACGGAAGGTATATCTATCCGATATTGCGGCTAAGAGCCTTGTATGGCGTGGCGGAGAGGGACTGTCAGGAATTTCGTGTGCGAGGCGTTGTTTACGTTGTTGATCAGACGGTGGCGCGGGCGAAGCGGTCACCGAAGAGAATGGCGAACTGTGCTTTTGCCATGGACCATTCCCTTGGCGGCATAGTCCATTCTTTCTCGGCCCGGTTCAAGGCCAGGAAGAGAAGCTTGAGGGCCGCGTCGTCATTGGGGAAATGCCCCCTGGCCCGGACGGCCCGCCTCAGTTTGGCGTTCAGCGCCTCTATGGCATTGGTGGTGTAGATCAATTTCCGGACTTCGGCGGGAAAGGCATAGAAGGGTATGACCTCTTCCCAGGCCCGCTCCCAGGACTGGACGATCGCCGCGTATTTCCGGCCCCAGGCGCTTTCGGCAAAGGCGGCGAGGGCCGCTTTTCCGGCTTCGGCATCCACCGCCCGGTAGATATCCTTCAATGCCGTGGCCACGGATTTACGGTCTTTCCAGGCGACGAAATCCAGCGAATGACGCAGCAGATGAACGATGCAGGTTTGCACCAGGGCATCGGGGAAGACGGCACGGATGGCGTCCGGGAACCCCTTGAGCCCGTCGACCACGGCCAGCAGGATATCCTCGACGCCGCGATGGCGCAGTTCGTTCATGACGCGGAGCCAGAATTTGGCGCCCTCGTTCTGCTCGATCCACAGGCCGAGGACCTCCTTCGTGCCGTCGGCGCGCACGCCCAGGGCGGGGGATCAGCGGCCGCGCTATGCTCGTAAGCGACGGCCAACTTGCCCGCGACCGCATACGACCGGCCGAGGGTCATGACCGCCTGCTGGCGCTGGACCAGCGCCGTCCGCCCCCCAGCCGCCACAGGCGAGAGCCATTCGGTTGAATCAAAAGGAAAAGGCCGCCAGAATCGGACAGCTTATAGGTCTTGTCCTGCGGCTTGGCCCGCCGTATCGCGGCATCGCTTAACAACGATACCCCCGCCAAGCACGTGCTACCCCCAGAACTACCCCCACCATATGCGTCATTCCCCGTATCTCGCTGTCATTCCGTGTCGCAACACGTGACAGAAAAACCGCAGATCTCCGGGGGGTGTGTCAATGCTTGACGCTGGCGGTCATCAGTAAATGGCGGAGAGAGTGGGATTCGAACCCACGGTACGCTATTAACGCACACACGCTTTCCAAGCGTGCGCCTTAAGCCGCTCGGCCATCTCTCCGGCGCAGGGACGAGTGGCCCCTGTTGGGCAGGGGCGTCGTCTGGGCGCGGAACATACCAGCATTTCCGGGTGGCGCAAGGGGGAATACGGGTGGCGCCGAGTCCTGGTTCCGGGACGGGTGGGGCGGGTCAGTGGTCCATCTTCAGCGCAGCCAGGAAGGCGCTCTGCGGGATTTCGACCTTGCCGAACTGGCGCATGCGCTTCTTGCCTTCCTTCTGCTTTTCCAGAAGCTTGCGCTTGCGCGAGATGTCGCCGCCATAGCATTTGGCGGTGACATCCTTGGACAGTGCGCCGATCGTCTCGCGCGCGATCACGCGGCTGCCGATGGCGGCCTGGATCGCGATCTTGAACAACTGGCGGGGGATCAGTTCCTTCAGCTTGGCGCAGATCGACCGGCCCCGGCTTTCGGCCGCCGAGCGGTGGGCGATGAAGGCCAGCGCGTCCACCGGTTCCTGGTTCACCAGGATCGAGATCCGGACCAGGTCGCTCTCCTCGTACCCGTCCATCTGGTAGTCGAAGCTGGCATAACCGCGCGAGACCGATTTCAGCCGGTCGTAGAAATCGAACACCACCTCGTTCAGCGGCAGGCGATAGACCGCCATCGCCCGGGTCCCGACATAGGTCAGGTCCTTCTGGATGCCGCGCCGTTCGGAGCACAGGGTCAGCACCGCGCCCAGATAGTCGTCCGGCACCATGATCGTCGCCGTGATCCACGGTTCCTCGATCTTTTCCACCACCGAGCCGTCGGGCATGTCGGCGGGGTTGTGCAGTTCCTCCATCCCGCCATTGGTGCGGTAGAGACGATAGACCACCGACGGCGCGGTCGCGATCAGGTCCAGGTTGAATTCGCGGCTGAGCCGTTCCTGGATGATTTCCAGGTGCAGCAGCCCCAGGAAGCCGCAGCGGAAGCCGAAGCCCAGCGCGGCCGAGGTCTCGGCCTCGTAATGGAACGAGGCGTCGTTCAGCCGCAGCTTCGACAGGCTGTCGCGCAGCTTTTCGAAATCGTCGGCGTCGATCGGGTACAGGCCGCACCACACCACCGGGATCGACGGCTTGAAGCCGGCCAGCGCGCGTTCGGCCGGGTGGCGGTCGTCGGTGATCGTGTCGCCGACATTGCAGTCGGCCACCGTCTTGATCGCCGCGTTGATATAGCCCATCTCGCCCGGGCCCAGATCGTCCACCGGGACCATGCGCGGCGCGAACACGCCCACCTGATCGACGTGATAGACCGCCCCGTTGGACATCATGCGGATGCGCGAGCCCTTGCGCAGGCGCCCTTCCTTGATGCGCACCAGGATGATCACGCCCAGGTACGGGTCGTACCAGCTATCGACCAGCAGCGCCTGCAGCGGCTTGCTCTCGTCACCGACCGGCGGCGGCAGGCGCGTCACCAGGGCTTCCAGCACGCCTTCGATGTTCAGGCCGGTCTTGGCCGAGATTTCGACCGCGTCGTCGGCCGGAATGCCGATCACTTCCTCGATCTGCGCCTTGACCCGCTCGGGCTCGGCGGCGGGCAGGTCCACCTTGTTCAGCACCGGCACGATCTCGTGGTTCGCGTCGATGGCCTGGTAGACGTTGGCCAGCGTCTGCGCCTCGACCCCCTGGGAGGCATCGACGACCAGCAGCGATCCCTCGCACGCCGCCAGCGACCGGCTGACCTCGTACGCGAAATCGACGTGGCCCGGCGTGTCCATCAGGTTCAGGACATAGGTCTTGCCGTCCTTGGCCGGGTAGGACAGGCGCACCGTCTGCGCCTTGATGGTGATGCCGCGCTCGCGCTCCAGCTCCATGTTGTCCAGGACCTGGTTCGTCATCTCGCGCGCCGTCAGCGCGCCGCAGGCCTGGATCAGCCGGTCGGCCAGCGTCGACTTGCCGTGGTCGATATGGGCGATGATCGAGAAATTGCGGATCAGCGAGAGCGGTGTGTCGGTCATGGGCGGAGACATAGGCCAAAAACCCGCGAAAGTCAGCGGGCATGATGCGAATTTCTACCCCCTGCCCTGCCCCCGTCCGGGGGTCGTTCAGGGTCCTGTCAGCTTCGTGTGCTAGATCGCCTGTCCGGCAGGGATGGCATCGGGCCGTCCGGATCGTGCGGACGGATGCATGGACAGCGCTTGCCAAGGCCACGACCACCCGGGACGCGGTGCCGCGCGCCGCGCCGCCGGCAGGCGGACCGTCATCGTGGCCGCCGCCCTGGCCGCCGCCATCGGGACGGCGCCGGCCGCGCGGGCGGGCGGGCTGTCCTTTCATGACGCGGTCACCGCCGCCTGGACGGCCGATCCGGTCCGGGTGGAACTGAGCACGAACCGCGAGTCCGCCGATGCGCGGGCCGATGCCGCGAAATCCTGGTTTCCCGGTGGCCCCGTCGTGTCGGCGCAGTATTTCGACGATCATTTCATCGGCAGCAATATCGGCTACACGACCTATCAGGGCACCGTGTCGGTCCCGCTGTGGCTGCCCGGGCAGGGCACCGCGACCACGCGGGTGGCGCAGGCCGAATCCGCCACCATCCAGGAGCGGCTGAATGTCGAGCACATGGCGGTGGCGGTGCGGGTGCTGGAGGCGACCGGCACGCTGGTGATCGCCCAGCGGCGCCATGCCCTGGCGCTGTCCATGCTGGGCATCATGCAGCGGATCGACGCCGCCGTGGGCCGGGCGGCGCGGGGCGGGGAATCCCCCCGGGCCGACCAGCAGGCCGCCGACGCCGAACTGGCCGCGTCCCGGACCGAAATCGGGCTGGCGCAGGAACAGGTCGATGCCGCCGAAGCGGCGCTGACAACCTTGCTGGGCCGCCCCGGCCTGCCCGATATCCTGTCCTATGACGCACGCTTCCTGGCCCGCACGCGCCTGGATACCCCCCAGTTGATCGAGGACAACGATCCGCGCGTGCGCGCCGCCCGCCGGGGCGTGATGGCGGCCGAGGAAGGGGTGCGGCTGGCCCGGGCGTCCTTCATGCCCAATCCCGAGATCGGCGTCGGCGCGATCCATGAAGGCCAGTACGGCAGCCCGTGGGACAACCGGGTGGGCGTCAACATTACCGTTCCGCTGCCCAGCGAGGCCCGCAGCGTGCCGATGATGGCCGACGCCCGGAACAAGCTGGCGGCGGCCAACAGCCAGGACGTGCAGGCGCGGCGCATGGTGCGGGTGGAACTGGCGCAGGTGCGCGCCCGGCTGGACGCCGCCGGCACGACCCTGAACAGCGCCCGGGCATCGGCCGGCGCGCTGAACCGGCGCGCCGATGAGATGGAACGGTCCTGGCAGGTAGGAGAAACGACCCTGATCGAGGCATTGCGCGCGCGGCAGGCCGCCTATAACGCCATCCTGTCCCTGAACGCGGCCGATGTCGGGTGGCACGCCGCCATCGTGCGGGCCGCGATTGCATCGGGCATGACACCATGAAATGGGCCTGCCCGCTGTTCCTGCTGCTGGCCGTCCTGTGTGGCCCGGCCCATGCGGACGCGCCCGGCGGCCTGTCCCCGGTGACGATGGGGGCGGAAGCCCAGCGTAACGAGGGGCTGGTGGTGGTGGCCGCCCGGGCCGGGACCCTGTCGCGCGTGCTGCCGGCGCTGGCCCGGGTGGTGCCGGACGAAAGCCGGGTGGTGCCGATCCAGCCCGTGGGATCGGGCAAGGTGCTGCGGGTCCATGTGATGGCGGGCCAGCATGTCGCCCGCGATGCCGTGCTGGTCGACTACCTGGATCATTCGCTGCATGTCGCGCGCCTGCAGGCGGTGCAGATGCGCGCGGCGCTGGATGCCGCCCTGGCCGCGCGCGACGAGGCCTATGTCGCCTGGCGCCGCGCGCGGGACCTGTCCGGCAGCACCGTATCGGAAGGCGAGACCCGCCGGCGCCTGGCGGTGTTGCAGGAGGCCCGGAACACCGTCCTGGCGCGGCAGGCCGATGTCGGCACCATGACCCATCGCTTCCACGAGGAATTCAACTCCGTCACCGAGCGCAGCGGCCAGGGCGAGGACGAGACATCGTCCCTGCTGGCGCCGGTCGAGGGCACGGTGCAATCGGTCGGCGTCGCGGTCGGGGGCGACATCAATGCGGGCCAGACCGCGGCCATGCTGGTCGATCTGTCCCGGGTCTGGATCGTGTCCGACGTGCCGCCGCAGGACGCGGCGCGGCTGGTGCAGGGTGGCGCGCAGACCACCATCCTGGGCACGCGGCGCCTGGCGTCGCGGATCGGCACGATCGACGGCATGGCGTCACCCGCGACCGGACTGGTGCGCGTGATCAGCGCCGTGCCCAACCCGGACGGCGCGCTGCGCCCCGGCATGATGCTGGAGGCCGAACTGGAAACCGACGACCGCGCCACGGGCATCGTCGTCCCGTCCGAGGCCGTGCAGCAGGTCGAGGGCCGCGACGTGGTGTTCGTCCGCGCCGGGACCGACAGCGCCGGGGCCACGATCTTCCGCCCCGTTCCGGTCACGGTGGGGCTGGAGAGCGGCGGCGGCACGGTCATCCTGTCGGGCCTGTCGGCGGGCCAGCCGGTCGCGGCCCAGGGCAGTTTCGCGCTGAAATCCATCCTGCTGCTGGCCGGCCTGGGCGGGGACTGACATGCACGCCGTCCTGACGTTTCTGCAGGCGAACCGCTTCGTCGTCCTGGAGGGTGCGCTGGCGATCATGCTGGCGGCCATCGCCGCGGTCATCGGCCTGCCGGTGGAATCGGTGCCCGACATTTCGCCCCGGCAGGTCCTGGTGTCGGTCACCGCCCCGGGCCTGGCAACCGAGGAAGTGGAGCGGCTGATCACCTTTCCCATCGAGACCAGCATGGCCGGCATTCCGGGCATGAACGACCTGCGTTCGGTTTCGCGTTCCGGCGTGTCGGTGGTCTACGTCCAGTTCGACGACGACACCGACATCGACCTGGACCGCACCCGCGTCAACGAACGCATCCAGCAGGCCCGGTCGCTGATCGCCGTGCCCGGCCTGTCGGTCAACATGGGGCCGCTGGCCACCGGCATGGGCGAGATCATGCAGATCGAAATCAGGGGGCAGGTCCGCAACGGGGGGGCGCGCCCGTCCCTGATGGACCTGAACCGGCTGATGACCTGGACCGTGGTGCCGCAACTGAAGCTGGTCCCCGGCGTGGTGGACGTGAACGTCAATGGCGGGGCCGAGGAGACCTATCAGGTCGCGCTGGACCAGGCGCGGCTGGTCGCCTACGGCGTGTCGGTCAGCGACGTCTATCGCGCCGTGGACGGCAACAACGCGGCATCGGGCGGCGGCTGGATCGAACACCACGCGGAACAGCAGATCGTCGTCGGGCGGGGGCTGGTGCGCGGCCTGGACGATTTCGCCGCCCTGCCGGTGCGGCTGAACCCGGACGGCACGGCCATCCGCCTGCGTGACGTGGGCGCGGTATCGATGGGCCCGCGCACCCGCCTGGGGGCGGTCACGCGCGACGGGGATGGCGAGATCGTCAACGGCGTGGTGCTGATGCGCATGGGCGCCAGTTCGGATGCGACCCTGGCCGCGATCCGCGCGGCGCTGCCGGGCATCCGGCGCACCCTGCCCGCCGGGGTCACGCTGGACCCGTATTACAGCCGGTCCGACCTGACCAACCGCACCATCGCCACGGTGCGCGAGAACCTGCTGATCGGCGCGGCGCTGGTGGTCCTGGTCCTGGTCGTGGTGATCGGGGACTGGCGGGCGTCGCTGGTCATTGCCTCGGTCATTCCCTTCGCGCTGGTCTGCGCCATGGCGGGCATGCGGCAGTTCGGCATATCGGCCAACCTGCTGAGCCTGGGCGCGATCGATTTCGGGATGATCGTGGACAGTTCGCTGGTGGTGGTCGAAAACCTGATGGCCCACCGCCAGAGGGGCGAGACGGAGGACCTGCGGACGTTGGTCGTGTCCTCGGTCATGCAGGTAATCCGGCCCGTGACCTTCGCCATCCTGGTCATCGTCATGGTCTATCTGCCGATCCTGACGTTGCAGGGAATCGAGGGCAAGATGTTCCGGCCGATGGCCCAGACCGTCATCATGGCGCTTCTGGCCTCGCTGGCGTACTGCGTGGTCTGCGTGCCGGTGATCGCGGCGCTGGCGCTGCGCCGGGCCCCCGCGCACGGCGACACGCGCCTGGTCGCGGCCCTGCGCCGCGGCTACGGCCCGATGGTGCTGTGGGGCGAGACCCATCCCGGCCGGCTGTTCGGCGCGACGGCCGCGATCTTCCTTGTCTCGGTCTTCCTGGCCACGCGGCTGGGCGGGGAGTTCATCCCCCAGCTTGGCGAAGGTGCGCTGGTCGTCACCAGCACGCGCCTGCCCAGTGCGTCGCTACCCACCGTGCTGCAGTCGGTGCGGAAGGAGGAGCAGATCCTGATGGGCTTCCCCGAGGTCGCCACCGTCGTCAGCAATACCGGCACCTCGGCGATTCCCACCGACCCGATGGGGGTGAACGAGACCGACAGCTTCGTGTTCCTGAAGGACCCGTCGCACTGGCGCACCGCCCACACGCAGGAGGGGCTGGTCACCGCCATCGACGCCACCCTGCGCGCGCAACTGCCCGACGCGCAGTTTTCCTGGAGCCAGCCGGTGCAGATGCGCATGGACGACCTGCTGTCCGGCGTGCGCAGCGAAATCGCGGTGTCGATCTACGGTCCCGACCTGGACATGCTGTCCCGTCTGGGCGACCAGGTGGCGGCGGTGCTGAAGGGCGTGCCCGGCGCCGCCGACGTGGCCCCGCAGGGCGACGGCACGCTGCCCTTCATCCATGTCGATGTCGACCGCGACCGCGCGGCGCGGCTGGGCGTGCCGATGGCCGACATCCTGGACACGGTCGAGGCCGTGGGCGGCCATATCGGCCGCCCCGTCATCGTCGAGAACGCGGTGATGAACACCCAGGTCCGCTTCGACCCCGCCCAGGCGGCGTCACGCGGGCAGATCGCGCGCCTGCGCGTGCGCCGCGCCGACGGCAGGGGAACGGTACTGCTGTCGCAGGTGGCGACGATTTCCGTCGTGGACGGACCGCCGCGCATCAGCCGCGACCGGATCCAGCGCCGGCTGATCGTGCAGGCCAACGTGCGCGGGCGGGACCTGAGTTCCTACGTCGCGGCGGCGCAGGCGGCGGTGGCGGCGAAGATCCACCTGCCCCCCGGTTATCGCCTGACGTGGGAAGGGCAGTTCCGCAACCTGCAATCCGCCATGGCGCGGCTGGATATCGTGGTGCCGATCGCGCTGGCGCTGATCTTCGCGCTGCTGGTGGTGGCCCTGGGGTCGGTGCGGGCGGCAATGCTGGTGTTCGTCAACCTGCCGATGGCGGCCACGGGGGGAATCATCGCCTTGACGGTGCGCGGCCTGCCGTTCAGCATTTCGGCCGGGATCGGCTTCATCGCCCTGTTCGGCGTCGCGATCCTGAACGGCGTGGTGCTGGTCAGCGCCATCCAGCATCTGCGCCGCACGGGAATGGACGTGGCCCGCGCGGCGTTCGAAGCGGCGGAAGAGCGGTTCCGGCCGGTGATCGCCACCGCGCTGGTGGCCAGCCTGGGCTTCTTTCCCATGGCGTTTTCCACCAGTGCCGGGGCCGAGGTCGAACGGCCGCTGGCCACCGTGGTGATCGGGGGACTGGTATCGTCCACGTTGCTGACTTTGCTGGTGCTGCCGTCGCTTTATGCGCGCGTCATGCGGGAGCGGAATGACCGGTGCGAATCCTGATCATCGAGGACGAAGCCCCGCTGGGATCGGCCGTGCAGGAACGGCTGCGCCGGGCCAGGCATGCCGCCGACTGGTTCACCACGCTGGGCGATGCCCGTGCCGCCCTGGCCGCCGCATCCTATGACGTCCTGCTGCTGGATCTGGGCCTGCCCGACGGCAGCGGCCGCGACCTGCTACGCGAGATCCGCCGAAATGGTCATGGGGGAAACGGCCTGGGGGGGAACGGGTCCGCGATGGCGATCCTGATCACCACCGCGCAGGACCAGATCAGCGACCGCATCGCCGGCCTGTCGGACGGGGCGGACGATTATATCGTCAAACCCTACGATTTCGACGAATTGCTGGCGCGGCTGGATGCCGTGTCGCGCCGCTATGTCGCGCTGGTCGATAATCGCCTGGCGCTGGGCGAGGTCGAGATCGACCTGTCCCGCCGCCGCCTGTCCCGCCTGGGCGCGGAAGTGGACCTGACGGCGCGCGAATGGGCGGTGATCGAACTGCTGGCCCGCCGCGCCGGCGCGATCTGCTCGCGCGAGCAGATCGAGGACGCGCTCTACGGCCTGGGCGAGGAAATCGAGAGCAACGCGATCGAGGTCTTCATCAGCCGCGTGCGCAAGAAGGTCGGGGCCGGGCTGATCCGGACGGTGCGCGGACGTGGCTATCGCCTGGCGCGCGAGGACGGCGCGTGACGCGCCCCGCCGGGGGACGCCCCACCGGAGGACGATGGAGCCTGGCCACCCGCATCATGGCCGGGGTGCTGGTGGTCGTTCTGGGCTGCCTGATGCTGCTGAGCGTGCTGGTCGCCGGCTTCACGCGCTACGAGGTCACGGAACGGCTGGACAATTCCCTTCAGGAAGTGGCCGAGCGGCTGGAATTCGTCATTGCCGCCGTGGCCCCCCGCCCGCATGGCGGCACAGCCGGCGACGTGGCCCTGCTGCCCCAGGTCGGGCCGCGCACCCTGGCCTACCAGATCGCGGCCGCGGACGGGCATCTGGTGCTGCGGTCGCAGAACGCGCCGGCTTCGGTGTTCGTGCCGTCGCTGCGGCCCGGTTTCTATGACCGGCCGCGCTTTCGCGTCTATGTCGTGAAATCGTCGGATGGCGGGCATACCATCCTGGTGGGCGAGCCGACCTTCCACCGGCGCGAGGCCGTGCGGCGGGCGACGCTGATTTCGGTCCTGCCGATGGTGGTGTTCCTGCCCTGCGTGTGGCTGCTGGTGCGCTGGGTGGTGCGTCGCGCCCTGCGCCCGCTGACCGACCTGCAGGCCGAAATCCGCGTGCGCGGCGGCGGCAACCTGGCGCCCATTCCAGCGCTTGACCTGCCCGGCGAACTGTCGGCCATCCATGCGGCGGTCAATTCGCTGCTGGACCGGCTGAAGAAGGCGCTGTCGTCGGAACGCGCGTTCGCGGCCAACGCGGCGCACGAACTGCGCAACCCGATCGGCGCCCTGCTGGGGCAGGCGCAGATGCTGCGCGAGCAGTTGCACGAACCCGAGGCCCCCGCCCGCGCCGCCGCCATGATCGCGCAGATCCGCCGGCTGGGCCGGATGACGGAAAAGCTGCTGCAGCTCTCGCGCGCCTCGTCGGGCGCGGCGATGGCCGACGACCGGTTCGACCTTGTCGCGGTGTTGCAGATCCTGGCCGAGGAATTCCAGGACATGCCCCCCGCCTTTCGCGAGGTCATCGTGACCTGCGACGGGATAGAGGCGCTGTTCGTGCGCGGCGACATGGACGCGGCGGGCATCCTGTTCCGCAACCTGATCGAAAACGCCGCCCATCACGGCACGCCCGGCACCCCCATCACCGTCATGCTGACCCGTGGGGGCGTGGTCGAGATTATCAACGACTGCGCGCCCCTGCCGCCCGATATCCTGGGGCACCTGACGGAACCGTTCGTGCGCGGCGGCAGCGGGGCGGACGGCAGCGGGCTGGGCCTGGCCATCGTGGCCAGCATCGCGGGCCAGATGGGCGCGCGGCTGGACATTGCATCACCCGTTCCGGGGGAATTTCGGGTGCGTGTGGCGGTGAAGGACGTGGCCTCTTTTTCTGAAGAAGAAGAAGCCACTTGCTGACCTCCGGACGCCTTATCCGGCCTGCGGCGACAGACGCCCCGCACGGGACAGCAGAACCAGCACCACACCAAGCAGGCTGATTCCCAGTCCCGCAGCCGAAACCATCGGATATCCGAACCCCAGGGACAGAACCGTTCCGCCCAAGGCCGCCCCCAGGGCATTGCCCAGATTGAACGCGCCGATATTGACCGACGACGCCAGGCCCGGCGCATCGTGCGCCGCCTGCATGGTCCGCATCTGCAAGGCCGGCATCAGGGAAAAACTGGCGGTCCCCCATAGCAGCACCCCGATCAGCGCACCGGCTGGCGTCTGGGCCGCGAAGGGAAAGACCAGCATGATCACGCCGAGGATCGGGAAGCACGTCAGCAATGTCCCGGCCAGCGACCGGTCCGCCGCACGGCCGCCGATGACGTTTCCGATGCTGAAGCCGACGCCGATCAGCATCAGCGCCAGGGTCGTCAGGACCGGCCCCGCCCGGGTGATATGCTCCAGCATCGGCACGATATAGGTGTAGAGTTCGAACATCGCCCCGGCGCCAATCACCGTGACGCCCAGTGCCATCAACACATTCGGGCGCATGATGGCCTTCATCTCGGCCGCTGCGTCCGGCCTGGGGCCGGCCTCGGCCAATGGAAGGGCGAGGGACAGGGCCGCCACCGCGATCGCCCCCAGCACCGAAATGGCGGCGAACGCGCTGCGCCAGCCCAACGTATCGCCCAGCCACGTCGCCGCCGGCACGCCGAAGATATTGGCGACGGTCAGCCCCATGAACATGCTGGCCACCGCACTGGCCCGGCGATTGGCCGCGACCAGGCTTGCCGCCTCCACGGCCCCCAACCCGAAGAACGCCCCGTGCGCCATGCTGGTCAGGATCCGCGACAACAGCAACTGCGCATAGTCGGCACTGGCCGCCGACGTCAGATTTCCGATTACATACAGGATCATCAGCCCGATCAGCGCATATTTGCGCGGATAGCGCGCCAGCAGCAGGGTGACGAAAGGCGCGCCCCCCATCACGCCGAAGGCATAGGCACTGATCAGGCTGCCTGCCTTGGGCACGCTGACATGGACCCCGTCAGCCAGGACGGGCAGCAACCCCATGGGTGTAAACTCGGTCACCCCGATCGCGAATGCCCCGCACGCCAGGGACAACAGTGCAGGACCGGACGAATATTCGGCTTTCGACAAAACGACCTCTTCTCCTTGTTCGGATTCATTTGGAGGCCAGGCAGTCCGCGGGCCCTGTGCCGGGCAGTGATCGCTGACTGAACCGCCCCGGGATTGGCGGAGACCTGTCTGATCAATTACGCGGCCCTGGGGATCTGGTCCATGGACTCGCAACATCGCTACTCTGCCTCGGCTGGCGTGATGGCCGCCCATCGTGGCGGATGATCGGCCGCGTGGTTCAGAACCAGGCCCTGATTCCGAAGACAAAAGTCAGGTCATGCACGCGCTGCCCCCGCGTGCGGGCCATGCTGGCGGCCTGGTCGAACGTGCTGTGGTACGTCACGCCCAGATAGGGCGCGAATTTGCGGTGCCATTCGTAGCGCAACCGCAGCCCGGTATCGATGTCGGACAGGCCGCGCCCGGCGCCGCGGGCCCGGTCGTTGGTGGAATAGACATTCATTTCGACCTGCGGCTGCAGGATCAGGCGGTTGGTCAGCAGCAGGTCGTACGACCCTTGCAGGCGGCCCGCCGCACCCCGGTCGCTGAAATAGGACGTGGCTTCCAGATTGAAGAAATAGAGGGCGAGCCCTTCCACGCCCACCGCGCCCCAGGCACGCGTCGGGCCGTTGTCGATATCCAGGCGCACCCCGGTCTGGACGTCGAAATAGCGCGAGATGGCGCGATCGTACAGGGCCTCGTGGTCGCCATCGCCGAATTGTCCGTTCGTGCCGACCGTGCCTTCGGATTTCAGCCACAGCTTGTCGTAGTCGGTGCCGTACCAGGCCTGCCCGTCGTATCGGAACTGGCCGCCATCGGCGCCGTACCGGGCTTCGAACTGATCCAGCAGCGCGTGCATGTAGGTCATGTGGTCCATGACCGGGGGGATGCCGTTGACATAGGCGACCGGCGCCCCCTGCCCCGTGCCGGCCGCCGGCGCCATCGGCATGGCCTGCGCCCGGACCTGGCCGGGCAGCGCGCCCGCCGCCAGCAGGGCGACGGCGATACCGAGGATGGGCCGCCGGGTCACGACACCACCACCGTGCGGAACATGCCGACTGCCATATGGTAGAGCAGATGGCAGTGATAGGCCCATAATCCGGGTTCGTCGGCCGTGACCAGATAGCTCAGCCGCTCGCCCGGCTTGACGGTAATCGTGTGCTTGTAGGGGCGGCGGTCCCCCTGCCCGTTTTCCAGCTCGCTCCACAACCCGTGCAGGTGGATCGGGTGTTCCATCATCGTGTCGTTGATCAGGACGAAGCGGACCCGCTCCCCCCGCGCGAGCCGGATCGGCGCGGCTTCCGAGAACTTCCTGCCGTCGAAGCCCCAGATGAAGCGTTCCATGTTGCCGGTCAGGTGCAGGGTGATCTCGCGCGACGGCGGGCGGGGATCGATGCCGGGGACGGTCGCCCGCAGATCGGCATAGGTCAGGACGCGGCGGCCGTTATGGTACAGCCCGTCCCCCGGTTCCGCCAGCCGGTCCATGGGCATGGCGGCGACATTCTGCACCTCGACCCCCGGCTTCAGCTTCGGCGCGGGCAGCGCCTGATGCGGCGCGGCCGGGGGTTCCATCTCCCTGGGGTCCATGTCCATTCCGGACATTCCGGACATGTCCATACCGTCCATGGCGGGCGCGTTGCCGGTTTTCGTAGGCGGGGCCATGCCGCCCATGCCCATGTCCGCCATGGTGCGCAGCGGGCGGGGGTCCATGGGCGGCACGGGGCCGGCGAGGCCCGGGGCGGTGGCCAGCGTGCCGCGCGCGTAGCCCGTGCGATCCTCGGCCTGCGCGAAGATCGTATAGGGGCCGGCGGCGGCGGGCGTCACGATCACGTCGTAGGTTTCGGCGGGCCCGATGCGGAATTCGTCCACCGTCACCGGGTCCACGTCGTTCCCGTCGGCCTGCACGACGGTCATCGCCAGTCCAGGAATCCGCACGTCGAACAGGGTCATCGACGCGGCATTGATGATGCGCAGACGGATGCGTTCGCCGGGGCGGAACAGGCCGGTCCAGTTGGCGCGGGGGGACTGCCCGTTGACCAGGTAGGTGTAGATGATGCCCGACACGTCCAGGATGTCGGTCGGCGCCATGTTCATGCCCCCCCAGGCCAGGCGGTCCCGCACCGCGGCGCCCAGCCCCTGGCGGTGCGCGTCGCGGAAGAAGGTGCCGACCGTGCGCTGGCGGAAATTGTAATAGTCGCTCTGGAATTTCAGGTTGGAGACGATGTCCGCCGGGTCCACGTCGGTCCAGTCCGACAGCACCAGCACATAATCGCGGTCGCACCGCCGGGTGTCGCCGCTGCCCGGGTCGATGACGATGGCGCCGTACAGGCCGGTCTGCTCCTGGAAGCCGGAATGGCTGTGGTACCAGTAGGTGCCGCTCTGCCGTACGGGGAAACGGTAGGTGAAGCTTTCGCCCGGCGCGATGCCACCGAAGCTGAGGCCCGGGACACCGTCCATGCCGGCCGGCAGCCGGATACCGTGCCAGTGGATCGAACTGGGTTCGTGCAGCCGGTTGGTGACGGTCAGTTCGACCGTATCGCCCTGTCGCCAGCGCAGGATCGGCGCCGGGGTCGATCCGTTGACGCCGACCGCGCGGACGCGCGCGCCCGTGACGTTGACCGGGACGTGACCGATCGCAAGGTCGAAACGGGTGCCGGGCCGGGGGGCGGGGATGCCGGAAGGCGGCGCGAACGCCCGCGCACCGGCGCCGGTCGCGGCCGCCGCACCCCACACGCCGGCCCCGACCACGAAGCGGCGGCGCGTCATCGCGCCCCGCCCCGTCGAGGATGGAAAAATCATGGCTCTGTCATCCGCCAAAGAAGAAAGACGGGCCCCGCCGCATGCATACGGCCGAATCCCGAAACGGTCAGACCTGGAGTCAGGCCATCCGTCTGGGCGGGGGCAAGGCGGGGGCGGACAGGACGCCCGAAACGCGTTCGGCGGGCGGAACGGCGAACGCCGCCGCCACCCGGCGCGGCACCGACGCCCCCACCGCCGGGGGCACCAGCCATGTGGCGACACAATCCCCCTGAAGACAGCATGCACCACCCGGATGGTGACGGGAGGCATGGCCGGGATGGACGCCATGACAGCAGTGCGATGCCATGACGGTCATGTCCGGCATGGCGTGCGCGCCCGTCTCGGCACGCCCGGGCGCGGTGAATGACAGCATCAGCCCGACCTGCAGCAGCAGGCAGGCCAGCAACCGTCCCCATTGCGTCATGCTGATCCTGTACACGCCGATCCCGTTGGTCCTGCGACACCTGTTTCCGATCGCGACCATCCACGGAATGACCCCGATCGTCCACCCTTTTATGGCGCCCGCCCCGTCATCACGAATCCCGGAGTGCGATTGCCCGGACGTCGCCGCGCACGCATCTACGAGGCCTGCCCCGGGAGGGATTCACCGAAGAGATTCACCGAAGAGATTCAGGGGCGCCTATTCAACGGGGGTTGTCATGCACGTCAGGGACATCATGACCTCGCCGGCCGTCTGCGTCGAATCGACGCGCTCCCTCGCCGACGCCATCGGGCTGATGCTGACGAACAGGGTCAGCGCCCTGCCGGTCGTGACCGAGAACGGGCTTCTGGTCGGCGTCGTGACCGAGGGCGACCTGATGCGGCGGAGCGAGCTGGAGACGCGGTCCGGCCATGGGTGGCTGGGGGACCTGTTCCGGTCGTCCGGACGACAGGCGTCGGAATACGTGCACAGTCACGGCCGCAAGGTGTTCGACATCATGTCGGACCAGCCGGTGTCGGTGGAGCCGGGGACCGTATTGCGTGACGCGGTCGAGGTCCTGCTGCTGCGCAATATCAGGCACCTGCCGGTGGTGGAAAACAACAGGGTCGTGGGCATGGTGTCGCGCACCGATGTGCTGCGGGCGCTGCTGCCCCTGATCGCGGACAAGACGGCGCCGTCCGACGACCAGACCATCAGGGCATCCATCCTGAAGGAATACCAGGATGAACTGCGTCTGGGGGTGCGGAACATCATCAGCGTGGAGGTCCATGACGGAAAGGTGGAACTGAACGGCACCGTCACGGACGAACGGATGCACGCCGCGGCCCGCGTGGCGGCGGAAAACGTTCGCGGTGTCGTGTCGGTGGCCGATCATATCACCTGCGTGGAGCCGTTCGAAGGGGTGACGATTCCTCCGCCTCCGTTATAGGCCTTCTTCTTTTTCCTTCCCGAAGAACAGGGAAACCCGTCCCCGATGAGGCGTATGAAAAGATGACCCGAAATATCCTGATCGTCATCGCCGACGGCGAACATGCCCGCTTCGTACGGCCGGCCGAAAATCATGCGCTGCACACCGTGGACGCATTCGATTCCACCATGGCGCACCTGCAGAATTCGGATCTGGGCGACGATGCCCCGGGGGCGAGCTTCCATAGCGGGTCCAGCGTGCATCACGCCCTGAATCCGCGCCATGACCGGCACCATGTGGAAATGGAAAAATTCTCCCGCCTGGTGGCGAACCATATCAACGAACAGTACCGGGGGTGCGACGGCATGGTGGTCTTCGCGCCGTCGCATACCCTCGCGTCCATTCTCGGCCACCTGGCGCCGGGAATCCGGGACCGCGTCGTCGGCACGGACCACAAGGACCTGGTCAAGGTTCCCGACAGCGCGCTGATGCCGCATATGGCGCCTTTCCGGCTGAAGTTGGGACTGTAGCCGTCAGGGACGACCGGTTTCGAATTCCGGGACCGCCACGCAGACGGGCGCGGGCATGATCCATCGATAAGAAAGCCAGTCAGAATCTGTGGAAAGACAGTCACGTTCCCGCGCCGGCGATTGAAGCGCCGTCCCGCATCCCCAGATCCAGGCGGGGTCTGCCGAAGGAGAGGGATCATGCAAGCGAATCTGCAACCGGTTCCGGCGGCGGCGATGGACCTGGTCGCCCGTCACGGGGACGACGCCCTGGTTATCGCCCGCCGCTACCGGGACGACGCGCAGGACGACGACGACGAGGTTCTGGTGGCCTATTGGAACGCGATTCTGGAAACGTCCCAATATCTGCTGGAGGAAAGCCCCGACCGGCATTCCTGAACCGGCATTCCCGATCGGGGGCGCTTCGTCAGCCGGTGCCGGAGGTCGGATGACGAAGCGGGTTGCTGGGGTGGTCGGACCATGTCAGCGTGCCCTCCGCCGGCTGCGGCACCATGGTGATGCAGTCATCGACGGGGCAGACATGGGCGCAGAGATTGCACCCGACGCAGGCCTCGTCGATCACCGCGTAATGACGCCGGCCCTCCACGCGCGTCCTGGCGATGGCCTGATGCGACGTGTCCTCGCACGCGATATGGCACAGGCCGCACTGGATGCAGGATTCCTGGTCGATCTTCGCGATCGTCCGGAAATTCAGGTTCAACTGGTTCCAGTTGACGAAATTCGGCACCGCGCGCCCGATGACGTCGGACAGCGCGGCGAAGCCCTTCTGGTCCATCCAGTTCGACAGGCCGTCGATCATGTCTTCGACAATGCGAAATCCGTAATGCATCGCCGCCGTGCAGACCTGCACGTTGGTTGCCCCCATCACCAGGAATTCGGCGGCGTCGCGCCACGTTGAAATGCCGCCGATGCCCGAGATGGGCAGGCCCGACATGTCCGGGCTGCGCGCGATTTCCCCCACCATGCGCAGCGCGATCGGCTTGACCGCCGGCCCGCAATAGCCGCCATGCGTCCCCAGCCCGTCCACCACGGGCATCGGCGCCATGGCGTCCAGGTCGACGGCGACGACCGACTGGATGGTGTTGATCAGCGACACCGCGTCCGCCCCACCGCGCAGGGCCGCGCGCGCGGGCACCAGGATGTTGGTGATATTGGGCGTCAGTTTCACGATGGTCGGCATGCGGGTGTTCTGCTTCACCCAGCGCGTGACCATTTCGACATAGTCGGGCACCTGCCCCACGGCGGACCCCATGTTGCGTTCCGACATGCCGTGCGGGCAGCCGAAATTCAGTTCGATCCCGTCGGCACCGGTGTCCTCGACCAGCGGCAGGATGCGCCGCCAGCTTTCCTCGACGCACGGCACCATCAGGCTGACGACGATGGCGCGGTCGGGATAATCGCGCTTCACCGACTTGATCTCGGCCAGGTTGACGGCCAGCGGACGGTCGGTGATCAGTTCGATATTGTTCAGCCCGACCAGACGGTTACCGTTATAATTGAAGGCGCCGTAGCGGCTGCTGACATTGACCACCGGCGGGTCCTCGCCCAACGTCTTCCACACCACGCCGCCCCAGCCGGCCTCCAGCCCCCGGCGGACATTGTATTCCTTGTCGGTCGGAGGCGCCGAGGCCAGCCAGAACGGGTTGGGCGAGCGGATGCCCGCCAGCGTGCTGCGCAGGTCGGCCATGTCTCAGATCCCCGTCGCGCTGGCCAGGTCGGCATGAATGGTTTCGGCGGCGTCCCGCCCGTCACGGACGGCGGCGACCGTCAGATCCTCGCCCTTCGTGCAGTCGCCCCCGGCATAGACCCCCGCGCGCGATGTGCGGCCGTGGGCGTCCACCCGGATCCGCCCGTCCTCGACCGCCAGCGCGCCGTCCAGCGGGTCCGGCGGGAAAAGCTGGCCCACGGCCTTCAGGACCATGTCGGCGGCCAGGGTGAATTCGCCCCGGTCGTGGTCCGGCGTGTCCTGGACGAACGTGATCGCGGTGACGGCGCCGTCCACGCCGTGAAACCGCGCGGGCGCGGCCCGGCAGCGGATGGAAACGCCGTTCGTCTGCGCCCATTCCCGTTCGACATCTGTCGCCGACATCTGCGCGACACCGCGACGATAGACCAGCGTGACCTCTTCCGCACCCAGGCGCCTGGCCTGCACGGCGGCATCGACGGCGGTATTCCCGCCACCGATCACCACCACCCGGCGCCCGACCGGCACGTCGTCCTTGCCGGAAGACGCGCGCAGGGTTTCGATGAAATCCACCGCGTTCAGCACGCCGCCGAGCTGTTCGCCCTCGATTCCCAGCGCGCGCACCCCCGCCAGCCCGATGCCGAGGAAGATGGCGTCATACGTCGCCCCCAGCGACGCCAGGGTAAAATCGCGCCCCAGCGCGCGGCCTGTCTCGATGGTGATTCCGCCGATGGCGATCAGGAAGTCGATTTCCCGCTGCGCGAAATCGTCGGGCAGCTTGTAGGCCGCGATGCCGTATTCGTTCAGCCCGCCCGCCCGGGGCCGGGCATCGAACACCGTGACGTCGTTTCCATGCAGGGCCAGGCGGTGCGCGCAGGCCAGTCCGGCCGGCCCCGCCCCCACCACGGCGATGCGCCGGCCGGTCGCGGCCGCGCGGACGAAGGGCTGCCTTCCCTGGCGCATCTGCCAGTCGGTCGCGTGGCGCTGCAAGGCACCGATGGAAAGGGGCTTCTGGTCCAGCGTATTGCGCACGCATGCCTGTTCGCACAGGATTTCGGTGGGGCAGACCCGCGCGCAGGACCCGCCGAGAATGTTCGATTCCAGGATGGTGCGGGCCGACCCGGCGAGGTTGCCCGTCGCGATCTTCCTGATGAAGCCGGGAATGTCGATGCCAGTCGGGCAGGCCTCGATACAGGGCGCGTCATAGCACGCGTAGCACCGTTCCGCCTCGATGACCGCCTGCCGGTCGCCCAGCGGCGGGTGCGCGTCGGCGAAATTGCGGGCCAGCACGTCCGGTGAAAGGCGGTTTGCGGCGATGTCCGGGGCCATGACGAGAACTCTCCACCATACGGGACGACAGTCTTGGGTCTTTTTCGAAAAAAAGAACCAAAAAACTTCGATCCGGTCCGCCCCGTGGCGGTCAGCAGGTCGATTGCAGCACCGCGCGGAACCGCTCCGCCATCAGGCTGGACTGGGCGTTGCGTTTCGTAAGGAAGTGGAACCGCGTGGCCAGCGCCAGGCCGCCGAACGGCAGGTGCCGGAACTGGCCGCGTGCGACGAACGGGTCCGCGAAGAGTTCCGGCAGGAAGCCGATGAACTGGCCCGTCAGGATCAGCAGGGCGCGCGCGTCGATATTTTCCGCCGACGCGGAAAAGGACAGGTGCGCGCGCAGGTCCGCCCAGCCGGGCCCGGTGGCGGAATCGGACACCGCGATCAGCCGCTGGGCGGCCAGCAGGTCCGGGGTCAGGTCCGCGTCCGCGCAGGCGAACAGCGCATGCTTGCGGCTGCAATAGAGGCGCAGCCGTTCCTCGAACAGCGGGGTCGCCATGAGGGCGGACTGAGCGTGCGGGCGCAGCGTAATTCCGGCGGTCGCCCGCCCGTCGAGCACGGCGTATTCGATTTCATCCGACGATGCGGACCGCAGGTCGATGACGACGTCGGGATGCTGGGCCGTGAAGAGTTCCAGCGCGCGGACGATCCCGGTTTCGCCATAGACGAACATGGCGTCGGTCACATACAGCGTCATGCGGCCCGACAGGATGCCGCTGGCGGAATTGACCCGGTCGCGGAACCGTTCGATATCGCGCAGCAGGTCCTCGGTCGCATCCAGCACCTGCTCGCCTTCCGGCGTCAGGGAAAACCCGCCCCGCCCGCGTGTGCACAGGGTGGTCCTGAGACGGCTTTCCAGCGCCGCGATATCGATGCTGATGGATGATTTGCTCTTGCCCAGCGCCAGTTCCGCGGCCGCGAAGCCGCCCTTGCGCGCCACGGTGCGAAAGACGCGCAGCAGGCGCAGGTCCACTTCGGCAAGCTGGCCGTTGAAGCCCGGCGGGCGACGGTTCCTGTTCATCGGTGGTCATTATGGGGCAAAATGGGCGCCAAGCCCATCCAGCAGGGGCCGCAACGTCGCATCGTCGGGCCGCCAGCGGCCGACGGCGCTGCGATAGATCGGTTTCCTGACCTGTTCCATGCTCGACGTCTTCACCGGCCGCCGGGTCTCGTGGAACCGCAGGCAGGCATCGTCCCAGGGCAGGCCGCAATAGGCGACGATCCGGCGCGCGCTGCCTTCAAGGTCGGCGACCACGTCCTCGTAGCGCACATCCAGCATCGCCCCGGCCGGCAGGACCTGCCGCCAGTGGTCCATCATGTCCCGATAGCACCGATAGCGGCGGCCAAGCTCCCCCAGGTCGAAGGAAAAATCCTGTGCCGCGAACGGAATCGAAAAGCACGACAGGCAGGTATCGATCGGGTCGCGGACTGTGTGGATGATCGACGCATGGGGCCAGAGCTGGCGAATCAGTCCGATAAAGAAATAATTGCCCAATGTCTTGTTCGTAACACGCGCCGTCGCCCCCGCCCCGTCCGGGACCAGCGCGTCCAGCCGCCGCAGATAGTCCTCGGCGACCGACAGGCGCTCGGCCTCCGTCAGGGCGGCCAGCGGCGCGATCGTCCGCCATGCGGGGAAGCGTTCCATGGCGTCCTTGAACGTATCGGCCAGCGTGGTGACTTCGCCCGCGCCGTGGACATCGGGATGGCTGGCCAGGATCTGTTCGACCAGCGTCGATCCCGATCGCGGCATGCCGACGATGAAGATGGGGCGGGCCGAAGGGTGCCCCGTCCGGGCCAGGTCCGCGATCGCCCCGGCCGAGAATTCCTCGCGCGTCCGGCGCAGCGCCGCGACCATCCTGTTCTCGTCATAGACGATCTCGCGTCGCCGCAGGGCGTTTCCCTTCAGGAAATGATCGAACGATTCCCGATGCCGGCCGATGTCGGACAGCGCCTTGCCGAGGGCGAAATGAATGTCGATCCTTTCGCCGTCGGTCAGCGCGGCCTCGTTTCCGGCACGCTCCTGCAGGGCGGTCAGGATGGGATCGTCGGCGGTCAGTTTCTCGATCCGGGTCAGGGCCAGGTAAACCGCCAGGCGGTCGGGCGCCAGGGCGATCGCGCGGCGAAAACACGCGGCGGCGGCGGCGATCTGTCCGATGACCTGCAACGACACGCCCAGGCCGGCATGGACCGACGCCGCATCGGGCTGCAATGCGCGGGCCTGCTCCAGATACCGGATCGCTTCGGCATAGCGTTCGTTTTTCTGGAGCAGCTCCCCCATCATGAGCAGCACGGTATAATTGTTCGCGTCCCGGTCCAGGACCGACTGGTAGCAGGCCATCGCGTCATCGATGCGGCCGAGTTCGGCCAGGGCGCCGGCGCGGTGCAGCCGGGCCGCGACGCGGTCGGGGGCATGGCTCGATGCCGCCTGGAAGTGCGCGGCCGCCTCCTCGCACCGTCCGATGGTCCGAAGCGCCGCGCCCAGCCTGATGAGGGTTTCGACGTCCGCCGGATCGGCCGCCAGGGCCGTGCGATAGTCCGCGATGGCGGCCAGTTGGGTGTCGAGCGTCAGGAGCGCGCGAAACTGCGCGATGGCGCCCGCGCGGTCGCCGCCGGCCACCAGGGCATTGCCCAGGTTGGTGCGCGCGCCCTGATGGTCCGGCCGGATGGCGACCGCCCTGCGAAAGCAGGCGATCGCGTCTTCGGCCTGTCCGGCATCGCGCAACGCCATGCCGAGAACGTTGTATCCTTCGGCATTCGCCGGCATCCGCGCCAGGGCGCGCCGCAACAGCGGTATGGCGCTTTCGAATTTTCCCTGCCGGGCGTGGATCGTTCCCAGAAGACAGGACGCGCCGGGGTGATCGGGCTCCTGGTCCAGGATGTGTTCGCACTGGCGGGCGATGGCGTCGATCTGCCCGCCTTCTTCCACCGCCGGAGGGAAAGGCGGCGCCACGGCCGAGCGTGGGTCTGTATGGGGCATCCTGGGCACCTGGCCGATCTGGACATTGCGTTACCGACAACAAACGAATGTACGCCGCCTGGGGGCGCGGGCGCACACGCCTTCCTTATAAAGATACGTACTGTAACCGAAGATTTCCAAGAGTGGCACATTGCCACAATCGTCCGGAATCGAGTCGCGGGAAATAGGGTTTCAGCCTTGCTGCATTGACATAAATTAAAAACATTATTAATAAAAAATTCATATACCTCAATCGACAAAAAATTTTGTCCAGGAAAGTGAAGAAAATGTTCGGATTTCGGCACCGCGACCGGACGGACGCACGGGCGACGCTGGCGGCGCTCGACCGTTCCCTCGCGATCATCGAGTTCGACCCCACGGGAAAGATCCTGACGGCCAACGCGAATTTCTGCACGGCAATGGGCTACCGGCTGGACGAGATCCAGGGCCGGTCCCACAGCATGTTCGTCGATCCCGACGAGGCCCGAAGCCCCGAATACACGGCATTCTGGGCCAGGCTGGCCCGTGGCGAGTTCGAGGCACGGGACTATATGCGTATCGGCAAGGGCGGCGAGGAGATCTGGGTTCAGGCGTCCTACAACCCGGTGCGCAACTGGCGCGGCGCGGTGACCAGGATCGTGAAGGTGGCGACGGTCATCACCGACGAAACGCTTCGGAATGCCGATTTCGCGGGCAAGATCGAAGCGATTTCCCGCTCCCAGGCCGTGATCGAATTCACGCCGGACGGGCACGTCCTGACCGCCAACGACAATTTCCTCAACGCCCTGGACTACCGGCTGGACGAAATCCAGGGCCGTCATCACCGCATGTTGGTCGAGCCGGAATTCGCACGTTCCGGTGCCTATGACGCATTCTGGAAAAAGCTGCGGAACGGCGAATTCGTCGCCGCCGAATTCAGGCGGATCGGCAAGCATGGCAAGGTGGTCTGGATCCAGGCCTCGTACAATCCGATTTTCGACCGGAAGGGACGGGTCATCAAGGTCGTGAAGTTCGCGACCGACGTCACCAGCCGCGTGAACGCCGTGGACGGGATCGTCGGCGCGCTGGAGGAACTGGCCTGCAACAACCTCGCCTACCGGCTCGAAGGCCCGATCGATTCCGCTTACGAGAAGGTGCGGGACGATTTCAACGCGGCCCTGGACATGCTGGAAGAGACGATGGTGGCCATTGCCGCCTCGGCCGGCGGCGTGGGCAACGGCGCGCACGAAATCGCCTCGGCCTCGGGCGACCTGTCGCGCCGGACTGAAACGCAGGCCGCCAGCCTGGAAGAAACCGCCGCCGCCCTGAACGAGATCACGGCCACGGTGACCCGTAGCGCCCAGGGCGCGCAAGAGGCGTCAACGGCCGCCTCGGCGGCGCGCGGCGATGCCGGGAAGTCCGGCAAGGTCGTGCGGGAAACGGTTTCCGCCATGGGCGAAATCCGGGATTCGTCGCGCGAGATCACGCAGATCGTCAGCGTGATCGACCAGATCGCCTTCCAGACCAACCTGCTGGCGCTCAATGCCGGGGTCGAGGCCGCACGTGCCGGGGACGCCGGCCGCGGTTTCGCCGTGGTGGCGTCCGAGGTCCGCGCCCTGGCCCAGCAATCGGCGCAGGCGGCGCGCGAGATCAGGGCCCTGATCGACAGGTCCGGCGCCCATGTCGAGCGCGGCGTGAAACTGGTGGGCGAAACCGGGGACGCCCTGGCCGCGATCGTGGCCAGGGTGGCCCAGATCGACACGCTGGTATCGGACATCGCGGCGTCGTCCCAGCAGCAGGCCATGGGGCTGGCCCAGGTCAATGTCGCGGTCACCCAACTGGACCAGATGACCCAGCAGAACGCCGCCATGGTCGAGGAAACGACCGCCGCCACGGCCAGCCTGAACCAGGAATCCCGGGAACTGACGCGGCTGATCGGCCGGTTCCAGACCCGGGGTGGAGAACCGCGCCCGCGGGCCCTGCCGCAATCCGCCCGGCCGCAGGCGCCCACACAGGTCGCCTATCGGCGGCTGTCCGCGTAAACTCTCACGGATGATCAGCCTTTTCGACCTTTTCAGGATCGGCATCGGCCCGTCCTCGTCCCACACGGTCGGGCCGATGCGCGCGGCCCGGCGCTTCGCCACGCACCTGCCCCCCGCGATGCCCGTCGCGCGGCTGCGCGTCACGCTCTATGGCTCGCTGGCCTGGACCGCCAGCGGTCACGCCACCGACAAGGCCGTCATCCTGGGCCTGGCGGGCGAGACGCCCGAGGGCATTGACCCCGACGCCGCCGGAGACATCGTCCGCCGGATCGGCGCCGCGCGCACGGTCCTGCTGCATGGGCGCGCCGTCGCCTTCGATCCCGCCCGCGACATCGTGCTGGACCGCGACACGATCCCGCCCGTCCACCCCAACACGCTGCAGTTCCAGGCCCTGGCCGCCGACGGCACGCCGCTGGAAACCGGGCGATTCTGTTCGGTCGGCGGCGGCTTCATCGTGCCGGAAGACGCCACGAAGCATGCGGGCTATGCCCAGCCGGCCATGCCGCTGGACTTCGCCAGCGGCGTGGAACTGCTGGACCGCACGCGCCAGAGCGGCCTGGGCATCGCGGGCGTCGTCCTGGCCAACGAGACCGCGCTGCGCCCGCCCGCCGAAATCACGGCGTACCTGGACCGGATCATCGACACCATGATGACCTGCGTCGAACGCGGTCTGGTCCAGCGCGGCACGCTGCCCGGGCGGATCAAGGTCCCGCGCCGCGCGGCGGCGCTGCACGAACGGCTGCTGGAGCGCACGCGCCTCAACCAGCGGCCACCGCACGAGGCGATGGACTGGATCAGCCTGTTCGCCATCGCGGTGAACGAGGAAAACGCTGCCGGCGGCCGCGTCGTGACCGCGCCCACCAACGGCGCGGCCGGGGTCATCCCCGCCGTGCTGCGCTATTACCGCGATTTCTGCCCCGGGGCCTCACGCGCCGGGATGCACGATTTCCTGCTGACGGCGGCGGCGGTCGGCGGCCTGTTCAAGCTCAACGCCTCGATCTCGGGGGCCGAGGTCGGGTGCCAGGGCGAGGTCGGGGTGGCGTCCTCGATGGCGGCGGCGGGCCTGGCGGCGGCACTGGGCGCGACCCCGCTGCAGATCGAGAACGCCGCCGAGATCGGCATGGAACACCATCTGGGCATGACGTGCGACCCGGTCGCCGGCCTGGTTCAGATCCCGTGCATCGAGCGCAACGCCTTCGGCGCGGTGAAGGCGGTCAATGCCGCCTCGCTGGCCATGCATGGCGACGGGGCGCACCAGGTCTCGCTGGACCAGGTGATCCGCACCATGGCGGAAACGGGGCGGGACATGAACCATCGCTACAAGGAAACCGCGCTGGGCGGCCTGGCGGTCAATTTCCCGGAATGCTGACCGCGCGGATAGGTCGCGGCCCGCTTCACGACCCCTTCACGACATGGTGATATAGGTCAGCAGGATCGATGCGATCGCGACGAAGGCGACGGACGCGCTGATGGCATTCATCATGCCCAACGTCTCGATATACGATTTCTTCCAGCCCGGGTCCTTTGACGGATCGGGTCCAAGCTTGGCCCACATGGTCGCCGGGTCGCCCTTGTGCTTGAACACGGACATGATGACCCTGGATTTTTCTTCCTGATATGTCTCCAAATGTTTGTTCATCGCACGATAGCGTGTCCTGTAATGCCACATATACAGGCCGAACAGGACGAAGACATACGCGACCAGGACAAAATACCACTCACTGCGCAGAACGATGATCCCGGCGATGATGAAGACGAAAGCGGGAATAAGGGTGGCCGAGACGACCTCCCGATGCGCGCAGATCGTCGCCGAGGGGCGGATCGTAAAGGTAAAGATCCAGATCAGGTAGAACATCGAAGCGATCGTAAAGGCGAGAATATAGTTGGTCATGAAGCGTCGGTTCTTTCCGCGCCGGCTCACCGTCGGAGTGTCGGTGAATGGGTTAAGGCCGTGATGTATTGATCGATGCAGTTCTTACAGGGTGTTCCACGGAATGGGAACGCCGTGAAAATTGCAAATATAGTGCCGGAGCGCAATGACATCGGGGCGACGTCTGGCACGATATCTTCACCTTTTTAGTGAAGGCACCTTTCTGATCTGATTCGATCACATTATGGCGCATTTGCTCCATAATGTGATCGATGATGATTGACTATGATCATAAATCCTCGTTAGCGTCCGTCATCGGCGCCCTTCCGGCCGGCGGGCGCCGTCTCAACGCTGTGGGAACCATGCGCAGACATGGGCCACGAGGAGACAACATCGTGAAGAAGCATTCGGCGGTGATCGCGGCGCTGGTGGCGGCAGGCCTGTCCTGCATGGCCCCGGCACAAGGCCGCGCGGAAACATTCCAGATCGGCTTCGTGCCCAAGGTTATCGGCATTCCCTATTTCAGCGCCATGCAGCAGGGCTTCCTGAAGGGGGGCCGGGCGTTCGACGCCAGGATCGTCTACCAGGGACCGACGACATCCTCGGTCGCGGCGCAGGCGCAGATCGTCCAGAGCCTGATCAACCGCAAGCTGGATGCCGTCGCCGTCGCCGCCAACAGCCCCACCGCCCTCGAAGCCCAGGCCGTGCATGCGCGCGAACGCGGCGTCATCTTCGCCTCGACCGACAGCCAGGTGGATGGCGACGCGGTGGACCTGCGGGTCATGCAGGCCACGGACGAGGCCCTGGCCCACACGCTGGTCGACCAGCTTGCCGCGCAGATCCCCGACGGGGGGCAGATCGCCTTCGTCTCCGGCGGGCCGACCGCGACGAACCTGAACATGTGGATTTCCCTGATGAAATCCTATCTGGCCGCCAAATTTCCCAAGTTCCAGCTGGTCAGCGTCCAGTATGCCGGCGAGGATATCAGCAAGGCGACCGAGATCACGTCGCAGATCCTGTCGGCCTATCCCGGCCTGAAGGGGATCATCGGCGTCAACACCACCGCGACGCCGGGCGCGGCCCAGGCGGTGCTGCAGGCCGGTCTGGCCGGAAAGATCGCCATTACCGGCATCGACGACCCGAACACCATCCGCCCCTACGTGCTGAACGGCACCGTCAAGAGCGCGGTGCTGTGGAACCCGGTCGACCTGGGATACCTGACGGTCTGGGGCCTGACGCAGCTTCTGCAGCACAAGCCGCTGCAGGTGCAGAACCCCGTGCCCGGCCTGGGCACCATCACGTACGACCCGAAGACGAAGACGCTGCTGCTGGGCCAGCCGATGGTCTTCACCAAAGAGAACATTTCCCTGGATTTCTGAGGTGCGTCATGAACCGTCTCGAACTGAGGGGGATCGTGAAGTCGTTCGGCGGCGTCAGGGCGCTGAAGGGTGTGGACGCGGTGATCGAAGCCGGCCGGACCCTGGTGCTGCTGGGCGAGAACGGGGCCGGCAAATCGACGCTGATCCGGACGCTGACCGGCGCGGTGCGCCCCGACGAGGGCGAGATCCTGATCGACGGCGTGCCGGTCGTGCTGCGCGACCCGATGCATGCGCGCGCACTCGGCATCACCGCCGTCTATCAGGAGCCGATGATCTTCCCGCACCTGAGCGTGCTGGAAAACATCTTCGCGGGCTTCGAGATCACCGACCGCTTCGGACGCGTCCAGACCGAGGCGATGCTGCGGGCGGTGCGGCCCTGGCTGTCGTCGCTGGACCTGGCGGAATCGCTGCTGCGCCGGCCGATGGCGGATCTGGGGCTGGGGCACCAGCAACTGGTCCTGATCGCGCAGGCGCTGGTGCAGGACGCCCGCATCATCGTCTTCGACGAACCGACGGCGATCCTGTCGCGCGCCGAGACGGACAGGCTGGTCGGCATCATCCACCGCCTGCGCGATGACGGGCGCGCGATCGTGTACATCACCCACCGGCTGGAGGAAGTGCCGCGCGTGGGCGACCATGTCACGGTGCTGACGGACGGGCGCGTGACCGGCGACTATGCGGCGTCCGACGTGACCGAGGACCTGCTGCTGCGCCTGATGATGGGCCAGCATCATGATGACGGCCGCCCGGACGATGCGGCGGCCGCGCCGCCGCCCGACGCGGCGAAGGCCCCGCCGGTCCTGTCCATCCGGGGCCTGAGCCATCCGCGCCATTTCCAGGACGTGGACTGGGACGTGTCCGCCGGACGCGTCACGGGCATCTACGGGCTGGTGGGGGCCGGGCGGTCGGAAGTGGCGATGACGGTGTTCGGCGCCCTGCGCGCCGCGCGCGGCCGGATCATGCTGGACGGGCGCGAGATCAGCCCCCGTTCCCCGGCCGAGGCGATGGCGCTGGGCATCGGATACCTGCCCGAGGACCGCAAGAAGCAGGGCATCTTCGCCCCCATGGGGCTGGAGAGCAACCTGACCTGCACCGCCCTGGTGCGCCTGTCGCACGGCGGCTGGCTGCTGGATTTCCCCGCCCTGCTGGACGAGACGCGGGCCATCATGCGGCGTTTCGCGATCAAGGCCGACACGCCGGACACCGCGATCGGCACGCTGTCGGGCGGCAACCAGCAGAAGGGGCTGTTCGCCCGCTGGGCGGGGCAGGACCTGCGCGTGCTGATCCTGGACGAGCCCACGCGCGGCATCGACCTGGCGACCAAGGCGGAAATCCACGGCTTCATCCGCCAGCTTGCACAGGCGGGCATGGCGGTCGTGGTGATTACGTCCGACCTCGCGGAACTGATGGCCGTCAGCCAGGACGTGATCGTGATGCGGCAGGGGCTGGTGGTGGATCGTTTCCAGCGGGATCGCGAGCAGGGGGCCGCGCCGGCGGCCGAACGGGTGCTGGCCGCCGCCATCGGCGCGGCGACGACCGGCCAGGAGCATGCGGCATGAAGAGTTCCACCCTGAACATGGGGCGTGCCGCGCCGGCCCCCACCTCAACCCTGGGCGGCCCGCAACGCGCGCCCGTCGCGTGGCGCGCGCTGCTGGCGCGGCGCGAAACCGCGCTGCTGGCCGTGATCGCGCTGGTGGTGGCGGTGGTCAGCCTGGGTGCGCATGGCGGGTTCTGGACCCGCGTCAACCTGGACGGGCTGATGGTCACCAGCGCCATCACCGCCGTGCCGGCGGCGGGCATGACGCTGGTCATCCTGACCGGCGGGATCGACGCCTCGATCGGTTCGATGCTGGGGCTGGTCTCGGCCATCGGGGGATTGCTGTTCGTCGCGGGGTGGCCGGTCGCGGTGGTGGTGCCGGTGTTCCTGCTGGCCGGGGCCGCGCTGGGCTGGATCAACGGCCTGGTCATCCTGTGCGGCCGCGTGCCGCCGATCGTCTGTACGCTGGGCACGCTCAGCATCTTTCGCATGGGCGTGTTCCTGATGATGGGCAGCGACTGGATCACCGCCCTGCCGCCGGGGCTGACGCGGTTTTTCGTGGCCGACCATCTGGGCCCCCTGCCGGGCGCCGCCGTCATCGCGCTGGCCGTCATGGCGGTGCTGGCGGTCTTCCTGCGGGTCCACCGCACCGGCCGCCGCCTGTTCGCGATCGGCAATAACGAGGAAGCGGCCCGCCTGGTCGGCATTCCGGTGCGACGGCTGCGCTGGATGACCTACGTGCTGCTGGGCGCCTGCGTGGGGCTGGGCGCGCTGATGCGGCTGGGCCAGTCCCCCATCGTCCAGACCACGACCGGCAGCGGCTTCGAACTGGGCGTGATCGCGGCGGTGGTGCTGGGCGGCACCGAACTGTCGGGCGGGCGCGGCGGCATGTTCGGCACGTTCCTGGGCACGCTGGTCGTGGGCCTGGTCGGCGACGCCATCGTGCTGATGCATATCCAGCCGTTCTGGAGCGGCGTCGTGCTCGGCTTCATCATCCTCGCATCCGTGGGACTGAACGAGGGCCGCCGGGCCCGGCAGGTGGTATCATGAGCGGCTTCCGGTCCGGACGGATCGTCATCCTGGGGCTGTTCGCCCTGCTGGTCCTGGGCGGATTCGCCTTCGGCAACCCGACCATCCTGTCGGCCGACAACGTATCCAGCATGGCGGTGTTCGCCGTGGAACTGGGCATCATCGCCTTCGGCCAGGGGCTGGTGATCCAGGGCGGCGACGGGGCCATCGACCTGAGCGTCGGCGCGATGTCCGGGCTGGCACAGGTCCTGACCGCCCTGTTCATCTCGCGCGGCCTGCCCTGGCCCGTGGGGGTCGGCATCGGCATCGCCTCCGGCGCCGCCATGGGGGGCTGCAACGCCGCCGCGATCGCGCGCTTCAGGATTCCGCCCATCATCGCGACGCTGGGCACGATGTTCGCCTTTTCCGGCCTGGCGCTGATCGCGTCGGACGGCAACACCATCGACCTGACCGCCGCCCCCGCGCCCTTCCTGGCCATGGGGCAGGGCACCGTCCTGGGGGTGCCGTTCCAGATCCTGTGCCTCTACCTGCCGCTGCTGGCCGTCCTGGTGGTGGTGCAGCACCGCAGCCGGTTCGGCCGCGCCCTGTACCTGGTGGGCACGAACGCCACCGCCGCCTGGCTGGCGGGCATACCGGTCAAGCGGCTGCGGGCGGCGACCTATGTGCTGTCGGGCGCGCTGTCCGGGCTGGCCGGGGTGATCGCGGCGGCGCGGCTGGGCACGGCCACACCCGACGGGGTGCCGGAAGCGAACCTGATCAGCATCGCGATCGTCGTGCTGGGGGGCGCCAGCATCTTCGGCGGGGACGGATCGCCCATCGGCACCGCGATCGCCACCATCGCCATCGCGGTGGTCAATTACGGGCTGAACTACAACGATTTCAACCCGACCCTGCAGGCCGGCATGATGGGCCTGATCCTGGTGCTGATCGTGCTGGTGGAAAATGTCGTGGTCGCGGCGGTGCGCGGTTACCAGACCAGCCCCGGCAGAACGTAATCCGGCCACACCCCATGCCGCACGAACGCGGCCCGCAGCGCGGCGGGGGCGGCATCGGCCAGGATGCCCGTCCGGACCAGCGCGCTGTCGGCGCCGAACCCGCGTGCGCCGGCGATGTCATGTTCCACGCTGTCGCCGATGCACAGCACGCGTTCGGCCCGCACGCGGCACAGCCGCGCGGCATGGGCGTAGATGGCTGGATGGGGCTTGCCGATCCAGTCCACCGTGCCGCCTTCCTCCTCGTACAGTTCGGCGATGCGCCCGGCGCCGAAGGCGGTCCCGCCGGGCACCAGCATCCGCCGGTCGGGGTTGGTGCAGACCGCGCGCGCGCCACGCCGGGCCAGCGGTGCCAGCATGGCGCGGTATTCGGCCTCGGTCACCACGTCGCCCCGGCTGCCCGCGATCAGCACCAGGTCCGCCCGCGCCGGTTCGGCCTCGACCACCAGGCCCAGCGCGTCGCAGAACGCCGTGTCCTGCCCGCCGCTATCGATCAGCAGGCAGCGCATGCCCGGCCGCACCGGGATTTCACCCGACCGTGCCAGCGCCAGGGCCGTGTCGCCCGAGGTCACGATCGTCTCGTACAGTTCGGGCCCCAGCCCCAGCCGCGCCAGCCGGCCCGCGTTATAGGGGCCGGGCCGCCCCGAATTGCTGAGCAGCACCACGCGCTGCCCCGCATCGCGCAGGCGGGCCAGCGCATCGCGCACCCCCGGATAAGGCGCCGTGCCATCATGCAGGACGCCGAACTGATCCACGAACAGGACATCGTAGTGCCCCACCAGCGCCGCGATGCCGGCCAGCGCGCGCGGGTTCATGCCGCCTTCCCCTCGGACAGGCCCCCGAACAGACCCAGACGCGCCGCGCCCACGCATGCGTCCTCGGACACGCTGGGCAAGAACGGCACCCCGATCCTGGCCTGGCGCAGGGCGGTCCAGCCCGCGTTCGCCGCACCGCCGCCGACCGTGCGGACCGAGCGCAGCGTCGTCGCGCCCAACTGTTCCAGCCGGGCGTACCCCGTGGCCTCGATCATCGCCATGCCTTCCAGCACGCCCTGGAAGAACACCCCGTCATCGGCCGGGCGCGGTTCCAGCCGGGGCGGGAACGCCGGGTCGCTGACCGGGAAGCGTTCGCCCGGGCGCAGCAGCGGATAATACTCCAGCCCCGTCGGCCTGTCGGGCCGCAGCGCCGCCGTCAGGGCGGCCAGCCGGTCGGCGCCGAACAGCGCCAGCAGGACCGCCCCCCCGGTGTTGGACGCCCCGCCCACCAGATACCGGCCGCCGATCCGGTGGCTGTAGATGCCGTAGGCGGCCGCGTCGACCTTCACGTCCGACAGCAGCTTGACCACCAGGGTGGACCCCAGCGCCGTCACCGCGTCCCCGGCCCGGTCGGCCCCCGTGGCCAGGAACGAGGCGCACCCGTCCGTCGTGCCCGCATGGACGACGGCACCGGGCGGCAGGCCCAGCGCCGCGGCCTCGGCCCCCACCGGCCCCAGCGGCGTGCCCGGCAGGTGGATGGCGGGCAGCAGCCCCGGCGCCAGCCCGGCCCCGCCCACCCAGTCCGGCCAGGCCAGCGCGTCCGGGTCCGCGCCGGTCTTGAGCGCGTTGTTGGCGTCGGTCGCGTCGAAGCGCCCGCGCAGGCGGCCGGCAATCCAGTCGGCCTGGTGCAGGATGGCGCGTACGCCGGGACGACGCGCCATGTCCACCGCCCGCGCCAGCGGCGAGCCCGCGCCCCGCGCCGGGCTGTCGGGGGGCGCCAGGTCGTCGATCCGCGCCAGCACGGCGGCATCGGCGGCCCGCGCGTGATACATGGAGGCCGGGCCGATCACGGACCCGGCCTGGTCGATGGCGACCAGCGTGCCGGAGGTACCGTCCACGGTGACCGACCGCACGCCGTCCAGCGGCAGCCGTGCCCGCAGCGTGCCGAGCGTATCGGCCAGCGCCCGCCACCAGACGGCCGGCGCATCGGCCGCCCCCAGGACCGCGAACCGCGCGCCCTCAACGGCCAGCACGTTCCCCCGCGCATCCAGCACCGCCGCGCGCACGCCCGACGTGCCCAGGTCGATCCCCAGCGCCGCGGCCTCAGCCATTGCGGGTGGTCCTGTTCTGGGTCTCTTTGTTCAGGGCCTGGCGGTAGGTCTCCGCCTCCCAATGGGTCAGGGCGTGGATGTCCGTGGCGGTCAGGCGGCGGATCGGGTCGGTGGGGGACAGGCGGGCCGCCACGTCGGCCAGGCAGCGCGCCATGGCGTCCATCCCTACCGTCCAGCCGTCGCGCCGCAGCAGCACGCCCCGGCCCGGCATGACCCGCATCGGCGGCGCGTCGGGCGCGGCGATCCGGGGCGGGCGGTCCCCGGGGACGCCATCGGGGTCGGCCCCGCGATCGGCCACGTCGATCCGGTCGCCCAGGAAGATGACGTGATCCGGGTAGAGCGGCGCCCCCCGCGCCACGGCCAGGGTGGCGGGGTCCATGGCGATGGCATGGGCGGCCGGGTCGTCCGGCAGGCGATAGGCCGACCCTTCGGCCAGGGCGGCCAGGTCCGCGAGGTCCGCCTGCGGCGCGGCGCGCGGCGTCACGGCCAGGGCGGCGATCACCCGTTCCAGCAGCGTTTCCGCCTTGGCCACCGTGTCGGCCGAGACGATCAGCCCGTGATTGGCCAGGATATGGACATTCGCCCGTTCCCCGAACGGGCGCGCCGCCATGATCGCGCGCGCCAGCGGCAATCCCGGCCGGATATAGGGCACCAGCGTCCAGTGCACGCCCCGCAACCCGTCCAGCCGCTCCGCCAGCCGGGCGCGCGCATCGGTGCGCACGGCATGCGCGAGCGTTTCCACGCAATGCAGGTGGATGACCACGCGCCAGGGGATCACCGCATGGACCGTCGTTTCGATCGACGGCCGCAAGGCGGCCGCCGGCGTGCCGGGCTGGGCCACCACGAAGCCGGCGGCCTTCTCGGCCTCCGGCTTGCCCTGCCGGCAGGCGTCCAGCAGGGGGGCCAGCGCCACCGGCACCATGATCGGCCGGTCCAGCGCATGGGCCAGCCATGTGCCGGACGCCTTGATCCACAGCGTGCCGCCGTCCTTGATCGAGGTATTGCCCCCCGCCCCCTGGGTGCGCCGGGGGTCCGCGCCCAGACGCGCCGACAGCCTGCGCAACGCGTCGAGCCCGTCCGCGACGGGAACGGGGGCGAGCGCTGGGTCCGGCCGAACATGCGACACCATGCGGGGTTCCTTTACGACGGGCTTTGCGACGGCATGACGTATTTCAATCACAAAAGATGGAATGCCATCATCATTTGACGCAGGTCAATCAAATTTCGCTTGACCACGGCCGGGAATACGGAGAATCGTGAGGCCCGGACACCATGAAGGAAGATACGGACCCGTGACCGAGACCGAACGCCAGCGCCAGATCATCACCATGCTCGAAACACGTCCCTTCGCGACCGTGCGGGAACTGATCGACATGCTGAGCGTGTCGCCGGCCACGGTGCGCCGCGATATCGAAAAGCTCCACGAGGCCGGCGAGGCGCGCAAGGTCTTTGGCGGCGTCGCGTCCCTGACCGCCGCGTCGCGGACCCACGCCCTGCCCTTCGCCCAGAGCAGCGACCTGGCCGTCGATGCCAAGCGGGCGATCGCGGCGATGGCGGCGGACCTGTGCCGCGACGGGGACATGGTCATGGTCGCGGGCGGATCGACCTGCCACCAGCTGGGCCTGCGCCTGGCCGGGCGGTCGATCGGGCTTTACACCAATTCGATGCCGCTGGCGGCGGCCCTGGGCACCCACGGCGCCTGTCACCTTTCGGTGGCCGGCGGCGCCCTGCATCGCGAACCGGGCATCCTGTACGACCCGCAGGCCGCGGCGCCGGATTTCTTCGCGTCGCGCCTGTTCCTGGGCGCGCAGGGGCTGGGGCTGGAGGGGGTGATGGAATCGCACCCGCTGCTGCCGGTGGCCACGCGCCCGATGCTGGAACGCGCCGACGACGTGATCGTGCTGGCCGACAGCCGCAAACTGTCGGTGCGGGCACGCTTTGTTTCATGTCCGATCGACCGGGTGTCCACCCTGATCACCGATGACGGCGTGCAGGAGGATGATGTGCGTATCCTTGAAGATGCGGGCGTGACGGTCCTGGTCGCCCCCGTGGCCGCCTGGCGCGCGGACGACAAGACGTGACCCCGGAAATCGCGCGCCCGACGCTGGCGGTATTCGATTTCGGCAAGACGAACGCCAAGCTGCTGGTGTTCGGCGCGGACGGATCGATCCTGGCCGAGCGGCGCACGCGCGCCGCCTGGCCGGTGGTGGACGGGGTGCATGTGCTGGACGACGCAGCCCTGCTGGACTGGATGCGGGAGGTGCTGCGCGAGGCCGTCGCGTCGTTCGATGTGAACGGTATCATGATCGCTACCCATGGCTGCACCTTCGCCCTGCTGGGCGAGGACGCGCTGGCGACGCCGATCCTGGATTACGAGGAAATCGTGCCGGCGGAGATCGAGGCCGCGTTCGCGCACATCCGCCCGCCCTTCTCCGAAACCGCGACCCCGGCGATGGAGCGCGGCTTCGCGTTCGGCAAGCACATCGTCTGGCAGGAAATGCGCGACCCCACGCTGGCCGCGCGCACGCGCCATATCCTGACCCTGCCGCAATTCTGGGTGTGGCGGCTGTGCGGCGCGCGCGTGTCGGAAATCTCGTCCCTGGGCTGCCATACCCATCTGTGGTCGCCGTACAGGGACGATTTCTCGTCCCTGGTGGACCGGCGCGGATGGCGCGGCAAGATGCCGCCCTTCCGCGAGGCCGGCGCCATCGTCGGCACGATGACGCTGGACGTGCCCGGGCGCGGGGCGGTGACGCTGGACGTGCATAACGGGGTGCATGACAGCAACGCGTCGCTCAGCCACTACCGGCGCGTGGTGCCGGGCGGCATGACGATGGTGTCCACCGGGACGTGGGTCATCGTCATGAACCCCGACTGCCCGCTGGACGCGCTGGTACCGGAACGCGACATGCTGGCCAATGTCTCGGTACGGCATGAACCGGTTCCCACCGCGCGCTTCATGGGCGGCCGCGAATTCGACCTGATTCGCGGTGACGGCCCCGCCGACGTGACGGAGGCGCGCATCGCGTCCCTGGTGGCGCGCGGCATCTTCGCGCTGCCGTCCTTCGCCGATGGCGGCCCCTATCCCGGGCAGGCCGGCGCCTTCGTCGACGATGCGGGGCGCAGCGTCGTTCCCGCGCCCGACGAGCGCGCGGCGCTGGCGGCGCTGTATGTCGCCGCGATGACGGACCTGACGCTCGACCTGCTGCGCAGCACGGATGCCGTCGTCTTCGATGGCGGGCTGGCGAAGGTGGGCGCCATTCCGCGCCTGGTCGCCGCCTTGCGCCCGACGCAGGCCGTGCTGGTCGGGCGCAACCCCGAGGGCACGGCTTGCGGCGCGGCGGGCCTGGCCTATGCCGCGCTGGGGCTGGACCCCTTCCGCGACGAACGGGCGGCCCGCGTGGCACCGTTCGACCCGCCCGGATGGCGGGAGTACGTCACCCGCTGGCGGCACCTGGCCGACCAGCGCACCAGGAGCCGGACCGAACCGGCCGCACCGGCGCCAGACGCGCCCAATAAGGATAATCATGATGCGCCCAGCGCACGTCCCGCCGACCTGCCATGGATCGGCACGCCCGTCCCGCCGGAAGATCCTGCTGCTGGCGGGGCTGCTCGCCCTTGGTAGCACCGCCGCCGCGCGCGCGGAGGATTCGGTTCACAAGATCGGGGTCACCGTCGGCTCGCTCGGCAATCCGTTCTTCATCGCCGCCATCAGGGGTATTACGCAACAGGCCAAGGCCCTGGGTCCCACCGCGCCGGTGCAGAGCGTCTCGGCCGATTACGATATCGGCAAGCAGGCGTCGCAGGTCGATTCCTTCATCGCCGCCGGCAACGACCTGGTGATGTTCAACGCGGTGGACTACCAGGCCGCCGCCCCGCTGGTCCGTCGCCTGCATGACAGCGGCGCGACCGTGGTCGCCTTCGATGTCGGCGCGCCCGGCGCGGATGCGACGATCACCACCAACAACGTCAAGGCCGGCGAAATCTCGTGCCAGTATATCGTCGATCGCCTGCATGGGCACGGTGACGTGGTGATCGTCAACGGGCCGCCCGTCACCGCGCTGAGCGACCGCGTGAAGGGCTGCCAGTCGGTGTTCGCCAAGGCGCCGGGGATCAGGCTGCTGTCCTCCACGCTCGACGCCAAGGGCTCGCGCGACGGCGGACTGGCGGTGGGGCAGAGCGTGATGGTGCGCTTCGACAAGGTGGACGCGATCTTCGCGGTCAACGACCCGACCGCGCTGGGCGTCGAACTGGCAGCACGCCAGGCGGGACGGCACGATTTCTTCCTGGCCTCGGTCGACGGCTCGCCCGACGTGGAACAGGAAATGCGCGGCGGCAACACGCTGATCGCGGCCACGGCGTCGCAGGACCCGTTCGCCATCGCGACCACCGCCACCCGCATCGGGTTCGATATCCGGGCCGGACGGATCAAGCCGGGCATCGTCCGGCTGCTGGCCCCCAGCCTGATCACCCATGACACGATCGGCGGCTACAAGGGCTGGAACGCGCCGCACAATAGCTGACCGGCCGTGTCTTTTTTCCAGAACATCAACAAGAACAAGGAAAACAACCATGACCGCTCCAGGCTGCACCCTGACCGCGACCCTGCGCGCCCGGCCCGAGAGGCGCGAGGAGCTTCTGGCCCTGCTCAGCACCTTCATCGACAAGTCCCGCAGCGAGCCCGGGTGCCTGGAATACCAGCTCCAGGTCAGCAAGGATGACCCGCTGGTCTTCATGTTCTATGAAAACTGGGTCGAGCGGGCGGACCTCGACCGCCACATGGCGCTGCCCTACCAGCAGGACTGGTTCAAGCGCCAGCCCGAGCTGCTGGCCCAGCCGGCGGAGATGAAATTCTTCGACATGGTCAGCGATTACGACCGGTAAGCGAGGGCCGGGCGGGGCGTCGGGCCCCGCTCCGGCCTGGGGCCGGCCCCGTGTCGGTAAAATTATGGAAACGAACAGTTTCGTTCATTTTCATTCTTTCGTCACCCTGATCGGTCTAACACTTCTGCATCGGCACGTGTCGTCGGCGAACCACCCGACGCCATCCGGGCAGGAGAGAAGCAATGACCAAGGTTCTCGTTCTTTACTATTCCACCTACGGCCACATCGAAACGATGGCCGAAGCGGTGGCCGAGGGCGTGCGCGCCGCCGGGGCGCAGGCCGACATCAAGCGCGTGCCGGAAACGGTGCCGGAAGACGTTGCCCGCACCCACCATTTCAAGCTGGACCAGGCCGCGCCGATCGCGACACCGGCCGACCTGGAAGCCTATGACGCGATCATCGTCGGCACGCCGACGCGCTTCGGCCGCATGGCGTCGCAGATGGCCAGCTTCTGGGACCAGACCGGCGGCCTGTGGATGAAGGGCGCGCTGATCGGCAAGGTGGGCGCGGCCTTCACCTCCACCGCGACGCAGCATGGCGGTCAGGAAACCACCCTGTTCTCCGTCATCACCAACCTGCTGCACCAGGGCATGGTCATCAGCGGCCTGCCCTATAATTTCCAGGGCCAGATGCGCCTGGACGAGATCACCGGCGGCGCGCCCTACGGCGCCACGACGATCGCGGCCGGCGACGGATCGCGCGCGGTCAGCGACAACGAACGCGATGGCGCCCGCTTCCTCGGCCAGCATGTGGCGCAGATCGCCGCCAAGCTTTCCGCTTAATTCCCCGACACATTCAGGATCATACGATGTTTCGTTCCCTTCTTTCGGCGTCCGCCGCCGCAACCGTCCTGCTCGCCGTCACGGCCGGCGCCGTCTCGGCCCAGACCCCGGCCAAGCCCGCCGACGTGCAGGGCGGCACCTACCAGGTCGAACCCAGCCACACGCAGGTCGGCTTCTCGCTGCTGCATTTCGGCTTCACCTATTATTCGGGCCTGTTCTCGAACGTATCGGGCACCCTGACGCTCGATCCCAAGGCGCCGTCCGGCTCGGCCCTGAACGTCACCATTCCCGTCGCGTCCGTGCAGACGACCAGCGGGAAGCTGGACGAGGAACTGAAGGGCGCGGAATGGTTCGATGCCGCCCAATTCCCCAACGCCACCTTCACCTCGACGAAGGTCATCCCCACCGGCAAGGATCGCGCGACCGTCACGGGCAACCTGACGATCCACGGCATCACGAAGCCTGAAACGCTGAAGGTGCGCTTCATCGGCGCGGGCGTGAACCCGATGGACAAGAAATACACCGTCGGCTTCGAGGCGACCGGCACGGTCAACCGCAGCGATTTCGGCGTGAAGAAGTATGTCCCCTATGTCGGCGACGCGGTGGACCTGCATATCGCCGGCGCGTTCGAACGCCAGGGCTGATCGGGTCATGCCGGCCGCCTCCGACACGGCCGGCGCCCCCGGCCGCTACAGCCTGGTCGCGATCATCCTCCATTGGGTGATCGCGGCGGGCATCCTGGCCCTGATCGGCATGGGCCTGGCCATGGACCATCTGTCCCTGCCGCCCATGCAGGTCTTCAAGCTTTACCAACTGCATAAATCGATCGGCGTCACCGTCATGCTGGCGGTCGTACTGCGCATCCTCTGGCGGCTGTTCCACACGCCGCCCGCCCTGCCGGCCACGCTGCCCGAAATCGAACGCAAGGCCGCGCATGGCACGCACGGGCTGCTGTACGGGCTGCAGATCCTGCTTCCGCTCAGCGGCTGGGCGCTGGTCTCGGCTTCGGTCTTCAATATCCCGACCGTGCTGTATGGCGTCGTGCCGTGGCCGCACCTGCCGGTCCTGGCCAGCCTGCACGACAAGGCCCCGGTCGAAGCCGCGCTGAAGACCCTGCATCACTGGAGCGCATGGATCCTGACGGCGGTCATCGCCCTGCATGTCGCCGCCGCGCTGCGCCATCATGTCATCCTGAAGGACGGCGTCCTGCGGCAGATGCTGCCCACCCGCCACGACGCCGCCAGACCGTCGCAACCTGCCTGACAGGAACCCGCTCCATGCGTCTTTCCCCCCTGGGAGCCGTGCTTCTCGGCACGGCCCTGCTCGCCCCCACCGCGCCGGCCCTGGCCGCCGAGTGGACGATCGATCCGGCCCACAGCACGATCACCTTTACCGGCACGCAGACCGGCGCCGCGTTCACCGGCCATTTCAAACGCTTCGGCGGCACGATCACCTTCGATCCCGCCCACCCGGACGCCGGGCACGCCCTGGTCACGATCGACGTCGCCAGCGCCGTGACCGGCGACCGGCAGCGCGACGAGGCCCTGCCGGGCGCCGACTGGTTCAATGTCGCGGCGTTCCCCAAGGCGACGTTCGAGGCCACGCATTTCCAGTCCAGGGGCGGGAATGCCTACACGGCCCAGGGCGAGTTGAGCATACGCGGCGTCGGCCAGCCGGAAACGCTGCCGTTCACGCTGGATATCACCGGCACGACCGCACACGCCAAGGGCCATCTCACCCTGATCCGCTCGCCGTTCGGCATCGGCCAGGGCCCATGGGCAAGCGGCCAGTGGGTGGCGCTGGACGTCGGTGTCGACATCGACGTGACCGCGCAGTCCTCATAGAAGACAGCGCAGGGGCCGACACCGGAACGTCAGGCCAGGCCGGTGAACAGCGACGTGGACAGGTAGCGTTCGGCGAACGAGGGCGCGATGACCACGATCGTCTTGCCCGCGTTTTCCGGCCGTTCGGCCAGCTTCAGGGCAGCATGCAGCGCGGCGCCCGAGGAAATGCCGATCGGCACCCCGTCCAGCCGCGCGCAGCGGCGGGCGGCGGCGATGGCCTCGCGCTCGGACACCGTCAGCACGCCGTCCAGCGCCGGCAGGTCCAGCGTGCGGGGGCAGAAGCCGGGGCCGATGCCCTGGATGCCGTGGGGCCCGGCCTCGTCCCCGTTCAGGATCGCGCTTTCGACCGGTTCCACCCCATAGACCGCCAGGCCAGGCTTGCGCGGCTTCAGCGCATGGGCGATGCCGCTGGCGGTGCCGCCGGTGCCCACGCCCGCCACCACGATATCCACCGCGCCGTCCGTGTCGGTCCAGATTTCCTCGGCCGTGGTGGCGGCGTGGACGGCCGGGTTGTCGGGATTGTCGAACTGGCGCGGCATCCAGGCGTCGGGCGTCTTCTTCAGGATGTCCTCGGCCCGGGCGATGGCCCCGGCCATGCCCAGTCGGGCCGGCGTCAGTTCCAGTTCCGCATCCAGCAGGCGCAGCATCTTGCGCCGCTCCAGCGACGCGCCCTCGGGCATGGTCACGATCAGGCGATAGCCGCGCGCGGCGGCGACGAAGGCCAGCGAAATGCCGGTATTGCCCGATGTCGGCTCGACCAGCACCGTCCGGCCGGGCGTGATGTCGCCCCGCTGTTCGGCGGCCAGCACCATGGCCGCGCCGATGCGGTCCTTGACCGATCCCAGCGGGTTGAAGAATTCCAGCTTCAGCAGGATGCGGCTGGCAATCTCGTCCTCGCGCGTCAGGTGCGGCAGGGCCACCAGCGGCGTGCCGCCGACCGTATCGACGATCGAATCGTACACCCGCCCCCGCGGGCGCGCCAGGCCCAGCCGGTCGTCCACCGCCGTGTTGTCCATGGGTCGGTCCTTCCTTCAATCCGTATGCGCAGTCCCTGGCACGGATTTAATCGTAATCTTCGACATAATCCACCTTCATACCAAACAGAAGCGTGGATCATCGTCCCCATTCCTGTTAGCTTCGCGCCATCACACGGGCCATGCCCCCCGATGGGCGCGGCGAATCCAGCACAGGAGAGACCCAGGATGCTTCTTCGGCGTGACAGGGCCATGATCGCGGTGCTCATCATGCTCGACGTCGCATTCCATGCCGGGCGAAGCGGTACCGTCAGCGCCGCCGACATCGCCGAACGCGCCGGCCTGGCCCGGCGCGGGATCGAGCCGCTGCTGCAGACATTGTCGCGGTCCAGCCTGCTGGAAAGCGTGCGCGGGCCGCGCGGCGGCTACCGCCTGGGCCGGCCCCGGCGGGATATCACCCTGGCCGACATCGTCGAAATCGCGACCGCCGATGATTCGTCGTCCGATGACGGGCCGGTGGGCGCGCTGTTCACCAAGGTGATCGAACCCTGCTGGCAGAAGCTGGACGACACGCTGTCCACCCAGTGCCGCAAGCTGACCCTGGACGACCTGGTCCGCCGCGCGGAATCCAGCGGCATGCGCCGGCCCATGGCGGAACCCATCACCTTCTCGATCTGACGGGCCGCGCCCGGCCCGGGCTCGGGCCGGACAATGGGCTCCCGAAGGCTCGTTAATGAGCCGCCGGCGTCGTCTTCTGGCTCTTCGCCGGGGTCCTGGTCGTGCGATGCCGGGTCGATGTCCGGGCCGGCGTCGCGGGCGCGGGGGGCGCCACGATCGGGGTCGGCACCACGACGCCGGTCGCATCGACGCTGGCCGTGACCGTCAGGTACTGGCGCGGCTGGCCGACCCCGCGAATCAGGGTCACGGTGAAATGATCGTTCCCGGCATAGGCGGTGTTGGGCGTATACATCACATAGGTGTGATCATCGTAATTATAGAGGAAGACCTTGCCGTGTTCCGGCGCGGGCGACACCCCGAACGAGGCATAGGACCCGCCGCCCGTCTGCTGGATCACGACGCCGCAATTCCCATCGTCGCTGCGGACGGCCATCGTCGCCTCCATCTGGCCGGAAGGCGAGGATTTGACCGGCCCGACCTGGCACACCGCCGAACGCTTCATGTAGCCGAACGGGTTCGGGGTCTTGGCCACCTGCAGCACAGGCTTGGTTTGGCATCCGGCCAGCAGGGCGGACGCCGCCACCAGGATTGCAGAAGACAGTCGCACTCGCACTCGTCAGCTCCGCTTTGCTCATGGACCCCCGTGCACGCGCGCGGGGTCGATAGTCCAGGACACCAGATAAAACAATGCCTTGACGGCATGCCGCTCTCCGAAATCCGTCTGCGAATTTCGGAGGCAGGACACTAGAACAATGGCGCCCCCTACGAAAGGCCCGACCCGATCCTTGCGAGTCGGCGATCCGGGGGATAGAAGCCGATTCCAGCCGGCGGCGGCATCAAAATGTGATTGCCAACACCATGGCGAAGGTTATGCTGCTATTATAAAGTTCTAGCAAGCCTAGTTCACATGCCGGTTCATGTTGCCGACCCCAACCCGGCGCAGCATCCTGGTCGGTCTTGGAGAAACCACACCATGTCCTTTCCGATTTGGCGCGCCACGGTTGCCGCCCTGGCCCTTGCCGGCATCGTGACCAACGCGCAGGCGGCCTTCGCCGTCAGCCAGTGCACGTCCTCGCCGGCGCACGAGGCCTTCGACGTCCAGGGGCTGAAGAGCGAACTGATGGTCACGGCGCTGTCGTGCAACATGCAGGACCGGTACAACAGCTTCGTCGCCAAGTTCCGCACCAAGCTGCTGGACGAGGAAGGGACGCTGAACGCCTATTTCCACACCACCTACGGCCGCAGCGCGCAGCGCGAGCACGACGACTACATCACCCAGCTGGCCAACGTGCAGTCCGAGCGGGGGCTGAAATCCGGCACCGCCTTCTGCGACCAGCGCGCCGCGATGTTCGACGAGGTCGCGGTCCTGGAATCCTCCGCCGACCTGTCCAGCTACGCCCAGGCCAAGGACATCATCCAGCCCGCGTCCTACGAGACCTGCGCCGCGCCGGAGCGCACCCTGCGCAACGAGGTGCGGACCCGCTATCGCGGCCGCAAGCCCTCCGCCGCCCATACGACGGCCCGGAGCTGACGCCGCCCCCGGACCGAGTCCGCTTGACAGCGGACCGGCCGGCGGAACAAAGAACACTCCATGAACGATGATCTCTTTTCCGCGGCGCGACCGAAGCGGGAGCCCCGGGGCCGCGCGGCCGCGTCCGCCCCGCCGGCCCCGGTGCGGGACGATGCCGGCGGGGAGTACGACGCCAGCGCCATCGAGGTGCTGGAGGGGCTGGAACCCGTCCGGCGCCGGCCCGGCATGTATATCGGCGGCACCGACGAGGGCGCGTACCACCACCTGGCATCCGAGATCCTGGACAACGCGATGGACGAGGCCGTGGCCGGTCACGCCACCACCATCGACGTCACGCTGGAAGCAGGCGACTGGCTGACGATCCGCGACAACGGGCGCGGCATTCCGGTCGACCCGCATCCGAAATTCAAGGATCGCTCGGCGCTGGAGGTCATCCTGACCACGCTGCACGCGGGCGGCAAGTTCTCGGGCAAGGCCTATGCCACCTCCGGCGGGCTGCACGGCGTCGGGTCGTCGGTGGTCAACGCCCTGGCGGCGCGGATGGAGGTCGAGGTCGCCCGCGACCGCGCCGTCTGGCGCCAGGTATACGAACGCGGCCATCCCGTCACGGTGCTGGAAAAGGTCGGCGCGACCCAGAACCGGCGCGGCACGCAGATCCGCTTCACCCCCGATCCGCAGATCTTCGGCCGGATCCATTTCTCGCCCGCGCGGCTGTACCGGCTGTGCCGGTCCAAGGCGTACCTGTTCCGCGGCGTCACCATCCGCTGGTCGTGCGACCCGGCGCTGGTCCGCGACGCGGACATCCCGGCCGAGGCGGTGCTGCACTTCCCCGGCGGCCTGGCCGACAGCCTGCGCGACGAACTGGGCAACGCCGCCCTGCTGACCGAGATGTGGTCCGGCGAGGCCGACCTGCCGGTGGGGCCAGACGGCGCCGATACCGGCCGGATGGAATGGGCGGTGGCGTTCCTGGAATCGGGGTCGGCCAGCCTGTCCTCGTACTGCAACACCATCCCGACGCCGCAGGGCGGCACGCACGAAGCCGGGTTTCGCGCCGCGCTGCTGAAGGGCTTCCGCGCCTGGGGCGAACAGCGGTCGAACAAGCGCGCGGCGGCGGTCAACGCCGATGACGTGCTGGGCGCCATCGCCGCCAAGCTGTCGGTGTTCATCCGCGACCCGCAATTCCAGGGCCAGACCAAGGAAAAGCTGACCTCGTCCGAGGCCAGCCGCCTGATCGAGACCGCGCTGCGCGACCGGTTCGAGCAATGGCTGGCCGGCCATCCGGCACAGGCCGACAACCTGCTGGCCTTCATCATCGAGCGGGCCGAGGAACGGCTGCGCCGCAAGGACCTGAAAGACACGCCGCGCAAGAGCGCGACCCGGCGGCTGCGCCTGCCCGGCAAGCTGACCGACTGCACGCGCGAGAACGCGGCCGAGACCGAGATCTTCCTGGTCGAGGGCGATTCGGCCGGCGGGTCGGCCAAGCAGGCCCGAAACCGCGAAACCCAGGCCGTGCTGCCGCTGCGCGGCAAGATCCTGAACGTCGCCAGCGCCTCGACCGAGAAGCTGCGCGCCAACCAGGAACTGCGCGACCTGGTCGAGGCCCTGGGCTGCGGCATCGGCGAACGGTTCGACGCGACCCGCCTGCGCTACGGCCGCATCGTCATCATGACCGACGCCGACGTGGACGGCGCGCATATCGCGTCGCTGCTGATGACGTTCTTCTATCGCGAACTGCCCGACCTGATCCGCCAGGGGCATCTGTACCTGGCGCAGCCGCCGCTGTACCGGCTGACGCAGGGCGGCAAGACGATCTATGCGATGGACGACACCGACCGCGAGCGGAAGCTGAAATCGAATTTCAAGCCGAATGCCAAGGTCGAGGTCTCGCGCTTCAAGGGCCTGGGCGAGATGCCGCCGGGCGACCTGAAGCAGACGACGATGGACCCACGGCACCGCACGCTGCTGAAAGTCGTCACCCGTCCCGAGGACCGCGCCCTGACCAGCGACCGGGTCGAACATCTGATGGGACGGCGGCCGGAACTGCGCTTCCAGTTCATTCAGGAACACGCGCAGACCGTCGAAGACCTGGACGTTTGAATGTCTGTCCGGGCTGCGCCCCGGGCCGCAGGAGTTCCATGACCGCCAGTACATCCCAGGCCGCTCTTGCACCCGGCGCGCCCGCCGACGGGCAATCGGACGGCGGGCCGGTGGGCGGCGCGCTGCTGATGCTGTGCGGGATCGCCTCGTTCCAGATGGGCGCGTCGATCGCAAAAGACCTGTTCCCGCTGTTCGGACCGCTGGGCATGGTCGGGCTGCGGCTGTGGATCGCCGCGATCGTGCTGTGCGCGCTGGCGCGCCCATGGCGCATGGTGCCGGACCGCGCCACCCTGTGGCTGATCGTGCAATACGGCACGGTGGTCTGCCTGATGAACATGACGTTCTACCTGTCCCTGGCGCGGCTGCCGCTGGGGATCGCGGTGGCGATCGAATTCCTGGGCCCGCTGGCGCTGGCCCTGCTGGGATCGCGCCGGCCCGTCGACCTGCTGCTGGTCGCGCTGGCGGCGGCGGGGCTGGACCTGCTGCTGCAACCGGGCGCGGTGCTGCGCGGGCGGGGGCTGGACCCGCTGGGCGTGGGCTTCGGCCTGCTGGCCGCCGCGTCATGGGCGGCCTATATCGTGATCGGCGCACGGGTCAGCCGGCGGATCGACGCCACGCGGGCCACCGCGATCGGGCTGGGGGTGGGGGCGCTGCTGCTGACGCCGCTGGCGGCGGCGACCCTGCCGCGCATCGTGTCCCATCCCCACGCCGGCCTCCTGGCCGGCCTGGTGGCGATCCTGTCCTCCGCCGTGCCCTATACGCTGGAAATGCTGGCCATGAAGCGGCTGCACCCGCGCCAGTACGGCATCCTCAGCAGCCTGGACCCGGCCATGGCGGTGGTCATCGGCCTGGTGCTGCTGGGCGAGCATCCGGACCCGTCGCAATGGACGGGAATCCTGTGCATCGTCCTGTCGTCGATCATCGGCATCGTGATCCGGCAGTCGGGCGGCCGGGCCGCCCCGCCGCCCGCCCCCGACCTCTGAATCCGCCCTTCCCAATCCAAACCCCACGGACCGCCTCATGCTCCAGATCGATTCGCTTGTCTTCAACGCCTGGGGGCGGCGGTTCTTCGACCGGGCCAGCGTCACGCTGCCCAACCCGTCCAAGGTCAGCCTGGTCGGCCGCAACGGGGTGGGCAAATCCACGCTGTTCAAGCTGATCAAGGGCGAGCTGCAACCCGATTCGGGCGAGATTTCCATCCCCCGCGCGGCCCGGATCGCCGCCGTGGACCAGGAACATCCCGCGACGCCGGTCAGCCTGATCGAGACGATCCTGGCGGCGGATACCGAACGCGCCGCCCTGATGGCCGAACTGGACACCGCCGAGCCCGAGCGCATGGGCGACATCTGGGCGCGTCTGATCGAGATCGACGCCGACAGCGCCCCCGCCCGCGCCGCCGAAATCCTGAACGGGCTGGGGTTCTCCACCGCCGACCTCGACCGGCCCATGGCCGAGTTTTCCGGCGGCTGGCGCATGCGCGTGGCCCTGGCGGCCGCCCTGTTTTCCCAGCCCGACCTGCTGCTGCTGGACGAACCGACCAACTACCTGGACCTGGAAGGTGCGCTGTGGCTGGAGGCCCGGCTGGCGCGCTATCCGCATTCGGCGCTGATCATCAGCCATGACCGGGAATTGCTGAACAATTCGGTCGATTTCACGCTGCACGTCACCGAGGGCAAGCTGGAACTCTATTCCGGCGGCTACGATTCGTTCGAGCACCAGCGCGCCGAGAAGATCCGCCTGCAAAGCGCCACCCGCGCCAAGCAGGAGGCCGAGCGCGCGCATCTGCAATCCTTCGTCGACCGGTTCAAGGCCAAGGCCAGCAAGGCCGCCCAGGCGCAGAGCCGCATGAAGCGGCTGGCCAAGCTGGAGCCGGTGGCCACCACGATCGAGGCCCGGGTGTCGCCCTTCATCCTGCCCTCGCCGCCGCGCCCGCTGGCACCGCCGCTGATGCGGCTGGAAGATGTCGAGATCGGCTATGGCGACGACGCGCCGGTGCTGCGCGGCCTGGACCTGCGGCTGGATATCGACGACCGGATCGGGCTGCTGGGCGTCAACGGCGCGGGCAAGTCGACCTTCGCCAAGATGGCGGCCGGGGCGCTGGCCGCGCGGTCGGGCCGGGTGACGCGGTCGGCGCGGATGGAGGTCGGCTGGTTCCACCAGCATCAGATCGAGGCCCTGAACCCCAGCGACACGCCGCTGGACATCATGCGCGCGGCGCGGCCGCAGGACAGCGACCAGTCGCACCGCTCGCGCCTGGCGCAGTTCGGCATCCATTTCGAAAAGCAGGGCACGACGGTCGAGGCCCTGTCGGGCGGCGAGCGGGCGCGGCTGCTGCTGAACCTGGTGGCGATGGCGGCCCCGCACCTGCTGATCCTGGACGAACCGACCAACCATCTGGACATCGACAGCCGGCGCGCGCTGCTGGACGCGCTGAACGAATACGAGGGCGCGGTGATCCTGATCACCCATGACCGCTCGCTGATGGAACTGGTGGCCGACCGGCTGTGGCTGGCGGCGGACAATACGGTGGCGCCGTTCGACGGCGACATGGACGATTACGCCCGCTTCGTCCTGGACCGCGCCCGGGGCGGCAGCACCGCGCCGTCCCAGGCGGCGTCGCGCGAAAAGCGGCGCAAGGCGAAGCGCTAAACCACGGGGCGCGGTGACAAGCCCCCCTTCCCAGCCGCCTTGCGATGCCGATAGGATCGGACCCGAACTGATCGGACGGGAGCGGGACATGAAGGATGCGGCGGTCTTCTACAGCCAGGTGGACAACCCCGAACCGTGGCGGGCCGCATTGGCCGGCCTGCTGCCGGACCTGGATTTCGTCCTGGCCGACGACGTGACCGACCCCGCCGCCGTCCGCTATGCCCTGGTCTGGAGCCCGCCGCGCGGCTTCTTCGCGCGCTTTCCCAACCTGCGGATGATCGTCGCCCTGGGGGCCGGGGTGGACGCGCTGGTCACACGCGACGACCTGCCGCCGGGGGTTGCGATCACCCGGCTGCACGACCCGCTGATGTCGCGGATGATGGCCAGCTACGTGCTGTTCGCGACCCTGCGCCTGGCGCGCGACATTCCGGCGTTCGAGGCCGCGCAGCGCCGGGGACAATGGCACTTCATCGAACCCCGGCCGCTGAACCTGACGCGGGTGGGCGTGATGGGCCTGGGCGAACTGGGCCTGCTGGCGGCACGTGAGTGCGCGCGGCAGGGCTTCACCGTGCGCGGCTGGTCGCGCAGCCCGAAATCCGACCCCGCCATCACCTGCTATTCCGGCATGGACAGCCTGCCGGACTTCCTGGGCGGCTGCGACATCCTGGTCTGCCTGCTGCCCAAGACACCGCAGACCATCGGGCTGCTGGACGCCGAACGGCTGGCGATGCTTCCGCGCGGGGCGGCATTCGTCAATGTCGCGCGCGGCGCCATCGTCGATCAGGACGCGCTGGTCGCGACCCTGGAATCGGGACAGATCGGCCAGGCGACGCTGGACGTGTTCGCGCAGGAACCGCTGCCCGGGGACCATCCGCTCTGGCGGATGGAGAACGTCCTGATCACCCCGCACGTGGCCTCGGCCGCGCTGCCGGACTCGGCCGCGCCGCAGGTGGCGGAAAACATCCGCCGCCTGCGCGCGGACCTGCCGGTCATGGACGCGGTGGACGTCGCACGCGGCTACTGACACCCGCGCGCGCGGTCCCGGACGCATTGTGGCTTTACGGATACAACCCCCGCACCACGCCGCGGCCACAGTGCGACATCGCAACGACTCGACAGAAAGCCCGAATAGCGCCCAATCTCAAAAAATAGGCCTGTCGGGCGTCATTTCTTATGTAGAACGCAATGATCTGGATTCAAATAGCGCAATATCGAAATAATATTACAAAAATCTAGATTTTTCGCACTTTATGAAAAATCCGAATCGAATCCGATTCGTTTCCTTCCCGATCGCATCAGTGCTGGTCGTTTCATGCGCCTGATCTTCGATCGGTGGATCACTTCGTTGTCATTCCGGATTATTCACAGGCCCGCACCAAACCTGCCGAACGGCAGGTCCGTCAGCGCGGCCACATCCCGTATCGAGAATCATTCCGATTTTATCGTGACTTTTGTAAACATCCGACGTGCAGGATCCGTTCCTGTTGCATAGATGCCACGGAAGGACAGTTTCAGCACATCCCCCCCCCGCCATGTTGCCAACAAGTTACGATTTGATGGCATATTGTACCGGAGCACCGCTCGATGGTTTTTCGAATCAACTTGAATGCAGGTATTTCATGGCACCAACCGGTGAGACGCCGCCCCGCGCACCGGGCGCGGAACGCAAGCGACGACGCCCTTCGCCCTTCCTCGTAATCCAACCCGCGCTGCGCAACCGCGGGCGCATGCTGCTGTGCGCCACGGCGATCGCCGCGACGCCCGCCCTGGCCTCGGCCCAGACGGCTGCGCCCGCCACGACGGCGACGCCGACCCACCACCACAAGACCACGACCCGTCACACGACGGCCAAGGCGAAGACGGTCACCCCGACCCGTGCGGCCCCCGCCGCCGTGGCTCCGGCGGCAGCCATCCCGCCGGCAGGGGTTCCCGCGACCACGTCTTCCGCCCGCAACGCGTCGATCATCGCGGGCGCGGCCAATGCCACGTCTGCGCCGGACAACGCGCCGGCGGCTGAAAACGTGATCGTGACCGGCACGCTGTTCCGCGATCCGAACCTGGCCAGCGCCTCGCCCATTACCGAGGTGACGCGCAAGGACATGGCCGCGCGCGGGCTGAAAACCGTGACCGACGCGCTGCAGGTCCTGTCCGCCAATGGCGCGGGCAACCTGACGAACTCGTTCTCCGCCTACGGCGCATTTGCCGGCGGTGCCTCCGCCCCCTCGCTGCGCGGCATGAGCACGGACTCGACCCTGGTTCTGATGGACGGGCAGCGTCTGTCCTACTACCCGCTGGCCGATGACGGCGAGCGTAACTTCGTCGACACCAACTGGATGCCGTCCTCGATCATGGATCGGGTGGACGTGATGCAGGATGGTGGCTCCGCCACCTATGGTGCCGATGCCGTGGCTGGCGTCGTCAACTACATCACGCGCAAGCAGATCAAGGGCTTCGAAGGTAATGCCGAAGGCGGCCTGAGCCAGCGTGGCGATGCCGGTCACCAGAAGCTGTATGCCACCTATGGCTGGGGCGATCTGGACCGCGACGGCTGGAACTTCTACCTCAACTCCGAATACCAGCAGGATGACGCGCTGTACAACCGTCAGCTCGGCTATCCGTACAATACAGGCGACCTCAGCGGGCTCGCCGGCGGGTATAACGGAAACACCAACGCCCCCGGATCGACGATCAACAACTTCGGCGCCACGCCGACGGCCGTCGTCTCGCCCATCGGATTTACGCCGACTTCAACCGGCGGCAGCATTCCGAGCAACACGGGCCCCTGGCAACTGCTGAACCCGAGCGCCGGGTGCACGGGCGCGGGCGTCATCGGCAAGGTCAGCGGCTCTGTGTCGGGTGCGCCGGGCGTCAGCACGACCTGCACGCAGAACGCGGTCGGTGCCTACAAGCAAATCCAGCCCGAACTCCGTCGCATCAACGCCACGGCGCATTTCATCGCCAACGTGACGCCGCGTTCGCAGTTCGTGACGATGTTCAACTACTCGCAGGTCCAGTCGAGCTACAACGCGAATCCGCCCTATTCGACCCTGGCATCGACCCCCTATCTGACCGCCACGGCGCAGAACACCTACCTGCCGAGCACGAGCCCCTACAACCCGTACGGGCAGGCGGCACAGGTCCTGGCCACGTACGGCGGACTGCAGCCGTTCACCACGGAGTTCAGCCAGAACTTCCGCGGATCGATGCGCTATTCCGGCTGGGCCCCGTCAAAATGGGGTTCGAACTGGAACTACGACATCAACTTCGTCGGCATGAACACGGTCCTGCAGCAGGTGGATACCGGTTTCCCGACGATCAGCGGCATCGAGAATTCGATCACGAGCGGCAGCTATAACTTCGCCAATCCGTCCGCGAATTCCAAGAGTGAACTGAATTCCATCGCGCCCCGCAACGTGCTGAATGCCCGTACGCAGGAATATTCGGAAGACATGCATGTCAGCAAGGGGCTGTTCAAGCTTCCGGGCGGCATGGTCAATGTCGCTATCGGCGGCAACATCCGCTGGGAATCGGTCAACGACCCCAATGCCAACCCGCAGACGGCCAATCCTGCGAACGAATGGGCCGGCATCAATCCCTTCAGCGCCAAGGGCAGCCGCTGGGTTGAATCGGGCTACTTCGAAGTGGGTCTGCCGATCATCAAGATGCTGAACGCGGACATCTCCGGCCGCTACGACAACTACTCCACCGGAATGCATCACTTCTCGCCGAAGGTTGGCGTGAACTTCAAGCCGGTGAAGCAGTTTGCGCTTCGCGGCACGTTCTCGCGCGGCTTCCGCGTGCCCAGCTTTGCTGAAACCAGCGGCTCCGTCCTCGGCTTCACGGGGTACACGCCGAACAGCTCCATTCCGGGCATCGCAGCCTGGCAGGCGACGCACGGCAACGACGGCTATGCAACGAATCCGTATTCCATCGGCGTCAACACGGTGGGCAATCCCAACCTGAAGCCGGAAATTTCGACCAACTTCACCGGCGGGGCGGTGATCAGCCCGCTGGACTGGCTGCACCTGTCGGCCGACTATTACTACATCAAAAAAACCAACTACATCATGGCGAACCCGTACGTGAATCCCGTCGCGGCGGCCAATGACTACATCCTGGGCGAAGCTCTACCGTCGGGCATCCTGTCGGCCACTCCGTCCATTGCGGATATCCAGGCTCCTGGCGCGAAGGCATCTCCGGGTATCTTCACTGACCAGTACATGAACGCCCGCAGCTACATGACCAATGGTGTGGATCTGTCGATCGACGCCACCCGTCATCTGCCCGGTCCGCTGCATGACGTGCTGTGGTTCAGTAAGGGCACGGCCACGTATGTGCATGCGTCCAACCTGACGCTGCCGGACGGCAGCGTCTATCACTACGCCGGGACGATTGGTCCGTACGAGCAGGTGTCGGCCTCTGGCACACCGCGTTGGAAGGCCAGTTGGTCGAACACCTTCAGCTGGAAGGGTCTGGGCGTCACGCCGACGGTCTATTACACCAGTGGCTACAAGACCACCGCTGAAGACCAGAACGGCGCCAACACCAACACGTGCGCATACACCCTGTCGGGCTACGGCGCGACCGGTGCCCCCAGCACCCAGTGCCATGTCAAAAACTGGTGGGACGTTGACCTGACGGTCAACTACCAGATCAACCCGCGCTGGTCGGTCTATGCCAACGTCTATAACCTGCTGGGCTTCCGCTCGCCGTACGATTACGCGACCTATGGTTCCTACCTGTACAACTCTTCCTGGACGCAGAAGGGCATCATCATGCGGTCCTTCCAGTTCGGTGTGAACGTCCGTCTCTGATCGTTCACAGCACCGTCAAGAGGGGGTGGTCTTTCAGACCACCCCCTTTTTTTTATCCGGATACACTGATTGAAAATCTGCCGTCGTATCCTTCCATTTACAGATACGACTCCGATGCGTTTTGGACCGCTTTCGCGTACCAGTCCCCATTGTCACACAGGCTCTGACATCCGCCGCCAATCGGTGCCTCCGCAGCAGACGCCGGGATATTGTGAAATAATATTCGATAAATATCGGGGCGTTTATTTATTTTTATTGCATACCACTGATTGCATGTCACATTTTTGCAAAACAAAACTGCAGCACGCTTCAATTACCTTGACAGGACTTCGAAACAGCAGCGAAAATCGTGCTACCTTCTTCTTTCCTGAAGGAGAAGGGGATTGACTTGCGTGAAACCATAACAAGGGATTGTGCTATGTCTTCTTCAAATAAAAATACCCAATTGCAGGACGTGTTTTCTGCTCTCCGCACTCTGCTCGTCGGAAGCGTGAACGAGCGCGGGGTTCGTCCCATCGTTCGCAAGAGGGTGGACGGATCGGACTCCATCGGTGGCTACCCGCCCGAATGATAAAATAGATACAAGCACTTCGTGTCATCATGTTTTCCGGAAGAATAAATTTTTCAGATCTCAATTCCCCCCTTGTTATTGATGGCGAGGGGATCTTTTTTGGCTCCTCCGGTCTCCATCCGTTTCAACATCGACTTCTTTTTACGGAAATACTCATCAGTCGGAAACGAGTCGCCATTTTCAACAGCGAACGATTTTCGGATGAATCATCCGGCTTTCTGGACGAAAAATCTGTTCGTGATGAATTAATAGACGATCGAATCAAACAGTATCATCTGAGACTTCTGGATTTTTCCGCGATCATAATCGACCGAGAGTCTCTGACTTTTTCCTGTCATGCCTCATCGATCGTTTACGCTCCGTTTTATCTCAAGCATGATCCAGGCGGAGTTTCCATCGACTGGGATTATCGGCGTCTGTTAAAAGATACTGATATCGACGTTGCATGGGACGTCGTGATCACCCAAATCCAGGGCATTATGCCCTACGGTCATCGTACAGTCGTTGAAGGCGTCGTTCGCACGACCGCGGGCGCTATTCTTGCAGCCTCCAAGAATGGTATAGAAATCAGCCTGCCCTATCCTGTTACTTTCTCCGCGCCATTCGATCAAATTGATAACGGCGACATTGAACGTCACTTCATAAGCGCGCTCGAAGCCCTGTTGGGCGCCCGCCCCCTGGAAAATCGTCGAACGGCCGTGGAATTGAGTGGCGGAATGGATTCCGCACTCAGTTCAATGATTGCAAAAAATCTTCTCGGTGACGGCCTGTTCAGCATTACCGCCCAATTCGATGGCACGATGGGAGCGGCCCAACAAGAAAGATGCACCGCCCTGATACAAGCCGGCGGCTTTGACAATCTGAACCTTCCCGCGGCGCGACTGGCACCGTTCGGCGAGACCAGCCTCCGCCGGGTCCGATATGGCGTCATGCCCGAAGATGAAAGCTATCCGGAAATTTTCGAAGCCAGCCTCGGCGTCGCGCAAGCCGCAGGCATAGACACCCTGATTTCAGGATTGGGCGGAGATGAACTCTACGTAATATATGAAGACGAAGATGGCGGCAGAAACCGGGAACACGCTGCCAACTGTCCGTTTCTGACCGAAGCGGGACAGAATTATGCACGCACCGTTCACATATCGTATCCCGCTGGATGGCTTGCGGAAAGTTGCTGGTACTCTTCCGCCAGCAGATCTCAACGGTTGCTGCGTCACGGGATCTGGCCGGTCTATCCGTACCAGAACATACAACTTTCGCAATTCATATCGAAACTTCCTTATAAATACAGAAGCAACAGGAATATCCTGCGAAAATCCATTTCCCTTCTCCTCAACAACGATATGTACGAAAGGGCCTACGTAAAAGAAACATTTGACCCCGTCGCAATACGGGGAATAAAAGAAAACGAATCATATCTTAGTGAACTGGTTCGATCCTCACGAATATCGAATCATAAATACTTAAAAAATAACAAAATATTATCTTCCATTCGAAGTGATTTTGACAAAATTGACCGACACACGTACAATTGTCTGTTTCAGACACTGAAAGTATTGTGTTTTTTCCAATAAAAATTGAATGGCACTGTTTTTAATTTATATATAGAGACGAGATAATTTTATTTATATTTTGTGGGTGTATTACGATCTTGACTTGAGAAATTTTCGAATATTTGACGGTTGGGTGCAGGATGCGACCGACTTACTCTACACTCTTTAATTTGCCTTGAGCAGACAACAGAGGAACAATGCCTGATGGAGAGTCACCTGTTATGACTCAGAAATCGGAGCTTCCGTATGAATTTTAGACCTGCCATCGCCACCCTGCTGCTAGCGGGCACGGCCCTGCTGTCGGGGCCGGCCTTTGGCGAATCACCGTTCGATTTTGTCCATGCGCCGGGCCAGTTGCCCAAGACCGTGGTACCCAGCGCGTACCGGATCGACCTCGTCACCGATATGAAGCGCCTGACCCTGCGTGGGCACGAGAGCATCGACGTCGACGCGACCGCCCCCACGGACAGCATCACACTGAACCAGGCCGGCCTGACGCTGGTATCGGCAACGCTTGACGGCGCAGCGGCCAAGATTACCCAGGACGACCACGCGCAGACGGCGACGCTGACCCTGAAGCATCCGATGGCAGCCGGCCACCATACGCTGGTCATCACGTATCGCGGTCCCATCCCCGCCACCCCGAACGGAATCTATTACGACGATTACCGTGCCCCCGACGGCAAGCAGCAGCGCATGCTGGTCACGCAGTTCGAGGTCGCGGACGCCCGGCGCATGTTCCCGGGCTGGGACGAGCCGTCCTTCAAGGCGACGTTCCAGCTGACGGCGACGCTGCCGAAAGCGTCGGTGGCGATCAGCAACATGCCCATCGTCTCCACCTCGCCGGCCGGGGGGCAGTCCAAGCGGGTCGTGTTCGGCACCACACCGCGCATGTCCACCTATCTGCTGGCGCTGGTGGCCGGAGACGTGTCCGCCGTCAGCGGCAAGGGCGGCGACACCCCGATCAACGTCTACGCCCCCACCGGCGAGCAGCAGAACGGCAGCTACGCCCTGACCGCCGCGTCGCAGATCCTGCCCTATTACAACGAGTATTTCGGCGTGGCCTATCCGCTGCCGAAGATGGACCTGATCGCCATTCCCGGAAATTACGAGGCCGGGGCGATGGAAAACTGGGGTGCCATCACCTTCATCGACGACGACCTGCTGTTCGATCCCAAGACCAGTGCGCCGACCACGCAGGAAATCGTCTATATCGTCGTGGCGCATGAAATGGCGCACCAATGGTCCGGCGACCTGGTGACCATGGGATGGTGGGACAATATCTGGCTGAACGAGGGCTTCGCCACCTGGATGGAGACCAAGGCCACCGACCATTTCAACCCGACCTGGCAGATGTGGCCGCGCCAGCATACCGACCGTGAACAGGCGATGGCGCAGGACGCCCATCCGACGACCCACCCGGTCCAGCAGGTGATCCATGACGTCAGCGAGGCCAATACCGCCTTCGACCGGATCAGCTACCAGAAGGGCGAGCAGGTCATCCGCATGATCGAGGACTGGCTGGGTCCCGATACCTTCCGCGACGGCATGCGCACCTACATGAAGACCCATGCCTACGGCAACACCACCAGCGCCGACCTGTGGGCCGCGCTGGCGCAGACCTCGCACCAGGACGTGGCCACCGTCGCACGCAGCTTCACCGAACAGCCGGGCATTCCGCTGGTCACGGTCGCGCGCCGCTGCCAGGCCGGCAAGACGACCCTGAGCCTGACCGAAGGCCGCTTCGCCATCAGCGACCCGCATCCGCTGCCCGCGCGCTGGAACATCCCCGTCACGGTGGGGGGCCCCGGCATCGCCGCCCAGCGCACGATCCTGACGCCGGACCATGCGGCGACGCTGACCTTCGACGGGTGCGACGCGGCGCTGAAGGCCAATCTGGGCGAGAACGGATATTACCGTACCCAGTATGACACGGCGTCCCTGGCGGCCCTGAAGACGGCATTCGCCAAGCTGGGCGCGGCCGACCGGGCCAACCTGCTGGGTGACCAGTTCGCGCTGTTCCAGGCCGGGCTGGCGCCGCTTTCGGCGTGGCTGGACCTGGTGGCCGCCCTGCCGGCGACGCACGAGGACAACATCGCCGTCTGGTCGGACACGATCGCGCACCTGAAGGAACTGGACGCCATGGAACGCGGCAGCCCGTCGCGCCCGGCCTTCCGCGCCTTCGCCCGCGCCCTGCTGGGCCCGCAGTTGGCGCGCCTGGGTTGGGCGCCGCGTCCGGGTGAATCCTTCCTGGATTCGCTGCTGCGCCCCAGCGTGATCGCCACCCTGGGCCAGTTCGACGATGCCGCCGTGGTCGCCGAAGCGCAGTCCCGCTTCGCGGCCTACCGCAAGGACCCGGCCTCGCTGCCGCCCAGCCTGGTGGCGCCCGTCACCTGGATCGTCGGCCGCCATGCCGATGCCGCGACCTACGCCACCCTGGCGCAGATGCTGCGCGCGGCGGGCAACACCGAGGACAAGCTGCGCTATTTCGATGCGCTGGCCGCGTCCAGCGACCCCGCGCTGATCCGCCAGACGGTGCAGATCGCCTATAGCGGCGTGATCCCGAACGGGCGCGTGGCACGGGCGCTGGCCGTGATCGCGGCACGCGGCGACGATCCGGACCTGGTCTTCAAGCTGGTGCAGGCGCCGGAGACCCAGAAGCAGATCCGCTCGCACCTCGCACCCTGGTCGCAGTCGGCCCTGCTGCCGGCCATCGCCGGGCACTCGGTCAATCCGGCGGTCGCCAAGGCGCTGATGGCCGATCCGTCGGTCACGGAGTCGACCGGTGCCACGATCGAAGCGAAGAAGGCCGTGGACCTGATCGCGGCCAACGCGGACATCGCGGCCCGGGCCCAGGCGGCCCTGACGCCGTGGCTGGCGACGCTGTCGCACTGACGCTATCGCACTGACGCTACCACCCCGGGACGGTCCTTCAGGACCGTTCCGGGTTCACTCGGCGGCGCTTCGCACGGCGGGCGGCGCCATATTCGACAGCACCAGCGCCGACGCCGGATTCATGCTGTCGATCATGCTGGTGGGGATCAGGATCGTCGCCCCGCGTTCCTTGGTCGTCTCGTAGATGATGTTCATGGCGCGTAGCTGCAGGGCGGCGGGGTGGCCGGCATAGGCCTCGGCCGCATCCACGAACCGGCCCGCCACCTCGGCCTCGGCCGACCCCAGGATGATCCGCGCCTGCTTTTCGCGCTCGGCCTGGGCCTGGCGCGACATCGCATCCTGCAGGGCGACGGGAATGGCGACGTCGCGGATTTCGACCGACATCACGTCGATGCCCCAGGCGGCGGTCTTGGTACCGATTTCCGCGCGCAACTGCTCGTTGGACGTCCGGCGGTCGGACAGCAGCGCCGCCAGCATGGACGCGCCGATCATCTCGCGCAGCGAGGTCTGGGCGATCCGGTCGATGGCCTCGCGGTAGTTTGTAATCCGCAGGGCCGCCGCCTCGGCATCGCGGACATGCCAGAAGATCACGGCATCGACATTCACCGGCACCGTGTCGCGGGTCAGCGCCTGTTCGGCGTTGAAGCCGGTGGTCTGGATGCGCTCGTCGATGATCGCGACGATCCGGTCGATGACCGGGACGATCATGAACAGGCCGGGGCCCCGTACCGCCTGCAGGCGCCCCATCCGCAGCACGACGAATTTTTCCCAGACATTGGCCATCCGCAGCGACAGGAACACCAGCACCGACAGGACCAGGAACGGCAGGGCGACCACCGGGCTGAACATCCCTTCGGCGCTCCACAGGCCGCCGAACAGCAGCCCGGCCAGAAGCAGCGCTGCCGACAGGACAAGTGTGATGGCATTCATGACACGCCCCCTTGGGCAGACCCGATCCGCTACGTTGGCACGCACGGGGCGGGGTTCAAGGACGGCGGGGCGGAGACAGGATTTGACTTGTGCCCGCGCCGACCCGCATCATGCATATGGAAACATGGCCCACCCGCCCCGGCGCGTGGGCCCTTTCGCGTTTCCGCCTGGACACCCCGAAACCCGGGCCCATGACCCGGACAGAACGATAAGGTCCCGCCTTCCATGATCCCCGCCCTGATGCCCACCTACAACCGTGCCGACCTTGCTTTCGAGCGGGGCGAAGGCTGCTGGCTGTACGCGGCGGACGGGCGACGATTCCTGGATCTGGGGGCGGGGATCGCGACCTCGTCCCTCGGGCACAACAACCCGCGCCTGGTGTCGGCCATTGCCGAACAGGCGGCGCGGGTGATGCATGTGTCGAACCTGTACCGCGTTCCCCAGGCCGAGCGCCTGGCCGAGCGGCTGGTCGCCGCCAGCTTCGCCGACAGCGTGTTCTTCTGCAATTCGGGCGCCGAGGCGAACGAAGGCATGGTCAAGATGATCCGCCGCGCCCAGGCGCGCGGCGGCCATCCCGAACGCAACCGCATCATCTGCTTCGACGGCGCGTTCCACGGCCGCACGCTGGCCATGCTGGCCGCCACCGGCAACCCGAAATACCTGGACGGGTTCGGCCCGGAGGTCGCGGGATTCGACCATGTGCCGATGAACAACATGAACGCCGTGCGCGCCGCCATCACGGCGGAAACCGCGGGCATCATGATCGAACCGGTGCAGGGCGAAAGCGGCATCAACGTCGCCGATCCGCGCTTCCTGCAGGAACTGCGCGCGGCGTGCGACGAATTCGGCCTGTATCTGGGCATGGACGAGGTCCAGTGCGGCATGGGCCGGACCGGGCGGCTGTTCGCCCATGAATGGTCGGGGGTGACGCCCGACGTGCTGTCCACCGCCAAGGGCATCGCCGGCGGCTTCCCGATGGGCGCCATCCTGGCGACCGAAACGGTGGCCCGCCACCTGACGCCCGGGTCGCACGGGACCACGTTCGGCGGCAACCCGCTGGCCTGCGCGGCCGCGAACGTGGTGCTGGACGTGCTGCTGGCCCCCGGCTTCCTGGACCAGGTGCAGGCGCGCGGCGCGCAACTGGCCCGCGCGCTGGACGAACTGGTGGCCGAATTCCCGGACCTGTTCGACGGGCGGCGCGGCATCGGCCTGATGCTGGGCCTGCGCTGCACGGTTCCGGTCGCGCTGGTGCAGGACGCGGCGATGCATGAGGGCGTGCTGAGCGTCACCGCCGGGGACAACGTGCTGCGCCTGGTGCCCCCCCTGGTGATCACCGAGGCCGATTGCGCCGAAGCCGGCCGGCGGCTGCGCCACGCGGCGCTGCGGGTGCGGGCGCACCTGGCGGCGACGGCCAGGGAGAGTGTGGCATGAACGCGCTGCCCACCACCGCCCGGAACACCGCCCCGCCCCGGCACTTCCTGGACCTGCGCGATTTCGACGGCGCCACGCTGCGCGCCATCCTGGACCTGGGCAGCCGCATCAAGCGGATGCAGCACGGACGGACCCGCCCGCTGCATCCCCGCCAGCCGCTGCTGGGCCGCGCGCTGGGCCTGATGCTGTCCAAGCCCTCGACCCGCACCCGCGTGTCGTTCGAGGTCGGGATGCGCCAGTTGGGCGGCGACGTCATCCTGCTGTCGCCCAACGACATGCAACTGGGACGGGGCGAGAGCGTGGCCGACACCGCGCGCGTGCTGTCGCGCTTCGTCGACGCCATCGTGCTGCGCACCGGCAATACCGCGGCCCTGCACGATCTGGCGCGCTGGGCCAGCGTGCCGGTCATCAACGGGCTGACGCCGGACTCCCACCCGGTGCAGATCCTGGCCGACATCATGACGTTCGAGGAACATCGCGGCCCGATCGCCGGCCGCACGGTGGCGTGGGTGGGGGACGGCAACAATGTCGCGACCTCGTTCATCGAGGCGGCGCGACTGTTCGGCTTCCGCCTGCGCCTGGCCACCCCGCCCGGGCACATGCCCTCCACCCAGGCCCTGGCATGGGCACGGCAGGGGGGTGCCGACATCGTCGTGACGACCGACCCGCGCGCCGCCGTCGCCGGGGCGGACTGCGTCGTCACCGACACCTGGGTCAGCATGTCGGACACCGACGCGGCGCAGCGCCTGATCGCCTTCGACCCGTACCGGGTCGATGCCGCGCTGATGGCGCTGGCGGCGCCCGACGCCCTGTTCATGCACTGCCTGCCCGCCCATATCGGCGACGAAGTGACCGAGGACGTGTTCGAAGGCCCCCATTCGGTGGTGTTCGACGAGGCCGAGAACCGGCTGCACGCGCAGAAGGGGCTGCTGGTCTGGGCAATGGGCGGCGAGCACTGGCAGGATTACGGACAGGAGGAACCGACCCGATGACAGGACCGGCCGAAACCCCCGCCCACCCCACCACCACCGAGGACGTTCCCGCCGCGCCCGGGTGGGTCGAAGGGGTCGTCGAAGCCGCGTTCGCCACCCTGCCCTGCTCCGGCCCCGGCGTGACGATCCTGCGCAACGCCTATCTGGACTGCCTGGCCGGCGCCACGCGGACCGAGGACCTGGACGCGGCGCACGATCGCTGCCGCCAGGTGCTGCTGAAGGCGCTGGCGAGCAAGGAAAAGGTGCGCCCGGACCTGCTGCGCGCCTTCGAGACGCGGCTGGAGGCCCTGGAGGCCGAAATCAGCGCCCGCATCTGATGCAGGAGAACCCCGGCATGATCGACACCCCCGCCTTCCTCGACACCCACCGGCCCGACGTGCCCGACCTGGTCGTCCCGCAGGGGGTGACGCCGTTCTACCTGGCCGGGCGGCCGGTACGCGGGCGGCTGGTGCGGGTGGGGGCGCTGACCGACGCCCTGCTGGTCCGGCACGACCATCCGGACATCGTGCTGCGCCTGGCAGGCGAGGCGCTGGCGCTGGTCGCCGGGCTGGCATCGGCCCTGAAATTCCAGGGATCGTTCTCGCTGCAGGCCAGGACCGACGGTCCGGTTTCCTCCCTGGTGGCGGACTGCACCCATGCCGGCGCGCTGCGGTTCCATGCGCGGTCGGACGCGGAGCAGGTCGCGGCGCTGGCGGCGTCCGAGCCCGATGCGGACGCGGCCCGGCTGCTGGGCGCGGGCTATCTGGCGTTCACCGTGGACCAGGGACCGGATACCGACCTCCATCAGGGCATCGTCGAAATCCGCGGCCCGTCGCTGTCGGACATGGCCGGCCATTATTTCGAGACCAGCGAGCAGCATGCCTGCTGGATTCGCTTGGCCTGCGTGCACACCGATGCGGGCTGGCGAGCCAGCGCGCTGATCCTGGAGCGCATCGCGACCGAGGGCGGGATCGCGGCGGAAACGGCGCCTGAAGGCGACGCGGACGAAAACTGGGCTACCGCCGTCACCCTGGCCGAGACGGTGACCGAGGCCGAACTGACCGACGACGCTCTGGCGCCCGAAACGCTGCTGTACCGCCTGTTCCATTCCGAGGATGTCTGCGCCGACCGTCCCCGGGCGCTGGCCTTCGGCTGCCGGTGCAGCCGGGCCCGGCTGTCCGGAATCCTGGAGACGTTTTCGGGCGACGACCTGGACCACATGGCCGAGGACGGGACGATCAGCATGAGCTGCGAGTTCTGCAATATCAGCTTCCGCTTTCCCCGGACCGAGATCGGCGGGGCGACGGCCGCGGATTGACCGGCGCAACGCGGGGCGGCACTTTTCCCGTTCCAATTGTTGGAGATACCGTCCATGCGTTCGTCCCGCCGGGCCGTCCGGTTGCCCCTGCTGCTGCTGCTCGCCTGCCCGCTTCTGCCGCTCGCGGCATGCGACGACACGCCGCCGCAGACCGCCTTCGCGCCGATGCATTACGACTACCTGCCGGTGCTGCACCTGAATGTCGGGACGATCACCACCGTCGATAACGGGCAGCCGGGATCGGTGCCGGGCGATATTTCCGGCCGCGCGCCGACGCCGCCCGACCAGGCGCTGCTGCGCATGGCGGCCGACCGGCTGATGGCGGCGGGCAGCGCCGGCAGCGCGGTCTTCACGATCGACAGGGCTTCCATCCTGCACATGCCCGGCGGCACGCTGGAAGGACAGATGGACGTGCATCTGGATGTCACCGCCGCCAACGGCCAGCGTTCGGCTTACGCCGAGGCGCATGTCCATCGCAGCTTCAGCCCGGGCGCGTCCGACGATGACGGCAATGCGGACAGCCCGGCCCATCTGTACACGCTGACGTCGCAGATGATGAAGGACATGAATATCGAGCTGGAATTCCAGATCCGGCATCATCTGGCGGACTGGCTGGTCGATACCGCCGGCACCAGCGCGGCCGGCGCGATCCAGCAGCAGACGCTGGGCCTGCCCGGAACGACGCCGGACATGACCGCCACCCCGGCGGCGGCCACCGTCCCGGCCGGTCCGGCCCCGGATTCGACGGCCCCCGCGGTAGCGCCCGCACCGGCCCCGGCACCCGCCGCCGCTCCTGCCGCCTCGCCCGACGCAACCCCGGCCGCGCCGGCCCCCGCTCCCGCTGTGTCCGCCCCCCCGGCAACGCCGCCGGCCAGCAGCGGGCCCGATGCGATCTTCCCCACCGGGGCCCCCGGCGGCGATGCCGCCAGCCCTGACCCGGCGGCGCCGCGCACCCTGTCGCCGCAGCCCGGCTACCTGACCCTGCCGCCGGGCACGGCCACCGCCGCACCCGCGACCACACCCGCGACCGGCACCCCCGCCAGTCCGGCCGACAACAGCAACGGCTACTGATCGCCTGAAGGGGAACGGACGCGCTATCCTTTCAGCGCGTCCAGCACCAGTCCGGTCGTCAGGATCTGCGGCAGGGCCCGGCCATCGCCGCTGCCCGGCGGGTAATAGAGGTAGAACGGCACCCCCGCCCGCCCATGGGCGTCCAGGAAGGCGCTGATCGCCGCGTTCCGGTTGGTCCAGTCGCCCTTCATGTAGACCACGTGCCGGTCATGGAACGCCGCCTGTACCGGGGCCGAGGACAGGGCCACCCGTTCGTTCACCAGGCAGGAAATGCACCACGCCGCCGTCATGTCCACGAACACCGGGCGGCCCTGCGCCCGCAACGTGGCCAGCCGGCTGGCCGAAAACGGTTCCGACCCGTCGGCGGCCAGACGCGCCGCGCCCCCGGATACGGTGCCGCCCAGCCCGGGCAGCAGCGCCATGGCCAGCGCCAGCGCGGCCAGCGCCACCGCCCGGCACAGGCGAATGCGCCGCGCCGGGCCGTCGCGCATGGCCATGCCCTGCGCCAGGCCGGTCAGCCACGCCGCCAGCCCGATCAGCACCAGCCCGATGCCCAGCACTGCGATCGCGCCGGCCCCGGCCTGCAACGCCAGCACCCACATCAGCCATACGCAGGTGCCCAGCACCGGAAAGGCCAGGCCCTGGCGCAGGATATCCATCCACGCGCCGGGGCGCGGCAGGTGGCGCGCCAGCCCCGGCACGCCGGCCAGCAGCAGGTAGGGCGCAGCCAGCCCCGCCCCCATCGCGACGAACACCGCCATCGCCACGACCGGCGAGGCCGCCAGCGCGCCCGCGATCGCCGCCCCCATGAACGGCGCGGTGCAGGGGGTGGCCACCAGCACCGCCAGCACCCCGGTCATCGCATCGCCCAGATAGCCGGTGCGCGACACGCCCACGCCGCCCAGCGCCGCGATGCCGTTGCCCATGCCGAACACGCCCAGCAGGTTCAGCGCCACCGCGAACAGCAGCCAGCACATGGCGGCGACAAAGGCCGCCGACTGGAACTGGAAGCCCCAGCCCGCGACGGCCCCGGCCGCGCGCAGCGCCAGGATCACGCCGCCCAGCATCACAAACGCGCCGATCACGCCGCCCGCATAGGCCCCGGCGCCGGCCAGCCGCGCCGACGCGCCCCCGCCGGCCAGGCGGGTCAGGGCCATCGCCTTCATCACCAGCACCGGAAACACGCACGGCATCAAATTCAGGATCAGCCCGCCGGCGAAAGCCAGCAGCAGCATGCGCGCCGCGCCGCTATGGGCCGGCCCGGGGACCGCCCCAGGGGTCACGGTCGGCACCGCACCGGGACGGGCCGAAACCGACAGGCCGCGTTCCTGCCCCGCCGCATCCTTCAGCACCAGCACGCCGTCCAGCGTGGGGGCGGCGTGGAAGGCGTCGCCGGGCTTCAGCGCCAGGGTCAGCCCGCCGTCATGGACCGACAGGGCCTGCGCCGCATCCTGGTCGATGGCGCCGGAGATCGTGGGCATGAACCAGGCATCACGCACCGTATCGGACGACAGCCCCGCGCCCGTGATCGCCAACACGCCATCGGACGCGATCATCGCGGCGAAGGGCGAGGCAACCGGCCGCGCGGCGGCGGCGCGCGCGAACAGCGGCGCCTGGTCCGAGGGCGCGGGGTCGCCCGGCGGCAGCGTCAGGGTGAACCGCCCCTGTTCGGGCACGCAGACGGCGGCGCAGACCAGCCATTCGGCCGTGGCCTGCAACACCATCGGCCCGTCCCCCGGTCCGGTCGGGCGCAGTTCGGCCGGCAGCAGCACCTCGCCGGTATAGCCGTAGGACATCAGCGGCCCGTCGGGCAGGCGCCGGGGCACCGGCCAGGCAATGGTGCCGGATGCGCCGGCGGCCCCGCCACCGGCCTGCACCGCCAGGGTCGGGGCCTCGCCCGCGTCGCCGGGATTGATCCAGTAGGTATGCCACCCCGGCTGCAGCCGCAGGCGCAGCCCGACATGCAGCGGCATGCCGGGCCGGTACCGGTCGGTGTCCGTCACCAGCGTCGCGCTGTCGCGCGTGGTGGTCAGCGCCGCACTCTCAGCCGCCCCCGCGCGGCCGGACGGCAGCGCCAGGAGGAAGACAAGCGGCGCCAGAAACAGCAATGACAGACGCAGGAACGGGGGCAGGCGCCAGGATAGGACCACGAAGGGGGCTCCGGAACGAGGGGGCGGAAGAATGGGCGTGCGACGGCCGGCGATTGCCGGTTCCAGGTCGCGGACGCATAAAGCAGGATATGGAATCCGACCACGCCCTGCAAAGCCCCCTTCCGGCGCTCGCCCTTCCGGCCGACCTGCCGGTGGCGGCCATCCTGCCGGCCCTGCGCGCCAGCCTGGCGGAGCATCCCTCCGCCGTGCTGGTGGCGCCCCCGGGCGCGGGCAAGACCACGACGGTGCCGCTGGCGCTGCTGGACGCGCCCTGGCGGGGGGACGGGCGCATCGTCATGCTGGAACCGCGCCGGCTGGCCGCCCGCGCGGCGGCGCAGCGCATGGCGGCGCTGCTGGGCGAGGACGCCGGCGGCCTGGTCGGCTACCGCACCCGGCTGGACTCCGCCATATCGGAGCGCACGCGCATCGAGGTGGTGACCGAAGGGCTGATGGTGCGGCGCCTGCTGGCCGACCCGACGCTGGAGGGCGTGGCCTGCGTCATCCTGGACGAGATCCACGAGCGCTCGCTGGACGCCGACGCGGCGCTGGCCTTCTGCCTGGACGTGCAGCGCAGCCTGCGGCCGGACCTGCGTCTGGTGGCGATGTCGGCCACCATGGACGGCGCGGCGCTGTCGGCGCTGATGGAGGCGCGGCTGATCGAAAGCGCCGGCCGGATGTTCCCCGTCGCGATCCATCACGCCCCGCGCGACATCCCGCATGTGCGCGACCTGCCCGAGGCGATGGCCCGCGCGATCCGCGCCGCCCTGGCCGAGCATGAGGGCGATATCCTGGCCTTCCTGCCCGGGGTGGGGGAAATCCGCCGCACGCAGGCGGCACTGGCCGGCGCGCCCGCCGCGATCCTGCCGCTGTATGGCGACATGCCGCCCGCCGAGCAGGACCGCGTGCTGCGCCCCGGCCCCAGCGACGGACAAAAGGGGAATGGCCGGCGGGTGATCCTGGCGACCTCGATCGCCGAGACATCGCTGACCGTGCCCGGGGTCCGGGTGGTGGTGGATGGCGGCTATCGGCGCAGCCCGCGCCTGGACCCCGGCACCGGCCTGTCGCGGCTGGAGACGGTGCGGATTTCCCGCGCCGCCGCCGCCCAGCGCGCCGGCCGCGCCGGACGCGAGGGTCCCGGCGCCGCCCTGCGCCTGTGGAGCGAGGCGACGCAACGCGGCATGGCCCCGCACGACCGCCCGGAAATCCTGGATGCCGAACTGACCGGCCTGCGGCTGGACACCGCCGCGTGGCAGGCGGCGATGGGCACCGCCCCGGACGAACTGCCCCTGCCCGACGCCCCGCCCAACGGCGCGTTCGAGGCCGCGCGCGCCCTGCTGCTGGCGCTGGGGGCCCTGGACGACGACGCGCGCATCACCGCCGAGGGCGAGCGCATGGCGGCGCTGGGCGCGCATCCGCGCCTGGCGGCGATGATGCTGGCCGCCCGCGATGCCGGCGAGGCCGCGCTGGCCGCCGACATCGCCGCCCTGCTGGAGGAACGCGACCCGCTGCGGCCCCGCCCGGCGGGCGGCCGGGGCGCGCCCGCCGTGCCCCCCGCCGACATCGCGCTGCGGCTGGACCTGATCGCGGGCGGCGACCATGCCGACGCCGATCGCGGCGCACTGGCGCGCATCCGGCAGGCGGCGGGCCAGTATCGCCGCCGGCTGGGCCTGCGGGCCGGCACGGCGGGCCAGGGCCATGCCGCGTCGCTGCTGGCCGCCGCCTTCCCCGACCGCATCGCACAGCGCCGGGGGGAGCCGGGCAGCTTCCGCCTGTCCGGCGGGGGCGGCGCGCGGCTGGGCAAGACCGACCGGCTGGCCGATGCCGGCCTGCTGGCGGTGGCGACGCTGCATGTCCGCACCGCCGCCGACATCCGCATGGCGGCGGCGCTGGACCCGGATTCACTGCCCGAGACGGTGCGCCGCCGCGCCACCGAGCAGGTGGAGACCACCCTGGACCCGGTGACCGGATCGGTGATGGCCCGGCGCCGGCTGAGGCTGGGGGCGCTGGTACTGCGGGACCGCACGGTCGCGGCCGCGCCCGGCGACGTGGCGGACCTGTTGCTGCGCCAGGTGGCGGACCGGCTGGACACCACCCTGGGCTGGACCCCGGCATCCCGCCAGTTCCAGGCCCGCGTGGCCCTGGCGCGCGGCCTGCCGGGGCGCGACGCGCTGCCGGATCTGTCGGACGCCGCACTGGCCGCCGACGCCGCCGAATGGCTGGCCCCCTGGCTGACGGGCCTGAGCCGCCTGTCCGAGGTCGCGGCGCTGGACGTGCTGGCAATGCTGCGCGGGCGGCTGGACCATGCCACGCTGGCGTGGCTGGACCGGGCGCTGCCCACGCACCTGGACCTGCCGGGCGGGCGGGTCCCGGTGGATTATACCCAGCCGGTTCCCACGGCCTCGGCCCGCGCCCAGACCTTCTACGGCGTGCGCGAGACGCCGCGCCTGGCCGACGGGCAGGTCGGGCTGCAGGTCGCGCTGCTGTCACCCGCCGGGCGGCCGCAGGCCATCACCGCCGACCTGGCCGGATTCTGGGCCGGAAGCTGGGCGGACATGCGCCGCGACATGCGCGGGCGCTACCCCCGCCACGACTGGCCGGAAAACCCGGCGACCGCCGCGCCCCCCGCGCGTCATGCCGGCCGCCGGCCGTGACCGCCGCCGCCATGACGGCGGCGCGAACATGCGCTATCGTCGCGATATCCGTAACGCGCCGACCCATGCGCCATGAACAGGATGTCATACCCATGCGGATGGTAAGCCGGCCGAAGCGTTGCGCGGCGGCCGTGGCCGGCCTGGCCCTGGGTTTCACCTGCGCCACCGCGCGGGCCGACGCCCCCCTGTTCGCGCCGCCCGCGCCGCCGCTGGTCACCTCCGGGCCGCTGACCTTCGCGCCGCTGGTGCGTCAGGTGGTGCCGGCCGTGGTCAATATCGCCGTGACGCAGGATGCCGACGACCCGCAGAAGCGCGTGCCGGTTCCCCCGGGCGTCAAGGGCACGCCCTTCGAGAAGCGGTTCCGCGAGCGCATGCGCTCGCGCGGCGAGGAGATGCTGGGCGCCGGATCGGGCTTCATCATCGACCCCAGCGGCGTGATCGTGACCAACAACCATGTGGTGGGCGAGGCCGACCACATCACGGTCTCGCTGTCCGACGGAACCGAATATCCCGCCCGTCTGGTGGGCAGCGACGACCTGACCGACATCGCGGTCATCAGCATCCAGGCCCCGCATCCGCTGCCGTTCGTGACCTGGGGCGACAGCCGGCAGATCAATGTCGGCGACTGGATCATGGCGGCGGGCAACCCGTTCGGCCTGGGCTCGTCCGTCACCGCCGGGATCGTGTCCGCGCGCGGGCGCGATATCGGCGCCAGCCCGTTCGACGATTTCCTGCAACTGGACGCGCCGATCAATCCCGGCAATTCGGGGGGGCCGTCGTTCAACCTCAGCGGCCAGGTGGTGGCGCTGAACACCGCCATCGTGTCGCCCACCGGCGGGTCGGTGGGAATCGGCTTCGGCATTCCGTCGGAAATCGTGGCCCCCATCGTGGCCGAACTGCGCCGCAGCGGGCACATCGCGCGCGGCTGGCTGGGCGTGACCCTGGCGGATGGCGACACCCATGACGGGGTGCGCATCACCGACATCGACCATGACGGCCCCGCCCAGCGGGCCAGGCTGCGCACCGGCGACATCGTGCTGAGCGTGGGGGACGAACCGATGGATACCTCCCGCACCCTGATCCGCACCATCGCGGCGGAACATCCCGGTTCGACCGTGCAGGTCCGCATCCGCCGCCACGGCGCCGTGCTGACGGTGCCGGTCGCGGTGGGAAGCCGGCCGGCGGATATGGACGACTAGGTACCTCCCGCTCTGGCCAGTGCGGCCGCATGCAGCGTAAGATGATCGGCCAAGGTTGAAACGGGAGCCGGACCGACATGCATATCCTGGTCGTCGAGGATGATCCGACCGTCCGCAATTTCGTCGCCAAGGGCCTGCGCGAGGCCGGGCACCTGGTCGAGCCGGTGGACAACGGCAAGGACGGGCTGTTCCTGGCGGTCAGCGAGAATTTCGACCTGATCATCCTGGACCGCATGCTACCGGGCGGGATCGACGGGCTGCGGCTGCTGGAAACCATCCGCGCGCAGAACAACAGCACGCCGGTCCTGCTGCTGTCGGCGCTGGCGGACGTGGATGACCGCGTGCAGGGCCTGAAGGCCGGCGGCGACGATTACGTCACCAAGCCCTTCGCCTTCAGCGAATTGCTGGCCCGGGTCGAGGCCCTGTCGCGCCGGGGGCGCAGCGACAACGCGCCGCTGACGCGCCTGAACGTGGCGGACCTGGAAATCGACCTGCTGTCGCGGTCGGTCCGCCGCGGCGGGCAGCGCATCGACCTGCAGCCCCGCGAATTCCGGCTGCTGGAATACCTGATGCGCCATGCCGGCCAGGTCGTGACGCGCACCATGCTGCTGGAAGGCGTGTGGGACTATCATTTCGACCCGCAGACCAACGTCATCGACGTCCATGTGTCCCGCCTGCGCCAGAAGGTGGACAAGCCGTTCGATACCCCCCTGATCCATACCATCCGCAACGCCGGCTACATGCTGCGGGCGGAATAGGAACGCGGGACCGCGCATCATGCAATCCGGGCAGCAGACCGCCTCGGGCACGGGCCGGCGCCGGTTCAGGCTGCCCCGTTCGGCCAGCCTGCGCTTTTCGCTGGGCTATGGCGTGCTGTTCGCCCTGTCCTCGATCCTGTTCATGTCCTTCATCTGGTGGGGGACGATCGGCTTCCTGGAACGGCAGGTGGAAACCGCGATCAATGCCGACGCCCGGGCGCTGAGCCAGCGCTGGGCCGAGGGCGGGCTGCCGACCCTGGCGCTGACGATCGACGACCGGCTGGAACAGAACCTGGATGACGACGCGATCTACCTGATGGTCGACCCGACCGGCCACCGGCTGGCGGGCAACCTGTCGGAATGGCCGGCCATGATCACCAGCACCGACCGGTGGTACGCGCTGGAGGTCACGCGGGCGGGCATGCGCGACATGGCGCAGGTCCATGCCTTCGCCCTGCCGGGCGGCTTCCGGCTGCTGGTCGGGCGGGATGTCCGGTCGCGCGCCGTGCTGCGCCGCCTGCTGACCGATTCCCTGCTTTGGGCGTGGATGATGGTGACGCTGCTGGCGATCAGCGGCGCGGTGCTGGTGCACGGCATGTTCCGCCGCATGATCAAGTCGATCGCCCAGACCACGTCGGCGATCGCGCATGGCGACCTGTCGCGCCGGATGCCGCTGGTCGGCAATGGCGACGAGCTGGACCAGGTGGCCGAGGCGATCAACGAGATGCTGGACCGCATCGTGCGGCTGATGGACGGCGTGCGCCAGGTGTCCAATTCCATCGCCCACGACCTGCGCACGCCCATCACCCGCGCCCGCACCCAGTTGGAGGACGCGGCCGAGCATGCAAGCGGCGAGGGCGAACTGCGCGCGGCCATCGACCGTGCCGTGGGTCACCTGGACAATGTGACGGCGGTGTTCGAGGCCCTGCTGCGGATCGCGCAGATCGAGGCCGGGTCCCGCCGATCGGCCTTCGCCCCGTTCGACCTGGTGCCGCTGCTGGCCGATATCGGCGACCTGTACGAGGCCGTGGCCGAGGAACGGCAGATCCGGCTGGTGCTGCGCCTGCCGCCCACCCTGCCCTTCTACGGCGACCAGGCGATGATGCAGCAGGCGGTGGCCAACCTGCTGGACAACGCCATCAAGTTTTCACCCGCCGGGGGAACGGTCACGCTGGCCGTCGCCCTGGGACCGGCCCTGCTGCCGGGGCTGAGCGGGTCCGCCCCGGGGCGCAATGCCGTATCCATCGCCGTCACCGACGAGGGGATCGGCATGAACGAGGCCGACATGGCGCGTGCGTCGGAACGCTTCTTCCGTGCCGAGACGGCCCGCAACACCCCCGGCGCGGGCCTGGGCCTGTCGCTGGTGCAGGCGATCGTGCAACTGCATGGCGGCGTGCTGCGGCTGCGCAGCAATGCGCCGGGGCTGTCGGTCCGCATGGTGCTGCCCGTGGCGCGCGAGGCCGCCCGCCCCCGCTTCGCCTCGCGCGCGCCCGTTCCGCTCCCGCCCGCGCCGCCGCCGGACGGCGTGACGGAGACTTCACATTCACCCCATGGGGGCGACACGTGACACGCCCTAGGCTTCGAATCATGAGCATGCAGCCTCCTCCGGTTCCAGTCCTGCTGGCCATGGGCTTCTGCCTGTGCGGTTTCGCGCCGGCACCGGACGAGGGCACGCCGCTGCCCGCCGGCAGCCACGCGGTTTCCGACAGCGGACATCCGGTCGTCATCACCAGCGACAGCCGCGCCTTCTGCGAACGGCTGGTCACCGTCATCGACGCCTATGGCCCCCCGCTGACGCGCGAGGTCCATGACCTGCGCATCCAGGGCGCGCATCTTTGCCGCGAGGGCAGGGTCCGTTCGGGCATCGTCCAGTTGCGCCGCGCCCTGATGGTGCTGAAGGAAGACAATCATTCATGACCCGTCGTCTCGTTCTCCCCCTCGCCGCGTCCGCCCTGCTTGCCATCGCCGCCCTGCCCGGTCCCGCCGCCGCCCAGGACATGCCCGCCCCGGATGCACGCGCGCCGGATACACGCCTGGCGGCCACCGAACTGACCCTGTCCGGGACGGGCACGGTCCATGCCGCGCCCGACCGGCTGACCGCGACGCTGTTCGCCGAGAGCGCGGCCGCGACGGCGGCTGCGGCGCAGGGGCGGGTCAACGCGCTGGTCCGCCAGGCCATGGACGCCGCCCATGCGGCCGGCGGCGTCACCACCGTGACCGAGGGCTATTCCGTCCAGCATGACGACAGCGCCAAGCCGCCCCAATGGGTGGCGCGCCAGACCATCCGCCTGGCCGGGGCCGACGGCACGGCGCTGCTGGACCTGGTGGGCAGGCTGCAGGCGCGCGGGCTGGGCCTGTCGGGACTGGACTGGTCCCTGTCGCCCGACCGGCGGCAGGATTTGACCCGCCAGGCCGAGTCCGAGGCGCTGAAGGATGTCCGCCGCCGGGCGGACTCCGCCGCGGCGACGCTGGGCCTGAAAATCGGGACCCTTCGCAGGGTCGCACTGGGCGACCGGACCATGCCGCGCCCCATGCCGATGATGATGATGGCCGCCCGCGCCGCCGTCGCGCCCTCCGCCCCCGCCGAGGAACAGGACGTCACCGCCTCGGCCACCGCGACGTTCCTGCTGCATCCGTAGAATCCGGGAAGAGTAGCTGACAGGGCGAATGCCGGAGCCTATATTACGTTTTGTAAGATAGGGGGCGAACATGGAAACGGTCGTGCTGCGCAAGCAGGGCAATTCGGTCGGCGTGACGCTGCCGGCGGAAACGCGCATCCGGCTGGGGCTGGAAGTCGGGCAGGAACTGACGCTGGTCGAGATGGCGGACGGAGTGAAGCTGGTCAAACGCAACCTGAAGCTGGAACGCCAGATGCAACTGGCGCGCGAGGTGCTGCGCGAACAGGCTGACGCGCTTCAGGAACTGGCCAAACGGTGAACGCCCCGGAATTTCTGGAACCTGATGCCGTCCTGTTCCTGCATGACCATGCCTTGCGCGAATATGGCGGCGCGCACGGGCTGAAGAACGAGGATCTGCTGCATAGTGCCCTCGGGCGGCCTCTGAACCGCTATCATTATGCCGATCCGGGCACTGTCGATCTCTTCGATCTCGCCGCCGCCTACGCGTTCGGCATCGCCGGCAACCATCCGTTCAACGACGCGAACAAGCGCACCGCGTGGGGCTGCTGCGTGCTGTTCCTCAAGGTGAATGATGCCGACGTCATGGCGGAGGCACCCGAAATCGTCGAGCAGATGGTGGCACTCGTCGAAAGTCGGATCGAGGAGGCGGGATTCGCGCGCTGGTTGCGGGAGCATCGACGTGACTGACTTCAACATCCGGCAGGAGGTTCTGGACCGTCCGGTCTGGAATGCGCTTTCAGGACGTCAGGGGGCGCTGGCCATCGGGGATGACGAGGTGCGTCGCTTCGATCCGGCCATCGGGCCGTTCGGCGCCGCGCGCACGAACACGGCACGGCATCTGGACCTGCTGGCGGATCTGTCCGGGAGCGGGGAATTCTGGACCGTCGAAAAGGAAGCGGTTCCTCCGCCTTCCGGCGCCGTCATCATCCGCAGCGCGGAATGCCTGCAAATGGTCGCATCCCGTGTGACGGAGGATAGCCGTCGCTTTTCGTTCTCCGAGCTCGGAGAGTCCGATGCCGCCGAGATGCTGGCACTTGCGACCCTCACCGCTCCGGGTCCCTTTCTCGCCGGCACGTGGCGCCTGGGCGGCTTCGTGGGCATTCGGGACCGGGGCCGCCTGGTCGCCATGGCCGGCGAGCGCCTGAAGCCGGGGCGTTTTACCGAGGTGAGCGGGGTCTGCACCCACCCGGACCATCGCGGGCGCGGCTATGCGGCCTTCCTGATGCGAACCGTCGCCACGCGCATTCTCGACCGGGGCGAAAGGCCCTTCCTGCATTCCTATGCCGACAATACCGGCGCGATCGCGCTTTACGAGGCCCTTGGGTTCAGGCCCCACCAGCGCGTGACGGCGACCGTGATGCGGGCGCGTAAATAAAAAAAAGCCCGGACCAGGGTCCGGGCTTTTTTCGTTCCAGGCCCTGCCGGGGTCAACGGGGCGACAGGACCATGATCATCTGGCGGTTTTCGAGCTTGGGCATCTGCTCGACCTTCGCCTGTTCGTCCATCTCGGTGCGGATGCGTTCCAGGACCTTGATGCCCAGGTCCTGGTGCGCCATTTCGCGGCCACGGAAGCGCAGCGTCACCTTGACCTTGTCGCCCTCGCCGATGAACGACTTCATGGCGCGCATCTTCACCTGATAGTCGTTCTCATCGATATTCGGCCGGACCTTGACCTCCTTGATCTCGATGACCTTCTGCTTCTTGCGGGCCTCGTTGCGCTTTTTCTGCTGTTCGTACTTGAACTTGCCGTAATCCAGGATCTTGGCGACCGGGGGTTCGGCGTTCGGACTGATTTCCAGCAGGTCGAGACCGACCGCATAAGCGCGCATCAGCGCGTCGCGTGTGGGCATGACGCCCAGCATCTCGCCGTCCGCGTCGATCAGACGCACCTGCGGGACACGAATTTCCTCGTTGACGCGTGGGCCCTCGCGGTTAGGCGGAGTGGGCATCGGAGGTCTGGCTATGGTCGGCTCCTGTCTTCGTTTTCGCCCCGGAGAGCGCACCACCCCCGCCACTGCCCGCGGGCAATGGGGTCGAGACAGCGCAAATGGCCTCCGAGTTTGCCGTTATTGGCGCAAACCGCCCCCCGAGATCAAGCTCTGTCGGTGCATGAACGGCGAAGCCAGCCATGCACCGGCAGCACAATGTCATCCCGGGCGGGACCTGACCGCCTAACGGGGTCCGACCGGAATCGTTGCCCGGCCCCGTCGAAATAAGGCGTGCGCCTTACCGGCGCAGGTCGGGCGGCAGGGCCTCGGCCGCCAGCGCGGTCGCGGCATCGGCCAGGCTCATGACCTCCTGCGCCGCGCCGCCCAGGCGGCGGATCGCGACGGTGCCGTCCTCGGCCTCCTTGCGGCCGACGACCAGGATCACCGGCACGCGGGCCAGGCTGTGCTCGCGCACCTTGGCGTTGATCTTCTCGTTCCGGATGTCGGTCTCGACCACCAGGCCCGCCTGCGTCAGCGTCTCGGCCACCTGTTCGGCATAGGGCGCGGCGTCGGTGACGATCGAGGCCACCACCACCTGCACCGGCGCCAGCCACAGCGGGAACCGGCCCGCATGCTGCTCGATCAGGATACCCAGGAAGCGCTCGAACGAGCCCAGGATCGCGCGATGCAGCATCACCGGGCGGTGGCGGGCGCTGTCCTCGCCGACGAAGGACGCGTCCAGCCGCTCGGGCAGCACGTAATCGACCTGCAGGGTGCCGCACTGCCAGTCGCGGCCGATGGCGTCGCGCAGCACGAATTCCAGTTTCGGCCCGTAGAACGCGCCCTCGCCGGGGTTGTACTCGTATTCGACGCCGGCCAGGCGGCAGGCCTCGATCAGCGCGCCCTCGGCCCGGTCCCAGGTCTCGTCGCTGCCGGCGCGCTGTTCCGGCCGGTCGGCGAATTTCACCCGGAAGCTTTCGAAGCCCAGGTCGGCATAGACTTCGGCCAGCATGCGCACGAAGCGCGCCGTCTCGGCCGCGATCTGCGACTCGGTGCAGAAGATGTGGGCGTCATCCTGGGTGAACGAACGCACGCGCATGATGCCGTGCAGCGCGCCCGAGGGCTCGTAGCGATGGCAGGCGCCGAATTCCGCCATGCGCAGCGGCAGTTCGCGATAGGACCGCAGGCCGTGGCGGAAGATCTGGACATGGCACGGGCAGTTCATCGGCTTCAGCGCGAGGGTCTTGTCCTCGTCCTCGACCGTCGCGATGAACATGTGCTCGCGATATTTGTCCCAGTGGCCCGAGGCCTCCCACAGCGCGCGGTCGACCAGTTGCGGGGTGCGGACTTCCTGGTAGCCGCCCCGGGTCTGGGCGCGGCGCATGTAATCCTGCAACGCGGTATAGAGGCGCCAGCCCTTGGGGTGCCAGAAGATCGAACCGACGGCCTCTTCCTGGATATGGAACAGGTCCATCTCGCGCCCGATGCGGCGATGGTCGCGGCGTTCCGCTTCCTCCAGCCGGTGCAGGTGGGCGTCCAGTTCCTTCTGGTCGCGCCACGCGGTGCCGTAGATGCGCGTCAGCATCGGGTTGCGGTGGTCGCCGCGCCAGTAGGCGCCGGCCACCTTCATCAGCTTGAAGGCGCTGCCCACGTCCGCCGTGCCGCGCAGATGCGGGCCACGGCACAGGTCCAGCCATTCGCCCTGGCGGTAGATCGAGATCGGCTCGCTTTCCGGCAGGTCGCGGATCAGTTCGGCCTTGAAGCGCTCGCCCCGGTTCTCGAAGAAGCGGATCGCCTCGTCGCGCGGCCAGACCTCACGCTCGAAGCGGGCGTTGGCGGCCACGATCTCGCGCATGCGGGCCTCGATCGCGGGGAAGTCCTCGGGCGTGAAGGGCTCGTTGCGATAGAAATCGTAATAGAAGCCGTTCTCGATCGACGGGCCGATGGTGACCTGGGTGCCGGGCCACAGGGACTGCACGGCCTCGGCCAGGACATGGGCGGTGTCGTGGCGGATCATCTCCAGCGCCGCGTCGTCCTTGCGGGTGATGAAGCGGACCGACGCGTCGTCGGCGATTTCGCGCGACAGGTCGACCAGCGCGCCGTCCACCTCCATCGCCAGCGCGGCGCGGGCCAGGCCCGGGCCGATGGACTCCGCCACCATAGTGCCCGTCACCGGACCGTCAAAGCGGCGAACGGATCCGTCAGGCAGGGTGATGGCAGGCATGATGTCGATGCTCCAGACAAAGGGAAGTCGCTGTAATGGCGTCAGCCGAGGCAGGCCGCAACCCTATCCACGCTCAGAGTGGCCAGATCGTCAACGCGCAGGACCCGCACCTGCCCCGGCGCGCGGCCCAGCGGCGCGGTCAGGGACGGGTCGCTGTCGCGCGAAAACAGCACCGTCGCGGGGCAGCCCATGGCGGCGGCCAGGTGCATCGGCCCGGTATCGTTGCCCACCGCCAGCGCCGCGCGCGCCGCCAGCCCGGCCAGGTCGGGCAGGCCGGTCCGGCCCGTCAGGTCGCGCGCGGCCGGGCAGGCGGCGCGAATGATGGCGGCCAGGCCGGATTCGGCCTGCGTGCCCACGATCACCGGCGTCAGGCCGCGCTGGTGCAGGCGGCAGGCCAGGGCCCCGAACCGTTCGGCCGGCCAGCGCTTGGCCGGCCGGTGCGGGGCAGCGCCCGGCACCAGCAGCGCATAGGGCGCGGGCAGGACCGGCCCGCCCCCCGCCAGCCAGGACAGGTCGGGGTCGGGCACCTGGGCGATGCCGGCACGGCGCAACTGGTCGCGCTGGCGGGCACGGGTATGCATGACATCGCGGTGGGGATTGTCGTGCGGCCAGCCCGCGCCCGCCGCGATCCCCGACCAGGCGGGACGGCCCGCCAGGCGAAAATAGCGCGACGACCGGCCGGATGTCTGCAGGTCGTAGACCATGTCGTACCCGACCAGCGTGCGGCGCAGCGCCGCCAGCCCGCGCAGGTTTCGCCAGGACGGGCGCGAATCCACCTCCACCCGGTCGAACCAGGGGGATGCGCGCATCAGGGCCGCGAACGGGGCGGTCGTCAGCAGGGTGACGGAGGCAGAACGATGATGGGCGCGGATGGCGGCGAAGGGGGCGAAGGCCTGGACCAGATCGCCCAGCGCACCCAGCTTGATCACGAGAATGCGCGTCATGCGTTCTCGTTAGGCCAGAATGTCCCGCGTGAAAAGAAGGCCGCCCCAACCATGAACCGGCGGGACGAACCGGCGTCGCCCCGAGGGGCCGGATTCTGGTTTGGCAGAATCAGGAGCGACGCCGGAAAAAGGGACAGCGGCAGCGCTACCCTTCTTCATGGAGGTTTCCGTCTCTTCTTGTTTCTTCTTGTTCTTCTATCTTCTTGGAGGTGGCACGCACCTCATGCCCTATCCGTAGCACAGTCTGGGGCGGAGTCGATGTTACACGATCACATATGACGCGAACGTGACAGTGCCACCCCTGCGTGCCTGTCCGAGCGGGATCAGGGGGCGTCCGGGTCGGCTTCCAGCACCGCCAGGTCCTGGCGGGCGAGGTCGGCCTGGCGGGAGTCCGGGGCGACCTCCATCACCTGTTCCCAATCCGCGCGGGCGCCGGGCATGTCGCCCAGCCGCTGCCGGACGATGCCGCGTTCCAGCAGGGCGGCGGCATCCTGCGGCGTGCGGCGCAGCGCCTGGTCGATATCGGCGCGGGCCAGGTCGATCCGCCCCAGCCGGCGATAGGCCGATGCCCGCACGACCAGGGCCTCGGCCTGCGCCGCCGGATCGGACGGCAGCGGCGTCAGGTCGGCGACCGCCTGGGCGGCGCGGTCACCGGCCACCGCCGCGCGTGCGTGCAGGATCAGCAGTCCCGCGTCCCTCGGGGCGAGGATCAGCCCGTATCCGGCGCTGTCGAGGACCCGGGGCGGGTCGCCATCCACCGCCCAGGCGCCCGCGGCGTCCCGCGCGATGGCGGCCCGGGTGGCGGGGTCGCCGGGGGCATGGGCCAGCCCGTCCAGCGCGACGGCCGCGCCGTGCGCGTCGCCCAGCGCCAGTTGCGCCAGCGCCCCGCAGCGCCCGGCGGCGATGCCGCCGCCGCCCCGCGCCGCCCAGGCGGCGGCATAATCCCGCGCACCGTCGGGGTCGTCGGGCAGATGCGACAGGCAGGTTGCCAGCGAGGGGCCGGACACCGCTTCCGGAAGGGGAACGGGCCGGGCCTGATCATGTCGCGGAGGCACGGCCCGCGCCTGCCCGCCGGCCGGGGCGGCCATCACCAGCCACGCCGGCAGCAGCCCCGCCCCCACCATGCGCAGGGCCGGCACCGCCCCCGGCAAGGCCGCGTGCGGTCGCCGGCGCACGTTTCGGCGCGCGTTTCCGGGCAGACACTGAAGCACCGAGACCGTCATGGGGTGATTTGGCGCAGGCCGGGAGGCGGCGGTCAAGCCCGCCCCCTTCGCGCAACGCGGGCGGAACGATGCACTGGCCGCCGGTTCATGCTAAGCGGGCGCATGGAGTCGCTTGCGCATCGCCCCGTCATTCTTCAGGTGCTGCCCGCCTTGGACGCGGGGGGGATCGAGCAGGGCACCATCGAAATGGCCGACGCCATCACCCGCGCCGGGGGCGTGGCGCTGGTGGCGTGCGCCGGCGGCCGGCTGCTGGCCCGCCTGCGCCATGCCGGCGGCGTGCATATGCCGATCGACCTGCGCACGAAGAACCCGCTGCGAATCCTGCTCAATGCACGGCGGCTGGCACGGCTGATCCGCGCGCAGGGGGTGCATCTGGTCCATGCGCGGTCGCGCGCCCCCGGCTGGTCGGCGGCGCTGGCCTGCCGGCGCACCGGGGTGCCGCTGGTGACGACATGGCACGGCGTGTACCGCGAGAGCGTTCCGGGCAAGCGGCGGTACAATGCCGTCATGGCATCGGGGCGGCGGGTCATCGCCATCAGCGCCTTCATCGCGCAGCGCCTGGCCCGCGATTACGGGGTGGGACCGGACCGGCTGCGGCTGATCCCGCGCGGGGTGGATACCGCGCGTTTCGACCCCGACATCGTGCGCGGCCCCCGCATCCAGGCCCTGGCCGAGCAATGGGGCCTGCCCGAGGACGCGGCGATCATCATGCTGCCCGGCCGGATCACCCCCTGGAAGGGCCAGGCCCTGCTGCTGGAGGCGCTGGCGCGGATGGAGGCCCAGGAGCAGGCCAGGGGCGGCAGCGGGCGCGACTGGGCCTGCGTCTTCGTCGGGCCGGCGCGGCGCCGCGACCGGTTCGCGCGCAGCCTGACGCAGATGGCGGAAACCCAGCCCGCCCTGCGCGGGCGGGTCTATTTCGCCGGCCTGTGCGCGGACATGCCCGCCGCCCTGGCGCTGGCGGACGTCGTGGTCATGCCGTCGCTGCGGCCCGAGCCCTTCGGCCGCGTGGTGATCGAGGCCCAGGCCATGGCCCGGCCGGTGATCGTGGCCGCCCACGGCGCGGCGATGGAAACCGTCGCGCACGGGCAGACCGGCCTGCTGGTGCCCCCCGGCGATGCCTCCGCCCTGGCCGGGGCGATCCGCGCGGTGCTGGACATGGCGCCCGAAGACGCCGCCGCCCTGGGCGCCGCCGCCCGGGCAAGCGTGCAGGCAAGCTACACCACGGCCGCGATGCAGCAGGCCACCCTGGCGGTGTATGATGAAATCCTGGGCTCCAGCCTGGCCGGATGGTTCGCCTGGCAGGCCGCCCAAGGCGATGCCACACCCGATGCCACGCCCGGGGATACGCCCCCCGACAGAACCGACCTCACAGGAACCGCCCATGTCCAGTAACCCGTCGCGGCGCGGCACGCGCGCCGCCCCGCGCCCCCCGGCCCGGCTGTCCACGTCCCTGGTGTCCTGGGCGCAGAGCCTGGCGGTGTTCTGCTTCGGCACCAGCATCCTGCTGGAAATCGGCCAGTCCCAGTGGCACTGGCCGCTGCTGTGGCACGGATGGCCCAGCCTGGTCCTGGACTGCACCGGCGCGCTGCTGATGGCGGGGTCGCTGGTGCTGCTGTGGGCGGCCCGGCGGCGATGACCGAAAAGAGCAAGGCCGAGAAGGCCGAGGCCGCCCGGCAGGAGCGCCTGGCGCGCGAGGCCGCCGCCCTGCGCGAGAACCTGCGCCGGCGCAAGCAGCAGTCGCGCGCCCGCGCCGACGCGCCCGCCGCGCCGCCCGTCCCGGACGCGGCGGCCGAGGACGGCGCAAAGAGCTGATTGCGGTCGGGCGCGGCCTTCGCTAGTGGTCGGGGCTGGCAGGGAGGAGGATGGTCACCCTCCACGCGACGGAAGGATCTTTGATGCCGATTATGCCCGATAGCTGGATCAGACAGCAGGCCCGCGAGGCCGGGATGATCGAACCGTTCGTCGAGCAGCAGACGCGCGAGGGCGTGATTTCCTACGGCCTGTCCTCGTACGGGTACGACGCGCGGGTGGCATCGGAATTCAAGATCTTCACCGACGTCGACAACGCCATCGTCGACCCCAAGAACTTCGCGTCCAACAGCTTCGTCACGCGTGAGGGGCCGGTCTGCATCATTCCACCCAACAGCTTCGCGCTGGCGCACACGGTGGAATATTTCCGCATCCCGCGCGACACGCTGGTCGTCTGCCTGGGCAAGTCCACCTATGCCCGCTGCGGCATCATCGTGAACGTCACCCCGCTGGAGCCCGAATGGGAAGGCCAGGTGACGATCGAGATCAGCAACACCACCCCCCTGCCGGCGCGCATCTACGCCAACGAGGGGATCTGCCAGTTCCTGTTCTTCCAGGGCGCGTCGCCGTGCGAGGTCAGCTATGCCGACCGGGCGGGCAAATATATGGGACAGCGCGGCGTCGCGACCCCACGGATGTAGGAGCCCGGCCATGGACCGTTTCATCATTCACGGCGGCCACCGGCTGCGCGGCGACATCGTCATCGGCGGCGCCAAGAACGCGGCGCTGAAGCTGCTGGTCGCGGGGCTGCTGACCTCCGAACGGCTGGTGCTGCGCAACGTGCCGCGCATCGCGGACATCACGACCATGCGCCGGCTGCTGGAACAGCACGGGGTCACGGTCGAGGACCTGGAGGGCGACGGCGGCACCCTGGCCGTCGGCGGCACCATCACGAACACCGAGGCCCCATACGACATCGTGTCGCAGATGCGCGCCTCGATCCTGGTGCTGGGCCCGCTGCTGGCGCGCTGCGGCGAGGCCCGGGTGTCCCTGCCCGGCGGCTGCGCCATCGGCACCCGCCCGGTGGACATGCACCTGAAGGGGCTGGAGGCGCTGGGCGCCGAGATCTCGCTGGAAAACGGGTATATCAACGCCCGCGCGCCGCGCGGGCTGGTGGGCGAACGCATCATCCTGCCGTTCGCCTCGGTCGGCGCCACGGAAAACCTGCTGATGGCGTCCTGCCTGGCACGCGGGCGGACCGAGATCATCAATGCGGCGCGCGAGCCGGAGATCGCGGACCTGGTCGCCTGCCTGAACGGCATGGGCGCGCGCATCACCGGCACGGGTACCGGCTCGCTGGCCATCGAAGGGGTCGAGGCGCTGCACGGCACGACCCACCGCGTGATGCCCGACCGGATCGAATGCGGCACCTATGCCTGCGCCGCCGGGATCACGGGCGGCGAGCTGCGGCTGATCGGCGGCCGGGCCGACCATCTGGGCGCGGTGGTCCGCGCGCTGGAGGAAGCCGGGGTCGAGGTGTTCCAGGAGGACGACGCCCTGCGCGTGCGCCGCACCGGGGCGCTGCGCGGCGTGGACATCATGACCGAGCCCTATCCCGGCTTTCCCACCGACATGCAGGCGCAGTTCATGGCCCTGCTGTCGGTCGCCGAGGGCGCGTCGATGGTCACCGAGACCATCTTCGAAAACCGGTTCATGCACGTGCCGGAACTGAACCGCATGGGCGCGCGCATCAACGTCCATGGTTCGTCCGCGATCATTCGCGGCGTGCATTCGCTGTCGGGCGCGCCGGTGATGGCGACCGACCTGCGGGCCTCGTTCTCGCTGATCCTGGCGGGGCTGGCAGCGCATGGCGAGACGATCCTGAGCCGCGTCTATCACTTGGACCGGGGCTACGAGGCCGTGGAACAGAAGCTGGCGCGCTGCGGCGCGCAGATCGAGCGCGTTCGGGAATGATGCGGCGCGCGCCCTTCCTGCGGCGGGGCGGAATGTGATAAGGCGCAGCCCACATGGCGCCTGGCCGGTATCGCATGGGGCGCGCGTTTTGTAGCTGGAGACCGCATGACCGCCCTAACCCGGGAGACAACCCAGGACACGAAGCTGATCCTCGCCCTGCCCAAGGGACGCATCCTGAAGGCCGCCGCCCCGCTGCTGGCCGGGGCCGGCCTGACGCCCGCCGCCGACTGCCTGGACGAGGGCAGCCGCCGCCTGCGCTTTCCCACCGACGATGCGATGCTGGACGTGGTGCGCGTGCGCTCGTTCGACGTCGCGACCTTCGTGGCCTTCGGCGGCGCGCAACTGGGCATCTGCGGCGCCGACGTGCTGATGGAATTCGACTATCCCGAGATCTACGCCCCGCTGGACCTGCGGATCGGCGCCTGCCGCGTGTCGGTCGCCCGGCCCAGGGGGCAGGAAGGAACCGACAATCCCGCGCGCTGGTCGCGGGTGCGGGTGGCCACCAAATATCCGGCCATCACCCGCCGCCATTTCGCCGCGCGCGGCATCAATGCCGACATCGTGCACCTGCACGGCGCGATGGAGCTGGCCCCGGTGCTGGACCTGTCGCACCTGATCGTGGACCTGGTCGATACCGGGTCCACCCTGCGCGCCAACGGGCTGGAGGAGACCGAGACGATCGCGACCGTCACCAGCCGGCTGATCGTCAACCGCACGGCGCTGAAGACCCAGCCGGAGCGGATCGGCGCGCTGATCGCGCGCTTCCGCCACGCCCTGGCCGCGTCCACGGTGGCGGAGACCGTCAGCGCATGAAACGGCTGGATACCGCGCAACCCGATTTCCGTGCCGCCTTCGCCCGCCTGCTGGACGACCGCGAGGGCGACACCGCCCGCGTCGATGCCCCGGTCGCCGAGATCCTGGCCGCCGTGCGTGCGCGGGGCGACGAGGCGCTGTGCGCCTATACCGCCCGGTTCGACCGCATGCCGGTCACGCCGGACCGCCTGCGCATCACCGAGGCCGAGATCGAGGCCGCCTGCGCCCGGGTCCCGCCCGACCTGCTGGCGGCCCTGGATGTCGCGGCCACCCGGATCGAGGCCTTCCACCGCGCCCAGATGCCGGCCGACCTGCGCTATACCGACGCGGACGGGGTGGATCTGGGCATGCGCTGGACGGCGCTGGACGCGGTCGGGCTGTACGTGCCCGGCGGCACGGCGGCCTATCCGTCCTCGGTCCTGATGAACGCCATGCCCGCGCGGGTGGCGGGGGCGGCGCGGCTGGCGATGTGCGTGCCGACCCCGGACGGCGTGCTGAATCCGCTGGTGCTGGCCGCCGCCCGACGCGCCGGCGTGACCGAGATCTATCGCGTCGGCGGGGCGCAGGCCGTGGCGGCCATGGCCTACGGCACCGCGACCATCCGCCCGGTGGACCGCGTGGTCGGACCCGGCAACGCCTATGTGGCCGAGGCCAAGCGTCAGGTGTTCGGCCGGGTGGGCATCGACAGCATCGCCGGCCCGTCCGAGGTCGTGGTGGTGGCCGACAGCGGCACCGATCCGCGCATCGTCGCGCTGGACCTGCTGGCGCAGGCCGAGCATGACGCCCTGGCGCAGTCGATCCTGATCACCCAGGACGCCACCCTGGCCGACCGGGTGGCGGAGGCGGTCGAGGCCGAACTGCGCACCCTGCCCCGCGCCGCCATCGCGGGGGCGAGCTGGGGCGCCCACGGCGCCATCATCACCGTGCGCGACCTGGACGAGGCCGCGTCGCTGATCGACGCGATCGCGCCCGAACATCTGGAACTGCTGCTGGCCGATCCGGAACCGCTGTTCGCCCGGGTCCGCCATGCCGGGGCGATCTTCCTGGGCCGGCAATGCGCCGAGGCGATCGGCGATTATGTCGGCGGTCCGAACCATGTCCTGCCCACCAGCCGGACCGCGCGCTTCGCCTCGGGCCTGTCGGTGTTCGACTTCCTGAAGCGCACGACCTTCATCGGCGCGGGGCCGGACGCGCTGCGCCGGATCGGGCCGGCGGCGGTGGCCCTGGCGCGGGCCGAGGGGCTGGACGCACACGCGCTGAGCGTGTCGGCGCGGCTGGACGCCGTGGCGCGCGAGTCCGACAAAGCTTGACCGCAGTGCCTACAATCCGCACATATCCGCCTGCATTCCACTTCATGGGCCGCTGGATCGCGCCACCTGGCCGATCCAGCGGTTCCGCCTGCACCGTTCTGCCGGCCCGGCGCCGGTCAACAAGATGATCGAAGGACACGATGTCTAAAGAAGACATGATCGAATTCAGCGGCACGGTGACCGAGCTGCTGCCCAACGCCATGTTCCGCGTGAAACTGGACAACGAGCACATGATTCTGGCCCACACCAGCGGCAAGATGCGCAAGAACCGCATCCGCGTCCTGGCCGGCGACCGGGTGAATGTCGAAATGACCCCGTACGATCTCAGCAAGGGTCGCATCACCTTCCGCTTCAAGTAAGGCGGACCGCTCCATGTCCGACAGCGCCCCGCCCCAGGTGGGGGATCCGGGGGTGGGGGAGCCCCGGCTCGTCCTGGCCTCCGCCTCGCCCCGCCGGCGCGACCTGCTGGCGCAGATCGGACTGGTGCCGGGGCGAATCATCGCAGCCGATCTCGACGAACGGCCGCACGCCGGCGAACTGCCCCGCCCTTATGCCCAGCGCCTGGCGCGGGAAAAAGCCGCCCATGTCGCGGCCACGCTGGACGAACCCGCCCTGGTGCTGGGCGCGGACACGGTGGTGGCACTGGGCCGGCGCATCCTGCCCAAGGCCGAGGATCGCGCAACCGCGCGGCAGTGCCTGTCCCTGCTGTCCGGCCGGCGCCACACGGTGCTGACCGCCGTGGCCCTGCACCCGACGGCATCGTGGACCGCGGGGCGCCCGGCCGAGCGCGTGGTCGTCAGCACCGTCGCCTTCTCCCGCCTGACCGACCGGCAGATCGACGCCCTGCTGGATGCGGGCGACTGGGACGGCAAGGCCGGGGGCTATGCCGTCCAGGGCCACGCCGCCGCCTTCATCCGCTTCCTGTCCGGCAGCCCCTCCGCCGTGATCGGCCTGCCGCTGTTCGAGGTCGCGCAGATGCTGCGCGGCCAGAAAGGGGACTGGATCCGGTGACGACGCGGATCCTGGCCGCCAGCGCGCCGGGCGAGATCCGCATCGCCGTCACCGACGACACCGGATTGCGCGACTACGCCCTGTGGCGCCCGGGCCGCCCCGACGGCGTGGGCGACCTGCATCGCGGCCGCGCCGGCGCGCGCATGCCCGCCCTGGGCGGCACCTTCATCGACCTGGCCGACGGCACCGCCGGCTTCCTGCCGGACTCGGCCGGCACGGCCCCGACCGAAGGCGATGCCGTGCTGGTCCGCGTGGTCCGTGCCCCGCAGGGTGGCAAGGGCGCGCGCCTGAAGGCCGAAGGCGGGAGCGACGCGGCCGGGCCGCCCGCGCTGCTGGCGCGTGGCCCCACCCCGCTGGACGCGCTGGCCCAGGCATGGCCGGATGCGCCGATCGTGATCGACGACGCCGCCATCGCCGCACGCCTGCCGCCCGGCCTGCGGCCCCGGATGCAACGTGTCCCCCGCGCCTTCGACGAGGAAACCGAGGCCGCGTGCGCGGCACTGGCCGACCCGGTGGTGGCGCTGCCGGGCGGCATGCGCGCCAGCATCACCCCCACCCCGGCGCTGGTCGCGATCGACATGGACGGCGGAGGCGCCAGCACCGACCGGCGCGCCAAGCAGACGGCGCAATTCGCCGCCAACCGCGACGCGCTGCCGGCGTTGCTGCACCAGATCCGCCTGCGCAACCTGTCCGGCGCCATCGTGCTGGACGTGGCGGGACTGGCGATCCGCAAGCGCCAGGCCCTGCGCGAGACGATCGAGGCCGCCTTGGCCCAGGACCCGCTGCGGCCGCGCTTCCTGGGCTTCACCGCCCTGGGGCTGGCCGAAATCCTGCGGACCCGCATCCGCCCGCCGCTGCACGAGATGCTGTCCGGCGCGCCGGGCCGGGCGCTGCAGATGCTGGATGACTGGGTCCGCCGGTCGGCGGGCCAGCCGGGACGGCCGCCGGGCCTGCGCGTGGGCACCGACCTGGCCCGCGCCCTGGCCGAGGATCCGGACGCGATCGCCGACGCCCTGCGCCTGTCGGGCCACCAGCCGGCCTGGCGGCTGGACCCCGCCCTGCCGCCCCAGGGCTGGACATACGACCGGGACACACGACCATGACCGACCCCACCCCGACGAATACCGACCTTGCCCCCCTGCCCCCTTGCCCGATCTGCGGCCGGCCGGGGCAGACGGCCTTCCGTCCCTTCTGCTCGAAGCGCTGCGGGGACATCGATTTGGGCCGCTGGTTCTCGGAAACCTATCGCGTGCCCGACCCGGACCAGGGATGGGACCACGGCGAGGACGGACAAATCTTCGACGAAAACGACCCGAGACGGGTTGATCCCGGCGATGAGGTGGGATAGATCACACCCCCACGGCGGCACGGTCCAACCGCACCGCCCGCGCCGGATGACGGCCCGGTGCCCAAGTAGCTCAGTTGGTAGAGCATGCGACTGAAAATCGCAGTGTCGGTGGTTCGATTCCGCCCTTGGGCACCATTCAAGCGACAAATCACAATAAATCGCCAGATATTCCCCGCGCTCAGGCACCGGTAGGCTGACGTTCGCCGATCTCCGGCTCCCTGGCGATCCCGGCGGCGCTGATCCGTCATTCGCCCGCTTGCGGACGTCGTCCGCCTGCGACCGCGCGGTCGGTCGAGGCTGCCCCATGATTGTTTTTCCTTGCCGGTACGCTTCTTGCGACTCTTACGACAGGTCTCGCGACGGGAAGACTGGAACAGATGGCATGACGATGCCGCGGACAGGCATCCTGTCGGCAGCATGGAAGATGCCGCACAGTAATGTTACGGTCCAAAGCTTTTGCCGCCTTCACATCACCACGCAAACCGTCAATGAATGTAAATTCGTGACACGTTACATTGATTGATCGACTCCACTTTACCATTCGGTAAAGACAGGGAGGGAGCACAGAATGCAACCGTGTGAGCAAAATGGCGTCCGGCGGACCGCCACACGCCGCAGCTTCAGGGTGGGCCTGCAAAGAATCGCGGCGGCAGGGGCTTTCGCCGCCGTATCCTTATCCTGTGCCCACGCAGCCGACCTTCCCGGACCCGCTGGCAATCCGGCACACGAGACCATTGTCGTTAACGGCATGTCCCGGGACGAGGTCCGGCAGGAAGTCGATAAAATGGTCTATGCGCCGTGGTATCGGCAGGTCGTGCGACGGGACAGTTCATTCTGCCCACTGGTCTCGGGTCTTCCCGAGCGCTTTCGCAGCTTCGTCGTCGATCGTCTGAACAAAGCCGCCGAATCGGTTATCCCAGGCATCTCGAAACATTGCGACACCGCGAACGTCATTGTCCTGTTTGCAGACAACGGGACGGACGCATTCAATGCGATTATCGCGCGCGCCCCGATGCTCGGCAGCGAACAACCTCCCAGGGGCATCGGGAGACATATTTCGATCCCACCCGAGATCGCGGCCGCGGACCTTCGGAAAATCTCCCCGTGCGCTGGTATCGAAGCAATCTCAGGGTCCCGGCACCTGGTGCAATGGACGCATTCGTCCCCGGTATTGGCGAGCATAACGAACAAGGAGTTCCTGAATTCGAATCCTATTCGGGAGGGGACTGGATAAAAAAGACAACCCAATCCGAAACAGGTTCAACGATCGTTATCGTGGATTTACCACTTGCTTCGGGATCGACCTGGGGACAACTGGCAGATTATATCTCTTTCGTCGTTCTTTCCGGACCGAGACTCGGAGAGATTTTCGACCAGAACTCCATCATGAGCCTGTTCAACGACAGCCATTTCCAGAAGACGGCGCCCTCCCGCCTCACGTCGTTCGACAGGGCGTTGCTTCACGCCCTCTATGCCGCCGATCCGGCCCAGGGCGCCAACGCCGAACAGGGCGAAATCGCCTATATGGTCGTGGACGACCTGTCCCTCCATCGTCCGACCGTGCGATAGCCGACAGGGGACCGGCGACGATCCTTATCGTGGATATCTTCTGAATCGCCGCTGCCGGGCAACGGCGGCCAGTCGGCGCATCCCGCCACGCACCGCGTCATTACTGCTATGGAACATAGGGGCCGGTCCCACGCATGGCCAGGTCATGGCCGCGGGGCGAAGCAGTATTTCCCACGTGTGCTCATCGCAGCAACAGCCTGATGATTCTTTTTTCCTTGAGGTGGCTGCGGGCCATCCATAAGTTTCGAAAATGAACTGATTTTCGGCGCATGGGGCCAATTTCGTTACGAAAGACGGGTGTCAGGCACGCCCGTCTTGGAGTATTGCGAGCCACGATTTCCGCACGACCTGACACGTGCGGAACAGGACGAACTGAGAAGGATCGAGGAATGACGCATCACCCCCGGAAGCCCGGACTGCGAAGCCGGCTTCTGGCCATGTCCTGTCTGGCCGGCGTCGTCTGCAGCGTTGCCCTGTCGGGTGCCGAAACCCGAGCCGCGACGACCACGACGACGCCGCCCAAGCGTCATGCCACGTCCAGCACCGCCGCCACGTCCGCGGCCCATGCCCCCGCCGCCCCGGCGGCCCATGCCGCGACCGCAGCCCACCCCGTGACCCCGCGCGCCGCCGCGCCGCGCACCACGGTGGCGCGGGCTGCCTCGCCCGAGGACATCTCGGTCGTCTCGTCACGCCAGGCGCTGAACGGCGGCGGCGGCATGATGCGGCTGGAAACGGCGCCGCATACCGTCCAGACCGTGGCCAAGGAATATATCGACATGCGCGCGCCAACCAGCACGGCGCTCGACCTGATCAAGAACCTGCCGAGCCTGAGCGTGTCCACGCCCGATACCGGCGGCATGCAGGGCGGCATGATCGAGGTGCGCGGCCTGACCGACCTGGACATGGGCCTGATGGTGGACGGCGCCCCCGCGGCGGCGGCCAAATACATGGCCGAGGACATCGATTCCGAGAACCTGGAAGAGGTCAACGTCACCCCCGGCAGCTCGGGCATCGACCTGCCGGTCATGTCGGCCGCCGGCGGCGTGATGAACGAACAGTCGCACATCGCATCGCACAAGGCCGGCGGGCTGATGGATTTCTCGTACGGGACCAACAACCTGTCGCGCGAATTCCTGCGTCTGGAATCGGGCGATATCGGCAACAGCGGCGTGCGCGCCTATGTCTCGTTCTCCAACACGCATGACAGGGCCTGGATGGGCGCGGGCATCAACGAACGCCGCCACCTGGATTTCGGCGTGCAGAAGGACTGGGAAAACGGCTCGACCGCCAAGGTCTTCGTGTCGTGGAACAACGAAAACTTCACCATCGACAATTACCCGACCGCGCAGGAATTCTACACCTTCAAGCACACCGGGCAGGGCTGGGGCCGTTCGGCCAATCCTTCGGACGACAATTACTGGAAGAACAACAAGGATCACTGGAACCAGGTCTTCCTGACCGCGCCGCTGCATATCGTTCTGCCGGCACGCTTCAGCTTCGACCTGCAGCCCTATTTCAGCTTCGGGCAGGGCTGGGACGCGTCTCCGGGCGGCGTCGTCGACGGTGTCAACCAGACGAGCTTCTTCCTGCAGAACGCCACCCGCCAGGTGGGCGCGGTGACGAAGCTGGGCTACCAGATCGACCCGCATAACGCGTTCTCGCTGGGTTACTGGTACGAAAACAACTACACCGACCAGTCCTATCCCAGCGGGGCGACGAATGCCGACGGCACCCCGCCGAGCCCGTGGTACCTGTACAAGACCACCTCGCCCTACGGCCAGAACGCCGGCTACGAGCTGCACTCGCTGTTCCTGCAGGACACCGCGAAATACCTGCACGACAAGCTGGTCATCCATGCCGGCTTCAAGTTCGTGATGGCCAATACCTGGACCGCGGACCCGTACAACCGGTACAGCACCAACACGACCGAGCCGCTGCCGCAACTGTCCATCGGCTATACGTTCAACGAGCATCACCAGATCTACGTCAACGCGGAAGGCGACTATCGCCAGCCCAGCGCCGTCGACATGGGCTGGCTGCCCACCGCCCCCAACGCTTTCCCGAAAAACCAGTATTCCATCAAGGAAGAGCTGGGATACCGCTATCACGACAAATACGTCATCGTTGACCTGGCGCTGTTCAACTACAACGTCACCAACCGTATCGTGAACCAGTATATCGGCTATAACAGCTTCAAGCCGATTTCGATCGGCAACCAGACCATGCGCGGCTTCGACCTGATGGTGTCCGGCCGGTCCATCCACGGCTTCAGCCCCTATGCGTCGATCGAATACCTCAACGCCCGGCAGGACAGCAATGTCATGGACCTCAACGAGGCCGTGCCGACATTGATCCATTCGAAGGGCACGCAGGCGGTCATGGCGCCGCACGTCATGGCCAATTTCGGATTGACCTATACCTACAAGGGATTCTTCGCCAACGGCAGCGTGCATTATACCGGCGCGCAGTCGGTCAGCGTCGCCGGGGACCAGCGCATGCCGGGCTACGTCACCAACACGCTGTCGCTCGGCTATCACTTCAAGCCGTTCATGTTCGCCAAGTCTCCGACATTCCGTCTGAACTTCACGAACCTGACCGGCTCCATCGTCCGCACCGGCCCGATGGGCGTGGTCTATCGCGCCACGGATCAGAACGCCAACACGACCGGCACTGGAAATTCCTTCATGGTCGAACCGCGTTTCACGATGACAGGCACCGTCTCGACCGCTTTCTGACGGCCAGCCGGGGGCAGCGATGCCGCCCCCTTCATGCTCCGGCGGGCGCCATGCGGCGCCCGCTTTTTTTTGCCCGCGACCCGTCGCGATATTGAACCCCGCCGCCCTGCCGCCAATCTCTGGCAGACCGCCATCAGAGAGGGAGGCAGGCCATGCAGAACCATCGCAAACTGGTCCCGGCCGAGGCGGTCGAACTCGTCGCGCGCCACGGACCCGACGCCGTGCTGATCGCCCGGATGTACCTGGTCCAGGCCCGGGAAGCCAATGACGAGCTCCGGACCATCCATTGGCAGACCCTTGTCGAAGCCGCCGAGGCCCTGCTGGCCGAGCGCAACAGCGACCCGGGCCGCCGGTCCCTGGCCGGATGAGGGAACGGAAGGGAAGGCGACTTCGGAAATCAATTGTTTATCCGTCAGGAGATTTCAGGAATACCTCTTGATATCGACCCCTGTCGTCCCAGCTTCCAGGGGCCGGGTCGCAGCCACGGTCAGCGTGGCGTCTCCGGCCATGCCAGAGCAGATCGTGATGAGGTAAGATCACCTGATCACGTGAAGATGCTCTGAAAACAAAAGCCTGGAATGCGTGATCGGGTTTACCCGATCACGCATTCCAGAGGGGAACGAACCAATGGCTATGCGCTCTCTGATGCCCTGGGGACGGGATGACAGTCGGCCACCCATGCCGGCGCAGGACCGGCAAGGCGGTCCGTTCATGAGTCTCCAGCGGGAAATAGACCGGCTGTTCGACGATTTCATGCAGGCATGGGATCCGCGCAGCCCCACCGGCAGCACCTGGCCCAGTGTCGAGGTCGCCGATACCGATACCGCGATGACCGTCACCGCCGAACTGCCGGGCCTGACCGAAAAGGATGTCACGCTCAGCGTCGATAACGGGGTGCTGTGCATCTGCGGCGAACGCCGCCAGGAAAGCACGGATGCGTCCAGCGGGTACAGCGAGCGACGCTATGGCCGCTTCGAACGCCGCTTCTCCCTGCCGCACGGCGTCAAGGAGGACGAAGCCACCGCCCGGTTCCAGAACGGCGTGCTGACCGTCACCATGCCGAAGGGGGCGGAAGCCCCGCAGGGGCGGCGCACCCCGATCAACACCGAAACCCAGCATTGACGACCTAACCGCCCGCCGCGATGCGCCCCCGCCCGGGGGCGTGTCGCTTCGGGGGGCGCATCGCATGCGGACAAACTCTTACGGGATGGCGTAATCCGGGCTACATTTCCGCCATGACCGAATCCCAGGCCCTGCACCGATCCATCCTGACGGTCGATACGCATATCGACATTCCCTGGCCCGACCGGGGCGACATCGCGCAGGAGACATCCTACCGCCATGTCGACCTGCCGAAGCTGCGGCGGGGCGGCATCGCCGCCGCCTGCCTGGTCGCCTATGTCGGGCAGGGCCCGACCGATGCGGACACCCATGCCGCCATCGGGCAGCAGGCGCTGGACATGCTGGATGCGATCGGCCGCAGTGGCGCGACCGGCGAGGCGCGGATCTGCCCCCTGGCGGACGAGATCGAGGCCGCCTTCCGCGACGGCGTCACCGCGATCGTCCCGGCGGTGGAAAACGGCTACGCGATGGGCGAGGACCTGTCGCTTCTGGCCCGATTCCGCGCAAAGGGCGCGCGCTACATGACCCTGACCCATAACGGGCATAACGCATTGGCCGATTCCGCCCGTCCCTCGGCCGCGCTGGGCGACGTCGAGAGCCGCCATGGCGGGCTGTCCGGCCTGGGGCGCGAGGCGATCGCGGAGATGAACCGGCTGGGCCTGATGGTCGATATCTCGCACACCGCGCGCAGCACCATGATGCAGGCCGTGCGCCTGTCGCGCAGCCCGGTCCTGGCCACCCATTCCTGCGTCCGCGCGCTGTGCGACCATCCGCGCAACCTGGACGACGAACAGCTCGACGCATTGCGCGACTGCGGCGGCGTGGTCCATATCACGGCGGTCGACGCCTTCCTGCGCCCGCGCGAGGCCCGGCGGAAGCGGCCGGTGAACGTGGCGGACTATGTCGATCACATCGACTATGTCGTGGACCGGATCGGGGTCGGGCATGTCGGCATTTCGTCGGATTTCGACGGCGGCGGCACCATCGAGGGCTGGCGCAACGCGGCGCAGTCCCCCGCCCTGACGGCGGAACTGCTGCGCCGGGGCTACGACGCGGCCCAGATCGCCGCGATCTGGGGCGGCAATTTCCTGCGCGTGCTGCGGGCGGCCGAGGACGTCGCCGCATCCTGACGGGACGCCGGCTCTAGCCCCCGGGAACGTGACCGCCTATACCTGCCGGGATTTTTCTCTACGGACAGGACGGAACATGACCGCCAGCACGGATTACAAGGTACGGGACATCTCGCTCGCCGAATGGGGCCGCAAGGAGATTTCGATCGCCGAGGGTGAAATGCCCGGCCTGATGGCACTGCGCGAGGAATTCGGTGCCAGCCAGCCGCTGAAGGGCGCGCGCATCGCCGGCTGCCTGCACATGACGATCCAGACCGCCGTGCTGATCGAGACCCTGACCGCGCTGGGCGCCACCGTGCGCTGGTCGTCGTGCAACATCTTTTCGACCCAGGACCACGCCGCCGCCGCCATCGCCGCGACGGGCGTGCCGGTCTTCGCCTGGAAGGGCCTGTCCGAGGACGAATTCTGGTGGTGCATCGAGGCGACGGTGAAGGGTCCGGACGGCTGGACGCCGAACATGATCCTGGACGATGGCGGCGACCTGACCGTGCTGATGCACGACAAGTACCCCGACATGCTGAAGGACGTGCGCGGCCTGTCCGAGGAGACGACCACCGGCGTGCATCGCCTGTGGGAAATGGCGAAGAAGGGCACGCTGGCCGTGCCCGCGATCAACGTCAACGACAGCGTCACCAAGTCGAAATTCGACAATCTGTACGGCTGCCGCGAGAGCCTGGTGGACGCGATCCGTCGCGGCACCGACGTGATGATGGCCGGCAAGATCGCCGTCGTCGCCGGCTATGGCGACGTGGGCAAGGGATCGGCCGCGTCGCTGCGCAATGCCGGCTGCCGCGTTCTGGTAACCGAGGCCGACCCGATCTGCGCCCTGCAGGCGGCGATGGAAGGCTACGAGGTCGTGACGATGGAAGGCGCCGCCCCGCGCGGTGACATCTTCGTCACCTGCACCGGCAATGTCGACATCATCACCATCGACCACATGCGCGAGATGAAGCACCGCGCCATCGTCTGCAATATCGGGCATTTCGATTCCGAGATCCAGATCGACGCGCTGCGCAACTTCCCCTGGGACAACATCAAGCCGCAGGTGGACGAGGTCGTCTTCCCCGACGGCAAGCGCCTGATCGTCCTGTCCGAGGGCCGTCTGGTCAATCTGGGCAACGCGACGGGTCACCCGTCCTTCGTGATGTCGGCGTCCTTCACCAACCAGACGCTGGCGCAGATCGAACTGTGGACCGCGCCGGCCGGCAAGTACGAGCGCAAGGTCTACACCCTGCCCAAGCACCTGGACGAAAAGGTCGCGGCCCTGCACCTGGCGAAGGTCGGCGCCGAATTGACGCGGATGACGGCGAAACAGGCCGACTATATCGGCGTTCCGGTCAACGGGCCGTTCAAGAACGACCTGTACCGGTACTGACGGTCCGGCGCACCGGATGCGCCGCATTGCATGCGGTCGCATCCGGTCCCCGGGACCAACGACCAGGGGAGTTTCAGACCATGAGCATCTTCGGAACCATTCTTTCCACGATCTTCGGCCATGCCGGCGTCACGCCCGCGGGCGCGTCCACGGCCAATCCGCAGGTCACGCTGACGCCGTCGGGCACGGCCGCCCCCCAGGCCACGCCGCCGGGCGCATCCCCGACCACGGCCCCAGCCCCAGCTCCGGCTGCAGCCACCGCTCCGGCGCAGCCGGTCGACGTCGCCGCCATCCTGTCCGCCCTGGCGGCCAAGGCGCCGCAACCGCTGAACTGGCGGCAGTCGATCGTCGACCTGATGAAGCTGCTGGGCCTGGACAGTTCGCTGGCCGCGCGCAAGCAACTGGCGGAAGAACTGCATTATACCGGCGACATGAACGATTCCGCCGGAATGAATACCTGGCTGCACAGGCAGGTCATGCAGAAGCTGGCGGACAATGGCGGCAAGGTTCCCGACGACCTGAAATGACCCGCTTAATGAACCATGTCGCGAACCGGCCCGACCCTGTCGAGGCGCGCCTGCCGCCCTGGCAGCTTCTGGTCTGCGGTTTGCAGCATGTGCTGGTGATCTATGCCGGGATCGTCGCGGTGCCGCTGATCATCGGCAGCACGCTGGGGCTGGACGGCGCACAGCAGGCGATGCTGGTCAATGCCAGCATCCTGACATCCGGCATCGCCACGCTGATCCAGACCCTGGGGCTGGGCCCGTTCGGCGCACGCCTGCCGCTGATCCAGGCATCGTCCTTCATCGCCCTGCCGCCCATGGTCATGATCGCGCGGGAATACGACCTGCCGACCGCCTATGGCGCGGTCATCGGCGGCGGGCTGGCCACCTGCCTGCTGGCGCCCCTGGCCAGCCGGCTGACGCGCTTCTTCCCGCCCGTGGTGATCGGCAGCGTGATCACCGTCGTCGGGCTGTCGCTGATGCCGGCGGCGGCGAACTGGCTGGGCGGGGGGCGGCCGGGGGACCCCGGCTTCGGCGCGCCCGCGCACCTGCTGCTGGGTTTCGCGACCCTGGCCCTGACCCTGCTGATCACCGCGCGGGCCGGCACCATGGGGCGGACGCTGGCCATCCTGCTGGGCATGGCGGCCGGCTGCGTGCTGGGCATCCTGACCGGGCAGGCCGATTTCACCCCCATGCGCCAGGTGGCGTGGATGGCGCCGCCGCCGGTGCTGCCATTTGGCGCACCGGCCTTCCACACCGTGCCGATCCTGGTCATGACCATGGCGATGATGGTCATCCTGGTGGAGACCACCGGCAACTGCCTGGCCGTCTCGCGCCTGGCGGGGCGGACGGCATCGCGCGCGGTGCTGGCGCGCACCTATGCCGCCGATGGATTGTCCACCCTGCTGGGCGGATTCCTGGGCGGCACGCCCTATAATGCCTTCGCCCAGAATACCGGGCTGATCGCCCTGACCGGCGTGCGCAGCCGCTTCGTCGTCGCGGCGGCGGGCGCCCTGATGGTCGCAATGGGCCTGTTTCCCCGCCTGGGCGCCGCCGTCGCCTGCATGCCCCGGCCGGTCCTGGGAGGTTCGGCGATCCTGATGTTCGGCATGACCGCGATGGCCGGCATCCAGGACCTGGCGCGCATCCGCCCCTCCGGCACGGCGCACGCGCTGGTCGCCGCCGTGGCGATCGCGGCGGGCGTGCTGCCGATGGCCTGCCCGACGCTGTTCGCCCACCTGCCCGGTCCGCTGCGCATCCTGACCGCCAGCGGCGTGTTCATGGCGGCGTTCTGCGCGGTGACGCTGAACCTGCTGCTGTCCCCGGACCAGATATCCCGGGCCGGACCCTGCGAGGACGCAACCGATGCATGAAGCCCCCACACCGACCGACCTGGACCTGCTGCGGCGGGCCATCGCGCTGTCGGCGGACGCGCGCGCGCAGGGGCGGCATCCGTTCGCGGCGCTGGTCGCCGATGCGCAGGGGCGGGTGGTCAGCACCGCCATCAACAATTCCATGCCGCCCGAAGGCGATCCGACGCAGCATGCCGAACTGCGCGCCGTGGCCGGCGCCGCGCGCATCCTGCCGCCCGACGCGATGGCGGACTGCACGCTTTATACCAGCGCCGAGCCCTGCTGCATGTGTGCCGGCGCGGTCTACTGGACCAATATCCGCCGCGTGGTCTACGCGCTGTCGGAGCACCGGCTGCTGGCCCTGACCGGCGCGCACCCGGAAAACCCGACCTTCGCCCTGCCCTGCCGCGAGGTATTCGCCCGTGGGCAGCACCCCGTCGCGGTGCTGGGCCCGATGCTGGAGGACGAAGCCGCCGGCCCGCATGCGGGCTTCTGGTGCGACGGCCCGCCGGCAGGCTGATCCCCCCGCCCCCCCGGCCGGTCCCCGGGCGCGGCGCGGGATTGCAACCGGAATACGGGCATGCCAAGTGTGCCCTTGCGTCCCGAGCGGTCCCGGATGTCCCCCATGCCCGATACGATTGCCCAGACCGAGATCTCCCTTGTCGACACGCCCGTGACCGATGCCGCCGACGGCCTGGTCTGGGCGGTGTCGTGCATGCCCGGACATCGGCCGGTGCAATTGTCGGCGCACGAAGCAACGTTGCACCTGAACGACCATCCGCCGGCCCGCCTGGACGGCGAGGACGCCGCGCCCGGCGCCGCGGCCGATCGGGGCTGGGTGTGGCTTCATTACGACGTCGTCCATACCGCCAGCCGCGCCCGGGTCGAGGCGATCGGCTGCCTGCCCGAGGAAGCCCGCGCCACCCTGGGCGGTACCGACCGGGGCACCCGGCTGGAAGCGGATGGCGAGCTGGTGTACGGCGCCCTTCCCGGCTTCGACGACAGCATGAGCGACGACGACACCAACGTGTCGGCCTGGCGCTTCGCCGTGCTGCCGGACCTGCTGATCACCACGCGGCGGCATCCGGTTCCGGCCCTGGGCGCCGCCTATCGGTGGTTGCAGCGCGGCGACACGCCGCGCACGCCGGCCGAGATCGTGGACCGTACGCTGCTGGAATTCGCCGACACGGTGCGGCGCAATATCGCCATGCTGGACGATCAGCTTGACCGGGCCGAGGATCTTCTGCTGACTCTGGACCAGCATACCGATTTCGGCCGCATCAGCGGCCTGATCGGCAAGGTGCGGCGCCGGTCGACCGAACTGCGCCGCGTCATTTCGCCCGTCGACCGGATTTTCCACAGCGAGGACCTCGAATTGCCGGAATGGGCCGAGGACGACATCCGCGACCGCTCGCAGCGGCAGATCCACGCGGCGCTGGATGATCTTCTGGCGCTTCAGGACCGCGCCCGCTCGCTGCAGGACGAACTGGCATCGGGCCAGGCCGAGGAGACCAACCGGCGCCTGTATACCGTGTCGGTGGTCACCACGCTGATGCTGCCCGCCACTTTTGTGACCGGATTCTTCGGCATGAATACCGGCGGGATGTTCCTGGCCACCGGCGCCATGGGCACTGTCGAGGCCGGCGGCGTCTGCTTCCTCTTCATGGTCATCACCTGGCTGCTGCTGAAATTCGCCAAACTGCTCTGACCCCATCCGGTCGGGTCGGCCCCCATCAGTCCGGACCCCGGAACAGACGATCCGGCAACCGCGAAGGACATACCGTCATGGACACTCAATCCGAGACCCATCCGCCGCCGCCGCCCGCCGCCGACCTGGACGGCTTTCCGGTCGCCGCGAAGTCGCTGCTGTCGGAACGGCGGCTGCACACCCTCAAGCAGGGGGACATGTTCGGCGTCTTCGACCAGACGGGCGACATCCTGTTCGGCGACGGCATCGCGGACGGGCTGTATTTCCATGACACGCGCTACCTATCCGGCCTGTCCATGACCCTGCAGGGCGTGCGGCCGATCCTGCTGTCCTCGACGGTGCGCGAGAACAACGTGCTGCTGTCGGTCGACCTGACGAACACGGACATCGACGGGCCGGACGGCCGGAAGATGAATCACGACCTGCTGCATGTCCGCCGGTCGCGCTTCCTGTGGAACCGCGTGTGCTACGAACGGGTCGAAATCCGCAATTTCGACGTGGAACCCCGCACCGCGCTGCTGGACATCCGCTTCCTGGCCGATTTCGCGGACCTGTTCGAGGCCCGCGGTTCCACCCGCGCCCGTCGCGGCACGCAGCGCGAACCCGTGGTCACCGACAGCGAGGTAACGCTGGCCTATGACGGGCTGGACGGGCGGCGGCGGACCACCCTGCTGCGCTTCTGGCCGCCGCCGGCATCGCTGGACGCACGCCATGCCGCCTTCCGCTTCGACCTGCCGCCGGGGCAGCGGGTGCTGATCCATTACGAGGTCGAGTGCGACCCCGACGGCGTCCACGACGCCCAGCCGAACCGCCGCTTCCTGACCGGCGCGGTCGAGGCCCGGCGGGCGCTGCGCCTGTCCTCGTCCCGGGCGGCGGCGATCGCCACGTCCAACGAGATCTTCAACGAGGCCATCCGCCGCTGCATCTGCGACATCTACATGCTGCTGACGGACAAGAAGACCGGTCCGTACCCCTATGCCGGCGTGCCGTGGTTCAGCACCGCCTTCGGCCGCGACGCGCTGATCACCGCCATGCTGACGCTGTGGCTGGACCCGGAGATCGCGCGGGGGGTCCTGAACTACCTGGCCCGGCACCAGGCCCGGGTCGAGGACCCCGTCGCCGACGCCGAGCCGGGCAAGATTCTGCACGAGGTCCGGCACGGCGAGATGGCGGAACTGGGCGAGGTACCGTTCCGGCATTATTACGGATCGATCGATTCCACGCCGCTGTTCGTCATGCTGGCGGGCCAGTATCTGGAGCGGACGGGCGACGTCGCGCTGATGACCATGATCTGGCCGAACATCGAACGCGCGATCGACTGGATCGACCGCTACGGCGACCGCGACGGCGACGGGTTCGTCGAATATGGCCGCCGCAACAAGGACGGGCTGATCAATCAGGGCTGGAAGGACAGCTACGACAGCATCTTCCACGCCGACGGCACGCTGGCCGAAGGCCCGATCGCGCTGTGCGAGGTCCAGGCCTATGTCTACGCCGCGCGGCGCGCCGCCGCGACCATCGGGCGCCGGCTGGGCAAGACGGCCTATGCCGAGCGGCAGGACCACCTGGCCGAGGCGCTGCGCGTGGCCTTCAACGCGCGCTTCTGGATCGAGGAACTGGGCACCTTCGCTCTGGCGCTGGACGGCCACAAGAAACAGTGCCGCGTCCGGTCGTCGAATGCCGGGCATGTCCTGCTGACCGACATCACGACCCCGGACCGGGTGCCGTCCCTGGTCCAGGGGCTGATGCACCGGTCGTCCTTCACCGGCTGGGGCATCCGCACGATCCCCGAGGGCGAGGCGCGCTACAACCCGATGGCCTATCACAACGGATCGGTCTGGCCGCACGACAACGCGCTGATCGGGCTGGGGCTGGCCCGCCACGGCTATCGCGACGAGGCCGCGCGCCTGTTCCGCGGCATGTTCGAGGCCGCGTTCTATACCGACCTGCGGCGCCTGCCGGAACTGTTCTGCGGCTTCACCCGCAACCGGGCGGAGGGGCCGGTGCGCTACCCGGTGGCCTGTTCGCCACAGGCCTGGGCGGCGGCGACGCTGCCGGCGCTGATCCAGTCTACCCTCGGCCTGAGCTTCGACCCCGCGACGGTGGCGGTGCATTTCGAGCGGCCGCGCCTGCCGGAATTCCTGGACGAGATGACGCTGTACAACCTGGAAATCGGCGGCGACCGGGTGACGGTACGCCTGGTCCGCGTCGGCAACGAGGTCGCGATCAACGTGGTCGAGCGCACGGAATCGATCCGGGTGCAGATCGCAAGCTGAGGAGACAGGCGGCGCACGCGATTCTGTTGCGCCAAAGATCGGGTTTCTGTAAAGCCTTAGAGGACATTCCTTTCCATCGACCTGAAGTGGTCCAGAATTTCGCCACAATCGGTCCCGAACGTCTGTCCTCTTCACGGCGTGGCCCGTCCGGGCCCGGCGCCTGTTCCGGATGAGTCCCTGATGACCCGACGCCCGCACGGTTCCGCCCCCCGTCCATTCCGGCACAAACAGGACGACCGGGGGGCCGGGGCCACCGTTGCGGCCAGGGTCGCGGGCGCCGTGGCGGCCCGCGTCGCAGGGGTGGCCGGGCTGGCCGGGCTGCTGGCGGCCTGTGCCGGCACGCCGGGCCCGCAGATCCCCGTGACGCAGGAAGCCGCGAATTACCGCGCGCATGCCAAATCCTACTACGCCCCGCCGGGACCGCCCGAGGACCCGTGGGGCCCGTATATCGAGGAAGCGTCCAAGCGTTTCGACGTGCCGGATACGTGGATCCGCTCCGTCATGCAGCGGGAATCCGGCGGCCAGTTGTTCCGCAACGGCCAGTTCGTGACCTCGGCCCCCGGGGCGATGGGCCTGATGCAGTTGATGCCCCCCACCTATGACGAGCTGAAGGGTGAGTACGGGCTGGGCGACGACCCGTTCAACCCGCATGACAACATCCTGGCCGGCACCGCCTATATCCGGCAGATGTACGACATCTACGGCTCGCCCGGCTTCCTGGCCGCGTACAATACCGGACCGGGGCGCCTGGACGATTTCCTGGTCCATAACCGGACCCTGCCGCGCGAAACCCGCAACTATGTCGCCGCGATCGGCCCGCAGATCGCCGGCATCACGCCCAATGTCCGCTCGCAGGCCGACCTGATGGTCGAAGCCCACGACGTGGCGCGCGGCCATGTCTACGCGGCCGCGCAGACCAGCGCGGAAACCCGCTCGGTCCGCATGGCCTGGGCCCGGCGCGCCGACCATGGCGGCACCGACGATACCCAGCCCGTCCAGGTCGCCGAGGCCCCGCCCGAGACCGACCGCGCGCCCGCCCCCGCCTATACGGCCTGGAAGAGCGTGGCCCCCGCCGGCGGCGGAACACCGGCCGACGCGGTCCGCGCCGCCTGGGCCGCCCGTGCGCGGCCCGAGGACGAAAGCCCCGCCACGCCCCCGGCCCTGGCCGCGGCGGCCCCGCCGCTCGCGCCGCTGCCCGCCGCCCCGCCGGCGGCAGGCCCCGCCAGCGGGCACGGCTTCCACCTGGTCAACCCGGCGATGGCCGAGCCCGCGCCCCTGCTGCGCCGGTCCAGCCTGGCGCCGGCCCCCCGCGACTGGGCCATTCAGGTCGGGGCGTTCGGTTCGTCCGCGCTGGCGTCACAGGCGGCGGGCCATGCCCGCCAGCGCGCCGCCACCGTGCTGGGCGCCGCCCGGCCGCAGGTGGCCAGCGTGCATATCGCCAGCGGGCACCTGTATCGCGCGCGACTGACCGGCCTGTCACACGATGCGGCGATCGAGGCCTGCCGCCGCCTGTCGGGCGGCGCGGATAATTGTGTTGTCATTTCCCCCGATTCGCGGTCCTGATGGCAACGTACCTGAGCGTATAGGGCCCATCATGCTCCGCACTCTTCTTCTGCGCCGCTGCGTCAGGTTGGGCATGGCGCTGCCCCTGGCGATCGCGCTGTCCTTCATGGCCGTCACATCGCTCTCGCCCGCGCGGGCGGCGCTGCCGCCCGGCAGCATGGCCCCGCTGTTCGATGCGCCGGCCAGCCTGGGCGGCAAGCAATTCCATTTCGCCCTGGCCGACGCCCTGCGCCACGGGCCGGTGGTGCTGTATTTCTACCCCGCCGCCTTCACCCGCGGCTGCACCATCGAAGCGCATGATTTTGCCGACGCGATGGATCAGTTCAAGGCGCTGGGGGCCACGGTCATCGGGATTTCGATGGACAAGATCGAGACACTGGACCGGTTTTCGGTCAGCGAATGCCGCAGCCGCTTTCCCGTCGCGTCCGATCCGGCGGGACGGATCGCCAGTTCCTACGATTCCAAGATGCCGCTGCTGCATTATGCCAGCCGCACGTCCTATGTCATCGCGCCGGACGGGCACATCCTGTCCGCCTACAGCGCCATGGCCCCGGCGGGCCACATCACGGGCAGCCTGGCCGCGCTGCGGGCCTGGAAGGCGCATGGCGCGTAAACGGCCACGCGTAGAATCGTCCTACCGCTTCACCCCGCCCAGGACCGCCAGGCACTGGTCGCGCACCGCACGCAGCGCCCCGTCCCGCACATGGCGCAGCGCGGCGCGGGTGCGGCGGACATAGCCTTTCATGTCCGGCACCTCGTCATGCATGAAGGGCCGGGCACAGACGCGTTGCGGGTCCAGCGCCGGATAGCGCGCATCCATCGCCTGCAGCACCAGCGGCGCGTTCTGCGGCAGCGCCAGGGCCAGCGCCGCCGTCACGGCCGGCCCGCTATCGGAATCCAGCCCCGGGGCCATGGCCGGCACCAGCGCGACCCACGCCGGATCGGCCCCGGCAATTCCGTCCGTCACCGTATCGAACCCGTCGGAATCGGTCAGGCCGCCCAGCGCCTGCGCCGCGCCGTCCCTCTGGATGGCGGCCGCGACACTGGCCGGGGTGGGCGTGTCCGGAGCGGCAGGGGCCGCATGGCCCGGCACGGCCGCCAGCAGGAACAGGCACAGGGTCGGTCCGATCTTTTTCATCACATTATCATGAGCGAACCGGGGAAGGTTGGGAAGCGATGGTCCCTGTTCTTTTTTTGAAAAAAAGAACCAAAAAACTTTTGATCCGTTCAGGGATTTTTTGCTGGGACACACGAGTCCCCTTAACGAATCAAAGTCTTTTTGCTTCTTTTTCTTCAGAAAAAGAAGAATCCACCACCACCAACGCATCCCCCGCAATCGGCGAAGGCACACGATCACGCGGCAACAGCGCACGGAACCGCCCGTCATAGCTGGCCGCCTGTTCGTACAGCACATCCAGCAGGCCGTGACGGTCCATGAAGACGTTCAACGCCGAGGGAATACGCACGCAGCCTTCGGATGCCGGATGGCCCAGGCGGGATTCCAGAAAATCCGGGTCGGTGGCATGGATTTCCAGCCGGATCTGTCCCTTCTCGCGGCTGGGCAGCCAGCCTTTTTCCGCCCATTGCCAGCCCATGTCCCACACCCGCATGCCCCGCACGCCGATGCCGCGAATACCGTTTTCGTTGCGCGTGCCCTGGGCACGATAGCCCAGCCGATCGGGCAAATTGATGAAGACCCCCGTAGGGGTCACGTAATTGAACTTCCGCCCGGTGCGCCCGGTGGAGACACGTGTGCCGCCCAGCACCTGCCATGGCGCAGTCCCCGGCAGGGCCAGGACGAAACAGACACGCTGCACGCGGGGACTGCGATCGACCACCATCAGCAACTGCGCGCGATCGACCACGACGTCCGACTGCGCCATCTGCGCGCGGGCCAGCCCGATCCAACGCGCCTCGTCGGCCGGCGACAGCGGCTGGAAATGGGGAATGTCGCGCCGCATCAGCGTGGCCAGGCGCGCGGCCTCGGCCCGGGCGGCATCATCGTCCAGGGCAGGCAGCGGGGGAATGTCGATGGCCGGATTGTCTTCGGCAGGGGCGACGATCGTCGCCGGGGCGGCGGCCGGGGGCGCGGGGACAGGCGAGGCAGCACAGGCCGAAAGCGCGGCGGCCAGGATGACACCGCCCGCGATGGTCGTCCCGACCATCGAATAGACTGCCCGCATGCGCCCCCCTTCAGAAGCTGTTTCAAAAGCCCCGCTGCTGGCGATCCGACGCGCGTTTCCTGCGCTCCGCTGCTCACGGCCCACAAGGCCGCTCCGCTTCGGTGCTCTGAAACACACGCCGGGCGCGGCCCTTCGGGCCGCTCTCGCTCAGCATCAGAACTTCTGAAACAGCCTCTCAGCCCCGCCACCGGCCCGGCAGCGTCATAACAACCCTGTGTCATGACGCCCGGCACGGCTTCGCGTTCCCGGACGGGACGTGATGCACGGATGGGCGGGCCCAGGGGCCGCCCATCCGTGCGGCCGGTCGGTCAGATGTGGATGGCGCGCTTCTCGACGTCCAGCGCGGCCTCCTTCAACGCCTCGCTGAGGGTCGGATGCGCGTGGCAGGTGCGGGCGATGTCTTCCGAGGAAGCCCCGAATTCCATCGCCAGCGTGGCCTCGGCGATCATTTCGCCGGCGCCGGGGCCGATGATATGCACGCCCAGCACGCGGTCCGTGGTCGCTTCGGCCAGCACCTTCACGAAGCCGTCCGTCATGCCGATGGCACGCGCGCGGCCGTTGGCGGTGAAGGGGAACTTGCCGACCTTGTAGGTCACGCCGGACGATTTCAGGTCCTCTTCGGTCCGCCCCACGGTCGCGACCTCGGGCCACGTATAGACCACGCCCGGGATCGCGTCGTAATTCACATGGCCCGCCTGGCCGGCCAGGATTTCCGCGATCGCGACGCCTTCCTCCTCGGCCTTGTGCGCCAGCATCGGGCCGGCGATCACGTCGCCGATCGCATAGACGCCCGGCACGCTGGTCGCGAAATGACCGTCGGTGATGATCCGGCCGCGCTTGTCCAGTGCGACGCCGGCCTCTTCCACACCCAGGCCCTTGCTGTAGGCGTTGCGGCCGATCGCCAGAAGGACGATGTCCGCCTCCAGCGTCTCGGCCGTGCCGCCCGCCGCCGGCTCAACCGTCAGGGTCACGCCCTTGCCGGTCTTGTCCGCCTTGGTGACCTTGTGGCCCAGCTTGAACTGCAGGCCCTGCTTGGTCAGGATGCGCTGGAACTGCTTGGCGATTTCGCCATCGGTCCCCGGTACCAGGCGGTCGAGGAATTCGACCACCGTCACCTCGGCGCCCAGGCGGTGCCACACGCTGCCCAGCTCCAGGCCGATGACGCCGCCGCCGATCACCACCATCTTCTTCGGCACGGCGGACAGTTCCAGCGCGCCGGTCGAGGTCACGATGACCTTCTCGTCCACTTCGACGCCCGGCAGGCCGGCACTGTCGCTGCCGCTGGCGATCACGATGTGCTTCGCCGTCACCGGCTTGCCGTCCACCGTGATGCGGCCGGTGCCTTCCAGCTTCCCGGTGCCCTTCAGCCAGGTGACCTTGTTCTTCTTGAACAGGAATTCGACGCCCTTGACGTTGGCCTCGACCACCTCGCCCTTGCGGGCCATCATGCGGGCCAGGTCCAGCTTCACGCTGTCGAGCACGATGCCGTGCCCGGCATAGTCATGCGCCGCGGCATGATAGTTCTCGGACGATTGCAGCAGTGCCTTCGAGGGAATGCAGCCGACATTCAGGCAGGTTCCGCCCAGGGTCGCGCGCTTCTCGACGCAGGCGACCTTGAAACCAAGCTGCGCCGCGCGAATGGCGCAGACATACCCGCCCGGGCCGGCCCCGATGACGATGACGTCGTAATCGGTTTCCGCCGGCGGGGCGGCGGCAGGGGTCGCGGCCGGGGCCGGAGCGGCGGCCGGCTTGGCCTCCGCCTTCGGCGCGGGCTTGGCGGCGGCTGGGGCAGCCGCCTTGGGGGCGGCACCGGCGGCGCCTTCCTCGACACTGGTCAGCAGGGCGCCGACCGCGACCTCCTCGCCCTCGGCGACGGCATGCGCGCCCAGGCGGCCGGCGGCGGGGGCCGCGACCTCGACGCTGACCTTGTCGGTTTCCAGTTCCACCACCGGTTCGTCGGCAGCAACGCTGTCGCCCGGCTGCTTCAGCCATTTGCCGATCGTGGCGGTCGTGACGCTCTCACCGAGAGTCGGCACCTTGATTTCAATGGTCATGTTTCTGTCCTGCGTTCGATGGGTCGGATGGATCGGCGGGCCGGGCTGGGATTAGGAACCCGGCCCGGCCCGGCGCATCAGACCTCGAGCAGCAGACGACGCGGGTCTTCCACGTTCTGCTTGACGCGCACCAGGAAGCTGACAGCCTCCTTGCCGTCGACGATGCGGTGATCGTAGGTCAGGGCGATGTACATCATCGGCCGGATCACGACCTGGCCGTTCACGGCGACCGGACGGTCCTGGATGGCATGCATGCCCAGGATGCCCGACTGCGGGGCATTGACGATCGGCGTGGACATCAGCGAACCGTAGATGCCACCGTTGGTGATCGAGAACGTGCCGCCCGACAGTTCGTCCAGTTTCAGCGACCCGTCACGCGCACGCTTGCCGAAGCCCGCGATCGCGCTTTCGATCCCCGCGAAGTTCAGCTTGTCCGCGTCGCGGATGACCGGCACGACCAGCCCGTTCGGGCCGCCGACCGCGATGCCGAGATTGATGAATTCGCGATAGATCACGTCGTCGCCGTCGATTTCCGCGTTGATCGCCGGGAATTCCTTCAGCGCCGCGATGGCCGCCTTGGCGAAGATCGACATGAAGCCCAGCTTCACGCCGCCGTTCTTCTTCTCGAACAGATCGCGATATTCGGCGCGCATCGCCTTGGCCGCCGACATGTCCACCTCGTTGAAGGTGGTCAGCAGGGCGGCGGTGTTCTGCGCGTCCTTCAGGCGGCGGGCGATGGTCCGGCGCAGGCGGGTCATCTTCACCCGTTCCTCGCGCGGGTCGTCGGTGCGCGGGGCGGCCGGGGCCGCGGCGGCCTTGGCCACCGGCGGCTGCGACAGGAAGGCCAGGACGTCACCCTTGGTCACGCGCCCGTCCTTGCCGGTGCCGATTCCGATTTCGGCGGTCGTCACGCCCTTTTCGGTCATCATCTTCTGGGCCGACGGCATCGGCGCGTGGGCCGCCCCCTGGGCCGCGACGTCGGACGGCGGGGTCGCGGGACGGGCGACGGGGCCGCTGGTGGTCGGCTGGGCCTGCACGCCGGCCGGGGCCTTCGGGGCCTCGGCGGCCTTCTTCGGCGCCGGGGCAGCGGCCGCGGGCTTGGCGGCGGCGCCGCTGCCGGCCTCGACCGAGGCCAGGACGGTGCCGACCTCGACCTCGTCACCCTCGGCCACCAGTTGCGGGCCCATCACGCCGGCTTCGGGCGCCGCGACCTCGACGCTGACCTTGTCGGTCTCCAGTTCCACCACCGGTTCGTCGGCCGTCACCGCTTCACCGGGCTTCTTCAGCCATTTCGCAATCGTGGCGGTCGTCACGCTCTCGCCCAGAGTCGGGACCTTGATCTCGGCAGACATCGTTTCTTTCCATTCCCCCTGCCGGACAGATCCGCGCGCGCTGGACCGGGACCGCATGCCCCCGACCGGGACATGGCTCGCATGCCCCTCGCCCGTCGTCTGCCGGCTTGTGCACTTTCAACATAACCGGACTGAAGCCGGAACGACACCGCCATTCCGGCCAGTTTTCAATGCCCCGGCCCCGCGGCCGGGGCGTTCCGTCAGCCGACGCCCAGCGCCTGGGCGACCAGGGCCGCCTGCTCGCTGGCATGGACGCGGGCCAGGCCGGTGGCCGGGCTGGCCGCCGCGACACGGCCGACATAGGTCGGACGGCCGCCCTTGCGACCCGCCTTGGCCATCACGCCTTCGATCAGGCGATCGACGAACGTCCATCCCCCCATGTTCTCGGGCTCTTCCTGGCACCAGATGACTTTCGCCTTCGGATACAGGGCCAGTTGCTCGGCCAGCAGCTTTTCCGGGAACGGGTAGAACTGTTCCAGCCGCAGGATCGCGACCTTGTCCAGCGCACGCTCGCGCCGTTCGGCCAGCAGGTCGTAATAGACCTTGCCCGAGCAGATCACGACCCGTTCGATCGCGTCGCCATTGGCGATCGGATCGATTTCGCCGATCACCGGACGGAACGTCGTGCCCGAGGCGAACTCCTCGAGGTTCGAGACCGCCAGCTTGTGCCGCAGAAGCGATTTCGGCGTCATGATGACCAGCGGCTTGCGGTAGTCCAGCTTGAGCTGGCGGCGCAGGGCGTGGAAATAGTTCGCCGGCGTGGTCAGGTTGCAGACCCGCATGTTGTTTTCGGCGCAGAGCTGCAGGTACCGTTCCAGGCGGGCCGAGGAATGTTCCGGACCCTGGCCCTCGTACCCGTGCGGCAGCAGCAGCACCAGGCCCGACATGCGCAGCCACTTGGTCTCGCCCGAGGCGATGAACTGGTCGATGATGACCTGCGCGCCGTTGGCGAAGTCGCCGAACTGGCCTTCCCACAGCACCAGCGCGTTCGGATCGGCCAGCGAATAGCCATATTCGAAGCCCAGCACGCCGAATTCCGAAAGCAGCGAGTTATAGACCTCGAACACGCCCTGGCCGGCGTCGATGTTGTTCAGCGGCACATAGGTGTTCTGGTTGACCTGGTCCGTCAGCACGGCATGGCGCTGGCTGAACGTGCCGCGCTGGCAGTCCTCGCCCGACAGGCGGACGCGATGCTTTTCCAGCACCAGGGAGCCGAAGCCCAGCGCCTCGCCGGTCGCCCAGTCGATGCCTTCGCCCGACTGGAACATCGCGGCCTTGGCCTTGAGCTGGCGGGCGATCTTGGGATTGATGTTGAAATCGGACGGCGCGGTGCTGAGCGCCTCGCCGATCTTGCGCAGCGCCTCGACCGCGACGCCGGTCGCAGGTTCGGCATCCACCGCGCCCACCGGCGGGGGCTTCAGCCCGGTCCAGGCACCTTCCAGCCAGTCGGCCTTGTTGGGCTTGTAGGTCTGCGCCGCCTGATAGGATTCCTCCAGCCGGTCCTGGAACGCATCCCACTGCGCGGTGGCCTCGGCCTCGGTCACCACGCTTTCGCGCACCAGGCGGTCGGCATACAGCGTGCGCACCGTCGGGCGGGCGGCGATGGCCTTGTACATCGTCGGCTGGGTGAAGGACGGCTCGTCCGACTCGTTATGGCCGTGACGGCGGTAGCCCACGATGTCCAGCACGATGTCGGTCGCGAATTTCTGGCGGAAATCGGCGGCCAGGCGGGCGCAATACACCACGGCTTCGGGCTCGTCGCCGTTGACGTGCAGGATCGGCGCCTGCACCGCCTTGGCGATGTCCGTGCAGTACAGCCCGGAATAGGCATGGGCCGACACGGTGGTGAAGCCGATCTGGTTGTTCACCACGACATGGATGGTGCCGCCGGTGCGATAGCCGATCAGCTGCGACATCGCCATGGTCTCGTACACCAGGCCCTGGCCGGCGAAGGCGGCGTCACCATGCAGCAGCAGCGCCATGTGGCGGCTGCGGGCATGCGGGTCGTCATCGTCCTGCGTCGCGCGCACCTTGCCGATCACCACCGGATCGACCGCTTCCAGGTGCGACGGGTTGGGCTGCAGCGAGATGTGGACCGGGTTGCCGTCGATATCCACGTCGGTCGAGGTGCCGAGATGGTATTTCACGTCGCCCGAGCCCTGCACGTCGTCAGGCTTGAAGGACGCGCCGGCGAATTCGCTGAAGATGGCGGTGTAGGGCTTGCGCACCACGTTTACCAGCGTGTTCAGGCGGCCGCGATGCGGCATGCCGATCGCAACGGTGCGCACGCCGTCCTTGGCCACCTGGTCGATCATCGCATGCAGCGCGGGAATGGTGACGTCCTCGCCCTCCAGCCCGAAGCGCTTCGTGCCGACATAGCGCTTCTGGCAGAAGGCCTCGAACCCCTCGGCCTCGGTCAGGTGGTGCAGGATGACCTTCTTCTCGTCCGCCGACACGCCGGCGCGCCAGTTGTCGCCCTCCAGCCGCTTCTGCAGCCAGTTGCGATGTTCGGGGTCCTGGACATGCATGAATTCGGCGCCGATCGGCCCGCAATAGACGGCGCGCAGCGCGTCCAGCACCTGGTTGATCGTCGCGGTCTGCGTGCCGATCAGGTTGGCCACGATATGGCCCAGATAGATCGGGCGATCGAGATCCTGCAGCCCGAACCCGTACGTCGCGGGGTCCAGGTCGGCATGGGGTTTGGGGATCTGCAGGCCCAACGGGTCCAGCCGGGCTTCGAGATGGCCGCGCACGCGATAGGCGCGGATCAGTTGCGTGGCGCGCAGGCTGTCGTCCGCCGCCGCATGCAGGCTCGCCACCGAAACGGGGCCGCCCTTGGATGCCGCCGGCGGGGCCTCGCCGCCATCGATCATCGACTCGCGCGGGGACCACGAGGCCCCTTCCGCGTCATGCAGGATCGCCGCCCCTTCCTCGTCCATCGCCGAGAACAGGGATGCGAAGGATGGATCGACGCTGCCGGGGTCCGAAGCCCAGCGGGCGTACAGTTCGGCCAGATAGGCCGTGTTTGCTCCGCTGAACGCGGTCGACAGGATATCTACGCCCGCCATCTTGAAGACATCTCCTCACTGGCGGCCTTCTTGGCCGCGTCATTGTCCGGTTTCGCGCCCTGGCCGCCGATCATGACGCCCTTCCCGGCCCGCACCGCTTGTCGTCCCAACCCTAGCGTCACCCCGGGCCATCCGCCGCCATCATTCACCACGGGCTGGATTGCTCTGCACGCATACTCACCTTTCCGTTTCCGCCGAACGGAACAGGCGCCCTACCCAAGCAAAGCGCGAACCACTTGCCTACCGCCCCGCCAGTCACACCCTCGCCATAACCGTCACGATGCCGTGACCGTAAGGAACATGCGCAGGAATGGCGAAACGGCGCCCCCGGGCGGTCGGGCGGCCGGCGCCCCGGTCAGGACAGGTGCGGCAGGTCCAGGTAGGCAGCGCTCTGCATTTCTTCCAGGCGCGATGCGGTACGTTCGAAAGCCTGCGCGCCGTCACCCTTCTGGTAGATGGCGTCCGGCTGGTCCTCGGCCGAGGCGAACAGCTTGACCTTCTGTTCGTAGAGCGTATCGATCAGCACGATGAAACGGCGGGCGACATCGAAATTGTCGGGGCCCAGGCGCGGCACGTCGTCCAGGACCAGCGCCGCGAAGCGGTTGGCCAGGGCCAGATAGTCGCCCGCGCCCAGCGGCCGGCCGCACAGATCGGGAAAGGTGAAGCGCGCGACCGGACCGGCCGCCACCGGCACCGCGAACGTCCGGCCCATCACCTCCAGCTTCACCGGGCGCACCGGGGCGCCGTCGGCCAGGCGCATGAACAGCGAATCCAACTCCAGCTCCGCGTCGGGGCCCGGGGGGACGATCCAGGTCGCCATGCCGCGCATGCCGCCCCTGCGGTAATCGCGCGGGGAATCCAGTTCCACCGTGTCGACCTCGCGCTGGATGATGGCGATGAAGGGGCGGAAGGCGTCCGCGCCCGGCCGGTTCTGGAACAGATCCTTGGGCTCGGTGTTCGAGGTCGCGACCACGACCACGCCCTCGGCGAACAGATATTCGAACAGGCGGCCCAGGACCATCGCGTCGGCGATGTCGTTCACCTGGAATTCGTCGAAGCACAGCAGCCAGGCCTCGTCCGCGATGGCGTGGGCCAGCGGCGGGATCGGATCGGTCAGGTCCGGATGGGCGATCTTCATGGCGTGCAGGCGCTGGTGGACGTCCTGCATGAAACGATGGAAATGCACCCGTTTCTTGTGTTCCACCGGGGCCAGCTCGAAGAACAGGTCCATCAGCATGGTCTTGCCGCGCCCGACCTGCCCCACCAGGTACACGCCGCGCGGGCGCGGCGGTTGGGCGGCACCGCCGGCCAGGCCGAGGCGGGATTTCAGGCTGCCCAGCCCCTTGCCCAGCAGCCCGTGGCTGAAAATCCCCTGCGGCGGCGGCCGGCGCACCACGGGGTGATAGCCGGGCAGTTCCCGCCACAGCCGGTCCAGACGCGCCGCGGCCTTGGCCTGTTCGGGATCGGCGGAGAGCAGGCCCGCATTCACCCGGGCCTGGTACGCGGCCAGGGGTCCCGTTCCGGGGGGAAGATGCAGGTCCGAGGCGAAGAGCGAAAGGGCGGCTTCCATAACAACGCCGATAGCGCCAGCAACCATTCTCAGCAAGAGCGTGCGGTCGCCAAACCGTGTCGTGACAGGCCTGCTCTCTATCTGGTGAACTTGAAACCGTATTCACGACCACGAAACAAGGATGTTGCGCGATGATCGACTGGTCCGCCTATCGCCGCTATCTCGGCCAGACCATGCCCAAGCTGGCTGCCCTGACACCCGGTACGGTCGAGGGCCTGACCACGCTGGAAGAGGCCGCCGTCACCACCGGCCGGCTGGACGCCAAGACGCGCGAACTGATCGCGCTGGCGGTGGCGGTCACGACCCGCTGCGACGGATGCATCGCGGTCCATTCCAGGGCGGCGGTGGACGCCGGCGCCACGAAGGAGGAAATCGCCGAGGCGCTGGGTGTCGCCGTCGCGCTGAATGCCGGGGCGGCGGCGGTCTATTCCACCCGGGTGATCGACGCGGTGCAGAAGGCCGCCGAGGCGGGCTGAGACGGGGCGGGGCGGGTGCGCGCCAATGCCTTGATTCCGGGGCACCTCCGGGCCTAGGAATTGGAATCTGGTCTCCATCAGCCCTTCGCAGGTACCATGACCATTACCGCGCCGATCCGTCCCGATTATGCCGCGCTGGAAGCCGCCCCGGTTTCCGACGATCCCTTCCCCCATGCGGTCGTCCCCCACTTCATCCGGCCGGATGACCTGCAAGCCCTGGTGGCGTCGCTGCCGGAGCTGGCCTCCGGCGGGTCGTTCCCCCCTTCCGCCCTGGCCGTGTCCCCGCTGGTGCGCGGCGTGATGGAGGAAATGGAGGGGCCGGTCCTGCGCGGGATCATCGCCCGCAAGTTCGGCCTGGACCTGCACGATGCGCCGACCATGCTGACCCTGCGGGGCCGCACCCGCGAGAAGGACGGGCGCATCCATTGCGATTCGGTGGCCAAGCGCGTGACGGTGCTGCTGTACCTGAACCCGGCCAGCGCGTCCTGGGCCCGGCAGGAAGGCTGCGTGCGCCTACTGCGCGGCCCGGACGATATCGAGGATTTCGCCGCCGAGGTCCCGCCCGTGGACGGCACGCTGCTGATCTTCCCCAACGGGCCGACCACGTGGCACGGCCACCGGCAATATGTCGGCCGGCGCTACACGATCCAGCTCAACTACATGGAAACCGGCGCCAAGGCCCGCAGCGAACTGCGCCGCCACCGCCTCTCTGCCCTGGCCAAGCGCCTGTCGCGCGCCGCCTGACCATCGCCTGCGGAAAGGGAAGCCGCGATTCCGCCAAGATTGATGCCGATAGTACGCTCCGAGGACGTTACTGATCGATAAAGGAGCCCCATCATGCGGGTTCAAACCTTGCCCCTGCTTCTGGCCGGCATCTGCCTGACCGGGACCATCGCCACCACCCTGCCGCAGGCCGCGCTGGCCCAGCGCGGTCATGGCGGCCCCGGCTGGCACGGCGGCGGCCGTCATATCGAGCATCGCGACTGGGGCCGGGGCCGCCCCGGCTGGCGCGGTGGCGGCGGCTATCATCGCGGCCCGGGAGTCGGGGCCGTCGTCGGTGCCGGCATTGCGGGCCTGGCCGTCGGCGCGCTGGTCGGCGGGGCGCTGTCGTCGCAGGCGGCGCCGCCGCCCGCCGCCTATTCCCCGCAGGCGGAACCTCCGCCCCCGCCGCCGGCTTATTACCCCCAGACGTCGTACGGACCGTCGCCCTATTGATGCGGCCGGCCCCCTTCCGTCCACCCGCCTTTACCGGAGTCATCCGTTCATGACCGTTCGCCGGTTCACGCTCCTCGCCGCCCTCACCCTGCTCCCGGCCCCGGCCCTCGCGGCCGCCGACGCGCCTCCGCCCGCCGCACCGGGCGCCGCGCCGGCCGGCCAGACGGCGGCCAGCCCCGGCACGGCAGGTCCGGGCACCGCCAGCCCCAGCACCCCTGCTTCCAGTGCTCCCGCTTCCGGCACCCCCGGCCCGTCCAGCCAGGCCCCTTCCAGCCAGGGCTCGGCCGTTCCGGTCCATACCCCCCATGACTCGGCGCCCGACCTGCTGGCGGCGCACATCGCCACCCTACACCAGCAACTGGGCATCACATCCGCGCAGGAAACCGCCTGGGGCGCGTTCGTCCAGGTGATGCGCGACAACGCCACCCGCTTCCACGACGCCATCCTGCAGCGCCGCGAGAAGCTGGCGGGCATGAGCGCGCCCGACAACATGCAGTCCTATGCCGACCTGATAACGCAGCGCGCGCAGAACCTGCAGGCGCTGAACATGGCGTTCCGCACACTGTATAACGGCCTGAGCGACGCACAGAAGAAAGAGGCCGATACCCTGTTCCGTCATTCGGACGGACGGGACCAGCATTGACCTGAAGGCCAGGGCGCTGCCCTGGACCCGCCAAAGGGCTTGGCCCTTTGGAAACCCAGTCATCCGGGGTGCAGGGCATCATGCCCTGCCGGGTCCGGGCTGAGTATCCGTCTTGATCAAGCTATTTTTGGTGCCCATGAGCGATCCTGTCGCAGGAGTGCGTTTGCGAGGACGATGAGCTTCCTCATGACGGCGGTGATGGCGAGCATGGCCGGTTTTCCGCGTGCGACGAGAGCGTCATATTGGCGCTTGAGATCGGGATTATGCCGGATGGCGACCAGTGCCGGCATGTAGAGGGCCCGGCGCAGCTGAGCGCGGCCGCCCCGGATGACGCTCTTTCCCTGCCAGGTTCCCGACTGGCGCGTAATGGGCGCGAGGCCGGCCAGCGCGCCGGCCTGCCCCTCCTCCATGCTGCCGAGTTCGGGCATGTTGGCCAGCAGGGCATGGGCTGTGGTGGCGCCCACGCCGGGAATGCTGAGCAGGATATCGCGCCGGTGCGCCATTACGGGTTCGGCGTCGATCAGGGCCGCGACCGCCTTGTCGATGGCCGCGATCTGCGCTTCGATCTGACGCAGGCGATGGCGGGTCTGACGCAGGAGCAGGCCGTTCTCCGTGGCGGCCTTGCGGTTCAGGGTTCTCGTCCGGTCACGCGAAAGCCCCTCGCGGGCGGCGACGAGTTCGGCCAGTTCCGCCTGCTTTTCACTGGGGGCCTGGCGTATCGCGGGCTCCAGCGCCACGCCGAAACGGGCCAGCATGAGCGCATCCACACGATCGGTCTTGGCCAGCGTGCCAGTCGCCTCGGCAAAGCGCCGGGCCTGGCGCGGGTTGACCTTGCAGACGGGCAGGCCCGCCTGGGTCAGGCGGCGCTCAAGGGCACGGTGATAGATCCCCGTTGCTTCGAACACGATACGGGCCACCGCCCGTTTGCCGATCCAGCGGCGCAGGGCCGTATGACCGGCGGCGTCATTATCGAACCGCCGCGTCGCGGAGCCCGGATGAAGCGCGGCATCAAGGTGATCTTTCGAGACGTCGATCCCGATCGTGATCGGGGTATCGCGCATTTCAGGCTTGGCACGGGAGGCGATCGCGATCATCTTTTCCATGTCCTATGCTTGTCATCCGGGGCTCAAGCCCCCCGGTATCCGTTCAGGGCACAAGGAAAAGAAGGGGCGGTCATACTCCGCCACGACCCGCTATGGTCCAGCCCAGGCGACCCGTCCCCTTCCCGTTCAGCCGGGGTGGCCACCCCGGCTGAACGGCCCTTTATCGCTCACCGCGACAAAAAAGTCATAAGACAAGCCCGGTTCTTAAACGCCGTCCAGCGGGTACCAGCTTCGGCCGTCGCGGGCCAGCAGGGCGTCCGCCCCGGCCGGGCCGGTGGCGCCGGCATCGTAGAATTCCAGGCTATCGGACGATTTGGCCCAGGCTTGCAGGACCGGGTCCACTGCCGCCCAGGCGGCGTCGATATTGTCCGCGCGCTGGAACAGCGTCGCATCGCCGCTGAGGCAGTCATACAGCAGCGTTTCGTAGCCGACATTGGGCTGCAGGTCGAACGCGTCCTCGTACCGGAAGCGGACCTGCACCTCGGCCAGGTCCATTGCCGGGCCCGGATGCTTGGCCGCCATCCCGATGGTCAGGCCCTGCGAGGGCTGGATGTTCAGGATCATGCGGTTGGGCGGCAGCGCGTCGGTCGCGGTGCCGCGGAAGATGGCGACCGGCGGCTTCTTGAACTGCACCACGACCTCGGTCCGGCGGCCGCCCAGCGACTTGCCGGTGCGCAGATAGAACGGCACGCCCGACCAGCGCCAGTTATCCACATGCAGCTTCAGCGCGACATAGGTTTCCGTCACGCTGTCGGGGGCGACGCCCGGGCTGTCGCGATAGGCGGCCACGGGCTTTCCGTCGACGGTCCCGGCCCGGTACTGGCCGCGCACCGCGTCCTCCGGCGCCACCGGGCGGACGGATTCGAACAGCTGCTCCTTCGCCGTGCGCACCGTGTCGGCCGAGAACGAGGCCGGCGGTTCCATCGCCACCATGGCGAAGAGCTGGAACAGGTGGTTCGGCACCATGTCGCGCAGCGCGCCCGTCGGTTCGTAGAACGCACCCCGCTGCTCGACCCCGATGGTCTCGGCGGCGGTGATTTCGACATGGTCGATATACTCGTTCCGCCACAGCGGCTCGAAGATCAGGTTGCCGAAGCGCATGGCCAGGATGTTCTGGACCGTTTCCTTGCCCAGGAAATGGTCGATCCGATAGATCTGGCGTTCGTCCAGCACCGACAGGATCTGCGCGTTCAGCGCCCGCGCGGTCGCGAGGTCCGAGCCGAACGGCTTTTCGATCACCACGCGGCGGAACCTGCCGTCCTGTTCCGCCAGCAGCCCGGCCTGGCCCAGCGTGGCCACCAGCGACCCGAAGAAACGCGATGGCACCGCCAGGTAGAACACGGCGCTGCCCGGTAGTTTCTCGCCCAGGGCCCGCACCTGCGCCAGGTCCGAGAAATCGGTCTGGACGTATTCCAGCCTGTCCGCGACCCAGCCCCAGGCTTTGGCGTCGATGCTGGGGGTGTAGAATTCGGCATCGCGGTCGCGGGTGAATTCCTGCATCGTCGCGGCCAGCCCGTCGCGCCATTCCGCCGTGCTGCCCGGCACGCGGTCGATGCCGATAATGCGGAAATCCGGGTCCAGCAATCCGCTGCCCGCCAGGTTGTACAGGGCCGGCATCAACAGCCGCTTCGTCAGGTCGCCATGGGCGCCGAACACCACCAGCGTGGAGGCCGGGGCCGGCTTGCTGCCCGAGGGGGGGATGGCATGCCGGGCGCGCGCCGGCGACGATATGTCGCGAGAGAAGGACATGACGGATAGTTCTCCTGAACAGCCAGCAGCCCGAGCATAGACGCCGGCGCGGGGGAAGACCTTGCGCCAGATCACGAACGGCTGTCATGTCCGGCCATCAGACACCCGGCGGGGCGGAGCGGCAACGCACCGTGCCAACACAAGGATGCGAGACCGCAACCCGCGAGGCCCCGCTTGTCCTGCTTGCATAGCACCCGGGACGGCACTACCTGTCAGCGTCTCCAATCAGGAGAAAACACGCAGCCCCCGGGCAGGCCGGGCGCGCAGATCAGGGAATGGATCGATGGGATACCGCGTTGCGGTCGTCGGCGCCACGGGCGCCGTCGGGCGGGAAATGCTCAAGACGCTGGCCGAACGCGCGTTTCCGATAGACGAGATCGTCGCCCTGGCCTCGGCCCGATCGGCGGGGCAGGAGGTCTCGTTCGGCGACAAGACGGTGCTGAAGGTGCAGAACCTGGAGCATTTCGACTTCACCGGCTGGGACATCGCCCTGTTCTCGCCCGGGGCGTCGGTTTCGGCGGTGCATGCGCCGCGCGCGGCCAAGGCCGGATGCATCGTCATCGACAACACGTCGCATTTCCGCATGGAACACGACGTGCCGCTGGTGGTGCCCGAGGTCAACCCGAACGCGCTGAAGCGGGCGCGGCGCGGCATCATCGCCAACCCGAACTGCTCGACCATCCAGATGGTGGTGGCGCTGAAGCCGCTGCACGACCTGTTCACCATCCGCCGCGTCGTGGTGGCCACGTACCAGGCGGTGGCCGGCGCGGGCAAGGAAGGCATGGACGAACTGTTCGCCCAGTCGCGCGCCAGCTTCGTGGGCGACCCGCTGAAGGCCGAACAGTTCACCAAGCAGATCGCCTTCAACTGCATTCCCCATATCGACCGTTTCATGGATGACGGCGCGACCAAGGAGGAATGGAAGATGACGGCCGAGACCCGCAAAATCCTTGACCCTGACATCTCGGTTTTCGCTACCTGCGTGCGCGTGCCGGTCTTCATCGGCCATTCCGAGGCCATCACGGTCGAGTTCGAGGAACCCGTGGACCTGGAGCGCGCGCGGGAGGCCCTGCGCGAGGCGCCGGGCGTCATCCTGCACGACCAGCGCGAGGATGGCGGCTACGTCACGCCGACAGAATGTGTTGGTGAGGACGCAACTTACGTGTCGCGCCTGCGGATCGACCCGACCGTACCCAACGGCCTGGCCTTCTGGTGCGTGGCGGACAATCTGCGCAAGGGGGCCGCGCTGAATGCAGTACAGATCGCGGAAACCATGATCGCGCTGGACCTGATTCACCACAAGGCAGCCTGATCGACACCACGAAAAACCGGAACGGTACGAAATCGTTCCGGTTGCGTGCCACGGCACTGCAATCACGCGTCTCGCGACCTCGTGTTCCCCCCTGCGTTGACCGCGCCCCCTCCCCGGCGTAGGACCGATACAGACACAAGGCGACGGAACAAACCGGAGCCATAATCAGGGAAATCGACGAGACGACCATGCAGGATGTCCGTGATGCGCTCTATATAGGGCACCGAAGCGACGGAACACTGACCCGGCGACCCATGTCCCCGCATCTCCAGGTCTATCGCTTCCGACTTTCAATGTTCCTTTCAATCGCGAACCGGGCAGCCGGCGTCGCGGCGGCCGCCGGTTCGGTACTCGGCGTGTGCTGGCTGAATGCAGCCGCGAAAGGCCCTGAATCCTTCAAGAGGGTTCAGAAGGTTACCCGCAATCCCATGGGCAAGCTGGCCCTTGTGGGCTGGACGCTGTCGCTGGTCTATCATTTCGTCGCGGGCCTGCGCCATCTCTCGTGGGATGCCGGCTACCGCTTCGAGAAGAAAGAGATCAACGAGGACGGGCCCATCGCGGTGGGCGTGACGGTGGGGACGACGCTGGCGCTCGTCGCCACCATCTTCGGCCTTGCGGCCTGCCGTTCCAGAAAGAAGAAGGCATCCTGACATGAACGCGTCCCATACGCCGCGCATGGATGTCATGCGCTCGCAATTGTCCCGGGCACGGGGACTGGGCTCGGCCAAGACCGGGGTGGACCACTGGTGGATGGAGCGGATGTCCGCCGTCGCCCTGGTGCCGCTGTCGGGCTGGTTCGTGCTGCAGGTCCTGCGCCTGGCGGGCTCCAGCCAGGAAGATGTCGTGGAATGGGGCGGCAAGCCCGTCAATTCCTCGATGCTGCTGGCCCTGATGGTCCTGACCTTCTACCACATGCAGCTGGGCCTGCAGGTCATCATCGATGACTATGTGCATGGCAAGGCGCATCTGCCGGTCAGCCTGCTGATGAAGGGCGCCGCCTTCCTGATCGGGCTGTTCGCCGTGATCGCCGTCCTGAAGCTGGCACTGGCCCCGTCGCGCAAGGCAATCGCCTGACATGGCGGATCGGGCCCGCGCGGTCCGTGAGTACAGAGACAGCGATACAGAGACAGTTCCGGCCCGGCGGCGACACAAGCCGTCCCGCGGGCCGGACGAGCATCGGGACACGTCCAAGAAATGAACGCGATCACTCTCCCTTCATCAAATGCCTATCGGATCGTCGATCACGCCTATGACGTGGTCGTCGTCGGCGCCGGCGGATCGGGTCTGCGCGCCACGCTGGGCATGGGCGCCGCCGGCCTGAAGACCGCCTGCGTCACCAAGGTCTTCCCCACCCGCAGCCATACCGTCGCCGCCCAGGGCGGCATCGGCGCGTCCCTGGGCAACATGGCCGAGGACAACTGGCGCTGGCACATGTACGACACCGTCAAGGGGTCGGACTGGCTGGGCGACCAGGACGCCATCGAATACATGTGCCGCGAGGCGGTTCCCGCCGTGCAGGAACTGGAACATCTGGGTGTTCCGTTCTCGCGCACCGAGGAAGGCAAGATCTACCAGCGCCCCTTCGGCGGCCACATGCGCAATTACGGCGAGGCCCCGGTGCCCCGCGCCTGCGCCGCCGCCGACCGCACCGGCCATGCCATCCTGCACACGCTGTACCAGCAGTGCCTGAAGCATAACGTCGAATTCTTCGTCGAATATTTTGCCCTGGACCTGATCATGGACGACCAGGGCGCCTGCCGCGGCGTGATCGCGTGGTGCCTGGAAGACGGTTCGATCCACCGCTTCCGCGCCCAGACGGTGGTGCTGGCGACCGGCGGCTACGGCCGTGCCTACCAGTCCTGCACGTCGGCCCACACCTGCACGGGTGACGGCGGCGGCATGGCGATGCGCGCGGGCGTGCCGACCCAGGACATGGAATTCGTCCAGTTCCACCCGACCGGCATCTATCCGGCCGGCTGCCTGCTGACCGAAGGCTGCCGTGGCGAGGGCGGATACCTGACCAATTCCGAGGGCGAGCGCTTCATGGAGCGCTACGCGCCGACCGCCAAGGACCTGGCGTCGCGCGACGTGGTGTCGCGCTCGATGACCATCGAGATCAACGAGGGTCGCGGCTGCGGCCCGAAAAAGGACTACATGCTGCTGCACCTGGAGCATCTGGGTGCGGACCTGCTGCATGAGCGCCTGCCGGGCATTTCCGAGACCGCGCGCATCTTCGCCGGCATCGACGTGACCAAGGAGCCGGTGCCCGTCCTGCCGACCGTGCATTACAACATGGGCGGCATTCCCACGAACTATCATGGCGAGGTCATCCGCCCGACGGCCGACAATGTGGACGCTGTCGTGCCCGGCCTGATGGCGGTGGGCGAGGCCGCGTGCGTGTCGGTGCATGGCGCCAACCGCCTGGGCACCAATTCGCTGCTGGACCTGGTGGTGTTCGGCCGCGCGGCCGCCAAGCGCGCCGCCGAGCTGATCAAGCCCATGGAGACCATCGCCCCGCTGCCCCCCAAGGCGGGCGAGGCCGCGCTGGACCGCCTGGACCGTCTGCGTTCGGCCAAGGGCGGCACCCACGTGTCGGTCATGCGCGACACGCTGCAGCGCACGATGCAGAAGCATGCCGCCGTCTTCCGCAACACCAAGAGCCTGGCGGAAGGCGTCGAGAAGATAAAGGACATATGGACGGGCGTGCCCGACCTGTCGATTTCCGATCGCTCGCTGATCTGGAACACCGACCTGATGGAAGCGCTGGAATTCGAGAACCTGCTGGCCAACGCCACCGTTACCATGGCGGGCGCCGAGGCCCGGCACGAAAGCCGCGGCGCGCAGGCGCACGACGACTACCCCGAGCGTGACGACAAGAACTGGATGAAGCACACCGTCGCCCATCTGGACGACAAGGGTGGCGTGGAACTGTCCTACCGCCCGGTGCACATGAAGACGCTGACCGACGAGGTCCAGGTCTTCCCCCCCAAAAAGCGCGTCTACTAAGCGAAGCGGCGGAAAAGGGACGAGACGATGGTCGAATTCAGCCTGCCAAAGAACAGCCAGATCGGGAAAGGCCGTATTTTCACGGCCGCACCCGGCGCCAAGAACGTCAAGCCGTTCCGGGTCTATCGCTGGAACCCGGACGACGGTGCCAACCCCGTCGTCGACACCTACGAGATCGATCTGGATACGATCGGCCCGATGGTGCTGGACGCGCTGATCCACATCAAGAACAACGTCGATCCGACGCTGACCTTCCGCCGGTCCTGCCGCGAGGGGATCTGCGGGTCGTGCGCCATGAACATCGACGGCGAAAACACGCTTGCGTGCCTGAAGCCGATCAAGGACGTGCATGACGCGGTGTCGATCTATCCGCTGCCGCACATGCCGGTCGTCAAGGACCTGGTGCCCGACCTGAACGGCGCCTATGCCCAGCTTCGCTCGATCGAGCCCTGGCTGAAATCCGATACGGCGCCCCCGCCGGATTCGGAGCGCCGCCAGAGCATCGAGGAACGTGCGGAACTGGACGGGATGTGGGAATGCATCCTGTGCTTCTGCTGCACCACGTCCTGCCCGTCCTACTGGTGGAACGGCGACCGGTACCTGGGCCCGGCCACCCTGCTGGCGGCCTATCGCTGGATCGCCGACAGCCGTGACGAACATGCGGGCGAGCGGCTGGATGCGCTGGAAGATCCGCTGAAGCTGTATGCCTGCCGCACGATCATGAACTGCACCCAGACCTGCCCCAAGGGCCTGAACCCGGCGAAGGCCATCGCCCGGATCAAGGAACTGCAGCTGGAACGCAAGATCTGATCCCGCGCCGCCGGGCAAGCCGGCGGATGCGACCGACTGAAATGATTGACGGACAGGGCGCCGGATGGGACACATCCGACGCCCTTTCTTTTTGCCCCCTTGCGCCAGGAAGCAGCCAGCCTTGTTCGACGGAACCCTAGCCGCGCCGGGCAGCCGACGCCGGGCCTGGATCGACAGCCTGTTCGTCGATCACGCGGTCTTTCGCCTGCCCTGGACCAATTTCGCCGCCGTGATCCCGGGCAAGGTCTATCGCTGCAACCACCCCACGCCCCGCCGCCTGGCGGCCGCCACGCGTCGCTACGGCCTGCGCACGCTGGTCAACCTGCGTGGCCATCGCCGATGCGGGTCGGACGCCCTGTCGCGCGAGGCCGCGTCGCGCATCGGCCTGACCCACCTGGACATGGCGTTCGAAAGCCGGGGCGCGCCCCATCGCGACCGCATCCTGCGCTTCGCGGCGATGTACGCCACGCTGGACTTCCCCATGCTGATGCACTGCAAATCCGGCGCCGACCGCGCGGGACTGGCATCGGGCCTGGTGATCCTGTTCGAAGGAGGCACCGCCGAGCAGGCGCTGCGCCAACTTTCCTGGCGGTTCGGTCATTTCAACCGATCGCGCACCGGTATCCTGGATGCGTTCTTCCTGCGCTACCGGCACGAAGCCGAGGGCCGCCTGCCGTTCCTGGACTGGGTGCGCGATGAATATGACGAGGCCCGCCTGCGCCGGGACTTCGTGGCCGGACGGCTGGCCTCATTCATCAACGACCAGGTGCTGCGGCGCGAGTAACCGGCGCCGGACGCCTGCGCTGCTTCTGTCCTCAGAAACGGAAGACGGTCATTCCGGCGGCGCCATCATGCGGATCAGGTCCAGCACCCGGCGCCGCATGGCGGGATCTTCGATCCGGTAATAGATACGGACAAGCTCGATCGTCTCGCGCCGGGAAAACAGCGCGATCTCGCTCGCCGGGGCCGCGCCCTCGGGCGCGCCGCCGAAGGCTTCCTGGGCCTGGGCGAAGCCCGGAATCGCGTTCGTCGCCTTCGACCCGGCCTGGCCGCTGTCCAGCCCGTCGAAGAAGAAGCTGACCGGCACGTCCAGCACTTCCGACAGTTCGTACAGCCGAGACGCGCTGACGCGATTGGTGCCGCGTTCATATTTCTGGACCTGCTGGAAGGTCAGCCCCAGGGCGTCACCCAGACGCTCCTGGGACAGACCCATCAGGGTCCGGCGCAGCCGGATACGGCCACCGACATGGACGTCCACGGGGCTGGGACCCGAAACTGGCTTGTCAGTCAAACCGTCTTTCCGCCCCTTGAAATCACGATTATCCGAAGAATGCTGCATTAATGAATAGTTTACCATTATACGGGTGGCCTGCTAACTGGGAATTTGGGAATTAAATTCCGGTAATGCAATCAGGAATGCGATGCGGTCGCATTTTCCCTGTGATCGGCACGGACAACATGGCCAGCGCGGCGGAAAAGACCGCCGAGGGCCACAAACAGACAAATCGGACAAGACGAAAACCGACCGTGGCATCAAGCCCGGCGAAATATCCGCACGGATATGTGAAGCCACAAAGTGGGCATGATTAAGGCCAGCGCCAACACAATGGGTATCCAGCGGCCGAAACGGCCGAAGGGCGTCATGGGCAGAGACCCCGTCACGGGAACGACCAGCACCCCCTGGCGGTTCCATCCCAGCCGCCCCAGTTCGCTCCCGTGGGCGTCGAACACGGCGGATATTCCGGTGTTCGCGGCCCGGGCCACCGGCAGCCCTTCCTCGACCGCGCGCATGCGCACGGCGGCCAGGTGCTGGCGCGGGCCGGCGGTGTCGCCGTACCAGCCATCGTTGGTGACGTTGACCAGCCAGTCCGGCCGGTCCGTTTCCTGGGCAACCTGGCCCGCGAAGATGACCTCGTAACAAATCAGGGGACCGGCCGCCGGCATGCCGGGCACGTGCCAGGTCCGCACGCCCGGCCCCGCCGCCATCCCGTCGCCCGGCACCACGTGGAACGGCAGGAACCGGGGCTGGTATTCGCCGAACGGCACCAGATGCGCCTTGTCATAGAGTGCGGCCACCCGTCCGTCCGGCTCGGCCACCGCCATCACGCTGTTGCGCCAATGGCCGTCTTCATCCCTGCGGATGCTGCCGATCACGCCCGCAGCCGCCCCGGCGCCGGCCCGGGCGATCATCTGCCGCGCCAGGTCGTCTTCCTGCAACAGTCCGGGAAACGCCGTTTCGGGCCAGACGAACACGGCCGGATGGTCGGCCGACCAGGCCGGATTCGCCATCGCCTGGGCCACGCCGGACCGGGTCAGCGCCAGGTAGCGGCGAAAGATCGCCGCGTCGTCCTGGGCGGCGATCTTCTGCGTCTCGGGCACGTTGCCCTGCACCAGCACGACGACCGGATTATGCCCGGCCGGAACGGGACGGGCGGCCAGCCGCGCCCAGCCTGCCGCGCCCCAGACCGCCAGCCCGGCCAGCGCCATCACGATGCCCCGCCGCCCCGCCAGCGGCAGCAGCGCCAGCAGCACCGTACACAGGGTCAGCCCGTCCACCCCGATCCAGGATGCGGGCTGGATCATCGCGTCACCCACCCGGCCATCCAGTTCCCACGTGCTGCCCAGGGGATTCCACGGAAAGCCGCTGAAGATGAAGACCCGCGCCATGTCGAACAGGGTCCACAACCCGGCGAACGCCAGCCAGCGCGGCCAGCCCGCCCGCGCCAGGCGGCACAGCGCGGCGGGCGCCGCCGCCATCGGGGCCAGGATCAGCGCGCAGCCGGGGGCGGCCAGCGGCACCAGCCACCAGAACGTGTCGGCACGGACCAGGATCGCATCGGTCAGCCAGTACAGCCCCGCCGTGTGCAGACCCAGCCCGAACATGAAGCCCCGGCGCCCCGCGCCCCGCCATGACGCGGCGCGGTCGATCGCCCGCATCAGCAGGCCGAAACATACCACCAGGATCGGGAACAGATCGACGGGCGGGAAGGCCAGCGCGCCCAGCGCACCGACCAGCAGCATCAGCAGGTCCGCCCGCCAGCCGTGGGCGCCGGACACGCGGTCCGCCGTCGCGCGCCAGGACCAGGCCGGACTTGCCGGCCCGGCAGCCATGGCCCTAGTCGAGAGCGTCACGCAGCCGTCGTTCGTAATGACGGTAATATTTGTCGGCCAGCAGCTCGCTCTTGACGATGATCGCGACGTCGGTCGTGTTGAACTGGTCGTCCACCACCGCGCCGTCGCCGACATAACCGCCCAGCCGCAGGTACCCCTTGATCAGGGGGGGCAGGCGGGCGAGGCACCGCCGGTGGTCCAGCGCGTGCGGGTCGGCACGCAGCATCTCGACCCGGCGATGCGGCAGGGCGCGCAGCCGCAGCGCCGGCGGCGCCAGATGGTTGTGATAGAGGTAGGTCAGCTCGTCGCTCAGCGGCAGGGGGTCGACACCCGGCAGGCTGGCGCAGCCGAACAACACGTCGATCCGGTGCAGGAAGATATAGGACGCGATGCCCCGCCACAGCAGCTGCATCGCGGCCCGGCCGCGATAGCGCGGATCGACGCAGGATCGCCCGACCTCCAGCAGCCGTCCGGGAAAGTCGGTCAGCGGCGACAGGTCGTACTCGCCCGAACTGTAGAACCGCCCCAGCTTCCGCGCGTTATCCCCCTGCATCAGCCGATAGGTCCCGACCACGCCCTTGGCGCCCGAGGAAATCGCGTGATCGATCACCAGCAGATGGTCCGCGACCTCGTCGAATTCATCGACATCACGACGGGTGCGCAGGGTGCGCTCGTCCGGCCTGGCCCCCATTTCCTCGTAGAAGACGCGATAGCGCAGGGCCTGGGCGGCATCACGCTCGGCGTCGTTGGCCGCGATGCGCACCCCCAGGTTGCCCCCCCGCAATTCGGGAAAGCCGTCACGGTCGAGTTCCAGGGTCGACAGGGATTGAGTCGGTTTCTCGATGCTCACCGCCGTGATTCATCCTTGCTTGCCGCGGCGCGCTGCGCGGCCGCCCCATCTGACGCGACCGGCGTCGCCGGCTTCCTGCGCGCGAACAGTTCCATGCGATGGGATACGAGCTCGAATCCCAGCCGGTCGGCTATCCGCCGCATCAGGGCAGTGTGTTCGGCGTCCTCGAATTCGACGACCTTGCCGGTGTCGACATCGATCAGGTGATAATGGTCGCCGTCCTCGGTCGCCTCGTAGCGCGCGCGGCCGCCACCGAAATCACGCCGCTCGAGAATGCCCTTCTCTTCCAGCAGGCGCACGGTGCGGTACACGGTCGCGACCGAAATCCGCGAATCCAGGGCGGCGGCGCGGCGGTAGAGTTCCTCCACGTCGGGATGGTCCTCGGCCTCGGACAGGACGCGCGCGATCACCCGCCGCTGGCCCGTCATCTTCAGGCCGCGCTCGATACACATGCGCCCGATGCGCGATTCCATAGCCTCGCCTGCCGCTACCATGTCGACGGCCCAACCCGAACATCAGACGTGTGGTCCAACGAAGCGTCGCCTCCCCTTGATCGGGCCGTGCCGCCGCGCGGCACGCCACATTCATTCCTCGCGCTTCGTTCCGAGGCCGATTTTCCGCGCGAGGGACGACCGATGGCTGGCATAATTCGGCGCCACCATCGGGTAGTCGTGCGGCAGGCCCCAGCGCTCCCGATATTCATCCGGGGTCAGGTTATAGGCCGTTTTCAGATGGCGCTTCAACATTTTCAGCTTCTTGCCGTCTTCCAGGCAGACAATATAATCCGGGAAGATCGATTTCTTGGGCGATACCGCGGGGACCGGACGCTCCGGTTCGGCCACGACGCGGCCCAGCCCGTCCAGCGTGACATAGATCTTCTGGATCAGCTCCGGCAGTGCCGCCGTCTCCACGCTGTTGCCGGAGACATAGGCCGCCGTGATCTGCGCCGTCAGATCCCTCAGATCACCCTTACCCGTTTCGTTGGCCATACCTAAATCCCGCCAGTCAAATAAACCGGGTCTCTATATAGTTGAACGAGACAGAGCCGCAACCACGTCCCGATGGAAGAAAACGTCCAATGATCGATACCGAAACCGCCCGGCTCGACATCACCGGCGAGACCTGTCCCATGACGTTCGTCCGCACGCGCCTTGCTCTTGACCGGCTGCCGGGGGGCGGACAATTACGGGTAAGGCTGCGCGGCACGGTGCCGCTGGACAATGTCAGCCGCAGCGTGCGCCAGTTGGGCCATGCCATCACCGAGCAGACGGATGAAGGCGACGGGGTCCACGAAATCCTGATCGTCAAGGCACCGGCCTGACGTCACGAAGCCGTGGGCATCGCATCGTCCAGCGCGCGCGCCAGCACGAAGGCGTCCGCCCCGTCGGCATAATAGGCCCGGCGGCGGCCGATCTCGGCGAACCCCGCCGCCCCGTACAGGGCCCGGGCCGCCTGGTTGCGGTCGGATACTTCCAGCACCAGGCGCCGCGCGCCCCGGGTCACGGCCTGCGCGCCCAGCCAGTCCAGCAGCGCCCGGCCCAGCCCCTGGCGCCGCGCCGCGCCCGATACCGCCAGGGTCAGGATCTCGGCCTCGTCCGCCGCCACACGCCCCATGACGAACCCCTGCGGCACGGAGGCACAGTCCGTCCGGCCCAGCCCGACGATGACGCCCGGCAGGCCCAGCAGCGTGTCCATCGCCGGCCGGTCCCAGCGGTCCCCGGGCGGAAAGGCATCGTGATGCAGCGCGGCCAGCAGGCCCCCCACATACGGCCCCGCCGCGTGGATCACCGGCCCGGATGACGGATTCGAGGGTGAAGGATTCAAGATGGGGCCGGCCGCAGGCCGGCGGCCGGCAGCTTCGCCTCCGGCGGATCGACATAGAGCGGCAGGACATCGCGCGCCGGCCGGCCGGCGGCACGGCGCGCCAGCGCGGCCCCGGCGATCATCACCCCGTCCGGCGCCGTCCAGCGCGACAGGGCGATATCCGTCCGCGCGCCGCCCAGGGCCGCCCGGGTTTCCGCCGCGGCATTGCCCGCCAGCAGCAGCGGCCCCGGCGGCAGGACAAACCCGTCCAGGGCCTGAGCCCGCACCGTCCCGTCCCCGTTGCCACCGGGCTGTTCGACGAAGATGCGCCCGCGCCGCGCGACCGACAGGCACAGCACGGTGGCCCCCGCCCCGGCCTCATCCTGCAGCGCGGAGGCGAGGGCCTCGCCCGCGGTCACCCCCAGCAGGTCGCAGCCCGCGCCCAGCGCCAGCCCCTGCGCCAGGGCCAGCGACGCCCGCAGGCCGGTGAACGATCCGGGTCCGACGACCGCCGCGATCAGGTCCAGGTTCCGGGGCCGCCAGCCGCATTCCGCCAGCAGGGCGGCACAGCGCGCCGGCATTGCCTCCGCCCCGCCCCGCGCGGGCAGGTCAAGCATCCGCACCGGGCGCAGCACGCCGTCCACGCGCTCCACGCAGCCCAGCAGGGCGGCGGCGTCCGCCCCCGCCGGGGCGCCGTTCAGGACCAGGATCCGCATCGCGTCCGCCGTGGGGTCAGAGCAGCAGGCAGGCATCGTCGAAGGACAGGCGCGGCGCGCGCGGCTGCTCCGGCTGTCCGTCGGCATAGCCCAGGCTGACCAGGAAATTGGCGCGCCAGCCCTGTCCGGCCAGGAACGAATCCTCGACCGCGTAGGCGTCGAAGCCCGAGATCGGCAGCACGTCCAGCCCCAGCGCCCGCGCCGCCAGGATCAGGTAGCCGCCCTGCAGCGTGCCGTTGCGCAAGGCGGTCTCGTCCGCCAGGCCGACATCGGCGGCGAACCAGGCCCGCAGCCCGGGTTCGGGATTGAGAGTCCCGAACCGGTCAAAGAACAGCGGATCATGCGCGACGATCACCGTCACCGGCGCGGACAGCACCTTGTCCACATTGCCTTCGGACAGGGCGGCACGCAGCCGTTCGCGATTGTCCGCCGTGCGCAGGAAAACGAAGCGCGCGGGCGAGCAGTTGCCCGAGGTCGGGCCCAGCCGCACAAGGTCGTACAGGCGATGCAGCAGTTCGTCCGGCACCGGCTCGTCGCGCCAGCGCCCGGGCGTGCGTGCCGTACGGAACAGCAGGTCCAGCCCGGCCTCGTCAAGAACCATGTCGTTTTCCTGTTATGCGTCCACCTGCTCGACCGAAACCACTTCCGGCACGTAATGCCGCAGCATGTTCTCGACACCATGCTTCAGCGTCGCGCGCGAGGACGGACAGCCCGAGCACGCGCCCTGCATCGTCAACCGCACGACCCCGTCGCGATAGCCGCGAAACACGATATCCCCCCCGTCGCCGGCCACGGCCGGCCGCACCCGCGTGTCCAGCAATTCCTTGATCTGGCGGACGATCTCCTCGTCCTCCGGGGCGATCAGTTCTTCCTCGACCGCCGCGTCGTCCTCGATCGCCGGCATGCCGGAGACGAAGAAATCGACCAGCACGGACAGAAGCTGCGGCTTCAGCACCGACCAGTCGGTGGCCTCGTCCTTGGTCACCGCCACGAAATCACCACCCAGGAAGACGCGCGCGACGCCCGGTTGGCCGAACAGGGCGTCGGCCAGCTTCGACCGGCCCGCCACCGCATCGGGGCTGACGAAATCCGCCGTGGCGCGACCGGGCACGATGGTACGGCCCGGAAGGAACTTCAGGGTCGCGGGATTAGGGGTATCTTCGGTTTCGATGAACATCGGGGGGCCTTTGTTCCAGGGGAGCAGCAGAAAGCGGACTCGACCAGTCCGATTACAATCCAGATGAGCCAGGATGGCCGCCGAAACAAGCCCCCGGATGGTCGGGCATGGGACATGGATGACGGAAACGCAATGCGTCCTTGCGCAAGGTCATGGCGAAAGGCGGCCGGAGCGTGTGAAATGGATTGACACGTCATGGGTGCTCTGGCCTTGCATGGGCGCAGGCCCGCCCAGAGGATGCGATCCGTGACGGGCGCTCCATCTTCGATTCCGAGGCACCGACCCAAGATGTTTTTCGTCCCGTTCCGCCACACGCCCCGCATGTCCCGCCGCGCCGGCTGGCTGGCGGCGGCCTGTGCGTCGATGATCGTCTTCTCCGCCGGGGCTGCCCGGGCCGAACGGCTGGCCTTCGTGCTGAATTCCGCCGACGCCACGATCAGCGAATTCGACATCGACACCCATCAGGAAGTGCGCCGGGTCCCGGTCCTGCGCGAACCGCACCACACGGCGCCCACGCCGGACGGCAAATACCTGCTGGTGGGCGATACCTCGGGCAACATGCTGTTCTTCCTGGACGCTGTGACGGGCGCGCGGGTGAAGGAGATCACGCTCTCCGACCCCTACCAGATGCAGTTCAGCCCGGACGGAAAATTCTTCACCATCGCCGGCCTGGCCCGCAACCAGATCGATATCTACGATGCGTCGGATTTCCACCTGCTGCATCGCCTGCATGCCGATGCGATGCCCAGCCACATGAATTACGCGCCCGATTCGTCGGTCGTCTATGTCAGCCTGCAGGACACCGGCAAGCTGATGGCGATCGAGACCGCGACGGGCAACGTGCTGTGGACCACCGATGTCGGGTCCACGCCGGCGGGCGTGCTGTGGCACAACGGCAAGATCCTGGTCGGGGTCATGGGCACCGACTATGTCGCGGTGGTGAACCCGGCCGACGGTCATATCGACCGCAGGATCGAGATGGCGCCCGGGCCGCATAACCTGTTCATCTCGCCCGATCACAAGAACCTGTATGTGACCTGCCGTGCATCGGGGATCATCGAACGGCTGGACTGGGACACGATGAACGTGGTGCAGTCCTATCACGTGGCCGGCGGGCCGGACGACATTGTCTTCGCCCCGGACGGCAAGATGTGGGCCACGCTGCGCTGGCGCCAGCATGTCGCGATCATCGACCCCAACAGCGGCGAGATCGTGGACACCATCCGCACCGGCCGCTCGCCGCACGGGATCTGGCTGAACACCAACGAACCCGCACTTCACCTGTCGATGGCCGACCTGCCGGCGCCGCCCACGCCGTGACCGGTGCGGGGCAACAGGATTTCCGCCCGCAATCCTCCGCCGGTCCGGTTGGACAGCACGAACTGCCCGCCTTCGCGCGCCACCTCGCGGTTGACGATGGCCAGCCCCAGCCCCAGCCCGCCGGTGGCGCGCGAGCGTGAGCCCTCGACCCGGTAGAACGGGGTCAGCACCCGCGTCAGTTCGGCCTCGGGCAGGCCCGGCCCGTCATCGTCGATGCGGATCCGCAACTGCCTGGGTTCCACCGACAGCCTGATCCGCGCCCGGCGGCCGTAATTGACGGCATTGTCGATCAGGTTGCCGAAGACCCGCTTCATCGCCAGCGGCCGCACCCGGGCCTGCCATTGCGGCGGCCCATCATAGCTGACGTCCCGCCCCTGGTCGGCGGCGTCGTCGGCCAGCGTCATCAGGATCGAGGCCAGGTCGACCGGACGGGCGGATTCGGGATCGTTCTCGCCGGACAGATAGGCCAGGACCCCGCCGACCATCGCCTCCATCTCGGCCACGTCGCTCTCGATCGCGCCCTGCACCTCCGGGTCGTCCAGAAAGCCGGCCCGCAGGCGCAGGCGCGCCAGCGGCGTGCGCAGGTCGTGCGACACGGCGGCCAGGGCCTCGGTCCGGTCCGCGATCAACCGCCGGATGCGGTCCTGCATGGCGTTGATCGCCCGCGCCAGGTAGCGCACTTCCCGGGGGCCCTTTTCCTCGACCGGAATCCATTGGCCCGATCCCACGCCGTCCGCCACATCCGCCAGCGCCCGCAGCGGCATGCTGAGCGTATGGACCAGCATCGCCGCCGCCATCAGCACCGCCCCGGCCAGCACCGCGGCCGAGGCGACGCCCCGGGTCGTGTGGTGCGGCTGCAGGATATCGGGGGCGACGAAGCCGATCCGGCTGCCGTCGGGCAGGCGCAGGATGCCGCGAATATCGGCCGTCCCGATCTTGGTCGGCGCCAGGTTCAGCGCCGGGCCGCGCAGAAAATCATGGTTCGCCGCCAGCCGGCCGTGCAGGTCGCGCAGGGCCGGCGGTTCCGCACGCGGCGGCGCGACGGGTTCCGGCGCACTCCAGTCCAGCGTCAGGTCGCCGGTCGACAGCATGGTGGCCAGGATGGGCCGCTGCGACACAGGCGTGGCCAGCAGCACCCGCGCGTCGATCGTCAGCCGTTCGCCGATCTGGTCCAGTTGGGCGTCGTCGACGGTATAGGTCTCGGCTTCCTCGTAGAAGACGGAACTGCCGATGAACACCAGGGCGACGGCGGCCAGCAGCACGACCGTGACCCGCCCCACCAGCCCGCGCGGCCAGAGCGTGATCCGCCGGACACCGGGCGGCGCGTTCTGGGAAGCAGGGCCCGCCATGGGTTCAGGTTCGGTCCACCGGCGCGGTGAAGATGTAACCCAGGCCCCGCACGGTGCGGATCAGGGTTTCCGATTCATTGCCCAGCTTGCGGCGCAGGCGGCTGACCAGCACGTCGACGCTGCGGTCCGACACGTCGCCCAGGCGCGTGCGCGACAGTTCCAGCAGCCGGTCGCGGCCGATCACCCGCTGCGGATTGTCCAGGAAGCTGGCCAGCAGGTCGTGCTCCGCCCCGGAAATCTCGACGATGGTGCCGGACGGATCGGTCAGTTCCCGCCGGCGCAGGTCCAGCGTCCAGCCCGCGAATTTCAGGGTTTCCCGCCGGGGCGCCCCCGCAAGCCCATTGGGCGCGCCGCCCGTCCCGCGCCGCAGCACGGCACGGACCCGGGCCAGCAGTTCCTTCTGGCCGAAGGGTTTGGCGACGTAATCGTCGGCGCCCAGTTCCAGGCCGACGACCCGGTCCAGTTCCTCACCCCGGGCCGATACCATGATGACGGGAATCTGGGGGTCGGGTACGACACCGTCGACCGGCACCCCACCCCGCCGCAGCGACCGGCACAGATCCAGCCCGTTGGTGCCGGGCAGCATCACGTCCAGCACGATCAGATCGGCCGGCGAGGTCGCCAGCGCCGACCACATTTCACGCCCATCCTGCACGCCGCGCACGCGGTAGCCATCGCCCTGCAGCACCCTGACCAGCAGGGTGCGCATGCCGGGATCATCTTCCACAACGAGGATACGGGCAGGCAGGTCGCCGTCGGAAGCGGTCTGGGACATCGTCACGGTTGTATTCATCATCCTGAAGAGAATGGGACAGGAAGAATATCATAACAACAGCAGGGCCGGGCGGAGTATTCCGCCCGGCCCTGCCGATCCGCGTCGTGGGTCTGCCGTCCGGAGCCCTGACGGCGCCCTGTCAGTGATGAGCCGCCGCAGCGGGGGTCAGTTTCAGGATCCACAATTGCGCGATGTCGCGCGCGCCATTGTCGCCGTCCACGGTCTTCAACGTCGCGATCCCGTCGGCGGTACGGCCGGCCGCCACCTGGGCCAGGCCCAGATGCAGCTTGCCGATGTTCGGGTCCAGCGGGCCCTTCGCCAGCCCCTGGCGCATCACCGCCAGTCCCTTGTCCACCTGGCCGAAGGTCACATAGTTGTAGCCTGCGGTCAGCAGGGCGTTCCCGGTCGGGGCGTTGACGGCGGCGGCTTCGTCCGCCGCGATCGTAGCCTTCTTGTCCGCAACCGCCTTCACGACCATGGCCTTCAGCCGGGCTTCGCGCGCGGCGCCCGCGTCCTTGCCCAGGGCGCCGCTGGCATAGCCGGCATTCATCAGGTCCAGCGCCAGTTGCGGCAACCCGGCCTGCATGGCCAGTTCGGTCATGTCCATGTAGTCGGCCGGCGCGGTCAGCACGCCCGCCGCCTGACGGATGCGATAGATGTCGAGTTGCAGCCCCGGCGGAACCTTGGGGTTGACCATCAGCCCATGCAGGATCAGCGCCCAGTATTCCGGCTTGGGATAATAGGACGCCAGCGTGACATAAGTGCGGTTCAGGCCCGACAGGTCCTTGAGCTGCGTCTGACAGGCCGCCAGAAGCTGAAGCTGGGATTCGGTCGGGACCTTGCCGCCCTTCACTTCCGCGTCGATCTGCGCCTGCTGCACCCGGGCGGCGTTCGCATAGTCCCGCTGCAGGTAGTAGGACTGGATCAGCAGCGTTTCCATCGCCGGATTGCTGCCCGCCGCGTGCAGGTACCGCTCGATCCCTGTCACCGCGCGCGGATAGTCCTTGGCGGTGTAGGCCATCGTGGCCTCGGCCATCATCATCTGCAGCTTGGCATCCTTGGGGGTGCGGCTGGAGGCGATCAGCTTGTCATAGGCGGCGGTGGCGGCCGCCACGTCACCCGACTGCGCCGCGACGGCGGCGCGCATCTGCGCGATGGTGTATTCTTCGTAGTCGGTCTTGCCCGGCACCGCCTCGGCGGTGTCGACGGCGCTCATCGCCGCGGCATATTTGTGCGCGGCCAGGGCGGTCTGCGCCTGCTGCAGCGGCTTGCCGACCTTCATGCTCAATGTATCCGCGGCCTGGGCAGACCCGGCGACGGACATCGAAAAGGGAAGTGCAACGATCGCACCGGCGAGAAGGCCGGCGCGGAACAGACTCGATGACATCAGCTCACTGTCCTTCCATGAACTGATCCTGACCTACGATACCCAGCTTGGTCATGCCAAGCCTCTGGGCATCCGCGAGGACATGCGCCACCGTCTTGTAATCGGCCAGGCGATTCGGGTGGATGTGCATTTCCGGCTGGTCGGGCTGCGCCGCCGCCGCGACGAAATGCGCCTGCAACGAGCCCTCGTCGGTGATCGGCTCGCCATTCCACGAAATGCTGTTATCGAAATCGATGGCAACGGTCACGACCTTCGGCACCTCGGTCGAGGGCGGCGGATTGCCCTGCGGCAGGTCCAGCGCGACCGAATGGGTCTGCAGCGGAATGGTGATGATCAGCATGATCAGCAGCACCAGCATGACGTCGATCAGCGGCGTCGTGTTGATATCGACGATGCCTTCGTCTTCGGTGGTGCTTTCAGCGCCGACATTCATGCCCATGGCGGTGTACTCTCTAAATACGCGGGCCAGTGCCCGGATGTGAATCCCCCGGTGTCCCCGGTTCCGGCAGGCCGGAACCGGGTCACGCCGTCCGTCAGTCCGAGTGCGGCTGCTCGGTAATGAAATCCACGTGGTAGATCCCGGCCTCCTGGCAGGTCGCGATCGCCCGTCCCACGGATTCGTACCGCGCCTTGGCGTCGCCGCGGATCTGGATCTGCGGCTGCGGCTTGATGACGGCCACCTTTTCCAGCCTGTCCAGAAGGTCGGCGCGGCTTTTGACCGCGACTTCGTTCCAGTAGATCTGGCCGTTTTCCGTCACCGCCAGGACCACGTTTCCGGGCCTGGTCTGGGTGGGCTGGTTGGCGTCCTTGGGCAGGGTCACCTTGATGGTATGCGTTGCGACCGGGATGGTGATCAGGAAGATGATCAGCAGCACCAGCATGACGTCGACAAGCGGAGTGGTGTTGATGGCGGACACCACCTCGTCTTCATCGCCGCCGCCTCCGACTTGCATCGCCATGTTCAGGCAACCCGGTTGGAGGTCGTCGTGGTGGTCGGCGAGTCATCGGGGCGCACCACGATGTCCGGCGTCACGCCGTGACGGAAGCCACCCAGCAGGATCGACTGCAGGTCGGCGGCGAAGTTGCGGACCTTGTCCATCGCGCCCTTGTTGCGGCGAACCAGCAGGTTGTAGCCCAGCACGGCCGGAACGGCGGTGCCCAGACCGATGGCGGTCATGATCAGCGATTCACCGACCGGGCCGGCAACCTTGTCGATCGACGCCTGGCCGGCGATGCCGATGGCGGTCAGGGCGTGATAGATACCCCAGACGGTGCCGAACAGACCGACGAACGGCGAGGTGGAACCGACGGTGCCCAGGAAGGCCAGGCCGCCCTGCAGGCGCGACTGGATGGTATCGACCGCGCGCTGGATGGACATGGACGTCCAGCTATGCAGGTCGATCGATTCCTGCATCGTGCCCTCATGATGCTCGGCCGCGACGATGCCGGTATCGGCGATGTAGCGGAACGGCGAGGTCGGCTTCAGCGCCGCGGCGCCTTCCTGGATCGAGGACTTCGTCCAGAACACGCTCGAAGCCTCCTTGGCGGCCGAGAACATGCGGGCCTGTTCGAAGAACTTCGTGACCATGATGTACCACGTGCCCAGCGACATGGCGACCATGATCAGCAGAACGCCGCGCGCGATGATGTCGCCGTTCCGCCACAGGGCATCGAGGCCGTACGGGTTGCCGGCGGGCTTGGCCGCGGCGGCGTCTTCGGCCGGCGGGGTCACCGCGGGCGCGGCCGGCGCGGACGCGTCCGGAGCGGGGGTCGCGGCCGGAGCCGAGGCATCCGGGGCGGGAGCGCCGGCGGCCGGGGCAGCCGGAGCCGAAGCGTCGGGCGCGGCCGGAGCGGCGGCAGCCGGCGCACCCGGAGCGGGGGCGGCGGGAGCGGACGCGTCAGGAGCAGGAGCGGCGGCCGGAGCGGCGGACTGTGCATCCTGCGCGACCGCAATGACGGGCGACGAGACGCTCAGAACGGCCGCCAGGGCCGACGCGGCAACGACAGGAACACGGTGCAGTCTGGTCATGTACTCCAAATCCTTTGTGGTAGATGGCCCGTTTTCCGGAACCCCGGAGCCGTCGGGTTCACCCGGCCGGCTCCGGCAACTTCGGTAACCTTCAGTCGTTGCTGAGCCTGAAGGTAATCGTATACGGATGGTGGAATTCCTTGATGGGAACACCATTCTTGACCGCAGGCTGATACCTGGCGCGGCGGACGTAATCCAGCGCGGCCTGGGCGAATTCCTGCCCGCCCTGCACGCTGGTGACGGCACAGTTGGTCGTCTCGCCGGTCGCTTCCACGTCGCACAGCACGGTCACGCGTCCCTCGCGATTTTCCTCGAGCGCCTCCTCGGGATATTCGAGCTTGACGTTGTTCACCGGGCGCGCGCCCGCCAGATGATCCGGAACCGGCGGACCGACCGGCGCGTTTGGCGCGGGCGGCGCCACGCTGGCCGCGGGCGGCATCGGCTTGGGCGGCGGCGTGTGCGTCACCTGGCGGATCACCTGCTGCGGCGGCGGCTGGATCTGGATCTTCGGCGGCGGAATGTACGGCGGCGGCGGCTGCGTCATCACCGGCGGCGGCGGCGGCGGCGGGGGCGGCGGCGGCGGCTTGGGCTCGGTGATAATCTTGGTCTGGATGGGCGGGTGCAACTCCTGGACGATCTTCGCCCCGAGGCCGTTCATCAACGCCCAGATCAGAACCACGTGCAGGAGAACAACGACAGTAATCCCGACGATATGCTTCATCGGACTGCGTTGTTGTTCCGCGTAGTTCATGTCGAAACCTCCTTAACCTCTCGTCCGCGCCGGTTTCGGCACTCAAACCCACGACAAATCAGCACCACTGAGGCAGCTTCGGCTCCCGTCCCGGAAGACCGGGACCATGCATCGCGGCGCGGACCGCTGAGGCATTCAGGACACACGAAAACAGCATCGGAGACCCAACGATCCCCTGCGTTCCGACCTGGCCGGACAGCCATCGAAATGCCGCCAAGCCATTGAATTGGGCTATTGCCCCCCCCTCATGTCAAGCAAGATATTTACTCAATCCGAAACGAGCATTTTGTCATCACTGGCCTAAAAATTGGCCATATTAACCGCCTGTCATAAATGGCCAAAAACCGGCGATTTTTAAGCACGGGCCATCAATTCTGCCATTTTTCGCGCCGTGCCGCCTGTCTGTGCAGGGGCGATACGAAAACGGTGCCGGCCCGACCCACGGGCACCGGGAGCGCAATCTCGTGTAACGTGCGCGGCACCGTCCGGTTCGAATCCGCCCGGGATGCGCGTGCGGACGTGCCATAAAAAAGGCGGGGATGGCTCCGCCATCCCCGCCCCGATCCGGCGCGACCTCGCGGCATTGCTGCGGCACCGTTACTGGGCGGAAGCGCTCGCCTCCGACCGGGTGGCGCCCACCCGGGCGGCCAGGGCCGCGGCCATGAAGTCGTCCAGGTCGCCGTCCAGCACGGCGTCGGGATTGCCGCGCTCGACACTCGTACGCAGGTCCTTGACCAGCTGATAGGGCGCCAGGACGTAGGAACGGATCTGGTGTCCCCAGCCGATATCGGTCTTCGCCGCCTCGGTCTGCGCCGCCGCGGCCTCGCGCCGCTGCAGTTCCTGCTCGTACATCCGCGCCTTCAGCATCGTCATCGCCGTGGCGCGGTTGCGATGCTGCGAACGGTCGGTCTGGCAGGCGACGATGATCCCGGTGGGGATATGAGTGATGCGGATGGCCGATTCCGTCTTGTTGACGTGCTGGCCGCCGGCACCCGAGGCACGGAACGTATCGACCTTCAGGTCGGCTTCGTTGATCTCGATCTCGATCGAATCATCCACCACCGGATAGACCCAGACCGAGGCGAACGAGGTCTGTCGCCGCGCCGCCGCGTCGAAGGGCGAAATGCGCACCAGGCGATGCACTCCGGCCTCGGTCTTCAGCCAGCCATAGGCGTTGGGGCCGGTGACCTGGATCGTCGCCGATTTCAGCCCCGCCTGCTCGCCTTCCGAACTTTCCATCAGCGCGACCTTGTAACCGTGCTGCTCGGCCCAGCGGGTGTACATGCGCAGCAGCATTTCGGCCCAGTCCTGGGCTTCGGTCCCGCCGGCGCCGGCATTGACTTCCAGATAGCAGTCGTTGCTGTCGGCCTCGCCGGACAGCAGGCTTTCGGTCTCGCGGCGCTTGGCCTCCTCGGCCAGGGCGCGCAGCATCTGCACCGCGTCCTTCAGGACAGCGTCATCGCCCTCCATTTCGGCCAGTTCGACCAGGTCCAGCGTGTCGCGGACGTCGGCTTCCAGGCGCTGCACGCCCTCGACCTGCCCGGCCAGCAGGGTGCGCTCGCGCATCAGTTTCTGGGCGGTGTCGGGATCGTTCCACAGATCCGGATCCTCCGCCCGGTTGTTCAGTTCCGCGAGACGGCCAAGTGCGACATCCCAGTCAAAGATGCCTCCTCAGCAGCGCCACCGACTGCTTGATCTGTTCGTTGAGGGAATCGGTCTCGGCAGACATGAAACAGGTCTCCGTCAGGAAAAGGGGGCCCGCCGCAGCGGGCGCACGGCGTCAATACAGGCCGCCCATGCCGATGTCACCCCCGCCGGCAGGCGCCGCGGGGGGTCCGGACGGCCCCGCCTGCGGCGCGGGACCGGTGCCGGAACCCACGCCGGGCGCGCCGCCTTCGGGCGTGCCGACCGAGGGAGAGGCCGCCATGTCGCTTTCGGAGTCGGGCATGGTCTCGGCCCCGGTATCGGCGGCGGTCAGCGCGCCCGTCGCATTGGCGAACAGGTCGGAACTGATACCCGGCACCTGGTCCGGCTTGAACGCGTCCACCGCCATGCCCATGCCGGTGTCGTAGCGTGCCAGCGTGATCCCCTCGGGCACCGGGAAATCCAGCTTCGGCCGGTCGGCCAGCACCGCCTTCATCACCCGGTTCCATATCGGTCCGGCGATGGCGGCACCCGTTTCGGCCTTGCCCAGGGTCGCCGGCGTATCGAAGCCGACCCACACGACCGTCACGATTTCAGGCGAGAAGCCCGCGAACCAGGCATCGTTGAAGTTCTGGCTGGTGCCGGTCTTGCCCACGATGGGACGGTCGATGCCCGCCCCCGCCTGCACGCCGGTGCCGCGCAGGATCACATCGCGCATCATCGTGGTGATCTGGAACGCGCTGGCGGGCGAGACGACCTGCGGCCGGGTATCGATGATCGCGGGCCCGTCGGCCGGCACGGTGGGAAGCGCCGGAAGGGAGGCGGAAGCGGTGGGCGCCTGGGCAGGCGGGGCGGCGGGCGCGGCCTGCAGATCCATGCCCGTGGGCCGCCACAGCACGTGGCCGTCGCGATCCTGCACGTCGTCGATCAGGCTGGGCGTGACCAGACGGCCGCCGGAGGCTATGGTGGCATAGGCCCCGGCCTCGCGCAGCACGGTGGTTTCCACCGCGCCCAGGGCGGCGGGCAGGACATGCGGCATGGCATCGACCAGATGCAGGTTGGCGGCCATGGCCGCCACCGACTTCATGCCGATATGGGCCGCCAGGCGGATCGTCACCAGGTTGCGCGATTCCCGCAGCGCGTCATGCAGCGTGGTGGGGCCCCAGAAATCCTTTTCGTAATTGTTCGGGTGCCAGGTTCCGTAGGACACCGGCGAATCGTCGAATTTCTGCGACGGCGAAATCCCCTGTTCCATCGCCGTCAGGTAGACGAACGGCTTGAAGGACGATCCGGGCTGGCGGAACGCCTGGGTCGCGCGGTTGAACTGCGACTGGGCGAACGACCAGCCGCCGACCATGGCCAGCACGCGGCCGGTGCGCACGTCCATCGTGACCAGCGCACCTTCGACGCGGGGGATCTGCCGCAGCGCGGCGCCGCCGCCCGTGGCCTGGGGTTCGATCATGACCAGGTCGCCCGCGCGCGGCAGGCGCCAGCGCCGCATCCACGCCATGTCACGCGCCAGCAGCCGTCCGGTGTGCGGCACGCCGTGCGAGGCCGGCCCTTCCAGCCATCCGACCTCGCCCGTCGTGGGGGACAGGACCACGCCCAGGCGCCAGGATTCCAGCATGCCGGCGGGCTTCGCCACCGCCGCCAGCGCGGGCTGCCATGCGTCGGGCACGCTCGCGGCGGCCGTAACGCCGTCCAGATGGCCGACCGGCCCGCGCCAGCCGCCATGGTCGTGGTCATAGGCCATCAGCCCGTCACGCACCGCGCCGGTCGCGATCTGCTGCAGATGGGGGTCGAGGCTGGTATGGACCAGCAGGCCGCCCTGCATGGTGGTGTCCAGCCCGTAGCGTTCGATCAGCGCGCGCCGCACGTCCTCGGCGAACCATTCGGACCCGGGGACCGGGCCGGGGCGGACGAAGGCCTGCGGCACCAGCGGCTCGGCCTGCGCCATGCGGGCCTCGTCCTCGGTGATGGCGCCCAGTTCGGCCATGCGCTGCAGCACCCAGTCGCGCCGCCCGCGCGCCGCCTCGGGAAAGCGATAGGGGTTGTAGTTGGTCGGCGATTTGGGCAGCGCGCCGAGGAACGCGGCCTCGGCATTGTCCAGCTGGTCCAGCGGCTTGTTGAAATAGGTCTGCGCGGCGGCGGCGACGCCATAGGCACCCGCGCCCAGATAGATCTCGTTCAGGTAGATTTCGAGGATCCTGTCCTTCGGCAGGGTCTGCTCGATCCGGATTGCCAGCAGGGCCTCCTTGGCCTTGCGTTGCAGCGACACGGCGTTGGTGCCCAGCAGCATGATGCGCGCCACCTGCTGGGTGATCGTCGAGGCGCCCAGCGGCCGATGGCCCTTCTGCATGGTCAGGTCGGTCAGGCCCGCGCGGATGATCGCGAACGGATCGACGCCGCCATGGGTATAGAATTTCTGGTCCTCGGCCGCGATGATGGCGTTCTTCACCCGGTCGGGAATGGCGCTGTAGGGCACGAAGACGCGCCGTTCCGCCGCCAGTTCGGCCATCACGCGGTCGTCGCCGGAATAAAGCCGGCTCATGACCGGGGGCTGGTAGGTCCGCAGGCCGTCCACCGTCGGCAGGTCGGACACCAGTTGTTCGTATTTCGTCCATGCGACCAGGCCGCCGGCGGCCGTCGCCAGTATCAGCAGCGCCATCCCGCCCCCGGCGATGCGACGCACCAGGCGAAAGCGCGGCCGGCGCGGGCCGCCCCCCGGACCGGTCAGGCCGAAGCCGCCGGTACGGCCCGGGGGCGCCCCGCCGTCCGACGGGCCGTTCCCGCCCACGCGCGAGGTGACGAGCATCCGGCCGTCGCGGTCCGATCCGTTAGGAAAAATCATCCGGGGTCCAACAGGCGAGGTCCAAGGGAGCAATGTCCAGCACAAGAGGGTCCATCACGATAGGCGGTGTCCTAGCATTGTCGCGCGCCCGCGTCTCGTCCCGCGCTCAGGAACCCGACAGCCGGTGCCATTCCTCGCGCCCTTCCCTGTCCAGTTGCGCGAACGTGGCGTCGTCCAGCACCAGCCCGGCGGCGGCGGTGTTTTCATCCACATGGTCGGGGCTGCCGGTGCCGGGGATCGGCAGCATGACCGGAGCGCGGCGCAGCAGCCAGGCCAGCGCCACCTGCCCCGGCGTGGCTTGCAGGTCGGCCGCCGTCCGGGCCAGCGCGGTATGGCCCTGCGTCAGCCCGCCCGCCGCCAGCGGCGCCCAGGGAATGAAGCCGATCCCGTGCGCGATGCAGTATTCCAGCACGTCCTCGGACGCGCGGTTCACCAGGTTGTAGCGGTTCTGCACCGTGGCGACCGGGAAGAAGCGCGCCGCGCGTTCGATCATGTCCACCGAGACCTCGGACAGGCCGACATGGCGGATCAGCCCTTCCTGGCGCATCGCGGCGATCACCTCGAACTGCGCCTCGGGCGGGCAGTCGGGCCCCACGCGATGCAACTGCCACAGGTCGATCCGCGCCACGCCCAGGCGGCGCATGCTCATCAGCACACACTGGCGCAGGTAATTGGGGTTGCCGACCGGGCGCCAGATATCGGGACCATGCCGCGTGTGGCCGCCCTTGGTCGCGATCGTCAGCCCATCATAGGGATGCAGCGCGGCGCGGATCAGGTCCTCGCTGACACAAGGGCCGTAGCTGTCGGCGGTGTCGATCAGCGTGACGCCGCACGCCGCCGCGCGCCGCAGGGTGGCCAGGGAACGATCGCGGTCCGGCGGGTCGCCCCAGATGCCGCGCCCGGTGATGCGCATGGCGCCGAAACCCATCCGGGCGACCGGGATGTCACCGCCGATGGAGAAGAGTCCCGCCTGGCGGGCGTCTGGGTGGGACATTCGGGCCTCCTGCATGAAGAAGATTTCTTCTTTCTTCAAAAAAGAACGAAACAATATGGCACTGGCGAGGCAGTCACCCCAGCATCCGGCCGATAACCCGCGCGGTGTAATCCACCACCGGGATAATGCGGCCATAATTGATGCGCGTCGGCCCGATCACGCCGATCGCACCCACGATGCGGTTGCTGTCGGTCCGCGCCGGGGCCACCACCGCCGACATGCCCGACAGGCCGAACACGCCGCTTTCGGCCCCGATGAAGATCCGCACCCCCTCGGATTCCTGCGCCAGGTCCAGCAGGCGCAGCATCGTTTCCTGCGTTTCTAGCCGTTCGAACAGCATCTGGATGGTGGACAGGCGCTCGATCTCCGTCACGTCGGCCAGCAGCCGCGCCTGGCCGCGCACGAACAGCGTGCCGCCGCGATCCAGCTCGCTCCACGTCGCCAGGCCGCTGGCCACCACTTCGGCCGTCAGATGATGCAGTTCATTGCGATTGGCGGCCATGTTGGCGCTGACATGCTCGCGCAGGCCCTCCAGCGTGCGACCGGTCAGGTGGGCATTCAGGTAGTTCCCCGCCTCGACCAGAGCCGAGGGCGGCAGGCCGATCGGGGTTTCGATCACCCGGTTTTCCACCTGCCCGTCCGCCCCCACCAGGATGACCAGCGCGCGGCGCGGCCCTAGGGCCACGAATTCGATATGCTTCACCGCACCGTCGCTCTTGGGCGCCAGGACCAGACCCGCCGCCGAGGACAGGCCCGAGAGCATAGACGAGGCCTCGGACAGCATGTCCTGCAGCGACCGGCCGCGCATTTCCAGCGAGCGGGTGATCGTCTCGCGCTCGTCCTCGGTCAGGCTGCCGAACTGCAGCAGGCCGTCGACGAACAGCCGCACGCCCTTTTCGGTGGGCAGGCGGCCGGCCGAGGCGTGGGGCGAAAACAGCAGTCCGGCCTCGGTCAGGTCCGCCATGACGTTGCGGATCGTGGCCGGGGACAGCGACAGCGGCAGGCGGCGCGAGAGCGTGCGCGAGCCGACCGGTTCGCCGGTTTCCACGTACTGTTCGACGATTTCACGCAGGATCGCCGCGGATCTTGCGTCCAGCCCGGGCGGCAGGGCAGGACGGGGGGACAGCGTGGCGGGGTCCATCGGCCTTGGTTCCTCCCTGTTCGACCGGCCAGGAAACGCCAGCCCGAAAAAACGACCAGCCTAAATCTGGAACCGGAAGCGGGCCATGACAAGCACGGGACTGGAAATCCGTTCCCCGCTCGGGCTATGCCCGGCCCCTCGGCCTGCCGATCGGAGTACCGCCTTCATGACCACCCGCCCCTCGGGCCGCGCACCTGATGCGCTGCGCGCCATTTCCATCGAACCGGGCTTCGCCCACCATGCCGAGGGTTCGGCCCTGATCCGCATGGGCGGGACCGAGGTGCTGTGCGCCGCCACCGTCGAAAGCCGGGTGCCGCCGTTCCTGCGCGGCCAGGGCAAGGGCTGGGTGACGGCCGAATACGGCATGCTGCCCCGCGCCACCCATACCCGTGGCGGCCGCGAGGCCGCGAAGGGCAAGCAGTCGGGCCGCACCCAGGAAATCCAGCGCCTGATCGGCCGCTCGCTGCGTGCCGTCGTCGATCTGGAGGCGCTGGGCGAGATGTCGATCACCGTCGATTGCGACGTGCTGAACGCCGATGGCGGTACCCGCTGCGCGTCGATCACCGGCGCCTGGGTCGCATTGCGCCTGGCGCTGGAAACCCTGGTGCGCAACCGCGTGCTGGCCCGCCTGCCGCTGACGGCGCAGGTCGCCGCCGTATCCTGCGGCCTGACCGGGGCCGGCGCGGTGCTGGACCTGGATTATGACGAGGACAGCGCCGCCGCCGCCGACGCCAACTTCGTGCTGACCGAAACCGGCGGCATCGTCGAAATCCAGGCGACCGCCGAACACGCCCCGTTCGCGCAGGACCAGTTCGACACGCTGCTGCGTCTGGCGCGAACCGGCACCGCGCAGCTTTTCATCGCCCAGCGCCAGGCCGTGGACGCCGCCCTGACCGCGCGGACCGCACCGTGAGCGGGCAGGCGACACGCCGCCTGGCGCGCGGCGACCGGCTGGTCCTGGCCAGCCACAATGCGGGAAAGCTGGTGGAATTTTCCGCCCTGCTGGACGGATACGGCATCACCGTCCTCTCGGCCGGCCAGCTCGGCCTGCCCGAACCCGAGGAAACCGCCGAGACCTTCGTCGGCAATGCGGCCCTGAAGGCCCATGCCGCGGCGCAGGCCAGCGGCCTGCCGGCGCTGGCGGATGATTCCGGCCTGTGCGTCGCGGCCCTGGGCGGCGCGCCCGGGATCTATTCCGCCCGCTGGGCCGGACCGGAGAAGGATTTTCCGGGCGCCATGGCCCGTATCCACGAGGGCATCGGCGACGATCCCGACCGGTCGGCCTGGTTCGTCTCGGTGCTGTGCCTGGCCTGGCCCGACGGCACGATCCGCAGCTTCGAGGGCCGGATCGACGGCCGGATCACCTGGCCGCCGCGGGGCACCCACGGCCACGGCTACGACCCGGTCTTCACCCCCGAGGGCCGCGACCGGACCTTCGCCGAAATGCCCGAGGCCGAGAAAAACACCATCAGCCACCGCGCCCGGGCCTTCGCCCTGTTCCGTGACGCCTGCCTGCCCGGGGACTGAATACGCATCCACCGTACCCCCGGCGGGATCGTCCCGCCGGCACGCGCGACCGCACCCGGTTCGATACGGCACGCCGAGCCTCATTGAAGGACATCCGATGGGCAGCACATCACGCGGTGCAGGCAACCTGCACGACGCACGACGCCGGCAGGTGGTCCTGTCGGATTTCGTCGTCTCGGACAGTCTTTATGCCCCCTCGCTGCGGATCGCCCGGCACGATCACGAACTGGCCAGCCTGTGTCTTGTCCTGAGTGGCGGCTATCAGGAAGTTTTCGGGCAGCGCGCCCGCACGGCGACCCCCGGCATGCTGATCGTTCACCCGCCGGGCGAGCATCACGCCGACCGGCACGCACCATCTCCCACACGGATCCTGACTATCGAAATCGCCGCACACGCGCTCGATCATTACCGGCAGGGAACAGGATTGTTCAGCGACGCCATGGATCGCCATGATCCGGGCATTGTCGGACTGGGCATGCGGCTTGCCCGTGCCATCCGCGACAAGTCCACAAAGGACGCATGCGAAACGGAAAGCATCGTATCCGACATACTGGATCACGCCTGTCTATCGGTTCAGGCCGACGCGCGCGGCGCGAAATGGCTTCTGGCCGTCAGGGATTATCTTCACGCCCATCCGGGCCGCCAGACCTCGATGCGGGAACTCGCCGCCCTGGCGAACGTGCATCCCATTCATCTGGCGCGCGCCTTTCGCACCATATTCGGCTGTAGCATCGGCCGCTACATGCGCCGGCTGCGCGTCGGAGTGGCCTTGTCCCTTCTGCACGACGGCGAGTCCGGCCTGGCGGATGTCGCCGACCTGGCCGGTTTCAGTGACCAGAGCCATATGACCCGTCTGGTCAAGGCGTCGACGGGACAATCGCCCGGTAGATTGCGCGGGGACCGAATGTTCTGACCGTCGCGCACGCGGGCCGGTGGAATGTTTGTCCTGTTCAAGACGCCTGCCCGCGGATCGCGTTATCTGCGCCCCATGATCCGATATTCCCTTCCTGCCGCCATCCTGCTGTCCGTCGCGTTTTCAACGCCGATCGCGATCGCGTCGGACCCGTTGGACACCAGCGACCCCGCCATCGGCATCCTGCGGCAGATGAAGGCCGCGTCGGGCGGCGATCGCTGGGACGGCGTCAGGACACTCGCTTACCGCACGACGACCCGTTCGGGCGGCATGGACGTGCCGGGCAGCCGCGAGGATGATGTCATGACGGGGCGCACCGTGACATTGACATCGGCCTTTCCCACGCCGCGTGGGCTGGGATTCGACGGCGTCACGCCCTGGATCATGCCCCGCAGCGGGATCGCGTACACGCTGGGGGACACAGACGCCATCCTGGATGCCGAAAGCGAGGCCTTCCGCGTCGCACAGGCATGGTGGTACCCTGATCGCCACCCCGCGACGATCGCCCGCACCGGCACCCGATCCGAGAACGGGCATGCATATGACGTCATAACCGCCACGCCCGAGGGTGGGCGGACATTCGATGCCTGGATAGACGGGACGACCCACCTGCTGTACCGCATCGACGAACAGCAGGCCGAGGACCGAGTGGTCACGACCTATGGCGACTATCGCCGCGTATCGGGCCTGACGATTCCATTTTCCATCCGGGTCGGCGACGGGTCCGATCCGACATTCGACAGCGTGACGACAATCGATCGGGTGGACATCAATCCGTCCGTTCCGGACGACTGTTATTCCATACCCCGACGCCCCCGATCGGACATCGCGATGCCGGAAGGCATGGACAGGATCGACGTTCCGTTCCGCCTGACCGCGGACAACCGGATCATCGTACCAGTGACCCTGAACGGGACGCTGAACGCGGAAGCCGAGTTCGACAGCGGAGGAAGCCTGCTTCTGCAGCCTTCCATTGTTGCGGCACTGCATGCCGACACGACAGGACATTTGAAAATGTCAGGTGGCGGAGAAGGATTTTCGACGACGAGCCTGGGCAGGCTCGCAACACTGTCGATCGGGGGTGCCGTCATGAACCGCCCCGGCTTTCATACATATGCGTTCGAAAGGAATCACCCGGACCGCATGCTCATCGGGCTGGAGACATTGCAGAGGTTCGTTGTCCATTTCGACTTCGACCGACAGGTCATGACACTTACGAAACCTGATCGTTTTGTCCATCGTGGCGGCGGGATGATCGTGCCCTTTCATTTTCAGGATAATCAACCGGAAATTTTCGGATCCATAGACGGTATAGCCGGGCGATTCGCGGTCGATACGGGTGATAACGGATCGCTGCTGCTGATCGCTCCCTTCGCCCGACGCTATCATCTTGCAGAACGCTACCAGGCGAACCTTCCCTATTCGGGATCGGCCGTCAGCACGACGCACGGGGTCTGGGCCCGCAGGCGCGTCCACACCGTGGCCTTCGACGGACCGGACGGACGCCCCGTCGCGGACGTCCACGACCCAGTCACACGAATTTCCCTTCAGCATTCAGGGTTTGATGCCAACCGCGACGTATCGGGCAATATCGGCCTGGGTATTCTCAGACAGTTCAACCTGACATTCGACTATGCACGTCAGCGCATCATCCTGGAACCCAACCATCTTTACGGCAAAAAGGATGTTTTCAACCGGGCAGGGCTGCGCCTGACGGAAGACGGACACGCATGGACGGTATCGGTCGTGTATGCTGGTGGCCCGGCCGATACCGCCGGCATCCATGTGGGAGACACCGTCGATACCCTCAATGGCCACACCGCCGCGTCGTTGCGGCCCGAAGATATCTGGTCGCTTCTGACAGGGCCGACCGGAAGCACGCTGGACTTCGCCATCAGCACGGCACATGGTGAAAAACACGTCCGGATCGTCCTGCGGAATATCATTTAAGACAGATCATCCGCGCATCGAAGGCCCGGCCGGCGGCGCCCAGCGCGGTCACGAAGGCCCGGGTCTTGGGCGGCACCACCTTCTTGCGGGGATAGAGCGCCGACAGGTCGCAGGATTCATCCGCGGCCGGCGTGATGCGCCAGTCGGCCAGAACCCGCTCCAACCCTGCCTCGCCCGGCGCGGCATGCAGGAACATCCAGTCCGGCAGCAGCGCCAGCCCGGCCCCGGCGGCCGCCAGGGCGCGCAGCATGTCCGGCGAATCCGCCGTAATCCGCCCTGTCGTGGGCAGGACGACCGTCCGGCCGCCACGATGGCAGCGCCATTCCGCCTCCTGGCCCGACGGGGCCAGGCAGGGCAAGCCGGACAGGTCATCGGGCCCGGCATCGGCAGGCACCCGCCCCGGCGGCGCCATCAGCCACCATGATCCCGTCAGCACCGGCCGGAACAGCAGGCCGGAATCCGGCGGCCGCCCGGTGACGACCGCGATATCCGCCCCGCTTTCGATCAGGATGTGCGACAGGTCCCCGCCGGCCGGCCCGCTGCGCAGGTCGAGGTCGATATCGGGATAGGCCTTCAGGAACCCCGGCAGCAGCGGCGCGATCACCGCCCGGCCGACCGATGGCGAGGCCAGCACCCGCAGGCGGCCCCGGGGGGCGGCGTTCAGCGACGCGGCCTCGGCCCGGGCATCATCCAGTTCGGCCAGGATGTCGCGCGCCCGGGCCAGGAACCGGCCGCCGATTTCCGTCAGGTGCAATCCCCGGGTCGAACGGTTGAAGACGGCGGCGCCCAGGTCCTGTTCCAGCACGGTGATCGCCCGCGACACCGAGGAGACGGTCATATGCAGCACCCCCGCCGCCCGCGACAGGCTGCCGCCGTCGGCGGTGGCGACCAGCACGCGCAGGCAGGTCACGTAGTCCACATCCCCTCCTGTCTCTGCGCCGCGTGCCGGACCGCGCAAAACTCTTTTCCCGAACCGGCCGTTCCGCCTGGCGGAGCCCGTACCCTACAGTCCGCGTCCAGTCCGGCAAATCACAGAACCGGATGGCAAAGAGAAGAGGAACGCAGATGCTCGACCGTGCCACCATGCCCGTCACGCGCGATGCCGAATGGTTTGAATACAGCCGCGCGGCGAACCCGATCCGGCCCGGGCTGACGCCCCGGCTGCCCTTCATGTCCTGGGGGCCCGAAACCTGGGCCGAGGGACCCAGCCGGGTCATCCCGCTGGACCTGTCCGAACAATTGCGCTGCCCCGGGCCGGCGACGTCGCCCGGACTGTGCGCCGCCTTCGTGCGGATTGATGCCGGCGACACGCTGCGCCCGGAGATCGCCGCAACGTCGCAGGTCTTCTACGTCGTTCGCGGGGCGGGGCGCACGGTGCCGGATGCCGGGCACCTGCCGTCGGTCGACTGGCAGCGCGGCGACATCGTCGCCCTGCCCGGCGGCACGGACTATGCGCACGCCGCCAGTGACGACGCGACGCTGTACCTGGTGCATGACGCGCCGTTGCTGGCCTACCTGGGCGTACGCCCGGACCAGGCGCGGTTCGAGCCCACGCTGTATCCGGCCGAACGGACGATGGACGAACTGCGCGCCGTCGCCGCCAGCCCCGAGGCCCGGTCGCGCAGCCGCGTATCCGTCCTGCTGGGCAATGCCCGGTTCCCCGCCACGCGCACCATCACCCATGTCATCTGGACGATGTTCGGCCTGCTGCCCGCGCAATCGGTGCAGAAGCCCCATCGGCACCAGTCGGTGGCGCTGGACTATATCGTGTCCTGCCCCGACGGCTGCTACACGCTGATCGGGGAAGCACTGGACGCGCAGGGCCAGATCATCAACCCGATCCGCCAGGACTGGCAGTCGGGCATGGCCTTCATCACCCCGCCGGGCCTGTGGCACGCCCATTACAATGAAAGCGACGAAGAGGCGTTCCTGATGCCGATCCAGGATGCCGGGCTGCAGACCTATCTGCGGTCGCTGGATATCCGGTTCGCCTGAACCGGGGGGCGAGGGCAGGGTTTTGCCCTCGCCGGGTTCGGGGAAGGCCCGACCTTCGCCTTCCCTCAGCGGCCGGTGAGAATCCGGTCCACCAGTTGCCCCACCGTCGGCACGAACCCGTTGGCATAGAACGGATCGGTTCCGAACCGCCACGCGTTCGTGCCACCGAACATCAGGTTGTTGTCCATCGCCGCATCGCCCGTGTCCCCGTGGGCATGGGCGACGGCCTGCAGCGTCTTCTGGATGCAGAAGGAACGCGGATCGGCCTTGTGGCCGTTGGTATAGTTCGGGCCCCGCTGGCTCCAGTTCGAGAAGCGGCATTCCGACAGGCAGCCCATGCAGTCCACCTGGTCGGTCAGGATTTCCTGCGCCTTGTCCTTCGTGACGAAGATCAGGGTGGAATCCGGCGTGCGCATCGCCTCGGTATAGCCTTCCAGTTCCCACAGGCGGACATGCTCGCGGTCGGCCTCGGTCATGAAGACCTGCCGGGCGCGGGCGCCCACGCCGTAGGACGCGGTATGCTCGCCCACCGGTTCGGTGGAATAGGCGACCTGGCGTTCCGACCGCCCCTGCAGTTCCCGCAGGAACGGGTTGTTCACCGCCGAGGAATAGAAGCCGGTGGGCGAGAACCGGTTCAGGAACACGTCGCCCTTCTTCAGCGTCAGCAGCTTGCGCTTCCACGCGTCGGGGATCGGGCTTTCCTGCGTCAGCAGCGGGCGGGTGCCGAACTGGAAGGCGATCGGCCCCAGTTCGGGACTGTCGATCCAGTCCTGCCATTCCTCCAGCCACCATACGCCGCCGGCCATGATGATCGGGGTGTCGTCCAGGCCGAAGGTGCGCATCAGCTTGCGCAGCGCCAGGACGCGCGGAAACGGGTCCTCGGGGCTGCCCGGGTCCTCGGTGTTCGACAGGCCGTTATGGCCGCCGGCCCGCCACGGGTCCTCGTACACCACGCCGCCCAGCAGGTCGGCGCTCTTGTGGAACGAGCGCTTCCACAGGGCATTGAAGGCCCGGGCGGACGACACGATGGGATAATAATGGATGCCGAACCGCATCGCGATGCCCGACAGGCGATAGGGCATGCCCGCCCCGCAGGTCAGGCCGTGGATCAGGCCGGGTGCTTCTTCCAGCACGCCGGTGATCACGTCCTCGGCCCCGCCCATTTCCCACAGGATGTTGGCGTGGACGCGGCCCCGGCCACCCGAAAGGTCGTGGGCGATGCGGGCCTGGGCGACGCCGCCCCGGATGGCGTAGCGGATCAGTTCCTCGTGCCGTTCCCGCCGGGTCCGGCCGTGATAGACCTGCGGAACCGGACGACCCTGTTCGTCGTACGAATCGGCGTTGACGATCGACACGGTGCCGGCGCCACCTGCCGCCGCCCAATGTCCGGACGATATGCCGGTCGAAACCGACACGCCCTTTCCACCTTCGATCAGCGGCAGGACATCCACCCCGCCCATGCGGATCGCATTGATCGCCTTCATCATCACCCTATCGTCATCGCCCCGGCCCGCTGGGCCGGGACTTTACTGCGTGTGCCCCGCCCGGACGGGCGGGAAGCGGCGGTGCGGAACCCGGGCCCCGCGCCGCCACCCGGCCTTGGCGCCCGGCCTCAGCGTGCCGGACGGCCCGGGCGCTCGCCGACGGACTCGGTGATGTCCGCGCCGGTCTGCTGGTCGACGACCCGCATCGACAGCTTGACCTTGCCGCGATCGTCGAAGCCCAGGACCTTGACCTTCACCACGTCGCCCTGGTTGACGACGTCCGTGGTCTTCGCCACCCGGCCCTGCGCCAGTTCCGAGATATGGACCAGGCCGTCGCGCGCGCCCAGGAAGTTCACGAACGCACCGAAATCGGCGGTCTTGACCACCTTGCCGGTGTAGATCGCGCCCAGCTCGGGCTCAGCCACGATGCCGCGGATCCGTTCGATCGCGCGGGTGGCCTGATCTTCGGACGAGGCCGCGATCATGATCGTGCCGTCATCGTTGATATCGATCTTGGCACCCGAATATTCAACGATCTCGCGGATCACCTTGCCGCCCTGGCCGATCACGTCACGGATCTTTTCCTTCGGCACCGAGATCGTGGTGATCTTCGGCGCGGTGGAGGACACGTCCGAACGGCCTTCGGTCAGCGCCTTGGACATCTCGCCCAGGATGTGCAGGCGGCCGTCGCGCGCCTGGCCCAGGGCGATCTTCATGATCTCGGGCGTGATGGACGTGATCTTGATGTCCATCTGCAGCGCGGTGATGCCGGATTCGGTGCCCGCGACCTTGAAGTCCATGTCGCCCAGGTGATCCTCGTCACCCAGGATGTCGGACAGCACGGCGAAGCCGCGATCTTCCTTGATCAGGCCCATGGCGATGCCCGCCACCGGACGCTTCAGCGGCACGCCCGCATCCATCAGCGCCAGCGAGGTGCCGCAGACCGTGGCCATCGAGGACGATCCGTTGCTCTCGGTGATCTCGGACACGATGCGCATCGTGTACGGGAAGGTGTCCTTGCCGGGCAGCAGCGGATGGATCGCGCGCCAGGCCAGCTTGCCATGCCCGATCTCGCGCCGGCCGGGCGAGCCCATGCGGCCGCATTCACCCACCGAATAGGGGGGGAAGTTGTAGTGCAGCATGAAGTTGGTGCGGTATTCGCCTTCCAGCGCGTCGATCACCTGCTCGTCCTGGGCGGTGCCCAGGGTGGCGACGACCAGGGCCTGGGTCTCGCCACGGGTGAACAGGGCCGAACCATGGGCGCGCGGCAGGATGCCGACCTCGGAGACGATCGGGCGGACCGTCTTCAGGTCGCGGCCGTCAATGCGGTAGCCGGTATCCAGCACCGCGCTGCGCACCACGTCGGCTTCCAGATCCTTCAGGATCGGCTTGGCCGCGGTGACGTCCAGCCCTTCGGTGGCCAGGGCCGCCAGCACGGCTTCCTTGGCGGCGCCGACCTTCTTGTAGCGCTGCTGCTTCACGCGCTCCTGATACGCCTCGGCGATCGCGGCGCGGCCCAGCGTGTCGATCCGCTGCTTCAGCGCGATTTCCTCGGCCGACGGCTCGGCCAGGTCCCACGGTGCCTTGGCCGCATGCTCGGCCAGCGAGATGATGGCGTCGATGACGGCCTGGAACGCTTCATGCCCGAAGGTCACGGCGCCCAGCATGACGTCTTCGCTCAGTTCGCTCGCCTCGGACTCGACCATCAGCACGCCTTCGGACGTACCGGCGACGACCAGGTCCAGCGCGCTTTCCTTCATTTCGGGCAGGGTCGGGTTCAGGATATAGGCCCCGTCCGCGTAACCGACGCGGCAGGCCGCCACCGGACCGAAGAACGGGATGCCCGACAGCGTCAGCGCGGCCGAGCAGCCGATCAGCGCCGCGATCGCGGGATCGTTCTCCAGGTCGTGGCTCAGCACCGTGGCGACGACCTGCACCTCGTTGCGGAAGTTCTCGGGGAACAGGGGGCGGATCGGACGGTCGATCAGGCGGGAATTCAGGACCTCGATCTCGGACGGACGGCCCTCGCGCTTGAAGAACCCACCCGGGATCTTGCCGGCCGCGAAGGCCTTTTCCTGGTAGTTGACGGTCAGCGGGAAGAAATCCTGGCCCGGCTTGACGCTGCGGGCGCCGACGGCGGTGCACAGCACGACCGTGTCGCCATAGGTCACGACCACGGCGCCGTCGGCCTGGCGGGCGATCTTGCCCGTTTCCAGCACCAGCGGACGGCCGCCCCACTCGATTTCCTTGCGGTAGTAATTGAACATTCAGACATTCCCTGTCCGGCGGCCGGCCCAGGCGGGTCGGAGGTCCCCGGACGACGGGAGGAATGACAGCGTCTCGGACGGCATGGAGCGATGACGGTTGCCCATCAATACACCATGTGGCCTGAAACGCTGCGACCCGGTCCGGATGTCTCCACCGACATGGCGGCAGCATGTTGCCCGGCCCACGATTGGGCGGCGGGTGTGGCCGTCCAGCCGGTGCGGGGCGGCCGAGCCACCCCGCCGGCGGGACGGACCGGCGCGATCACACACGGCCATGCACCGCACGGCCCCGCCCGATCGCGCGACAGATCAGCGGCGCAGGCCCAGGCGGCCGATCAGGGTCTGGTACCGGGCCTGATCCTTGCGCTTCAGGTAGTCCAGCAGGCCACGGCGCTTGCCGACCATCACCAGCAGGCCGCGACGCGAATGGAAATCCTTCGCGTGGGTCTTCAGGTGCTCGGTCAGGTTGGTGATCCGTTCGCTCAGCAGCGCGACCTGGACTTCCGGCGAGCCGGTATCCGTGGCGGCAGTCTGGTATTCGCCGATCAGCGCCGTACGGCGCTCTGCGGTAATCGACATCGTGTTCTCCATATCAGATTCGGTTAAAGCATGCGGTCCGGACGCAGCCAGCCATCTTCCAGCCGGCAGAGCCCGATCACGCGCGCCCCGTCCATTCCCCGCACGATCCCGCATGCGGGATCGACGGCGTCCGGTATCCGTCCCATCAGGTCGAGCAGGCTGACCGCCCGCCCGTGTGACAGGGCATCCGCTTCTTCATGGGTCAAGGCCAGCGCCGGGATGTCGGCCAGCGCGGTCGCGACCGGAAGCAGCAGATCCGGTGAGGCAGGCGCGTTGTCGTCGCTTGGGACAATTTTGTCCAGAAGAATTGCATCCGCCTCGGAAAACGGGCCGACCCGCAGCCGGCGCAGCGCCGCCACGTGCCCCACGGTACCGCATGCCCGCGCGATGTCGCGCGCCAGCGAGCGCATATAGACGCCCTTGCCGGATTCGACGGCGAAGATCGCGGTGTCGGCGTCCGGGCGCGCCACCAGGTCGAACCGGTCGACCCGCGCCGGGCGGGGCGGCAGGTCGGGGGCCCGGCCCTCGCGCGCCATGTCATAGGCGCGCTCGCCCGCCACCTTGATCGCGGAATAGATGGGGGGCACCTGCATGATGTCGCCGCGAAAGGCCGGCAGCGCCGCGCGGAACGCATCGTCGGTCGGGCGGACGTCGGACGTTTCGATCACCGCGCCCTCGGCGTCGTCGGTGTCGCGGGCCTCGCCCAGGCGCAGGGTGAATTCATAGCGCTTGGTGCCGTCCATGATGTAGGGCACGGTCTTGGTGGCCGCGCCGAAGGCGATGGGCAGCAGCCCCGTCGCCAGCGGGTCCAGCGTGCCGCCGTGCCCCGCCTTGCGGGCGTCGAACAGGCGCTTCACCCGGTTGACGACATCGGTCGATGTCATGCCCGACGGCTTGTCGATGACCAGCCAGCCGTCGATCGGGCGTCCGCGCTTGCGTCGCATGGGGCAGAACCTTTTTTCAGAACCTCGGAAGAGGCGTGCGTGTAGACGAGCCCTGACTAGGGAGCAATGCCGGATTGTGCCATGCCAGGTTTCCCTTGGCGGAACGGGTAATCAAAACAGACCGGATGACACGGCAACCGACAGCACTGGCCGTCCTGCTCTTTATTTTGTGCGGGATCGGAACGGGGATCGCGATCCTGGGATCGTTCGGGCGGTTCGGCCTGCTGACCCGGACCGAACGGGCGCTGGTCGTCTTCGACACCCCGGTCCCGGGACTGAGCGCCGGCGCGCCGGTCACATTCCGCGGCGTGGCGCTGGGCCGGGTCGAACAGGTGAACGTCCTGCCCGATCCCGCGCGGGGCCGGACCATCATTCCGGTCACGATCCGCGTCCGGCCCGACCTGATCCGCGTCATCCCGCCACCCGGCACGTCCCGGCCGCGCCGTATCGCCCTGGCCGACCTGGTGCGGGACGGATTGCAGGCGCACCTGCATTCCCAGAGCCTGGTTGTCGGACGCAGCGGGATCGACCTGGATTTCGCCCCCGGACCGTCCCCGCCGCCGCATCCCGGCCTGTCACATCTGATTGAAATCCCAGCCCGCGAATCCCACTGGCAGGTGCTGCGCCGCACTCTGGCCACCCTGCCGATCCACGCCATGGCGGCACAATGGCAGCAGGCACGGGCGGACGGCCGGAACATCGCCACCCGGATGGATGCCACCCTGCCACCCATGCGCGCCGGCTTTCTGGACGTGCGCGACCGGGCACACGCCACCGCTGCCGCCCTGAACCGGGCGGAGACGCAGACCGGCCGCGCCTGGGCCGTCACCCACACCGATATCGATCACCTGCAGGCAACCGCCCGGCGTCAGGTCCATGATCGGGGTGCGGACATGTCCGCCGTCGCCCGGGGAGCGCATGCCGTGATAGTGGAGGCGCGGCAGGTACAGGCCGATCTGCGCGCGCTGGACGCCGATACCGCGCGCACAGACCTGGCCACGACCGGGCGCGACATCGCGGCCGCCGGCGCGGCGCTGCATGACGCGGCCCGGACCGTGCGTCGGACGCCGGGGGTTCTGCTGGTCGGGGAGGGGAAGTAGTCGGTGCCGGGGTAAGTCGAGGCCCGCTCAGGCTCAATCCAGATCCCGCGCGACGTCCGGCTGCCGCAGCAGCGCATCGACTTCCATCGCGTAATCCAGCGCGGTGTCCGGCTGGAAATGGATTTCCGGCACCCCCCGCAGGCGCAGGCCGGTGGACAGGCGCGAGCGCAGGAACGGCGCCACGCGCTTGAGCGCCGGCAGCAGGGTTTCGACGTCGCTGCGGCCCAGCCGGGCGACGAAGGCGGTGGCGTGCTTCAGGTCGGGCGAGATCCGGACCTCGGTCACCGTGATGCGGACATCGACCAGCTCGGGATCGCGGAATTCCGTGCGGGCGAACAGGTCGGCCAGCATGCGGCGCACTTCCTCGCCCACGCGCAACTGGCGTTGCGTGGGCCCGGAAGCAGCATGGCCGGCGAGTTTCCCCGCCGGCCCCGCCGTGTTCACCTTGCCGCGTGAGGCGTTACGGCTCATGCGGGAACCAGTTCCATCTCGTAGCACTCGACCATGTCGCCTTCGCGCAGGTCGTTGTAACCCGCGAAGGACAGGCCGCACTCGTAGCCGCGCGCCACTTCCTTGACATCGTCCTTGAAGCGCTTGAGCTGGCTGAGCTCGCCTTCATGAACGACGACGTTGTCACGCAGCAGGCGCACGCCGCAGCCGCGCTTGACCACGCCCTCGGTGACGTAGCAGCCGGCGACCTTGCCGACCTTGGTGATGTCGAACACCTTGCGGATCTCGGCATAGCCGAGGAACTTCTCGCGGTGCTTCGGCGCCACCTTGCCCTTGACCAGTTGTTCGACGTCGTCCGCGACCTGATAGATGATCGAGTAGTAGCGGATATCCACGCCTTCGCGCTGGGCCAGTTCGCGGGCCTGCGTCGTGGCGCGGACGTTGAACGCGATGATGACCGCATCCGACGCCTTGGCGAGCTGCACGTCGCTTTCGGTGATCTGGCCGACGCCGGCCGTCAGCACGCGGACCTTGACCTCCTCATGCTCCAGCTTCAGCACCGTGGCCTGCAGCGCCTCGGCCGAACCCTGGACGTCGGCCTTGATCAGGACGGCGACTTCCTTCTGCGCGCCGGCCTGGATGCGGGCCAGCATCTGGTCCAGCGTGCCGCGGGCGGCGGTCTGGCCGGCCGCCGTGCGGTCGCGGATCACGCGCTGGCGGAATTCCGAGATTTCGCGGGCGCGATTCTCGTTATCCACCACCACGAACGGCTCGCCGGCACCCGGCACCCCGGCGATGCCGAGGATTTCCACCGGCATGGCGGGCGCCGCTTCCTGGATCTGCCGGCCGCGATCGTCCAGCATCGCACGGACGCGGCCCCATTCGGCGCCGGCCACCACGATGTCGCCACGCCGCAGCGTGCCCTTCTGGACCAGCACGGTCGCCACCGGACCGCGACCGCGATCCAGACGGCTTTCGATCACCGAGCCCTCGGCCACGCGGTCCGGATTGGCCCGCAGGTCGAGCATTTCCGCCTGCAGCAGGATCGCTTCTTCCAGCTTGTCCAACCCGGTGCGCTTCAGCGCCGAGACCTCGACATCCTGGGTGTCGCCGCCCATCGATTCGACCACGATCTCGTGCGACAGCAGTTCCTGGCGCACGCGCTCGGGGTTCGCACCCGGCTTGTCGCACTTGTTGATGGCGACGATGATCGGGGCGTTCGCGGCCTTGGCATGCCGGATCGCCTCGATCGTCTGCGGCATCACGCCGTCATCCGCCGCCACGACCAGCACGACCACGTCCGTCACCGAGGCGCCGCGGGCACGCATGGCGGTGAACGCCTCGTGACCCGGAGTGTCGATGAAGGTGATCTTCGACCCGGAGGGCAACGTCACCTGATAGGCGCCGATATGCTGCGTGATGCCGCCGGCTTCGGCCGCCGCGACGTCGGTCGTGCGCAGCGCGTCCAGCAGCGACGTCTTGCCGTGGTCGACATGGCCCATGACGGTGACGACCGGCGGACGCGGCAGCAGGTCTTCCGGCTGGTCCTCGATCCCCTCGATGCCGATTTCGACGTCGCTGTCGGCGACGCGGCGGACACGGTGGCCGAATTCCTGGACCACCAGTTCGGCGGTATCGGCATCCAGCGACTGGGTCACGGTCGCCATCACGCCCATCTTCATCAGGGCCTTGATGACCTCGCCCTGGCGGGCGGCCATGCGGTTCGCCAGTTCCTGCACCGTGATCGTCTCGGGCAGGATGACGTCACGCACCACGCGGACCTGGTCGGCGCGCAGGCGCTCCAGTTCCGCCTGGCGGCGTTCGCGTTCGCGCTGGCGCCGGACCGAGGCCAGCGAACGCGTCTTGTCGTCGTCACCCTCGATCGCGGCCTGCACGTCGATGCGGCCCGAACGGCGGCTGTCGCCACCCTTCTTGGGCGACGCGCCGGACGGCTTGCGCCCCGGGGCGATGCCGCCGCCGGGACGGCGCGCCGGACGGCGATCGTCCTCTGCCTCTCCAACGCGGCCGGTGCGCAGGCGCAGGGTCTCGCCCGGGGCCTGCGGGGTCGCGGCCGGCGTCGCCGGACGGCTGGGCGTGACCGGGCGGGCCGGCATGATGGCGCGTTCGGCCAGCGGGCGCAGGCGCTCCATCGGCGGGGCCAGCGTGACCGCGCCGGGAATCGGCACCGCCGACACGACCGGTCCGCTGCTTTCGGGCTCGGGCTCGGCCCGGGACGGGGTCCCCGCCTGGCCGTGGGCCTGCGCGCTGGCGCGGCGCTCGGCCTCTTCCTCACGGGCGCGGGCGGCGGCCTCTTCCTTCTCGCGGACCTCGTCCTCGGCCGCGCGGCGCGCTTCCTCGTCCCGCCGGCGCGCTTCCTCGGCCGCGGACAGGATCATGATCTTTTCCTGTTCGCGCCGTTCCTGCTCGCGCCGGACGGCCTCGGCCCGCTGTTCTTCCAGCACGCGCTGGCGGGTGGCCAGTTCGGACGCCGTCAGCGCCCGGCCACCACTGCCGCCCCGCCCGCCGGCGCGCCCGCCACCGGACGAACCGGAGCCGCTGCCCGCGGGGGCCGGACCGGGGCCGCGCTTCTTGCGCACCTCGACCTGCACCACCTTCGAACGACCATGGCTGAAACTCTGCCGCACGGAACCGGCATCAACCGTCCGTCCGACATCCTTCCGGCCCGCCGGCCGCAAGGACAAGCGTCCCTTACCCTGATCCTGATCGTTGCCTTCGCTCATGTACCCGCCTGTTCACCCAAGTTCGGTGGATCGGTCCGCCGAACCCGGGACCGCCCTGCCGGACAGCCCCGCATAACGTTCATTATCGACGCGGACACGACGTGCCAGTTCGCCACACGACATCGCCGCGTGCACGACATGGTCACGGCCGAATGCCGCCCCCAGACCCGCCGCCGTAGGAACAACCGCTATCGGAAGGTCCCGTGCGCCGGACAACAACCTCGTCCTCTCGTCCGGGCTGCCGTCCTCGGCCTGAATGATCAGACCGGCGCGACCGCCCGTTATCCATTCCCGCACCTTGGCGAAGCCGTAGGTCACCTGACCGGCCCGCCGTGCGAGTCCCACCGTTTCCAGCATCCGGCGCACCAGTCCGGCTTCCAGGATCTTGTCCAGGTCGGGCGGAACGACGACCTGCCCACGGGCGGCGCGTGCGAATGCCCCCCGTGTCCGCGCCGTTTCTAGCACATCCCGCCGCGCGCTCAACCAGATTCCCCGTCCGGGCAGACGCGCGGAAAGATCGGGCGTCACAATCCGGTCAGGTGACAGCACGAAACGCAGCATCGTCTCGGGCGCCGCCCGGTCGCGGGTGACGATGCAGCGCCGCAGCGGCCCGCGTTCGTCATCCCTGTCCTGGTCGGCATCCGTTTCCATGTCTCGCATCGCCCGGTCGGGTGCGGCTTCGTGATCAGACGTCCGACGCCTCCCGGCCTTCGGCCGTCTCCCCAGAAGCTTCTCGGGCGGCTTCCCCGGCGGCTTCCTCGCCTTCGAACCAGTGCGCGCGGGCGGCCATGATGATCTCGTTCGCCGCTTCCTCGTCGATGACCTCGCCGCCCAGGATCTCGACCAGTTCGTCGCCCGCCAGGTCGGCCAGGTCGTCCAGCGACTTCACACCCTTCTCGCCCAGCGTCACCAGCATCTGGTTCGAGAACACGCCCAGCGCCGCGACATCGTCCGACACCCCGAGGCCGCGCCGCTTCTCGTCCAGCTCGTCCTCGCGCCGGGCCAGGAAGCCCTCGGCCCGGCGGACCAGTTCGCCGGCCACGTCCTCGTCGAAGCCCTCGATCTCGGCCAGTTCGTCGGGGTCGGCATAGGCCAGTTCCTCGATCGAATGGAAGCCTTCGGTCACCAGCAGGCCGGCGATGACGTCGTCCACGTCCAGCGCCTCGACGAACAGGCCGCTGCGACGGCGGAATTCTTCCTGCCGGCGTTCCGATTCCTCGGCCTCGGTCAGGATGTCGATGTCCCAGCGGGTGAGCTGGCTGGCCAGGCGGACATTCTGCCCGCGCCGGCCGATCGCCAGGCTGAGCTGCTCGTCAGGCACCACGACCTCGACCCGGCCAGCTTCCTCGTCCATCACGACCTTGGTCACTTCCGCCGGCGCCAGCGCGTTGACCACGAAGGTCGCGGCCTGCGGGCTCCAGGGAATGATGTCGATCTTCTCGCCCTGCAGTTCCTGCACCACCGCCTGGACGCGCGATCCGCGCATGCCCACGCAGGCGCCCACCGGGTCGATCGACGCGTCGCGGGAAATCACCGCCATCTTGGCGCGCGATCCCGGGTCGCGGGCGACGGCCTTGATTTCGATGATGCCGTCGTAGATTTCCGGCACTTCCTGAGCGAACAGCTTCGCCAGGAAGGCGGGATGGGTGCGCGACAGGAAGATCTGCGGCCCGCGCGGCTCGTCACGCACATCATAGATATAGGCGCGCACGCGGTCCGAATTGCGGAAGCTTTCGCGGGGGATCAGCTCGTCCCGGCGCAGCAGCGCCTCGGAACTGCCGATCTCGACCATCAGGTTTCCGTATTCGGTGCGCTTGACCGTGCCGTTCACGATCTCGCCCACGCGGTCCTTGAATTCGTCATACTGGCGCTTGCGCTCGTATTCGCGCACGCGCTGGACGATCACCTGCTTGGCGGTCTGCGCCGCGATGCGGCCGAAATCGATCGGCGGCAGCGGATCGACCAGATGTTCGCCCAGCTGGATCTCGGGCTTGAACTTGCGGGCGATGTGGAGCGGGATCTGGGTTTCCTCGTTCTCCACCTCCTCGACGGCCTCGGTCCAGCGGGACAGGCGGACGTCGCCGGTCTTGCGGTCGATGGTCGCGCGGATATCCTTTTCGTGCCCGTACTTGGCGCGGCCGGCCTTCTGGATGGCCTGTTCCATCGCCTCCAGAACCTCCTCCCGGTCGATCGCCTTCTCACGCGCGACGGCATCGGCCACCAGCAGCAGTTCGGGACGGGAAACGGACGTATCCATCAGAGCCTCCAGGACGTCTCAGTGAGTCTTGCGCGCCGGCCGCCGGCCGGGCTTCGGGGATTTTCCGGCCCCTTCGGGGGCCGCTTCCGTAGTATCTTCCTCGCCCTCTTCCGGGGCCCCACCGGGCGCGCGCATCATATGGGCACTGGCCGCGATCAATTCATCGGTCAGGACCAGCCGCGCGCGGCGCATGTCCGACAGCGGCAGCGCCACCTCGGTCCCGTCTTCCAGGCGCAGGCGCCCGAACCCGTCCTCGGCCCCCAGCAGGATGCCGGAAAACCGCTTGCGGCCGTCGATCGGGATATTCACCTCGGCCTTCGCCAGGTGGCCCGCGAAGCGCGTCCAGTCCTTCGCCCGCGTCAGGGGACGGTCGATTCCCGCCGACGAGACCTCGAGCGTCCAGGCGCCGGGCAGCGGGTCCTCGACATCCAGCACCGCGCCCACCGCGTGGCTGATCTGCTCGCAATCCTCGATCGCGATCAGCGTGCCGTCGGCACGGTCGGCCATGATCTGCACGGTCGGGCTTTCCCGGCCCAGGATCGCCACCCGGACCAGTTCGAATCCCATGTCGGCCAGGACGGGCGCCACGATGGCGGCCACCTTGGCGTCCAGGCCGGTCAGGTAGGGAAGGTCTGCGTCCAAAACAAAAAAGGCGGCCGGTCAGGCCACCCCCCAAAAAAGCGGAAGATGAAGGAATGAGGTCGATATAGGACACAACGGAAGGTTTCGCAAGGTGCCCGTACATCCCCCCGCCGGGCGCGCGGGCGGCGTGGCGGCGCGGTACATTACATTACAATCACATCGCCGTTTCGATACTTGCACCGTGGCACGGGCCAAACGCATGATGCCGGAATGAGGCCGACGCCCGATCCCGAGCCCCGCGCAACCCCCGACGAAGCCGGCCCCGGCAAGGCCCGGCCGCTGTGGTACGGACTGGCGGCCGGCGTGATCGTCATTGCCGGCTTCAGCGCCCGCATGGCCCATGAACAGGCCCAGCCGGCCCCCGCCCCCGCGATCAGCGCCGATGGCGCGGCAGGCGCCGCCGGAAGCGCCCATGTGCTGAACAGCACGCAGCAATTCGCCATGATCTCGCCCGACAATGCGCCGCGCGCGCTGCAGCAGTCGGGGCTGACGCCCGACCAGCAGGCGCGCATCCTGGCCGGCATCCGCAAGCGCGAATACCGGCTGGTGCGCATGCCGATCTACGACCAGGGCGGGACCGGCGGGGTCGTCACCCTCAGCTCGGGCGGCATCACGCAGACCGTGCCGCTGACCGCGCAGCCGCGCACCGTCCTGCTGCCCATCCGCATTTCCGGCGAAGTCGATATCGTCCCCGTCTCCGATCCCGGCGTCGCCGGGCTGGCGCCCGGGGCCATCACCGTCCTGGGGCCGACGCCGCTGCCCATTATCCATCGGGACGAGATGCTTGTTCTGGATGTGATCGTCCAATGAAGGCTCTTCTGCCCGCCCTGAACCGGCTGATGCCGGTGATGATGGTCATTTTCCTGATCCTGGCGAGCTTGCAGGCGGCGGCGTCGCTGCATCTTTCTCTCGCCAGTCTGACACATTTCATGGAATGGTGTGCGCCGGCCTTTCCCGTGCTGACGGCCGGGAGCAGCCTGCTGGTCCTGGCGGGTCTGATGTTCGAGACCCGCGCCGAACGGCTGGCGCGCAAGGGGCTGCGACGCCGACGGGGGTGGATGATGGATGTACTGGCCAGGCTGACCAACCGCACCGCGCTGGAAGAAATGATGGCGCGCGAGCAGAAGGAAACGGTCATCGACGCCGAGGAACTGGCGGCGAGCCTGCGGGCCCGGGTGATCGGGCAGGATCAGGTGTGCGAGGATATCGCCGCCCAGTTGCGCCGCCGCATGGCGCTGCAGGTGCGCGGCAAGCCGGTGGGCATCTTCCTGCTGGCCGGGCCGCCGGGCACCGGCAAGACCTATCTGGCCAAGCAGATGGCCCGGCAACTGGACCGGCCGCTGCTGCATTTCGACATGACGCAGATGAGCTCGCCCCACGCCGCGACCCAGTTGTTCGGATCGCCCAAGGGCTATGTCGGGTCCGACACGTTCGGCAAGCTGACCGGCGGGCTGAAGGAAAAGCCCGACGCCGTCGTGCTGCTGGACGAGATCGAGAAAGCGCATCCCGACGTCTTCAAGAAGTTCCTGACCGCGTGGAACGACGGGCATGTCACCGAGGCCTCGACCGGCCAGCAGGTTTCGACCGTCCGCGCGATCTTCGTCCTGACGTCCAACATCGCGACCGATGCCCTGTCGGAAATCGCCGACCGCCTGGCCGACGAACCCGACCGCATGCGCGCCGAATCGGTCGAGGCCCTGCGCCAGGCCGGATTCGCGCCCGAGGTGCTGAACCGGCTGGACCGGATCTTCGTCTTCCGTGCGCTGACCGGGCTGGATGTCGCCCGCGTCGCCGCGCTGGAAATCGAGGCGATGATCGAGAGTTACGGGTTGAGGGTGGAAACCGGCGGCATCGATGCGTCGCTGCTGTTCGAGGTCATGCGGCGGCAGGATCGCATGGGGGCCTCGGCCAGCGCCCGCGACCTGGTCCGTTCGATCGAGGACATGATGAGCGATTCGCTGATTTCCGCGCGGCAGCAGGGGGCCAAGCTGGTCCGCGTCGTATCGGGCGAGAACGGCGTCACCGCGGAAATCGCGAACGACGCCGACGCGCAGCGGGCACGCGTGCTGCGCTGATCCGCTCCATCCCTTCGTCACGGTCCGTCTGAATGTCCGCTGCCTCCCGCCTCTGGAATCGCGCGCCGCTGTGGCGGAGCTGCGTCTTCGGTATCCCGATCTTCGTGGTGCTGGCCCTGCTGTATCCCCCGCCCTATCTGATGCGGGCGATTCCGGCGCTGCATCCGGTCATCGACCGGATCAACCGGACGCTGGGACGCGATGCCCCCGCCGCCCAGGCCGACAACGGTGCCGCCCCCGACGCGGGGGCGCCCCCCGCGCAGCAGGCCGACGGCGGGCCGCCCCAAGGGGCGGCCCAGGGCGCGGCCCAGCCGCCGGGCGGCACGCAGGTCGCGGCCCCCCCGATCACGTCCGACCTGACGGGTGCGATCCCGTTCGCCGGCCGCGTACTGCCGCTGCCGGCGGGCGTATGGCATCCGGTCCTGACGACCACGAGCGGCCCGCATGGCGAATTGCAGAGCAACGTGCTGGTGCGCGCGGAAGACGGGATGGTGACGGGGGTGGTGATCGCGCGCGGCAGCACGCAATCCCTGCCGCTTTCGACCGTCGATGCCATGAACAATGGCTGCCATGACGACCGGAACTATCTGTCGAAGCTGATCACGACCGACCCCAAGGTCATGGAATGCTGGTTCACCAGCCACGTCCAGATCGCCGGCCAGCCGCTGAGCGACAGTGTGGATATCCTGACCGCGTTCAACCGGCTGCATGTCATGGGCTTCCCGATTCCCTATGTCATGCTGGTCGCGACCTGGAATTACGCCGAGGCCTCGGCCGATCGCGGCGCGAATATCGAGAACGTGACCATCCTGCTCAGCCCCGCGCGCAAGGGCACGATGAACCTGCCCGCCCCGCCCGAGCAGTGGCTGAAGCAGACGCTGCCGCAGAGCCCGGCCGCCGAGCGCTTCGTCCGCGAAGCCAATGACTGGATGAACGGCTGGACCGGCATGCTGCGGCGCGGTTTCCATGGCGAACTGGTGGCGGGGTCGCCGGATCTGGTGCGGGCCAGCCGGGACCCGGCGTCGGTGTTGCCGGTGGAGTAAGGTCTTCTTTTTCTTCAGAAAAAGAACTACCGCAGCACATCCGAAATATCGATCAGGAAATCCAGCACCGTCCGCGTCCGCAACGGCAGGGTACGCGGCCCGGTATGCACGGCGTAGAAGGGCAGCTCCGGCACCGTCCAGTCGGGAAACAGCCGCACCAGCCGGCCGGATGCGACGTCTTCGTCCACCTGGAAGGACGGCAGCAGCCCGATGCCCATGCCGGCCAGCGTGGCCTGCAGCACGGCCTCGCTGCTGTTGGCGCGGAAGGGGCCGCTGGCGGCGACGACGCTTTCCTCGCCATTGCCTTCGAAATGCCAGTCATGACGCGTGCCGCCATAGGTATAGGCAATGCAGGGATGGTTCAGCAGGTCGCGCGGATGCTGCGGCGTGCCGCGCCGGTCCAGATAGGCCGGCGTGGCCACGGCGATGCGCTTGACCGTGCCCAGCCGCCGCGCGATCAGCGAGCCCTCGGCGATTTCACCGACACGCACCGCCAGGTCCAGCCCTTCCTCGACCAGGTCGCCGAAGCCGTCGCGCATGATCAGTTCGACCGAAAGATCGGGGTGCTGTTCCAGCAATTCCCCCAGCCGGCCGGTGGTATAGAGGCCGAACGCGGTGGTCACGCCCAGCCGCACCAGGCCGGACACCGAGGCCCGGCGGCGGCCGAGGGCGGTTTCGGCGGTTTCCAGAATTTCCAGCACTTCGTAGGCGTGGGGCAGCAGGCTGCGCCCATCCTCGGTCATCATCAGGCTGCGGGTGGTACGCGCGAACAGGGTCGCGCCGTAATGCGCCTCCAGCAGCGCGATGTGCCGCGAAATCGTCGGCTGGCTGGCACCGGTTTCGCGCGAAACAGCGGAAAACGACCCCGTCGCCGCGACGCGAACGAAGCTATGAAGGGCAGAAAGCAGATCCATGGCCACCGATGCTCGGAATTTGTTCGAACACCTTTCTATGCCTCGGACTATTTATGCACAATCTAGCATAAAACAGCGCCGTCATGTGCCTGACGCATCAAGCGCATCAACCCTTTGCGATCAGGGGCCGCTTCAAATATGGCCCCGGCGGCGCTGCCCGGCCTGGAACCGGGCTTCGGCCATGCGGGCCAAGCGCACGAAGGGCAGGCCCAGCAGCAGGTAGGCGGTACCGATCAGCAGGCCGGTGCCGAAATAATCGTAATAGGTCGAGGACAACCGCACATAGGTCTGGCTGAGTTCGGTCAGCGTGATCACGCTGACCAGCGACGAGTCCTTCAGCAGCGAGATGAAATCGTTGGTCATCACCGGGATGACCATGCGCACCGCCTGCGGCACCACCACGAAGCGCAGGGCCTGCATGTGGGTCATGTTCAGGGCCAGCGCGGCCTCGACCTGGCCGCGTGCGACGGATTGCAGGCCGGCGCGGTAATTCTCGGCCTCGTAGGCCGCGTAATTCATGCCCAGGGCCACGACGCCGGCCACGAAGGGCGACAGGCGCAGCCCGATGCCCGGCAGGGCATAGAAGATGAACAGGATCTGGATCAGCAGCGGGGTGCCGCGCACGATTTCGACATACAGCGTCGCCAGCGCCCCCAGCCAGCGCGGCCCATACCGCCGCAGCAGCGCCAGGGCCAGCCCCAGCCCGACCGCCACCACCATGGCGCAGGCCGACACCGCGAGCGTCAGTACCGCGCCATGCAGCAGCAGCGGCAGGAAGCTGACATACCGGTCCACCCGCGCGCGCCAGCCCGTGGCGGGGGCAGTGGCCGCCATGTAATGCCGCCATGCGTCCGGCGCGATATCGGGCGTGGTCGCATCCATGGTCAGGTCCGCCATGGCAGGCGTCCACAGGTTCCAGCGCGCGAGGATCCGGTGCAGTTCGCCGTCGCGGATCATGCCGTCCAGCGCCGTATTCACCTGGTCGCGCAGCGTGGTGTTCCCCTGGGCGAAGGCGACGCCGTAGGCCACCCGGCCGATCGGGTCCCCCACCAGCTTCAGCCCCGGATCGGGCGCGCCGTAATAGAGCGCGATGGTGCCGTCCAGCAGCACCGCATCCAGCCGGCCGTTCTTCAGGTCGGTGTAGGCGTTGGTTTCTTCCTCGTACGATCGGATGCGAATCGTGGGGTCGGCCTGCAGCATGCGTTCGGCCGTGGTGTCCTTCAGCGTGCCGACGACATGCCCGCGCAGCGCCGCCAGCGTATCGAGCCCCTGCTGGTCGCGGCGGACGGTGATGCGTTCCGACGTGACGTAATAGGGATGGCTGAACAGCACGCCCTGTTCATGCTCGGGCGTGATCTCGATCCCGTCGATGACCATGTCGTACAGCCCGCGCTGCAGGCCGGGAATCAGCCCGTCCCAGTCGTTCTGCACGAATTGGGTCGGACGGCCGAGACGGCGGGCGATGGCCTGGGCGATGTCGTATTCGTAACCGGTCAGGCGGGACTGGTCGGCGGGGTCGTGGAAGACGAACGGCACGTTCGCCTCGGCATCCGACGCCCAGCGCAGCGGCGCGGCATGGGCATGTCCCACCATGACCGCCGCCAGCAGCAGCAATGCGACAAACAGCCTCATAACATGGACCTGAGAAACCGGCGGGTGCGCGCATCCTTCGGGGCGACATAGAGCGTGTCGGGATCGTCGATTTCGACGATTTCGCCGCCATCCATGAACACGACGCGGTCGGACGCCGCCCGGGCGAAGCGCATGTCGTGCGTCACCACGATCTGGGTCATGCCTTCCGCGTCCAGGGCGCGCATCACCGACAGGACTTCCTCGGCCAGTTCGGGATCGAGGGCCGAGGTCGGTTCGTCATACAGCATCACGTCGGGGCGCATCGCCAGCGCGCGGGCGATGGCGGCGCGCTGCTGCTGGCCGCCCGAGAGCGTGTCCGGGTAACGGGTGGCGATCGCGGCCAGGCCGACCTTGTCCAGCAGGGCCAGGGCATCGGCCCGGGCGATGTCGGGCTTCACGTGCTTCACGCGGACGGGCGCCAGCATGACGTTGTCCAGCACGGTGCGGTGGGGAAACAGGTTGAAGGACTGGAACACCATGCCAACATGCGCCCGCAGGCGATGGGCCGCGTCCTCGTCCGCGCGGGTCCAGCGGGGGCTGGTGCGCGCGATGGTCACGTCCGCGATCGAGACCGAACCGGAATCGGGAATTTCAAGAAAATTGAGGCAGCGCAGGAAGGTCGATTTGCCGCAGCCGGACGGCCCGATGATCGACACCAGTTCGCCGCGCGTCACGCTGAGCGAAATGCCGCGCAGGACATCCTGCCCGTCGAAGACCTTGCGGATGCGCTCGGCCCGCACGACCGGGTCGGCAAAAAACGCCGGCCCGGGAGAACCCGGGCCGGCGCCAGACATTTCAGATAGAGAAAAAAGCGGCTCAGGCAGCTTTGGTCATCCCGCGCAAGACATACTGCAGGATGCCACCATGCCGGTAATACTCGACCTCGTCCAGCGTATCGACGCGGCAGAGCAGGGGCACGTCTTCCTTCGAGCCGTCGGCGCGGGTGATCGTCATCGTCAGCGTCATGCGCGGCGTGATCTTGTCCAGACCATGGATGTCGATCTTTTCGTCACCCTTCAGGCCCAGCGTCTTGCGCGTCACGCCGTCCTTGAACAGCAGGGGCAGGACGCCCATGCCGACCAGGTTGGAGCGATGGATGCGCTCGAAGCTTTCGGCCACGACGGCGCGGACGCCCAGCAGCAGGGTGCCCTTCGCCGCCCAGTCGCGCGACGAGCCCATGCCGTATTCCTTGCCGCCGAAGACGACCAGGGGTACGCCCTCCTTCTTGTATTCCATCGCGACGTCGTAGATCGAGCCTTCCTTCCCGTCGGGGAAGTGCTTGGACAGGCCCCCTTCGGTGCCCGGCAGCATCTCGTTCTTGATGCGGATGTTCGCGAAGGTGCCGCGCACCATGATCCGGTCGTTGCCGCGACGCGAGCCGTAGGAGTTGAAGTCCGCCTTGGAAACCTGATGTTCCTTCAGGTAGACGCCCGCGGGCGAGCTTTCCTTGATCGCACCGGCCGGCGAGATGTGGTCGGTGGTGATGTTGTCGCCCAGCAGTGCCAGCACGCGGGCCCCCACGATGTCACCCTTCGGCTTCGGCTCGGGGGTGATCTCCTGGAAGTACGGCGGGTCCTGCACGTAGGTCGAGCTCGGATCCCACTTGTAGGTCTCGGACCCGGTCGCGACCTTCAGGGCCTGCCATTCCTTGGTGCCCTTGCTGATCTGGCTGTAGCGCTTGATGAACTCCTCACGGGTGATGGAGGAGCCGATCAGTTCGGCGATTTCCTTGTTGGTCGGCCAGATGTCCTTCAGATAGACCGGCTTGCCGTCCTTGGAGGTGCCGAGCGGCGCGGTGGTGATGTCCTCGCGCATCGTGCCCAGCAGCGAGTACGCGACCACCAGCGGCGGGCTGGCCAGGTAGTTGGCCCGCACGTTCGGGGAAATACGGCCCTCGAAATTGCGGTTGCCCGACAGGACCGACACGGCCACCAGCTTGTTGCCTTCGATCGCATCGACGATGTGATCTTCCAGCGGGCCGGAATTGCCGATGCAGGTCGTGCAGCCATAGCCGACGGTGTTGAAACCCATCGCATCCAGCTCTTCCGTCAGGCCGGCGCGGTTCAGGTAGTCGGTGACGACCTGCGACCCGGGGGCCAGCGACGTCTTCACCCACGGCTTCGGCTTCAGGCCCAGGGCCCGCGCCTTCTTCGCCACCAGGCCGGCCGCGATCAGCACCGCCGGGTTGGAGGTGTTGGTGCAGGACGTGATGGCGGCGATCACCACGTCGCCGTGGCCGATTTCGTAGTTCGTGCCGGCGACTTTCGCCTTCTTGTGCGCGTCGGCGGCGGGAACGCCCAGGCCGCCCGTCAGCTCGGTCTCGAACGCCGAGGTCGCGCTGGTCAGCGGCACACGGTCCTGCGGGCGCTTCGGGCCGGCCAGCGACGGCACGACGGTCGACAGGTCCAGTTCCAGCGTGTCGGTGAACACCGGCTCGGGCGATTCCGCGGTACGGAACATGCCCTGGGCCTTCAGGTATTCCTCGGTCAGCTTGATGCGGTGTTCGTCACGGCCGGTCTGGCGCAGGTAATGCAGCGTCAGCTCGTCCACCGGGAAGAAGCCGCAGGTCGCGCCGTATTCCGGGGCCATGTTGGCGATCGTCGCACGGTCGGCGACCGGCAGGTGATCCAGCGCCGGGCCGAAGAATTCGACGAACTTGCCGACCACGCCCTTCTTGCGCAGCATCTGCGTGACCGTCAGCACCAGGTCGGTCGCGGTCGCGCCTTCCGGCAGCTTGCCGACCAGCTTGAAGCCGATGACATCGGGGATCAGCATCGCGATCGGCTGGCCCAGCATCGCGGCCTCGGCTTCGATCCCGCCGACGCCCCAGCCCAGCACGCCCATGCCGTTCACCATCGTGGTGTGGCTGTCGGTGCCGTACAGGGTGTCGGGGTAGGCATAATCCTTGCCGTCGACATGCGCCGTCCACACCGCCTGGGCGATGTATTCCAGGTTCACCTGGTGGCAGATGCCCGTGCCCGGCGGCACGACCGAGAAGTTCTCGAACGCTTCCTGGCCCCAGCGCAGGAAGGCATAGCGCTCGCCATTGCGTTCGAATTCGATCGTGACGTTCTTCTGCAGCGCGTCCGGCGTGCCGGCCACGTCCACCATCACCGAGTGATCGATGACCAGGTTGACGGGAACCAGCGGGTTCACCTTCTGCGGGTCGCCCTTCAGCTTCAGGATGCCGTCGCGCATCGCCGCCAGGTCGACGACGGCGGGAACGCCCGTGAAATCCTGCATCAGGATGCGCGCGGGCTTGAAGGGAACTTCCTTCGTGCTGGCGCCCTTGGGCAGCCATGCCGCGATCGCGCGGGCGTCGTCGACGCTGTAGGAGCGTCCATCCTCGAAGCGCAGGATATTTTCCAGCAGCACCTTCAGGCTGACCGGAAGACGACTGACGTCGCCGATCGTCTTCTCCGCTTCAGGAATCGAGAAATAATGGTACGTCTTGCCGTCCACATGCAGCGAACGGCCTGTCTTGATTGAATCGTGCCCAACCGACTTCATTGGTTTTTCCTCCGAGGCGTCAGCAACGGATTATCCAACTGAAGCACGACTTCCGCGCTGGCGGTGTGATCCCTCTGGACAACCGGCTTGATCTCCCAACGGTCGTAGAACATACCCGGACGCGGTTGCGACACAAGGCAGCCCCGGTAACAAGAACGCGGGAAAACACCGTGGCGGACCCGGGGCCGCCACCCCCGACCACGAGCCCAGGAGCATCGCCATCCCTGCCTTTCCCGCCTTGGCCAGCCCGCTGCTGGATGTCGAAAATATCTCGGTTTTCCGCGGGGAACGGCTGGTTCTCGACGGCGTCGGGCTGCGGCTGGACGCGGGTGACGCGCTTCTGCTGACGGGGCCGAACGGGGCTGGAAAGTCCACGTTGCTGCGCGTGCTGGCAGGGCTGCGCAAACCGGAAGGCGGCCATGTGCTGTGGGCAGGGATCGATGCGCTGTCGGACCGGACGGCCCATGCCGCGCGCATCGCGTATCTGGGCCATCAGGACGCGCTGAAACCCGGCCTGACCCTGCGCGAAAACCTGTTCCTGGCCGCGCGGGCGGGCGGGTCCGATCCCGATCGGGCCATGGCGGCGCTGGATCTTTCGGGTTTGGCCGACCTGCCCGCCCGCCTGCTGTCCGCCGGGCAGAAACGGCGGGCCGCGCTGGCGCGGGTGGTGCTGGCGCAGGCGCCGCTATGGCTGCTGGACGAACCCAGCCTGGGGCTGGACAGCATGGCGATCGGCCTGCTGGAGACGCTGTTTCAGACCCATCGGGAGGCTGGCGGAATCGTGATTGCAACCACCCATGTTCCCCTGCCGCTGCCGGACGCGAAAACCCTGATCCTGCCCGGCGCGACCGAACCGGCGCTGGATTTTGGGATGGAATCAGGATTCAATTCCCACGCGGACCACTCCCACGCGGACCACTGGGCATGAACGCGTCGATGCCCGCCCTGCTGGCCGCCGTCATCGGGCGCGACCTGCGGCTGGCGCTGCGTCACGGGGCCGACACGCTGGGTGCCGTGCTGTTCTTCATCCTGGCGGGGGCGCTGTTTCCCCTGGCGCTGGGCCCGTCGCCCGAACTGCTGCGCCGGATGGCGCCGGGCATCGTCTGGGTCTGCGCCCTGCTGGCCGCCCTGCTGCCGCTGGACCGCCTGTTCGGGTCCGAACTGGAAGACGGGTCGCTGGACCAGCTGATGCTGTCGGGCCTGCCGCCCGCCCTGGTCGCGCTGGCCAAGATGGTGGCGCACTGGCTGACCACCGGCCTGCCGCTTCTGGTCGCGGCGGGGCCGCTGGCCATCATGCTGGGACTGCCGCTGCCGGTCCTGCCGATCCTGCTGGGGGGGCTGGCGCTGGGCACGATCGTGCTGTCGCTGATCGGCGGCATGGCGGCATCCGTGGTGCTGGGCGCACGGCGCGGCGGCGTGCTGCTGCCGCTGCTGGTGCTGCCGCTGGCAACCCCCGCGCTGATCTTCGGCGCGGCGGCGCTGGACGCGGCGCAGACCGGCCTGTCCTGGACGCCGGACCTGGAATTGCTGGGTGCCTTCCTGGCCGGGGCGCTGCCGCTGTGCCCGCTGGCGGCGGGGGCCGGGTTGCGCGCGGCGGTCGAGTAGGGGGCGATCTGGAGCCAAAGGCCGGCGGCCTTTGGAAACCGATTCGTTATGATCCGATCGGGGTGCGGGGCATCACGCCCCTGCACCGTCCATCAGATATAATGTTCGGTCAGCGGGGCGAAGCCGTTGAAGCTGGTCGAGCAGTAGGTCGAGACATAGGCCCCGGTCGACAGCAATTCGATCCGGTCGCCGCAGGCCAGGTCCAGCGGCAGGGCGTAGGGCGCCTTTTCATACATGATGTCGGCGCCGTCGCAGGTCGGGCCGGCGATGGCCACCCGCCCGGCGGGCGATCCGTCATGGGGCGTGCGGATGCCGTAGCGGATGGATTCGCCCTCGGTCTCCGCCAGCCCGCCGAAGCGGCCGATATCCAGATAGACCCAGCGTGGCCCGTCCTGCTGCCCGCGCCGCGTGACCAGCACGACCTCCGACGACACCACGCCGGCATCGCCGACGATGAAGCGCCCGGGCTCGACGATCATTTCCGGCAGGTCATTGCCGAAATGCTCGGTCATCGCGTGGCTGATCGCCACCGCGAACCGGTCGATCTCGGGCACGTCCTCGCGGTAGCGGATCGGGAAGCCGCCGCCCAGATTGACCATGCGCAGGTTCAGCCCGGCCGCGGCCAGGTCGGTGAACAGCATGCCCACCCGCGCAATCGCGGCCTCGTACGCATCGGTGCTGGTCTGCTGGCTGCCGACATGGAACGACAGGCCGTACGGGTCCAGCCCCATGTCGCGGGCGCGCAGCATCAGGTCGCGCGCGCTGTCCAGCGTGGTGCCGAACTTGCGCGACAGCGGCCATTCCGCGCCCTCGTTCTCGACGATCAGGCGGCAATAGACGCGCGAACCGGGGGCGTGGCGCGCCAGCTTTTCCAGTTCCTCGATGCTGTCGAAGGCGAACATGGTCACCCCGGCCTGGTGGGCCTGGGCGATCGCGGATGCCTTCTTGACCGTGTTGCCGAACGAGATGTCCGCCCCGGCGGCCCCGGCCGCGAGGCAGAGGCGGATTTCCTCCCACGACGCGGCGTCGAACGCCGAGCCGAGGGACACCAGCCGGCGCAGGATAGCCGGCGCAGGATTGGCCTTCACGGCATAATAGATGCGCGCCAGCGGCAGCACCGCGCGCAGCGACTGATAACGGGCCTCGACGCGATCGACGTCGACGACGAGGCAAGGCGTAGCAGGGGCCTGTTCGGCCAGAAAACGGGCGATTTTGGGAGTCATCGCACCCAATTCCCTTCTGTATCGTCCGTCCGGATCGATGCCGGACAGGGAGTTGCGAAACGGTCTAACGGACCAGCGACCAAGTGGGCCCGGCGAAGGGTCCCGATTGCCAGAACGCTTGACGTCGTTGCGTAACCTCAGAGGGCCAGTGGCACGTGCGTTGTTGCGTGGAGAGCGCATATGAGGGCAAACCACTTTGGGCGCAACAGAAAAATCGACCCATGCGCATGTTTTTCGTTAGGTAGGGGTCATGCAGGCCAACAGCCACGTTTCCCCGGCCGGTGACGGCCCCACCCCGGGCCCCTTTCCCTCGCGGCCCATGTTGCGGCAGATGTGGAAGCCGGTTCTGGGCCGGATGGCGCGCAATCTGTCGTCCGACCAGATCACCCTGGCGGCGGCAGGATGCGCCTTCTATGCCACCCTGTCACTGTTTCCGGCGATCAGCACCCTGATTTCGATCTACGGCCTGATGTTCGACCCCGATACGGTCGAGCCGCAGATGGACGTGCTGCGCCATCTGCTGCCGCCCTCGGCCTTCACCCTGATCGACGAGCGCATCCATACCCTGGTGGCCGAGCCGCATTCGTCGCTGACGCTGAACCTGATCCTGTCCACCACCATCACGCTGTGGTCGGCGTCGGCGGCGACGCGGTCGATCATCTCGGCCGTCAATATCGCCTATGACACGCGCGAGACACGCGGGTTCGTGCAGTTCCACCTGATGGCGCTGGGCATGACCCTGTGCGCGATCTGCGGCGCCGTCCTGACGCTGAGCGTGCTGGTGGCGCTGCCGGTCCTGATCGATTTCGTCCCGGCGCGGCTGGGCCTGGCCCCGCCGCCCTGGTCGGTAGAACTGCTGGTGCAGACGGGCGGCCCGGCGCTGATGCTGCTGTTCGTGCTGGCCGCGTGCTCGCTGCTCTACCGTTTCAGCCCCAATCGCAGGATCGTGCACTGGATCTGCATCCTGCCGGGGTCCTGCACCGCCACGCTGATCTGGATCGTCTCGTCCATCGGGTTCTCGTACTATGTCAGCACGATCGCCAGCTACAACGCCACCTATGGCCCGCTGGGCGCGGTGGTCGCGACGATGATGTGGTTCTTCGTCACCGCCTACGTCATCCTGCTGGGCGCCGAACTGAATGCCGGGCTGGAGGCGGAGATGGAACTGCGCCCGAGCGAGGGCGATGCCGGGCAGCGCCCCAGGCCAGGCGAGTAAGAGGCTGAAGCCGGTCGGTCAGCGCCCGGCGTGATGCGCGACGCGACGGGGCGCGCCCGGCGCGGCGGCGGCGATTGCGTCGGCGCTGGTGTCCGTGGATTCGGCCTGCGCCACTTCGGTGACCGGGGCGGGCTGCAGCACGACATGGGCGGTGCCCGCATTCAGCATGCCCAGCCGCGCCGCGGCGGCGGGCGAGAGGTCGATGATGCGGCTGCCCAGGAAGGGGCCGCGATCATTCACCGTCACCACCACCGAACGACCGGTATCCTCCGAGCGGACCAGCACGCGCGTGCCCATCGGCAGGGTGGGATGCGCCGCCGTCAGCGCCCGGGGGTCGAACGCACGGCCCGACGAGGTGGGACGGACCCTGCGCAGGTGGCCGTACCAGCTGGCCACCCCCTGTTCGGACCAGGACAGGGCGGAACGGCCGACATGCATCAGGTGCTGCGACCGCCGCGCCAGCGCCGCGCGGACCGAGGCCGCCCAGGCGGTGGGCGGATGGCCGTCGTCACCCACGGCGGAGGAGATATCGGGGGACGCGGGGGCCGGCACCGTTTCCGCGCCCGCTGTCACTTCGCGGCCACAGGCGGTCGAGGCGAAGGCGAACAGGCAGGCCAGCGCCATCAGCGCCTGGCTGCCGGATCGTATCCGTCGCTCATTCCGGTCCTGTTTCAATGCGTCCCCAATCCTGCTGGGCCAATCGGCCAGTAACAACGGGCATACAACAGTCCCGTTCCCCGGAACTCAAGGCTTTTTCACCGCACGTCCCCCCGCAGGACCGGACGATGCCGCGATGTTGCCGGTGCTTTCGCCGCTGATTCAATCCTGTGGGGGAGAATGTGGCAATTTTGGGTCATCATTATTATCCCGGTGCCCCGGCGTTCCTGCCGCCCCGGTCCCCTCCTTACACCCCGCCGGACGCGTGGGTGGGTGGGCGGGCCGACGATCATTCTCTTGGAACGGATTGACGGTCGTGCTACGGCGCCTGTCACCATGGTGCGCCCCCTGATCGCCGTCCTGAACGGACCCAACCTCAACATGCTCGGACTGCGCCAGCCCGAAGTCTATGGTCGCGCGACCCTGGACGACGTGGAGCAGATCTGCATCCAGGCCGCCGAGCGCCTGGATGTCGCCATCGACTTCCGCCAGACCAACGGCGAGGGCGAACTGGTGTCGTGGGTTCAGGAATGCCGCAACCGCGCGCGGGGGATCGTGATCAATCCGGCCGCCTACGGCCACACCTCCATCGCCCTGCTCGACGCGCTGCTGGCGGTCGATCTGCCGGTGGTCGAAATCCATATTTCCAACATTCATCGACGTGAGGAATTCCGCCACCATACCTATTGCTCCCGTGCCGCCGTGGGCGTCATCTGCGGCCTGGGAGTACGCGGCTATGCTTTGGCGCTTCAGGCGATGACAGACATGATTCTGGACGAGGACGATCGATGAGCCGACTGCTCGTGGACGCGGATGCCATTCGGGCATTGGCAGAAATCCTGACCGAAACCGGCCTGACCGAGATCGAGATCGCGGAGAAGGACAATCGCATCCGCGTGGTCCGCGCCGCCGCCGGCGCGCTGCATGCCGTACCGGCCGCCCCCGTCGCGACCGCGGCCGCCCCGACCGCCGCGATGCCGGTCGATCCCGCCAAGCATCCGGGCGCGGTGACCAGCCCGATGGTGGGCGTCGCCTACCTGACGCCCGATCCGGGTTCGCCCCCCTTCGTGACCGAGGGGCAGAGCGTTACCGCCGGGCAGACCCTGATGCTGATCGAGGCGATGAAGACGTTCAACCAGATCAAGGCCCCCCGCGCGGGCACGCTGAAGACGCTGCTGGTCGCGTCGGGCGATCCGGTGGAATTCGGCGAAGCCCTGGCCATCATCGAGTAATGTTTTCCAAGATCCTCATCGCCAATCGCGGCGAAATCGCCCTGCGGGTCCTGCGCGCGTGCCGCGAGCTGGGAATCCGCACGGTCGCGATCCATTCCACCGCCGACGCCGACGCCATGCATGTGCGCCTGGCCGACGAAGCCGTGTGCGTCGGGCCGCCGGCGACGCGGGATTCGTACCTGAACGTCGCCGCCATCCTGTCGGCCGCGACCATCACCGGCGCCGACGCGATCCATCCGGGATACGGCTTCCTGTCGGAAAACGCCGATTTCGCCGAGACGGTCGAGGCCCACGGCCTGGCCTTCATCGGGCCGACCGGACACCATATCCGGATCATGGGCGACAAGATCACCGCCAAGACCACCATGCGCGCGCTGGGCGTGCCGCTGGTGCCCGGGTCGGACGGCGCGCTGGCCAGCCTGGACGAGGCCCGCGCGGTGGCGGCCCAGGTCGGCTATCCGGTGCTGATCAAGGCGACGGCCGGCGGCGGCGGGCGCGGCATGAAGGTCGCCCGCACCCCCGACGAGATCGAGGAAGCCTGGAGCGTCGCGCGGACCGAGGCCCGGGCCGCGTTCGGCAATGACGAGGTCTATCTCGAAAAATACATGGACCGGCCCCGGCATATCGAGCTGCAGATCCTGGCCGACACCCACGGCAATGTCGTGCATTTCGGCGAGCGCGACTGTTCGCTGCAGCGGCGGCACCAGAAGCTGCTGGAAGAGGCCGGATCACCCGCGCTGACCGCCGAGCAGCGCGACGGGATCGGCGCCATCGCGACCGCGGCGCTGAGCAAGCTGGGATACCGCAACGCGGGCACGCTGGAATTCCTGTACCAGGACGGACAGTTCTGCTTCATCGAGATGAACACCCGCCTGCAGGTGGAACATCCGGTGACCGAGATGGTCTGCGACGTCGACCTGGTGCGCGAGCAGATCCGCATCGCGGCGGGCGAGCCGCTGGGCTACGCCCAGTCGGACATCCGCTTCAGCGGCCATGCCATCGAATGCCGCATCAACGCCGAGGACCCGGTGACCTTCCTGCCCACCCCCGGCACGGTGACGATGTACCACCCGCCCGGCGGCCTGGGCGTGCGCATCGACAGCGCGCTGTATGCCGGCTATCGCGTGCCGCCCTATTACGACAGCATGATCGGCAAGCTGATCGTCCATGCCCCCACCCGCGCCGACGCCATCGCCCGGATGCGCCGCGCGCTGGATGAATTCGTCATCGAAGGCGTGAAGACGGTCATCCCGCTGCATCGCCAGATCCTGGACGATCCGGAATTCCAGAAGGGCGATTACACCATCCACTGGCTGGAACGCTTCGTCGCGTCGCGCAAGTAGGATGGAACGGCCAGGGGAGGGGCCGGGGTCCGGGCAGGACCCGGCCCGCCTTCCCATCTAGCCGAATACCGCGTCCAGGTAGGGGCTGGAGGCGTCGAAGAACATCTGGTTGGTGTCGAGTTCGTAGGAAATCACCGTCAGGCTGGCCAGGGCGCGGTCCATTTCCATGCGCACCGCCAGGTTGGATTCGCGCCCCGCTTCGCCCACGATGCGGTTTATCGCCAGTTTCGCCGACCGGGCGGTGCGGCCGTAATGGCCGCCATAGCGGCCGCTGAACTGGGCCATGCGGCCCATCACTTCCTCGATCACCTGGTGCGAGCAGGCCGGCAGCACGTTGCGGGCCAGGATGGCGCGCAGGCGGATGACGTTCAGCCCGATCGACATTGCCGACAATATGCCCTTCAGATACGCGTCGACCACCGGTTCGGGCGTCGCCTCCGTATTGGTCAGCAGGCGGACGAAGCGGTCCACGTTCCGTTCGACGACATAGAGCGTGGTCGGCAGGGTGCGCGAACGTGCCAGCAGCCGCAGCCCCTTCAGGATGCCGGTGCGCATCTGCCAGCGCATGGCGTTGGTGTCGAACGGCAGCACCAGCCGGAACGTCCACATCGCGTACCACAGCGCCAGGATCAGAGGCATGGCGGTGTTGAAGAACGCGATTTCGTCCAGCCGCGACTGGTTTCCCGGCCCGACGAGGATGGGCAGGAACAGGTTGTACGAGACCGCCGCCAGGACGATGGTCGGGTAGGCGAAGGCCAGCCCGCCCGCCAGCATCGGCAGGCTGAAGCACAGGGCCATGATTTCGTACGTCGTGGGCTTCGCCAGGGCCCACAGCACCAGCACGCCCGCCGCGCCGACCGCCCAGAACGCCCCGGTCAGGAAGGCCTGGGTCGCCAGGGCCGGTTTTTCCAGGGTCGAGAACAGGCTGCAGACGATGGAGACGAACATCAGGAACAGCAGCCCGTCGGACCAGCCGGTGGTGATCCAGATCACGCCGGCACCGAAGATCGTGACCGAGGCACGCAGGCTGTTGGCCACCGCCTGCTGCCAGTCGCGGAAGGTCTTGATGCGATAGTGGAAATGGTCGTGCGGCAGGGGGTGCAGGCTGGCCTCGAACTGGATGATCGCCTGTTCCAGGTCCTCCAGCATCGCGTCCAGCCCGTGATGCAGAATGCGCTGGTGCTGGTGATGCAGCGTCGCGGCGTCGTCGGTCGCGACGGGCGGAAGCGTGTCGCTGCCCATTTCCGTGCCGAGCGATTCCGCGACCGCCTGCCGGCAGTCGGCGCGCAGGGCGGCCAGCCGCTGCAGGCTCGGGCCGATGTCGCGTTCCTCGAGCCGGGCGGGGAGGTCGAGCAGGAAGGCGCGCACCCGGTCGGCCGTCGCGTGGAAGGCGTCGCCCGGCACGCAGTCGGGCATGTGCATCAGCGCCGCCATGTCCAGCCCGCGCGACAGCAGCACCGCCACGCGTGCCAGCGCCGCGCGGGCGTGATCGCCCTCGTGCCCGTGATGGCGGCCCATCTCGACCTCGGCGAACTCGATCTGGTCGCTGAGCGAGGTGATGGTGGAAAACAGGCCGCGCGCCTTCGACAGGACCTGCGCGTCACCGGCCAGCAGCGCCGCCAGCGCCCGCGCCGCGCCGTCGATGGCGGTCAGGAAATTATGCGTCAGCCGGTCGCGCGCCCGTTCCCCCAGACGGAACTGGAACAGCGACGAGACCGTGGATTCCAGCACGATGCCCAGCACGATATAGGTCGCGCGGGCCATGGCGATCTGGAAGATGTGCTCGGGGTCCGCGATGCCGTCCAGGGCGATGATGGCGTAGGTGAAGCCGCTGGCCCGCATGCCGTGGATACGGTAGTTGGTCATCGTCGCCGGGCCGGGCAGCAGCGTGCCGACGAAGCAGAACAGGCCGATCCCGACCGCCAGCGCCACGATGAACAGCACCGGCGCCTGCGGGAACGCCGCCACCAGCGCCACGGCGCAGATCGTGCCGACGACCATGCCGAACATGTGCCAGCGCGCCTTGGCCACGCTTTTGCCCCGCGTGCCCTGGGCGACCATCCAGACCGTCAGCGCCGCCCATTGCGGGCTGCCCAGTTCCCACCACAGCGCGATGCCCAGCGCGATCAGCGAGGTGATGGTGGTGCGCAGCGCGTAGCCGAACGTCACCAGGTCGGGGGCGTAGAGCCAGCGCAGATGGTCCTGCCGGCGCGGCTTGCCCGACCACAGGCACGACCACAGGTCGCGCAGGCGCGTCTGGGTCAGGGTCGTTACATGGGTCAACGCCAAGGTCAGCGCCGGCACGAGGCTTCTCATCCCGGCATCGATGCTCCTACGCTGTGACCGGCCCGCCTGGCGCGGTTCTTTCTTCCTTCTAGATCACCTCGCCGCCGGCCGACAGGGAGCGAACCGAATAGCAGAGGCCACCAAAACGTATCCCACCGCGCGGCCGGACGACCGGCCGGCGGCGGGATATCGACGTCAGTCGTCGTAGGAGATCAGGGCCTGGACCGGCACGTCCAGCCGCTGGCGGCCGCCCAGGGCGCGCAGTTCCACCAGGACCGACGCGCCGACGACATCCGCCCCGACCTTGCGCAGCAGCGCCACCGAGGCGGCGAGGGTGCCGCCGGTGGCCAGCAGGTCGTCCATCACCACCACGCGCTGGCCGGGGCGGATGGCGTCGGCCTGGATGTGCAGCGTGTCGCTGCCATATTCCAGGTCATAGGTGTGGGACACGGTTTCACCCGGCAGCTTGCCCGGCTTGCGCAGCATGACCAGCCCGCAGCCCAGGTTGCTGGCCAGCGGGGCGGCGGTCAGGAAGCCGCGCGATTCGATCGCCGCCAGCATGTCCGGTGCCCACGGGGCGACAGCGTGCGTCAGCCGGCCCATCGCCACCTGCCACGCATCCGCGTTCCGCATCAGGGTGGAGATATCGTAGAACAGGATGCCCGGCTTCGGAAAATCCGGGATGCCGCGAATATGCTGCTTCAGGTCCATCGTGGCGGTCGTCATGTCCGTGCCCAAATCCCAATCCACCCCAAACTCGTCATTCCATGACAGGAACCGGGCCGGACCTGCCGTCCGGACCGTGAAAAACGTGCCCTGCTGTAACCTGCCGCCGCCAGGGAGGCAATCGTCGAGGCAAGCGCCGAGGCAAGCGTCAGTGCATCATCGGAAGGTCGGCCGGGACGGTGGCCTCGCCCGGCCGGCGGGCGGGCCGCAGCAGCACCATCAGCAGCATGATGACGGCGCCCGTCAGCATGACGCCGGACATCGGCACCGGGGTGGTGGCGGGCAGCATGCCCACGATGGCGCCCGCGACGGCGCCCAGCACGTATTGCAGCGTGCCGACGAACGCCGAGGCGCTGCCGGCCAGGCGCGGATGGTCGGCCATGGCCCCCACCGTGGCGTTCGGCCCGATGATGCCGGTGGTGCCGAGCGCCACCATCATCGTCAGGACCAGCGGCACCAGCGCCAGGCCGTGCAGCATGACGCCCCCCTTCATCGCGAAGGCCATGACGATCGACACCACCGTCATCGCCACCGTTCCCAGCACGGCGGTCCCGACCGAAATGCCCAGGATGCGCGTGGCGTCGATCCGCCCGACCAGCACGCCGTTCAGTTGCGACGCCCCGATCATGCAGACGGCGAACACCCCGAACAGCATGCCGAACTGCGCGGGCGAGAACCCGAACAGATGGATGAAGACCGACGGCGCCGCCGACAGGTAGGTGAACGACATGAACGCCCCGAAGCCCGCCACCAGGGCATTGGTGATGAAGCCCCGGTCCCGCACCAGCGTCAGGTAGCGGCCGGCCAGCGCCACCGGGGGCATCACGCTGCGGTCGTCGGGGGCCAGGGTTTCCGGCAGGACCCGCGCGATCAGGAACGTGCAGATCAGCCCGTAGACCGCCGACGCCCAGAAGATCGACCGCCATGTGGTGAAGGACAGCACGAAGCCGCCCAGGGTCGGCGCCAGGATCGGCACCACACCCATGACCAGCACCAGCCGCGACATCAGGCGCGCGGCCTCGTTCCCGTGGGACAGGTCGCGCACGCAGGCGCTGGGGATCACCAGGCTGGCCGACGCCCCCAGCGACGCCAGCAGGCGGAAGCTGGAAAACGTCCAGATATCGGGCGCCACGGCGCAGCCGACCGAGGCCAGGGTATAGACCAGCGTGCCCACCAGCATGGGCATGCGCCGGCCGAACCGGTCCGACACCGGGCCCATCGTGATCTGCCCGACCGCCAGCCCGACGAACCAGACGGCCAGCGTCATTTCCGCCGAGCCGGCAGGCGCGTGCAGTGACGCTTCCAGCGCCGGAAAGGCGGGAAGGTAGATATCCGTCGATACCGGCCCCACGGCCGTGAGGAACCCCAGCAGGATGGCTATCCAGCTCATGGACCCGGCGGCGACGGCGGAAACAGGGGCATCGTCGGATCTCGCGGCTGTCGCGGAAGACGCCATGGCGGCACTCCGTTAGAGATCGTCAGGCCGTACTATCGCAGCGGCCTGTCCTTTTTCATCATATAATTACAGTAAGGCTGCAATTCGTCGTACGCGGTGCATCCCCGCAACAGCATGCCCGGGTCCCGCGAAGACATCGGACCGGGCAAAGCCGGCGGCAAGATGGCACTTTCACGTTCTGTCGGTGGCGGTGGCGAGGGGCACGGTGTCCCCATTCGCCAGGCGGCGCATCAGCCACAGGCCCAGCGCCGCCGACCCCGCGAACAGCACCGCCGCCAGCGCCACCTGCCAGCCATGGCCGATCCGCGCCCCGCTGCCCAGCAGCACGAAGACGACCGTCTGCGGCAGGCTGCCGGCCAGGGTGGCCAGAAGGAAGGGGCGCAGCCCCGCCCCGGACACCCCCGCCAGCAGGTTCAGCATCAGCGCCGAGCCGACCGGCAGCAGGCGCAGCGTCAGGATCGCGGTGAACGGATGGGCCGAGACGAACCCGTCCAGCCGGGCCAGCCGCCCCGACAGCCGCCGCCGCAGCGCGGCCCGCCCGACCCCGCGCGCCCAGGCAAAGCCGGTGACCGCCCCGGCCAGCGTGGCCAGCGTGGCCAGCACGATGCCGTCCAGCGGGCCGTACGCCACCCCGGCGGCAAAGCAGACAAGCTGGCGCGGCAGTCCCACGGCGCAGATCACCGACCCCGCCAGCAGGAACACCACCCGGCCCCACGCCCCGCCGCGCAGCAGCGCGGTATCGGCCATCACCCCGTGCAGCCCGGGGGCGAAACGCAGCACCAGCCCGGCGGCGACGCACGCGGCCACCATCAGGGCGGGGCGCGCCAGGGCCGCCGGGCGGGCGTCCATGGTGTGATTGCCGTCGGTCATGCCGTCCTTGTCGATCTGCCTGGTGTCCGCCAAAGGGCGAAACCCTTATTGGAAACCGGCTCGTTTATCGATTGGTGGGGGATGGCCCGCTCTAGCATCCGCTTGCCGTCCGTCGCAAGGCCGGTCTAAATCCCGATCATGTCCGCACACATGTCCCTGCGTCCGGCCGGCAGCCGCGACGATGCCTCGCCCATCGCGCTTCGCGACCGCAGGCGTATCTCGACCTGGCTGTTCGTCATCTGCTTCATGCTGATCGGCCAGATCGCGCTGGGCGGATACACCCGGCTGACCGGTTCGGGCCTGTCGATCATGGACTGGCGGCCGGTCACCGGCATCATCCCGCCCTTGTCCCACGCGGAATGGGAGCGGCAGTTCGCGCTGTACCAGACCATTCCGCAGTACAAGATCCTGCATGACGGATTCGGGCTGGCCGGGTTCCAGAAGATCTTCTGGGCGGAATGGACCCATCGGTTCTGGGCCCGGGTCATGAGCCTGGCGCTGCTGGCGCCGCTGATCTGGTTCGCCGTGACCGGCGCGCTGACGCGGGGACTGATCGCGCGGCTGCTGCTGTATTTCGTGCTGGGCGGGCTGCAGGGGGCGATCGGCTGGTTCATGGTCGCATCGGGCTTCGACCAGAACAGCACGGCGGTCGAGCCGGTGCGGCTGGTCCTGCATCTGGGCTGCGCCTTCGCGCTGTATATCGCCATCCTGTGGACCGCGCTGTCGGTCCGCACGCCCCGCGCCGCCTTCATCCCCGCCACGGCGGCGGTGGTGCGGACGAAGCGGCTGGTGTGGTGCGCCACGATCCTGATCGGCATCACCATCACCGCTGGCGGCTTTACCGCCGGGACCCACGCGGGTTTTTCCTACAACACCTTTCCGCTGATGGACGGGCGCCTGATTCCCCATGGCTACGCCCGGCTGTCGCCGTTCTGGCTGAACTGGTTCGAGAACGTGCCGGCCGTCCAGTTCGACCACCGGCTGCTGGCGACCGTGACCGCGCTGGCCATCGGGGCCTGCCTGTTCGCGGGCCTGCGCACGCCGCAACTGGGCAAGCCGGCGCAGGACGCGCTGATGCTAATGGGCTGGGCGGTCCTGATTCAGTACGCGCTGGGCATCACCACCCTGCTTCTGGTCGTTCCCGCCTGGGCCGGAACCGTGCACCAGACCTGGGCCGCCGTCCTTCTGACCATCGCCATCGTGACCCTGCACCGGCTTCGCGGCGTCGGCCGCGTCTGATCCGGCGGCCACAGGCGCCGGCGCAGGGGGGGCCGGGCCCGACACGGCTGGAACCGGCGCCCCGGACGGGACCGGCTTGTCCTGCACCGTGGCGGCCGGCGGCGGCGTGGGGTGCAGCGGAACCGGGGCCGGCGCCGTCGTCGGCCCCTGGACCCGGTAGGCATCGACCGGCGGCAGGGGCTGGGCGAAGGGCTGTTCGGCGCGTGGATTGCGGTCCAGGACCACGCGGGTGTCCTGCGGATAGCGGTTCATCAGGCCCAGCAACGTGCCGTTGGTCCAGCCGAACCCGACCTGCATCGGATATTCGCCGCCGCCCTTGCCGCCGGTGGGGCTGATGGACGGGTTCACCACGTCGTATTTTTCCAGCAACACGCCCGATTTCTCGTAGGTGCCGATCACGCGCTCCATCCAGCGCGAGGCGATCTGCTGCGCCAGGTCGTCCAGGCCGTACTGGTTCAGCCCCTTGATCGCCATCCATTGTTCCGGCGCCCAGCCGTTCGGCGAATCCCATTGCTGCCCGCTGACATGGTCGGTGGCGGTCAGGCCGCCGACTTTCAGCAGCTTCGTCCGCATGGTCTCGGCCACCGCGCGGGCCTGCTCGGGTGTCGCCATCTGCAGGAACAGCGGCATGGCGGTGGCCGCCGACAGGACGGGCGACAGGGTGCGCGTCTTCCAGTCGTAATCGAAGAACGCCCCGCGCTTCGGGTCCCACAGGACCCGGCGGATGGCATCGATCCGCGCGGTGGCCAGCGTGGCGTACCGGTCGGCCTGCGCCTTGTTCCCCCGCAGGTCATAGGCGTGGGACAGGGTCTGTTCCAGGTGCGCGATCAGGCAGTTGAGTTCGATCGTCAGCAGGTCGGTGGTGTGGATCGTGGCCATGCTGTGCCCGTCGGCCAGCCAGCGCGAGGAATAGTCCCACCCGGTTTCCGCCCCGGCGCGCAGGTCGCGGTAGGTCTGGGCCGCCGGACGCGACGACTGGGCGGCGGTGGCGATATCCTGCGGGAAGCTTTCGTCCCGGGGGGTGTCCATGTCGTCCCAGTGGCGGTTCATCAGCGTGCCGTCGGGCAGGCGCACGACATGCCGCCAGGCGGCGCCGGGGGCCACGCTATCGGCCCCGTCCATCCAGTAATCGTATTCCCGCTGCAGTTCCGGCAGGAACGTCGTGTAGGCGACCTGCCCGTCATGCATCGCCAGCAGGTCGATCATCAGCGCGAAGAACGGCGGTTCGGACCGGCTGAGGTAATAGGTGCGGCTGCCGTTGGGCATGTGCCCGTACCGGTCGATCAGCGAGGCGATGTCGCGCACCATGCCGCGCATCAGGTCGATCCGGCCGTCCTCGTACAGCCCGATCATCGTGAAATAGGTGTCCCAGTAATACAGCTCGCTGAACCGGCCGCCTGGGACGACATAGGTTTCGGGCAGCGGCAGCAGCGACGAATGCGCAACCAGCGTGTCGGGCGGACGGCTGAGGACCTCCCACATGCCGCTGATATAGTCACGCACGCTTTCGTTCGGGCGGCGGCGATAGGAAACGGTCCGGCGCGGGGCGATCGCGAAATGCTGCGCCACGAAATCCTTCAGGTCGAATCCGGGACGGACCTTCTGCCGTTCGTAATCCGCCAGCAGCGCGTCCGAGGCCTCGTCCGGGATGGCGTCGGCCGCCGTCTTGGCATCGGCGAAGACATGGGCCGCCCCCATGGCGGCGAACAGGCCGGCCAGCGCGATCGAAGGCGGCCGCAGGTCCTGCTGGTCGGCGGTGGGCACCGCGACCGTGGGGCCGGCGGGCACCGGGGACAGCGGAAGGAAGAGGACCACCGGCGGCAGGTCGGCGGCCGACAGGTCGGCCGCCCCGTCCGCCGGCATGGCCGGCGGCGGCTGCATCGCCGCCATGGCGGCGGCCAGGGAATCCGGCGCGGAAGGCGGCGTATCGGCGAAGGCGGCCAGCGGAGCGGACAGCGCCAGCGACGCCCCCAGAGCGGCCGCGAGGCACGATCCTGCGCGGAGAGAAAGACGGGCTGAAGTCACATGAACGGGGGTCACTGGGCGCGGATTCCTCGGTCGGTCAGGGACTTGCCGGGTAGCATGCCCTGCCGCGCCGGTCAGGAAAAGGAAAACGGCCCCGATGAAGCGAAGTTCATCACGCCGTCAGGCCCGCCCCGGCCGGCGCGCCCTGCCCGCCGGGACACGCCAGGAACGCGTCCATGTTCGCCACGAAGTTCGGGGTACCGGTGGCGCGGGCGATGGCGAAATACCGCATCGCGTCCTCCTGCCTGCCTTCCCGCAGCAGAAAGCGGCCCAGATTGAAGCAGCCCCGAAAATCGCCGCCGCGCGCCGCGCGGGCGTAACAGGCGCGGGCCCGGCGCGGGTCGCGCGGGACGGCCCAGCCATCCTCGTAGAAGCCGCCGATGATGTTGAAGGATTTGCAATGCCCGAGGGACGCGGCCCGCCTGAACCATTCCAGCGCCCGCGCCAGGTCGGGCGGGGCGGTCCAGCCCAGGGCGAGGCCCGTCGCGTAATTGTACATGCCCCAGTCGAGGCCGGCGCGGGCCGCCCTTTCATACCATTGCATCGCGTCGGCGGGGCTGGGCGGGACGCCCCATCCCAGTTCGCAGCATCGGCCGACCATGTTGCACGCCATGGGGACGCCCCGGGCCGCGCTGGCCAGGAACCATTGCAGCGCCGCCGCCGGGGCCGGCGCGGTGCCGATCCCGTTCAGGAGCATCTGCCCCAGCGCGAGCTGGGCGGCCGGATCGCCCGACCGCGCCAGGCCGGTAACGGTGGCGAACACCTGTTCCGGTACCTGTTCAGGCGCGGCAGCGGAGGAATCAGAAATGCGCATTCAGCGTGACGAAGGCCGTGCGGCCCGCGGCCTGCAGCGCGTAATGGGTCACGTAGGCCTGGGTGAAATACCGCTTGTTCGTCAGGTTCTGGATGTTGAGCTGAAGCGTGTAGTGCTTCAGGAAGCGGTAGCTGGCCATGATGTCGAACCGCCAGTAGCCGGGCACGTATTTCGGCGCCGTGGGCGAATCCGCGCCATAGACCTTGCCCATGTAATAGACGCCTGAACCGACCTTGAACCCCGGGGTGATGTCGTAGGTGTTCCACAATGCCAGGCTGTTTTCCGGCGTGTTCGGCGCGCGGCGTCCGTTCATCAGGCCGGCGGCGGCACCGCTGCCGCCCGCCTGCACCAGGCGCGCGTCCAGATAGCTGTAGCCCGCCGTCATGGACCAGTCGCGGGTGATGTGGCCCGAAACGCCGACCTCGCCCCCGCGCGTGCGCTTGCTGCCGCCGTTCGAGATCCCGCCCGAGGCGGTGGCGATCTTGAAATTCGTCGTATCGATCTGGAACAGCGCGCCCGTCAGGGTCACCCTGTCATGCAGGACGTTCCATTTGGTGCCGACCTCGATCGTGCGGTCGCGTTCCGGCTTCAGCACGCTGCCGATATTGCCGGTCCGGTCCGCGCCGAGGCTGATGTCGTCCGCCCCCTGTCCCACCGAGTTGCCCGGCGGAATCGCCGACGTCGCGTAGGACGCATAGATCGATCCGTTGCGGGCGGGCTTGTAGACCAGGCCGCCCTGGTAGGTGAACAGGTTGTCCCCGCGCCCGTATTCCCCCGCCTGCGCGCGGTACGTGCTTTGGACATTGTCCAGCCGGACGCCGAAATTTCCCAGAAGCTGCGGCATGAAGGTGACCGTGTCGGTCAGGTAGACCGCCTTGGTATCCATGCGCGTGCTGTTGGGGTTTCCCGTCCGGCGGATATCGCCGGTCCACATATCGTTGGGATTGGGATTGGAAAGCGTTGTACAGGTATGGGACGTGAAGGCGAGCGCCGTGGCGCAATGCGTGAAATTCGTGCCGGACGCGACGTTGACGCCGTTCACATAAGCCGTGTCGGTATCGTTCTTGCCCTGTTCGCGCGTGAATTCCATGCCGGTCGAAAACTGGTTGCGGAACCCCAGGAGGGACACCGTTCCATAGAAGTCGGTCTGGTTTATGGCCGTATCGAACGTCGAGACGCGGCTGTTGAGACGCCGGTAGACATAGCCGTAATAGATGTTGCCCTGGCTGTCGTCCGGCATGGTCCACAGGTCGTTCTGGCTGGTCTCGGAATAGCGCGTCGTGTTGCGGATATGCAGGTGGCTGTTGAAATCGTGCTCCAGCCGCAGCGTGCCCATATCGATCGAATCCTGGTCGGAATCGCGGTTGACCAGGCCGTACCAGGTGTCGAACGGGACCTTGACGGGCGCGCCGTTGCCGGCCGTCATCAGGCGCGGGGCGCCGTCGGTGCGGGCGTTGAAGGTGGGATTGTCGTAGGGAATGCCGACATCGGGCAGGTCGTCGTTCTGCATGTGGTAATACATCAGGGTGACCCGGTCGGGCGTGCCCAGCCCCAGCGAGACCGAGGGCGCCACCCCATACCGCTTGAATTCTGTGGGTCCCCGACCAGCCTTGTTTTCGTCGTCGCCCATCAGGTTCAGGCGGAAGGCGCCGGTCCGCGAAAACTGCCAGTTGCCGTCCAGCGTCCCGCGCTTGTAACCGGCATTGCCGAAGCCCAGGCTGGCATCGAGCGAGTTCTTCAGCCTGGGCATCTTGCTGTCGATCACGATGGACCCGCCGGCACCCGCCCGCCCGCTGATCGCGCCGGAATCGCCCTTGATGACCTCCACGGCCTCGACGTTGAACGTCTCGCGCGATTGCGCGCCGACGTCGCGAAGGCCGTCGACGAACGTGCTGGACTGCGCATCGAAACCGCGCAGGAACGGCCGGTCGCCGACCGGGTTCCCGCCTTCGCCCGCCCCCATCGTGATGCCCGGGACGTTGCGCAGGGCGTCGACCAGCGTGTGGGATGCGGTCTGGTCCAGCAATTCGCGTGAAATGATCTTCACGCTCTTGGGCGTGTCCAGCAGCGGGGCGGTGAATTTGGGCGACCGGTGCTGCCACTGCCCGACGACGTCGATTTCCTCGTGCGCCGGAAGCGGACGACCCTGCTGGTGGATCGCGGGGTCGTGCGTCTTCTTCTTTTTCTCGTCGCGCTTCAGCGTGTCGGCAGCATGGGCGACGGACTGGGCCCCCAGCAGCAGGGTGGTACCGCAGAGGGTAAGATTGGAAACGGTCCCCCGGATTTTTTCGACGCGATATTTCCTGTGGACAATCATTCTGGCGTGCCCCGCAAAATTTGACATAATTTGTCACGAATGATAATCATTCTCAACAAGCACGTAACGAGAGTGTAACAGCGTGTCAATCGGGGATTGCGGCTTCCCACCGCCCGATGGAAAGGACCAGGCAGACACCGCCGTGGAAGGGGCACTGGTCAATCGGGCGGTTTCGCCCCACATCGGAATCCGATTATGAAAAGATGGCGACGCCCACCCGGCCACGCCGTCATCCGGAGTTTGTGCCCCATGCCCACCACCACCCCGATCCTGAACCCGCTGACCGCGACCGACCGGCTGTTCTTCGACCGTGCGGGGGCGACCCTGGGCCGGGCCGAGGCCGAGGCGCTGGTGCGCCGCACGCTGGAGGGCATGGATGACGGCGAGCTGTTCCTGGAATACCGCGAGAGCGAGATGATCTCGCTGGATGACGGGGTCATCCGGTCGGCCACGTTCGACACGTCGTCGGGGTTCGGGCTGCGGGCGATCCTGGGCGAGGAAACCGGCTTCGCCCATGCCGACGAACTGAGCGAATCCGCCCTGAAGCGCGCGGCCGACACGGTGACGCAGGTGCGCGCCGGCCGGTCGGGCACCATGGCCGCGGCACCCCATGCCACCAACCGGCATCTGTACGGCGACACCAACCCGCTGGGCGAGACCGATTTCGCGTCGCGCGCCGCCCTGCTGTCGGCGCTGGACGCCTACGCGCGGGGGCGCGATTCCCGGGTGGTGCAGGTTTCGGCCTCGCTGGCCGCCGAATGGCAGGCGGTGCAGATCATCCGCGCCGACGGCGCGCGCGTGGCCGACCTGCGGCCCCTGGTGCGGCTGAACGTGTCGGTGGTGGTGGAAAAGGACGGGCGGCGCGAAAGCGGCGGCCACGGCCTGGGCGGCCGCTATTCCTATACCCGCCTGCTGGACGAGGCCGTCTGGAAGGGCGCGGTGGACGAGGCCCTGCGCATGGCGCTGGTCAACCTGGACGCGGTACCGGCCCCGGCGGGCGAGATGGAGGTCGTGCTGGGCGCCGGCTGGCCCGGCATCCTGCTGCACGAGGCCGTGGGCCATGGGCTGGAGGGCGATTTCAACCGCAAGGGCACGTCGGCCTTCGCCGGGCTGATGGGCCAGCGCGTGGCCGCCCCGGGCGTCACCGTGGTCGATGACGGCACCCTGCCCGACCGGCGCGGCAGCCTGACCATCGACGACGAGGGCACGCCGTCGGGCCGCACGGTGATGATCGAGGACGGCATCCTGACCGGCTACATCCAGGACCGGATGAACGCGCGGCTGATGGGCGTGCGCCCTACCGGCAACGGGCGGCGCCAGTCCTATGCCCACGCGCCGCTGCCGCGCATGACCAACACCATCATGCTGGGCGGCGACGCCTCGACCGAGGACATGATCCGCTCCACCCGGCGCGGGCTGTACGCGGTCAATTTCGGCGGCGGCCAGGTGGACATCACGTCCGGCAAATTCGTCTTCGCGGCGTCGGAAGCCTATCTGATCGAGGACGGGAAGATCACCGCCCCGGTGCGCGGCGCCACCCTGATCGGCAACGGTGCCGACGCGATGACCCGGGTGTCGATGATCGGCGGCGACATGGCGCTGGACCCCGGCATCGGCACCTGCGGCAAGAGCGGGCAGGGCGTGCCGGTCGGCGTGGGCCAGCCGACGCTGAAGATGACCGGCCTGACGGTGGGGGGAACCGGGAAATAGCCGGCGGCCCCGGCGCTCGTTCCAGGATACGAACTGAAATAAATCTTAACTTTACACCCTCTCGACCTGTGTGTTCTGAGCTGTCTTTTTATGTCCAGTGCCCGGAATAGTGGGCGATAACGGGATAGCTGCAGAACTTGTACATGCCGACTGAACGTTCTTCTGCCATGGCGGCCCCGGTCACGATCGTGCCCGTCGAGGGCAGGCGCCTGCTTTCGGTGTTCGTCGCCCTGCCGCGCCGCCTTTACGCGGGCCAGCCGGGCTATGTCCCGCCGCTGGACATGGAGCAGCGCGACCTGGTCGAACCGAAGAAGAACGCATTCTTCCGGCACGGCCGTGCCCGCCTGTTCCTGGCGATGCGCGACGGCCGGCCGGTCGGCCGCGTCTCGGCGCAGATCGACGACCTGGTGGCCCCGCGCGAGGGCCGGGCTGTCGGCTTTTTCGGCGCGCTGGACGCGATCGACGACGCCGCAGTGGTGGCCGCCCTGCTGGACGCGGCCTGCGCGTGGCTGCGCGAGCAGGGGGCGGAGGTGGCACGCGGCCCGTTCCTGCTGAACTATAACGGCGAATACGGGCTGATGGTGGAAGGCCACCAGATGCCCCCCATGATCGCCATGCCGTGGCACTCGCACTGGCTGCCGAAGCTGGTCGAGGCCTGCGGCTTCGCCAAGGCGATGGACGTGGTGGCCTACCAGATGCAGGTGGGGCCCGAGGCCGAGGCGGCGCTGCCCCTGCCGTCCGGCCTGCGCCTGGGCGAGGGCCGGCTGGGCACCGTCACCACGCGCGGCCTGCGCAAGGGCCATCTGGCCGAGGATGCCGAGATCCTGCGCCGCCTGTACAACGACGCCTGGCGCCGGAGCTGGGGCGCCGTCGACCTGACGCGCGAGGATATCAGCACCATGGTCGCGCAGATGAAGCCCCTGCTGCGGCCCGAACATTACGTGCTGATCGAGCAGAAGGGCGAGCCCGTGGCCGTGGCCCTGGTGGTGCCCAACGTCTACGACATCGTGGGCGACCTAGGCGGCGCGCCGTCGCCGCTGGGCTGGGTCCGGCTGGTCACGCGGCTGCTGCGCCACCGCTTCCATTCCGCCCGCGTCATCCTGCTGGGCGTCAGCAAGGACCTGGAAGGCACGGCGCTGGGCGCCATCCTGCCCGCGCTGATCATCGGCGAACTGATGCGCCGGGGGCGCACGCTGCCCTATCGCATGATCGAACTGGGCTGGATCCTGGAAACCAACATGCCGATGCGCCGGCTGATCGAGCGCATCGTGCCCGAGCCCTGCAAGCGGCATCGGGTGTACGAGAAGGCCCTGGGTTAGGCCCCCCTCTCCATCGCCTCCCGCATCCTGGCAATGACCGCGGGCAGCCCGTCGAAGATCGCCTGGCCGATCAGGAAATGGCCGATATTCAGTTCGACCACCTGCGGCAGCGCCGCGATCGGTCCGACATTGTCGTAGGTCAGGCCGTGGCCGGCGTGGACTTCCAGCCCGGCCTGCGCCGCCAGGATCGCCCCCTGCCGCAACCGCGCCAGTTCCCCCGCCCGGTTTTCGGCATAGGCACCGGTATGCAGTTCCACCACGGCGGCGCCGATGGCGGCCGAGGACGCGATCTGCGCCGGGTCGGGGTCGATGAACATCGACACGCGAATACCCGCCTCGCGCAGCGCACGCACGCGCGGGGCCAGCGCGTCGGCCTGCCCGGCGACATCCAGGCCGCCTTCGGTCGTGACCTCCGCCCTGCGTTCGGGGACGATGCAGCAGGCGTGCGGCTTCAGCGCCAGCGCGATGCCCACCATTTCGTCCGTCGCGGCCATTTCCATGTTCAGCGGCACCGCCAGTTCGGCGCGCAGGCGGGCCAGGTCGGCGTCGCGGATATGGCGTCGGTCCTCGCGCAGGTGGGCGGTGATGCCGTCGGCCCCGGCGGCGGCGGCGAGGTGCGCGGCGGCGACCGGGTCCGGGTGGGCGCCGCCGCGCGCGTTCCGCACGGTGGCGACGTGGTCGATATTGACGCCCAGGCGCAGGGCCTGGGTACGGGAATCCGTCATGCGGCCCTCTGGTTGCGGGTCATTTCGTCGGCCAGGCGCAGGGCGGCCAGCAGGCTGGACGGGTCGGCCAGGCCCTGTCCCGCGATGTCGAAGGCGGTGCCGTGGTCGGGCGAGGTGCGGATGATGGGCAGGCCCAGCGTGACGTTGACCCCGCCCGCCATGTCGATCGTCTTCAGCGGGATCAGCGCCTGGTCGTGATACATGCACAGCGCCACATCGTATCGGGCGCGGGCCAGGGGGGTGAACATCGTATCCGGCGGCCAGGGGCCGCTGACCGCGATCCCGTCGGCGCGCAATGCGTCCAGCGCGGGGGCGATGATCGTCCGTTCCTCGTCCCCCATCACCCCGCCCTCGCCGGCATGCGGGTTCAGGCCGGCGACGGCCACGCGCGGCGCCGCGATCCCGAAATCGCGGCGCAGGGCAGCGGCGGCGGTGCGGCCGCAGCGCACGATTTCCGCCGTCGTCAGGCTGTCCAGCGCCCGGCGCAGCGCCATGTGGATGGTCACCGGCACCACCCGCAATTCGGGGCAGGCCAGCATCATGACCTCCTGCCCCGGCACGGCGCAGAGTTCGGCCAGGTATTCGGTATGGCCCGGATGGCGGAAGCCGGCCTGCTTCAGCACCAGCTTGCTGATCGGATTGGTGACAACACCGTCCACCTGCCCGGCCAGCGCCAGCGCCACGGCGCAGTCGATGCTGCCGGTGATGGCGGGCACGTTGGCGGGGTCCGGCCGCCCCGATTGCACCGGGCCGGGCAGATCGACCGCCAGCACCGGGATCGCATCGGTGAAGGCCGCCACTGCCTGCGCCACGTCCGCCACGATCCGGACCGGGGCATGGGCCGCCAGCAGGGCGGCATCGCCGGGCACGACGAAGGCCGGCCCGCCGCCCGCGCGCAGGGCACGCCAGGCGGCAGTGGTGATTTCCGGCCCGATCCCGGCCGGATCGCCCATCGTCAGGGCCAGCAGCGTCCGCGCCCCGCCTTCCATGTCAGGCCGCGCCTGCCGTGTCGCGGGTCCCGTCAGGGGCCCCGTCATGGGCCAGCGCGTCCAGCACCCGCACCCAGGAGCGGATGCCGCGATGGAACGAGACCAGGTCATATTTCTCGTTGGGCGAATGGATGCGATCGTCCTCGCGCGCAAAGCCGATCAGCAGCGAGTCCATGCCCAGCGCCTGCCGGACCTCGGACACCACCGGGATCGACCCGCCGCTGCCGATGGTGACGGCCGGGCGGCCCCATTCCGCGCCCAGCGCCAGCAGCGCGGCCCGCAGCGCCGGGCCGTTTTCCGGCACCACGCTGGCGCGCGAGCCGCCGTGGGATTCGAACGTGGCCGTGCAGTCCGGGGGCAGCATGGCCCGCACATGGGCACGGAAGGCGTCGCGGATGCGGGCCGGGTCCTGGCCCGACACCAGCCGGAACGACACCTTGGCCGAGGCCCGGGCCGGCAGGACGGTCTTGAACCCGTCGCCGGCATAGCCGCCGGTCATGCCGTTGATCTCGAACGTCGGGCGGCACCATGTCTGCTCGACGGCGGTATAGCCAAGCTCGCCGGCCGGAACCGACAGGCCCACCGGCCCCAGCACATCGGCGTCGGACGGCGCGATGGCGCGCCACTGGGCGCGGACTTCCGGCGAAGGGTCCCGCACGCCGTCATAGAAACCCGGCAGGACGACGCGCCCGGTCCTGGGATCGCGGACCGACGCCAGGATGCCGCACAGCAGTTCCAGCGGATTGCGCGCGGCGTTGCCGTACAGGCCGGAATGCAGGTCGCGGTCGGCGCAATGGATCGTCACGTCCTCGCCCACCATGCCGCGCAGGGCTGTGGTGATGGCGGGCACCCCCCCTTCCAGCATGCCGGTGTCGCAGATCAGCGCGACATCGGCGCGCAATTCCTCGCGATTGGCCTCCAGGAACGGCAGCAGGTTGGCGCCGCCGCTTTCCTCCTCGCCCTCGATCACCATCGACACGCGCAGCGGCAGCCGCCCCTGTTCGGCCCGCAGGGCACGCAGGGCCTCGACGAAGGTCATGACCTGGCCCTTGTCGTCGGATGCGCCGCGCGCGACGATCCGCGCGCCGTCCGCGTCGCGGATCAGTTGCGGCGCGAACGGGTCGGAATGCCACAGGTCCAGCGGATCGACCGGCTGGACGTCGTAATGGCCGTAGAACAGGACGTGCGGTACGTCCCGTCCGTCACCGGCCGCATCGCCCGCCGCCACGCGGTCATGCGCCACGACCATCGGATGGCCCGGCGTTTCACGCACCGAGGCGTCGAGCCCGATCGCCTTCAGTTCCGCGCACAGCCAGTCGGCCGCGCGGCGGCAATCGGCGGCATGGGCGGGCTGGGCGGAAATGCTGGGAATGCGCAGGAATTCGAACAGGCGCTCCAGACTCCCATCCAGCGTGCGGTCCACCCTGTCCAGCACTGGGGTCAGGTCGCGTCGGTTCGTCGTCGTCATGGTCCATCCTCGATCCATCAATCGGGGGAATGTGCGAACAGGACGCGGGAAATGCAATGCGTCCGCCGACATGGACGAGCGGGCCTAGATGAACTGCCCACGCAGGAAACCCAGCGCGGGCAGGGGGCGCCAGGATCGGGGCAGGTCGGCGCGGCGGATCGGCACGACGCTGTAGCGGGGGACGGGCTGGCGCGTCTGGCGCAGGAAATGGGCGTAGGCGCGGACCTGCTGTTCGCGCCAGTCGCGATCCGCGATCGCGGCGGCACGGGCGGGATAGATATCGGCCACGCGCAGCACGCGGCCGGCCGAGGCCATGACGGCCCATACCACGTCATCCTTGCGCGCGTTGCCGCGAAACGCGATGATCTCGCTCAAGAGCATGCTCCGCCCCGACCGGAATCACGAGACCACGCCGGCCGGGCGGGATCAAGTTTCATCTGCGCCGCTTTCGTCCGGGCGCTTCAGGTGGCACGGTCGGGCGGCACGATACCGTGCGCGGCCGCCCGATGTCCTTGCCGCCCGTCATGCGAAACTGTAGGACGCAGCACATGGTCCGTCTCCTTGTCACCCTTCCCTTCCTGCTGATCCTGATCATCTTCAGCGCCTGCAACCAGGAACCGATCCAGATCTGGTTCCTCGACTGGGGCTGGAAATCGTCGGTCGGCGTGCTGACGCTGATCGTCGCCGCGTTCTTCTTCATCCTGGGGGCGGTGTCGGTCTGGTTTGCCGAACTGCGCCAGCGCGGCCGCGCCCGCCGGGCGGAACAGCAGGTCCGCACGCTGGAAGAGCAGATCGCGGAACTGCGACGCCAGCAGGCCGAGACCCTGATGCCGCCGCCGGCATCCGGCGGCCTGGTCGGGCTGGAACCCGCCGCACCGGCCCCGGTGCAGCGCGACGTGCCACTGTCATGAGCGCGCGCCGCACCCGCCTGATCGTGGCGCTGGACACCAAGGACGCCGCGCAGGCCGCCCGCTGGCGCGACCAGACCGCCGCCAGCGCCGACGCGGTGAAGCTGGGGCTGGAATTCACCTACGCATGCGGGCTGGATGCGGTACGCCAGGTCGCGGGTCCGCGCAGCCTGTTCCTGGACCTGAAGCTGCACGACATTCCCAACACCGTGGCCTCGGCCATCGGCAGCCTGGCGGCGACGCGCCCGGCGATGCTGACGATCCATGCCATGGGGGGTGCCGCGATGATCGCGGCGGCGCGCCAGGCCGTGGACCGGGCCTTCCCGCCCGAGGCGCGGCCGCTGCTGCTGGCGGTCACGGTGCTGACCAGCATGGACGCGGATGCGCTGCATGGGATCGGCATCGCCGACGATCCATGCCGGCAGGTGCTGCGGCTGGGCGCGCTGGCCATGGAATCGGGGGCGGACGGGCTGGTCTGCTCGCCGCGTGAAATCGCCCCGTTGCGCGACCGGCTGGGCGGGCGGGCGGTGCTGGTCGTGCCCGGCATCCGCCCCGAGGGCGCGGCGATGGGCGACCAGAAGCGGGTGATGACCCCGGCCGAGGCCAGCCGCGCCGGCGCCGACTGGATCGTGGTCGGCCGGCCGATCACCACCGCCGCCGACCCGGCCGCCGCCGCCGCCGCCGTGGCGGCCGAACTGGCCGGCTGACCGCGCCATGCCCCCCCCCGCCGACACGCGGATCGGCGTCAAGATCTGCGGCCTGACCGAGCCCGCCGGGCTGGAGGCCGCCGTCACGCACGGGGCCGACTGGATCGGGTTCGTCTTCTTCGCGCGCTCGCCCCGCCACGTCACCCCGGCGCAGGCCGCGTCGCTGATCGCGCGCGTGCCGCAGGCAGGGCCACGGCGGATCGGCCTGTTCGTCGAACCGACGGACGCCCAGATCACGGCCGCGCTGGACGCGGCGGCGCTGGACGGATTGCAGGTCTATGCCGCCGAGGAGCGGGCCCTGGAAATCCGCCGGCATTTCGGCCTGCCGGTCTGGCATGCGCGCGGTGTCGCCACGGCGCCCGACCTACCGTCACGCAGTCCGCTCGACGGGCTGGTGATCGAATCGCGCCCGCCTGCGGGGTCCGACCGGCCGGGGGGAAACGCCCATCCGATCGACTGGACCATCACGCGCGGCTGGACCGCCCCGGTGCCCTGGATGCTGGCCGGCGGCCTTGCGCCCGACACCGTCGCCCGGGCAATCGCACAGAGCGGCGCTCGGGCGGTGGATGTGTCATCCGGCGTCGAAAGCGCGCCGGGCCTGAAGGATCCAGGCCTGATCGCACGCTTTATCCGGGCCGCCCGGGGCGGACATAACCAGGATGGGGATTACCAGCCCCGATAGTACGGATAACCGTATGCCGGATAGGCGGGATAGGCAGGGTACGCGGGATAGACAGGATAGGCGGGATATCCGTAGGCAGGATATCTATAGGGCGGGTAGCGATAGCGATATCCCCCGTAATATGGCGCCGCGACCGCTGCCCCGGCCAAGACGCCGACGCCAAAGCCACCCCAGCCCCAGCCCCAGCCCGGCCCCCAGCCGCCACGCCAGCCGGGTCCCCATCCGCCATGCCAGCCAGGCCCCCATCCGCCGCGCCAGCCCCAGCCGCCGCCCCAGCCACGGCCGCCCCAGGCCATGGCCGGCGTCGGGGTCAGCGTGGTGGACAGCGTACTGGCCACCCCCAGCGACAGGGCCAGCAGAAAAGCCATCTTGCGCATCGGAATACTCCCTGTTCAGCAAGAACCGATCATATTTCGGCAGGACACCCGGCCAGGAAATCCCCATCCGGCATGCACAATCGCGAGATTACAGCCATCGGCGCCCCGTCGTCATGCGGCGAAAATAGAACCCCGATCCCGGCCTTTTTGTGGCATCCCTGTACCGATAAGTGAAGATATCGAACGCGAAAAGCCACTTCACGTCCGGCGGGCACGTTCGCGCACCCGCGCGCCCAGCGCCCCCAGCGCATCCTTCAGCGGGCCGTCCGGCATGTCGGGGATCGGCAGGGGCGGGGGTGGGTCGCGGCGCGCGGGCCGGGGCGGCGGCGGCGCGCCGGGCACCATGTCCTGCACCAGCTTCAGCGACCGCACCGCGTCACGGCCGCAGGCGCGGTTGATCCGCGCGATCAGTTCCGGGGCCAGATGCTGCAGTTCCATCGCCACCGGTCCGGCGCAGCCCAGCGTCAGCACCCCGGCCGACAGCCGGCGCGGCACGGTGCAGCGGGCCAGGTCCGGCCCCACGATGTCGGCCCAGTCCGCCATGATCTGCGCCGCGGCGGGCGATTGCCGGCGGAAGGCGGGGCGGGTGACGGCCGGCATCAGCGCCCCCAGGCTGCGCATCCACAGGGCGCGCTTGCCGTCGGTTCCATCCTTCGTCATAAGCGGCCCGTGCCCCCTTCATCCGCCGACCTGCTGCATTGGTACGACCGCCACCGGCGAACCCTGCCCTGGCGGGCCCTGCCCGGCCACAGCGCCGATCCCTACCATGTCTGGCTGAGCGAAATCATGCTGCAGCAGACGACGGTCACGGCGGTCATCCCCTATTATCGCCGATTCCTGGACCGGTTTCCCACTGTCGTGGACCTGGCGCAGGCCGATTCCGACACCGTCATGGCCGCCTGGGCCGGTCTGGGCTATTACGCCCGGGCGCGCAACCTGCATGACTGCGCGCGGGTGGTGGCGGCGGCCGGCCGCTTTCCCGACGACATGCCGAGGCTGCTGGCCCTGCCGGGGGTGGGGGCCTATACCGCCGCCGCCATCGCCGCCATCGCCTTCGGCCGGCCGGTGGTCCCGGTGGACGGCAATGTGGAGCGCGTGACCAGCCGGCTGTTCGCCCTGTCCGACCCGCTGCCGGGCGCCCGCAAATCCATCGCCCGCCAGGCGGCCACCCTGAACCATTCCGCCGAGGCGCAGGCGCGGCCGTCCGATTTCGCGCAGGCGCTGTTCGACCTGGGCGCCGGGGTCTGCACGCCGCGAAGCCCGGCCTGCGCCCTGTGTCCATGGCGGGAGGCCTGCGCCGGGTTCCGCCAGGGCATCGCGGCGAACCTGCCCGTCAAGGCGCCCCGCGCGACGAAGCCGGTGCGCTACGGCGCGCATTTCCACGTCACCGACGCGGCCGGCCACATCCTGCTGCGCCGCCGGGCGGCGAAGGGATTGCTGGGCGGCATGCTGGAACTGCCGGGGACCGACTGGCGCGCCGCCCCCTGGACGCCGGCCGAGGCCCTGGCCCATGCCCCCCTGGCGGCATCCTGGCAGGCGGCCGGGCGGGTGACGCATGTCTTCACCCATTTCACCCTGCATGTGGACCTGTATGACGCGGCGGTGGGGCACTTCCCCAACAGCGCGGCGCGGGCGGGCGGCCTGGCCTTCGCCGGGCAGGCCCTGGACGGGCTGGCCCTGCCGTCGCTGATGCGCAAATGCCTGGCCGCGATCCGTCCCGCCATGACGGCATGACAGGCCGGGTTCCATCATCATTCTGTCATTTTTTCGTTGACGCGGGCCGAACCGGCGCGGTTGAGTGACTGCAACGGCCTGGATGACCGACCGTAGGGTCAGGTCCCGGCCGGGATGGAGAGCATGATGACGATCATCGCCGCGTTTCTGTCGTCCCCCCTGCCGGTCGTGGGCCTGTCCATGCTGATGGTCTGTGCCGCCACGCTGCATGCGGGGTGTGGAATGCCGGCGGCGGTGCCGGTCCGGGTCCGCCGCACCCGCCGCTAGGTTCGGTTTCGGACCACGAACGGCTCTTTGCAGGATGGGCGTCATCCTGTAGCGTTCCGGGCCGATGACCTTCCTGACCATTCGCCCGGCTAAGCCGATCGCCCCGTCCCGTATCGGCGTCCTGCTGACCAATCTGGGCACGCCGGAAGGAACCGGCTATGGCGCCATCCGGCGCTATCTTTCCGAATTCCTGTCCGACCGCCGCATCATCGAGGTCAGTCCCGCCCTGTGGCAGCCGATCCTGCAGGGACCGCTGCTGGCCCTGCGCCCCAGGCGGACCGGGGCGGCCTATCGGCGCATCTGGCATACCGAGCGGGACGAGAGCCCGCTGCGCACCCATACAAGGGCCCAGGCCGAGGCCCTGGCCGCGCGCATGGAACCGGACGGCGTGGCGGTGGAATGGGCCATGCGCTACGGCACCCCGTCGATCGCATCGGGCATCGAACGGCTGCTGGCCCGGGGCTGCGCGCGGGTGCTGCTGCTGCCGCTTTATCCGCAATACAGCGCCACGACGACGGCCACGGCCAACGACCATGCCTTTCGCGCGCTGATGCGGCTGCGCAACCAGCCGGCGGTCCGCACCGCGCCGTCCTTCCCCGACCATCCGCTCTATATCGAAGCCCTGGCCCGGTCGGTGCGCGAGACGCTGGCCGGCCTGCCCTTCGTGCCGCAACGGATCGTGGCGTCGTTCCATGGCCTGCCGCGCGATTATGTCACGCGCGGCGACCCGTATCCCGAGGAATGCGAGCGCACGCTGGCGGCGCTGCGCCGGGCGCTGGACATGGACGAGGAGACGATGACGCTGACCTATCAGTCGCGCTTCGGCCCCGCCCGATGGCTGGAACCCTATACCGCGCCGCTGGTCGCCGGATTGCCCGCCCGGGGCGTCACGCGTGTCGCCGTCATCATGCCGGGCTTCATGGCCGACTGCATCGAGACGCTGGACGAGATCGGCAACGAGGTCCGGAAGGACTTCATTGCCGCCGGCGGAACCGATTTCGCGCTGGTTCCCTGCCTGAACGCGGCGCCGGCCGCCATTGACCTGCTGGAAGGCCTGACGCGCCGGGAACTGGCGGGATGGTTGAAGGATTGAAGCGGGCGGGGACAGAAAGTCCCCGCCCGCTTCACCCGGTCAGTGACCGGCGGCGGCCGGCGGATGTTCGGCGTCCCACAGGGTCGCCTTCTGTTCGTCGGTCTTGCGCTGGCGATAGCGTTCGATCGCGCTGAGATGCGGATCGACCGGATGTTCCTGGTCGTATAGAGCCGCTTTCTGCCGCAGGGTCTTGCGGTATTCGTGACGGGTATACATGCCGGCGGCGCACCCCCCGACGGCCCCGATGACCCCGTGATTGGCCATATGGCCGCCGACCGCGCCGACCGCGCCATATTTCAGACAGCCACCCGGTTCGGCCCGCGCCCCGGTGACGACGCCCGCCGCCAGAAGACCCGCCGTCAGCAGCATCGACAGGCCGCGTGTCTGGATTTTCGCCATTGTTCTTGTCCACTTCCAAATGACGGGGCGGGACGGAACCCTGCGTCCGCCGCGCCCCGATCGTCACTTTGTAACATACTCTGTCATCAGTGCGGCGTCACGGCCGATCGCAGCTTTCGGTCAGCCGGTTGAAGACCCGCCCGCCCGTGCAGGTCACCGTCGGCGACTGCATGTTGGGCGCCCCGTAGGATTGCGGTGGCGGATAGCCCTGGGTCGGGTACGGATAAGGATAGGCCGGCGCACTGTATCCGTAGCCGGCCGGATAGCCGCCATCGCCGTAATCACCATAATACCCGTCATCATACGCACCGTAGGCGCCGGCGCCGATCAGCGCGCCGTACGCCAGGGGCCAGCCCCAGCCCCAGCCCCAGCCGCCGTAATAGCCCCAGCCGGGATAGCCCCAGCCCCAGCCGCCCCAGCCACCGCGATAGCCGCCGCCGCGATATCCGCCCCCCCAGCCGCCACCGTGAAAGCCGCCACCGTGCTGGGCCCATGCCAGGTCGGGACCCGTCGCCATCCCCAGCAGGAATGTCGTCGCCGCCCCAAGCATCAGAAATCGCCGCATGACCAGATCTCCTCCATGTTCATGCCATATAAGCATGGTCCGGGGCCATTTCAGGTTCGCGAGGTATCTATATGTAACAGGATGTAAGGCGATCGGCGGCCGGGCCCTGCCAGGGGTCAGGGAGCCCTTGTCCGTTCCTGCCAGTCGGCCATCAGTTCCATCACCGCCGCCGAGGTTTCCTCGATCGAGCGGCGGCTGACATCGACCAGCGGCCAGCCGTGGCGGACGCACAGGCGCCGTGCCCAGCGGACTTCCTCCTCGACCTGCTCGGGGTCGATATAGGGATTGTCCCGCCGCATCAGCAGGTCCTTTCCCCGGTCGGCCATGATGTCCAGCCGGTGGCGACGGATGCTGATCAGCACGTCCGGGTCGATGGTCAGGCCCACGACCGGGCGCGGCAGGTGCAGCAATTCCCCCGGCAGCGGCAGGTCCGGGATCAGCGGCACGTTCGCCGCCTTCACCCCGCAATTGGCCAGGTAGAACGAGGTCGGCGTCTTCGACGCTCGCGAAATGCCCACCAGCACCACGTCCGCCTGCGCCAGGCCGGCGATTTCCTGACCGTCATCATGGGCCAGCACGAAATGCATGGCGTCGATCCGGCGGAAATAGGCGTCGTCCATCACGTACTGGCCACCCGGCCGGCCGACCGCTTTCTCGCCCAGTTCGTCCTGCAGCACGGCGGTGACGGGGTCCAGCACGTTGGTCAGCCGCACGCCGATATGCGCGCAGCCGACCGTCAGTTCATGCAAAAGGCGCGGATCGACGACCGAGGACAGGACCGGCCCCGGGTCGCGTTCGATCCCTTCCAGCACGCGGCGCAACTGCGCCCGCGTGCGGATCAGGTTCCAGCGGTGATAGGTGATTTCGGCATGGTCGAACTGCGCGACCGAGGCCCGCACGACCGAATCCAGCGTCTGGCCCGTCGCGTCCGAGACCAAGTGCAGAACGATGGAATGCGATGACATGCGGGAAGCGGCTCCGCCTGGAGCAGATCGTGATCAGGTGGAACCACCTGATCACGTGAAGCTGCTCTGAAGACAAAAACCTGGAGTCTGTGATCGGGTAACCCGATCACACGCTCTAGGACGACGCGACCCGGGAGGACGCGACAGGGTCGGCGCGGCCCGCCAGCGCGGCCTGGGCCGCCGCCAGGCGCGCGATCGGCACCCGGAAGGGCGAGCACGACACGTAATCCAGCCCCACGGATTCGAAGAAGCCGATCGAGGCCGGATCGCCGCCATGTTCGCCGCAGACCCCGAGCTTCAGCCCCGGCCGGGTGCGGCGGCCCCGTTCCGCCCCCATGGCGACGAGCTGGCCCACGCCCTCCTGGTCGATCGAGATGAACGGATCACGCGGGATCAGGTCATGTTCCAGGTAGAAGGGCATGAAGGTGCCGGAATCGTCGCGCGACAGGCCGAAGGTCGTCTGCGTCAGGTCGTTGGTGCCGAACGAGAAGAAATCGGCGTCCTGCGCGATGCGGTCGGCCGTCAGCGCGGCGCGGGGCAGTTCGATCATCGTGCCGATGCTGAAATCCAGCGACACGCCGGCCGCTTCCAGGGCTTCGGCCGCCGCCTGTTCGACGGTGGCGCGGGTGCGGCGCAGTTCGCTGTCCATCCCCACCAGCGGAATCATGATTTCCGGAACCACCGGCTGCCCGCTTTCGGCGGACACGGCGATCGCGGCCTCGATGATCGCGCGGGCCTGCATGGCGTAGAGTTCCGGATAGGTCAGGCCCAGCCGGCAGCCGCGATGGCCCAGCATCGGATTGGCTTCCGACAGCGCGGCCCGGCGCGCCGCCACGGCCTCGGGGCTTTCGCCCAGCGCGGCGGCCAGTTCGGCCAGTTCGGCCTCGCCATGCGGCAGGAATTCGTGCAGCGGCGGGTCCAGCAGGCGGATCGTCACCGGCAGGCCCGCCATGATGCGGAACAGCGCCTTGAAATCCTCGCGCTGGAACGGCAGCAGGGCGTCGATCGCCCGGATGCGCGCGGCCGCGTCGCCGGCCATGATCATCTGCCGCATGAAGCCGATGCGGTCGGGGGCGAAGAACATGTGCTCGGTCCGGCACAGGCCGATCCCCTCGGCGCCGAAATGCCGGGCGGTCCGCGCATCGTCGGGCGTTTCGGCGTTGGCGCGGACCTTCATCCGGCGCACGCTGTCCGCCCAGCCCATCAGGGTCGAGAAATCGCCCGACAGAGTCGGCTCGATGGTCGCGACCCGGCCGGCGAAGACCTCGCCCGTCGCGCCGTCCAGGGTGATCCAGTCGCCTTCATGCAGCATCGTCGCACCGACCGACAGCGTCCGCGCCCGGTAATCGACATGGATTCCGCCGGCACCGGCCACGCAGACCCGCCCCATGCCGCGCGCCACCACGGCGGCGTGCGAGGTCATGCCGCCGCGCGTGGTCAGCACGCCGCGCGCGGCGTGCATGCCGTGCACGTCCTCGGGCGACGTCTCGATACGGACCAGGATGACGTCCTCGCCCCGCGCGGCGCGGATTTCCACGTCCTCGGCGCTGAACACGATGGCGCCCGCCGCCGCCCCGGGCGAGGCCGGCAGCCCCCGGCTGAGCATGGTGCGCGGCGCGTCCGGGTCCAGCGTCGGATGCAGCAGCTGGTCGAGCGACGAGGGCGGGACGCGGCGGATCGCTTCCTCGTGCGTGATCAGGCCTTCCTCGGCCATCGCGATGGCGATGCGCAGGGCGGCGGCGGCCGTCCGCTTGCCGGTGCGGGTCTGGAGCATGTACAGGCGGTTGTTCTGAACGGTGAATTCGATGTCCTGCATGTCGCGGTAATGGCGTTCCAGGATATCGCGCACCGCCAGCAATTCGCGGTACGCCTCGGGCAGCGCGCGTTCCATCGACAGTTCGCCGTCATGCGCGCGCGCCTGGGACATCGGCTGCGGCGTGCGGATGCCCGCCACCACGTCCTCGCCCTGCGCGTTGATCAGGTATTCGCCGTAGAAGACGTTTTCGCCCGTCGAGGGATCGCGGGTGAAGCAGACGCCGGTCGCGCAGTCCGCGCCCATGTTGCCGAACACCATCGCCTGCACGTTCACCGCCGTGCCCCAGTCGGCGGGAATGTCGTGCAGCCGCCGATAGGTATGGGCGCGCGGGTTCATCCAGGACCCGAACACCGCGCCGATCGCGCCCCACAACTGGGCGTGCGGGTCCGTGGGGAACGGTGCGCCGGTTTCGCGCAGCACGATCTCCTTGTAGCCCGTCACGACCTCCTGCCAGTCCTGGTCGGTCAGCTTCGTGTCGTCCTGCACGCCGGTCGCGCGCTTGGTTTCCTCGATCAGGTCCTCGAACCGATGATGGGACACGCCCAGCACGACCGAGCCGTACATCTGGATGAACCGGCGATAGCTGTCCCAGGCGAAGCGCGCGTCACCCGACGCGGCGGCCAGGCCGGCGACCGTTTCGTCGTTCAGGCCCAGATTCAGCACGGTATCCATCATGCCCGGCATCGACACCCGCGCGCCCGAGCGGACCGAGACCAGCAGGGGCGCAGCCGGATCGCCGAAGCGCAGGCCCAGCGACGCCTCGACCCCGGCCAGCGCGGCTTCGACCTGCGCGCGCAGGTCTTCGGGATAGGCGCGTCCGTTTTCGTAGAACCGGGTGCAGACCTCGGTGGTGATGGTGAAGCCGGGCGGGACGGGCAGGCCGATCGCCGCCATTTCGGCCAGGTTGGCACCCTTGCCGCCCAGAAGGTCGCGCATGCCGGCCCCGCCCTCGTTGGCGGCACCGCCGAAACTATAGACCCATTTCGTCATCGGTATCTCCTTCGCCCCGCCCCATTCTGCGTGAAGCGTGGACTTTCCCCTGGTCCCGGACTGTTGTTTTCGATTGCTTGTCCGGACTCCGCCCCACTTTCTTAGCGAGGCCATGGCGAAATTACGATTCCTTTCCTGCGACATACCCTGTCATGACTGATGGAAGACTCGTTCCGGTTGACAGGCCGTTGGGGATGGGCAACGTCTGGCCCCGCCCCCCGCAATCAACAAGAACAAGGCATACCGGGATGAAAATGCTGCATCTGGTCCTGCTGCTGCCCTTTCTGGGACTGCTGTGGCCGCCCTTCTATGACCGGATCGATCCCGTGCTGCTGGGCTTTCCCTTTTTCTACTGGTACCAGCTTGCCTGGGTCCCGGCGACATCGCTGCTGATCTGGCTGGTCTGGAAGCGGGGCACGCGATGATGGCGGCGCATCCCTCCGGCAGCGTGGCCCCCGGCGGCTTGGCCCCCGGCGGCCTGGCCCTGGTCGTCTTCGTCCTGTTCTTTGCCGCGACCATCCTGCTGGGCAGCAGCGTGTCGTGGTGGCGGGGGCGCGGGACCGCGCCGCATGGTGGCGCGGCCGGGTCCGAGGAATGGGGGCTGGGCGGCCGCCAGTTCGGCACCTGGATCACCTGGTTCCTGGTCGGCGGCGATTTCTATACCGCCTATACCATCATCGCGGTGCCGGCGCTGGTCTACGCCACCGGGGCGTTCGGCTTCTTCGCGCTGCCCTATACCATCATCGTCTATCCGTTCGTGTTCCTGGTCATGCCCGTCCTGTGGCGGATCGCCCATGACGGGCGGCACGCCACGGCGGCGGACATCGTGCGGGCGCGCTTCGGCAGCCGGGCGCTGGAACTGGCCATCGCCGGCAGCGGGCTGGTGGCCGTCATGCCCTATATCGCGCTGCAGCTCATCGGCATCCGCACCGTCATCGCGGCGCTGGGCCTGCCGGGCGAGATCCCGCTGATCGTCGCCTTCGTCTCTCTGGCCGCCTATACGTGGCTGGGGGGCCTGCACGCGCCCGCGCTGACGGCGTTCATCAAGGACATCATGATCTATGTCGCGGTGCTGGCCGCCGTCACGGTCATCCCGCTGCACCTGGGCGGCTATGGCGCGATGTTCGCCAGTGCGGCGCGGCACCTGCCGCACCCGGCGGACGGCCGCGCGCTGGCGGCGGGGCAGGGCGTGCCGTACGCCACGCTGGCACTGTCATCCGCCCTGGCGGCGTTCCTGTATCCGCATACGCTGACCGGCGTGCTGGCCGCCCGGTCGGCCGACACCATCCGCAAGAACGCGGTGATGCTGCCGGCCTATACGCTGCTGCTGGGGCTGATCGCCATGCTGGGACTGATGGCCCATGCGGCGGGCATCGTCACCACCCAGTCGTCATCGGTGGTGCCGCTGCTGTTCCTGACGATCTTTCCCGACTGGTTCAGCGGTTTCTGCTTCGCGGCGGTCGCGGTCGGGGCGCTGGTCCCCGCCGCCGTCATGGCCATCGGCGCCGCCAACCTGGTCACCAGCAACATCGCGCCCGCGTGGCGCCACGACGTGCGCGCCGCGCGCGTCACGGCCCTGGGCGTCAAGCTGGGGGCGCTGGCCTGCGTGCTGTTCCTGAACGCGCAATTCGCCATCGACCTGCAATTGCTGGGCAGCCTGTGGATCCTGCAGACCTTTCCCGCCCTGGTGCTGGGGCTGACACGCATTCGCTTTTCCGCCGCGTCCATGCTGCTGGGCTGGGCGGCGGGCACGGCATTCGGCACCATCGTCTGTTTCCATGACGGGCTGAAACCCACCCATCTGCTGGCGCTGGGCGGGATGCATCTGGCGGTTTCGACCGGATTGCTGGCGCTGCTGGTCAATATCGGCACGGCGGCCATCACGGCAGGGGCGCAGCACCTGCGCCCGGCAAAAGCCCCCTGAGCAGTTCCTCCACCCGCCGAACCACCCTTTCGACGTCGATCCCCTGCCCCCAGGGGGCCATATGGTCCTGTCGCGCCGCCCCGGTCGGGAACAGATCCGCCCAGTATTCCAGGCCGCCGCGCATGGCCATGGCCAGGAAGCACGGGTTGGCGTGATGGTCCGGGACCAGGTCGTAGACCACGGTCCCGGGGCGGCAGAATCCGATATTGGTCATGCCGGCGCCCAGTGGCCCCACCACCATCGACGCGGCCCGGAACAGGTCGATCTGTTCGGCCACCGTCAGGGTTTCGGGCCGGACCGCCAGGAACCCCAGGCCGCGCAGCCGCGCGGCCAGCGCGCCCTCGTTCGGGATGGCACGATGGCCGGCCCCGCCGCGATCGACATACAGGCGCGCGCCATGCGGCCGGACGACGGGAACGGCCGCCGCCAGGCGTGCGAATACCCGCCCGCACAGCCGTGACACCGCGAAGTCGGCCGCCCCGGCGACGATGTTGCAATAGGCGACCCGGTCGATCCGGTATTGCCGCCCCGCCATGATCCGTTCGATCGCGCATCCTCCGGGCCGCAGCATCTGCAGCGTGCGATGCTGCCAGGGCAGAAGCGCCGGCAGCAGCAGCCGTGCCGCGCCGCCATCCGGCAGGTCCGACGCGGCGGCGATCACCGGCAGGCCATGCGCCATCCAGTGATAGTAATTGCCCGGCCAATGATCGCTGCACGGAACCATTATTCCCCGGCCTGCCAGGCGGTCCGGTCGCGCGCGGGCGGCGACGACCCGGGCCAGCGCGTCCTCCGGCTGCAGGTAGCAGGTCTCGGCGATCAGGCGCCCATCCTTGATCAGCACCCGATGATCGACATCGTAGACGACGTCGCGCAGGTCATGAACCGTCACCGTGACCGGCGTACTCGTCCAGTCCAGGAAGGGATTCGCCCCCCGCCCGCGCATCGCGCCGCCGGCGAAGCGGGCGGGCAGGGCCGGACAGGTTTCCAGGATGGTGACGCCGTCCGCGACCGCCGCGATCCCGACCCGGTCCGGGCCGGACCGCGCCACCCGGCGAGCGCGTTGCAGGAAAGAGGGAAACATGGTCGCGTTGCGCGCTCCGTGCCGTACGACGGCAGCATCGGCGGCTGTCATTGAGATTTTCTTAAGGTCCGGGACCGATACAACCACCCGGGCAACCTGTTGCCTGCAAGACGCGGCCGTCCATTCTTTTACCGTTATTGTAGATAATGAACAGATACCATAGTACAATAGTCTACCCCCATCGGACCTGTGGACAGACGGGCCGCGTTCGACAAAGAAAATTTCCGGATTCCCTGACAGGCGCGAAAATGTTGCAGAAGTCGTTAAACAAAATAGTGGAAGACATATATTCTTCCGCCATGAATCGGGAAAACTGGACGAAGACTCTTATTACGCTTGCCGAGTTTCTCGACTACAAGGGGCTGGCGATCGCCCCACTGGACAAAAAAGAGAAAAATCTGAGATTCAGTTCCAGCGTTGATAAAAAATCGGACCAGTAATATTATGATTATTATTTCAAAATAGATCCGATAGCGAATTCCGACCTGAGTTTGCGCAGGAAAAAAGCTTTTGTGCGGGATATCGACATCCTGTCACCCGATGAAATAAGAAATTCTCCCTATTACGTCGATTTTTTGAATAAGTACGGTTGTTCGTATAGCGAAAGGTACTACACCTTCGCAAAAGACATCGAATACGTCCTGGCCGGACAAAGAAGCCTGAATTACCTGCAAAAAGAACAGAAAACATCAAGCGTAGACATTGAATTCTTTTCGGGCCATATTACAAATTCCCTGCTCCTGGCAAAGAATTTTGACTCCTTTTCTTCTATCAGGGATCAGCTTTCCCTTATCTATGACAGAATGAATTTTGGGGTCTGTCTGGTATCCGATACGGGACACGTTCTTTTCGTAAATGGACATATCAGAAAAACCATTAACGACCTCTTCCGAATCGTCGACAATCGATTAGTCTTCTTTTCGTCCCACAATCAGAAATCATGGGAAAAGCTGGTCTCTCGTCCCCAACAGGACATTCTGGAGACGCAACCTACCGGCATTACGGCGTTCAATCGTTCCAACGGGCAGAAAATCCTGGCCCGTCAGATGACGTTGCCGGACATCGTGATCGATCATCTGGGGGTTGGAAACCGCTGCAAGATGACCTTTTTCTACGATCTGGTTCCGCCCGTCACGGATATCGTTGAATTACTGAAGGAATTAGGTCTTTCCCTATCCGAGGCGCGCCTGGTCCAGACGATGGGAGAGACGGGCTCGCTCAAGGAGAGCGCCCTGAAACTCGGAATTTCCTACGAAAATTCCCGCTCGTCCCTGAAGACCGTGTTTTCGAAACTGAATATCAAGAATCAGCACGAACTGGCGGCTATCGTCACCCAGCTGTCGCTTATTGCCTGACCGGCCGCCCCAGGCCGCCCATGCCGAAGGCCGCGCCCGTTCGTCATGAAAACGAACCGGCGCAGCCTTCGGGGCGAATGTCTTGAAAAAGCTGGTCGGAGTGAGAGGATTCGAACCTCCGGCCCCTGCGTCCCGAACACAGTGCTCTACCAGGCTGAGCTACACTCCGAACTTGAGTGGGGGCTATACATCCCCTCCCCGCACTCCGCAAGACCCCCCGGCCAACTATCGGCGCGGGGGCGCTGTTTTTGTCATCTGAGTGTCACAGGCGGCTGACATCCTCGGTGGCGGGGCCACGGACCGTGGTGCGCAGACGGTCCATCGTGGTCGCGACGTCGGGCACGACCTCGAACAGGTTCAGGGCGGCGTCCTCGGCGAAGCCGTTCTGCACGGCGGCGTGCAGCATCGCCAGCATCGGGTCGGCCCAGCCCGCGACATTGACGACGAAGATCGGCTTGTCGTGCAGTTTCAACTGCCGCCAGGTCAGGATCTCCATCGTCTCGTCGAACGTGCCCAGGCCGCCGGGCAGCACGACGAAGGCATCGGCCCGCGCGAACATCAGCTGCTTGCGGCTGTGCATCGAATCCGTGACCGTCAGGTCGGTCACGCCGTCATGCATGACCTCGCGCGCCTGCAGGAAGGTCGGGATCACGCCCGAGACGAGGCCCCCCGCCGCCAGCGTGGCATCCGCGACCGCGCCCATCAGCCCGACATCGCCGCCGCCATAGACCAGCCGCATGCCCGCCTGGCCCAGGCTGGTGCCCATTTCACGCGCCGTCGCCAGGAAATCGGGACGGGCCCCGAAACGCGACCCACAGAACACAGCGACGGCAGCAACGGACATGAATCCTCATCCTTCTGGGCGTGACATGCGGCGTCAGGGGGTGCCTCGGCGCGCGCCCCCCCGCAGCAGGACAGTGGCACCGACCCCCGCCCCGGTAAACAGGGCCGAGGCCAGAAACATCGGCCCATAGCCCAGGCTGTTGATCACCAGCCCCAGCATCGGGCCCGATATGCCGATGCCGATATCGAGGAAGACGCTGAACGCCCCCAGCGCGGCGCCGCGATTCTGCGGGCCGGCCCGCGTCACGGCCTCGACCCCCAGTGCGGGGAAGACCAGCGAGAAGCCGGCGCCGGTCAGCGCGGCGCCCAGGTCGGCCGCGGGCACCCCGCTGCTGCGCCACAGGATCAGCAGGCCCGCGACCTCGACCAGCAGCGAGACGATGGCTACGGTCCGGCCGCCGCGCAGGCCGATCTGGCGCGAGAAGAGCAGCCGCACCATCACGAAGACCACGCCGAACATCATCAGCGCCAGCGCCGCCCCGTCCCAGTGCCGGTCGGCGAAATACAGCGACAGGCAGGCCGAGATCGCCCCGAACCCCACCGAACCGCACGCCAGCACGATGCCGTAGGGCAGGACCCGCCAGAACACCTGGCTGAACGGCATGGTCTCGCCCTTGGTCATCGGCGGCACCGGGGCGTACCGCGTGGCCAGGACCAGCCCCGCCGCCGGCAGCACCGCCGACAGCAGCCCGACCCCTGCCAGCCCGCCCATCGGCGGGGCAAGCTGCGACAGCAGCGCCCCCACCGGCGCGCCGAAGGCGATGCCGCCATACGAGGTGATGCCGTTCCACGAAATCACCTGCGCCGTGCGTTCGGCGCCGACCCGGCCGATATTCCACAGGATGGCGCCCGTCGCGGTCCAGCTTTCGCCCACACCCATCAGGATACGGCTGGTGATCAGCAGCAGGACCGACGGTACCGCGTGGCCGGACAGCAGGCCCGCCAGCATCAGCGCCACCCCGGCCGCGACGCAGGTGGCCAGCCCGATCATCACCGCCGGCTTGGCCCCCCGCCCGTCGACGAACCGGCCGGCCTGCGCGCGCGAGGCGAAGGTGGCCAGATATTGCAGCGACACCGCCAGCCCGGCGACGACAGTGTTGTACCCCAGCGTGCCATGGACGAAGACCGGTATGACCGCCAGCGGCAGGCCGATATCGACGTAGCAGATCAGGTTGAACAGGACGACGGCCAGGATCCGCAGCGTGGGATTGGCCGCAGGGTGGGCCGGGCCGGGCCGCGAGGACGTCATGGCGAGGGGGGAACTCCGTTCTTTTTCAGGCATCATAGGGGTGCCCTTCGCCATTCGCCAAGCGGGCGAAGGGGCGGCAGGGCCGTCACGACCGCGCGAGATGCGGACGGAATGTTGACGCCGCCACCCACCCGCACGCCATGATCACCCCTGTCGCGGACACGGGGGCACGACCGAACATGAGCATGGACATTCCACCCGATGACGACGGGGGCTTCGTCACGCTGTCATCGCGCGTCGTCTATGAAAACCCGTGGACGCGCCTGCGCGAGGACATCATCCGCCGCCCCGACGGGGGCGAGGGGCTGTACGGCGTGGTCGAACGGACGGAATTCGTCGTCATCGTGCCGCTGGGCGAGGGGCCGGACGGCCCCACCGTCACCCTGGTGCGGCAATATCGCTATCCGGTGCGCGCGCGATTGTGGGAATTGCCGATGGGCATGTGGGAACACCGCCCCGACACCGACCCCGAGATCGTGGCGCGCGGCGAACTGGAAGAGGAGACCGGCCTGCGCGCCGGGCAACTGCGCCATGCCGGCACGCTGTACCAGGGCCCGGGCTATTCCACCCAGCGCGGCCATGTCTACCTGGCCACCGACCTGACGCAGGGCGAGCCCCGGCGCGAGACGACGGAAGGGGACATGACCTGCCATACGATCCCGCTGGCGGAGGTGGAGCGGATGATCGGCGCCGGCGAAATCACCTGCATGGCCACGCTGGCCGCCATGACGCTGGTCCGGGCGCGGAGGTGGCTGTAGGCCCCGCGACGGCAAGGGCCGGAGCCCTTGCCGTCGCGGCCAGTGCGACCGGGTTCAGTGCGACCGGTTTCAGTGCGCCGGGGCGGCCGGCGCGGGGGCGGGCGGGGCCAGGGTCAGCGTGTTGTCCGCCCGGTTCAGGTCGGGGATCTCATGCCCCGGGTCCAGCGTCACCGACTGGGGCGTGCGGGCGGTGGGAATCGTCAGTTCGACCTCGTTGCGCAACTGCCAGGTTTCGGTCGGGATGGTCAGGCGCGAGGTGCTGCCGTCGGTATAGGTCAGCACCAGCGTGACCGGCAGGGGCAGCCAGCCCTTGTTGTCCACGGTCACCAGCACCGCGCGCGTCGGGCCGTCGCCGGTCAGCGTCGCGGATTTCACGGCATAGTCCGGGGCCCAGTTGTTGAAGTACCAGCCGCGCCAGAACCAGGACAGGTCCTCGCCGGCCTCGCTGTCCATCAGGCGGAAGAAGTCCGACGGCGTGGGGTGGTGATAGGCCCAGAGCGCGATATAGCGGCGGAAGGCGCGGTCGAAGCGCTCCGGCCCCAGGATCTGCTCGCGCAGCAGCTTCAGCCCGTAGGCCGCCTTGAAGTAGGTGACGGGGTGGCGGTACTTCTCGGATATCGTGTCCGCGGGCGCCATCAGGCGCGGCGCGGCGGGATCGCGCAGGACCGTCAGGATGTCGTCGGCGGGCTTGCCGGTGGCGGGAGCGAATTCGGCATCGCGCTTCGGCGCGAATTCGCCGGAATTGAAATCGTCGGATGCGTAGGTGTCGATGAAGGTGTTGAAGCCTTCGTCCATGAAGGCGTTGCGGCGTTCGTTGGACCCCACGATCATCGGGAACCAGTCATGGCCCAGCTCATGCGTCGTGATCCAGAACAGTTCCGCGTCCTTGTCGTGCATCCCGTCGAAGACGATGCCGGGATATTCCATCCCCGCGCCATAACCGCCCAGATTGACCGCGTTGGGCCAGGGGTACGGGTACCAGCGGCGCGAGAAATTCTCGATCGCGAACTTCACATAGGCCGTGGAGCGGTCCCATTGATGCGCGCCGATGCCTTCGACCGGATAGGCCGACATCGCCAGGCGCGGCACGGGCGCGCGGCCCGGTTCCGCCGCCAGCGGCGGCAGGTTCAGCCGCGCCGCGTCCCACAGGAAGGCCGGCGAGGCGGCGAAGGCCACGTCGCGGGTGTTGTTCATGCGGAAATGCCAGGTCTTCGTCCCCGTCTGGGCCAGGTGGCTCTTGGGGTCGGTGACGTCGGCCTGGGTGCGGATCATCACCCGCTCGTCGCTCTTGGCGGCCTGGGCCAGGCGGTCGCGCTCGGTCTGGGTCAGGACGTCGGCCGGGTTCAGCAGCGCGCCCGATCCCACGACGGTGAAATTCCACGGCACGGTGATGCTGTAATCGATATCGCCATAGTCCAGGAAGAATTCCTGGCCCAGATAGGGCGCGGTGTCCCAGCCGCGAATATCGTCATAGACGGCCATGCGCGGATACCATTGCGCGACCTCGTAGATATCGCCGTTGCGGCTGGCGCTGACGGCGGTGCGGCCGCCCCATTCCCCGGGAATGGTATAGTGCCACGCGATCTTCAGCCGGATCTTCCCGCCCTTGCCGTCCAGCGGGGCAGGCAGCGGGACCTGCATCCGGGTGTCCGAGATCACCGGCGTGACCGGGATGCTCTTGCCGTCCTGTTCGACCGCCACGCTTTCGATCGCCGCGCCGTCCGTATGCTGCGTGGTCCTTTCGGGGTTGGCGAAGCTGCCGCGCGACCCGTCGCGATAGATGTTCTGGTCCAGTTGCAGCCACAGCACGTCCAGCGTGTCGGGGCTGTTGTTGACGTAGGTGATGGTCTCGGAGCCCGAGAGCAGCCGGTTGGCCGGGTCGATCGCCGCCTTGATGTCGTAATCCGCGCCATTCTGCCAGTACGCGGGACCGGGGGCGCCGCCGCCGGAGCGATAGACGTTGACCGGCGAGGGATAGGCCAGGGGGGCGAAGATGCGCGCCGGGTCCGGCGCGGGCAGCACCGGCGGCGGGGGCGCCGCGACACTCGCCGCCGGGGCGGCATCGGCCGCGTCGTCCGACGCCATGGCCGGCCACGCCACACCGCAGGCCAGGACCGCCCCCAGCATCATCCCGCCGGCCCGGAAGCGGGCCCCGGGGGGAACGAGACGGCGCGGGCGCGGACAATCGTGCGACAAATTCATGACCTTTCCGGGCAGACGAAACATGTGCGCCGAGGCTAACGGAATTACCCGGCCGAGGTAAGCCACCGCCCGGCCTCTCAGCCCAGTTCCTGCTGGATCGGCGCCAGATACCGCTCCAGCTTCACGCGCAGCGGCATCAGGTAGACGTGGCCGCCCGCGTCGCGCACCGTGCGGATCGCCCGGCAGGCGAAGGCGATGTTCGCCTCGATCGTCGGTTCGAAATCGCGGGGGAAGACGACATGATTGGTCGTTTCCCAGTACGAGCGCGACTTGGGGCCGATGACCGGCGACAGGCCCCAGAACACGGCCTCGCCCGCCAGCCACTCCATGCACAGGTCCAGCATGCGCGGATCGAACACCGGCTGGGTGAAGAAGCCCGTCGCGCCGGCATCCTTCTTGCGCGCCACGGCGTCCAGTTCGTGATACGGCGCGCGGCGGTAGGGGTCGAAGGCGGCATAGACCCGCAGATGCGGGGCCTCGCGCCGATAGCGGCGGATCACGCTTTCCGACGAATTGGGAAAGGTGCGATGCCCCAGATCGGCGGGCGGATCGCCCTGGACCACCAGCACTTCCTCCAGGCCCGGGACATCCACGCCCGGCAGCGGGCCGGCGGGATCGACGTCGATGGCGCGGATATGCGGCACGATTCGCGGCAGCACCGGCCGCAGCAGCGGCACCGCGTCCCAGCCCCGCAGCGGGAAGCGCATCAGGCTGGGGACGTTCAGCGTGTCGGCCAGCGGGAAATGCTGCCGGACCTCGGCCGCGTCGCGCAGCAGGGCTTCGGCGTCGCGGGGGATCAGTTCGACCGAAATCCGGGTCATGCCGCGTCCGTCGCGCCGACGATGCGACGCGCCGCCGCCAGGGTGTTGTTCAGCAGGCAGGCGATGGTCATCGGCCCGACGCCGCCCGGCACCGGGGTGATGCATCCCGCACGGGTCACGGCCTCGTCGAACGCGACGTCGCCGACCAGGCGCGTCTTGCCGCTGGGCAGCGATATGCGGGTGATGCCCACGTCGATCACGGCGGCGCCCGGCTTGATCCAGTCGCCGCGCACCAGCCCGTGGCAGCCGGTGGCCACCACCAGGATATCCCCCTGCCGCGCCAGCGCCGCGGGGTCGCGCGTGTCGATATGCCCGACCGTCACCGTGCAGCCCTCGGCCAGCAGCAGCCGGGCCATCGGCCGGCCGACCAGGTTGGACGCGCCGATGATGACCGCGTGCAGTCCGCGCAGATCGCCCAGTTCCGACTTCAGCAGCATCAGGCAGCCCAGCGGCGTGCACGGCACGATCCCCGGCTGGCCCAGCGCCAGGCGGCCGGCATTGACCTCGCCCAGCCCGTCCACATCCTTGTCCGGCAGGATGGCATTGGTCACGGCGACGGGGTCCAGACCGGCGGGCAGCGGCAACTGCACCAGGATGCCGTGGATTTCCGGATCGGCGTTCAGGCGTCCGATCAGCGCCAGAAGCTCGGCCTGCGACGTGGTGGCGGGCAGCATGTGCATGAACGAGCGCATGCCCGCGCGATGGGTCTGCAACGCCTTGTTGCGGACATAGACCTCGCTGGCGGGATCGTTACCGACCAGCACCACCGCCAGCCCGGGGGTGACGCGATAACGATCATGGAATGATTGCACGTCCCGTGCGATCGTCTGCGTCAGGTTCGCCGCGAACGCCTTGCCGTCGATCAGGCGCGCGGTGGGATGGCGAACCGGCGCGGGTTCGGCAGGCACGGGATCGGTCGTTCGATCGGTCATGGGGCGCTCCGGACAGCGGGCATGGGCCAGATGGCATAGGACAGGGGGCCAGGGTGGTAGAGCAGATACGCAAAAATTTCAGCAGCGACAACGTCGTTCCGGCCTGCCCTGCCGTGATGTCCGCCCTGATGGCGGCCAACGAGGGCGCCGCCCCCGCCTACGGCGCCGACGCCTGGACCGCGCGCCTGCAGCAGGTGGCGGCGGATGTCTTCCAGCACGCGGTCCAGGTCTTTCCCGTCACCACCGGCACGGCGGCGAACGCGCTGGCGCTGGCGGCGATAACCCCACCCTATGGCGCGGTCCTGTGCGACGAGAGCGCGCATATCGTCCAGTCCGAATGCGGGGCGCCCGATTTCTATACCGGCGGCGCGCGGCTGCTGACGATCCCGTCCGAAGACGGGCGCATGGACCCCGCTGCCCTGTCCTATGTGCTGGACCGCCACCCGGCTTCCAACGTGCAGGACAACCTGCCGACGACGCTGAGCCTGACGCAGGCCACGGAATGGGGCACCGTCTACGACCCGGCGCGGATCGCGGACCTGACGGCGCGGGCGCGCGCCCGGGGCCTGGCGGTGCATCTGGACGGCGCACGGCTGGCCAACGCCATCGTCCATCTGGGATGCACGCCCGCCGAGGCGACATGGAAGGCCGGGATCGACGTGCTGGCGCTGGGCGCGACCAAGAACGGCGCGATGGCGGCCGAAGCCGTGATCATCTTCGACCCCGCGCGGGCCGAGCAGTTCGCCCGGCGCCGCAAGCGCGGCGGCCATGGCTGGTCCAAGCAGCGCTTCCTCAGCGCACAGTTGCTGGCCTGCCTGGAAGACGATCTGTGGCTGAACAACGCGCGGCAGGCCAACGCCATGGCGCACCGGCTGGCAGGCGGCCTGTTCCGCCACCCCGGCGCCCGCCTGGTCTATGAAACCCAGGCCAACGAGATCTTCGTCATGCTGCCCGACCGGGCGATCGCGCACCTGCGCGCGGCAGGGTTCGTCTTCCGCGACTGGCCCACCCCGCTGGGCGTGGAGGGGACCGTCGTGCGGCTGGTCACCAGTTATTATACGCGCGTGGCGGATGTGGACGCGTTCCTGGCGACCCTGGCGGAAGTATAAAAGTACGACATGGCGGGCCGCCCCGGCAGGGCGGCCCGCCCGCCCGTCAGTCGTTGCCGTCGGGGTCGCTGTTGCCATTGCCGCTGTCGCCCTCATCCGAGCCCGGCGTGACGGCGACGAAGATGTTCTGCCCGTTGCGCAGGATGCGCAGCAGGACCGACTGGTTGGATTTCAGCGCCGCGCGGACGGCGGTGACGGTAGCGCCGGGGTTTTCCACCGGCTTGTTGCCCACCGCCTGGATCACGTCGCCCGCGTGGATTCCGGCCTGTTCCGCCGCCGAACCCGACTGGACGTCGCTGACGACGACGCCGCGCACCGACCCGTCCAGGCCCAGTTGCTGGCGCAGGTCCGACGTCAGGGGCGACAGCGAGACGCCCAGGCGCGGACCGCCGTCGTTCCTGTCCCCGACCGCGCCGTCGGGCGACGGAGCGCCGGAGAGGTTGGCGATCGTGACCGTCGTGCTCTGCGCGGCCGTGCCGCGCATATAGTTCACCGCCGCCTTGCTGCCCGGCACGATCGAGGCCACCTTGACCGCCAGATCATGCGGGCTGTCGATCTTCTGCCCGTTCAGGGTGGTGATCACGTCCCCGGCCTTGATCCCCGCCTTTTCGGCCGGGCTGCCGTTGCTGACACTGGCGACCAGGGCGCCGCTGGGCGGCGCGCCGGGCGCCGCGGGCTTCAGGCCCAGCGCCGTGGCCATCGCGGGCGTGATCACCTGCGCGACCACGCCGAGGTAACCCCGGGTGACGTGCCCGGTCTTCTGCAACTGGTAGACGACGTTCTTCACCACGTCGGACGGGATGGCGAAGCCGATGCCGATCGACCCGCCCGAGGGCGAGAGGATGGCGGTATTGACGCCCACGACCTTGCCGTCCTGGGTGAAGAGCGGGCCGCCGGAATTGCCGCGATTGATCGGGGCATCGACCTGGATGAACGAATCGTACGGCCCGTCGCCGATGTCACGCCCGCGCGCCGAGACGATGCCGGCGGTGACCGTGCCGCCCAGCCCGTAGGGATTGCCGACCGCGACCACCCATTCCCCGGGCTCGACCTTGTCGGAATCGCCCAGTTCGATGAAGCGCAGCTTGCCCTGCGACGTGACCTTCAGCAGCGCGAGGTCGGTCTTGGAATCGCGGCCGACGATCTTGGCCGGCAGGGTGGTGCCGTCATCCAGCGTCACCGTGACCTTGGTCGCGCCCTTGACCACATGGTTGTTGGTCACGACATAGCCGTCGGCCGAGATGATGAAGCCCGATCCCCGCGCCTCGACCGTGCGGCGCTGCTGCTGCGGCATCATCTGGAACGGGAAGGGGAACGGGAAGGGCATCTGCTGCTGCCCCTCGGCGCCGCCGCCGCCTTCGTCCCCCAGGTCCTCGGCACGGATGCTGGAGGTGATCGACACCACGGCGGGCCGGACCTGCTTCACCAGGTTGACGAAGTTCGGCAGGGTCTGGACCTGCGTATCGGGACGGATCACCCCGGTATCGTCGGCCCGCGCCACGGGGACCAGCCCGTCGGCGGCCACGCCCCCCAGCATGGTTCCCGCAACCAGCGCGGCCAGGATTCCGCCCCGCATCCGGCGGGCGCGGAGAGAAGACATCGGCTGAAGCTCGTCAGACATAGCATTCCTGATTGTTTCCGGGGCGACCGGAGTGGTCCGCCCCGCATCCTGTGTCATCGTCCGGGAGAATGCACCGGTGGGCCACACCTCTCCCATACCTGCCGATGAAAGATGCGTTAACTGGACGCTTCCCGCAAATCCCCCTTCCCGTCCCCTTCAGGCGGCCCGCCTTCCGGCCTGCCGCGCAGGGCCGCGAAGAAATCGCGCAGCAGGGCCGCCGCCTCGCGCTCGCGCACGCCGCCCACCCATTCGGGGCGATGCAGGCAGTCCGGCCGCGCCAGCAGCCGTGGCCCGTGCTCGACCCCGCCGCCCTTGGGGTCGTAGGCGCCGAACACGATACGCCCCACGCGGAAATGCACCGAAGCCGCCGCGCACATCGGGCAGGGCTCCAGCGTCACGACCAGCGTGCAGCCGGTCAGGCGCGGACTGCCCAGGATGCGGGCGGCGGCGCGCATGACCAGCATTTCGGCATGGGCCGCCGCGTCATGCCCGGCTTCCACCTGGTTGCCGGCCCGCGCCAGGATAGTGCCGTCCGGGCCCAGCAGCACGGCCCCCACCGGAACCTCGCCCCGGGCGGCGGCGGCGCGGGCCTCGGCCAGCGCCAGGGCCATCGGGCCGTCGCCGGCCTGGCCTCTCGCGGCCCCGTTCGTCATGACACCTGTCCCGAAAATGGCGAAAAACCGGGCCCCGGCGTGCAACCCGCCTGCCGTCGGACCGTTCGATCCATACCGCAGGCGGGGTGAAATGCCCGCATGCCGGCGAAGGTCCCGTCATCACAACATGTTACAGTGCCTCACGCACCGATCGGGCGTAAAAGGGAACGTTTCTTAGGGAAAAGTTAGCTATTTTAATCGACAAACGACATCGCGACGATCACTGTAACAGTGCTTTACGAACGTGACCTGTAACAATCGATCGATCATGGACAGGAGGAAGACGATGAACGCACTTACCCTGGTCCTGGCCGCGGCAGCCATCGTCATCGGCTTTTCGGCCTGCGAGCCCGAATTGCTCGGGCACCATTCCCACGCGGCGGGCATGGGAACCGCCAGCATAGGTTCGGTCATTTCCGACGGCTGATCCGTTCGCGCGCATTCCCGTCATACGCGCTTTGCTCTAGGCCGCGCTTTACTCTAGGCAGGGCGGAATGAGTTCGTCCCGCCCCCTGATCGGCGTGACCCTGGACAGCGAGCCCGGCACCCCGCAGGGGGGCGGCTATTCACGCTATCCCTGGTACGCGCTGCGCCGGAACTACCTGGATGCCGTCGCCGACGCGGGCGGCATTCCGGTGGCGCTGCCCCATTGCGCCGACCTGGCGCCCGACATCCTGGCGCGGTTGGACGGGCTGGTGGTCACCGGGGGCGCATTCGACGTCGATCCCGCACTGTATGGCGCGGACACCCGCCATGCGACCGTGACCCTGAAATCGGACCGCACGCGCGCCGAACTGGCGCTGACGCGGGGCGCGATCGCGCGGGACATGCCGCTGCTGGGCATCTGCGGCGGCCAGCAGCTTCTGGCGGTGGCGCTGGGCGGCAGCCTGGTCCAGCATATTCCCGACGCGATCCCCGGCGCCCTGCCGCACGAGCAGCCCAACCCCCGCCACGAGGCCGGCCACCAGGTCGCGATCACCCCCGGCACGCTGCTGGCGCGGGTGACGCAGGCCGCGCGCATCGCGGTCAATTCCGCCCATCACCAGGCCGTTCGCACCCCCGGCGAGGCGATCGTCTGCGCCATCGCGCCGGACGGCGTGGTCGAGGCGATCGAGCATCCGGCACGGCGGTTTTGCCTGGGCGTGCAATGGCACCCCGAATTCGCCATATCGGTAGCCGATAGACGCATCTTTGCCGCCTTGATAGAGACCTCGGGATCGAGATGACACAGCACGACGACGACACGACCCAACCGGGGCACCCCGACCGGCCCGAACGTGGCGAGCGCATCGCCAAATGGCTGGCGCGGTCCGGCGTCGCCAGCCGCCGCGACGCCGAGCGCCTGGTCGAGGAAGGGCGCGTGCGCCTGAACGGCGAACCCGTCACCCATCCGGCGACCTTCGTCGCGGCGGGCGACATCGTGCAGGTGAACGGCGCGGTGGTCGAGGCGCCCGAACGGACCCGGCTCTGGCGCTATCACAAGCCGGACGGGCTGGTGACGACGCACCGCGACCCCGAGAAGCGGCCGACCGTGTTCGCCTCGCTGCCGCCGGGCATGCCGCGCGTCATCAGCGTCGGGCGGCTGGACCTGAACAGCGAGGGGCTGCTGCTGCTGACCAATGACGGCGAACTGGCCCGGCGGCTGGAACTGCCGTCGAACGGCTGGCTGCGCCGCTATCGCGTGCGCGTCTTCGGCGTGGTGGACGAGGCGCGGCTGGCGGCCCTGGCCGGGGGCAGCGTGTTCGAGGGCGTGCGTTACGGGCCGATCGAGGCCGGGCTGGATTCCCGCAAGGGCGACAATGCCTGGCTGACCGTGGCGCTGCGCGAGGGCAAGAATCGCGAGGTGCGCAAGGTCATGCGCGGGCTGAACCTGCATGTCAGCCGGCTGATCCGCACATCCTACGGTCCGTTCCAGCTCGGCACGCTGCAGCGCTCGGAACTGGAGGAAGTGCCGGGCAAGGTCCTGCGCGAGCAGGTGCCCGGACTGGGCCCGGCGCCCCGGCCCGCCCGCCGGTAGGCCGGATGCGCATCGTCGCCGGAACGTGGCGCGGCCGCGCCCTGGCCGCGCCCGCCGGGCGCACCACCCGCCCGACGGCGGACCGCGTTCGCCAGGCACTGTTCGACATGCTGCTGCACGCGCCCTGGGGCGGATACGACCGGGTGGCGGGCGCGCGGGTGCTGGACGGTTTCGCGGGGACCGGCGCCCTGGGACTGGAGGCCCTGTCACGCAGCGCCGGGCACTGCGTTTTCTTCGAGACCGACCGCGCCGCCCTGGCCGCCCTGCACGCCAACATCGCCGCCTGCGGGGCGCGGGAGGCCACCACCGTGCGCGCCATGGACGTGACCCGCCCCCCTGCCGCCGTCCGGCCCTGCGACCTGCTGTTCCTGGACCCGCCCTATGGCCGCGGCCTGCCGGAGCGCGCGCTGGCAGCGCTGGACCGGGCAGGGTGGATCGCGCCGCGCGCGCTGGTCGTTATCGAAACCGGCGCTGACGAGGCCCTGCCGCCCGACGACGGGCCGCTGCCGGGCGGGGTGGCGGGCACGCGGCTGGCCGAGCGGCGGCACGGCGCGGCCCGGATATCGATCTGGCGCGCCGCCACCGGAATGCCCGAATAAGCGTGTAAGCGCCCTTCTGTATTCCGCGTTGCCGAGGTTATAACTTCGTTCTGGTTCCAATGCCCCCGGGGCTGGCGGCCCGGGACGGGTCTCCGGCTTCATCGCGCCTGCCGTCCCGTGGACTCGCCCCGTTCCCGCGGGCGGACAGGCCCCGTACACAGGATCCGAACATTTGCCGAGCCTTGGCCGCTATATCCCTGCCTCCCTGGTCTCTCCGCGCATCCGGTCGGCCGCGCGGCAGCGGCTGGCTGAAATGGGGGGCATGGTGCTGTGGCTGCTGGCCCTGGCGCTGGCCGCCGCGCTGTGGAGCTACAATCCGCTCGACCCGTCGATGAACACCGCCAGCACCCAGGCGCCGACCAACCTGCTGGGATTCACCGGGTCGTACCTGGCCGACGTGCTGCTGCAGAATGTGGGCATCACCGCCGCCCTGCCGGTGCTGGCCATGATGGCATGGGGGTGGCGCGTGGTCCGGCATGCGGGGCTGGGCTCGATCCTGCTGCGACTGGTTGCCCTGCTGTGCGCCATGCCGGTCATCGGGGCATTGCTGGCGGCGCTGCCGATCCTGCTGCCCATGCTGCCGGCGCCGCACTGGCCCACCGAATCCGGGCCGGGCGGGGCATTCGGCCTGTCGATCGCCCATACCGCGCTGCAGGCCGCGTCATCGGTCCTGGGCCCGGCGGGCCGGCTGGCGGTGTGGGTGCTGGGCCTGCTGCTGACCATCCTGCTGGTCCCGCTGGGAATGGGCCTGTCCCTGGCCGAATGGGCGGCGATCGGCCGGGGGCTGCGCGCGGCGGCGCGGCAGCCGCTGCGCCTGGCACGCAGCATGCCCGCGCGGCAGGGCCGCCCCGACCGCCCGGCCGCCGCCGACGTGGCGGGCCAGGCCGGTGCGCCGATCCCGGCCCGGCCGGACCTGTCGGCCCAGGCCCGCGCGCCCGAGCCACCACCCCGCACCATCCGCATGGAGCGGCCGGCCCCCCGGCCCGCCCCGCCTGCGTCCACGCCCCGCATGCCCCCGCCCCGGCCGCCCGCGCCCCGGCCGTCCCTGGGTACCGGCTGGGTCCAGCCGCCGGGCATGGACACGGACGTGGCCGACGAACCGCCGCCGCTGCTGCTGGGCGGTCCGCGCGCGCAGGACATCGCCCCCTGGGACGTTGAAGACGACGTCGATCCCCACGTACCGCTGGCCGAGCCGGCGCGCGACACGGCCGCCGAGGCCCCGCGCACCACGTTGATGAGCCGCCTGGACCGCCTGTTCGGCGGCCGCGCCACGGCGCCCGAGCCCTCCGCGCCCGACCTGCCTGTCCGCCCCCAGGGCGGGACCGGCGAGGACGCACGGGGCTACGCGCCGCCGCCGCGGCCCGACGGGCGCGATCCGTGGCGCCTGCCCCCGATCGGGCTGCTGAAGGCGGCCCCGTCGCATATGGAGACCGGGCCGTCGCAGGAGGCGTTGCAGGCCAATGCCCGGCTGCTGGAAACCGTGCTGTCCGATTACGGGGTGCAGGGACAGATCGGGCAGATCCATGCCGGCCCGGTCGTCACGCTGTACGAACTGGAACCCGCGCCGGGAATCCGCTCGGCCCGGGTGATCGGGCTGGCCGACGACGTGGCGCGGTCCCTGTCGGTGCTGAGCGTGCGCATCGCCACCGTGCCGGGCCGCAACGTCATCGGCATCGAGGTGCCGAACGCCCTGCGTGAGACGGTGTTCCTGTCCGAACTGTTCACCGACGATGCCTGGCATCATTCCGCGTCGCGCCTGTGCCTGGCGCTGGGCAAGGATATTGCCGGCGTGCCGGTCTATGGCGACCTGGCGCGCATGCCGCACCTGCTGATCGCCGGCACCACCGGGTCGGGCAAGTCGGTGGGCGTGAACGCGATGATCCTGTCGCTGCTCTATCGCATGTCGCCCGAGGAATGCCGGCTGATCCTGATCGACCCCAAGATCCTGGAACTGTCGATCTACGAGGGCATTCCCCACCTGATGACCCCCGTGGTCACGGAACCGGCCAAGGCGGTCGCCGCCCTGAAATGGACGGTGCGGGAGATGGACCGGCGCTATCGCGCCATGTCCCACCTGCAGGTGCGCAATATCGGCAGCTACAACGAACGCGTGGCCGAGGCCCGCAGGCGCGGCGAGGTCGTCAGCCGGCGGGTGCAGACCGGATACGACCCCGAGACCGGGCGCCCGACCTTCGAGGAGCAGCAGCTCGCGCTCGATTCCCTGCCCTATATCGTCGTGGTGATCGACGAGATGGCGGACCTGATGATGGTCGCGGGCAAGGAGATCGAGGCAGCGGTGCAGCGCCTGGCGCAGAAGGCCCGCGCGGCGGGCATCCATGTCATCATGGCCACGCAGCGGCCGTCGGTGGACGTGATCACCGGCACCATCAAGGCCAATTTCCCGACCCGCATCTCGTTCCAGGTCATCAGCAAGTTCGACAGCCGCACCATCCTGGGCGAGCAGGGGGCCGAGCAGCTCCTGGGCCAGGGCGACATGCTGTACATGCAGGGCGGCGGGCGCATCACCCGCGTCCACGGCCCCTTCGTCGGCGATACCGAGGTCGAGGACGTGGTGCGCTTCCTGCGCAGCCAGGGCGAGCCGATCTATGACGACGACGTCATCTCGGCCCAGGACGAGGATGGCGGCGGCGGTTCGGCGGGCCGGTCCTCGGGCAACGGGCTGGGCGGCGGCGGCTTCGACGAGGAAACCAGCCTGTTCGACCAGGCGGTGGCGGTCGTGGCCCGCGAGGGCAAGGCCTCGACCTCGTTCATCCAGCGGCACCTGTCCATCGGCTATAACCGCGCCGCCAAGATCATCGAGCAGATGGAAAAGGAAGGCATCGTCAGCCCGGCCAACCATGTCGGACGGCGCGAGGTCCTGCTGCGCCGCACCGCCGACGACGAGGAATGACCCGCCGCCCGGACGACCGGCCGGACCCTTTTCCCGTCCTGTTCCGCGATAACCGCTTCATCGTCATCGACAAGCCGCCGGGCCTGCCGGTCCATCCCGGCCCGTCCGGCGGCCCGTCGGTCGAGGATTCCTTTCCGCTGCTGTCCCGCCGCGCGGACGGGCCGTGGCTGGCCCACCGCCTGGACCGCGACACGTCCGGCTGCCTGCTGATCGCGTTGCGCAAGCAGGCGCTGCTGGCGGCCCAGGCCGCCTTCGCGGCGGGCCAGGTGCGAAAGACCTACTGGGCCGTCGTCCAGGGGCGCCCCGCCGCCGACAGCGGTACGGTGGCGATGACGATGGCCCGTCATTCCGACCGCCAGGGCTGGCGCATGGTCGCGGCCCCGGACGGGCAGGCATCGCGGACCGACTGGCGGGTCCTGGCGTCCGACGGGCGGGAAAGCTGGCTGGAACTGCATCTGCTGACCGGCCGCACCCACCAGGCCCGGCTGCACTGCGCCAGCCTGGGCTGCCCGATCCTGGGCGACCCGGTCTATGGCGGCGCGGAAGGGCCGACCCTGCACCTGATGAGCCGCCATCTGGCGCTGCCCCTGTCACCCCCCGTCAGCGCGACGGCACCGCCGCCCGCGCATATCCGCGCGACGCTGGACCGCCATGGCTGGCAGGGTATCGGGGCTATCTAGGACACACCCTGCAAGGCCCGCAGGCAGTCGCCGCCCTGGTTGGTCAGGTGGATATCATGCAGCGCCTGGACCGCGCGGATGGCCCGCCCGCGCCAGGCGGCCGGCATCCCACCAGGGGCGCAGACCGCCTGCCCGCCCCGGACCGGACCGTTCTTCGGGTCCAGCGCCGCCAGCACCGCCGCCGTGTTCAGCAGCAACGCCTGGCGCAGCGCGCCCTGCAGCGACCGGGCGGTCGCGGCGTCGGCCGCCGGCATAAGCGCGGGCATCAGCGCGATCCAGTTCTGCCATCCCGCCGCCACCGCGCGGCGCACGCGCGGCCATTCGCGGTCCTGGGCCAGGACCTGCGCGGTCTTCGCCGCCCCGTCCTGGCGAATCTGTTCCGCCAGGGAGCGGGCGGTCAGGGTCCGCGCGGCCTCGATGGGGCCGAAGGTGGGCGCCGCCGCCCGGGCGCCGGAGGCCAGCAGCACAAGCCCGGCCGCCACCGCCAGGCCCGGCAGGCGCATCCGGCGGATCAATCGCGCGGGCAGGGTGGGCGATATCCTCAAGCCTGGACTCCTTGGCCGGGTCGAAAACCATGACGAACGGGGAAGGCGGCAGGACAGCATGGAAACATGGCATGATCCTGGCACCAGCAACACAAAGCCTGTCCGGAGGCCGTTTCAACAGTCCCCTTGGGCCGCCCCCGCCCGGCAGCGGGGCTTTTGAAACCGTCTCCTCGGTTGCGGGCGGTGGCCCGAGTGCCTATAGCGTGCGGCAATCCATCCGGCACGGACCGCGTCCGGCCGCCCGGGCCTTGCGACCGGACCCTTATCCCCGACCAGGAGCACTGAATTATGACCAGCATGTCCGCCTCCGAGATCACCCGGTTGCAGGTATGCCTGCGCCGCCTGCTGGGTTCGCCCGAACTGACGGTGAATCCCCCCCCGCGCGCCGGTCTGTCGGTCGAGATCGCTGTGAAAGGCGAAATCATCGGCACCGTCCATCGGGACGAGGATGAGGGCGAGGTGTCCTACGCCCTGCATATCACGATCCTGGAAGAAGACCTGCCCGCCGACACCACGGCCCGGCCGCGCCGCTGAACGGCCGGGGCGCGGGGCACCGACCGCGCCCCTTGACCGGGTCGCCTGGACTGAAGCCTTCAGTGAGGAAGGTAGGAGATCCGGTCGGTGGCCACCGAGGCCTCGACGATCGGATGATTGCCCTGGCTTCCGGGCAAATCGACCTGGATGATTTTCCAGCGCCAGCCCTGGATGCGCATCTGCAGGCATAGCGGGCTGTCATGCTCGTGCCCCGGCAGGACGATGCGGGCCTGGAACATGTCGGGACGCAGGAAACGGACATGGACGTGACGCAGGATCGCGATCGGGGAGGCGGCGGGCGCGGGCTTGGCGGCCGGCATGACCTGGCCGATCAGGGTCGCGAGGGTGTCGGCGTTCACGTTCGTGTCGACGGCGTTGGATACCGCCGCCGTGGCGAACGAGGACCCGAATTCCGGCAGGTCGTCGTCATTGGCGGGCTGCGGGCTGACGACGCCGCCGAGGATCTGCGATTTCAGGCTGGTCTGCACCGCGCGCCAGTTCAGGAACGTTCCCACCGCCCGGGCATCGTGCGCCTGGATGGCGGAGGCCACGGACCACAGGGTCACGAAGGGCGAGGCGACGAAGAGCGAGAGGGACATGACGACCGTCACCGCGCAGATGCGGCGGGCCTGCTGCCGGCGAACGGCAATCATGTGGGCCGCTGGCATCAGACGTGTGAAACGGTTCATCGAAAAATCGTCCCTGTCATGCCGGGGCACCATACGATAAACATGCCCGACATGCATGTTTATCATGCCGGGTGATACAAATTGTTACAAACAGACAGGTCGCGCGCCATAATCCTGCGAACGGACCGGACCCCATGATCCCTGATTTTTCCGAAGCCGAAATCCAGCGCTACGCCCGCCACATCCTGCTGCCCGAGATCGGCGGCACCGGCCAGGCGGCGCTGCGCGCGGCCAGCGTGCTGATCGTCGGCGCGGGCGGCCTGGGGTCGCCGCTGGGCCTGTACCTGGCGGCGGCGGGCGTGGGACGGATCGGGCTGGTCGATGACGACGTGGTGGACCTGTCGAACCTGCAGCGCCAGATCGCCCATACCACCGGGCGGATCGGCCAGCGCAAGGTCGAGTCGGCCGCCGAGGCGATGCGCGCGGTCAACCCGCTGGTGCGGGTCGAGCCCCATGCGACGCGCCTGGATGCCGGCAATGCCCGGGCACTGGTCGGGGGCTACGACCTGGTCTGCGACGGCAGCGATAATTTCCGCACCCGCTACCTGGTCGCCGATGCCTGCGCGCTGGAGCGGCGGACCCTGGTATCGGCCGCCGTGCTGCGGTTCGAGGGGCAGATATCCACCTTCCGGCCGCATCGCGGCGGGCCGTGCTATCGCTGCCTGTATCCCGCCCCCCCGCAGGACGGCGCGGTGCCGTCCTGCGCCGAGGCCGGCGTGTTCGGCGCCGTGACCGGGGTCATGGGCACGCTGCAGGCAACCGAGGCGCTGAAGGAGATCCTGGAGATCGGCGAGAGCCTGGACGGACGGCTGCTGGTCTGGGACGCGCTGGCGGCGCGGTTCCACACCGTCCGCCTGGCGCCGGACCCCGATTGCGCGCTGTGCGGCCCGCACGCCAGCATCCATGACCTGTCGGCGCATGGGGCCGCCGATGTCCGCTGAGCCGGGGCACGCCGAGGCGGGACAGGAGGGCCTGGCCATCCTGCTGCTGGATGGCGGGTACGAGCGCGCGCATTATGCCCTGGTCCTGGCCGCCGGGGCGCTGGCGGTCGATCGCCCGGTGCTGCTGTTCGCCGCCGGCCACGGGGTGCATGCCCTGGCCCGGGACTGGAGCGGACTGCGCGGCGCCGGGACCGACGGCGCGGTGCAGGCCAGCGGCGTGGCCGGGTTCGATACCCTGCGCGACGCCGTGCTGGCGCTGGACGGAGTCCTGATGGCCTGCGAGTCCGGATTGCGCATCGCCGGCCTGCCGGCCGACGCCCTGCTGCCCGGGGTCCGGGTGGCGGGCGTGCCCAGCTTCCTGGACGCGGCCCGTGGGCGGCAGATCATCAGCCTGTGAAGAATTCGCGGACGCCCTCCAAAACCCCTTGCCGAGCGGCCTGGGCCTTGGCAGGGATGCAGCCATGACGCTTCCCTCGCCCGTCGTCCCTTCCGTTGGCACCTGCCGGCCCAGCGCCGCGCCGGCCGGCGGAACCGTCCGCCGTGGCTGGCTGGTCTGCGCCGCCATCCTGGCCCCGGCCGCGCTGGGCGCCCCGGGCGCGGCCGCGCAGCAGACCGCCACGCATCACCGCCACCACCACCATCATGCGCCGGCAAACGCACCCGTGCCGGCCGCAACCGCCGCGCGCCATCATCATCACGCGGCCGCCCCCGCGCCCCACGGGCACCACCCCGCCCCCCACCATGCCGGGGCGATTCACGGGGGAACGCCGCCTCATCACCATCATGTGATCGCGCCCCGCCATGCCGCCCTTCCCCCTGCCGCGACGGGTGTGGCGGCCGGCGCGGCAGCGGGGGTGGCGGCCGGGACGGCGGGACCGGCGCAGGCCGAGACGGCCATCCCGTCCCCCCCCGGACCGGCGGATGCCGCCGCGATAGACAAGGGCACCGTGACCGGCCTGCCGCTGCCGCGCTTCGCGGCGCTGCGCGCGGACGAGGTGAACATGCGTTCGGGCCCTGGCCAGCGCTATCCTATCGCCTGGGTCTATCACCGCCGCGACCTGCCGGTGAAAATCGAGCGGGAATTCGACGTCTGGCGCCTGGTCGAGGATTCCGACGGCCAGAAAGGCTGGGTCCATCAGGCGACGCTGGTCGGCGCACGCACCTTCGTGGTGCCCGGGCTGCCGCCGGTCGACCCCGCATCAGATGCTGCTGCCCAGGGTGCTTCTGCCCAGGGCGCCCCTGCCCGGAGCGGGACCGCCCCGGCCGGCGGCAAGCCCGCCGCCCCGACGCCGCAACCGGGGCCGGGCGGCCATTTCGACACCACCGTCGTCGGCCACCTTGCGGACCCGGCGGCGGCGGCCACGATCCCGGGCGCCGTCATCCTGCGCGCGGCGGCCGATGCCGCATCGGCGGTCGTCGCGGTGCTGAAGCCGGGTTCCGTCGGCACATTTCGCACGTGCGCCGCCGGCACAACCTGGTGCAGGGTCAGCGTGCAGCATTATTCGGGCTGGCTGGACCGGTCGTCGGTCTGGGGTCTTCTGCCGCAGGAGACCATCCAGCCGTAGTGACGCCGATCGGGCGTCCGACTGACGAAGACCAGAAGATCCGCTTACGGACATGAATCCAGAAGGAGAAAGCGCCCTATGACCATCGTCTCCGCCTCTCGTCCCCGTCGGACGAAAATCGTCTCGACCCTCGGCCCGGCATCGTCCAGCCGGGAAGTGATCCGCGCACTGGCCGAGGCCGGCGCCGACGTGTTCCGCCTGAACTTCTCGCACGGCACGCATGCGGACCACGCCGCGCGGCATGAGATCATCCGCTCGGTCGAGGCCGAGCTGGGCCGCCCGATCGGCATCCTGGCCGACGTCCAGGGCCCCAAGCTGCGCGTGGGCACCTTCGAGAACGGCAAGGTGACGCTGCGGACCGGCGCCTCGTTCCGCCTGGACCTGGACGACGCGCCCGGCAACGAGGAACGCGTGCGCCTGCCGCACCCGGAAATCATCCATGCCGCGACGGTCGGCAGCAACCTGCTGCTGGATGACGGCAAGCTGCGGCTGGTGGTGCGTGAGGTCGGACCCACCTACCTGGATACGATCGTGGCCGTGGGCGGCGTGCTGTCCGAGCGCAAGGGCGTGAACGTGCCCGACATCGTGCTGCCCATCCCCGCCCTGACCCCGAAGGACCGCAAGGACCTGGATTTCGCGCTGGAACTGGGCGTCGAATATATCGGCCTGTCCTTCGTCCAGCGCCCCGAGGACGTCGAGGAAGCCCGCGCCATCGCCGCCGGCCGCGCCTGGATCATGACCAAGGTGGAAAAACCGCAGGCCATGGACAATCTGGACGAGATCGTCCGCCTGTCCGACGCGGTGATGGTCGCGCGCGGCGACCTGGGCGTCGAACTGCCGCCCGAGGCCGTGCCGCTGGCCCAGAAGCGCATCATCCGCCTGGCCCGCCAGTTGGGCAAGCCGGTGGTGGTCGCGACCCAGATGCTGGAAAGCATGATCACCGCCCCGACCCCCACCCGGGCCGAGGCGTCGGACGTGGCCACCGCCGTGTTCGACGGCGCCGACGCCGTGATGCTGTCGGCCGAAACCGCGGCCGGCCAGTATCCGCAGGAAGCGGTCGGCATCATGAACCGGATCGTCAGCCGCGTCGAAGAGGACTCGGTCTGGCAGTCGATCATGCAGGCAAGCTGCCCGGCGCCCGAGGGATTCGTCGCCGATGCGATCGCGGCGGCGGCGGGGCAGGTCGCCACCACCGTGGGCGCGCGCGCGATCGTCGCCTTCACCCTGGCCGGCGCCACCGCGCTGCGCATCTCGCGCGAGCGGCCGTCGTGCCCCATCATCGGCCTGACGCCCACCGACGAGATCGCGCGGCGGCTGTGCGTCGTCTGGGGGGTCCAGGCGCAGTCCGTCGGACAGGAAACGCCGGTGCGCACCGTCGAAACCGTGGTGGACCAGGCGATCGAATCCACGGTCGCCAGCAGCCTGGCACGGTCGGGCGATACGATCGTGATCGCGGCCGGGCTGCCGTTCGGCGTGGCGGGCAGCACCAACACGCTGCGGGTCGCCCGGGTGAAGTAAACGTTCGGGGCCCTGTCCCGGACTCCGCCTAGACGTTGCCGGGACCGGCGTTTTCCAGCCGGTCCAGCAACGGATGATCCTCCAGGTACAACAGGAAACCGGCGCAGCCGATCGTCACGCCCACCATGGCGATCGCGCCGGCCACCGACACGCTGGAGACGAACGTCCCCAGCACCGCGCCGCCGAACAGGCCCAGGATCGCGGCCAGCCGCCGCCACGCGCCGCGCGACGGCCCGCCGGCCAGGCGGCTGTCATGCACCAGCCCGTGCAGCAGCATCGTCGCCGCCGGCAATGTCAGGTCGGTCACCTGCGCATGCCGCGTGGCCGAGGTCTGCAATCCCATGGCAATGGCCAGGATGACCAGCGTCATGAAATGGCGCCACGGCATGCCCGCCCACCAGACGGCCGACGCCGCCAGGACCAGCGTCCCCACCGCCATCAGCAGGTCGGCCACCGTGCGCCGCCGCGAATGGGCCCGCCGCACCAGCCTCCCGCCCACCGCCGCGCCGATCAGATAGGACCCGATGGCCAGCAGCCCCGGCCCGAGAATGGATTCGGCCGAGGCCAGATGCACCGCGATCAGGATCAGCGTGGCGGTCATGTAGCCGGTAAAGACCTTCAGATGGACCAGCGATACGGCGTCCAGCGCGCCCATCGCCACCGTGACCATGATAACGGCGATGACCAGTCGGGGATCATGGGGCGTCGGTTTCACGGTCTGCGTCTACTCCTGGGGGCGGGACGCCGCGCATATCGCGAACGGACCAATAAAAAAAGGGTGCATCGCACGCGATGCACCCCCTGGGTCCCCAAGTTCACGAAGGTTCAGACCCTTCGCATTTTTATTCCCGCGATCGCTATGCCGCAGGTTTCTTGTTTTTTTCGGAGCGGTGCCGTTCCGGTCTTTCTCGCTCTGGTGAACCTTCAATGACCGTTTTTTTTCTGCCCGTCAACCGGAATACGCAAATAATCGTCCGACGATGCTTTTGTTGCAGTGCACAATACAATGCCGCGCACAATAAATCGCGACATCACAACAGATGTTATTTCGGGCGATGCAACTTTTCGCGGCACGGCACGGCCGGTCGCCCCGCCTGCCTGATAAACAGGCGGGACGGGACGCGACCGGCCGGATCGGGCGTGTGATCAGGCGTTCAGATAGATGGTCTGCGTCTCGACATAGGCTTCCAGGCCGTGCTGGCCGTCTTCACCGCCGATGCCGCTGTCGCGATAGCCGTGATGGAAGCCGTGCGCGGACTCGCCGCTCTCGCGGTTCACATAGACCTCGCCGAATTCCAGTTCGGCGTTGATCTTCATGATCCGGTCCAGGCTGTTGGTGAACACGTAGGCCGACAGGCCATAGCGCGAGGCATTGGCCTGGCGGATCGCGTCCTCGTAGCTGTCCACCCGGATCAGCGAGAGGACCGGCCCGAAGACCTCGTTCCGGGCGATGTCCATCGTCCCGGTGACACCGGTCAGCAGCGTGGGCGCATAGAACTGCCCCCTGTCATAGAGGCCGCCCGTCAGCCGCGCGCCGCCCCGTTCCAGCTTCGCGCCCTGTTCGACCGCGCGCCGGACCATCTGGTCGACCTTTTCGAGTTCCGGGCCGCAGACCTTCGGCCCCATGTCCGTCGCCTCGTCCAGCGGGTCGCCGACCTTCAGCTTTTCGATGCGGGCACGCAGCCGGGCCGCGAAGATGTCATAGATTTTCGCATCGACATAGGTGCGCTCGTTCGCCGTGCAGACCTGGCCGGCATTGCCGAAGCGCGACACCACGGCGGCTTCCACGGCGCGGTCGATGTCCGCGTCGTCCGCCACGATGAACGGCGCCTTGCCGCCCAGTTCCAGGCGCACGATCTTCAGGTGCTCGGCCGCGGCGGCCATGATCTTCTTCCCGGCGGACGTGCTGCCGGTCATGGTGATCAGCCGCGTGTCCGGATGCGCCACCAGCGGAACGCCGACGCGCGGACCGTCGCCGGTGACGATATTGACCACGCCCGCCGGGATGTCGGCCTCGGCCACCAGCCTGGCCAGTTCCAGCGCGGCCAGCGGCGTCATTTCATGCGGCTTGATGACGATCGCATTGCCCGCCGCCAGCGCCGGGCCCAGCTTGCGCGCGACCAGCGCCAGCGGGAAATTCCAGGCGGCGATGGCGCCGACGACACCGACCGGCTTGCGGTCGATCAGGATCTTCTCGCCGGAGCGGGAGCCCGGAAGGATCTCGCCTTCCAGGCGGCGGGTATTTTCGGCCGCGAAGCGCAGCAGGTCCGTGGCGAACGCGACTTCGACGCGCGCCTCGCGGATCGGCTTGCCCATTTCCCGCGTGATCGTGCGTGCCAGATGCTCGGCATCCCGTTTGATCAGGCCGATGAGGCGATACAGGTCATCCGCCCGCTCGGTCGCGGTCCTGCGGCTCCATCCCGGCATCGCCTGCTTCGCGGCCGCCACGGCACGGTCGACATCCTCGGACGTGCCGTTGGCGACCTCGGCGAGGACGTCACCCGTCGCCGGGTTTTCCACGGCCAGGCGCTCGCCCTTGGCCGCCGGCACCCAACGGCCGTCGATGAAAAGATCATAGGTTTTCTGCAAAGCCATGTTCCTCTTCTTTCCGGCTCAGGATTCAACGAGAGTATGGCCAAAAGTTGCGGAACAGGGCTGGACCCAGCCCGGCGGCACGGACATGGCCATGAAAACGGCCATAAAAAAGGCGGGTCCCGAAGGACCCGCCCTGCCCGCACCGGCGATGCGACCTACCCCGACCGGACCGCCGTCGCCGGCGGAATGGTGCGTTCGGTCCAGCCGCCGCCCAGGGCGCGATAGACGGTGATCAGGTTCTGGTAGCGCGCTTCCTGCACTACGATCAGGTTCTGCTGCGCGGTATAGAGCGCGCGCTGCGCCTCGAGCGTGTTCAGGTAGGAATCCACCCCCGCGTCGAAGCGCATCCGCGCCAGCCGGTACGCATCGGCCGAGGACCCCACCAGCGCGTCGAGCTGCCGCGACTGGTCCAGGTAAGTCGCCCGCGCCGCCAGGGCGTCCGAGACCTCGTGGAACGCGGTCTGGATCGCCTTTTCGTACGCCATCAGGCGCTGGTCCCGCCGGGATTTGGAGACCTGCAGCGATCCCTCGTTCTGGCCCCAGGTCAGCAGCGGGATCTGCAATTGCGGGTTGGCCCCCCACGTCGTGGCGCCGGAGGTGAACAGGTTGCGGAACTGCAGGCTGGACACCCCGTCCGACGCCGTCAGGATCAGGCGCGGGAAGAAGGCGGCGCGCGCGGCGCCGATATCGTCGTTGGCCGACAGCAGCGCGAATTCCGCCGACACGACATCCGGCCGCCGGTCCAGCAGGTCGGACGGCAGCCCCGCCGGCAGGTCGGCCAGCACCGTCTGGCGGCCGAAGGGGGCCGGGTCCGGCAGGTTGGCCGGCAGCGGCGCGCCCACCAGCATAACCAGTTCGTTTTCATCCTGCGCGATCTGGCGCAGGTACTGGGCACGATAGGCGGCTGCCTGCTCGACCTGGGTTTCCACCTGGCGCAGGGTCAGCTGGTCGGTCTCGCCCCGGTCGAACCGCGCCTGGGTCAGGCGCAGCGTATCCTGCTGGGACGCCAGGGTACGTTCGGTCACCTGCAACTGCTCGCGGTCCGCCAGCCACGCGACATAGGTCGTCGCAACCTGCGAGATCACGCTGATCAGCAGCCCGCGCGCGTTGGCGGCCTGGCTGAGCACTTGGTCCGATGCCTCGCGCGACAGGCTGCGGATGCGGCCGAACAGATCGATCTCGTAGGACGAGAAGCCGATGCCGCCCGAGTAATATTTAAAGACGTGGCCGTTGCTGTAGTACTCGCCGTGTTTGCCCGCATCCAGGCCCGGCGCGAAGCTCAGGCCCCCATTCCCCGACGGCGCCTGGTAGAGCGCCATCCCGGTCCCGCCGATCTGCGGGAACAGCGAGGCATGCTGCACCCGGTACTGGCCCTGGGCCTCGATGACCGCCGAAGCCACCGAACGCAGGTCGCGATTGTCGCGCACCGCCAGCGCGATCAGCGCCTGCAGGCGCGGATCGACGAAGAAGTCGCGCCAGCCCAGGTCGGACGCCGCCGTCCCGATCTGCCCGGTGCTGCCGGCATGATAGGCCTCGCCTTTCGGCCAGCTTGCCGCGACCGGCAGCGCCGGCCGCTTGTAGTCGGGGATCAGCGTGCAGCCCGACAGCGCCGCCAGGACCAGCAGCCCGGCGCGGCGCGGAAGAGAAAACCCGTTCATCGACTCAACTCTCCTGACCGGACGGCCCGGCGGGACGGGACAGGTGCGCGTAGGGGTCCGGACGGTCCTTCACCCGCTTGACCCGGAACAGCCGCAGCACCAGCACGAAGAACAGCGGCACGAAATAGATGGCCAGCAGGGTGGCGGACAGCATGCCGCCCACCACGGCGGTGCCGATGGCGACACGCGCCCCCGACCCGGCGCCGGTCGCGATCGCCAGCGGAAACACGCCGCAGACGAAGGCGATCGAGGTCATCAGGATCGGCCGCAGGCGCTCGCGCCCCGCCTTGACCACGGAATCCAGCAGGTCGTCGCCGGATTCGAAGAAGGCCTTGGCGAATTCCACGATCAGGATCGCGTTCTTCACCGCCAGCCCCACCGTGGTCAGCAGGCCGACCTGGAAATAGACGTCGTTGGCCAGTCCGCGCCACAGCGTCGCCCCCAGCGCACCCAGCACGCCCAGCGGAATGACCAGCAGCACGGCCAGCGGAATGGCCCAGCTTTCATACAGCGCCGCCAGGCAGAGCAGGATCACCGTGCCGGCCAGTGCATAGAGCGGCCCGGTGGACGACCCCGAGGCCATCTGTTCGTACGACAGGCCGGTCCATTCATAGCCGATCCCGGGCGGCAGCTTGGCCAGGGCCTCCTGGATCGCGGTGATCGCGGTCCCGGTGCTGTAGCCGGCCGCGGGCTGGCCCAGGATTTCGAACGCGTTCAGGCCGTTATAATCCTCGACCTTCTGCGGGCCGACGATCCATTTGCCCGATGCGATGGCGTTGAAGGGCACCAGCCCGTTGGTCACGTTGCGCAGGTACCATTTGTTCAGGTCGCTGGGCAGCATGCGGGCATCGGGCTCGCCCTGGATGTAGACCTGCTTCACGCGGTCGTCGCGCATGAACTGGTTGACGTAGATCGACCCCAGCGCGCCTTCGATCGTCGTGTTGATCTCGGCATTGGTCACGCCCAGCGCGTTCGCCTTCTCGCGGTCGATGTCCAGCCGGTATTGCGGCGCATCCTCCAGGCCGTTGGGACGCACCGCCTGCAGGCGCGGGTCCTTCATCGCCGCCATCAGGATCTGGTTGCGCGCGGCCAGCAGCTTGTCATGACCCAGATGACCGCGATCCTCCAGTTCCAGATCGAAGCCGGTGGCGTTGCCCAGTTCCAGGACCGCCGGCGGATTGATGGCGAAGATCTGGGCTTCGGGATCGCCCCAGAAATGCATCATCACCCGCATCGCCACCGCCGAGGAGTTACGCGCGGCGCCGGGCCGGTCGTCCCAATCCTTCAGCCGGACGAAGAACGCGCCCGCGTTCTGGCCCTGGCCGGCGAAATTGAAGCCGTTCATCGAGAAGACCGACACGACGTTGGCGGACTCGCTCTTGAGGATATAGTCGGTGATCTTGCGGTTGACGGCGGCCGTCTGTTCCTGGGTGGCGCCCGGGGGCATGGTCACCTGGCCGAAGATCAGGCCCTGGTCCTCGTCCGGCAGGAAGCCGCCGGGAATCCGGGTGAACAGGAACAGGACCAGGCCGGTCACCAGCACGTACAGCACCAGCGACAGGGGCGCGCGCTTCAGCATCCAGCGCACCCCGGACTGATAGCCCGCATTGGCGCGGGCGAAGGTGCGGTTGAACCATCCGGCCGGCCCGCGCGTCTTTTCATGCGTGCCGGGCTTGAGCATCGTGCCGCACAGCGCCGGCGTGATGATCATCGCCACCAGGACCGACAGCCACATCGCCGCGACGATGGTGACCGAGAACTGGCGGTAGATCACGCCGGTCGATCCCCCGAAGGCCGCCATCGGCAGGAACACCGACGTCAGCACCAGCACGATGCCGACCAGCGCGCCAGAGATTTCGTCCATCGAGACTCGGGCGGCGTCCTTGGGCGAGAGGTTCTTCTCCGCCATCACGCGTTCGACGTTTTCCACCACCACGATGGCGTCGTCGACCAGCAGGCCCACCGCCAGGACCATGGCCAGCATGGTCAGCGTGTTGATGGAAAAGCCCAGTGCCGCCAGGATGCCGAACGTGCCCAGCAGCACGACCGGCACCGCGATGGTGGGAATCAGCGTGGCGCGGAAGTTCTGCAGGAACACCAGCATGACCAGGAAGACCAGGCCGATCGCTTCCATCAGCGTGATGACGACTTCCTTGATCGACAGCACGATGAAGGGCTCGGTATCCAGCGGGTAGACGACCTTCAGCCCCGGCGGGAAGAATTTCTGCAGTTCGTCCACCTGGGCGCGCACCGCCGTTTCCGTCGTCAACTGGTTCGCCCCGGGCGCCAGCTTCAGTGCCATGCCGACCGTGGGCTTGTTGTTGTAGAACGAGCTGATGTTATAGCTCTGCGGTCCCAGCTCGACCCGGGCCACGTCGCGGATGCGCACCTGCGAGCCGCCCTGGGCCACGCGCAGCAGGATATTGCCGAATTCCTGGGGCGAGGTCAGGCGTGTCGGGCCGACGATGGTGGCGTCCAGCCGCGCGCCCTGCCGGGCCGGCAGGCCGCCGATCTCGCCCGACGAGACCTGGATGTTCTGGTCCTGGATCGCGGCCTGCACGTCGCTGATCGTCAGGCCGTACTTGTACAGCTTGCCCGGGTCCAGCCAGATGCGCATGGCGTATTCGGCGCCGAACAGCGTGTGGTCGCCCACCCCCGACACGCGGCTGAGCGGGTCGGAGACGTTCGACGCCACGTAATCGGCGATATCGAAGCCCGACATGCTTCCGTCGGTGGAAATGAAGGCCAGCACCAGCATGAAGTTCTTGACGGCCTTGGTCACCGTCAGGCCCTGGGCCGTGACTTCGGTCGGCAGGCGCGGCTGGGCCAGCTGCAGCTTGTTCTGCACCTGCACCTGCGCAATGTCGGGGTCGGTCCCCTGCGCAAAGGTCAGGTCGATTTCCATCTGGCCGCTGGCATAGGACTGCGCCGACACGTACTCCAGGTGATCGAGGCCGTACATCTGCTGCAGGATGGGCCGCACGACGGTGTTGTTCACCGTTTCGGCCGACGCACCCGGATAGGTGACGGTGATGGCGATCTGCGGCGGCGCGATCGAGGGATATTGCGCGATCGGCAGGCGGAAGACGGCGACGGCCCCCACCAGCATGATCACCAGGCCGATGACCCATGCGAAGACGGGCCGGTCGATGAAGAAGCGCGACATGGATCGTTACCCCGCCTTGCCCTGATCCTGCGGAGCACCGCCCTGCGCGACCTCGGTGGGTGCGACGGTATCGCCGGGGTGGATCTTCTGCAGGCCGCTGACCACTACCCGATCGCCGGGCTTCAGCCCGTCGGTCACGATCCAGTCTGTGCCGACGGCGGCCCCGGTCGTGATCATGCGCGTCGCCACCTTGCTGTCCGCGCCCACGACCATGACCATGGGGTCACCGTGCGGGGTGCGCACCACCGCCACCTGCGGCACGCGCAGGGCCTTGGGATCGACGCCTTCCTGCAGTTCGGCATGCACGTACATGCCCGGCAGCAGCATATGGGCGGCGTTGGGGAAGATGGCGCGGACCACCACGGTGCCCGTCGTCTCGTCCACGTTCACCTCGGAGAATTCGAGGCGGCCCTGCGTTTCATAGCGGCTGCCGTCCTCCAGCGTCAGGCTGACGGTGGCGGCATTGTCGCCCGCGCGGCTCAGCCGTCCCTGGGCCAGTTCGCGCCGCAGTTCCAGAAGCCGCGTCGCCGCCAGGTTCACGTCGACATAGATCGGGTCCAGCCGGGTGACGACCGACAGGCTGCTGGACTGGCCCACGACCGCTAGGGCACCCACCGTCATCAGCGATCGGCCGATGCGCCCGGAAATCGGCGACAGCACGCGGGTATAGCCCAGGTCGACCGCCGCGCGGTCCATGTTGGCACGGCCCTGGGCGATGTCGGCATCGGCCTCGCGCGCCGCCGCCAGGGCGTCATCGTAATCCTGCCGGCTGACGGCGTGGGCCTGCGCCAGCGGGCCGTAGCGGTCCAGCCGCGCCTGTGCCGTCACCCGCGCGGCCTTGGCGTGCAGCCATTGCGCCTTCGCCATGTCGTAGGTCGCCTGATAGGCGGACGGATCGATCTGGTACAGCTGCTGCCCGGCCGTGACGTCCGAGCCTTCGACGAACAGGCGCTTCTGGATCACGCCCGCGACCTGCGGGCGGACCTGGGCGATTTCGACCGCTTCGGTGCGTCCGGGCAGGTCGGTGGTGACGCCGACCGGCGCCGCGCGCAGGGTCAGGACCTCGACCCTCTGCGGCGGCGGGGCGAGGGGCGCGGCCTTGCGGTTGCATCCGGCCAGCGCCAGGGACGCACAGGCGGCCAGAAGGACGGCACGATAAGGACGAGGGGGCGTCATGCGTGGTTCAACCCTGCAGAAAGCGTGGTGTGAAAGCGTGGTACGCCGGGTCGAACGAGGATGAATCACGGGGGGAATCCGGCCCGCGAAACCGACCCATGCAAGACCGGCATATGGAAACTGTATGGTTTTCTTGATTGGAAACTATTTCGTTTCTAAAATCCGGTCAATGGCTGTCATTCCGATGCCGTGAAGGAGATTTCATGATGCCCGCACCCGGGGCTGACATTTCGGACCTTGTGCGCCCCTGTCCCGACGAGGCAGTGGCCCAGGGCCCCGAAAAGCGCTGTCCCGGCCGCCCCCCGGTGCTGGAGGAAGGCGAACGGCGGGAGATGATCCTGAATGCCGCGTGCCAGGTGCTGGACGATCACGGCTATCAGTCCGCGTCGATGGACAAGCTGGCGCAACAGTCCGGCATGTCGAAAAAGACGATCTACCAGATGTTTCCGTCGAAGCACGACCTGTTCAGGACCCTGATCAGCGAACGGCTGTTCGACATGAAGCATGCCTCGGTCTGTCCCTGCCGCGACCTGCCGCCCGAAGAGGAACTGGTGCAGATCCTGACCTCCATCGCCGCCAACGCGCTACAGGCCGACCGGATGTGCCTGATCCGCGCCATCGTCGGCGAAATCCGCGATTCGGCGGAAATCCGCAAGATCATGCAGGACATCGAGATCAGTGGAAACTGCAACCAGGTCGAGGCCTGGCTGCGGCGCCAGCAGGCCGCCGGCACCTACATGATCGACGATGTCGAGGATCTGGGCCACGGCCTGTTCAGCATGACGGTGGGCAAGCTGATCCTGGCGGAACTGTTCCATTGCCGCGATCCCGCGACGCCGGCCGAGATCGAGGCGAATATCCGCCGCTGGATCCGCATCTTCCTGGGGGGGCTGGAGCAGATCGTTTATTAAGGCCGCGGCGCGCGCGATCGGGGTTCCGCGCGCCGGGAAAGAGGCTATCATCGGCGGGATGACCGGATCGACCAAGGATACCGCACGATGAGCGCCCGGCCGGCCCGCTTCTGTTCCGGCAGCATCCTGCGCCACGTGGTGGTCATGGCCGGAACGGGGGCCATCGGCCTGATGGCCGTCTTCGCGGTCGACCTGCTGAACCTGTTCTATATCTCGCGCCTGAACGATCCGGCGCTGACGGCGGCCATCGGCTTCACCGGCGCGGTCGGCTATGTCCAGATCGCGGTGTCGATCGGCATGTCGATCGGACTGGGGGCCGTGACCGCGCGGCAGATCGGCGCGGGGCGTCACGACCTGGCCCGCCGCATCGCCTCGTCCTTCCTGCTGGTCATGATCGTCACCACGGCGGCGCTGGGGCTGGCCACGGCACTGTTCTCGGCCCCGATCCTGCACCTGTTCGGCGCGACGGGGCGCGCGGCCGCGCAGGCTGACGGCTATATCCGCATCGTATCCCCCGCTTTGTCGCTGATCGCGGTCGGAATGGGCTGTTCCAGCCTGCTGCGCGCGGTGGGCGACGCCAGGCGATCGATGAACGTCACGCTGATCGGGGCGCTGGCGTCCGCCCTGCTGGACCCGCTGCTGATCTTCGTCCTGCATCTGGGGCTGGAGGGGGCGGCGATCAGCACCATCCTGTCACGGGGGCTGGTCTCCCTGCTGGGGCTGCATGCCGTGCGCCGCCACGGGCTGCTGGGCTATCCGTCCGGGCGGCATATCCTGCCGGACGCCCGACTGGTCGGCGGGGTGGCGACCCCCGCGATCCTGACCAACCTGGCCACCCCGATCGGCGGATTGTTCATCACCAATGCGATGGCCAATTTCGGCCTGGCCGCCGTGGCCGGCCAGGCGACCATCGACCGGATCGTCCCGGTGGCCTTCGCCTTCGTCTTCGCCCTGACGGGTTCGGTCGGGCCGATCATGTCGCAGAACCTGGGCGCCGGGCACCTGGACCGGGTGCGCGAGGCGCTGGTCGCGTCGCTGAAGCTGGTGGCGGCCTGCGTGGCCATCACCTGGATGATCCTGCTGCCGGCGCAGGATCTGGTGGTCGAGGCCTTCGCCGCGCAGGGCACCACGGCGGCGCTGATCCGCCTGTTCTGCACCTGGACCATCGGCGGCTATGTCTTCATCGGCATGCTGTTCGTGGCCAATACCGCCTTCAACAATCTGGGCTTTCCGCTCTATTCGACCCTGTTCAACTGGGGTCGGGCCACGCTGGGCACCATTCCGTTCGTGTGGATCGGCATGCGGTTCGGGCCGTGCGGGGTGCAGGTCGGCCAGGTGCTGGGCTGCGTCGTCTTCGGCACCTGGGCGGTCCTGACCGCCTTTTCCGTCGTCGGTCGGCTGAAACCCGGGCGGGTCGCGCCGGGCCTGGCCACGGAACTGCCGGCCCGCACCGCCAAGAGCGCGCTGGCCGAACTGGACGAACTGGACGAGGAACAGCAGATCACCGACGATCTGGCCGACCGATCCGCCCGCGCGTGACCGGCCGCCGGACGCGGCGACACACAGGCAGGAGACAGGACGATGGCCAGGCTGACCGAGGAAGAACGCGCGGACCTGCCGGACGAGGATTTCGCGCTGCCGGGACGGCGGTATCCGATCCCGGACGCGGCGCATGCGCGCGACGCGCTGGCCCGGGCCAGCGCGATGCTGCATGAGGGGCATCTGAGCCCCGAGGAGTACGAGACTGTCGTCAGCCGGGCGCGGGCACGGCTGGGAGAGTAAGGTCTTAACCCAGCGCGGCCTCAAGCTGCGGCAGCACCTCGAACAGGTCCGCGACCAGCCCGTAATCCGCGACCTGGAAGATCGGGGCCTCGGGGTCCTTGTTGATCGCCACGATGACCTTGCTGTCCTTCATGCCGGCCAGATGCTGGATCGCGCCCGAGATGCCGATGGCGATATACAGGTCCGGCGCCACGATCTTGCCGGTCTGCCCCACCTGGTAGTCGTTGGGCACGAAGCCCGCATCCACCGCCGCGCGCGAGGCGCCGATCGCAGCCCCCAGCCGATCGGCCAGCGGGTCGAGGAGCTTGAAATTCTCCTGGTTCTGCAGGCCGCGCCCGCCGGAGACGATGACCCGTGCGGATTCCAGTTCCGGGCGTTCGGATTTCGACAGTTCGATCGACACGAATTCCGACAGGGCGGACCCGTCCGGCACCGTGACCTGTTCCACCACGGCGCTGCCGCCCTCGGCCGGCGCGGGGTCGAAGGACGAGGCGCGCACCGTCACCACCTTGTACGCGTCGGCCGACTTCACCGTCGCCAGGGCGCTGCCCGCATAGATCGGGCGCACGAAGGTCTCGGCATCGATGATCGACACCACGTCGGGAATCGGCTGCACGTCCAGCAGGGCCGCCGCGCGCGGCAGCACGTTCTTGCCGGTCGCACCCGCCGCCGCGACGATGTGGCTGTAGGACGGGGCGAGGTCGGCGATCAGCGCGGCCAGCGGTTCGGCCAGTTCGTGGGCCACGGCGGCCCCGGCGGCGCGCAAAACCTTGGCGATACCGGGAATTTTCGCCGCCGCGTCCGCCACCGCCGCGTCACCCGTCACCAGGGCATGGACGTCCCCCGCCGACTTGCCCAGTTCCAGGGCCGCCGTCACCGCGGAACGCGAAGCCTGGCGGATCGTGCCGGACTCATGGTCCAGGAAAACGAGTACGGTCATGATCAGATCACCTTCGCTTCATTGCGCAGACGCGCCACAAGGTCCTCGGCGGACGCGACCTTGACGCCGGCCTTGCGCGCCGGGGGTTCGGCCACCGAGACGATGGTCAGGCGCGGCGTCACGTCCACGCCCAGGTCGGCGGGGGCCAGCGTTTCCAGCGGCTTCTTGCGGGCCTTCATGATGTTGGGCAGCGAGGCGTAGCGCGGCTCGTTCAGGCGCAGGTCGGCGGTGACGATGGCCGGCAGCGCCAGCGACACGGTTTCCAGCCCGCCGTCGATTTCGCGCGTGACCGCCGCGCGGCCGTCCGCGATCTCGATCCTGCTGGCGAAGGTGCCCTGCGCCCAGCCCAGCAGCCCGGCCAGCATCTGGCCGGTCGCGTTCATGTCGTCGTCGATCGCCTGCTTGCCCAGGATCACCAGGTCGGGGCTTTCCTTCGCCACCAGCGCCTTCAGGACCTTGGCGACGCCCAGCGGCTCCACCGCCACGTCGGTCAGGACCAGGATGGCGCGGTCGGCGCCCATGGCCAGCGCGGTGCGCAGCGTGTCCTGGGATTGCTGCACACCGATCGACACCGCCACGATCTCGGTCGCAACGCCCTTTTCCTTCAGGCGCACCGCTTCCTCGACCGCGATTTCGTCGAACGGGTTCATCGACATCTTCACGCCGGCCGTCTCGACACCCATGCCGTCCGCCTTCACACGCGGCTTGATGTTGAAATCGATGACGCGCTTTACGGGAACAAGAACCTTCATGGACATCTTCGCCTGTCTGTCTACGGGGAACGGGGCGCCCGTTCAGGACGCCCCCCATACCGTATTTCGCGGGGAAATCACATCCCGCCGGGGTAATTCGGGCCGCCCGCGCCTTCGGGCGTGACCCAGTCGATGTTCTGGGTGGGGTCCTTGATATCGCACGTCTTGCAGTGGACGCAGTTCTGCGCGTTGATCTGCAGGCGCGGATCGGTGTCCGCATCCACGACTTCATACACCCCGGCCGGGCAGTAGCGGCTTTCGGGCGCGCGGAACACGTCCCAGTTCACGGTCTTCCAGATCGCGGGATTGCGCAGCTTCAGGTGGACCGGCTGGTCTTCCTCGTGATTCGTGGCGGACAGGAAGACCGACGACAGCCGGTCGAACGTGACCTTGCCGTCCGGCTTGGGATAGGCGATGGGCGCGGACTTGCCGGCGGCCAGCAGGTCCTCGTTATCCGCATGGCGGTGATGCAGGGTCCAGGGCGCACGACCGCGCAGCAGCATGGCGTCGATCCCGGAATAGAGCGCCCCGCCCTTCATCCCGAACCGCGCGAAGGCGGGGCGGATATTGCGCACGCCGCGCAGTTCCTCCCACAGCCACGACGCGCGCACCCGGCGCATGTAGGACGTGGGTTCGGCCGTGCCGGCCTGCATGGCCTCGGCCACCGCCTCGGCCGCCAGCATGCCGGATTTCATGGCCGTATGGGTGCCCTTGATCTTCGGCACGTTCAGGAAGCCCGCCGTGTCGCCGATCAGCGCGCCACCGGGGAAGGTCAGGCGCGGCAGGGACTGGATGCCGCCTTCGGACAGGGCGCGGGCGCCATAGGCGATGCGCCGTCCCCCCTCGAAATACGGCCGGAAGGACGGATGCAGCTTCAGCCGCTGCATCTCGTCGAACGGCGACAGCCAGGTATTGGCGTAGTCCAGCCCGACGACGAAGCCGTAGGACACCAGGTTCTCGCCGAAATGATACATCCAGGCGCCGCCATAGGTGCGGTCGTCCAGCGGCCAGCCGAAGGAATGCTGCACCAGGCCGGGGCGGTGCCGTTCCTTGGGGATTTCCCACAATTCCTTGATGCCCAGGCCGTAGGTCTGGGGGTCCACGCCCTTGCGCAGGTCGTAGGTCGCCATCAGCCGTTTGGTCAGCGACCCGCGGCAGCCTTCGGCGAACAGGGTGTAGCGGGCGCGCAGTTCCATGCCGGGGGCGAAGTTCGCGCCGGGCTGGCCGTCGCGGCCCACGCCCATGTCGCCGGTCGCGACGCCCACCACGCGCCCGTCCTCGACCAGCAGCTCGGCGCCGGCGAAACCGGGATAGATCTCGACGCCCAGTTCCTCGGCCCGCGCGGCCAGCCAGCGGCAGACGTCGCCCAGGCTGACGATGTAGTTGCCGTGATTGCGCATGTGCGGCATCAGCCGGTCCAGCATCGGCACCGCATAGCCGCGCTTTTCCGTCAGGAAGAGCATCGCTTCCTCGGACACGGGGGTGTGCAGCGGGGCGCCGGTCTCGCGCCAGTCGGGCAGCAGCTCGTCCAGCGCGCGGGGTTCGATCACCGCGCCCGACAGGATATGGGCGCCGATTTCACTGCCCTTCTCGATCAGGCAGACCGTGGCGTCGGGGACCAGCTGGCGCAGCCGGATCGCCGCGGCCAGACCGGACGGACCGCCGCCGACAATAACAATATCGAATTCCATCGTCTCGCGGGCGTGTTCGGTCATGCCTCTTTCGTCTCGTCCTGCTGCGCCATGAGGGGGTCACGGCATGGGTGGAAAGTCTTGGATGCTTTCCTCATGAAGAATTTCGATCGGGGACACTAGAACCGACAGGCCCCGAACGCAAAGCGGGAGCCGGGCCCACCAGCCAGACGCAGGGACCCGACGCCGGTCAGGCGGCCGGCCCGCAGGCCAGCTCTTCGGTGGCGCGCCATTCGGGGCCGACGAAATTCACGATCAGCGACCGGCGCAGGCCGTGGATCGGCCGCCGGACGAAGCCATGCCACGTGTCGGTGCCCGGCACGAACAGCAGGCCGGAATTGAACGCGCCGCTGGCGCGCCCCACCGCACGCCCGTCCGCCGTCATCAGGTCGGTCCCCCAGTCGGCCGCCCCCGCATCGGTGGACAGCGAGACCAGCAGGGTCAGCTTCTTCGCCCCGATATCGGTATGCGACTCCAGCCAGAACCCGTCGGTGTCCAGGCACAGTTCCAGCCGCAGCGCCGTTCCGGCCAGGTGCGCACCGCAGCACGCCGTGATCGCGGCGCGGGTCGACGGGGCGTCGAACATGTCGGCCAGCATGTCCAGGCCGGGCTGCTGCCGCCGGTTGGCCGGGGTCACGAAGACGCGCCGGCCGTTGCGGGCCTCGCGCCGGCCGCCGGTATCGCCGCCATGCGTCTCGGCCCCGGGGTCCCAGGCCAGCAGGGCCGCCTGGACGGGTGGCGGCAGGACATCGGCCAGAATCCAGTGGGCGAAGGGCCGCGTCCCATGCTGCGCCGTGCGAAGCGACGCGGCAATTCCGGCCCGCGCCGAGGTCCCGTTATGCAAGGCCGCATCACGCAAGGCCACGTCATGCACTGTCATGGGGTCCGTCCGCGAAAAATGCTCTGTCCGACAAGGGGACTGATGAGCGGGAACCGCAGGTAGTGCGCCATCCGGCATGGATTTTCAAGAATTTCGGCCCACCCGCGGCGGAAGCCCTGAAGCCGCGTCCTACAGGGCGCCGGCATGGCGGGCGGCACCCGGGGGGGCGCGATGCGCGTCGAACAGGGCGGCGATGTTGCGCAGGAAGGGCCGTCCCGCGTCGGTCATGCGGATCATCGCGCCGTCCAGCGTCACGATCCCGTCCGCCGCCGCCTGGTGCAGGCCGGGCATGGCATCGGCGAACCAGGTCGCGGGCACGCCATGATGGGCGCCGATCGCCGCCGGATCGACCCGCAGGTCGCACATCAGCCGTTCGATCACCGCCCCGCGCAGCCGGTCGTCATCGGTGCGGCGCACCCCCCGCACCACCGGCAGGGTGTCGGTGCCCTGGCCCATCAGCCGCGCGTAGGCGGCGGCGGTCAGGGCGTTCTGGGTCATGCCCTGGGGATAGGAGGAAATCGCCGAGGCGCCGATCCCGATCAGGACCGGGGCCGGATCGACGGTATAACCCTGGAAATTGCGGCGCATGGTGCCGCCTTCGGCGGCGAGGGTCAGCGCGTCGCCGGGCCGGGCATAATGGTCCAGCCCGATCGCGCGATACCCGGCGGCACGCAGGACCGCATCGATCCGCGCACGTTGCGCCAGCCGTTCGGCGGGGCCGGGCAGCACGCTTTCGGGCAGCAGCGCCTGGCGCTTCTGCTTCCAGGGCACATGGGCGTAGCCGAACACCGCCAGCCGGTCGGGCCGCAGCGCGGCGGCGACGGTCGCCGCGGTTTCGCCCGCGCCGTCCACCGTCTGGTACGGCAGGCCATAGATCAGATCGACATTGACCGAGGCGATCCCGGCCGCGCGCACGCGGCGGACGCAGTCCTCGGTCTGGGCACGGCTCTGGATTCGGCCGCAGGCCGTCTGCACGGCGGGGTCCAGGTCCTGGACGCCCAGGCTGACGCGGTTGAATCCCAGCGTGCGCAGCAGGTCGGGATAGGCGTCGGGCATATGGCGGGGGTCGAGTTCGATCGCGATTTCCGCGTCGCGCTCGATGGTGAAGAGCCGGCGGATCGTCTGCATCGCGGCCCGCATGGTCTCGGGCGGCAGGGTCGTCGGCGTGCCGCCGCCCCACTGCACGTGGCGGACCGGATGGTCGGGGCCGAGGCGCCCGGCCACCCTGCGCAGTTCGTCCATCAGCAGCGCGCCATAGGCCGTACGGCCGGCCGGGTCGCGCATCACCGACGTGTTGCACCCGCAGAACAGGCACAGCGCATCGCAGAAGGGAACATGAAGATACAGCGAAAGCGGGGTGCCCGGCGCCATGGCGCGCAGCCACGCCTCGCTGTCATCCGCCCCGACCGAGGCATCGAACTGTGCCGCGGTCGGGTAGCTGGTGTAACGCGGCAGGTTGCCCCCGTACCGGATCAGCAGGTCGGAAGAGGGCATCCCCACGGGATCAGAACCGGTATTCGATACCGGCGCCTACCACCGTCGGGTCCAGCGAGTCATGCACCTTGATGCGCGGAACGCCATCGACGCCGCCACCATCGTTCGCCCAGGCATGCATGCGCATGAACATCTGCTTCACGTCGAAGTTGAAGAACCAGTTGCCCACGAGCTGGTAATCGAAGCCGACATTGAATGACGGGCCACCGGTCGTGCCGACATTCAGCTTCTTCACCAGGCCACCGGCCGGCGACTCGTTGTGGAAAAACGCCAGCGTGGCGCCGACGCCCACATACGGGTTGAACCGCTTGTGCGGACGGAAATGGTAGGCGATCGTGATGGTGGGCGGCAGAACCCAGGCGCTGCCGGCATCGATGTGGCCCAGGGCGCTGCCTTCGACCGCGACTTCATGCCGGGTGCTGGCGGCGATCAGGTCGGCCGAGATGTGGTCGGTGAAGAAGTATTCGAACGTCAGTTCCGGCATGACCTGGCGCGTGGTCTTGGCCCGCGCCCCGGGCAGCACCGCACCGCCGGCCCACACCTTGCTGTCGCGGTCTTCAGGCAGGACGCCCAGCGCGGACAGGCGGATCAGGAAGTCGCCCTTGCCCAGACCGATCTTGGTGCTGGCGCAGGTTTCGAAGATGCCGCAATGGCCGCCATGCGACGGCGGGGGCGCCATGACGGGGGCCACCACGGGCGCGCTGACATAGGCCGACGGCGTCGCGGTCTGGGCGCGTCCCGCACCGGGCGCCAGCGCCGCCATGCCGGCAACCATCGAGAAGGCAAGGGTACGGGTCAGTTTCATCGTGTGCGAACCTTTCGTTTTTTCGCGACGAACAACATCGTGTTATCCGCAAAGATCATGGGAACCCTATCGTCGCCTTGACATGAATCAACCGCGGCCCGGCGGTCCGATCCCCCGGAGACGGCCCCGATTTTTTTGCCACGGAGGCCCTTCGCGCGCGGGCGGCCACGCGGGACGGCAACGGCGCGCCGATGCCTCTGAATTGCCCGCGAAACGCCAAATATCCGGGCATCGGATGCGAAGGCCGCCCCCGTCCGCCAGGCGTCCCCCGGGGGCGGGCCGAGGTGCCGATCCGCCGCCAGTACCAGCCCAGGCGCATATCAGAACCGCGACCGCAGGGTATCAATCCGCGTCACTGTTGCTCTTCGGCCACAGGCGGTACGCCCCCCAATGACGCAGTCCATCAGCAGGAGAATCGCCGATAGCGCGAGAAGCGATTCATACATTGTGGCGATATCGCAACAATCCGGCTCCGCCAGCGCGCGGCCGGTCCGGTGAGCCGGCGACCCTTCCCTACGGCGTCCAGTACCGGCGCGCGCCGCCCCGGCTTAATAAGCATTGATTCAGATCAATTCTGGCCGCATCCTGTGTTGCAGTCTTCTGCGACGGACCGTGACCCGGTCTACCGAAACGACCAGTCCGCCATCCCCGGCGGGCCTGAACCGGGAGGAACCCGGACGTATGTCTGACCAGACTACCTGTGAGCGCGAATCCCGGCCACGCCGCCTGATCCTGGCCGGTGCGCACCGCCAGCCGGGTTACTGCCTGACCTGCGGCGTCCGTCCCCGCAGCGTCTGCAGTGCCATCAGCGACGACGACATCGTCCGGCTGGCGGAAACGGCGGTCGAGACCCTGGTACTGCCGGGCCGCGCCTTCGTCGAGGAAGGCGCCCCCGCGACCGATTTCTTCAGCATCACCTCGGGCAACGTGAAGCTGTTCAAGGCGCTGCCCGACGGACGGCGGCAGATCACCGGCTTCGCGGGTGCCGGGCATTTCCTGGGGCTGGCGGTGACGGACCAGTACGCCTTCGGGGCTGAGGCGGTGGACACGGTGCGGCTGTGCCGGTTTTCACGCGCGCGGATGCGGCACCTGATGGACGATTTCCCCCGGCTGGAACGCAGGCTGCTGGAGGAAGCGTCGAACGAGCTGGTGGCGGCGCAGAACCAGATGCTGCTGCTGGGCCGCAAGACCGCGCGCGAACGGGTGGCCAGCTTCCTGCTGGACCGCGTGCGCGACATGCTGAATCCGTCCGGGGACGTCCCCCTGCCCATGACCCGTTCGGACATCGCCGATTACCTGGGCCTGACGATCGAGACCGTCAGCCGGACATTGAGCTGGATGCGCACCGAACGCCTGATCACCATCGGCAAGGGCCACACCGTGCGCATCACCGCGATGGAGCGGCTGGAATCCCTGGCCAGCGGCAATAGCTGAGAGGCTGCCTCTGAACGGCTGGTCCGGGCGCCTGCGGCTTTCCGCTATTCGGTTTCCTGTTCCCGCCGGGGAATGATCGCGGACTGTACGGTGCGTGCGCGGGTCGGGCCGCCGACAACGTGGCCGATCGGGGTCAGGACATCGACATGGTCGCAGATGATCTTGAACACCGCCAGCATCGGCACCGACAGGAACGCCCCCCACACGCCCCACAGCCAGTCCCAGAACATCAGCGAGCCCATGACCAGCACCGGATTGAGGGTGAAGCGCCGGGCCAGCACCATCGGCGTGATCGTCTCGCCTTCCATCAGGTGGATGCACAGATACACCGTGGGCGGCAGCAGCGCCTGCAGGGCCGACGGAAAGACGAACAGGCTGACGACGAAATAGATCACGATGCCGGTCAGCGGCCCGATGATGGGAATATAGTTCAGCAGGAAGGCCAGGACCCCCCACAGCAGCGGGTTCGGCATGCCGAACACCCAGCATTGCAGCATGTTCGCCAGGCCGACCAGCACGTTGATGATCGTGATGGTGGTCAGATAGAGCGAGACATTGCGTTCGATCTGATAGGCGATCTGCACCGCGCGGCGCTTGTCGGCGAAGGTCGGCATGATCTCGACGAACCGGCGCAGCAGGCTGTCGCCCTGCGCCAGCAGGAAGAACAGCATCAGCATCATGGTGAAGAGCTGGCCCACGAAGGCACGCGTGCCCAGCAGCACGCTGGAGCCGAACGTGCCCAGCCCGCCGCCCGGCGACGACGAGGGCGCCAGCAGCACCACCTGACCGCCGCCACCGCCCCCTTGCCGTCCGCTGACGACGGACAGGAAATTCTCGATCCGGTCATTGGCCGCCTGGATCATCTGGATCGGGCGGTGCAGGACGGCCAGGTGCGTCTGGAGGGCGGCCATGGTCTGCGGCGCGCGCGCGATCCAGCCGGCGGCGGGTACCGAGATCGCGGTGCCGATCGCGCCCACCACCCCGAACACGCCCAGGATCAGCACCAGCGCCGACAGCGTCTTGGGCAGGTGCAGCCGCGTATGCAGCACCCGCATCGGCGCCGACAGCAGCAGGTTGACCACCAGCGCCAGCACGATCGGCAGGATGATCGCCGCCGCGAAATACAGCGTGTAGAAGACCGCCAGGACCGTGAGGATCAGCAGGCAGATGGTCTGGGGATCGAAGCGGCTGCGACGCACGACCTCGGCCGCGCGCTGCTGCTGATGTGCCTCGAACATGTCGGCATCGTCCAGATCGGGTACAGGCGGCATGGCCCAGTCTCGCCCACGGCAGTCGGGTCGCCGGATGGTCCCGGCGCCGTCGGTTTGGGCGTAGTCCGCCGCCACCCCGGGCGCAAGGCACAAGTCGCGGCGGCATCGGTGCCACGCGTTGCGCGCAACCGACGAGGGAAATCCCCGCCCTCTCGCCCATGACGGCGATTTGGCTTGAAACCGGCCGCGAACGGGTTTCAGATCTCCGATGAATGCGGGGTTTCCCGCCTTCATCAGCCAGAAGACGGAGGATATGATGGCCTGGACTGCACCCAAGATCACCGAGGTTCCGCTGGGCGCGGAAATCAACAGCTACGTCTGCGGCCAGAAGAAATAAGCCGCATCGCGCCGCCTGCCTCGCGCGGGCGGCGCTTTTTCCCTGGCGGGGCCTTCCCCCTTGGTCCACCCCATGAGGGGTCTTCGACCGCGTCGCGATATGCTCTGGACTTCTCCGCCATGATCGACCTCATCGTTCTCGGCGCCGCGGCGGGCGGCGGTTTCCCACAATGGAATTCCAACGCCCCGGCATGCCGGCGCGCCCGGGCGGACGATCCGGCGGCGCCGTCCCGCACCCAGGCTTCGATCGCCGTCAGCGGGGACGGCGCGCACTGGTTCGTCGTCAACGCCTCGCCCGACCTGCGGGCGCAGATCGGCCAGACCCCGGCGCTGCATCCAAGGCACGGCCTGCGCTCGACCCCCATTGCCGGCGTGATCCTGACCGGAGGCGAGGTCGATACCGTCACCGGGCTGCTGACCCTGCGCGAACGCCAGCCCTTCACCCTGCTGGCGACGCCGCCGGTGCTGGACCTGCTGGACGCCAATCCGATTTTCGAGGCGCTGGACCGCAGCATCGTCCCGCGCGTGCCCCTGGCGCTGGACCAGCCCTTCGCCCTGGCGCTGCCCGACGGCACGCCCGCCGGGCTGACGATCACCCCCTTCGCGGTTCCGGGCAAGGTGCCGCTCTATGCCGAGAGCGGGCCCGATCCCGCCGCCATCGTCGAGAACGGCGAGACGATCGGGCTGGCGATGACCGACGGCGTGCGCCACGCCTATTTCATTCCCGGCTGCGCGCGCATGACCGGCCCCCTGCGGGCGCGCCTGCGCGGCGCGGACCTGGTCTTCTTCGACGGCACGCTGTGGACCGATGACGAGATGCTGCGCGCCGGCGTGGGACAGAAGACCGGACAGCGCATGGGCCATATGTCGGTCAGCGGTGACGGCGGGACCATCGATGCGTTCGCGGACCTCGACGTCCGGCGCAAGGTGCTGATCCATATCAACAATTCCAATCCCCTCCTGCTGGCCGACAGCCCGGAGCGCCAGGTCGCGCACCAGGCGGGGTGGGAGGTTTCATTCGACGGCATGAGGATCACGACATGACTGGCTCGCCCCTGTCCCCGCCCCTGTCCCCGGACGAACTGGAGGCGGCGTTGCGGGCCATCGGTGCCGCGCGCTATCACAACCTGCATCCTTTCCACCGCGCCCTGCATGACGGCAGGCTGAACCGCGCGCAGGTGCAGGCCTGGGCGCTGAACCGCTATTATTACCAGAGCCGCATCCCGGCCAAGGACGCCACCCTGCTGGCGCGGCTGCCGACGGCGGAACTGCGCCGGGAATGGCGGCGGCGGCTGGTGGACCATGACGGCGACGCGCCGGGCACCGGCGGCGTGGCCCGCTGGCTGAAGCTGACCGACGGGCTGGGGCTGGAACGTGCCGAAGTCGAATCGCTGAAGGGGCTGCTGCCCGCCACCCGCTTCGCGGTCGACGCCTATGTCGACTTCGTGCGCGACCGCTCGATACTGGAAGCGATCGCCTCCTCGCTGACCGAACTGTTCTCGCCCACCATCATCAGCGAGCGCGTGGCGGGCATGCTGCGCCACTATGATTTCGTGACGCCGGAGACCCTGGCCTATTTCCAGCCCCGGCTGACCCAGGCGCCCCGCGATTCCGATTTCGCCCTGGCCTATGTCCGCGACCATGCCCGCACGGTGCAGGAGCAGCAGGCCGTGCTGGACGCGCTGACCTTCAAATGCGACGTACTGTGGTCCATGCTGGATGCGCTGGATTACGCCTATGTCTCGCCCGGGCGCATCCCGCCCGGCGCCTTCCGGCCCCTGCCGGCGTGACCGACGCGCCCCCCCGGGATCGGAATGCCGAGCAGGCGGTGATGCGCTTCATGCGCGGCACGCGCCTGCAGCATGACCGGGTGCGCGACCAGTGGGTGATCCAGGCACCGGAGCGCGCCTTCATCGCCGATCCGGTGGCGACCGAAATCCTGCGCCTGGTGGACGGGCAGCGGCCGGTGTCCGCCATCATCGACGATCTGGCCGCCCGGTTCGATGCGCCCCGTCCCGTCATCGCCCGCGACGTGCTGGCGCTGATCGCCGAGTTGACCGACCGGCAGGTGCTGACCACATGACGGCCATGCCTGCCGCCGCCCGCCCTGCCGTTCCCCCGCCGATGAGCCTGCTGGCCGAGCTGACGCATCGCTGTCCGCTGCAATGCCCGTACTGCTCGAACCCGCTGGCACTGGATGGGCGCGAGGGCGAGCTTTCGACCGCCGAGTGGCGTCGCGTCCTGGACCAGGCGGCGGAACTGGGCGTGCTGCAGGTGCATTTTTCGGGCGGCGAGCCGATGGCGCGCGCCGACCTGCCGGACCTGGTGCGTCATGCCGCCGGGCGCGGGCTGTATACCAACCTGATCACATCCGGCGTTCTGCTGACCGAAGCGACGTTCCGTGCGCTGGCCGACGCGGGACTGGACCATGTCCAGCTTTCGTTCCAGGACGTCGATGCCGCGCCGGCCGAGACGATCGGCGGCATGAAAGGCGCGCAGGCGAAGAAGCTGGCCGCCGCGCGCATCGTCGTGGCGGACGGCATGCCGCTGACGCTGAATTTCGTCATCCATCGCGGCAATGCCGCGCGCATTCCCCGCATGCTGGACCTGGCGGTGACGCTGGGCGCCCGGCGGGTGGAAATCGCGCATACGCAATATTACGGCTGGGGGCTGGTAAACCGGGGCGCCCTGATGCCCACCCGCGCGCAGTTGGACGAGGCCACCCGCGCGGTCGAGGATGCGCGGGCGCGGCTGGGCCCGGCGCTGGCCATTGATTATGTCACCCCGGATTACTATGCCGACCAGCCCAAGCCGTGCATGGGCGGGTGGGGGCGACGCTTCGTCAATGTCTCGCCCGCCGGGCGGGTCCTGCCCTGCCATGCCGCCGAGACGATCAAGGGCGTGCCCATGCCCGACATCCGCGCTGCCGGCCTGGGCGAGATCTGGGCCGACGCGCCGCTGTTCCGCCTGTTCCGCGGCACGGACTGGATGCCCGAACCCTGTCGCGGCTGCGACCTGCGCGAGCAGGACTGGGGCGGCTGCCGCTGCCAGGCGCTGGCCCTGCTGGGCGACGCGGCGGCGACCGATCCGGTCTGCGCCAGATCACCGGCCCATGCGCGGATCACCGAAATCCTGGACAGCCTGCCGGACACCCCGCCGCAGCTGGTCTATCGCCGCTTCGGCAATACCCCGGTCTGATATCGTCTTCTGTCTTCCGAAAAGGAACAGAAACCATTCCCGTCAAAGGTTACAGGACACCCGCCCCCCAATGAAGCGCGGCGCGCCGGGAATATAGAGATAGGTCGTCGTCGCCTGACCGCCCGAGGTGTAATACTGCCGGTTCAGGATGTTCGACGCATAGAGCGTGACCTGCCAGCGGTCCGAGGCCGGGCGGAGCGTCACATGCGCGCCCAGCAGGAAATAGGGCGGCAGGCGGTAGAACCCCGTTCCGCCCGGTGTCATGGCCTGGGCGCCGCGATAGACCCAGTTGGGCCCGAATTCCACGGCGTAGCGCGGGTTGACGGCCTGGCGCCAGTCGAGCTGGCCGTTGAGCGTCAGTTTCGGCTGGCCGTTATCCACGCCCGAGAAATTGTCGTTGATCGCCTTCCACACGCCATGCTGCGCGTAATAGGCGTTCGTCTTGGCGCGATTGACGGTCGGGAAGTCCTGGAACGTGCCGCGCTGCCAGCCGAAATTCTGCGTGACGAACACATGGCGGAGCGGGTGCAGGTCGATCGTCCCCTCGAACCCCCAGCTTTCGGATTTCGGCACATTGGTCAGTTGGCTCAACGGCCCGTAATCGGGGATCAGGATCGTACCGAGGATCTGCTGGTTATGGAAATCGTTGTAGAAGGCGGCGGCATTGATCCGCAGCACGTTGGGAATCGGGTCGCTTTTCAGCCCCAGTTCATAGGTCAGCACGCTCTCGGGCTTGAACGGCGCGAGCTGCGCCTGGACCTGGGTGTTGTTGGCCGTGAAGCCGCCGGGTTTGAAGCCCTTGCTCATCTTGTAATAGAGCAGGACGCTCTTCGTCGCCTGCCACGATACGCCGACCTGGCCCGCGAACTGCGCCGCCGCCGTGCTCTCGCCGTGGAAATCCAGCGTGCGGCCGCCATAGATCCGCGACGTCAGCCCGGTGATCGCGCGGTCGTCGATTTCGTGCAGAAGCCCGGTGAACAGCGTCACGTTCCCCGGCAGGCGGTAGCTGACATGGCCGAATTCCGAGGTCGCTTCCTGGTTCAGGCCGAAACTGGAATCCTGCATGTAGCCGCGCGCCGGCAGGTAGTCCGTATAGTCGAAATAGAAGCTCTGGTTCATGCGCGAACGCTGGTAATAGGCACCCAGCACCCATTGCAGCCGGTCCTGGGCGTTCGTGTTCGACAGGCGCAGTTCCTGCGTGAAACTGTTGGCGGCGATCGTGCGGTAGGCGTCCGCCTGGGCGGCGGCGGTGGCGTCCTGGTCGGTATACTCGCCCTCGCGCTCGGTCTCGAAGGCGCTGACCGAGGTCAGGGTCACGGGGCCGAAATCATGCGCGACATGCAGGTCGGCGCCCCAGAACCAGTTGTCCTCGCTGGGCTTCAGCCCGGCATTGCGCCCGATCAGGTTCGTGAAGGCGTTCTTCGCCGACCATTCCGTCTGCGTCCAGCCCACGGCTGGGATCGGCGTGGAGCCGATCAGGCGGGCGATCGGGACGCCGCCCACCACCTCGCTCTCGTCACGCACCACGTGGCCGGACAGCAGAACCGTGGTGCGGGAATCCGGCGTCCATTTCAGCTTGGCGCGCAGGGCCCAGCTATCGGCGTCGCCCAGATGGGCGCCATTCAGCGGATCGGTCTGCCAGCCGCCGCCCTGGTTCACCTGCGCGGCGACACGGAAGCTGAACCCCCGCGCGATCGGGCCGGAGACATAGGCCTCGCTGCGGCTGCGGGCGTAGGAGGCCATGTCCTGGCTGGCGCCGAAATGGAAACTGTCGGTCGGGTCGTTGGTGCGCAGCTTCACCTCGCCGCCGGTGGTCGACTGGCCGTGCTCGGTGCCGACCGGGCCGGGGGTGACGGTCACGTCCGCCATGTCGAACATCAGCCCGGACGCCATGGTCGAATAGGGATAGGCCACATCGTCCACATAGGTCACGACCGGGCCCATGTTGTTCTGGGTAAAGTCGTTGAAGCCCAGGCCGCGCAGGTAGAAATTGGTCGAGGCCGTGCCGTTGATGCTCTGCACCGTCAGGTTCGGCGCCACATATTCCAGGCCGCGCAGGTCCACCACCCCCCGCTCGGTCAGCCGCTCGGCGGATACCCGCGTGTCGGAATCCGGCAGATGCTGGGCGCTGGCGTGGGTGAAGGCGCGGCGGATGCCGCTGGCCTCGATCAGTTCCGGCGCGGGCAGGGCCTTGCGCGGCGCGGGTTTGGCCGTCGCCTTGGTGTCCGGCTTCGCGGGGTCGGCCAAGGCGGGCGCGCAAGCCAGCACTATGGCGGAGGCTCCAGCCATCATCTGACGCGTTGCGCAGGAGATTCGTTCTTTCCTGAAAAAAAGAACCGACAGACTTCTGTTCATTTGGGGGCTGTGTGCGGGGACATTCGGGGTCTTTACCCCACGACGCGCGGCAGCGTCACCACAAAGCGCGCACCCACCACGCGGCCGTCCGTTCCCACCCTGTTTTCGGCGCGGATGGTACCCTTCAGGGCCTCGACGATCTGGCGGCTGATGGACAGGCCCAGCCCGGAATGCTGGCCGAAATTCTCGGTGGTCGGCCGTTCGGAATAGAAACGGTCGAAGATGCTGTTCAGCTTGGCGGCGGGAATGCCCGGGCCCTCGTCCGCCACCGCGATGTCCACCATGCCCCCGGCGGCGGGCACGGCGCTGAGCGTGATGCGCCCGTCGGGCGGCGAGAACGAGATCGCGTTGCCGATCAGGTTGCGCAGCACCTGGACCAGACGGTCCTCGACCGCCTGCACCGTCAGCGACCGGTCGGCGGCCGTGACGCTGATCGCCAGGATCGGCTGGCCGGGTGCGCGCGTGGCCTGATGGATTTCCGCCAGCACCGACAGGATCGGCACCACCCCCACCGGTTCGGTGCGCGTCCGCGACAGTTCGGCATCGACACGGCTGGCGTCCGAAATGTCGGTGATCAGCCGGTCCAGCCGGCGCACGTCGTCATTGATGATGGACAGCAGCCGCCGCTGGCGGTTCAAATCCTCGATCCGCACCAGGGTTTCGATCGCCGAGCGGATGGACGACAGCGGGTTCTTGATCTCGTGGCTGACATCGGCGGCGAACCGCTCGATCGCATCCATGCGCGCCCACAGGGCGCGGGCGCTGTCCTGCAGGGCGCGCGCGACCTCGCCGATTTCGTCGCGCCGTGCCAGCAGGCGCGGCGGCACCGTGTCGGACCGGCCGTGGGATTCGCGGATGACGTGGGCCGACGCCGCCAGCCGCAGCAGCGGCCGCGCGATGGTCAGCGACAGGTACCACGACAGCAGCACGGTGATGGCCAGCGCGATCAGCACCAGCGACAGGATCGACGAGCGCACCGCGAACAGCGAGCGATCGACATCGCGGGCCTGGCGCGTCAACTGGATGATGCCGATGGTCTGCCCGTCATGCATCACCGGTTCGGCCACCGTGACGATCAGGTGGCGGTTGGCGGTCCGGCGGATATAGGGGGGCATTTCCGGCGTCGACTGCCCGTCGGCCCCCATGACCGGCTGGACGCTGGGATCGGTATCCGGCGTATCCAGCGTCACGATCCGCGCACCCGACAGCGTCGGCAGCAGCGACAGCAGGCGGTCATAGAACCGTTCGGCGAAGCCGGCATTCGCCATGGCCCCGGCGGCGCGGTCGTCGCCGTCATCGGCCGCGACGGGCGAGGGCAGGGGCTGGCTTTCGATCTGTCCGCGCGTGCCGCGATGCAGGACCGCGGCCTGTTCCACCCGGCTGTCGGCCACAAGCTGGCCGTCGGGTGCGAACAGGCGGGCATGGGCGGCGGGGCTGGGCTCGGTCAGGCGCAGCAGCAGCGGCCGCGCCAGCGGGGCGTCCAGGATCGGGTCGCTGCCCCGGCCGGACACCACGGCGCTCTGCCCCAGCGCGCCGGCATAGATGCGCGCCTGTTCGCGCAGGGCGGTGACCTCGGCCTCCAGCAGGCTGTTCTGGAACTGGTTCAGATACAGCAGCGTCAGGGCCAGCAGCATCAGCGGCAGGGCGTTGACCAGCAAAATCCGCCGCATCAGCGGCGAGACGAGGCGCGTGCGGTATTCGTGATAGGCCGACGCCGCGTCGTGGGTGCGGATTTCGGCAGCCGGCGCCAGCAGTCCGCGAACCCAGGCAACAGGATCGGGCAGGGGCAGGACCCTGTTGCCGATGCGCAACCTTATTCCTCCTTGTAGCGGTAGCCGATCCCGTACAGCGTCTCGATCTGGTTGAAATCGTCGTCCACCTGGCGGAACTTCTTGCGCACGCGCTTGATGTGGCTGTCGATGGTGCGGTCATCGACATAGATATTCTCGCCATAGGCAGCATCGATCAGCTGGTCGCGGGACTTGACCAGGCCCGGCCGCGCCGCCAGCGCCTTGACCAGCAGGAATTCCGTGACCGTCAGCTGGATGTCCTTGCCGCGCCACAGGCATTGGTGGCGGGTTTCGTCCAGCGACAGGTCGCCGCGCACCAGGCTGCCGGCGGCCGCCTGACCGCCCGGCTCGCCCCGGGTGGCCTCGTTCCGGCGCAGCAGGGCGCGGATGCGTTCCAGCAGCAGCCGCTGCGAGAACGGCTTGGTGATGTAATCGTCCGCGCCCAGGCGCAGGCCCATCAACTGGTCCACCTCCTCGTCCTTCGAGGACAGGAAGATGACCGGCAGGTGCGAGCGGGTGCGCAGGCGCTGCAGCAGTTCCATCCCGTCCATGCGCGGCATCTTGATGTCCAGCACCGCCAAGTCGACCGGGCGGGTCATCAATCCGTGCAGCGCGCTTTCGCCGTCGGTATAGGTGCGGACGTTGAAGCCCTCGGCCTCCAGCGTCATCTGGACCGACGTCAGGATATTCCGGTCGTCATCCACCAGGGCGATCGTATGTTTCGTCGGCTCCATCGCGGCGTTTCTCGCTCCTTGCCTGGCCGGGGGCGGCCTTCGCCCCAGCATAGCGCCAGCCGGATCACGCTGTCATGGCCGCAGCCCATGACCATCCATCCATGTTCCGGCCGGGACCGCGTCCCGTTCCACCCGCATGGCGGGGGAAACCCGCACAAACGTCATATCGGCGATGGCCGTGACGCCTTGTCCAACGGCGCGCGCTCACCTACTTCAAAGGGCATGAGCCACGATACAGACCCCACCCCCGTCGCCGACTCTCCGAGCGGAGAGGCCGGCATGTCCCCTCCCGGCCCGTCGTCCGGCCACGACCAGGATACGGCCCACGCCGGGGCGAGTGATCCGGCCGGTGCCGGCCACCCGCGCATCCAGGAGCTGGAAGCCGCGCTGGAGGAAATGCGCGAGAAATGGCTGCGCTCGGAAGCCGAGATGCAGAACCTGCGCACGCGCACCAAGCGCGAACTGGAGGACGCGCGGCAATATGCGACGCAGAAATTCGCCCGCGACGTGGTCGAGGCCGCCGAGAACCTGAAGCGCGCGCTGGCCAGCCTGCCGCACGCGACCGAAGGCGAGGACAGGCTGATCGCCCGCATGCGCGAGGGGATCGAGAGCACCGAGCGTTCGTTCATGGGCATCCTGGAACGCCATGGCATTTCCGCCGCCGACCCGGCCGGCACGCCGTTCGACGCCAACCACCACCAGGCGATGGCCGAGCAGCATAGCGACGAACACCCCCACGGCACCGTGATCCAGGCCTGGACGCCCGCCTGGACGCTGCATGGCCGCCTGCTGAAGCCCGCGATGGTCGTCGTGTCCAAGGGCGCGGCGGCAGGGACCCAGCCGGCCGCCGCCCAGGCGACGGAATCCGGGACGTACAGCGACCCGACATACGGCAACAAGGCCGACGGCTGACCCGGCGACCGCCGGAACGTGCCCGCCCGCCCCTGTTCCGCAGGATGGCCCCTTGAAACGAACGCCGGGGCTGAATACATGCGAAACAGGTTCGGCGATGTGGGCGGATGTGGTGAAACAGTCCGCGCGACCCGCCAGAACGACAAGAGTTCTAGGGTCCCTTCCGGTGCTTCGGGCCGGTCCGGACCGCTGACAGGAGAAGATATATGAGCAAGGTTATCGGTATCGACCTCGGCACGACCAACTCGTGCGTCGCCATCCGCGAAGGGGACGAAACCCGCGTCATCGAGAACAGCGAAGGCGCGCGCACGACCCCGTCGATGGTCGCCTTCGCCGACAACGGCGAAATGCTGGTCGGCCAGTCCGCCAAGCGCCAGGCCGTCACCAACCCCGCCAACACGCTGTATGCCGTCAAGCGCCTGATCGGCCGTCGCTATGACGACCCGACGGTGACCAAGGACAAGGCGCTGGTCCCCTATTCGATCTTCGCGGGTGACAACGGCGACGCGTGGGTCGAGGCGCAGGGCAAGAAATACGCGCCGTCGCAGATCGCCGCCTTCGTGCTGGGCAAGATGAAGGAAACCGCCGAGGCCTATCTGGGCGAGCCGGTGTCGCAGGCCGTCATCACGGTTCCGGCCTACTTCAACGACGCGCAGCGCCAGGCGACCAAGGATGCCGGCCGCATCGCCGGCCTGGAAGTCCTGCGCATCATCAACGAGCCGACGGCCGCGGCCCTGGCCTATGGCCTGCAGAAGAAGAACGGCGGCACCATCGCGGTCTATGACCTGGGCGGCGGCACGTTCGACGTGTCGATCCTGGAGATCTCGGACGGCGTGATCGAGGTGAAGTCCACCAACGGCGACACGTTCCTGGGCGGCGAGGATTTCGACGCGCGGGTCATCAGCTATCTGGCCGACGAGTTCAAGCGCGAGCAGGGCATCGACCTGCGCGCCGACAAGCTGGCGCTGCAGCGCCTGAAGGAAGCGGCGGAAAAGGCGAAGATCGAGCTGTCCTCCTCGAAGGAGACCGAGATCAACCTGCCCTTCATCACCGCCGACGCCTCGGGCCCGAAGCATCTGGTGCTGAAGCTGAGCCGCGCGAAGCTGGAAAGCCTGGTCGACGACCTGATCCAGCGCACGATGGAGCCCTGCCGCGCCGCCCTGAAGGACGCGTCGGTCTCGGCGGCGGAAATCGATGAGGTGATCCTGGTCGGCGGCATGACCCGCATGCCCAAGGTCATCGAGGCGGTGAAGCAGTTCTTCGGCAAGGAGCCGGCCCGCAACGTGAACCCCGACGAGGTCGTGGCGATCGGCGCCGCGGTGCAGGGCGCGGTGCTGAAGGGTGACGTCAAGGACGTCCTGCTGCTGGACGTGACGCCGCTGTCGCTGGGCATCGAGACGCTGGGTGGCGTGTTCACCCGCCTGATCGACCGCAACACCACGATCCCGACCAAGAAGAGCCAGACCTTCTCGACCGCCGAGGACAACCAGGGCGCCGTGACCATCAAGGTGTTCCAGGGCGAGCGCGAGATGGCGGCGGACAACAAGCTGCTGGGCAATTTCGACCTGACCGGCATCGCCCCCGCCCCGCGCGGCGTGCCGCAGATCGAGGTGACGTTCGACATCGACGCCAACGGCATCGTGTCGGTGTCGGCCAAGGACAAGGCGACCAACAAGGAACAGCAGATCAAGATCCAGGCGTCGGGCGGCCTGTCCGAGTCCGACATCGAGAAGATGGTCAAGGACGCCGAGGCGAACGCCACGGCCGACAAGGCCAAGAAGGAACTGGTCGAGGCCCGCAACCAGGCCGAAAGCCTGGCGCACCAGGTCGAGAAGTCGCTGGCCGAGGCGGGCGACAAGGTTCCGGCGTCCGACAAGGCCGAAGCCGAGGCCGCGATCGCCGCTGTCCGCACGGCGCTGGAAGGCAGTGACGCGGCCGCGCTGAAGAGCGCGTCCGAGACCCTGTCGCAGGCGGCGATGAAGATCGGCGAGGCCGTCTACAAGGCCGGTCAGGCCGAGGGCGCGGCGGGTGCCGGTGCCCCGGGTGCCGGCGCCACCGGCCCGAACGGCGAGAAGGTCGTGGACGCCGATTTCGAGGACGTGGACGACAAGAAGTCGGCCTGATCGGCCGACGGTATCGCCAAGGCGCCGGCCCCGCGGCCGGCGCCGCTTCTACCGACCGATGGCGCCCCCTTCTGCGAAGGCGGGCGCTTTTCCATAAATGACTGGGCTGCCGCACCGCCATGGGCGTCGCCCCATGACGGCCCCGATGCCGGAGCGACCGCTCCGGCACGGCCCCGCCAGTGAGGACCACGATGGCCACCAAGCTTGATTACTACGCCGTACTCGAAGTCACCCGCGATGCGAACGGGGACGAGCTGAAGAAGGCGTATCGCAGGCTGGCCATGCAGTACCATCCCGACCGCAACCCCGGCGATGCCTCGGCCGAGGCGCGGTTCAAGGAGATCAACGAGGCCTACGACATCCTGAAGGACGAACAGAAGCGCGCGGCCTATGACCGGTTCGGCCATGCGGCATTCGAGGGCGGGGGCCCCGGCGCCGGCGGGTTCGATTTCGGCGGCGGCCTGGGCGACATCTTCGAACAGATGTTCGGCGACATGATGGGCGGCCGGCGCGGCGGCCGCCGGTCGGGCAGCGACATCCAGATCCAGGTGTCGATTTCCTTCACCGAGGCGTTCACCGGCGTCAAGAAGCCGATCACCGTGCCCACCCGCGTGACCTGCGAATCCTGCGAGGGCACCGGATCGGCCGACCGTGACCAGGGGGCTGAGACCTGCCCGACCTGTCACGGCGCGGGCAAGGTCCGCGCGCAGCAGGGCTTCTTCCTGGTCGAGCGCGCCTGCCCGACCTGCCATGGCGCGGGCAAGGTGGTGCGCAACCCCTGCGCCGCCTGCCACGGCGCCGGCACTGTCGAGCGCGAGCGCACGCTGGAAGTCGCGATCCCGGCCGGGGTCGAGGACGGCACGCGCATCCGCCTGTCCGGCGAGGGCGAGGCCGGGGGCAAGGGCGCGGCACCGGGCGACCTGTATATCCATGTCGCGGTCGAGCCCCACCCGATCTTCCAGCGCGACGGCGCGAACATCTATTGCCGCGTGCCCCTGCGCATGAGCCTGGCCGCGCTGGGCACCGAGATCGAGGTCCCGGTCGTCGACGGGTCCCGCACCAAGGTCAAGGTCCCGGCCGGTACCCAGACCGGCGAGAATTTCCGCCTGCGCGGCAAGGGGTTCTCGGTCCTGCGGTCCTCGGCGCGGGGAGATATGTATATCCAGGTGTCCGTCGAGACGCCGCGCCACCTGACCAAGCGCCAGCGCGAGCTGCTGGAAGAGTTCGAAGCCGAGGCCGGCGACCACGAGCGCGCCAACCCCGAGAGCACCGGGTTCTTCAGCAAGGTCCGGGATTTCTTCGAGGGAAAACTCTAAGGGGCTCGGCTCCCGGCCGCTGTTGAAAGGGGCCGGGGTTAGGGATAGAAAACGACTATCCATGGTGATCCCCCCACTCGCACCGTGGATATTCCAGGCGGCGCGATCCCCCGGTCGCGCCGCCACCCGTTTCAGGGGCCATGACATGACGACACAGGGCGTACGGATCGGCATCGCCGGCATCAACGGGCGGGTCGGCCGCCTGCTGCGCGAGGAAGTGACGACCGGCGGCGGCATCCTGTCCGGTGGCACGGCGCGCGACGCCGCGCCGGCATCCGATGTCTTTGCCACCCTGGACGCACTGGCCCCGCGCTGCGACGTGGTGATCGATTTCACCCATGCCGCGACGGTGCGGACCCACGCTGATATCCTGGCCCGGGCCGGGGTGGCGTGGGTGCTGGGCACCACCGGCCTGTCGGCCGCAGACCTGGAGGCCGTCCGTACGGCGGCCGGCCGCATTCCCGTGGTGCATGCGGCGAACTATTCCCCCGGCGTCACGCTGGTCACGCGCCTGGCCCGGCAGATGGCGGCCGCCCTGCCCTCGGCCACGTACGATGCCGAAATCCTGGAAATGCATCACCGGCAGAAGGTCGATGCGCCATCCGGCACGGCGCTGGCGATCGGCCAGGCGGTGGCCGACGGGCGCGGCATCGACCTGGCCAGCCATATCGAGGACGGACGCACCGGCCATACCGGCCCGCGCCGCGCCGACGCGATCGGCTTCGCCGTGCTGCGCGGCGGCCAGATCGTGGGCGAGCATACGGTGTCCTTCACCTCGGCCACCGAGCAGATCGCCCTGACCCACCGGTCGTTCGACCGCCGCATCTATGCCACCGGCGCGGTGCGGGCGGCGCTGTGGCTGCGCGGACAGGCGTCGGGTCTGTATGACATGGAAGATGTACTGGGGCTGGATTGACGGCGCTTGCCGCGTCCCCGCCGGCTGCCTCGCAATCTCCCCAGCGGGACTGTGGTATCCCGTGAAAATACTTGACGCTCTGGGGGTATTGGGTCAAACGGACCCGCCCGGACCGCGCATGCGTGGCGGCGTCACCCTTTCCTTCGTTCGAGATAGACAGGACCATCATGCGTAACAAAGGCGATTTTCTGTTCACGTCGGAATCGGTATCCGAAGGCCACCCCGACAAGGTTGCCGACCGGATCAGCGATACGGTCCTGGACGCCTACCTGGCGGCCGATGGTGAATCCCGCGTCGCCTGCGAAACACTGGTGACGACGAACCGCGTGGTCCTGGCGGGCGAAGTTCGCGGCCCGTCCTCCGTCACCCCCGAGGCGCTGATCGAGGGCGCGCGCGCCGCGATCCGCGACATCGGCTATGACCAGGCCGGCTTCTCGTGGAAGAACGCCCAGATCGAATCCTACCTGCACGCGCAGTCCGCCGATATCGCCGTCGGCGTCGACAGCGCCGGCGAGAAGGACGAGGGTGCGGGCGACCAGGGCATCATGTTCGGCTTCGCGACGCGCGAGACCGAAACGCTGATGCCCGCGCCGCTGTTCTATGCCCACGGCATCCTGCATCGCATCCGCGACCTGCGCAAAGCGGGCGACGCGCGCGTGGCCATGCTGCAGCCCGACGCCAAGAGCCAGGTCACGCTGCGCTATGTCGACGGCCGCCCGGTCGGCGCGACCTCGGTCGTCATTTCCACCCAGCACGACGAGGGCGCCAGCCAGGCCGCGATCCGCGAGGCCCTGCGCGACGTGGTGCAGGACGTGCTGCCCGAAGGCTGGATGTGCCCGGAAGACGAATTCTACGCCAACCCGACCGGCGTGTTCGTCATCGGCGGTCCGGACGGCGATTGCGGTCTGACCGGGCGCAAGATCATCGTCGACACCTACGGCGGCGCGGCCCCGCATGGCGGCGGCGCATTCTCGGGCAAGGACCCGACCAAGGTCGACCGTTCGGCGGCCTATGCCTGCCGCTACCTAGCCAAGAACGTGGTTGCGGCCGGCCTGGCCGATCGCTGTACGCTGCAGATCTCCTACGCCATCGGCGTGTCGCATCCGCTGTCGGTCTATGTGGACCTGGACGGCACCGGCAAGGACGTGGACGAGGCGAAGCTGGGCAGCGTCCTGCGCGAAGTCATGAACCTGACGCCGCGCGGCATCCGCCAGCATCTGCGCCTGAACCGTCCGATCTATACCGAGACCTCGGCCTATGGCCATTTCGGCCGCACGCCGGATGAAGCCCGCGACAATTTCACGTGGGAGAAGACCGACCTGGTGGACGCGCTGCGCGGCGCGTTCAACCGCTGATCGCGGCAGCCAAGGTCGTATGACGGTCCCGCAGGCACCTGACGGTACGGTATCGGGGGTCAAGGCTTCGCCTGACCGGCTGTATGGCCGTCAGCGCGGCCATCCGCTGCGCCCGCGCCAGCAGCGCCTGCTGGACCTGACGCTGCCGCGACTGCGGCTGGACCCGTCGGTTCTGGATGACCCGGCACGCGGTTTCGGCCGCGTGCCGTCCGAAATCTGGCTGGAGGTCGGGTTCGGCGGTGGCGAGCATTCGCTGGCCCAGCACGCGGCCCATCCCGACGTGGGTTATATCGCCAGCGAAGTCTTCGAAAACGGGCTGTGCTCGCTGCTGTCGCGCCTGGTGCCCGACGGGCAGGAGGGTACCGCCCCGGTGCCCGACCTGCTGCGGATATGGGACGAGGATGCGCGCATCCTGCTGCGCGCCCTGCCCGAACGGTCGATCGACCGGATGTTCCTGATGTTTCCCGACCCGTGGCCCAAGGCCCGGCATGCCAAGCGCCGCTTCGTCCATCCCGCGACGATCGCGCTGGTCGCCCGCGTGTTGAAGCCCGGCGCCATCTGGCGTGTTGCCAGCGACGACCCGACCTATCAGACCTGGGTGAGCGAGGTGATGGGCGCGCAGGATCTGTTCGCCACCGCACCGCCCGCCACCGTCCGGCCCGAAGGGTGGCCGCCGACGCGCTATGAGGCCAAGGCGCTGCTTGCGGGGCGGCAGCCTTTGTATTGGACGTTTGTAAGGAAGTAAGAGTCTTCTTTTTCTGAAGAAAAAGAAGCAAAAAGACTTTTATTCGTTTGGTCCGCCGTATGTACTCGGCACAAAATTTCTGAATAGATCAGAAGTTTTTTGGTTCTTTTTTTCAAAAAAGAACGTGACCAGGCGTTTCCGCCCGATCACGCTCCCTTCTGTCAGGTATTCATCGCGTCGAAGAAATCCCGGTTGGTCTTGCTGTATTTCAGCTTGTCCAGCAGAAAGTCCATCGCGTCCATCGTGCCCATCGGCGCCAGGATGCGGCGCAGGACCCACATCTTCGACAGTTCGGAGCGTTCGACCAGCAATTCTTCCTTGCGGGTGCCGCTCTTGGTGATGTCGATCGCCGGGAAGGTGCGCTTGTCGGCCAGCTTGCGGTCGAGGATGAGTTCCGAGTTGCCGGTGCCCTTGAATTCCTCGAAAATCACCTCGTCCATGCGGCTGCCGGTATCGATCAGCGCGGTGGCGATGATGGTCAGCGATCCGCCTTCCTCGATATTGCGCGCGGCGCCGAAGAAGCGCTTGGGGCGCTGCAGGGCATTGGCATCCACGCCGCCGGTCAGCACCTTGCCCGATGACGGCACCACGGTGTTGTAGGCGCGGGCCAGGCGGGTGATGGAATCCAGCAGGATGACGACGTCGCGCTTGTGCTCGACCAGCCGCTTGGCCTTCTCCAGCACCATTTCCGTCACCTGGACGTGGCGGGTCGCCGGCTCGTCGAAGGTCGAGGACACGACCTCGCCCCGGACGGAGCGGGCCATGTCGGTGACTTCTTCCGGGCGCTCGTCGATCAGCAGGACGATCAGGAAGACTTCGGGGTGGTTGGCGGAAATCGACGAGGCGATGCTCTGCAGCATCACGGTCTTGCCGGTGCGCGGCGGGGCGACGATCAGCGCGCGCTGCCCCATGCCGATCGGCGAGACCAGGTCGATCACGCGGGGGGTGAAATCCTTGGGCTGGGACTTGGCGCCCTTGCCCTTCTCGACCTTCTCGGGCTCGCCGCCCACGGCGTTGGCCTCGACTTCCATCTTCAGCCGGCGCTCGGGGTAGAGGGGCGTCAGGTTGTCGAAATTGATCCGGTGACGGACGGCCTCGGGCGGCTCGAAATTGATCGTGTTGACCTTCAGCAGCGCGAAATAGCGCTCGCCGTCGCGCGGGGCGCGGATCTGGCCCTCGACCGTGTCGCCGGTGCGCAGGCCGAAGCGCCGCACCTGGCTGGGCGAGATATAGATATCGTCCGGCCCGGGCAGGTAATTGGCCTCGGGCGAGCGCAGGAAGCCGAACCCGTCGGGCAGGATTTCCAGCGTTCCCTCGCCATGGATCGCCTGATCATTGTCGGCGAGGGTCTTGAGGATGGCGAACATCATGTCCTGCTTGCGCAGGGACGACGCGTTCTCGATCTGCAGGCTTTCGGCGTACGCCAGAAGGTCCGCGGGGGTTTTGGCCTTGAGTTCGGCGAGATGCATTCACGATGCCTTGAATGGGCAGGTCACATGGGGGAGGGAACAGGTTGACCAGGCACTTGGCGCATGAGGCGCTTGCCGAAAGACCGGGTGCCATTCAGACCGGGCAAACCGGAAACCGGCCAACATCGTTCCAGCACGGAGGGGGCGCGTGACGGACGAGGCCCGTCAGCGGTGCGCGTTACGATAGGGATGCCGCCGGAAAAGGTCAAGGCCGTCCCGTCATCGTCCCCTGTTCAGCCAGCCCCGGTGCCAGAACCACAGCAGCGGCAGCACGATCGTCGCGGCCATCAGCGCCAGCGAATACCAGTAGCCGTACCGCCAGTTCAGTTCGGGAATATCGTGGAAATTCATGCCGTAGATCCCCGCGACCAGGGTCGGCGCCACGCCGATGAAGCTGACGACGGTCAGGATCTTCATGCCGTTATTCTGTTCGATACTGATGAAGCCCAGCGTGGCGTCCAGCAGGAACTGCACCTTGTTCGAGGTCTGGGACACGAAATCGTTCAGTGACCCGATATCGCGCGCCACCGTGGCCAGCCGCCCGCGCAGCCGTTCCGACAGGTCGTGCTTCTTGTTCTCGCTGACGAAGATCGCGATCCGCTCCATGCCCAGCAGGCTGTCCCGCACGGACGAGGCCAGGTCCCCCGAGCGCCCCACCCGCTGCAGCAGCGAACGCAGCGTCCGGTCGGCCTGCACGGCGCGGCGCGGCTGGTCGGACTGGAACACCTCGCGCGAGAGGGTATCCAGCGCCTGGCCCAGATGTTCCAGGATATCGGCCAGGCGGTCCACCACCGCCTCCATCAGCAGGACCGACACTTCGTCCCCGCTGAGGGCGTCGGTGCGGCCGGCGATCTGCTTCGCGACCACGTCGAATGCGGAAAATGCCGTGAACCGCACCGTCAGCAGCCGGTTGCGCTTCAGCACGAAGCCCACCGGCGAGATGAAGAAATCGTCCTGCATGCGCCGGACCAGCGGGGTGGAGAGATAGACGGCGTCGTCTTCCATGAACAGGCGCGAGGAACTTTCGATTTCCTCCAGGTCCTCGCGGGTCGGGATGCGCTGGGCGGTCAGCTTCGCGGCCAGGGCCTGCTCGGCGGGCGTGGGGTCCACAAGGTCCAGCCAGGGAGCGCCGGCAATATCGGCATCGCCGGTGACGGTCTGGGCCGGCTTGCCGGGCCGGTGGGCGAGAAACATGCTGTCCGTCATCCTTAAGAGGCTGCAGCGTGCATTCCGTATCGGGTGGGTTGTGCGGCCTGTCAAATCCGGCCGCGCCCGCAGGCGCGGGGCAAGAGGAGTCTGGTAATTTTGCGCCATGCGGTCCAGAACACCCGACATCCTGCATCCAAGGGTTCTGGAGAACTGACGTGAGCGCAACAGACAGATTCCTGCCGCCCGGGGCCAACAGCCTGCGCGCCGGCCCGGACCTGCGCGGCCGGTTCGGCATCTTCGGCGGCCAGTTCGTGGCCGAGACCCTGATGCCGCTGGTGCTGGAGCTGGATGCCGCCTACGCGCAGGCCAAGGCCGATCCGGCCTTCCGCCGCGAGCTGGATTACTACCTGAAGGATTACGTGGGCCGCCCCAGCCCGCTGTGGTTCGCCCGCCGCCTGACCCGGGAACTGGGCGGGGCGAAGATCTACATGAAGCGCGAGGAGCTGAACCATACCGGTTCGCACAAGCTCAACAACGTCATGGGGCAGATCCTGCTGGCGCGCCGCATGGGCCGCACCCGCATCGTCGCCGAAACCGGGGCGGGCCAGCACGGCGTCGCCACCGCCACGGTCTGCGCGCTGTTCGGCCTGAAATGCGTGATCTACATGGGCGCCACCGACGTCGAGCGGCAGAAGCCCAACGTGTTCCGCATGCGCCTGCTGGGCGCCGAGGTCGTGCCCGTGACGTCGGGTGCCGGCACGCTGAAGGACGCGATGAACGAGGCGATGCGCGACTGGGTGACCAATGTCCGCGACACCTATTTCCTGGTCGGCACGGTGGCCGGCCCGCACCCCTATCCGCAGATGGTCCGCGATTTCCAGTCGGTGATCGGCGAGGAGACGAAGGTGCAGATGCAGGAGGCCGAGGGACGGCTGCCGGATATCATCGTCGCGGCCATCGGCGGCGGTTCGAACGCCATGGGCATCTTCCACCCGTTCCTGGACGATCCTTCGGTGCGCCTGATCGGCGTCGAGGCCGCCGGGCGGGGGCTGGACAGCGGCGAGACGGCGGCCTCGATCCTGCGCGGGCGGCCGGGCGTGCTGCACGGCAACCGCACCTATCTGCTGCAGGACGCGGACGGCCAGATCGACGAGGCCCATTCGATCAGCGCCGGGCTGGATTATCCCGGCATCGGCCCGGAACATTCCTGGCTGAACGATATCGGCCGGGCCGAATATGTGGGCGCCACGGATGACGAGGCCCTGGCGGCCTTCCAGCTCTGCACCCGGACCGAAGGCATCATCCCGGCCCTGGAATGCGCGCACGGGCTGGCGCATGTGGCGAAGATCGCGCCCACCCTGGACCCGGAGACCCTGGTCGTCCTGAACGTCTCCGGCCGGGGTGACAAGGACATCTTCACCGTCGCAGCACATCTGGGAGTGACATTGTGAGCCGCATCGCCCGCCGTTTCGCGGCCCTGAAGGCGCAGGACCGTGGCGCCCTGATTCCCTACCTGCAGGCCTGCGATCCGGATTACGAGACCTCGCTGGCGCTGCTGCGTGCCATGCCCGGGGCCGGGGCCGACCTGATCGAGATCGGCGTGCCCTTCAGCGACCCCAGCGCCGACGGCCCCACCATCCAGGCCGCCGCCCGGCGCGGGCTGGCGGCCGGCGCCACCATGGCGCGCGTGCTGGAGATGGTCACCCGCTTCCGCGAGGGCGATGCCGACACGCCGATCGTGCTGATGGGCTACCTGAACCCGATCGAGGCCTATGGGCCCGCGCGCTTCTGCGCCGATGCCGCCCGGGCTGGGGTGGACGGGCTGATCGTCGTCGACCTGCCGCCCGAGGAGGCCGACCTGCTGGAAGGCCCGGCGGCGGACCACGGGCTGGACATCATCCGGCTGGTGGCGCCCACCACCGACGATACGCGCCTGCCGCTGGTCTGCCGCCATGCCTCGGGCTTCATCTACTACGTCAGCATCACCGGGGTGACTGGCACGCGCACCGCCAGCGCCGACGAACTGGCCCAGGCGCTGCCGCGCCTGCGGGCCGCGACCGACCTGCCGGTGGCCATCGGCTTCGGCATCCGCACGCCCGAACAGGCGGCGGCCGCCGTACGCGTCGCCGACGCGGCCGTGGTGGCGTCGGCGCTGATCGCCACGCTGGAGGACTCGCTGGACGCCGAGGGCCGCGCCGGACCGGACACGCTGAAGCGCGTGCTCGCGCAGCTCGAAGCCCTGGGGCGGGCGGTACGAAACGCCCGCACCTGAACCGAAAGCCCCCGTACAAGCTGGTTCTGGCATTTCCCGGCACCAGCTTGTAAGGAGGCAGGTTTCCGGGGCCGTCATGCGCCCTGCGTCATGGAGAGATGGAATGAGCTGGCTGACCGAGTACGTCCGCCCCAAGATCCGCGGTCTGCTCAAGCGCGAAGTGCCGGACAATCTGTGGACCAACTGCGAATCCTGCAGCCAGATGATCCTGGTCAAGGACCTGCAGAAGGCGATGAATGTCTGCCCGCATTGCGGCCATCACATGCGGGCGTCGGTGGCCGAGCGCTTCGGCTGGACGTTCGACGAGGGGACGTTCACGCGCATCGAACTGCCCAAGGTCCCCGTCGATCCGCTGTCGTTCCGCGACCGCAAGCGCTACACCGAGCGGCTGAAGGACGAACGGTCCAAGTCGCAACTGGATGAATCCATGGCCGTGGCGCACGGCAGGATCGGCGGGCACGACGCCGTGGTGGCGGTGATGGCGTTCGAATTCATCGCCGGCACGATGGGCGCGGCGCTGGGCGAGGCCTTCCTGGCCGCGGCGCGGCTGGCGATCCTGCAGAAGGCGCCGCTGGTCGTGTTCACCGCATCGGGCGGCGCGCGCATGCAGGAAGGCATGGTCAGCCTGATGCAGATGCCGCGCACCACGGTGGCGGTGCAGATGCTGCGGGATGCCGGCCTGCCCTATATCGTCGTGCTGACCAACCCCACCACCGGCGGCGTCACCGCTTCGTTCGCCATGCTGGGCGACGTCCAGATCAGCGAGCCCAACGCCCTGATCGGTTTCGCCGGCCAGCGGGTGATCGAGGACACGGTGCGCGAGAAACTGCCCGAGGGCTTCCAGCGTGCGGAATATCTGCTGGATCACGGCATGATCGACATGGTGGTCAAGCGCCCCGCCCTGCCGGAGATGCTGGGGCGGCTGATCGGCCTGATGAACCATCGGCATGTCAACGCCCCGGGAGCCGCGCTGGGCGGGGCCGCGCCGGTTCGGCCGGCGGCCTGATCCGCGCCGATGCCCGCCACCTCGCTGGGGCCGGAATTCGTCGGGCGCGCCGGCGCGGTGCTGGAGCGGCTGAACCGGCTGTACCCCGCCCTGATCGATCTGTCGCTGGGACGGCTGCAGGCGCTGCTGGCGCGGCTGGGCCACCCGGAACGCCACCTGCCGCCGGTGATCCATGTCGCCGGCACCAACGGCAAGGGCAGCACCTGCGCCACCCTGCGCGCCATCGGCGAACAGGCGGGCTGGCCGGTTCACGTCATGACCTCGCCGCACCTGGTGGACGTCACCGAGCGCTTCCGCGTGGCCGGCCACATCGTGTCCACCGACGCGCTAGTCGCGGTGCTGGAGGAGATCGAGCGCGTCAATGACGGAGCGCCGATCACGGTGTTCGAGGTCCTGACCGCCGCCGGCTTCCTGCTGTTCGCCCGCCATCCCGCGCGCCTGGCGATCATCGAGGTCGGGCTGGGCGGCCGCTTCGATGCCACCAACGTGCTGGAAAAGCCCGCCGCCTGCGCGATCACGTCGATTTCCATGGATCACGAGGCCTTTCTGGGCGACAGCCTGGCCGCCATCGCCGCCGAGAAGGCCGGGATCATGAAGCCCGGCGTACCTGTCGTAACCGGCCGCCAGGCGGAGGCCGCGATGGCGGTCCTGCGGGCGCAGGCCGCGCAATGCGGCGCGCCCCTGCGGGTCCGGGGCGAGGACTGGGACATTGCCGCCACGCCGGGCGGCCTGCGCTATACCGACGCGCGGGGCGCCCTGGACCTGCCGCTGCCCGGCCTGCCGGGGGCGCACCAGATCGACAATGCCGGGCTGGCCGTGGCGGCGCTGCGTGCCAGCGGGCTGGAGGTGCCCGATTCGGCGTGGGCCGGGATTGCCCATACCGTGTGGCCGGCGCGCATGCAGCGCCTGGGCGGGGCGCTGGCCGGTCTGCTGCCGCCGGAGTGGGAATTATGGCTGGATGGCGGGCACAATCCCGGCGCCGGGCAGGCCCTGGCGGACGTGCTGGCCGGCTGGTCCGACCGGCCGGTGCATCTGGTGGTCGGCATGAAGCAGACCAAGGACGCCGCCGGCTTCCTCTCCCCCATGCTGCCCCATGCCGCCAGCGTGCAGGCGGTGGCCGAGGCGGGCCAGCATCTGGCCCTGCCGGTCGAGGCCATCATCGCCGCGTCGTCCGGGCGGGCCACGCCCGGCCCCACCCTGCGCGCGGCGCTGGGACGGCTGACGGGCGAGCCGGCGCGGGTGGTGATCTGCGGCAGCCTGTATCTGGCGGGGGTGGCGCTGGAACAGGATGGGTGGCGGGCGGGTTAAGGCCACCACCATGAAGGTCATCTTCGACACCGACCCCGGCGTGGACGACGCCATGGCGCTGCGGTTCCTGACCCGCCGGCCGGAATTCGAACTGCTGGCCATCACCACGGTGCACGGCAACCTGGACGTCGATACCGTCACCCGCAACGCGCTGTGGCTGGCCGGCTGGATGGGGCTGTCCGTGCCGGTGGCACGCGGGGCGGAGGCGCCGCTCTGCCGGGACGCGGGCCGGGGCGCGCCGCATGTGCATGGCGCGGGCGGGCTGGGCGACCTGACCCTGCCCGACCCGCTGGACCGTACCGCCGATCCCCGCCCCGCCTGGCAGGTCATCGTCGACCTGGTGCGCGCCCACCCCCACCAGGTCACGCTGATCGCGGTCGGGCCGCTGACCAACCTGGCGCTGGCACTGCGGCATGACCCCGCCATTGCCGGACTGGTGGCCGGCGTCAGCCTGATGGGCGGGGCGTTCGGCATGCACGGCCATACCGGCAACATGTCCCCGGTGGCAGAGGCCAATATCCTGTCCGACCCCGAAGCCGCGGATCAGGTCATGACCGCGCCCTGGCCGGTGTCGATCCTGGGGCTGGACGTGACGCAGCAGGTGGTGATGGACGCGGCCTACCTGGACCGGCTGGGCGCGCAGGGCGGGGCGGACGGTGCCTTCCTGCGTGGGGTGTCACGCTTCTACCAGGCGTTCCATGAGCGTTCGCGCGGGCTGGCGGGGATCTTCGCGCATGACAGCCTGGCGGTGATCCATGCCATGGCGCCGCACCTGTTCACCCTGCGCCACGGACCGGTCCGGGTGGTCTGCGGGGGACTGGCGGACGGCCAGACCATTCAGAAGCCCGACGGTTTTCCCTGCCCCCCCACCGCCGCGTGGGACGCGTTTCCGGCGCGGGCCGTGGCGGTGGACGTGGATGTCGCGGGTGTCCTGGCGTTGTATGCGGGGACGTTCGGGGTGTCCTGATCCGTTCAGGGACGATGGTCCGGATGCATCGGGCCGGCGGCGCGGACCCGTCCGACCGTGATGCCGTTCCAGTTGCGCAGGTCATGCTGCGCCAGGCCCCGCAGCACCGGATTGTCGCGGGCGTCGGGCCCGAGGAAGCGCATCAGCAGGGCGGCCATCGCGACCTCGGCCGCGCGGGGGGCGCCGTCATGGCATTTCACCGCGATGCCCAGCCCCTGGTCCGGCAGGCTGGCGGCCATGATGCCCTCGGCCCCCATCTTGCTGAACACGGCGGGGCCCATTTCCTGCATCAGCACACTGTCGAAGCGACCGGTGCCGCCGACCATGAAGGGCGCCGCGGCCACGGCGGCGCGCAGGCGTGCCGCCGCCCGTGCCCGTTCTGGGCCCAGCCCGTGCCCGGTGCCGAACCGGGCGAAGCCGTGCGCCAGCGCGCGCAGCGGAATGGCGTAGGTCGGGATCGAACAGCCGTCGATGCCCATGTTGTCCGGGCCGTGCGCGGCCCCCGTCACGTCGGCCAGCGCCGCCGTGACCTCGCGCATCACCGGGTGGTCGGGATGAATGTAACCGCCCAGCTTCTGGTCCTGGTCGCAGGCCAGGCAGACGAAGCCGGCATGCTTGCCCGAGCAATTGTTATGCAGGGCCGAGGGCGCGCCGCCCGCGCGGGCCAGCGCATGGGCGGCATCGGCATCGACCGGCCAGTGCGTGCCGCATTCCAGGCAGGCGGCGTCATGCCCGGTGCGCGCCAGCATCCGCGCCGCGACGGCGACATGCGCGGCCTCGCCGGTATGCGAGGCACAGGCCAGGGCCAGTTCCTCGTCCTCCAGCCCCAGCCGGCCGGCGGCGCCGCTTTCGACCAGCGGCAGGGCCAGGAACGCCTTGACGGCCGAACGCGGATAGGTCGGGCGGTCGATATCGCCCAGCGAAAACACCACCTTGCCGGCCGCGTCCACCACCACGGCAGTGCCGGCATGGCGCGATTCCACGCGCCCGCCGCGCTCGATCTCGGCGATGGCTGATTCCATGGGAGTATCCTTGGTCTGGGTTACACGTTGCCGGTCAGGAAATAGCACGGGCTGCCCGAGCTGCGGGTCGAGTCCGGATCGTCCTCGATCAGGTCGTCGATCATGAAGCGCTTCATGCGCAGGACGGCGATATCCGCGGCCTCGTCCCCGACCATGTCGGCGTCGTCGGCCAGGACGGCCAGCCAGTACGGCACGCCGCCGCGTTCCGTCAGCAGCAGCGGGTTGCGGCGACTGGGCGCCAGGCCGTCGCGCAGCATCGCCTCGGCGTCCCGCCCGGTTGCGATATGGTAGAGATAGCTGTCGGCCGGGTCCGAGGATTGCAGCCCGCGATAATGCACGCGCGCCAGTTGGACGGACTCGGCGTCCAGATGCTCGGCCCGGCGCCGGGGCGGGGCCGGGGCAACCGGTTCCGGCGCAACGGGTTCGGGGATGGCGGCAGGAGGCCGGGTGAACAGGTCGTCCTGGCCGATCTCGGCCGCCGCGCGCGGGGCGGCTGGCACGGCGCGGGCGCGGGGCGGCTTGCGGCGCGCTTCGGGTGTCTCGATGGCGGGCAGCGGCAATTCGCCGGTGCCCGCGCGGATGCGCGCCATGTCGATGCTCCGTCGCAGCGTGGCGCCCAGGCTGTGATGCGGCCCGGGGCGCGGCAGGATGTCCGCCAGGGTCTGGCCGCCGCGCCGGCGCCAGAACAGGGCCAGCGCGCGCATGGCGTCCGATGCCGCGATCCGCGCCACCGGACGGCCCCGCGCGTCGTCGATCCGGAAGATCATGCGCCCCGTATCGCGGGCCCTCAGCCCGGTCGGCCGGACCCTGTAACCGTTCTTCACCATGCCCTCGATTGTAACGTCATCCATGGCAACGGGAAACCGCCCTACGCCGCGTCCCTGCAGGCGGCGCACAGCCCTTCGGCCTCGACGGTCGAATGCCGCACCGTGAAGCCGATGGTGCGCGTGGCGTCGACCAGCGCGTGCAGGATGCCGTGATCGTCCAGTTCGGTCACCTGGCCGCAGCCGGTACAGATCAGGAATTGCGCCGCATGCGGATGGTCGCCGCAGGCCCGGGTTCCATCCAGCGCATGGGTGCAGCCCACGAAGGCGGACAGGCGTTCGATCTTGTGGATCAGCCCCTGTTCCAGCAGGAAATCCAGCGCGCGATAGACGGTGGGGGGGGCCGCGCTCTTCTTGTCGGTGCGCAACCCGTCCAGCAGGTCGTAGGCCCCGACCGGCCGGCCGGCATCCAGGACCAGGCCCAGCACCTGCCGCCGCAAGTCGGTCAGCCGGGACCCACGCGCCGCGCACAGCCGTTCGGCGTTATCCAGCCAGGTCTCGGTCCTGTCGGCGAAGCTAAGTCCTGTCATGCCGGCTCGCGACGCGCCCCCTTCATGCTGTGTCCCCTGCCCGGTTTCCATACGCCGGAAAGCACGCTATATGAAGGCTCGATATTTGTTACATTATAACATAGTCTGTCCCGTGCCAGCTTGTCCCCCCTCCCTTTTCCGTTCCGGATTTTCCGCCATGCTCCGCGTCGCCACCCTGGCCGTCCTGCTGTCGTGGGCGCTGGCGGGGGCCTGCGGGCCCGCGCGCGCGGCGGGGCCGATCGCGGTGGTGGCGGCGGAGGCGGTGTGGGGCGACATCGCGCGGCAGGTCGGCGGCCCGGACGTGGCCGTGACCACGATCCTGAACAACCCGGCCACCGACCCGCATCTGTTCGAGGCCAGCCCGTCCGACGGGCGGCGGGTCGGGGCGGCACAGATCGTGATCGCCAATGGCGGGGGGTATGACGGGTGGATCGACCGGCTGACGGACGGTGCCGGCCCCGCCGCGAACGGCGCGCGTCCCGTGCTGCTGACGGTGGCGGGGCTGGCCGGATGGCGGGACGGCGACAATACGCATTTCTGGTATGACCTGTCCGACGTGCGGACCTTCGCCACCGCCTTCGCCGCCGCATGCGGCGACATCCTGCCCGACCATCGCACGGCGCTGCAGGCGCGGCTGCACCAGTTCCTAGACACGCTGGCGCCGTTGCAGGCACGGATCGACGGCATGCGGGGCCGGTATGGCGGCACGCCGGTCGCGGCGTCGGAGCCGATCTTCGGCCTGATGGCGCGCGTCACGGGCCTGGCGATGCGCGACGAATCCTTCCAGCACGCCGTGATGAACGGCACCGATCCCGCGCCGTCGGACGTCGCGCGGGTCGAGGACGACCTGACGGCACGGCGGGTGCGCGTGCTGATCCTGAACGACCAGACGGCGGGGCCGGCGACCGACCGGCTGGACCAACTGGCCCGCGATGCGGGCATTCCGGTCCTGCGCGTGGGCGAGAGCCTGCCGCCGGGCATGCGCTACCAGGACTGGATCGCCGACGTGCTGGACCGCCTGGGGCAAGCCCTGGCCCGGAAGCCGGCATGAGCGGAATCGCCAGCCCCGGCGACGCGCCGCCGGTCCGGTTCGACCGCGCCACGTTGCGCATCGGGGAGCGCACCATCCTGTCCGATGCCAGCCTGACGGTGCCGGCAGGGGCGTTCGTGGGCGTGCTGGGACCGAACGGGGCGGGCAAGAGCAGCCTGATGCGGGCGATCCTGGGCATCGTGCCGGTGCCGGACGGGCGGATTTCGGTTTTCGGCCGCCCGGTGGGGCGGGGCAACCACGATATCGGCTACATGCCGCAATTCCAGGCCCGGCCAGCCCCGCGCCTGGACGGCCGCAGCTTCATCGCCGCCGCCCTGCATGGCGAGCGCTGGGGCCTGCCCTGCGACTGGCGCCCGGGGCGCCACCGCCGGCGCGATGCGGCGGAAATCGACCGGGTGCTGGACCTGGTCGGGGCGACGCACCTGGCCCGCCGGCCGATCGACCATCTGTCGGGCGGCGAGCGCCAGCGCCTGCTGCTGGCGCAGGCCCTGCTGGGGCGGCCCCGCCTGCTGCTGCTGGACGAACCGCTGGCCAGCCTGGACCCCCATCGCGCGCGGGACGTGGTGGCGCTGGTGGACCGCATCCGCCGCCGGCTGGGCATCGCGGTACTGTTTTCCACCCACGACCTGAACCCGCTGCTGGGGGTGATGGACATGGTGCTGTATGTCGGGCGCGGCGCGGCGCGGCTGGGGCCGGTGGACGAGGTCGTGACCGGCCCGGTCCTGAGCGCCCTGTACGGCACGCCGGTCGAGGTGATCCGCGCGGGCGGGCGCATCTTCGTCGTCGCCGACGGCGCGGACGCGCAGGCCAGCGACTTTTCGATCTTCGAGCCGGGGCGGTAGCATCCATGTTCGCCTTCGAATTCATGCGCCACGCCTTCGCGGCCACGGGGATCGTCGCCGTCCTCGCCGGGCTGGTCGGCTATTTCATGGTGCTGCGGGGCGAGAGCTTTGCCGGCCATGCGCTGTCGCATGTCGGCTTCGCCGGCGCCACCGGGGCGATCCTGCTGGGGGTGCCGCCGCTGTGGGGGCTGATGACCCTGACGGTGACGGCCGGCGTGGCGATGGGGCTGGGCGGGCGCGGCACCACGCAGGGGCGCGACGTCGCGATCGGGCTGGTCCTGTCCTGCACGCTGGGGTGCGGCCTGCTGTTCCTGCATTTCCTGACGACATCGGCCACGCGGGCCACCGCGCTGCTGTTCGGCAACGTGCTGGGGGTGGACCGGGCCATGCTGGGATGGCTGGCGCTGCTGGGGGCAGGGTGCGTCGCCGCGATGGCCGTGCTGTCACGGCCGCTGCTGTTCGCCAGCCTGCAGCCCGAAACCGCCGAGGCGCGGGGCGTGCCGATGCGCGCGGTCTCCACCATCTTCCTGGCCATCGTCGCGGTCGCGACGGCGGAATGCGTGCAGATCACCGGCGTGCTGCTGGTCTTCGCCCTGATGGTGGGGCCCGCCGCCACGGCGCAGCGCCTGACGGCCACGCCGGGCTGGGGGATCGTGCTTTCGGTTCTGCTGGCGGTGGCCGAGGGCTGGGGCGGGCTGGCACTGTCCTGGTGGACCGACTGCCCGACATCGTTCTGGATCAGCGTGCTGAGTACCGGGGCCTATCTGGCCGCCTACGCGCGCAGCCGCGTCCGTCAGTAAACGCGCGTCGGGCCGTCACCGGCGCGCATAGGCAGACAGGCGGTCAGAGGTCGTGGCCGCCGTGGGGCAGGACGTGATAGGTGCGGTTGAAATAGACCAGCCCGCCGAGTGCCGCCCCCAGGCGGATGGCATCGACCACCCCGAACATGACGCTGTGGGTTCCGACCTCGACAATCCGGTCGATCCGGCAGTCGAACGACGCCATCGCCTCTTCCAGAGCCGGAGCGCCGCTCGTCATCGTCGTCCAGTGGCCGACGGTGAAGCGTTCGTACATGTCCATCGGCCCGGCGAAGGTGCCGGAAATGTCCCGCTGCCCGGCCGAAAGGACGTTGATGCACATCGCCCCGCCGGTGTGGAAGGCGGTACGCGCACGGGCCGAACGGTTCATGCAGACCAGCAGGGTGGGGGGCGCGTCGGTGACGGAACAGACGGCGGAGGCGGTGAACCCCACCGGATCGTCCAGCGTGCCGGTCGTCACCACGTTCACGGCCGCGCCCAGCCGCGCCATCGCGTCCCGATAGGTCTGGGAATCCACCGTCATGTCCATGCCCTTCCTGCCGTCGTCCGTGTCCGTCTGGTCCGTTTCGACGGGGCGACACACCAACGCCGCATCTTCTGTCATATTATCGCGCAAGGGAAAACAGGAGGAAACCACCATCATGGATGCCGCCATGGACGCCGACACGCTGCTGATCACCCGCCAGGGCCGCCTGGGGCGGATGACGCTGAACCGGCCGAAGGCGCTGAATGCGCTGGACAGGACGCTGTTCGCGCGCATCGCCGCCTGCCTGGCGGACTGGCGGGAGGACCCGTCGGTCGAAACCGTGCTGATCGACAGTTCCAGCCCGCGCGCCTTCTGCGCCGGGGGGGACCTGCGGGCCATCCATGCCACGCTGGGCGCCGCCGGTCCGGCGGCGGCGGCGTCGATCTTCCGCGACGGCTACCGGCTGGTATCGGTCCTGGCGGGGTATCCCAAGGCCGTGGTCTCGTTCATGGACGGGATCACGATGGGCGGCGGGGTGGGACTGGGCGGCCATGTGCGGCACCGCATCGTCACCGAACGGGCGGTGGTCGCCATGCCCGAGACCGCCATCGGCCTGACGCCGGACGCGGGCGGGTCGTATATCCTGTCGCGCGCGCCGGGCCTGTCCGGCCTGCGCCTGGCCCTGACCGGCGGCCGGATGCAGGGCGGCGAGGCCGTGGCGGCGGGCTTCGCCGACCGGATGCTGGCGGCGGCGGACCTGCCGGCCCTGGCCGAAGGCCTGGCCCGCCGGCCGGCCGGCCAGGTCGTGGACATGGCCCCCGCCGCGCCACGGGACGGGGCGTGTCCCGACCATGCGGCGATCAATACGCTGTACGACGCGCCGGACGTGGCGACGATCATCGACCGCCTGGACCGCCACGGCGCCCCCTGGGCCGAGGCGGACCGCGCGGCGTTGCGGCAGGCATCGCCGCTGTCGCTGCGCGTGACGTTCCGCGCGTTTCATGCCGCGCGGCGGCTGCCGGACCTGGATACGGTGCTGGAACAGGAATACCGGCTGATCGCCAGCCTGCTGGAGCAGCCCGATTTCGCCGAGGGCGTGCGGGCCAAGATCGTGGACAAGGACAACGCCCCGCGCTGGATGGACAAGGCGGCATGGAGCGATGCGGCGATCGAGGCGTTCTTCGCCCCACGAGCGGACTCGTTGGACCTGCCGATCTTTTCCTGACTCGTCTCAAGAGTTTTTGGTGACACAAGATGCCCCTTTCACCCACCTACCGCCCCGCCCGCAATCACCTGACCCTGGGCGATGCGTTCTACGACCCGGTGGCGGCGGCGGATTTTCCCGCCCATATCCTGCGCTTCCGCAACCAGGAGGCCGCGGCGCAGGTCGGGCTGGACGGCCTGACCGACGCGGAATGGATCGATCATTTCGGCCGGTTCGTCCCGCTGCCGGACAACCTGCCGACACCGCTGGCCCTGCGTTATCACGGGCATCAGTTCCGGGCGTACAACCCCGACCTGGGCGACGGGCGGGGGTTCCTGTTCGCGCAGGTGCGCGATGTGCGGGACGGACGGCTGCTGGATATCGGCACCAAGGGCAGCGGCCGCACGCCCTGGTCGCGCGGCGGCGACGGGCGGCTGACGCTGAAGGGCGGGGTGCGCGAGATCCTGGCGACGGAAATGCTTGACGCGCTGGGGGTCGAGACCTCGCGCAGCCTGAGCGTGATCGAAACCGGCGAGGCGCTGCATCGGGGGGACGAGCCCTCGCCCACCCGGTCATGCGTGCTGGCGCGGCTGAGCCATTCGCATATCCGCATCGGCACGTTCCAGCGCCTGGCGGCCCTGGACGACCAGGCCAGCCTGGCGCACCTGGTGGCCTATGTGATGGACACCTACTTCCCCGACCGGGCCGGCGCGGGCGATCCGGCGCTGGCGCTGTTCGACATCGTCTGCGCCCGCGTCGCGCGCCTGGGCGCGCAATGGATGGGGGCGGGGTTCGTCCACGGGGTCCTGAACACCGACAATATCAACGTCACGGGCGAAAGCTTCGATTACGGCCCGTGGCGCTTCCTGCCCCGCTACGATCCCGGCTTTACCGCCGCCTATTTCGACCACTCCGGCCTGTACGCCTTCGGCCGCCAGCCGGAGGCCCTGCTGTGGAACCTGGCGCGGCTGGCCGAATGCCTGCTTCCGCTGACGAACGTTGACGGCCTGCAGAAGATTTTCGACGATTTCCCAGATCGTTATGGAAAAGAGATGAACGGCGTGATCGTGAAACGCCTTGGCCTGTCATCACTTTCCGAAGCCGATGACCGCGCGCTGGCGGCCGCGGCATGGCGCTTTCTGGAACGATCGGCCATTGGATTTGAATCTTTGTTCTTCGACTGGTATGGTGGAACGGACAGCAGGCACCGTGCCGCGAACGGCCCCAATGCCCGCCTCTACGAGGGTGCGGATTTCGAACCATTGCTTCGGCAGATCGAATCCCATCCTGCCCGGCCGGGCCTGGATCTTTCCGATCCCTATTTTTCCCGGGCCACGCCCTGCACGATGCTGGTCGATACCGTGGAGAGCATATGGCAGCCGATTGCAACCGATGACGACTGGGGCACGTTGCACACCATGCTGGACACGATCGCACAGATGAAGGCGGCGCTGTCCGGGCCACCGCCGGGATCACCCGCATGAAGCCATGTACCGTGGCAAGGGGTGTGGCAGGAAAGTGAGCCTCTTTCCGAGCAAGGAGAACAGGATGCAGAATTTTTCACCGCAGGCCCCTTCGGTTCCCGCCCTGTCCGATTTCGAGGTTTCGGACAATGCGGGGCGGACGCTCTGGCTCGCAGCCGCCGTGGCCGCCATCTGTGGCGGCCTCTACGGCTACGACACCGGTATCATTTCGGGTGCGTTGCTTCTGATTACCCGGGATTTCCATCTGGGCAGCCTGTATCAGGAACTGGTCGCCTCCGCGATCCTGGCGGGGGCGGTGCTGGGCGCCGTCGGCACCGGCTGGCTGTCGGAACGGTTCGGCCGCCGGACGTCGGTCATGATCGTCACCGCCGTGTTCGTGACCGGCGCGCTGGCCTGCGCCGCCGCCCCGGATGTGGACATGCTGATCGCGGCACGCGTCTATCTGGGGCTGGGGGTCGGCGGATCGACCCAGGTGGTTCCGATGTATATCTCGGAACTGGCGCCGGCGGCCCGGCGCGGCAAGCTGGTCACGCTGTTCAACGTCGCGATCGGGATCGGCATCTTCGTCGCCAACATCATCGGTTTCGCCGCGCGCGACGCCTGGGGCTGGCGGCCGATGATCGCGGTCGCGGCCCTGCCGGCGGCACTGGTATTCGTGTCCATGTTCTTCCTGCCCAAGAGCCCCCGCTGGACGGCGGAAAACGAGGGACTGGATTCCGCGGTCACGCATCTGGCGCGCGTGCGGACGTCGCGCAAGGAAGTCCGCAAGGAAATCCGCAGGATCCACGAAGCCGCGGAAGACGTCGATGACGCGCATCGCGGCTGGCGCGGCCTGATGCAGCCCTGGGTGCGCCCGGCGCTGGTCGCGGCGCTGGGGGTGGCCTTCTTCACCCAGTGCGGCGGGCTGGAGATGATGATCTATTACGCCCCGACCTTCCTGTCGGACGCGGGCTTCGGCCATTCCTCGGCGCTGCTGGCCAGCCTGGGGGTCTCGATGGTCTATCTGGTCATGACGATGCTGGGCTCGGCGATCGTCGATCATGTCGGCCGGCGCCGCCTGATGCTGATCATGGGGCCGGGATCGGTGGCCAGCCTGCTGGGGCTGGGGCTGATGTTCGCCATCCATCCCGACAAGGGCAGCGTCGGAAGCTGGATGATCATCGTGTTCCTGCTGATGTTCATGGCGTTCAATTCCGGCGGCATCCAGGTCGTCGGCTGGCTGCTGGGGGCGGAAATGTTCCCGCTGTCGATGCGCGGCACCGCCACCAGCCTGCACGCCGCGACCCTGTGGGGCAGCGACCTGCTGGTGACCAGCACGGCGCTGACGCTGGTCAACCTGATCTCGCTGGGCGGGACGATGTGGTTCTATGCCGGGGTCAATCTGGCGTCGGTCGCGTTCATCTACTTCCTGGTGCCAGAGACGCGCGGTGCATCACTGGAAGACATCGAAACCGCCCTGCATGAGGGGCGCTTCCGGCCCACCAGGGGCCATACCGCGATCGTCGAGACCTGACACCCGGCCCGGACGGGGCGGCGTCCGTGTAGAGCGGCGGCATGAAACATGCCATCATGCCGCCGACAGGAACAGCACACCGCCCGGAACCCTCGGCCATGACCAGCATCTTCGTCGTCTCGGCCGTACGCAGCGCGATCGGCGGTTTCGGGGGCGCCCTGCGCGGTACCGCCCCTTCGGTGCTGGCGGCGCGGCTGATCGCGGCCGCCGTGGACCGGGCCGGGCTGCCGGCGGATGCGGTGGGGCAGGTGGTGCTGGGACAGGTGATCCCGACCGAACCGGCCGATCTGTACCTCGCGCGCCACGCTGCGCTGCGGGCGGGCCTGCCGGTCGAGACGGTGGCGATGAACGTCAACCGGATCTGCGGTTCCGGCCTGCAGGCGATCATATCGGCCGCGCAGGCCATCCGCCTGGGCGATGCCGATATCGCCGTCGCCGGCGGTGTCGAAATCATGAGCCGCGCGCCCTACCTGGCGACCGATGCCCGTTTCGGCGGGCGGCTGGGCAACCAGACCCTGCTGGACCTGCTGGTCGGCGCGCTGACGGACCCGTTCGACCACGTGCATATGGGCGTCACGGCGGAAAACGTCGCCACCACCCACGGCATCACCCGCGCCATGCAGGACGACCTGGCGTTCGAAAGCCACCGCCGGGCGTCGGCGGCCATCCGCGCCGGCCGGTTCGACGGCCAGATCGTCCCGATCGAAATCCGCGCCAATGGCCGCGCCACGCTGTTCGACCGGGACGAGCATGTGCGCCACGACGCCGTCCGGGCGGATTTCGATGCCCTGCGCCCGGCCTTCCGCAAGGATGGCGGCACGATCACGGCCGGCAATGCGTCAGGGATCAATGACGGCGCCGGCATGGTCGTGCTGGCGTCCGGGGACGCGGTGCGGCGGCTGGACCTGACGCCGCTGGCGCGACTGGTCGCCTATGGGCACGCGGGGGTGGAACCGTCGCAGATGGGCATGGGCCCGGTCCCCGCCACCCGTCGCGCGCTGGATCGCGCCGGCCTGGGCATCGCGGACCTCGACCTGCTGGAAATGAACGAAGCCTTCGCCGCCCAGGCCTGCGCCGTCAGCCGGGTGCTGGAACTGGACCCCGCACGGGTCAATCCGAACGGCAGCGGTATCTCGCTGGGCCACCCGATCGGGGCCAGCGGCGCCATCGCCACCGTGCGCCTGGTCCATGAACTGGCCCGCATCGGCGGGCGCACCGGGCTGGTCAGCCTGTGTATCGGCGGCGGGCAGGGGATCGCGGCGGTGTTCCAGCGGCCGTGACGGCCGGGCTACAGGATGGCCTTCAGGCGCGTCTCGACGGTTTCGCGTAGTGTCGCGGCCTCGGGCCTGTCCATGCCGGCCAGGGTGCGGGCCATGGCCTGCAGGATGTCCGGGGTTGCCGTCCGGGCGGCCTGTTCCCACAAATGCAGGGCCTGGTCGGGCTTGCCGGCTTCCAGCAGGAACGTGGCGTAATTGTGCTGGCCGCGATAATCGCCCCCTTCGGCCGAGCGCCGATACCACGACAGGGCGGCCTGCCTGTCCCGCGGGATGGTCCAGCCTTCTTCCAGGAAGCGGGCGTAGAGGTTCATGGATTTCGCATGCCCCGCATGGGCGGCCTGCCGGAAACAGGCCAGGGCCGTGGCAAGGTCCTGCGTGACGCCCAGGCCGCGCATGGTCAATATGCCCAGATTGTACCGCCCCCACTCATCCCCCAGTTCGGCGGCCCGGGCGTAGCATCGGGCCGCCTGCTGGAAATCCTGCCGGCAGCCCCAGCCGAAATGGAAACAGCGCCCCAGCATGTTGTGGCCGGGCCCGTACTGGGCGTTGGCCGCGATGGTGAACCAGGTCCGGGCCGCTTCCGGGTCGCTGGGAACATAGACACTGTTCAGCAGGATCTTGCCCCACAGCACCTGTTCCAGCGTATGGCCTTTCTCCGCCTGCTGCCGGATCGCCTCGATCTCGGCAGGGAGCGGCGCCCTGGGCTGGGACCGGGGCTGACGGCGGCGCAGGCGGGCTAGAGCACGCACCACTGCCTCATCAGGTTGTGGTAGCAGTTCGTCAGGTTCAGCACCGCCAGGTCGTCATCGGGCAGGCGCGTCCTCAGGTCCATGATGGTCCTGTCCAGTTCGAACATGATCCGGCGCCGCGCTTCATCCGCGATCATGGATTGCGTCCAGAAGAACGAGGCAAGGCGGGAACCGCGCGTCACCTCGTTGACGCTGTGCAGGGCCGTGGTCGGATAGAGGACCATGTCCCCGGCGGGCAGCTTGAGCTCCTGCGTGCTGCCGGGCTCGTGCAGCACCAGTTCGCCGCCGTCATATTCATCGGGTTCCGACAGGAACAGGGTCGATGACAGGTCGGTGCGAACGCGCGCCCCGGTTTCATGGATCGGGCGGATGGCGTTGTCGACATGGGCCGCGAACGACATTCCGGCATCGTACCGGTTGAACAGCGGCGGCACGACCCGCAGCGGCAGGGCCGCGCTGTTGTAGGTCGGATTGCGGCCCAGTGCGCGCAGGACGATATCGCGCATTTCCCTGTGCGCATCGGACGAAAGCGGGATCTGCAGGTTGTTCTTGACCATGGCGGACTGGGGGCCGGCCGTGACCCGGCCGTCCACCCATTCCGCGCCGGCCATGATCTGGCGGCAATGCGCGACCTCCTCCACCGTCAGGACCGAGGGAATATGGATCAGCATCGTGAAAACCTTAATAGGTGGCCGAGATGTTGAACAGGAAAGCCCGGCCGGTCGACGGCGTCACGCGGTCGCTGAACAGGTTCGAATAATTGAGCCTGTTGGCAAGGTTGTAGCCGTTCATGGCCACTTTCCAATGCTTGAGGAAGCTGTGCGAAATCATCGCATCCCATTCAACGGTATCCGGTACCTTCGCCGTATTGGCGGGGTCGAGCCAGACGCTCTGCCGCCAGGTCAGGCCGCCGCCGAACGTGACGTTCCATGGAGTGGCCGGTGCGATCGTATAGGTCGACCAGAATGTCGCCGAATTCTTCGGCGCATATTGAATGCGCTTGCCGACATCCGCCGCCGTGGCGGACGCGATCGTTTTCGCATCATAATATGCGTAGGTCGCAATCACGTTCCAGTTCTTCAGGATTTCGCCGGATGCGCTCAATTCGAATCCCTGGTTCCGCTGGCGGTCGCTCGACGGCGTGACGTCACCGGTGGTCGGATCGGTCAGAAGGGAATTGCCTTTTTCCAGCCTGAAGGCGGATACGGTAAAGCCCATACGACCGTGGAAAGCATTGTATTTCGCGCCGATTTCGTAAAGGCTGCTGCGTTCCGGCGCGTATCCTTCATTCGTCGCCCGGAGCGGTTCGGAACTGTTGGTGACATACAGGCCGAGAGGTGTGGTCGACTGTGCCCAGTTGAAATAGACCATGGTGTCATCATTGGGCGTGTACATCAGGTTGACGGTCGGATTGTAGGTATCCTGGTTCTGGCCGTAGGAAACGCCCGTGCCGACCATTCCCTCGTTGGCGGAATAATGGCTGTCCCAATGGTCCCAGCGGAAACCGGCGCGGGCCGAGAACCACGGTGCGAACCAGACCTGATCCGAGAAGAAAGCCCCGACATCGGTCGCAACGCCGGTTTTGTGAAGCGCGCGTCCGACACCGCTGATATTCACAAGGTTGCTGCTGTATTGGCCGACATTCCCAAGCAGGAGTCCTGGCACGAAATTGGTCGGATTGACGAGGCCGGTCGTGTCGGTCTGCGTTCCATTCAGGCCATTGTAGTTGTAGGCGTAATTCGTACGACGGTCATAGACATGGGCCACGTCCCACCCGGCGATGATCTGGTGCTTCAGCATGCCGGTATTGAATTTCGCAATCGCTGACGCGACGTTCTGCACCGACCAGTCGTTCTGCTGGTAGGGTTCCGGACCACCCAGATGGCCACGGCGATCGACAAGCGCGCTGGCGGGATCGTTTCCGAAATATGCCGCGTTACACGTGGCATTACACCCTTCCCACGACGCGGAGAAATAACGCTGGTACATCCCCCCCCGCAGGTCGTCATAGAAGGTGATATGGCTGTTGAATTCGTGCTTGAGATGCGCCGACAGCATATCGACGTTCGAATCGTCCTGGTCGTACTGCGTGCCGTACCAGTTGTTGCGATTCACGCCGAATTCGGTGGCCGGACGGGCGATGGTCGTGCCGGGCTTGGTCAGCAGCGGCACGCCGTAATCGGGAATGCGGTTATCGGTCTGATGGAAATATTCAATCGTCAGCGTCGTGGGCTTGCCCAGGCCGAAGGCGATGGACGGCGCGATACCCCAGCGATGGGAATAGACGTCGTCACGCCCGACCTCGTCATTTTCATTGCCCATGCCGGCGATGCGGATGGCCGTGGATTCGCCGATCTGCTGGTTCACGTCCAGCGTCCCGCGGTAATAGTCCGCCGAGCCGCCGGAAAACTGGCCGCTATAGCTGTTCCCCAGATGGGGCATCTTGGTGACCATGTTGATGGCGCCACCGGTGGTGCCGTTTCCGAAGACCTCGGACGACGGTCCCTTGATGACCGAAATATGGTCATAATCGAAACTGTCGCGGCTATAGACGCCATAGTCGCGCAGGCCATCTTCATAGATATCGTTCTGCGCCTGGAAGCCGCGGATCAGGAACTGGTCGCCGCTCATCCCGCCTTCGCCCTCACCGACCGATGCGGTAATGCCGGGCACGTTTCTCAGCGCCTCGTCGAGGGTTTTCACGTTCTGCTGTTCCATCAGCACCTGCGGCACGACATTGACGGTCTGCGGCGTGTGCATGACATCCTGCGGCATGCGGCTGAGACCGATATCCTGATGCAGGATGTTCATCGGACTGCCAACGACAGTCAGGTTTTCTTCCGTCGGGGTAATGGTGCTTGTCGTCCCCGGCGGGGCATAGAGCGGCCGGGCGGCCGTCGTGCCGGTCGCGGCGACGGCCGGGGCAGGGGCGGCCTTCGCCGGATTATGCGCCGCCGCCTTTCCCGCAGCAGCCGCCTTGCCGGCGGCGTGGCGATGATGCTTGGGCTTGGATGTCTTGGTGTCGGTTGCCGCGTCGGCGGCATGGACGTGAATCCCGGAATAGAGCAGCGCCAGGCCCGCCATGAACGGGGCGGGATAAATACGACGGCGGATCAGGGAAGGCGGCATTCTGTCGTTCTCACAACCACGGATAGGTGGCTTCGTTAAAACCACAAATGCGAATTACTCACAATTGCAAAATGTGTCGGGGTGGGGTATCCTTAAGTATATGTTGCTGGTGGGTTAACGTTTTCTAATATGACCGTTTTAATTCACTATTTGGAACGGTCTTATCCAGGAACAGAATAGGGGGCGCGACTGTCTTGTTTCACCACATGAAACAGGAGGTTGCGGTCGAAAGAGAGGAAAGCGCGAGGCCGATGCGGGGCTGGTTGTGGTGCGCGACGACGCTGATTGCCGTGCTGGTGTTCGGTATCACATTGTTTCCGTCCCATGACGCCTTCGGCGTTCTGTACGTGCTGGTCATCGTGCTCGCCGCCGATCGCGCGACCATGCGGATGCTGCAGATGATCGGCGCGGCCTGCGTCGTGCTGGAATGCGCGGCCTTCTCGATCGTCCATCATGGCGGCTCCTTCGACGGCGCCTATGCGCGGCTTGCCCTGAGCATCACCGCGACGATTGTCGTGACGATCCTGACCATTCGCAATAAACGGGCCAGGGACGATCTGGCGCGCCACGCCCGGGCGCTGACGCATGCGGATCGCATTGCCACGCTCGGGCATCTGGCGCTGTCGATCGCCCACGAGGTCAACCAGCCCCTGTCGGCGATGACGACCCTGGCCTTCTCCGGCGGCCGATGGCTGGACCGGACACGTCCCGATCTCGACGAGGCCCTGTCCTGTTTCCGCCAGATCGAGGCCAACGGCAGGCGGGCCGCCGACATCGTCGGGCATGTGCGCGAACTGACCCGCAAGGCGCCGGTCGCGCGGTGCCCGCTGGACCTGAGACGGATCGTCGAGGATACGATCGCCCTTCTCCAGTCCGAGACGACGGCGCGCCGGGTCGTGGTGCAGAAAATCTTTCAAAACGACCTTCCCATGATCCACGCGGACAGGATCGAAATTCAGCAGGTCGTCGTGAATCTGATGATGAATGCGGTACAGGCGCTGGAACCGGTGGCCGGACGGCGCAGGACGATCACCGTTTCCCTGCGGGCGGACAGATCCCGTCCCGGCGCCATCGAAATGGAAATCCGGGATACCGGGCCCGGATTTTCCCAACCGGACCCGAATGCGCTGTTCGAGCCTTTCGTCACCACCAGGCCGGACGGGATGGGAATGGGACTGGCGATCTGCCGGAACATCGTCCGGTCGCATGGCGGTGCGATCACGGCCGCAAACGGCACGCCCTCCGGCGCCGTCATAACGGTCAGGCTGCCCGCCGCGCACGCCACGGCGGCGGCAGCGGCATGAGCGGGCAGGCACCGGAAGACCGGCCCCGGCCGCATGTCGTCGTCGTCGATGACGATGCCGGGGTGCGCGCGTCGCTGGACAGCCTGTTCCGTTCCGCCGGCTTCACCGTGACCCTGTTTGCCGACCCGCACGCCTTCCTGAAGGCCGGCGTGCCACAGGGGCCGTGCTGCCTGGTACTGGACGTGAAGCTGGGCCGGATCGACGGCCTCGACTTCCACGAGGCGATCGTCGACGCGGGACTCCGCATCCCGACCATCATCATGACCGGTCATGGGGACATTCCGATGGCCGTCCGGGGCATGCGGACGGGGGCGATCGATTTCCTGGCCAAGCCGTTCGGCGACCAGGCGATGCTGTCGGCTGTCTCGGACGCGGTGGAGACATGGTGGCGGCAATGGCGCCAGGACCAGGGCGCGGCCGACGCCCGGCAGCGTTACGCCACCCTGTCGGCGCGCGAGCGCGAAGTCATGGCCCTGGTCGTCGCGGGCCTGATGAACAAGCAGATCGCGGCCCGTCTTTCCCTGAGCGTCGTCGCGATCAAGGCCCATCGCTCCGGCGTCATGAGGAAGATGGGCGCCGATTCCCTGGCCGACCTGGTCCGCCTGGGGGAAAGGCTGGGCGTCCGGGACGAGGAGGTCAGCCGGTACGGAAAGGTCTGACGATGCAGACCATCAGGACCGCATGACCACCCGTTCGCTGACATCCGGAACCGTGAAGCCGAACACCTGTCCATAGAAATCCAGTTCCAGGTCCAGCGCGCGGCGTATGGTGGCCTCGCGCCGGAAGCCGTGGCTTTCGCCGGGAAATTCATAGTGGGCATGGGGCACGGCGTTGCCGGACAGGGCCGTTGCCATGGCGCGGGCCTGTCCGGGCGGAACGACGGCGTCGTCCAGCCCGTGCAGGAACAGTACCGGGACCTGGATTCCCGTGGCCTGCGTCAGGGGCGAGCGGGCCAGGTAGGTGGCCTCGGCCGCCGGATAGGGGCCCACCAGGCTGTCCAGATAGCGGGATTCGAACTTGTGGGTTTCCTGCGCCAGGGCGCGCAGGTCGGTGACGCCGTACAGGCTGGCCCCGGCGGCGAACAGGCTGGACCGCGCCAGCGCCAGCAGCACCGTCAGCCCCCCGGCGCTGCTGCCGCGAATGGCGATGCGATGGGGGTCGACGCGGCCGTGCTCGATCAGGAAGCGGCAGGCGGCGATGCAGTCCGCCACGTCGATTTCGCCCCACTTCCCCTCCAGCCGACGGCGATAGGCACGGCCGAAGCCGGTCGATCCGCCGTAATTGACGTCCACCACGGCGAAGCCGCGACTGGTCCACCATTGCACCTTGAAGGAAAACGCCTCGCTCGCCCGGCCGGTCGGGCCGCCATGGGCCATCACGATCAGGGGCGGCTTTTCGTCCGCCGGGCCGCGAAAGCGGCTGCTGGCCGGGGGGTAGAAGAACGCATGGCCCCGCTGCACCCCGCCCGGCGCGTCGGGCAGCGGGAAACGAATCGTCTCGGCCCGGGCGATGTCGCCGGGGGCCAGGTCCAGGACCGCGGCGGCCCGCAGGGTATCCGGCGGCGCGCCCACGCGGCCGTGCACCACCGCCGGAGGGCCGTCCGGCGGGGTGTCGATCCACGCCAGCGATCCGTCCGCCAGCGGGGCCGGGCATTGTGCCGGATGGCCGAATGCCACGGCATGGACCCTCATGGACGGGTCCGGATCGTCCTTGATCCGGATCGTCCGCGCCTCGCCATGGTCGATCGCGATGGCCAGGATCGATCCGTCCGGCAGCGGACGGTAGCTGCATTGGCCGAACACCCAGTGCGGCAGGCCGATCTCGGCCGCCATCGGGGCGACGGGTTCGGGGCCGCCGCCCGGCAGGGTGAAGCGCCACAAATTCCACCAGCCGCTGCGGTCCGACGCCGCGTACAGGGCCCGTGGGCCGGCCCAGGCGGGTTCGATGACCGATTCAGGATCGCCGTCGCCCGCCAGGGTGCGCGCGCCGGCCAGGGTGCCGTCCCGCTCCAGACGGCCCACGCGCAGGCGTGTCGCATCCCACGGCATGGCGGGATGGTTCCACTCGATCCAGGCCAGATGGGCGCCATCGGGCGACGGGCGAGGCGAGCTGACGAAATCGGGGCCGGACACCAGGACCTGCCCCGCCTGCGTGGCCGGGTCGCCGCCCGCCAGGGGAAGTGCGACCAGCGCCGAGACCGGCTCGCCGCCCGCACGGTGGTCCTCGCGCACGCAGAACAGCCGTGCGCCGGCGGGATCGAAGGTGAAATCGGCGAAGCGCAGGCCGGCCACCGTGCTGATCGCCCGCGCGGGTCCGTCGGCCTCGATCACCCAGACGCTGCCGTCGGGGCGGTGGCTGAAGGCGATGCGGCCGCCGGATACGGCATAGGCCCCGCCCCCATATTCGTGCACCCGCGTGCCGACATCCAGCGGCGGCGGCGTCAGGTCGACCGCGCCGGTGCCTGCCGTCCAGCGGACCAGCACCGTCCGCCCGGCTTCCGAGGGGCGGGTTTCCAGCCAGAGGATCGCATCGCCATCGGCCTGCACCGCCGACAGCCCCACCGTCCTGCCCGCGACCAGGGCGGTGGTGACGGCGGACGGCCAGGTGCCAAAGGGCTGCGTCAGGACGGACGCCCCCTTCGCGACGGTCGGATCTGTCATGTGTGTACTCCTGTTCCGCTGTTCCGTTCGTCGTATTGACTTGACACGGAGCCGGCCAGACGGTTCCTCAGCCTGTTCTTCGCAACAGGTCAGGTCCGGTCCGCTGGTTCATCAGTTCGAATCCCTCTTCATCCAGTACGGATACGGCGTGATCGGCGTGATCGTCATGCTGGAAAGCATGGGCCTGCCGCTGCCGGCCGAAACGCTGATCATATCGTCCGCCCTGTATTGCGCGGCCACGCACCGGCTGGATATCGGCTGGGTCGCGGTGGCGGCCGTCCTGGGTGCCATCATGGGGGACAATTTCGGCTATCTGATCGGGCGCACATACGGCTATCGCCTGCTGGAACGGCACGGGTCGAAAGTCTACCTGACGTCTCAGCGCCTGATGCTGGGACGCTACCTGTTCCGCCGCCATGGCGGCAAGGTGGTCTTCTTCGGCCGATTCATCGCCATCCTGCGGGTCTTCGTGGCCCTGCTGGCGGGCGCGAACCACATGCCATGGCACACGTTTTTGCTGTTCAACGCGCTGGGCGGCATCGGCTGGGCGGGTGGATACGCCTATGGTGCCTATTTCCTGGGCCATCAGGTGCTGAGCATTTCGGGTCCCGTCGGGGTCGCCCTGGGCGTGCTCGCGACGCTGGTCATCGGCGGCAGTTTCGTCTTCCTGAAGAAGAACGAACGGCGCCTGACCGAGGAAGCGACCCGGGAGGCCGAACGGGAACAGCAGAAGGAGCCTGCGCGATGAGCGTACCCCTGAAATGGACGATCGACCGTGCCCCCGACCTGACCGGCCGCGTCGCCGTGGTGACGGGGGCGACCGGCGGGCTAGGGTACGAGACCGCATGCGGCCTGGCGTCGCGCGGGGCCACGGTCATCCTGACCGGGCGCAATGCCGATCGCGGCGCCGCCGCCCTGGCGGGGCTGCGGACGCGAGTTGCGGATGCGCGCGCCGAATTCATGGTGCTGGACCTGGCCAGCCTGCGGTCGATCGCCGATTTCGCGGGCGACCTGACCGAGCGGCTGAAGGGGCAGGGACCGGGGGCGGTGGACATCCTGGTGAACAATGCGGGCGTGATGGCCCCGCCCCGGCGACAGGAAACCGAAGACGGGTTCGAACTGCAGTTCGGCACCAATTACCTGGGCCATTTCGCCCTGACCGGGCGGCTGCGGCCGCTGCTGGTCCGGGCCCCGGGCGGGGCGCGGGTCGTCACCGTCGCCAGCCTGGCGGCCCGGCAGGGGCACATCACGTTCGACGATCTGCAGGCACGGCATCGCTACAGCCCCTTCGGGGCCTACCAGCAGAGCAAGCTGGCCAACCTGATCTTCGCGCTGGAACTGGACCGGCTGGCACAGTCCGGGGGCTGGAAGCTGCATTCCATCGCCGCCCATCCGGGCTGGTCGCAGACCGACCTGGCCATCAGCCGCTCGGCAGCGCGGCAGGGCGTGGCGGAACGCCTGCTGCGCTGCCTGACGGAGGTCGCGTTCCGGACGCTGGGCCAGTCGGCCGCGGCCGGGGCGCGGCCGATCCTGTTTGCGGCAGCGGGGGCCGAGGCCGTGGATGGCGGGTATTACGGCCCCGGGGGACGGGGCGAACGGCGGGGCCGGGTGACGGATGCGCGCGTCCCGGCGCAGGCCCGCAACCTGCCCGTGGCGCGCCGCCTGTGGGCGGTGTCCGAGCGGCTGACCGGGGTGGCGCTGTCGTAGGGAAGCCGGAATCGGTTTCCAAAGGCCCCCGGCCTTTGGCGGGGCATGGGGCAGAGCCCCATATCTATCACGGCACCAGGATCGTACTCCCTACCGTCGTCCGCGCCTCCAGCGCCCGCTGGGCTTCCGCCGCGTCGGCCAGGGCGAAGCGCTGGCCGATCCGCACCGAAAGCACACCCTGCGCGATCAGCCCGAACAGTTCCGCGGCGCCTGCCAGCAGCGCCGGACGCTGGGCGATATAGGTCGTCAGCCCCGGCCGGGTCAGATACAGGCTGCCGCGCGTGGCCAGCATGCCCACCGAAATGCCCGTGATCTCGCCCGACGCGTTGCCGTAGCTGACCATCAGTCCGCGCGGTGCCAGGCAATCCAGGCTGGCGACGAACGTGTCCTTGCCGATACTGTCATAGACGACGGGCACCATGGCGCCATCCGTCAGCTTGCGCACGCGCGCGGCCAGGTTGTCGTACCCGACCAGGATGTCGGACGCCCCGTTCTGCCGGGCCAGTTCGCCCTTTTCCTCGGTCGACACCACGCCGATCATCCGCACGCCCAGATACCGCGCCCACTGGCACATCAGCAGGCCGACACCGCCCGCCGCCGCATGGACCAGGATCGTCTCGCCCGGTTGTACCGCATGGACCTCGCGCAGCAGCATATGCACCGTCAGGCCGCGCAGCATGCAGGCGGCCGCGACTTCGGACGAAATGTCGGGCGGCAGGGGCACGACGCGATCGGCCGCGATGGTGCGGCATTCGGCATAGCCGCCCAGGGCGGTGGGATAGGCCACCCGGTCGCCGGGAACCAGGTCGGCCACGTCCTCGCCCACGGCGAGCACGGTTCCGGCCCCTTCCATCCCCGGGATGGCGGGCAGGGTGGGCAGCTTGTACAGCCCGGTGCGAAAATAGATGTCGATGAAATTGACGCCGATCGCCTCCTGCCGGATCAGGATTTCCCCCCGTCCGGGCACGGGGCTGGGCAGCGTTTCCAGCTTCAGGACTTCGGGCCCGCCGTAATCATGGATGCGAATCGCCCTGTACATCGCTCTCTTCCTTTCCGTGGTGGCTGTGTCAGGCCGTCTCGTGCGCGTGGGCTGGAATGGGGGCGCGTTCCAGGCCCAGAAGATAGAGCTTGTCGGTCAACCCGCCATCGCCGGAATAGCCGCCCAGGCCCTGGACGGAGACGACGCGATGGCAGGGAATCAGGATGGGAATGGGATTGACGCTGTTGGCGTTCCCGACCGATCGGGGCGAACCGCCGGCGATCTGCGCGATCTGCCGATAGGTCCGGGTCTGGCCCAGGGGTATGGCGCGCACCGCCTGCCATACCGTGCGCTGGTAGGCGGTGCCGTGCGGTGCCAGGACCAGGTCGGCGAACGGGTCCGGCGCGCCGTCGAAATAGGCGTCCAGCCGATCGCAGGCGTGGCGCAGCAGGGGGTTTTCGTCCTGGTCGCGGCCCCATCCCCAGTCCAGCGCGATGATCGCCCCGTCTTCCTCGGTCAGGGTCAGGTCGCCGATGGGCGAGTGCATGGAAAGCTGCGGCATCGTCGTATCCCAGGTCATCCGCCACGGTGCGGAACGCGCATATCGGTTCGGTCGCGTATTCTGTACTCTTCCGCCGCAGGATGCGACATGCAAGAGGGATCACGCACACGCCGGGACAACGGGGACAGGACAGATGCCGACCGAACAGATGCCGATCTTCGCGCTGGCGACCGGGGCGGGACGCGCGGCCATCGCCGTCATGCGCCTGACCGGGGCGGGATGCGGCGACATGCTGCAACGGCTGTGCGGCCCGCTGCCGCCGCCGCGCCAGGCATCCCTGCGTGGCCTGTGGCGGCGTGACGCGGCGGCGGCGCCGGTGCTGCTGGACCGGGCGCTGGTGCTGTGGTTCCCCGGTCCGCGCAGCTATACCGGCGAGGACAGCGCGGAGCTGCACCTGCATGCCGGCCCGGCGGTGATCGCGGGCGTGGCCGACGCGCTGGTGGCACTGGGCGCACGGCCGGCGGAGCCGGGCGAATTCACCCGCCGTGCCTTCGCCCATGGCCGACTGGACCTGATCGAGGCCGAGGGCATCGCCGACCTGATCGATGCCGAGACCGAAGCGCAGCGGCGGCAGGCCCTGGACCAGGCGGACGGGACGCTGAGCCGGATCTATGACGGCTGGGCGGCCCGGCTGCGGACCCTGCTGGCACATCAGGAGGCACTGATCGACTTCCCGGACGAGGACCTGCCGCCCGGTGTGGAACAGGCGCTGCTGGATGACCTGACGGCGCTGCGGTCCGAGATGCAGGCCCACCTGGACGATGGCGGCCGGGGCGAGAAGCTGCGCAGGGGGCTGGTCTTCACCATTGTCGGGGCGCCCAATGTCGGCAAGTCCAGCCTGCTGAACGCGCTGGCCGGGCGGGACGCGGCCATTGTTTCGGCCATTGCGGGGACCACGCGCGATGCCATCGAAATCCGCGTGGTGCTGGGCGATGTGCCCGTGACCCTGATCGACACCGCCGGCCTGCGCGAGACACAGGACGAAATCGAGGCCGAGGGCGTAAGGCGGGCCCTGTTTCACGTGAAACATGCCGACTGCGTGATCGCGATGTTCGACGGCGAGACGGTGCCCGACGATATTCCGGCGGATGCGATCAGGGTGCGGAACAAGGTCGACCTGGCACCGGTGCCCGCCGGGGCGGATGCGATCGGGATCAGCGTCCGGCAGGGCACGGGCATGGACGCGCTGCGCACGGCGCTGGCCGAACGCGCCCGGGCGCTGACCGCGTCAGCGGCCGGCCCGCCGCTGACGCGGGCCCGCCATCGGGCGGCGATCGAAGAAACCGCTGGCCATCTGGCCGCCGCGTTGGATATGCACTGGCCAGAGATGCGGGGCGAGGAAATGCGCCTGGCCATGCGCGCCCTGGGGCGCCTGACCGGGGCGGTAGGGGTGGAGGATCTGCTCGATACGGTGTTCGGGCAGTTCTGTATCGGGAAGTGAAGGGGTGTTCTTTTTCTTCAGAAAAAGAAGCACTTAAACGGGGGCAGGCAAACGTGACGACCGAGTACGATGTCATCGTCATAGGCGGAGGCCACGCAGGGTGCGAGGCCGCGGCGGCGGCGGCCCGGTGCGGCGCGCGCACCCTGCTGCTGACCCATCGGCGGGACACGATCGGCGCCATGTCGTGCAACCCGGCCATCGGCGGCATCGGCAAGGGCCACCTGGTGCGCGAAATCGATGCGCTGGACGGGTTGATGGCACGGGCCGCCGACCGGGCGGGAATTCATTTCAAGCTGCTGAACCGCTCCAAGGGGCCGGCGGTGCATGGCCCCCGCGCGCAGGCCGACCGGTCGCTGTACCGCCGCGCGATCCAGGATCTGCTGGCCGAAACCGCGAACCTGGACATCGCGGAAGGGGCAGCCGGCGACCTGATCGTGGACGATGCCGGCCAGGCCGCCGGCGTGGTGTGCGAGGACGGGCGACAGTTCCGCGCCGGGGCGGTGGTACTGACCGCCGGCACCTTCTTGCGCGGCGTGATCCATATCGGCCATGACAGCCATCCGGCCGGCCGGGTGGGGGAACCACCGGCCCACGCGCTGGGCGAGCGGCTCCAGGCGCTGGGCCTGCCGATGGGGCGGCTGAAGACCGGCACCCCGGCCCGCCTGGACCGTACAAGCATCGACTGGGACAGCCTGGCCGAGGACCGGGGCGACGCGGTGCCCGAACCCTTCAGCCGCCTGACGCAGGCGATCGACAACCCGCAACTATCCTGCCGGATCACCGCCACCACGCCGCGGACCCATGCGCTGATCCGCGAACACCTGCATCTGTCGGCGGTCTATGGCGGGGCGATCGCCGGGCGCGGCCCGCGCTATTGTCCGTCGATCGAAGACAAGGTGGTGCGCTTCGCCGAACGCGACAGCCACCAGATCTTCCTGGAACCCGAGGCCCTGCCGGGGAACGCGGGCGGCGACCTGGTCTATCCCAACGGCATTTCCACCAGCCTGCCGGCCGATATTCAGGAACAGCTCATCCATTCCATTCCGGGACTGGAACGCTGCAGGATCGTCCGGCCCGGCTATGCGGTGGAATATGATTATGTCGATCCGCGCGCGCTGGCGCCGACGCTGGAGCTGACCGCGCTGCCGCGCCTGTTCCTGGCCGGGCAGATCAACGGCACGACGGGGTATGAGGAAGCCGGCGCCCAGGGGCTGCTGGCCGGCCTGAACGCCGCGCGGCGGGCCGGGGGCGGCGAGGGGATCGCGATCGATCGCGGCGCCGCCTATCTGGGGGTGATGATCGACGACCTGACGACGCAGGGCGTGTCCGAACCGTACCGCATGTTCACCTCACGCGCCGAATATCGGCTGAGCCTGCGGGCGGACAATGCCGATTTGCGCCTGACCGGGCAGGGGATCGGGTGGGGCTGCGTGGGCAGTGCGCGCGCGCACCTGTTCACGGCGGAACGTGACGCCATCGACACGGCGATGCAGCGTGCGGGGGCCGAAAGCTTCCTGCCCGACGCATTGCAGCAGGCCGGGATCACGGTATCCGCCGACGGGCGCCGCCGCACCCTGCTGGACGTGCTGGCCACGGCCGCGACCCCGGATGCGATCGCGCGCATCGCCCCGTGGTTCGCCGCCCTGCCGTCGCGCGTCAGCCGCCATGTCGAAACCGAAGCCCGGTATAGCGGCTATCTGGTCCGCCAGGCGCGCGAGATCCGGCAACTGGAGGCCGAAACGCGCATCACCCTGCCGGCCGACCTGGATTACCGGCGCATCGGCGGGCTGAGCAGCGAGATGCAGGAACGCCTGGCCGCCGCCCGCCCCGCCAGCTTCAGCGCGGCGCAGCGGGTGCCGGGGATCACGCCCTCGGCACTGATGGCACTGCTGTCGCATGTGCGGCAGGTGGCATGATGTTTCACGTGAAACCACAGGGGGGCAATGGCGTGCCGGATGCGCTGCGGGCGAAGCTGGACCGGTTCGCCGAAATCCTGACCCGCTGGAACAGCCGCATCAACCTGGTCTCGCCCCGGGACCTGGCACATCTGTGGGACCGGCATATCGCGGACTGCCTGCAACTGGCGTCGCTGATCCCGCCCGGCGTGCGGCTGGCCGACATGGGGTCGGGCGGGGGCTTTCCCGGGCTGATCATCGCGATGGCCACCGACGCGGACGTGACCCTGATCGAATCCGACCAGCGCAAGGCCGCCTTCCTGCGCGAGGCCGCGCGCGCGGTGGGCGCACGCGTCACCATCATCGCCCGCCGGATCGAGGACGCGGACATACCGCCCGTGCAGGTCGTCACCGCCCGCGCCCTGGCCGCCCTGCCTCAATTGCTGGAATGGAGCAGCCATTTCCTGGCCCCGGATGGATTTTGTCTGTTCCTGAAGGGCCGAAATGTCGAGGATGAGTTGACCGCTGCCGCCGCCGACTGGCACATGGCGGTATCCCGATTGCCAAGCCGCACCAACGCGGACGGCACCATTCTCAGACTGGGTGATATCAGGCGTGTCAGACACTCAGAACGCGCGCCGGGTCGCTGACGCCGCGCGCGTGCCTCGCATTCTTGCCCTGGCCAACCAGAAGGGCGGCGTCGGCAAGACGACCACGGCCATCAACCTCGCCGCCGGCCTGGCGGCGCAGGGTCTTTCCGTCCTGCTGATCGACCTCGACCCGCAGGGCAATGCCTCGACCGGCCTGGGCGTCGGCTACGACGCGCGTCGCCTGGGCACCTATGCCCTGCTGATGGACGACGCCGCAGCCGCCGACCTGGTCCAGGCCACCGAAATCCCGAACCTGGCGATCATCGCCGCCGATACCGAACTGGCCGGCGCGGAACTGGAACTGGTCATGCAGGACCGGCGCGAATTCCGCCTGCGCGATGCCATAGCCCGCGTGGGCAGCGGGTACGACGTGATCCTGATCGACTGCCCGCCCAGCCTCGGCCTGCTGACGCTGAACGCGCTGGTGGCGTCGGACGGGGTCGTCGTGCCCCTGCAGTGCGAATTCTTCGCGCTGGAAGGGATCAGCCAACTGGTGCGCACGATCGACCGCGTGCGCCGCGCCTTCAATTCCGACCTGCATGTCGCGGGCATCGTGCTGACGATGTACGACCGGCGCAACAATCTGTCGGAACTGGTCGCCGCCGATGCGCGCGGCTTCTTCGGCGATCAGGTGATGGACACCCTGATCCCGCGCAACATCCGCATTTCCGAGGCCCAGAGCCATGGCCGCTCGGTCATGGCCTATGATGCGAAATCCAGCGGTGCCATGGCCTATCAGGCGATGGCCAAGGAACTGATCGCCCGCATGAAGCTGGCGAAACCGAAAGGGAAGGCGGTCCGGGCATGAGCACGAAGAAGGATCAGGCCCGTCCGCGCCTGGGCCGGGGCCTGGCGGCATTGCTGGGCGATCAGGCGCCCACCGCCATCGCCCGCGTTTCGGGCCGCACAGAACAGGACCGCGCGGGCACGCTGCCGGTCGACCTGCTGGAACCCGGACCGTTCCAGCCGCGCCAGGTCATGGAACCCGATGCCCTGGCGGAACTGGCGGATTCGATCCGCACGCGCGGCATCCTGCAGCCGATCCTCGTGCGGCCGCACCCCGACCACGCCGATCGCTACCAGATCATTGCCGGCGAACGCCGCTGGCGCGCGGCCCAGATGGCATCCCTGCACGAGGTCCCGGTCCATATCCGCGCCCTGGATGACGGGGACGCCATGGCCGCGGCCCTGGTCGAAAACCTGCAACGCGCCGACCTGAACGCGATCGAGGAAGCCGAGGGCCTGCAGCGCCTGCTGCAGGATTACAGCCTGACGCAGGAAGAACTGGCCGGCGCGCTGGGCAAGTCGCGCTCGCACGTCGCGAATATGGTCCGGCTGCTGAACCTGCCGCCGCCGGTGCGCGCGGCACTGCGCGACGGCAAGCTGACGGCGGGCCATGCCCGCGCGCTGCTGGGCCATCCCGACCCGGTCGCGGCCCTGAAAATCGTGCTGGAGCAGGGGCTGAACGTCCGCCAGACCGAGGCCCTGATCCAGAAGGCCACCCGCCAGCAGCAGCAGGCCCCCGCCAAGGCCGCCGAACGCAAGGACCCGGAAATCCAGGTCCTGGAACGCGACCTGTCCGCGCGATTGGGGCTGAAGGTGCAGATCGCCTTTGACGGGCGGGGCGGGTCGATCCGTATCCTGTACCATTCGCTGGATCAGTTCGATACGGTCCTGGCGCGGCTGAACGGGTGAGGTCGAGGCATGGTCCTTCGGAACCATGCCGACCGACCGATATGACAATACAGGGAATTTTTTTCGATAAACCGCTTGCCCTGTTCCCGATGCGCTGTTAGAAGCGCGTCACCCGAGAGGGCCACTCCATGGGCGCATAGCTCAGTTGGTAGAGCAGCTGACTCTTAATCAGCGGGTCCAAGGTTCGAGTCCTTGTGCGCCCACCATGGAGCCCCGGGTTTTCTTCCAGCCGAACATCCGCACATCATCATCGTGCGCGCCCCGTCATGTTGCGGCACCATCACATCGCATCTATGGTGTCATCTCGTCCTTACGGGCGATCCTTATCCTTGATGTAAGGTTGCCCTTTTGTGGACGTCACGCCTGCACAATGCTGCGCCGCGGCGCCTTGCTGAACTGGTCGCAGCGTCAGCTTGAAGCGTCATCCCAGACGCCGGGCCGCTGTCCCTATCCCCGTTACCATCCACGCCATCCGCACCGCCCTGGAATTCGCCGGGGTGGAGTTCATTGCGAAGAATGGTTGGGGGAGCAGGCGTGAAGGTGAGGAAGAACAAGGAGCTATCAGCATGAGAAACGGATTTTTCGGTAAGGCTGGCATTCTGGCGATTGCGGGAATGCTGCTGGGGCCGATGTCTCAAGCTATCGCGAACGACACGAATTCATGCATCTCGGGCGCCTGCCAGACTGCCGAAAAAAGCTGGCATACCGTGAAGAACGGAACGGTCAACGCCGCCCACGACACGGCTCAGTGGAGCGAAAAGGCGGGCAGGAAAAGCTGGAACACGGTACGCGACGGGTCCGTCGACGCCGCTCACAACACGGCGAAGTGGAGCGAAAAGACCAGCGGCAAGATCGGCAAATGGGGACAGAACACGGGCCGGAAGGTCGGACATTGGGGGTCGGATACCGCCAAGGACACCAAGACCTTCTTCACCGGTCACTGAGCACCGAATACGCCGCTTGAAAGCGGCCGGTCTCGAATTCGGCACCGGACATGGCGGTGGAGCGGCCCGGATCGCTCTGCCGCCTGGATAATCGAAGCGCCTGGACCCAATCGCGACCTGCTCTGAGCGTCGCGTTCGCCGGAATCGGCGCGAACCCGGGCTGCCGCCACGCATTCCCTGAATTTCACGCGCTCCGGGCCCGTTTGGCCGTCGGCCCTGCCGGGCAGGCGTGCCGCGACATGCGGGATCGATACCCCCTGCCTGGGCGGCAATCTGTGTTAAATTTTACAACAGATAAGGCGGATAGGCATCGAAATGCCTATAAGATAAATTCACATTTAATCGAGCAGATGATACACGGGAGTCGAATCGTTGTTTCCATAAACAACTATAATAAATAGTATAATGGAGCCCCCATCGTGCCTTCCATCCGCTCCCTCGCTCCGGATTTCGCACCTGCCGGCAGAAGAACGCCTCTGGCAGGATATCGTCTCCACCCCCGGCATGCGTTGCTGGCGGCCTCGATCCTGACAGCGCTGCCGATCGCGCAGGCGATGGCGGCGGACGAAACGGCGGAAACCACGGCCTCGCAGGATACCGCCAGGAAGCGCGTCGCATCCTCCAGCCGCCAGCGTGCGCAGGCGGCCGACGGCGCGGCCCAAATTGCCGTTCCGATGCAGGCCGCCCGGCCGGCCGATACCGGCGAGGCCATCATCGTGACCGGCACGCGTGAGATCGGGAAGAAGGCACGCGACAGCGTGGCGCCGATCGATATCGTATCGGCGCGGCAGCTTGCGCAGACGGGGCAGCCGACGCTACGCGAGGCGCTGGGCCAGTTGCTGCCGTCGCTGACGCTGCCGACGGGCGGCTTCGATACCGGCGCGCTGACGTCGGCCTTCAGCCTGCGCGGCCTCAGCCCCAACGAGACGCTGGTACTGGTGGATGGCAAGCGGCGCCATACCACGGCCAACCTCTATGCCGATGGCGGCCCGCAGCAGGGCACCACGCCGGTCGATATCGACATGATCCCCATGGCGGCGATCGACCATGTGGAGATCCTGCGCGACGGGGCTTCGGCGCAATACGGGTCCGACGCCGTGGCGGGGGTGGTGAACATCATCCTCAAGAAGCAGGACCATGGCTTCAATGCCGAGTCGATCACCGGCATCACCGCTGCCAAGGACGGGTTCCAGCAAGGTGTGTATCTGGATGGCGGCGCGAAGCTGGGGGCGCGCGGGTTCGTCCATGTCAGCGGCGATTTCGTGCACGAGGACCACACGTTCCGCAGCGCGCCGGACCTGCGGACGGGGACCAAGATCAACAAGATCCAGGGCCGGCCCGAGCAGACGCGCGAAAGCCTGGCGATCAAGGCCGGGTACGACCTGACGGACGATATCCAGGCCTATGCGCTGGCGACCTATGCCCACCGGCATGCCGAGGCATACCAGAATTATCGCCTGCCCGGCTCGCTTGCAGCCTATCCGCTCTATGCCGCCATCTATCCGGACGGCTATTCGCCGCTGGAGACGATCGATGAGGATGACTGGGAGGTCACGGCGGGCGTGAAGGGCGTCCTGCGGGGATGGAACTGGGACCTGTCCTCGGTCTATGGCCGCGATTATGACGCGATCGGGCTGAAGGATTCGGCGAATTTCGCGGTCGCGGCCGCGACCGGCCGCACGCCGACGGTCATCCAGGCCCAGGGGTTCAACAATTCCCAGTGGAGCAACACGTTCGATATCAGCCGGGCGTTTCATGTCTCCGGTTGGCCGCACAGCATCAACGTCGCCGGCGGGGCGACCTATCGCTACGAAAGCTACTCGGTCGGCACCGGATCGCCCGATTCGACCTATGGCAGCGGGTCGGACGCGCTGGCCGGGACCAATGCGGGCAATGCCGGCAATTTCAACCGCGATGTCGTCGGCGGATATGTCGATGTCTCCACGCATCTTCTGAAGAACTGGCAACTCGATCTGGCCGGGCGCTACGAGCATTATACCGATGTGGGGGACACCGAGACCGGCAAGGTGTCCACGCGCTATGATGCGTTCAGGTGGCTGGCGTTCCGCGCCACGATCTCGAACGGGTTCCATGCGCCGACGCTGGCGCAGGAGCATTACAGTTCGCTGACGCTCTCGCCCACGGCCGCGCGCGGGCTGATCGCGGCCAATTCGCCCGGCGCGCTGGCCAACGGCGCGGCGCCGCTGAAGCCCGAGCGCTCGACCAACGCCACCGGCGGCATCATCGTCGAGCCGGTACGGAACCTGCACGTGACGGTCGATGTCTATCAGATCAATCTGCGCGACCAGATCCTGCCGGGCGGCAACATTACCGGCAATGCGGCGCGTTCCGCCCTGACGATGAACGGCTTTACGCTGCCTGCCGGATCGGATCAGTGGACGGCGGCCTCGCTGTCGACCAACTGGTTTGCGAACGTGGCAAGCACGCGCACGCAGGGGCTGGACCTGACGGCGACCTATCCGACGCGGCTGGGCGATGTCGGGCGGATCGACTGGGATGTGGCCATCAACCTCAACCGGACCCGCCTGAGCCATCAGACGGACGCCGCGACGGGGCAGCCGCTCCTGTCCGCACAGAGCGTTGCCTACATCACCACGGCCTATCCGCGCAGCAAGATGATCTTCGGCGGGCGCTTTACCCACGGGGCCTGGACGGTCGGCGTGCATGAGATCCGCTATGGCCAGACGACATCGCAACTGACCTATTATACGGGTGCGGCCAATACGGGCTCGCTCTCCAGCACGGTGTTCCTACCCTTCCGGAACACACCGAAATTCATCACCAATCTGGACATCACCTATCGCGCCAACCGCAACTGGTCGTTCACGCTGGGGGCGAACAACCTGTTCGACGCCCGGCCCAGCCGGGTGCCGGACGGGAACCGCTATCTGGGCGTGCCGCAATACTACATGAGCACGTCGCAGCTCGACATGAATGGCGGATATTACTACCTGCGTGCCAATTTGACGCTGTAGCAGTCTGTCACTGCGTGGAAGCGGGCTCGCACGGGCCCGCTTCCATGACGGTTGGCATCAGGCGCGGGGCACTGTCCCTGGATCGACGCGGACGCGACCTATCTGCGGTCCGCCAGGTCAGCGACACCGTCGAGACGATCCGCGATGCTGGCGATCAGGTGCTTCACATCGTCGCTGGCCTGAGTCTGATCCAGCAGGACAGCCACCTTTTCGATGTCGGTCTGCAATTCGGAAATCAGGCCCTGGAGTTGCGTGCGCACTCCATCGTCATTGTCGGTATAGTCTCTCATGACGGTCTCCCGGTTCCGTATCGTTTCTACGACAGGCCGAACCGGGTAGGCCAGTAATAGAAGCCTAGCCAACAGCAAAAGGTCGCTTCACGTCAATTGGCCGGACGCAGCGCGAACCGTCCCGGTCCTGCCGCCGCCAGGGCCAGAAGACCGCCGATAATGCTGATATTCTTGTAGAAATGGATCATGTTGTCGTAGCGCATCATGCCGGACATGGACCAGAATGGATGGCCGATCAGGCCCGTTACCAGCGTATAGGCCGCCAGAACCAGTGCGATCGGCACGGTCAGCACCCCGGCGAGGACCGCAAGGCCCAGCCCCAGTTCGGTTACCGTCGCGACCGCCGCCGCCAGGGCCGGAAAGGGGACGTGGGTCTGGGCCATATAGGCAACGGCGCCGGAAAAGTCGGTCAGTTTCCCCCAGCCCATGATCAGGAACAGGGTGGACAGCAGAATGCGGGCGGCCAGCAGCATCGTGTCGCGCATCTGCGCGTTCAGCATGAACATGACAAGGATTCTCCAATAAGCGCGGGACCCGGACCTCGGGCCTGGCACGCCGTGCCGCCGTGTGTCCGTCTGTCTGTTCGAAACCGTATCGATGCTGACCGCCAACAGAAATAGAAACGACGTAAACTCATCGTTTCCTTATTTTACAGGATTCGCAGCCCGCTCGTCAGGACCGCCGCGCATCCTGCGCCAGACGTTCCACCAACGGGGCCAGGCGCTGCACGATGACGCCGACACCGGCCGGATTGGGGTGGATGTGGTCCGGCTGCTCCAGTTCGGGATGCGCCGCCACGCCCTTCAGGAAGAACGGGTCCCACATGATGCCGGGCCGGTGCGACAGCCGGTCGAACACGGCGCGGAAGGACTGGCCGTAGGACGCGCCCATGTTCGGCGGTGCGTACATGCCCGACAGCAGCACCGGCACATGCGCCTGCCGCAACCGGTCGAGAATGGCGGTCAGGTTCCGTTCCATCCGCGCGGGCTCCAGCCCCCGCAGCCCGTCATTGCCGCCCAGTTCCACGATCGCGGCATCGGGCGCATCGCCCAGCGCCCAGTCCAGCCGTGCCAGCGCATCCGCGCTGGTATCGCCCGACACGCCACCATCCAGGATAGTGATGCCGCCCCCCTTTTCGTCCAGCGCCGCCTGCAGGCGCGGCACGAAGCTGTCGGCGTGCGCCAGGCCGTAACCGGCCGTCAGCGAATCCCCCAGCGCCAGGACCCGGATCGGCCGGTCGGCGGCCCGGGCGGGCATCGCGGCCGCCGGCAGCAGGATCAGCCACAGAAAAAGGGCTCGGGCCATCCGGCCGCGCCATGTAGCGTAGCGGGCGCAGGACCACGCAATGTCGGAAGGATAGCGCATGGACGGCGACAGGTTCCCGAACGGACGGCCAGCCCTGGTGGAGGCGGATGACCTGTGGCTGACAGTGCCGGCCCGCCCCGGCAGGGTCAACCCGCGCGACGGCGGGGCGCGGGGTGACGGGGCGCTGACGATCCTGCACGGCGTCAGCCTGCGGGTGGCCGAGGGCGAGGCCGTGGGCCTTGTCGGCCCGTCCGGATCGGGCAAGACGTCGCTGCTGATGCTGCTGGCGGGGCTGGAACGTCCGACGCGGGGCACGATCCGGATCGCCGGCACCCGTCTGGACACGCTGGATGAAAATGCCATGGCCCGCTTCCGCCGCCAAACGACGGGCATCGTCTTCCAGTCCTTCCAGTTGATCCCGACCATGACGGCGCTGGAAAACGTGCTGGTACCGCTGGAACTGGCCGGCCGGTCGGACGGCATGGCGGCTGCCACCGCATCCCTGGACGCGGTCGGGCTGGCGCATCGGCTGGGCCATCTGCCCGCCGAACTCTCGGGCGGCGAGCAGCAGCGCGTGGCCCTGGCCCGGGCATTCGTCACACGGCCGCGCCTGCTGCTGGCCGACGAGCCGACGGGCAATCTCGACACCCGCACCGGGGCGGCGGTGGTGGATCTGCTGTTCAGCCTGCAACGGCAATACGGCACCACGCTGCTGCTGATCACCCATGACACGGCCCTGGCCGCGCGATGCGGCCGCTGCGTGCAGGTGCGCGACGGGCACTTGGAAGACGGGCGCCTGGAATCGGAACAGCCGGCACGGCCGTCCGCGCCGTGATCCGGGACCCCGACCGGAAACCCGTCGCCGCCATGCTCGCCACCCTGCGGCTGGCGGCCCGGCTGGCGCTGCGCGACCTGCGGGGCGGAATCGGCGGCATGCGGATCGTGCTGGCCTGCCTGGCGCTGGGGGTGGCGGCGATCGGCGCGGTGGGCGGCCTGCAGGGCATGATCCATGACGGCATCGCCGGCCAGCAACGCAGCCTGCTGGGCGGCGATCTGTCGATCGAAAGCAGCGATCCGTTTCCCGCCGAGCTCGCCACCTTCGTCACCGCCCACGGCGCGCGGGTCTCGGAAATCCTGCGCATGCGCTCGATGCTCTACGCGCCGGGCGGGCGGATGCTGGTGGAACTCCAGGCCGTCGATGCGGCCTATCCGCTGGTGGGCACGGTCACGATCACGCCGCCCGGCCCCCTGGACCGCGCTCTGGCCGCCCCGGGGACCGTCCCGGCCGCGCTGCTGGCCGATCCGCTGGTGATCGCGCGGCTGGGGCTGGCGCCGGGGGCCGCCGTGCGGGTCGGGTCGGCCCAGTTTCGCATGGCCGGTACGCTGGCCCACACCCCCGACAGCGCGACCACGGTGGTGCTGGCGCCGGCCGTGATGATCGCCCGGCCGGCCCTGGACGCGGCCGGGCTGTTGCAGCCGGGGGCGCTGGTCAACCGGGCGCTGCGCATTGCGCTGGATGGCCCGGACCAAGGACGCGCCGCCCGGGCACAGGCCCTGGCCGGGGCAATCGCGGCCCGCTTTCCCGACCAGGGATGGCGCATCCGTGGCACCGCCGACGCGGCGCCGGCCCTGACCCGGACGATCGACCAGATCGCGCGCTTCCTGCGACTGATCGGCCTGACCGCGCTGCTGCTGGGCGGGCTGGGGGTTTCGGCGGGGGTCACATCATGGCTGGAAGGCCGGGGAGGAACCATTGCCATCCTGCGCTGCCTCGGCGCACCCAGCACGCTGGTCTCGCTGACCTTCGGGCTGCAGATCGCGGTTCTGTGCATCCTCGGCATCGGCGGCGGCATGGTGCTCGCCCTGCTGTTGCCGCCGTTGGCCGTTCATGCGCTCTCCGGCCTGCTGCCGCTGACCGCGACACTGGCACCGCCGGTGCGTCCGGCGCTGCTGGCCGGTCTGTTCGGCGTGCTGGTCGCCCTGCTGTCGGTAATCCTGCCGCTGACGCGGGCCAGCGCGATTCCGCCCGCCGCCCTGTTCCATGACCAGGGGCGGCAGCGGCCGCTGGGGCGGAGCGGGCGCCTTCGTGCGGGACTGGCCATGGCGGCGTGTGCGATCCTGCTGGGCGGGCTGGCGGGACTGCTGGGCGGCGATCGCCTGTTCGTCGCGGGATTCCTCGCCATCGCGCTGGCGGTGGGCGGGGTCCTGGCACTGGCGGGCGGGGCGCTGCGCCGCGTCATGGCGGCCCTGCTGCCCCGCATGGGCACCGATCGCGGGGTGTTGCGGCTGGGCCTGGCCCTGTTCGCCCGCCCGGGTGCGCCGACCGCGCGCTTGATGGTGGCGCTGGGCGCCGGGCTGACCGGCATGGCGACCATCACGCTGGTCGAGGGCGCGATCATGGCCCAGTTGCGCGACCAGATGCCGCGCAACGCCCCGGCCTTCTATTTCGTCGACATCCAGCCCGCCGACCTGGACCGGTTCGATACCCTGGCGCGGTCCCAGCCTTCGGTGCGCGCCATCCAGCAGGTGCCGTCGATGCGCACCCGGATCGTCGCGGTCAACGGCGTGCCGGCCGAACGGGTCGCGGCGACGCCACAGACGCAATGGGCGCTGCGGGGCGACCACGGACTGACGCTGTCGGCAATGCCCCCGCCGGGCACCCAACTGGCCGAGGGCACATGGTGGCCGGCCGATTATGACGGGCCGCCCCTGCTGTCGCTGGATGCCGGGCTGGCTCAGGGGTGGGGGGTACGGATCGGATCGGTGATCCGGCTGAACGTGCTGGGCCGGTCGATCGACGTCCGGGTGGCCAATCTGCGCCGCGTCGCCTGGCGGTCCCTGCAACTCAACTTCGCCTTCGTGGTGTCGCCGGGCCTGTTGTCCCATGCGCCGCATACCTTCGTCGCCACGCTGGCCACCGATGGCCGGGCGGATCGGGACGCCGCCGTGCTGGCCGCGATCACCGACGCGCTGCCCGGCGTGACCGGCATCCGGGTGGCCGACGTGCTGGCCGAGCTGGGGACGCTGGTGGGCCGGCTGGCCGCCGCCCTGACCGCCGCGTCCTCGATCATCCTGATGTCGGGCGGGCTGGTGCTGGCGGCGACGCTGGCGGCGGGGTGGCGGCAGCGCGTCACCACCGCCGCCACCCTGCGCGCGCTGGGTGCCGATTCGGGGCAGATCCGCACGATCTGGCTGGTCGAATTCACCCTGCTGGGGTTCACGGCCGGCCTGGCCGCCACGATCCTGGGAACGCTGATTGCCTGGCTGGTGACGCGCACGGTACTGCAGATGCCCTGGACCGCCGACTGGACGGCCCTGATCGGCACGATGGCGGGAACGCTGCTGGTGACGACGCTGTGCGGCATGGTGGTCTGGCGCCGCACCTTGCGGCAGGCGGTTCGCAGCACGCGGGGACGAAGCACATAATGCGGCACGCCGCTATCGGGGAGTCCCGATACCGGCCGATGCCGCGATCACCATGTCCGAAAGAAAACAGGCGGAGGAACTGGTGGAGCCAATCGGAATCGAACCGACGACCTCCTGAATGCCATTCAGGCGCTCTCCCAACTGAGCTATGGCCCCGCCGGCACTGGCGCCGTCATCCGACGCCGTGCGAGTGCGCGGGGTATAACCGTGGGTCGGACGCTTGGCAAGCCCCGGGGGTGATATTTTTGGAAGGGCAGGTCAGGCTGTGTCCTTGTCTCAGGAAAGGACAACACCATGCTGGCGCAGGAACCCCAGCAGCGGCAGCAGAGGCAGGCCAAGAATGGCGGCGTGCTCACCCACGATGCCGTCGAACAGGTGAACCCCGCATCCTTCCAACCGATAGGCTCCGACCGAGGACAGGATCGCGTCGCCCTCGATGTCGAGATACGCGTCCAGGAACGCTTCGGAAAACGGGCGCATCGTCAGTTCGGGCCGCGCGACGTGGCGCCAGATCACCTGCCCGTCGCGCATGACCACGACCGCGCTGTGCAGCACGTGCATCCGTCCGCGCAGCCGCCATAACTGCGCCCGCGCGGCCTGGCGGTCGGCCGGCTTTTCGAACCATTCGCCCTCGCAGGACAGGATCTGGTCGGCCCCGATCACCACGCAGCCGGGATCGCGAATGCGCCCGCCCTTCAGTTCGGCTAGCAGCAGGGCGCAGGAATCGGGCGACAGGCCCGCCGCCCGGGCCGATTCCCGGACCCCGTCCTCATCCACGCGGGCGGGGCGGCATTCGACGCATAATCCCGCCTGTTCCAACAGGATACGGCGCGTGGCGGACTGGCTGGCCAGTACTATCAGGGGCGACTCGGCCTGTAGAGGTCCGCCCGGTAGTACTAATGACGAGTCGCTCATGCGCTGGCTCTCCGTACTCGAAAAATGAAACCCTGTGTCCGGCCCGAACGAGTACTGGGGTACATGGGGATAGTACTCCAGACACTTCTTGAGCGTACCGAGTACCGTGGACAACATCCCCGGACGCCGACACGGTGGGTTGTACACAGCCCCTTGTCGGCAGTTTCGGGATAACTCCGATAAGCGGTTGAAGATCAGGCTTATAGAAACTGTACACCCTGTGGGAAAGACGGGGTACGTTTTTGGAAACGTGGGTACCCCGCCATCCACAGGCCCTATCTCCCTCTCCAGGATTTCTTTCTTCTTATTTCATGTTTAGAGGTGGGTCCCGAAATCCGGTGACGGCGTACCGGACCTTGGCGCGTGGTCCTGTCATCCTCGATGAAAGTACGGGATATTCCCGTGAGTGAACGGGATCGAACGACCATGGCTGAAACCACGATGACGGGCAGGCGATGACGGATACAGGCAAACCCCTTCTGCGGGTCCTTCAGGGCGAGGCCGTATGGCCCCCGCCGATCTGGCTGATGCGTCAGGCCGGACGGTACCTGCCGGAATTCCGTGCCCTGCGCGACCAGGCCGATTTCATCACCCGATGCATGACGCCCGACCTGGCGACGGAAATCACGCTGCAACCGATCCGGCGCTACGCCATGGACGGGGCGATCCTGTTTTCCGACATTTTGATCCTGCCATGGGCGATGGGCCAGTCGCTGGATTTCGTGGCCGGCAAGGGACCCATCCTGGGCGCCATCCGCAGCGAGGCCGACCTGGCGCGGCTGGACCCGAAGCGCGTGCCCGACGCGACGGCCCCGGTGATGGAAACCCTGAGCCGCCTGCGCGCGATTCTGGATGGGCCCGATCCGATCGGCGCGGCCCAGGGCGGGCGCGTCACCCTGCTGGGCTTCGCAGGCGCGCCCTTCACCGTGGCGTGCTACATGGTCGAGGGCCATGGCTCGCGTGAATTCGATGCCACGCGCGGCATGGCCTATTCCGATCCGCTGCTGTTCGACCGGCTGATGGCGACGCTGACCCAGGCCACCGCCGACATGCTGGTCGCGCAGATCGACGCGGGGGCCGAGGCCGTGATGCTGTTCGACAGCTGGTCCGGCCTGCTGCCGCCGGCGCAGTTCCGCCGCCACGTCATCGCCCCGACCCGCGCCATCGTGCAGGAGATCCAGGCCCGCCGCCCCGGCGTGCCGGTCATCGGCTTTCCGCGCCTGGCCGGGATCATGGCGGCGGAATATGCGCGCGAGACCGGCCTGCGTGTCATGGCGCTGGATACCGGCGCCGACATGGCGGCGATGGCCGGCCTGCTGCCGCCCGGCATGACGGTGCAGGGCAACCTGGACCCGCTGCTGCTGCTGGCGGGCGGCGATGCCATGGCGCAGGAAGCCCGCGCCATTCGCGATGCGATGAAAGGGCGGCCGCACGTCTTCAATCTCGGCCACGGCGTGGTGCCCCCGACGCCGCCCGAACATGTCGGTGATCTTGTGCGCACCGTCAGGGAGGTCTGAGCATGGAGCCCGGAACATCATGGCCCGCGGCGACGCTGCCCCGGTCGGTCCGGCCGGACGGCCGGCTGCGGCTGGTCATCTTCGATTGCGACGGCGTGCTGATCGACAGCGAGGGCCCGTCCTGCCGTGTCGTGGCACGGGAACTGCGCCAGATCGGCGTCGAACTGGATGACGAAGCGGCGGTGGAACGCCTGGCCGGACGGGCCCTGACGCGGATCAAGACCGAAATGGAGGCCGAAACCGGCCGCGTGCTGCCCGATGACTGGGCGGCGGTGGTGCAGCAGAAGCTGGTCGAACTGATGCAGCGGGAGGCCCGCGTCATCGATGGCGCGCACGGCATGCTGACGGCGGTGATCGGCCTCGACCTGCCGGTGCGGGTCGGTTCCAACTCCTCGATCGCTGAGATGGACGTGAAATTCGCCCGGACCGGGCTGGATCGCTTCGTCGCCGACCGGATTCACTCGGCGCGCGACATGGGCAAGCCGAAGCCCGATCCGGCCGTCTACCTGCATGCCGCCGAAATCGAAGGCGTTGCCCCGGACGAATGCATCGTCCTGGAAGATACCGACACCGGCGCCAGCGCCGCCCGGGCGGCCGGCATGGCCTGCGTGCTGCTGCGCCCGCTGGACCTGCCGGCGCCCGACTGGCCGGGGCTGTTCCGTATCGCGCATCTGTCCGAATTCGCGCCGTTGCTGGAACGGATCCTGGCGGCGCAGGCATCAGGCGGAACACGGTCTTGATCCTGGGTTTCCTGCCCTGGCTGGCATGGTTCAAGGCGCTGCATGTGATGTCGCTGATCGCATGGATGGCCGGCCTGTTCTACCTGCCGCGCCTGTTCGTCTATCACTGCCAGGTGGACCCTGCATCGGCCGAGAGTGCCCGCTTCAAGGTGATGGAACGCAAGCTGCTGCGACAGATCATGACGCCCGCCATGCTCTGCACCTTCCTGTTCGGCATCCTGCTGGCGCTGACGCCGGGTACCGTCGATTGGCATGCCGGCTGGTGGTACACCAAAATTGCCGCCGTACTGGGCCTGGCGGGTTTTCATGGCGCCTGCGCCGGCTGGCGGCGGGGGTTCGAGCAGGACCGTAATACGCGATCCGAAAAATTTTACCGTGCGGCTAACGAAATTCCGACCGTGCTGATGATGGTCGTCGTTATCATGGTGATTGTTCGTCCCTTTTGAAGGGGTTCTCCTTCTTCAGAAAAAAGAAGGGAGAACGCCACGCAGGAGGATGGAATGACAGATCATGTATTCAGCTCCGACCGGTTGAGCGTCCGGGTCGCCGAACACGGGGCGGAACTTCAATCCCTGACCGACGCATCGGGCCAGGAACGGATCTGGGCGGGCCTGCCGGCATGGCCGCGTCATTCGCCGGTTCTGTTTCCCATCGTCGGCCGGTTGAAGGACGACACGGCCTGGATCGACGGCCGCCCCTTTCACATGACCCAGCACGGTTTCGCCCGCGACCGGGCCTTTCGCTGGCTGGACCGGAAGGCCGACGGCTGCGCGCTGATCCTGACGGATGATGCCGAGAGCCAGGCCGTCTTTCCCTTTCGCTTTGCCCTGACGCTGGAATACCGGGCCGAGGGCGACAGGCTTCATGTCGGCTACAGGCTGCAGAATCCCGACACCGGACGGACGCTGCCGGCCTCGCTGGGCGCGCATCCGGCCTTTGTCTGGCCGCAGCGCGCAGGCGTGGCCAAGCGGGATCATGTCCTGGAATTCGACCGGCCCGAACCGGCGCCGATCCGCCGGATCGCGAATGGATTGCTGCTGCCGGAACATTTCGCGTCACCGATCGTCGGGCGTACCCTTCATCTGTCCGAGGACCTGTTCGCGGACGATGCCATCATCCTGGATGCGCCGGCCAGCAACCAGGTCCGTTTCCGTGCGCCGGATGGCACGGGATTGGCCATGGAATGGCAGGGCTTTCGCGAGCTGGGACTCTGGATGAAGCCCGGGGCGGATTTCCTGTGTATCGAACCCTGGCACGGGTTTGCGACACCCGTGGATTTTTCAGGTGATTTCGATACAAAGCCGGGCCTGATCCATATCCCGCCGGGTGGGGAATGGCGTGGATCGTGGTCGATGACGGCCGAGTACGCCTCGTCTTAGGGAAAGGCCGGGCTCTGCCCGGACCCGGCAGGGCATGATGCCCTGCACCCCAGACGAATGGGTTTCCATAGGGGCAGGTTCAAGGACAGGGTTTTTACCTATCTCTTTCGATAGAAAGCCGGGTTTCATGTGCGGACGTTTCGCCAACGACCTGCCGAAGGATCTGATGCAGCGGATCTTCCGGACCACCGGACCGGCGCCGGAATGGATGCCGTCATGGAATATCGCGCCCAGACAGCCCGCGATGGTGGTTCGCCGCCATCCGGCCAGCGAAACATTGCGTCTGGACCTTCTGCTTTGGGGATTGGTGCCGAACTGGGCGCATGAGATGGGGCGGCAGCCGATCAACGCGCGTGCCGAAACCGTGGCGGAGTCCGGGATGTTTCGCGCGGCGTTCCGCTCGCGCCGGTGTTTGGTTCCAGCCACGGCCTATTACGAATGGCGTGCCGGCCCCACACCCCGGCAACCCTATGCCTTCGCGCGGCGCGACGGCGCCCCGATGGCCCTGGCCGCGGTGTGGGAATCCTGGGAGCATGAGGGCGATATCCTGCGCAGCTTCGCCATCATCACCACGCGCGCCAATGACAGTGCCCGCCCCATCCACGATCGCATGCCCGTCGTGATCGCGGACCAGGATCGTGACATGTGGTTTCACGCGCCGCCCATGGTCGCGTCCACCCTACTGGCGCCCAGCCCCGATGCAGTGCTGCATGCCTGGCCGGTCGGAACGCGGGTCAATTCCGTGCGCAATGACGGCCCCGACCTGATCGCCCCCATGCCGGACGGCGCGCCGTCCGGGCCGTGCTGACGATGCGTGTCATTCCGTGGGGAACTGGAACCGTTCGAACCGGTGCAGCATGTCTTCGATCCGGCCCTTGTGGGCGTCCGAACCGGGACCGATCCAGGTCCATTGCTGAATCTGCAGGCTGCGGCGCCGCCGATCGGCCTTGAGGTCGATCGCCGCCACGATCGTGTCGCCGACCAGGACGGGCAGGGCAAAATAGCCGAAGACCCGTTTTGCCTTGGGCACATAGGCCTCGAACCGGTGATCGTAGCCGAACATCTGCCGCAGTCTCCGGCGCTGGATGATCAGCGGATCGAAGGGGGACAGGATGTGAACCGGCGCGTGGTCCATGGGGGGCAGGGGGGCTAGGTCCTCGGGGCGGGCCCAGTGTCCGGTCCTGCCCGCATCCTCCAGGGCGACCGGCACCAGGTGGTTCCGGCGCACCCGGTCTTCGATGACCTGGCGGATACCGGCCTTGCGTGGTGCATCCAGGTGACAGATGGACTCCAGGCTGACGACCCCTTGTGACCGCAGGGCGCGGTCCAGCAGGTAATCCAGGGTCCGTCGTTCCGATACCGGCCGGGGCGGGGTCTCCCAGCCGAAATGGCGGTTTGTCAGCTCATAGGTCTTCAGCATGCCCGCTCGCGCGCTGACGGCCAGGGCACCGGTCAGGAAGGCCAGTTGCAGGGCGCGTTTCGAGGGCTTCCGGCTGGCCCAGGCATGATCTTTCTCGACCAGCACGTCGTCGTCGATATCGCGGATCGACAGCGCGCCGTCCCGGCGTACGCGGGCCAGGACCTTGCGCAGATCCTCCGGCGTAACGGTATCGAACCAGCTTCCGGGTGACTGCCGCCTCTGCCGCATATCCGCCAGGAAGAACCGCAGGTCCCGGGTGGGAACGTAGGACAGGGCGTGCGTCCAGTATTCAAAGACGGTCTTGTCGATGCTCTGCGCCTGGTGCAGATGTTCGCGCCGGTAATCCGGGATGCGTGACCACAGGATATGATGATGGCAGCGTTCGATGACGTTGATCGTATCGATCTGCACATAGCCCAGATGTTCCACGGCCCGGCGCGTGGCGTCCGGCCCGCTGCCGAAGGGTGCTGGTTCGTCCAGTCGTTGGGCGTGCAGCCAGATGCGCCGGGCCTGGGCCCGGGTCAGCGGATGGGGAGACATGGAGGGTGTTATCTTCTTTTGTCTTGCGAAAAAGAAGAGGAAAGCGGGACTATCGCCCGTCGAACAGCGCGAAATCCGCGCGATAGAAAGCGCGGATCCGCTCCTGCTGCCGGTCCGTCAGGGTCAGGGGATAGGAGCGGCTTTCGTTCAGATGCGGCAGGCGCAGCGTACGCAGTTCCGGTACGCGATCGGGCAGGTGCGAGATATCGCGCAGGTCCGTGATGTACCAGGATTGCGGGCGGAAGATATGGTCGATGTGATAGAGCGAGCGCGCCTGCTCCAGATGATCCAGCGCGTCGTCGACCGAACCGAACCGCATATAGCGGTCGCGAAAGGGCGGTGCGACGTTGCGGTGCCGGCTGCCGCCATCGCGCGCATAGCGATAGGCCGAGGCGAACCGTTCCACCGGGTCCCGCAGGATGGCGACGCTGGGCAGCGTCCTGGCCAGACGCGGCGCGACGTCGAGGAACAGGCGCATCGATTCATGCGACAGCGCCCGGCCATACAGCGCGGTGGCAACCGAGGTCCCCGCGTTCTTCGGCACGTGGATGAACAGGATGCCGCGCCGGGCGATCACGTCGATGCGTTCCTGCCGTTTGGTGCCCAGAGGCAGGCGGACGCCGATTTCCGATGCCCATTCGTGAAGGTCGGTCTGCGGACGCCGATTTCCGATGCCCATTCGTGAAGGTCGGTCTGTAGCCGGAACCCCATCAGCCGCGTGACATGGCCGAACAGCGGCAAGGCCGGTCCGGTCGCCTGAGACCGGCGAGCGGCACTTTCTCCTTGTTGCAGCGCGAGAGCGGCCTTGGGGGAGGTGGGCATGCTTCTCTCCAAACCGCGCGAAACGGAGGTGGTCCCGGCAGGACATGATGGAATGAAGTCAAGCCATAACAGAAAAAAAGATTTTAATACTCGAAACAATAACCATGTTACATTATGAAATTCCGAGCGTTACATTTGAAACATGACATGATCTGACGTAAATATATAAACTGAATGATATTGTATATGTCATTATGATTTTGTTATTTATCCGTTTATAGGCATGGAATAGTCGTTTCAGACTGTCTTGTGGCGAAGCGCCGCTCATCGCGTGCCACGGTATCGAAAGATTCCCCACTCACCATAAAATAATATCTTGCAATTCATTCATGGATGAATGCCAATAAGGTAATTGAAAGAAAGAGGACGAACAGTCCCGATGCCCCTTGGTCGCCTTGGTCGCCTTGAACGCCGCACGGCAGAACCGTGTCCCGTCCAATTAAGGATAAGCGTCAGTGGGGGGTCATGATGAACGATAGCCATAATCAGTCCCTGGAGGCGCACGTCGCCCTCCTGGAAAGTCGTGTCGCGACAATATCGTCGTGCCTCGACCGCTATCCCCTGTCGGAGATGGGACGTCGCATTGGCCTGCTGACCCAGGTCATGCATGGAATGGCCGGGACGCTGCGCCAGCTTGTCGCAAAGCACCGGGACGCGTCGATGATGGGCGGGACGGTACATCCGCGCCGGCGCGCGGCGTCCCGCCCCTGAAGCGGGTAGCCGCTTCGGGACGAGACGCCGGATCGCTGGGTGGTGGTGCTGCTGCCCCGGCTATTTGCCGCGGGGGGCACCCGGTTTGGCGACGCGGCCGGCCACGTCGGTGTCGCGGAGGTCCAGCAGCCGATCGGTGCCGGTCTTCGTCGAGCTCTTGGCGTAATGCGCGGCGCCGTAATGCGGGGCCTTGTGCCGGCCCGGGGTGTGTTTGTGGGGGTGGCCTTTGGATGACATGACTGCCTCCTGGTTGACCATCGACACATGGTCGTCCGGTCCGGATTGGCCAGGATGCGCCGCCATCACGATCGCGGGAAGTGGAACGGGGCCGAACTCGAGTGGGTCCGGCATCACAGGCTGACGCCGATCTTCGGGGCCAGCCACGCCATGCCCAGATACAGCAGGACCGTCAGGCCGCATCCCAGCCCGAGCGCCATGTAGAACTGCACGCCATGGCGCATCATCCACGGAATCAGCAGGAACATGGGCAGGGACGGGATCACGTACCAGAAGGTCGCGCCGACATGGGATTCCATCCGGACCGGGTCCTTTGTCTCCAGCCACAGCCAGATCATGCCGAATACCGAGATCAGGGGCAGGGACGCCACCAGGGCGCCCAGCCCCGGATAACGCCGCGCGATGGTCGAGACGAGCGCGATCAGGAGGCCGGATAGCGCGGCCTTCAGAATGAAGAATATCATGGACCGTCCTTCAGGCATCGCGTCCCGCTGATGCCCGGAACGATAGTCTCCGTTCTTTTTCGTCAGAAAAAGAAGAAATTATCTTCCAATGATTTTCTGTGAAGATTGTCGGCCAGTGGTGGAGCTGAGGGGAATCGAACCCCTGACCTCCTCATTGCGAACGAGGCGCTCTCCCAACTGAGCTACAGCCCCACTGCCTGACGGGGTGGATAAATAACGGGCGCCCGGCGTTTGTCAAGCGGCGATCAAAGCGGGGACGGTACGGGGTCGCGCCCGATTCCGGGCGGGGTTTCGGGTCGGTCCGCGGGGCACCGTCGCGGGCGGGGGCGGTGTTGTGCGGCTGGTCCGGCTTCGGTAGGATTCCGCCCTGCCACCGACGGGGAACGCTATCTTGCTCACGCTTGTCTTCAGCCTGCTGCTTCAAGCCATCAGACTGTATACGTGGGTGATCATTCTCTCCTGCGTGTTCAGTTTTCTCTACGGTTTCGGCGTCCTGGACACGCGCAACCCGATCGTGTGGAACATCGGGCGCTTTCTCAATCGCCTGACCGAGCCGGTCCTGCGGCCGATCCGAAATATCCTGCCGGTCATGGGCAACATGGATTTCAGTCCGCTGGTCCTGTTGCTGCTGATTCAGTATGTGCTGATCCCGTTGGTCCGGCAGCTTTACTATACGTTGGTCTTTAACGCGCCACTCTGACCGGATGTGATATCGCCCATCATCGTCTGGACAGAATGGCGGCCCATGCTTGCGACGACAACAGGAATAGGACCCGAAACATGACCCGTCATTTCGCGACCCTGTCGCTTGCAGCGGCCCTTTCGGTGGCCTCCGTCGCCTCCCTTTCGGCGGCGCGCGCCCAGATGCCGACGATGCCCGGCATGCCCGGGGGCAGCATGTCCGGCATGGCCATGGGCGGCGGCAGTGGCGTGGGGATGATGGGCCTGCCGTCCGTGTCGTCCGCCGGTCCCAGCAACCTGGCCGGTCTTCTGGGCTTCTGCGTGCAGAACAATTACCTGGGGGCCAGCGCCGCGTCTCCGGTCATGAGCAGCCTGGGGCAGAAGGCCGGCATCAACGGCCAGGGCGACAGCCAGTACCAGGCGGGGCAGAACGGCATCCTGAACACGGGAAATGGCGGCACGTTCTCGCTGGCCGGCGCGGGACATGGTATCAAGCAGCAGATGACGCAGAAAATCTGCAACATGGTGCTCAGCCGCGCCCAGTCGATACTGTAATGTAATACGGTTCGGGCCCTGCCCGAACGGGGCAGGGGCCTCGGTCCTTGCATCACAATTCGGTGATAAGACAGGGGCAAAGCCCCTGATCCCTATCCCCCGATTTCAAGCATGACCTTGGATGCGGCCTGCCGGTTCGACGATGCGTCGAAGGCCGCCGCGTAGGCGTCGAACGCGAATTCATGGGTCACCAGCCCGTCCGCGATCTGCGGATGGGCGGCCAGCAGATCCAGTGCCTCGGCGAATTCGGCGTCGAAGCGGAACGTACCGCGCAGGTCCAGTTCGCGGGCGATGATCTGCGCCATCGGCACTTCGATAGTCCCGGGCGGAAACATGCCGACCTGCACCAGGACACCACCACGCCGCGTGTGGGCGATGGCGAACGGCAGGGCCGCGACGACGCCCGTGGCTTCGAACACGATGTCGAATTCCTCGTCGCGGGAGGCGTCCGGCGCGGGCGCGCCGGTATTCCACGTCTCGGTCGCGCCCAGGCGGCGGGCCACCGACAGCGGGAAATCATGCAGGTCCGCCGCGACGATCCGCGCGGCGCCCCGTACCGCCAGTCCCGCGACGATCAACGCCCCGATCGGGCCGGCCCCCTGGACCAGAACCGATTTGCCCGCGCACGACCCGGCGCGGGCAATCGCGTGCAGCGCCACCGCGAACGGTTCGGCCAGCGCGGCGCGGCGCAGGTCCAGCCCAGGCGGCAGGCGGTGCAATTGCGACGCCGCCACGGTCATCGTGCGGCGGAATCCGCCCTGCGTGTGCGGCAGATAGGCCGCGCTGCCGAAGAACCGCATGTTGCGGCACAGGTTATGCAGCCCGCGTCGGCATTCGGGGCATGTCCCGCACGGTTTGGCCGGATGGATGGCCACCGGCTCTCCCGCTTGCCATCCGTGGACGTCGGGGCCGCAGGCTTCGACGGTGCCCGAGACCTCGTGCCCCAGCACCATCGGTTCCCGCAGGACCGACGCGCCGACCCCGCCATGGCGCAGATAATGCATGTCGGACCCACATATTCCACCCCAGGCGATGCGGACACGCACCTCGCCCGGGCCGGGCGGCGGGGTCGCGATCCTGTCCATCCGCAGGTCGCCCTTGCCGTGAATGACCAGCGCATCGTGGGTCGAAAGATCTGTCATGTTGGTATCCCGCACAGGAATGGGACTTTTGAAACAGTCCTTTATCGGTCGGGCTGGTGGGATCGAAATCACGATAAAGTAATTCCCCATTGGGATCGTATGGCCGATGATACCGTTCACATTCCCCAGGCCGAATATCGGGGAACGCATGAACGGAGGACGAGGCATCATGGCGGAACAGGCAGGGGCAGGGATTATCAGGTCGGACGATCCGGCGCTGGCGCGCGATCTGGAACGGATCGCCCGGCAGGAGCGCGAACTGATCCTGCCGGGCCTGACCGAGGAAGACGCGTGGATCATGGGCTGCTGGCTGCGCCAGACAGCCAATGAGCGCCGGCATCCGATCGCGATCGACATCCGCCGGGGTGGCCACACGCTGTTCAGCGCCAGCCTGGACGGGGCGACGCCGGACAATCTGGGTTGGATCGCGCGCAAGGCCCGCGTGGCGGCGCGCTTCCACCGGTCCTCGTACGCGGTGGGCCTGCAGCTTCTCCAGGAAGGCAAGACCATCGCCGAGCGGTTCGGCCTGCCCGAGGCCGAGTACGCCCCCTTCGGCGGGGCGTTCCCCCTGCGCGTGCGCGGGGTGGGGGTGGTCGGCACGCTATGCGTCTCCGGCCTGCCGCAGCGCGAGGACCATCGGCTGGTGGTGGAGGCCCTGGCGACCTTCATCGACGTGCCGCTGGATACGATTCAGATACCATCCTGAAAAAGACTGAATAATTTTGCACTGCACAAATACGAATTTGTGAACCGGTTGGGGGTGGCGCGCTCTTGCGGGGCTGGTGACGATGGCCTCTATGATCGAATCTCGTATCCTGTCGGGACCAGCGGACGCGCTGCCTGGCAGGGGCGGATTGTCAGGATAGCCGACCGTCATGGCGGGGTAAGCCGAGGGACCATCGTTCCATCCGGACAGACCCGTTCCGCCGCGCGGTATTCTGCCGGTCGCTCATCCGGGTCTTTACGACAATCAATAATACGAACAAGGACCGGGGCCTGGTGCCTCGAAGGAGGACGGTATGACGCATCCGACCGGATGGGGTCTGATAGGGGCAAGCAACGTCGCGCGGGAGTGGATCATCGACGCGATCCGCGCCCAGCCCGGCAGCGACGTGCGCGGAGTGCTCAGCAGCGATGCCGGGCGCGGTGCGGCGTTCGCCGAGGCCAACGGCATCGCCTATCACACGACGTCCCTTCAGGACCTGCTGTCCAGGCCGGACATCGACGCGGTCTATATCAGTACCAACAACCGCCTGCATTTCGAACAGACCATCGCCGCCGCGCGGGCGGGCAAGCATGTCATGTGCGAAAAGCCGCTGGCCCTGTCGGTCGATGACGCGAGCGAGATGGTGCGCGTCTGCCGCCAGTCCAACGTCGTGCTGGGAACCAACCACCATCTGCGCAATGCCGCGACCCACATGGCCATCCATGGCCTGATCGAGGACGGGCGGATCGGCGGCCTGATCGCGGCCCGGTTGTTTCACGCCAATTTCCTGGCCGCCGCGCTGCAGGGATGGCGCGTCAACGACCAGGGTGGCGGGGTGATCCTGGACAGCACGATCCACGATATCGACACGCTGCGTTTCCTGTTCGATGAAAACCCCGTCAGCGTCTTCGCCATGACGCAGAGCGGGCGCCTGGCGCAGGACGGGATCGAGGACGGCATCATGGCCGTCCTGCGCTTTCCCGGCGATGTCCTGGTGCAGATTCATGGCGGATATACCACGCCATTTTCACCGGGCGGCGTGGAGATCATGGGCGAGCGCGGCATCATCATCGGCCGCGATTGCATGAGCCAGCGGCCCATCGGCACCGTATCGGTGCGCGACGGCGAGGGCGAACATGACATACCGTTGAAGCATCATAACCTTTATCATCGCGCCTTCGCCCTGTTCACCGCCGCCATCCATGGTGACGGCCGTCCCGCCGCCACGGGCGAGGACGGTGTGGCATCGCTGGGTATTGCGCTGGCCCTGCGTGAATCCGCCCGCACCGGACGTGAAATCGGGATCAACCTGCCATGAAACAGCCAGTTCTCGCCGGGGTGGCCCAGGCAGGCGTCCCCCCGGGCCGGTCCCGCACGCCGAACCGCGAGATGGAGCTGTCGCGCCCCGAGGTCACCACGGCCGACCTGCGCCGCGCGGCCTGGACCAGTTCGCTGGGCAGTGCGCTGGAATATTACGATTTTGCCTTGTACAGCCTGGCGGCGGCCCTGGTCTTCGGGCCGCTGTTCTTCCCGCACCAGGGGACCAGCATCGGGCTGATCGCCAGTTTCGCGACCTATTTCCTGGGGTTTGCCGTTCGCCCCATCGGCGGAATCCTGTTCGGCATGGTGGGCGACCGGTTCGGGCGCAAGCTCGTCCTGCTGCTGACGGTGACGCTGATGGGCGGTGCCAGCACCGCCATCGGCCTGGTTCCCACCTATCAGACCATCGGTATCTGGGCGCCGATCCTGCTGATCGTGCTGCGCCTGTTGCAGGGTCTGGGCGCGGGGGCGGAGCAGGCGGGTGCGGCCGTGCTGATGACGGAATATGCCCCCAAGGGCAGGCGGGGTTTCTATGCCGCCCTGCCGTTCCTGGGCATCCAGATCGGGACCGTGATCGCCGCCATCGTCTATTTCGCGCTGCTGTTCCACGTGACCAATGTACTGCAGAGCTGGCTGTGGCGCCTGCCGTTCCTGCTGAGTTCCGTCATCCTGATCATCGCGCTTTATATGCGATTCAACCTCAAGGAATCGCCGGCTTTCGCGGAAATCGAGGAAGAGGAACATGCCCGGGCCATGTCCCTGCCCGAAGTGGTCCGGGAATCGTGGAAGACGATCCTGCTGGGCATGGGCCTGCGCATGGCCGAGAATGGCGGATCTTCGATCTATCAGGTCCTGGCCGTCAGTTATTCGGTCAATGTCGTGGGTATGCGCAATGCGACCGGCGCGCTGTCGCTGCTGTGCGCCGCGATCGTGGGGGCTTTCGTGGTGCCGGCCGCCGGCCTGCTCAGCGACCGGTTCGGGCGCATTCCCGTCTATCGCGGGTTCGCCATCCTGCAGATGCTGGCCGCCCTTCCGGTCTGGTACGCGCTCAGCTTCGGCTATCTGCCGCTGACGATCGCGGCGCTGTCGCTGGCGCTGGGCTGTGCCACCTGGGGCATGTTCGGTACCCAGGGCGCGCTGCTGCCGGAAATGTTCGGGTCCCGCCATCGGTATCTGGGCGTTTCCCTGACGCGTGAGGTTTCGGCCGTGCTGTCCGGCGGTATCGCGCCGCTGGTCGGGTCCGTGATTATCGCGGTGGTGACCAGCCACGATGCCGGTGCGGCCCGTCCCGGCCTGATCGCCTGGGTGCCGCTGGCACTGTATGTGATGGTGCTGGCGGCCATCACGATCGTGACCACGCTGTTCGCCCCCGAACCGCGTGACCGTGATTTGCTGGACCGGCGTGACCTGATCAATAGCTAGGGTGTGGGTCCTCGTTCTTTCTTGAATACAGAAGATTCCATCTTCCCTGGGCAGCACAGGAGCATGTGTGTGACCGTTTCCACCGACCCACTGGTTGATCAACTGACTGAAGCCTTCCTGCGGGTCCGTGCCGGCGCCCCCCCGCTGGCCCACGTGCCCGAAGGGTGCGAGGTTCCCTCGGACGACGTGGCGTATCGGGTGCAGCATGCGACCATGCATGCCATGGGTGACCGGATCGCGGGCTGGAAGGTCGGCGCCCGCACGCCGGATTCCGAACCGTTCGCGGCCCCGATCCTGGCCGCGACCCTGTTCGACGGCGAAACCGTGCTGCCGCCCGGCTTGTGCCGGCTGATCGGCGTCGAGGCCGAAATCGCCTATCGGTTCGGGCACGGCCTGCCGCCGCGCGACGCGCCCTATACGACCGCGGAGGTGTGTGATGCGATCGTGTCGGTCCACACCGCGATCGAAATCATCGATACGCGCTTCGCCACCGCCGGCAGCCAGCCCGCGCTGGACCATCTGGCGGACCAGCAGAGCCACGGCGCCCTGTTCGTCGGCCCGGGGATCACCGACTGGCGGTCCCTGGTACCGGTGGAGGAACGGGTGATCCTGACGGTCGGCGACAAGGTGGTGGACGATCACGTCGGCGGCAATTCGGCCGGCGATCCGATCCGCACCCTGGTGTGGCTGGCGGCGCATGCCGCGCGCTATGCCGGGGGACTGGCCGCCGGCACCATCGTCACCACCGGATCGACCACCGGCACCCTTTTCGTCGAACCCGGCACGCGGGTCAGCGCGACATTCCCGCATCTGGGCACATTGTCGCTGACCTGCGGCTGAGTCCGCCTGCTCATTGGGGCCCATGGCGGGCCCTGAACCGGAGAACATGAATGAAACCCGATATTCTTCTGATCGAGCCGATGATGCCGCAGATCGAGAAGGCCCTCGACGATGCCTATACCGTGCATCGTTTCACCGACGTCGCGGCGCTGGCGGGCGTTGCCGGGTCGATCCGCGGCATCGCGACCGGCGGCGGCAGCGGCGTGCCGGCCGATGTGATGGCGGCCCTGCCTGAACTGGGAATCATCGCGATCAACGGGATCGGGACCGACGCGGTGGATCTGAACGTGGCGCGCCAGCGCGGCATCCGCGTCACGACGACGCCGGGCGTGCTGACCGCCGATGTCGCCGACATGGCGCTGGGCCTGATCCTGATGGCCTGCCGGGGCCTGGGCACCGGCGACCGCTATGTTCGCGCCGGATCGTGGGGCAAGGCCCCGATCGCGCTGGGTCATACGGTGACGGGGCGGAAGCTGGGCATTCTCGGCCTAGGGCAGGTCGGGCGCGCGATCGCGGCCCGGGCGCGGGCGTTCGACATGCCGATCGCCTATCACGATATCCGGGAAATTCCCGAGAGCGGCTATACCTATTTCGCCGACCTGACCGAGCTGGCGCGGGACAGCGACGTGCTGGTCGTGGCGGCGTCCGGCGGCGCGCAGTCGCGCAATATCGTCGACAAGACGGTGCTGGAGGCCCTGGGTCCCGACGGCGTGCTGATCAACGTCGCGCGCGGCACCGTGGTGGACGAGGACGCGCTGGTCGCGGCACTCCAGGCCGGGACACTGGGCGGCGCCGGGCTGGACGTGTTCCAGCATGAACCCCATGTGCCCGATGCGCTGAAGACGATGGACAATGTCGCCTTGCAGCCCCATCGCGCCAGTGCCACGGTGGAAACCCGTCTGGCAATGGGCGACCTAGTCGTTCGCAACCTCGCCGCCTGGTTCGCCGGGCAGTCGCTGCTGACCCCGGTGGTGTAGCATAACGTACCCGGTCCTGCTCCCGCCCCGGGGCCGCCGGGGCAGGAACGGGACAAGGTCCGTGGCCCATCATCCATCGCCTGGCATGTCATCGCTCCCAGACACTGGGCCGCGCATGTTGGCCCATGTCATTCTCGATGACGTCGATGATGGGCTGGGGGCCGGCCGGGTCCGGCGGAACGATGTCGCCCAGGCGATCGCCGACCTGCACCAGACGGCCCGCTTCGTCCCCCAGGGACTGGTCGGGCCGTTCAACCTGCATCTGTCGGTCCAGACCAACGGCCTGATCTTCGATATCCGCAGTGTGCAGGATGTGCCGCTGCGGATCTATCGGGTCTCGCTGACCCCATTCCGCCGCCTGATCAAGGATTACGTCCTGCTGGTCGACAGCTTCGACCAGGCGGTGACCGAGGGGAATACGATGCGCATCCGCGCGATCGATATGGGCCGGCGCGGGCTGCATAATGACGGCGCGGCGCTGATGATCGAACGCCTGCGCGGCAAGATCGACATGGATGAGGAAACGGCCCGGCGGCTGTTCACGCTGGCCTGTATCCTGCAGCAACGGCGCTGAGAGGTCGGGCTCTGCCCGAACCCGGCAGGGCATGATGCCCTGCACCCCGGACGAATGGGTTTTCAAAGGGCAAGGTCCTTGCCGACATCTACAGCCATCCGTTGGCGCGGGCGATCCGCCCGGCTTCGATGCGGTTGGCGGCGTTGAGCTTGCCAGCGGCGGTCGAGAGGTAGTTGCGCACGGTGCCGGGCGACAGGCCCAGGCGGCGGGCGATGTCCTTGTTGGAAAGGCCTTCTTCCGCAAGGCGGAGCGCGTCGCGTTCGCGGGCGGTCAGCGGGTCGGCGCCGGCGTCCCAGGCGGCGGCCATGAGGTCGGGGGGAATGAAGGTCCCGCCCGTGGCGACGGTGCGGATGGCGGCGGCAAGCTGTTCCACCGGGGCGTCCTTCAGAAGGTAGCCGCGTACTCCGGCGGTGCGGGCGCGGGCGAGGTAGCCGGGGCGCGCGAAGGTGGTGACGATGATCGTGCGTGTCGGCAGGCTGGCCGCGGCGATATCCCGCGCGACGTCGATGCCGCTCGGGCCCGGCATTTCGATATCGGTCAGCAGGATGTCGGGGACGAGGGTGCGGACAAGGTCCAGCGCCGCCGTTCCGTCCTTCGCGCGGCCGATGATGGTCAGGTCGTCTTCCAGTTCCAGCAGGGCGGCGATGGCCCCGAGCACGAGCGTCTGGTCTTCGGCGATGACAAGACGGATCATGCGGGCACCGTGGCGACAAGCCGGATGCCCTGCCTGCCGGCCTCCGGCGTGCCGGGCTGAAAGGCCAGCGCGCCGCCCGCGGCCGCCAGCCTCTGGCGCATTCCGGTCAGGCCCCGTCCTTCCGTGAAACTGCGTCCGTGGCCGTTGTCGCATACGGACAGGCGGGCGGTGCCGTCGTGATGGTCCAGCTGAATGACGCAACATGTGGCTTCGGCGTGGCGGATGACGTTGGTGACGGCTTCGCGCAGGGTCATTGCGAGGACGGCGCCGGCATCGGCGGGGATGGCGGCGGGGTCCCCGGCAAGGGTCGAGGCGATGTTCGCGGCTTCAAGGGCGGCGGTGGAGGCGGCGATTTCATGCGCCAGGCTTCCTCCGGCGTGTCCGGCCAGGGCGGCACGGATTTCGGCCAGGCCCTCGCGCGCCAGGGCGGCGACGGCGCGCATCTCGGCTTCGGCGGCCTCGGCGTCCCGGGGGGCGAGCCTGGCGGCGAGGTCGGCCTTCAGCGCGGTCAGGGTCAAAGCGCGGCCGATGACGTCGTGCAGGTCACGCGCGATGCGTTCGCGCTCGGCCGTCCCGGCAAGGCGGCGGACTTCTTCCTGGCTGGCCAGCAGGGCCTGGGTGCGTTCATGGAAGGCCACCCGCGACATGGTGCTGCCGCCGATGATGATGACAAGCAGGATTCCGGGGAACCACCACAGCACGGGCTGGTGCCAGGCCAGCCCGGCCAATGCCGTCGCGACGGCAATGGCCGCGACTGTCGCGACGGCGAAACGGACGGGTCGCAGGTGGCCGGCCACGGCGCTGGCGTAGATCGGGAAGACGGTCCAGCTGCCGAACGGGGCGAGTGCGATGCCGATGCCCAGCATGATGCCGGCACAGGCCAGCAGCGGCAGGTCGGTGAGGCGGTGACTGACAAAATACACCGGCAGGAACACGGCCAGCCCGATGGCCGAGGCGATCAGGTCGGTCGCATGGGGTGGCTCCCACGCCCAGGGCAGGACGTAGAAGATCAGGTAGACGAGCCAGGGCCATGGCCCCTCCCACCAGCGCTCGCCCCGTGTGTGCATCGTCGGATCGTTGCGTGTGGCGGGGGCGGGCGTCAAGCGGCGCTCCTGCGCCAGCCGGCCCGGGCCCAGAGGAAGGCGGCGGCTGTCATGGCCAGCAGGGCGGCGGCGTGCGTGGCGACGGTTCCGATCGTGTCGGCGCCGACCAGGAAGCGGGCCAGTTGCCCCAGGTGGTACGAGGGCAGCACCTCGCCGATGGCGCGCATCCACCCCGGCAGTAACTGCGAGGGAAACCACAGGCCGCCCAGGATGGCGGACCCCAGGAACAGGACATTGGCGAGTGCGACCGCCCCCTTTGCGCTCATGCGCATGCCGATTCCGAAGCCGACCAGGGCGAACGGGATGGCCGATGCGAGGTGGAGCAGTGTCAGGGCGCCCCATTGCGCGGCGGTCAGCCTGACACCGGCAATCAGGCTGAGGGCGTCGATCAGCATGATGGCGGCGGCCGTGGCGGCAAGGGTGGCGACGAGTTTCGCCGCGACATAGGCCCCGGCAGGCATGGGGGAGGCGCGCTTGAGTTCGATCAGCCCCTGTTCGCGTTCCGACGCGATGCCGGCGCCGAAGCCGAACAGCGCCGGACCTATGGCGGCAAAGACGCCATAGGTCGCCAGGGTGGCGGTGGCTTCCGATGGCGACGGGTGCGCGGGGATGGCAAGCGTGAACAGGGCGTAGAAGGCGGCGGGGGTCAGGACGGTCGGGACGATGAATTGCGGCAGGCGCCAGGAGCGTTTCAGCTCGGCGGCGCATTCGCGGCCATAGATGCCGGCGGGCAAGGCGAGGTCGGTCATGCGGCGAGGCCCTTTTCCGGGGTGAGGAGGATGGCGATGGCGTCTTCGAGCGTGGCGTCGTGGATGCGCAGGGCGGCCAGGGCCGGGTCGCGGTCGCACAGGCCGCGTGCGGTGGCGACGGCGTCGGCGGTGACGAGGCGGAGGTCGGCGCCGTCACGGACGGCCTCGCGCACGGCGGGGAGCGTCGCGGCGATGGCGGGCGGAAGGGCGGACCGGCAGCGGATGACCGAGCCGCCGGTGCGGGTGCGCAGGGCGGCCGGGGTATCGTCGGCGACGATCTGACCGGCATTCATGACGACGACGCGGTCGGCGAGGGCGTCGGCTTCCGCCAGGTCGTGGCTGGTCAGCAGGATCGCGGCCCCGTCGTCGGCGGCATCGCGGACGGTGCTCCACAGGGCGCGGGCGGAGGCGCGATCCATGGCGGCGGTGGGCTCGTCGAGAATGAGCAGGTCGGGCCTGCCGCAGATGGCGAGCGCATACTGCACGCGGCGGGCCTGGCCGCCCGACAGGGCGGCGCAGCGGCGGTGGGCGAGATCGGACAAGCCGGCGAGGGCAAGTGTCTCGGCGACGGGGCGCGGACGGCGGTAATAGCCGGACTGGAGGGTGACGAGTTCCGCGACGGTCATGGCGTCCGGCAGGCCGGCGGCCTGGAGCATGACGCCCATTCTCGCGCGGGCGGCGGCCCGGGCGGGGTCGAGACCGAACAGGCGGGCCTGACCCGCGTCGGGGCGCAGACGGCCGGTCAGCAGGCCGATGCCGGTGGTCTTGCCGGCGCCGTTGGGGCCGAGAAGGGCCGTGACCTCGCCGGCCCCGAGTGTCAGGCTGAAATCGCAGAGTACGGTCTTGCCGACCAGTCGTTTCGTGACGGCCGACAGGCAGGCCGGTGGTGGCTGTGTCATGGGGTCCTCCTCGGTGTTCGAGTGTGGAGGACGTGGTCCTGGCGAGGAATTGCCGGGTGTCAGGTGCCGGGCATGACATCTGTCATGGTGGTCTGTCCGGAATGGTCTCTCGTTTTGAAGGAAAGGAAGCCTTCGTTCAGAAAAGAACGAACGGTTCAATCTGCCGCCGAACTGACCACCAGTTCGATCTCGATCAACGTCGCCGCGTCGGTGAAGCCCGGCACCCGGCGTAGCGTCGTCGCGGGGCGGCCGGTTCCGAAGGCCTCGCGCAGCAGCGGGAAACAGGTGGAAAAGGCATCTGTATCGCGCAGCATGAAGACAATGCGGGTCACGTCCTGCATCGCATATCCGTCGCGCGCCAGGATGGCCGCGCCATGGTCCAGGGCGATGCGGCATTGCTCGACCAGGTTGGGGGCCGGACGCCCGGTCGTGGGGTCGATCCCTGTCAGGTGCCGAACATGGATGTCCTGTCCCATCATGCGGTGCGCGATGCTCCTTCGCCGGATGTATCAATAACGAACCTGAAAATAACAAAAGTGTCATATTGTGTTCACGATAAAATTCAACCCCGGCAAGGCGATTTCGAGGAATCATGGAACCGTATCCATCGCAGAAGAATCAGATTCATGCCGGCTGTGCCGCTAGGCGCGGCCCCCGGGGGGTAGACGGCCACCAAACGGACAGCCAGGGCGTGCTGCTGCTGGGGCCGCCGGGGGCGGGCAAGTCCGACCTGCTGCTGCGGCTGGTCGATGCGGGCTACGACCTTGTGGCCGACGACCGGGTGGACCTGGCCGGCGGCTGGGCCTCGGCCCCCGCTGCCCTGGCCGGTCTGATCGAGATCCGGGGCATGGGCATCGTGCGCATGCCCTTCCTGGCGCGGGCGCGGCCCGTGCTGGTGGTCCGGCTGGTCGGACCGGACGACCGGCCCGACCGGTTGCCCCTGCCGGCGCACGATCCGGTGACCGGCCTGCCTGAAATCCGGCTCGATCCGGCGCTGGCCTCGGCGGTGGCGCGGGTCAATCTGGCTCTTGACTGCCAGCATGGACGTTGCAAAATTTTAACGTCCGAGCAGATGTGATGCCGATGTGATGCCTGTGTGTCCTTTTCATGGCGGTGCTTTGGGTGTCAGATGGACGTTGACGCATCATTCCCTTGCGGTGCGGCGACTGTTCTCGGGTCCGGAACTGTCCGGCCCGTTGTTCAGCCAGGATTTCCCGTGACGGATTCTTCACATGACGGAGTACCGGCGCCGCGTCGCATCCTGCTGGTCACCGGTCTGTCCGGGGCGGGAAAATCCTCGATTCTGCGCATTCTCGAGGATCTGGGATACGAGGTCATAGACAATCCGCCGCTGGGCATGATGGACGAGATCGTGACCCGCGCGGAACAGCCGGTCGCGATCGGGGTGGATTCCCGCACCCGGGGCTTCGACGCCGCCGCCGTGCTGGCCGCCCTGGGGCGGCTGCGCGTCAATCCCGACCTGCAGGCCGAGCTGATCTATGCCACGGCCGAGGAAAGCGTGCTGCTGCGCCGTTATACCGCCACGCGGCGGCGGCACCCGCTGGCCATGCGCGGTACGGTCAAGGAAGGGATCGAGGCGGAAATTGAACTGACCGCGCGGCTGCGGGCCGCCGCCGACATGGTGATCGATACCTCCGACCTGCCGCCGCCCGAACTGCGGCAGGTCGTGGAAATGCGCTTCGCCCCCCGCCATGACCGCATGGCCGAAGGGCTGACCGTCGCGCTGATGTCCTTCGCCTTTCCCGCCGGCCTGCCGCGCGAGGCCGACATGGTGTTCGACGCGCGGTTCCTGCGGAACCCCTATTACGATCCCGACCTGTCCGTCCGGAATGGGCTGGACCAGGCGGTGGCGGACTATGTGGCGTCCGACCCCGATTATCCGCGCTTCCTGGACCAGATCGACGGCATGTTGGGCCTGGTGCTGCCGCGCTTCGTGCGCGAGGGCAAGAAATACGCGACCATCGCCATCGGCTGTTCCGGCGGCCGCCATCGCTCGGTCACGCTGGTCGAGGCGCTGGCGCGGCGCCTTGCGGCCAAAAATCTTGCGGAACCCGGTGGAACATGCGACAGCCCCGGGAAACCTGCCCATATTGAAAAGGGCGCGGCCCCGACCGATGTGCAGTCGGGCGGCGCGGATGCTCAGGGTGCGTGGCCGATCATCGTCATGCACCGCGAACTGGCCCGGCAGGGGCGATCTAGCTGGCGCTGGGCCAGCCGACCGAGGGAGCACGCGGCGGACGTGGTGGAAGGGCAGTATTCCTCATGATTGGTATGGTCCTCGTCACCCATGGCGAGCTCGGCGACACGCTGAAACGCGCGATGGAGCACGTGGTGGGGCCGCAACCCCAACTGGCTACCCTGAACATCGAGGCTGGTGACGATCCCGTCCTGCGACGCGCGGACCTGCAATCGGTGATCGCCGGCGTCGATACGGGTGATGGCGTCCTGCTGCTGACCGACATGTTCGGCAGCACGGCCTCGAACCTCGCCATTTCCACGATGGAAGCGGGCCGGGTGGAAGTCCTGGCCGGCGTCAACGTGCCGATGATGGTCAAGCTGGCGCAGATCCGCAACGGCCACACGCTGGAGGAATGCGCGGACCTGGCCGAGGGCGCGGGCCGCAAATACATCTCCACCGCCTCGCACCTGCCGCCGCAATGCCTGGGGGGCGCCCGGAGCTGCCTGCTGGGCGAACGCCCCGCCGACATGCCGCCGCAGGCGCTGTACCGTCCTGCGCCGCGGCGGGTCGCCATGGGCTGACCGGGCATGTCCTCGCCCGGCATGTCGGCTCCTGGCGGGCTGGACCCCCAGGACCCCGATGTCCTGTCCGTGACCCTGACCATGGTCAATCGTCGCGGGCTGCATGCGCGCGCGGCGGCCAAGCTGGTGACGGTGGCCGAGCAGTTCGACGCGAATGTCGAGGTCACGCGGGCCGACCAGACCGTATCGGCGCGCTCGATCATGGGCCTGATGATGCTGGGGGCCGGTCGGGGGGAATCCATTACCCTGATGGCCACGGGATGGGATGCCCATGCGGCGATCGAGGCCCTGGTGGCCCTGATCGAGGCGGGCTTCCATGAAGACGACTGACGCCGCCGGCCCCTCGTCCGCGCCGCGCCGGCGGGCTGCCGGCCGGCGGGGAACGCGGGCGGAACACCGGCTGTCCGGCGATGCCACGGTGCGCGGCATCGCCATCGGCCCGGCGGCGGTGGCGCTGGAAAGCCCGGCGCCGGATATGGATCCCGACGCCCGCGCCGCCGACCCCGCACCCGAGCTGGAGCGCCTGGCCGAGGCCGTGGAACGGTCGGTGCGGCAGGTCGAACGCCTGCGCGACCGCCTGGCGGTGCTGCCCGAGGACAGCCAGATCGAAATCGGATCGCTGCTGGAGGTCTATCGCCGGATGCTCGGCCCGTCGCGCCTGCAGCGCGGCATCCGCCGCCGCATCGTCCAGGACGGACTGACAGCCGAAGCCGCCGTCCGGCAGGAAACCGAAAGCCTGGCCCTGGCCCTGCTGGGCGGGGCCGACGCCCCGGTGCCCGAGGGCGAGGACGCCGCCGCCGCCCAGCGCCGCGCGGGCGAATTCCGCGAAATCGGCCGGCGGCTGCTGCGCAACCTGGGGCGCATGCCCTTTCGCTCGTTCAGCGCGCTTCCCGAGGGCGCGGTGCTGGTCACCGAACAGTTGCGCCCCGCCGATGCGGCGCTGATCGACCCGTCGCGCATCGTCGCGGTCGCGACCGAGGAAGGGGGCGCCACCGACCACACCGCCATCATGCTGCGCGCCCTGGGCATTCCCGCCGTGCTGGCCGCCCACGGGCTGATGGCGCGGGTGCGCGAGGGGGCCACCGTGGTGGTGGACGGCACCGCCGGGCTGGTGGTGGTGGACCCGACCGAGGATACGCTGGCGGCGGCGCGCGGCGGGGTGGCCGAACATGCGCGCGAACGCCAGGCGCTGGGCCGGCTGCGCCGCCTGCCGGCCCGCCTGTCCAGCGGCGAGAAGCTGCATCTGCAGGCCAATCTGGAACTGCCGGCCGAACTGGCGCTGATCGCGCAGTCCGGCGCGTCGGGCATCGGCCTGCTGCGCACGGAATTCCTGTTCATCAATGCCGAAACCATGCCGGACGAGGACAGCCAGGCCGCGATCTATTCCGAAATCATCACCGCGATGGCAGGGGATACCACCACCATCCGCGTGGTGGACTGGGGCGGCGAAAAGCATAGCGAGGCCCTGAACCGCGCGGGGCTGGACCGTGACGGCGACAACGTCAATCCGGCGCTGGGCGTGCGCGGCCTGCGGCTGCTGCTGCGCCATCCCGCGATCCTGGAAACCCAGTTCGCCGCGATCCTGAAGGCGTCGTCCGCCGGGCCGATGCGCGTCATGCTGCCGATGGTCACGACCGTCCCGGAACTGCGCGAGGCCCGCGACATCTATCAGCGCGTCGCGCGCCGCCTGCGCCGCCGGGGGGTGAAGCTGGGTGACAGCCTGCCGCCGCTGGGCATCATGGTCGAAACCCCGGCCGCCGCCATCATGGGCGATGCGCTGGCGCAGGAAGCCGAATTCCTGGCCATCGGCACCAACGACCTGACGATGTACACGCTGGCGGCCGATCGCGCCCTGGCCGATGTCGCGTCCCTCTACCAGCCGCTGCATCCCGCCGTGCTGCGCCTGATCCAGACGGTGACCGAGGCCGCGCTGCGCCAGTATCGTCCGATTTCGATCTGCGGGGAAATCGCCGGCGATCCGCGGGTGGTGCCGCTGCTGGTCGGGCTGGGCCTGCGCAGCTTCTCGATGACCGCCTCCGCCGTGCCCCGGGTGAAGCGCAGGGTGCGCGCCCTGTCGTTCGAGGACTGCCGACGGCTGGCCCACCGCGTGATGGAATCCCCGGACGTGGCCGAAGTCCTGTCCCTGATCGACGCCTTCGCCGCGGGGGGGTAGCGGTCATGGATGGTCCGGTTGGCATCGGGGACCTTCACGCCGTCGAACTGCCGTGGCGGGACCCTGATGACGTGCTGTGGGCGTGGCGGGACGAACCGTGGCTGGCCTGCCTGGACAGCGGCGGGCCGGCGGGGCCGCGCGCGCGCTGGACCATCCTCTGCCGCCGGCCGCGCCAGGTCCTTGAATGGCGGGACGGCGGGGCCCCGCTGGCATCTGATCCGCTGGCGGCCCTGCGCGCCCTGCTGCCGCCGGCCGGATCGCCGCCCGTGACCGCATCCGGCGAGGCCCTGCCGTTCGCGGGCGGGGTGATCGGCTTCGCCGGGTACGGGGTGGGGCGGCGCCTCGAAGGGATCGCGACCCGCCACGTGGCCGATCCGGCCCAGCCGGACCTGGCGGCGGGGTTCTATGACCATGCCGTCCTGTTCGACCGTGTGCGGCGGCGCGCCTACCTGGCGACGATCCGCCCCGATCCGGACCGGCTGATCGCCGACGTAAGCGCCGCGTGGGCGGCCATGGAGCCGGCCCCGGCCCCCGCCGCCCTGCCGCGCCTGGCCTTCGCCGCCGACCAGGCGCCGGGGCAGTACGCCGCCGCGGTGGCGCGCGCGGTGGAGCGGATCGCGGCGGGCGACATCTTCCAGGTCAACATCACCGGGCGCATGGCCGCCCGCCGCCCGCCCGGCCTGACGGACGGCGCCATCTACCGGGCCCTGCGCCGGGCCTCGCCCGCGCCGTTCGGGGCGTGGCTGGCCTGCGGGCCGGGTTTCGGCCTGCTGTCGGCCTCGCCGGAGCGGTTCGTGCATCTCGGCCCTGACGGGGTGGCCCGCACCCGGCCGATCAAGGGCACCCGCCCGCGCGGCGCCACCCCGGCACAGGATGCCGCCCGCCGTGTCGAACTCGCGGCCGATGAGAAGGAACGGGCGGAAAACCTGATGATCGTGGACCTGATGCGCAACGATCTGGGTCGTGTCGCGCGGATCGGCAGCGTCGGTGTCCCGGAACTGCTGTCGGTGGAGACCTTCACCCATGTCCATCACCTGGTGTCCGAGGTCACGGCCACCCTGGCCCCGGGACGGGATGCCATCGACCTGCTGCGCGCCACCCTGCCGCCCGGATCGGTGACCGGCGCGCCGAAGCACCGCGCGATGCAGATCATCGACGAACTGGAATCGTCGGCGCGGCAGGCCTATTGCGGGGTGGTCTTTCGCATCGGCACCGATGGCGCGATGGACAGTTCGGTCGTCATCCGCGCCCTGGCCACGACGCCGGATGCGATCGTGGCGGCGGCGGGGGGCGGGATCACGATCCTGTCGGACCCCGGGCGGGAATATGCGGAAATGTGCCTGAAGATCGCGCCGCTGCTGGCCCTGTTCGGGGCCGAGCCGGCCGGGATGGCGTCATGACGATGCTGTGGCTGAATGACGGGCTGGTCCCGGCGGACCGGGCGCGGATCGATCCCGCCGATCGCGGCCTGACCCTGGGTGACGGACTGTTCGAGACGATGCGCGTCGCGGGGGGGCGCATCGCCCATCTGGCCCGGCATCTCGACCGGCTGTGCCAGGGTGCGGACCTGCTGATGTTTCCGGGCCCCGACCTGGACCGGATCGAGGACGCGTTGCGCCAGGTGGTGCGGCACAATGCGCTGGCCGAAGGCGCGCTGCGCCTGACTCTGACGCGCGGCTGCGGCCCGCGCGGCCTGTTCCCGCCCGCCTCTCCGCAACCCAGCCTGCTGATCGTGCCCTTTCCCCCGGCGCCCGCCCCGGGACCGGCCCGCCTGGTGGTCAGCACCCGCGTCCGGCGGGATGCGGCATCCCCGCTCTCGCGGGTCAAGAGCCTGAATTACCTGCCCAACATCCTGGCCCGGCTGGAGGCCGAACAGCGCGGCGCGGATGACGCGCTGCTGCTGAACGCGGCGGGGCGGGTGGCCGAAAGCACGGTCAGCACGGTGCTGGTCCATCACCAGGGGCGCCTGGTCACGCCGCCGGTCGGCGACGGCGCCTTGCCGGGGATCGCTCGCGCCGTGCTGCTGGCGGCTTGCATGGTGGAGGAGGCCTCGCTGATACCCGACGATCTGCGGGGGGCAGGGGGTGTGGTGCTGGTCAACAGCCTGTCGGTGCGTCCGGTTGTCAGTCTGGACGGGATGGCGTTGTCTGTTCTGCCGGGGTTGGTCGAGGACATTCGGGCGTGTGTACAAGGGCTCAGCCCTTGACCCGCCAAAGGGCCGAGCCCTTTGGAAACCCAATCGTTCGGGGTGCGGGGCATCATGCCCAGCCTTGCTCCCGTGGTCCAGGTTGGATAAGGACGCGGGCTTTGCCGCCCGTCCATGTGAAAGGTCGCTTCCCGCGATGACCCAGACGCCCGTGCCGGTCCGCCGCGCCCTGATTTCCGTTTCCGACAAGGCGGGGTTGCTCGACCTCGCCCGCGCCCTGATCGCCCATGGGGCGGAAATCCTCTCGACCGGGGGCTCGGCCCGTGCGCTGCGCGAGGCCGGACTGAAGGTGACCGAGGTGTCGGACCATACCGGCTTTCCCGAAATTCTCGACGGGCGGGTGAAGACCCTGGTGCCGCAGATCCATGGCGGCATCCTGGGCCGCCGCGACCTGCCGGCCCATCTGGCGCAGATGGACGAACACGGGATCGCGCCGATCGACCTGGTCGCGGTGAACCTCTACCCGTTCGAGGCCACGGTGGCCTCCGGCGCGGGGGAAGAGGACTGCATCGAGAACATCGATATCGGCGGCCCCGCCCTGATCCGCGCGGCGGCCAAGAACCACGGCCATGTCGTGGTGCTGACCGATCCGGCGCAGTACGGCGCGGTGATCGACGCGCTGGCCCAGGGCGGCACCACGCTTGCGGCGCGGCGCGCGCTGGCCGGCGCGGCCTATGCCCGCACCGCCGCCTATGATTCCGCCATCGCGGCGTGGTTCGCCGTGCAGCGCGGCGACGTGCTGCCGGAACGCCTGGCCGTCGCGGGCCTGCGCCGCGAAAGCCTGCGCTATGGCGAAAATCCGCACCAGCAGGCGGCCTTCTATGCCGACGGCAGCAGCCGGCCCGGTGTGGCCACCGCCCGCCAGGTGCAGGGCAAATCCCTGTCCTACAACAACCTGAACGATACCGATGCGGCGTTCGAGGCCGTGGCGGAATTCGACGGCCCGGCGGTGGTGATCGTCAAGCACGCCAATCCCTGCGGCGTCGCCACCGCCGATACGCTGTCGGCGGCCTGGGACCTGGCGCTGCGCTGCGATCCGGTCTCGGCCTTCGGCGGCATCGTCGCGCTGAACCGCACGCTGGACGCCGACGCCGCCGCGCGCATCGCGGCCATCTTCACCGAGGTCATCGTCGCCCCCGACGCGACGGAGGAGGCCCAGGCGATCCTGGCGAAGAAGAAGAACCTGCGCCTGCTGCTGACCGGCGCGATGCCCGACCCGTCCGTGGGCGGGGTGGCCATCCGTTCGGTCGCCGGCGGCTTCCTGGCGCAGACCCGCGACAATGGCCGGATCGTCCCCGCCGGCCTGAAGGTGGTGACCCGCCGCGCCCCGACCGAGGCCGAGATGGCGGATCTGATCTTCGCCTTCCGCGTCGGCAAGCATGTGAAGTCGAACGCCATCGTCTATGCCAAGGGCCAGGCGACCGCCGGCATCGGCGCGGGGCAGATGAGCCGCGTGGACTCGGCGCGCATCGCCGCGATCAAGGGGGCGGAAGCCGCCCGGGCCGCCGGCCTGGACCAGCCGCTGACGACGGGCAGCGTGGTGGCGTCGGACGCGTTTTTCCCCTTCGCCGACGGGCTGGAGGCCGCGATCGCGGCCGGCGCCACGGCGGTGATCCAGCCGGGCGGATCGATCCGCGATGACGAGGTCATCGCCGCCGCCGACCGGGCGGGCATCGCCATGGTGTTCACAGGTATGCGCCACTTCCGGCACTGATCCGACGCAAGCGGGGATTGTCGCGCCGGGCGGGATCGACTTGACTGTTCCGCCCCACGCACGACGACCACGCAGAGACGAGACCAGGCATGGAAATGTTCCAGGATATGTTCCGCCGTTTCCCCCTTCTTCCGGTGGCGGCCGGCCTGTCCGTCCTGCTGGCCGGATCGGCGGCCGCCCGGCCGTCGGCCGCGCCCGCGCGTCCCGCCGCAGCGCCCGCTGCCGCGGTGTCCACGGGGCAGCCGGTTTCGGCCTACGACTTTTCCCCGCTTCCCGTCACCTCGGGCACGGTCGCGCATTACCTGCCCACGCCGGCGGGTGACGTGGACGGGCTGATCCTGACCGACGGGACGGAAATCCTCTGCTCGCACGAACTCGGGCTGGCCATTGCCGGGCTGGTCAAGCCGGGCGACCGGGTTTCGGTCAGCGGCCTGCGGGGCCGTACCCTGCCGATCGTGCGGGCCTATGCGGTCGATGGCCCGCGCGGCCGCCGTATCGAGGATGCGGGGGCCGTCTCGGTCCGCCTGCCCACGCCCACCAGCGGGCCGGACATCGTGGTGGACGGCACGGTGCGCGCGCCGCTCTACAGCCTGCACGGGCAATTGATCGGCGCGGTGATGCAGGACCACAGCGCCATTTACCTGACGGCGGCCGAGGCCGCGCGCCTGGCCGCCTGGCTGCAGCCCGGCCGTCCGCTCTATGCCGTGGGCAACGGCAGCACCGGCGCGTTGGGAACGGCGATCGACGCGCGCGACATCGGGCCCTCGGCCGGGCAGACCATGCGGGTCGCCCCTCCCGACGCGCCGATGCCCGGCGCCTTCCCCGGCAGCGCGGCCTATGACGAGATCCCGGGGGCGAGTGCCCACCCGTGACACAATTATGCGTTCGCGGCATGACAGTTATGTTATGAATGCATATACGTCACGAATGCATGCAACCCGGGACGGAACATCCCTGTTTTCCCCAATATCAAATACGACCGGTCGCTTGACAGCCTCATGCCGCGTCGTTAGCTAGCGCCTGCACCTGCCTGGAGGTGTGAATTTTGGGTAAGGATACGGACAGTTCCCGTCAGTCCTTCGACGCGCGCCTGCGGCAGGCCCGGGACCGGAATATTTCCGGCCGGGAGACGCAGGGGGCGACGACGCAGGGCAGCGACATGTCTGTCCTGGGGTTCGCCCTCAGGGCTGGCACCGAGATGGTCTCCGCCCTTGTGGTCGGCGTCGCGGTCGGGTGGGGGCTGGATCGATGGCTGGGCAGCCGTCCGGCTTTCCTGATCCTGTTCTCGTTCCTGGGCGGTGCTGCGGGTGTGCTGAATGTCTGGCGTCTGGTCAGGCCCATGGACACGCCGGGGGACAAGCCGGATCCGTAGGCGGGCCGGCGCGGTAGAGGGAAGACGAAGTTGGCGGCTGGATCCACCATCGACGCACTGGGTCAGTTCGAACTCCATCCCGTCCTGGGCGGACTGGGCGAATCCTTGCGCTTCAGCCAGTCGCCCGTCATGATGATCGTGGCGTCCGTCCTGGTCCTGGCGTTCCTGTATGTCGGCATGCGTCCCGCCGCCATCGTGCCCGGCCGCCTGCAGGCGGCGGCGGAAATCTGCTACGATTTCATCCATGACATGGCGGTGGACACGATCGGGCCCGAGGGTCGGGCGTTCTTCCCGTTCATCTTTACGCTGTTCTTCTTCATCCTGGCCGGCAACTATCTCGGCCTGCTGCCCTTCTCGTTCGCCTTTACCAGCCATATCGCCGTGACGCTCGCGCTCGCGCTGCTGGTGTTCGTGCTGGCGGTCATCGTCTCGCTCAAGGCGCAGGGCCCGAAGTTCTTCGCGCATTTCATGCCGGCGGGGGCGCCCGTCGCCCTGGCCCCACTGCTGGTGCCGATCGAAATCCTCTCATTCCTTTCCCGTCCCGTCAGCCTGTCGATCCGTCTGTTCGCCAACATGGTCGCCGGTCACGTGATGCTGGAAATGTTCGCCGCCTTCACGATCATGCTGGCCGGGCTCGGACTGTTCGGCGACGTGCTCGCCGTCGGGCCGGTGGTCATCAATGTCGCGTTGATGGCACTTGAATTGCTAGTGGGTGCGCTGCAGGCCTATGTCTTCGCCATTCTCACCTGCATCTACCTGCGGGAGGCGGTCGCGCACTGATCGCGACGTATCCCCAGCCTCTTTGAACGCCTGAACAACCAAGGAAAGCCTCGCTATGGACATCGCTGCAGCCCGGGAAATTGGTGCCGGTATCGCCGTTATCGCCCTCGCCGGCGTCGGCATCGGCCTGGGTAACATCTTCTCCACGCTGGTCAGCAGCATCGCCCGCAATCCGGCCGCGCGTCCGCACGTGTTCGGCCTGGGCATGCTGGGCTTCGCCCTGACGGAAGCCGTTGCCCTGTACGCCCTGCTCATCGCCTTCCTGATCCTGTTCGTCTAAGAACGGAGGCCGAAATGGCACGTTCCGCGGTGTCGATCACCCGCAAGGCGGCGTCGCTCCTGACGTCGTCCGCGCTGGCCCTGCCCGTTATGGCGATGGCCGCGCCGGGCGCGCGCGCCGTGGGCATGCCGCAGCTTGATTTTGCCAACCCCCTGATCATCGGTCAGGTGGTCTGGGGTGGCGTGATCTTCCTGGTCCTCTACCTGCTGCTCAGCCGTTCGGCCCTGCCGAAGGTTGACCGGGTGCTGGCCAACCGGCGCCAGACGATCGAAAACGACCTGGATATCGCCCATCGCGCCAAGGATGAAGCCGACGCGGCGGTGGACGAACTGCACCAGGCCCGTCGCGCCGCGATGGCCGAAGCGCAGGCCAATGTCGAAAAGGTGGTCGAGGACGCCCGTCTCGCCGCCCTTCACGAGACACAGAACATGAATGCCCGCCTCGCGGCGGAAATCCGTGATGCCGAGGCCCGGGTGGCCGCGGCGCGCGCCGCGGCCCTGGGGTCGCTGCGCCAGATCGCGGACGATACCGCGCAGGCCTTGGTTCATCAGCTGTCCGGCACGTCGGTTCCGGCCGACCAACTGGCCCGCCGGGTCGACGACGCCGCGACGGCGCACGGTTTCTGATCGCGGACGCAAAGGAACAGGTCCAAGACCATGCTGCATGAACCCCGTTTCTGGTCGGCCGTCGCCTTCGTCCTCTTCTTCGTCCTGTTCGGCAAGAAGCTCTGGACGCCGCTGGCCGCCGCCCTGGACAGCCGCGCCGACCGCATCCGCGCCGACCTGGACGAGGCCGCGCGCCTGCGTCGCGAGGCCGAGCAGATGCTGGAAGACGCGACCCGCGAGCGTGAAACCGCGATGGTCGAGGCCCGCGCCCTGGTCGAGCATTCGCTGATCGAGGCCGCGCGCATTGCCGACGAGGCCCGTCGCGAGGCCGAAGCCGTTGCCACCCGCCGCGAACAGATGGCCCGTGACCGCATCGCGGCCTCGGAACGCAGCGCGGTGCGCGAGGTCCGGCAGGTCGCGATCGACGTGGCGATCCAGGCCACGCGCGATGTGCTGGCCACGGCGCTTCCGGCCGGCGCGGACCATGCGATCGTCGATCGGGCGATCGCCGACCTGCCGTCGGCCCTGTCCCACCGCGCCGCCTGACCGGGGTCGCCCTTCTGACCGTGTCCTCATCCCCTGATCGTTCGGAGCCCGTCCTTTCGATCGTGGCGGCCGTCCTGAACGAGGCGGAGAACATTCGGCCCGTCTGTGCCGAACTGGCCGAATCGCTCCGCTCCCTGCCGCCGTGCGAAGTCGTCTTCGTCGATGACGGCAGCACCGACGGCACCGTGGACGCCCTGCTGGCTGCCCGGGCCGAGGGTGTGCTGCCCGGCCTGCGGGTCCTCTGCCACGATCGCCGGCTTGGAAAATCCGCCGCCCTGCGTACGGGGATCGAGGCCGCGCACGGGCGCTGGATCGCGACGATCGACGGCGACGGGCAGGACGATCCTTCGGAAATCGCCGATATGCTGGACCTGGCGCGGAATGCGCCGGGCCGCGCGCCGCTGGTCGTGGGTGTCCGGCTGCGGCGCCGCGATACGCTGTCGCGCCGGTTTGCGACGCGCTTTGCCAACGGCCTGCGCGGCCGGCTGCTGCGCGACGGCTGCCCCGATACCGGCGCACCGCTGAAGGTATTCCTGCGCGCGGATTTCCTGCGCCTGCCGCAGTTCGAGGGGCTGCATCGCTTCCTGCCCGCGCTGCTGGGGCGGCAGGGCGTGCCCCTGCTGTGCCGGCCGGTGCGGCACCGCAACCGTCTGCACGGGCATTCCAAATACACCAACCTGAACCGCGCGCTGGTCGGTATCCGCGACCTTCTGGGCGTGATGTGGCTGAACAACCGCACACGGCTTCCCCATCATATCACCGAACGCTAGGGCGCGGCGGATGACGCGGCTGACCTTGCGGCATTACGTCATGCTGGCGTTGTGTACGTTCATGATCTTCCTGCCCGGGCGGGCCAGCCTGCCGCCCCTGGACCGGGACGAGCCGCGCTATATGGAAGCCAGCGCGCAGATGCTGCGCAGCGGCAATTTCATCGATGTCCGGTTCCAGGACCAGCCGCGCTATCTGCAGCCCGCCGGCATCTACTGGCTGGAGGCCGCCTCGGTCGCCGCCACCGGCACCCTGCGCCAGCATGCGGTGTGGGCCTATCGCATTCCGTCGCTGCTGGCGGTGACGGCCGTGGTGGTGCTGACGGCCTGGATCGGCGCCACCCTGTTCGGTCCGGCCAGCGGTCTGCTGGCGGCGGGACTGCTCGCCGTGTCGGTGCTGACGACGGCCGAGGGCCGGATGGCCACCATCGACACCACCCTGCTGCTGGCGGTGCTGCTGGCGCAGACGGGGCTCCTGCGCGCCTATCTGGACCGTGAACGCGACCGGCCGACGCCGCTTTCGGCCGCGCTGCTGTACTGGACGGCGCTGGGGGTGGGGCTGATGCTCAAGGGGCCGGTGGTGCTGATCCCGGGCTTCGGCACGCCGCTGGCGCTGGCGCTGGTGGAACGGCGCATCGACTGGTGGCACCGGCTGCGGCCCGCGTGGGGCTGGGCGGTGATGCTGGCGATCGTCCTGCCCTGGTGCGTCGCGATCGGGGTCGTCAGCCATGGCGATTTCTTCTCGCGCGCGGTGGGAACCAATTTCCTCGGCAAGGTGGCCCATGGCCAGCAGGCGCACGGCCTGCCGCCCGGGTATCACCTGCTGGCGTTCGCCATCGCCTTCTGGCCCGGCTCGATCTTCGCGGCGATGGCGCTGCCCTTCGTCTGGGCCCGGCGGCATGCGCCGCCGGTGCGTTTCCTGCTGTGCTGGATCGTGCCGCACTGGCTGGTGTTCGAAGCCATCGCGACCAAGCTGCCGCATTACGTGCTGCCCACCTATCCGGCGATCGCGATGCTGACCGCGGCGGCGATCATGACCATGCCCGACCGCTGGTCATGGCCGGCCGCGCTGTGGGGCCGGGTGGTGCTGGCGGTGTACGGCGTGCTGTGGCTGGTGCTGGGGGTCGCGCTGTCCGTGGCGGGGCCTGTGCTGCTGTGGCGGCTGGAGCATCGGGTGGAGCCCGCGGCGCTGATCGTGCCGCTGGGCGCGTTGCCGCTGGTGCTGGTGTCCGCCTGGCTGCTGGTGGGGCGCCAGCCCCTGCGGGCCGCCATGGCGGCGGTCGCGGCGGCGGTAATCATCCATGTCGGCCTGTTCGTGACCGTGATCCCGAACCTGCAGGCGATCTGGCTCAGTCCGCGCCTGGCCGCGCTGGTGGACGATTACCGGCCGTGCCCGGATACGATCGTGGCCTCGCCCTCGTTCTCGGAACCCAGCCTGGTGTTCCTGGTGGGGCAGAATACGGCGCTGGTCGATCCCGTTGCCGCGGCCGACCTGCTGCGCGACAACCGGGCCTGCGGCCTGGCGCTGGTGGACCGCCGCGACGAACCGGCCTTTCGCGCGCGCCTGCGGCGGGACGGCCTGAACGTGATCGAATTCGGCCGCGTCGCGGGGCTGAATTATTCGACGGGCAAGCATCTCGATATCGGGCTGTTTGGACCGACACCCCCATAAAAAAGCCGGGCTGTGCCCGGACCCGGCAGGGCATGATGCCCTGCACCCCGAGGATAAGGACTCACGCCGTGACCGGATTGCTGCGCGTGTTGACAGGTCTGGCGGTCCTGTCCCTGTCCGTCCTGTCTCCAGCCCGTGCCCAGGTGCCGGACACGGTGACGGTCATTCTCGACTGGTTCCTGAATGCCGATCACGCGGCGCTTCTGGCGGCCGACTATAGCGGCGCGTTCCGCCGGCATGGATTGCAGGTGCACCTGATCGCCCCGTCCGATCCCGGGTCCCCCGCGCGGCTGGTGGCGGCGGGGCAGGCGGATCTGGCGGTGTCCTACGAAACGCAGCTGGGCATGCTGGCCGAGCAGGGGATTCCGCTGGTGCGGGTGGGCACGCTGATCGACACGCCGCTGGATACGCTGATCACCGGGCCGGACATTCATTCCCTGAAGGACCTGAAGGGCAGGACGATCGGGATTTCCATGGCGGGGGTCGACGACGCGGTGCTGGCGGCCATGCTGGGGTCGGTCGGGCTGTCCCTGTCCGACGTGCATCAGGTCAACGTCAATTTCCAGTTGGAACAGGCCCTGATGTCACACGCGGTCGATGCCGTGATCGGGGCGACGCGCACCTATGAACTGATCGACCTGCGGCAGAAGGGATTCGCCCCCGGCGCGGTCTATCCCGAGGAACATGGCGTGCCGCTGAATGACGAACTGATCTTCCTGGCCGCGCGCGACCATGCCCATGACCCCAGGATCGTCCGCTTCATGGACGCGCTGGAGGAGGGGACGAACGTCCTGCTGAACCATCCGGACGATATCCTGGCCCAGGCCGTCCGGGAGCATCCCGAACTGGATACGAAGCTGAACCGTGCCGCCTGGACGGCGACCCTGTCGCGCGTCTGCAAGCAGCCCTCGGTCCTGAATGCGCGGCGCTATCGGGCGTTCATGGCATTCCTGCGTGCCCGCGGCGTGGTGCATCGGGACATGAACCTGTCCGACTACGCCGTCGATCCGGCTGACGGCACGCCGTAGGCGGAAAGCTCGGCGTCAGGCAATCCGGTCGGCGACGGCGGTGGCGACCATCAGCGCGGCAACCAGCGGCAGGAAGGCGACCATCGGCAGGACCGACGCGACGTCCATCGAGTGGGCGACCAGATTACCGATTTCCTGAATAAGCATTATCCAAAATCCTATGGGTTGGTTTCGGGCGGAACCAACACCGAATTCCTGCCCCACGCAACAGGAAAGAAGAGGGAGGCAGGTGACTGGAAAATGCATAGTAAACAATAAACGAATATTCTGTTCATTCTTTGAACATGAGAATGTTTATTGATTGGAGTCGAAAAACACGCCGTGCTGAATCGTGACGCGTTTCTATGCGATCGTGGGGAGATCATCAGGGTTCGACGGAAGAAATGATCAATAAATGGGCATTGTGCACATTTATTGATCTTATGCGTTTGTAATGAAAAATTCGTGCTTCGACGCGGTCGTCTAGATCTTCGGCTTGATCGATCGTGCCCAGGATGTGGTCATCCGCAACCCATGCCACGCCAGCAGGCTGTCGCACAGGAACATGGCCAGCGCCCCCACGGTACAGCACAGCGCCACGCCGAACATCACGACCAGCCACGATGCCACCGAGGAATCCCGCAGGCTGCCCAGGAACAGCACGAAGGCCGCGCCGCAGGCCGACGCGCCGCCGACCGCGCCCAGCAGGATGGCGGCATCCAGCAGCAGCGTGCGCCGGTGCAGATGGCCCAGGTGCCGGTGCAGGTGCCGGCGTTCGGACGGCGTCTTGGTCTGCTCCAGCGTCTCGTTCGCCTTCTCGATATGGTCGGACACGCGCGCCAGGCGGGTATTGAACAGGTTCAGCAGCGTCCCGATCCCCGACAGCATGAAGATGGGGGTCAGGGCGGTCTGGATCAGGTGGGCGACGGTGTCGACCGGCTCGTCGGGCAGTAATCCGGGAAAGGGGGACACGGGGCTTCCTTGACCTGGGGGCGGGCCTGCTGGTGGATTGAGGTATGTTGGTGTTGAAGCCGTTCGGCCTGCGGAATGCAACCGGGGAATGGCTGTTCGTCTTGCGCCGTCCGCCGTGCGCGGGCCACTCTGGAATGCAGGAGGCCCCCGATGTCCCATAATTATGCGACGCCGATGACGCCCGAACGCCGGCTGGCCCGGCTGCTGTCGCGCATCCCCGACGACAGGATCGTGCGGATCGAGAAGACGGCCGATCCGCATGGGGCCCTGCGCTGGCGCGCCGCGATCGGGGGGGCCGACGCCGCCCCCGGCGACGCGCCGGACTGGAGCGCGTTCTGCGATACCATGCCCGACGCGCTGGAGGCCGCATGGAGGGCGGTGCGCGGCGCAGGTCCGTAGGGGCGGGCTTGAGTTCCGGCGGCCGGCGCCTATTGTGACGGACCAGGCTGGACGGACCAGGCTGGCGCGTGCCCGTGGATTGTCCGACATGACCCATCATCAGGTTCCGGCAAGCTTTACAGTGACGCTGTCCTGTCCCAACCGGCCGGGCATCGTGGCGGCGATCGCCACCACGCTGTACGAAGCCGACGGCAATATTACCGAGGCGCAGCAGTTCGACGACGTCGAAACCGGATTGTTCTTCATGCGCGTCGTCTTCAGTATTCGTACGGACGGCGAGCGCCTGGACTGGCTGCGGGCGCGGCTGGGTGCCGTGGCCGAACGCTTTCACATGAACTGGACCCTGCATGACCGCGCGGTGCGCCGCCGCGTCCTGCTGATGGTCTCGAAATTCGACCACTGCCTGGCCGACCTGCTGTACCGCTGGCGGATCGGCGAGCTGCCGATGACGCCGACGGCCATCGTCGCCAATCATCCGCGCGCGGCCTATGGCCATATCGACATGGCCGATATCCCGTTCCACCACCTGCCGGTCACGCGCGACAACAAGGCCGAGCAGGAAGAGCGCCTGTGGACCCTGGTGCGGCAGACCAATTCCGAACTGGTGGTGCTGGCCCGCTATATGCAGGTCCTGTCGGATTCCCTGACCGCGCGGCTGTCGGGGCGGTGCATCAACATCCACCATTCCTTCCTGCCGGGCTTCAAGGGCGCGCGGCCCTATCACCAGGCGCATGCGCGGGGGGTGAAGCTGATCGGGGCGACGGCGCATTACGTGACAGCCGACCTGGATGAAGGCCCCATCATCGAACAGGATGTGGAACGCGTCAGCCATTTCGATACGCCCGCCGACTTGGTGCGCAAGGGGCGTGACATCGAACGTCGCGTCCTGGCCCGCGCCGTACGCTATCACCTAGATGATCGTGTGATCCTGAACGGCAACAAGACGGTCGTGTTCGGTGATTGACGCGGAGGAGGTTGCTTTATCGTATTGACTGATCTGGCATATTCTCCGTAACGTTTCGTCATGATATTGTCCTGGGTGATGAATCGTTGCCCGGACGGGCCAGTGGACGGCATCGCGGTCCGTGTGCCGGCGGCCGGCTGCGGAACGTTTTTCCTGCTTCGTTTCCTTCCCATTTTTCGGACCAGTACCGGTCGCCGGACCCTTCATGACAGGTGGATATTTCTTCAGCGGTTCGGCGGAGTCTGAATTGAATGGCGAGACATGGCGCTTCTGACGGATTCCTCGCAATTCTCCGGTGTCATGCCGGGCACTTTCGCCGTGGTCCCGATCATGTCTGATCGGTTCGTCTGTCTTCTCGACCCATCGGGCCGTGTCGCGGCCTGGGGCGCGGACGCCCGCAACCTGACGGGCTATACGGCCGACGACATGCTGGGCCGTCCTCTGGCCGCGCTGTTTTCGCCGTGCCGGGGCGCCGGGGAAACAGGGGCCGCCCTTCCGGTCCAGGGACAGGCCGAGCGGGTCGAACTGATCGCCCGCAGGGACGGCACCCGGTTCCACGCCCGCATCGAATGTCATGCCCTGGACCATTCCCGCCATATCGGCGCGATCCTGGCGGACATGCCGGCGGCCGTCGTCGTGGTGCAGGATGTGTCGGCGGCGGGTGGGCCGGCGCAGGGTGCCGATCCGGCGCTGCGTCCGGTCCTGGACCGGATTCCCGACGGCATCGCCCTGTTCGGGGCGGATTGCGGCCTGCTCTATCGCAATGACCTGTTCGGGAGCACGCTTGCCCTGCCGGATGACCTGCTGTGGCCCGGTACCCAGGCCCGGGCGATCATGGCGGTGCTGTCCGGCGATACCGCGCGGACGGCGGACGGTGCGTGCGACTGGACGACCGAAATCCTGCGGCAGGGGCGGTCGCTGCGCCTGTCCTGGACCGGGCTGCCGGATGGGCGCCGGCTGCTGCTGTGCCGGGACCTGACGGACCTGCGCCGGTCGGAAAGCCGCGCGCGCTTTCTGGAACAGCATGACGATGTCACGGGTCTTGCCAACCTCCCGGGATTGCAGACGCATCTCCAGATGTTGTGCGAACGGCCGTCGGAACGCTTTACGGTCCTGTATTTCGACCTGTTCGGCTTCAAGCGCATCAACAACACCATGGGCCACGCGGCAGGGGACGAATTGCTGCGCCTCGTCGCCGACCGGGTGCGCCGGTTGATGGAGCCGGACGACGTCGCCGCCCACATCCGGGGCAATAAATTCGCGCTGGTCATGCGGGCGGAACAGGATAGCGACATGATCTGGGCGCACGCGCAGCATCTGCGCAGCGTCCTGTCGCGCCCGATGTCGGTCCTGGGCCACGACGTCACGGTCGGGGTCGGGATCGGCGTGGTGCGCTTTCCCGCCGACGGCAGCGATCGCGATACCCTGATGTGGAACGCCGATATCGCGCTTCAGTATGCCAAGGACGGCAAGGGCGAGGGAATCCGGTTCTACAATCCGGTCATGGACCGCATGCGCCAGAAACGCATGGACCTGGAACGCGACCTGCAGCGTGCGCTGGCGCAGGATGAATTCGTCCTGTTCTACCAGCCTTTTCTGAATATCGGGACCCATCGCATCGTGGGTGTCGAGGCGCTGATCCGCTGGATGCATCCCGTCCGTGGCCTGATCCCGCCGGGCGACTTCATCCCGGTGGCCGAGGGCATGGGCCTGATGTACGATATCGGCGTCTGGACGCTGAACACCGCATGCCGTCAGGCGTCTGCCTGGCCGGAGGATATCGTCGTTTCGGTCAATGTGTCGGCGGCGCAGTTCCGGCATGACGGACTGGTCGAAACCGTGGCCCAGGCGCTTCTGGGGTCGGGGCTGGATGCCGGGCGCCTGGAACTGGAAATTACCGAAACCGCGATGATCGACGACGTGCCGCGCGCGGCACGGGTGCTGCGGCAGTTGCGCGAGATGGGCGTGAAGATCGCGCTGGACGATTTCGGAACGGGGTATTCCTCGCTCAGTTTCCTGCAGAGCCTGCCCTTTACCCGGATCAAGATCGATCGCAGCTTCGTCCGCGAACTGGGCCAGGGTGTCGGCGACGGGGCGGCGATCGTGGGGGCGATTACCAGCCTGTGCGGCAGCCTGAACGTGGTCGCCACCGCCGAGGGCGTGGAAACGCAGGAACAGTTCGATTACCTCAAGCAGATCAATTGTTCCGAAATCCAGGGCTTTTTCATCTGCCGGCCCCGTCCGGCCTCCGAAATCCAGCCGCTGCTGGATCAGATCAACTGATCGTCGCCGGGTCCCGGATCCGTCCGGTGGCCGCAATGGCGGGCATAGTCGCTGGGCGTCAGGCCGGTCAGCGCCCGGAAGCGTGCCGTCAGGTGGCTATGGCTGCTGAAGCCGCACAGGCCTGCGATCCGCTTCGGGGATTCGCCCAGGCGTAGCAGATGCCGGGCGCGTTCGATGCGCAGGCGCGTCAGGAACTGGTGCGGGGTCTCGCCATGCGACTGGCGGAAGGCCCGTGCGAAATGAAAGCTGCTCAGCCCCGCGGCCATGGCCAGATCGTCGATGGACAGGGCCCGGTCCATCTCGGCGTCGATCAGGGCGCGGACCCGGCGGAAGGCCGCGACCGATAGCCCGCCCCGTCGTGGCAGGTCCAGCCGCCGGTCGGTCATGTGTGCCAGAAGATAGGACAGCAGGTCCATTCCCGCCTGTGTCACCGCGACACGGTCCGCCGGCTGGGCCCAGTGTCGCGGCAGAATGGCCGAACGGATTTTCGCCTCGATCCCGGCATGGCGGAAATAGGCATCCTCGCGCAGGCTTATGCGGGCGGGGTCCAGGTCGAACATTTCGGATGTCGCACGGTCGAAAGCGTGCGGCGCGATATAGAGATGGAACATCCGGATCGGCCCGCTGACGTCCCAGTCGCTGGTGGCACGTGCGGGCATCAGGCACAAATCTCCCGCGCCATTGCTGCATTTCCAGCCTTGATCAAGCCTTTTCCGGAATCCTTCGCCGTGTTCCAGGTACAGGCTCAACGTATGATGGTTGGGGGTGTCGTACCGCGTCAGGGCGACCTCGTCGCGGTCCCATATGGCAACGGCCAGCCCTTCGCCGACATGGGCCGACGCGCGCAGCGTCGCGTCGGTATCGTGCAGGGTGCGAAAGATCGTCAGGTCGGCCAGTTGTGTCATCGCGAGCGGCCATGGGGGTGGGGACTGGAGAGGGTATCATAGAGCGGGTCCTCACGGACAGGACAGGTGGCCGCGCGAACCGGATCGCAACAAAGCGCAGGATTCTGACAGGCGCGGCCACTCCGGGACCGGCGCGCTTCGCTAGAGTGCGCGAGGCAGGGCCGCCGGCCCGGTCATGATCTTGTTCCAAGGATAAGGCGTCACATGCTGGGTGTGCTGTTTTTCGCCGTCGTGCTGATCTGGGGCACGACATGGTTCGCCATCCACGTGCAGGTGGGCAGCACGCCGCCGGAAACCGCGATCTTCTGGCGCTTCCTGATCGCATCGCTGACACTGGGGGGCTGGCTGGGCCTGGCCGGGCGTCTGCGTCGGGTGCCCCTGCGGCTGCATGCCTGGCTGGCCCTGATGGGTGCGTGCATGTTCTCGGGCAATTTCCTGGCGATCTACGGGTCGGAGACCTACCTGGCCAGCGGCACGGTGTCGGTCATTTTCAGCCTCGCGACATTGTTCAATACCCTGAACCAGTGGCTGTTCTTTCGCCATCGTCCCAGCCTGCGCGGTATTGCCGGCGGCTGCATCGCGATTCTGGGCATCGTGTTCATGACCGGCATGGCCGGGGCAGGCGGGATCTCGCGGACCGGGGCGCTTCTGGCATTGGCGGGAACGGCCCTGTTTTCCTGCGGCAACATGGTGTCGCGTCGCGTGGTGATGGCTGGCGTGGACCTGCCCAACGCGATCTTTCGCGGCATGGCCTGGGGCTGTGTGTTCCTTGCCGTGCGCCTTGTTGCCGGTGGCGAATCCCTGGCGGGTTCGACCGACCCGGCATGGATCGGGGCATTGCTCTATCTGGCGCTGCCCGGATCGGTGGTGGCGTTCCTGGCGTATCTGCATCTGGTCCACCGGATCGGTGCCGACCGGGCGGCCTATACCACCATCCTGTCGCCTGTCGTGGCGCTGGCGATATCGATCCTGTTCGAGGGAACGCGCTGGACGTCGGGCATGACGCTGGGGATCATCCTGGTCCTGCTGGGCAATCTCGTGACCTTCGCCCGGCCCGGCCTGCTGCGCCTGCCACGCGCTGTGCGGTTATGACCAGTCGCAAGGCAGGCCGATATCATACGGCGATGCGCAGCGGAAACGGGGCATCGCTTATCACAAGCGGCAGGTGGCCCGATGCGTCGCCGTCATGCTGGACCGGGGCGCAGGCGGGCGCGATCAGGCGGATATGCGACGCCCGGACGCGCCGCATGCCCGGCACCTGATCGGGGCGGTCGCGCAGCAGGCCGAGCCCCGCCCTGGCCATCTGGCCCGTCCCCGGCGCATCCAGCAACGTCACGGAAAATCCGCGCCGCAGGGGCGTGGCTTCGGGCGCCAGGACGTGGCGCCCCCCATAGAACCGTCCCTTGGAGACGACGACTCCGAACGTCCTGCATGCCTCGCCGTCGATCGTGACATGCAGCGGGGGGAAATCGTAGCGGCCGGCTTCGCGGATGGCCTGCACGGCATAGGCGGTGCGGCCCAGCAGGCGCTTGCCGCGCAATGACACGTGATGCACGACCTGCGCATCGAAGCCCGCGCTGGCCATCTGCATGAACAGGCACGTCTGTGTGCCGGTCTGAAGCTGGCCCGGCCATATCGTGCGAGATGCGCCCGACAGCAGCGCCCGGGCGTTGTCGGCCGGCGCGAACGGAATCCCGAGTTCATGGGCCAGGACGTTGGCCGTGCCCAGGGGCAATACGCCCATGGTCAGGTCGGACCCCGACAGGCCGTCGGCGACCTCGGAAATCGTACCGTCGCCGCCTGCCGCCACGATATGGGTAACGGTCCCTGCCTGCCATGCGGCGCGCGACAGGATACGGCCATGCCCGGCATGGGCCGTCGCCGCCACCGTTACCGCCGCGCCCGCTGCCTCCAGGCATCGGACAAACTGTCGCAGCCGGCCCAGGCGTCGCCGTCCCGCCGTGGGATTGTAGATAACCAGAATACGCATTCAGGCCGCCAAGGATGATCCGGTCGATCAGTACCCGGATGTGTCCACGCGGCCAAGGGGGACAGGGCGGGGATTTTATGCGTCCTGGGTTCCCGCCGGCACGCGGAACCGGTCTCCGTCAGGTATTCTGGGGGGATATGGTCTGGAAACCATATGTCTCATAGCGGGTTTTCACGGTTCCGTTCGCGACGTCCACCACCATGAACCCTTCCGGGGTGCCGTAGCGCGTTCCGTGCCACCAATTGCCGCTGACGGCCCCGCCGGTGATGTAGGGCACACCATGCCAGTCGATCCGCTCCAGGATATGCGTATGGCCCTGGAACACGCCGATGACGTTGTACCGATCGAACAGCGGCAGAACCTCGTAGGCGTTGACGACGCTCAGGCCGTGATGGGCGGCCGGTCTGGCCGGCGGGGCCGCGTAGTCCTCGACAGCGGTGACGAGGGGGATATGTGTGACCACGATGATGGGCGTACCCTCGGGCTGCGCGGCCAGATCCTTTGCCAGCCATGCAAGCTGGACCGCGTCGATCCGTCCCTCGTAGGCGCGATCGGCCGTGATTCCGATCGAATCCAGGACCACCACGTGGACACCCTTGTGGTCGAACGCATAATAGAGGCGGCCGAAACTGTCCTCGAAATATTTCTTGCCATATAGCGGATCGGTCGGCCGCGCGCCGCTCTGGGTATAGACCCCGAAGCAGTCGTGATTGCCGATCGTGTGATGGACCGGCAGCGTCAGGTCGTCCGCCGTGCGCTTGTAGAGATCCATCAGCATCGTGGCGCGCCCGGCATTGACGCCCAGCGCGTCGAAGACGTGATCGCCGCCCTGGATCGCGAAATCCGCCGGCACCGACCGGGCCTTGGCAAACGCCATGTGGCACCCGCTGTTCGCGTTCAATTCCGGCTGGAGGTGCGTGTCGGTGATGAACAGGAAGGTGAACGGTTCATGCGCGCGCAGCGGCGGGCGGCTGGGCACCGACGCGAACGCGCCACCCGTGCCCGTCAGCGCCAGGCCTGCACCCAGCGCGAGAAAGGAACGTCGGTTAACGTGAAGCATGAACAGCGTACCCCGTATCAGGCATGGATCACCGGCCAGGAAGAAAACTGCGGATATTTTTGTAAAGATTCAACGGTTTCATAAATGTTTCACATTGTCGGAGACGGCAGTTTCAGATCCGCCAGCGATCGGTTCAGGACCCAGGCCAGGCGCACCCCGGCCTTTTCCAGTTGCAGCGTCGCGGTGTCGCGCGCGGCGGCGTCATAGCCCGGCGGCAGCGATACCGGCGCCGCGTCGGGATCGCATCCGCTCGGTGCGTCCAGGTGATAGGCGACGTCTCGTGCCAGGCTGAAGCTCTCCTCGGCCCATTGCCGCGCGTCACCCTGCGACCATTCGTTCTTCTGCGCGACCGTGATTCGCGAAAACAGCGTGTCGGCGAAATGGCGTGCGTCCGGGTCGATTTCGCTGACGGTCACCGAATCCCAGTAGCTGTGCAGATTGACGGTGCGCGGGCCGCCCATCGCCAGGCGCACGCAGTTGCCGCCCTTGTCGTGCCGGTCGGCCGCATGCAGCGGCTGATGAATGTCGCCAACGAAATGCACCACATATTTCAACGCCAGCACCCGTTCAGCCGGGGTTGTGGCGGGATCGGCCAGTTCGCGGGTGAACTCTTGAAGCTTGTTGACGACGCAATCCTGGGCCGGTCCGGTGCTGGCCGGCTGGGCGGAAGGAAATCCGTAGCACGCCTGCGCCAGATCGGGCCGGTCGATTTCCAGGTCGACGAAATGCCAGGAACCGGTTTCCTTGTGACCGGCGGCGCGCCACGCATCGGCCCAGCTCGCACGGGCCGCCAGGTCGGGCGCCGTCAATGTGTCATGGTCCTGTGCCAGGATGGCCGTGACCTTCTGCCGGGTATCCGGCGACAGATAATCCCAGGCCAGATCGGCGACGATCGCGTGGCCTTCCCGCCCCCAGGCGCGGGCGGCATGGTCCGGCAGCGTACCGGCCAGCGCCAGCAGACCCACGGCGAGCAGACGCGTCATGCCGCGCCGGAAGCGCGAATCGTGTGACATGCCGATTTTTCCTTCGATTTTCCCATTGATGGCCTGGAGTGCCGCACTCTCAAGCAGGCTCTAGTTAGAGGCCGGGCCGTGCCGAGGCCACTCCTTTTTTCCGGGACGGTCGCAAATTCGCAAAAGGCCGGGGACCTTGCCCGCGCCGGTGGGCGCTGAATCGCGGTTTTGTGAAGATTAAATGAAACTGCGATTCGGAATGGTGCAAATCGAAACAATTTTTAATAGATGGTCACGCAGACCGGCCTCGGGGGGTCGTCTTACAGAAATGTTTTGAAATACGGCCACACGGAATAGGGGATATTCCATGCGTTGTCGCTCGCTCTGGGCTTTCTTTTGTTGTTCGACTATCCTGACTTCCCATGCCCTGGCGCAAACGGGGGCACCGGCCGTGGTGTCGAGTGTTGCGCCCACCGCTGGCGCTCAGTCCAAGTCCCCGTCCCATCCCGGGAAGGCTCCATCGGACAATAATGACGCGCCTTCGATGATGGGGGCGACGGCGCCGACGGACGCCCGGGGCGAAGTCGTGGAGGTGCATGGTTCGCGCCATACCGCCGTGGGCGGCGGCATGATGACCCACGAGGATGCGGCGAAGTCCCGTTCCACGGTCACGGCCGAGTTCATCGCGAAGCAGACGCCGGGCCTGAACCCGATGCAGCTCATCCAGTATCTGCCGGGCGTGAATACGACATCGGTCGATCCGCTGGGCATCAATGGCGGCGAAATGACGATGCGCGGGCTCAACCAGAGCCAGATCGGTTTCACGCTGGAAGGCTTTCCGATCAACGATATCGGCAACTATGCCGTCTATCCGCAGGAAATCGTGGATTCCGAAAACCTGCGCATGATCAATGTCGAACAGGGTTCGGCCGACCTCGACAGTCCGCACATCAGCGCCACCGGCGGCGCGGTCGATATGTATCTTATCGACCCCACCGACCATTTCGGCGGCACCGTGGATGGAACCTACGGCAATTACAATTCCAGGCGGATTTTCGGCCGCGTCAATACCGGGTTCATCGGCAACACCAATCTCAAGGGCTTCGTGTCCTTCTCCGCCGCCGACGAACATTCCTGGCGTGGCCCGGGCGATCAGTCCAAGCTCCATGGCGAAACCAAATGGGTGAATGCCTGGGGCAATGGAAACGTGATTTCCTTCTCGCTGATCGGGAACCAGAGCGAAAGCACCCTGTTCCCGTCGATGTCGCTGGCGAACTGGAAGAAATACGGCGCCTACTATACCTATGACGTGAAATGGAATCCGAAGGCGCCGGATGCGAACTACTACCAACTGCATCGCAATCCGTTCACCAATATCTATGCCAGCGCGCCTTCGACCTTCACGCTGACGGACAACCTGACGCTGACCGAAACGCCGTATTTCTGGTACGGCAACGGGAACGGCGGCGGTGCGTACAACGAGAGCCTTACGAGCCAGCAGTGGGGCGCGCAGAGCCTGACGGGCTCCATCGGGCCTTATAATGCGTCCAATACCAAATCGATGCTGCTCTATAACCCCTCCAATACCCAGACCTATCGTCCAGGCGCCGTTACCAAGCTCAGCCTGCATACCGGGATCAACCGCCTGACGGTGGGGTACTGGTTCGAATATTCGAAGCAGTTGCAGACCGGCCCCTACAGTCTGGTCAACATGGCGACCGGCCAGCCCTACGACGAATATGGCGGCGGGCCCAACATGGTTCTCTCGAACGGGATGACGGCCGAGTACCGCGACACGCTGACGCAGACCCGCATCCATACGATGTTCATCGATGACAGCCTGTCGCTGCTGCACGGCCGGCTGACGATCGAAGGCGGGCTCAAATATGCCGTCGTCGACCGTGACGGGCATAATTTCCTGCCGGACACGTCGACCGGTCCTTATATCCATGGGTCGTGGCAGGAGCCGCTGCCGGCCGTGTCCATCCGCTACAAGATCAACGACGAAAACCAGCTCTTCGCGTCCTCAACGACCAATTTCCGTATTCCGATGAACACGTCGCTGTACGATTCCGGAGCCTACAAGCAGGGCGTCGGCTACACCGCGAAGGCCAATGCCGACACCAAGCCGGAAATTTCGATCTCGGAGGAATTCGGCTGGCGCTATCAGGGGCCGCTCCTCAACAGCACGCTCAGTTATTTCCATTATAACTTCACCAATCGGCTGTATACGCAGACGCTCATCGACCCGAGCGGCGCCATTTATACGCGCAGCATCAACGGTGGCGGCTCCCATGCCGACGGCGTCGATTTTGAAGTCGGGACGCGGCCGATCCTCTATCATCTCCGTCCCTATTTCTCGGCTGAATATGTCAATGCGCGGACGGACAGCAACGTGGGCGCCGGAAATGGCGACTATGTGTTCAGCAAGGGCAAGTTCGCGCCCCAGACACCGAAATATCAGCTCGCTTTCCACCTGGATTATGATGACGGTCACCTGTTCGGCGGTTTCGGCCTGAAATACGTCGCCAGGCAGTATTCCACCTTCAATAACGACCAGTCCATTCCGGACTACCTGACGATGGATGTGAATGCGGGCTACCGCTTCAAGGATGTCGGTCCGCTCAAGGCGCCGACCTTGCGGCTCAACCTGCAGAACATCACGAACAATCATTATCTGGGCTTCGTCCATGGTACGTCTGCCAACGCCCTGCCGACCACGGGTGTCTATGGAACGAAGATTGCCGGGGCCAGTACGTCCTTCGACGTCGCAGCGCCGTTCTTCGTCGGCGGCACGGCGAGCGTGGATTTCTGATCTGCCGGCCGGTGACCGATTTTTACGGTTGCCGGTTGTCCCCATCCCGTCGGCGTCCCACCGACGGCCGGACAGGCCGGATGTTCTGCTGACCTACGTGTTTGGTCCCGGGATTTGGTGGTGCATTATTTTCACATGAGTGGAAGGATGCGCTATGGGCCAGGTTCACCACGGAAGCGCCACGACGACAGCGGCAGTCCGTCGAGCGATACAACATAGTCAAGAGAGCCTGAGGGTTCTGGCGAAACGCTACGGGATCAACCCGAAGACGGTCGCCAAATGGAAGGGGCGGACCGATACGTCGGATCGACGCACCGGTCCGAAGGTCGCATCCTCAACCATCCTGTCGACCGAAGAAGAAGCGATCGTTGTGGCCTTCCGTCGCCATACCCTGCTGCCTCTTGATGATTGCCTTTATGCGCTTCAGGCGACGATCCCGCATCTGACGCGATCTTCCCTGCACCGTTGTTTTCAGCGCCATGGGATCAGCCGCCTGCCCGAGACCGAAGGCGACAAACCAAAACGGTCGAAGTTCAAGAGTTGTCCGATCGGCTATTTTCACATCGACATTGCTGAAGTCCGCACTGAAATGGGGCGCCTTTATCTTCTGGTGGCGATCGACCGGACCTCGAAATTCGCTTTTGTCCAATTGCACGAGAAAGCGACACGTCGCGTTGCCGGTGACTTCCTGCGTGCTCTGGCCGCTGCGGTTCCCTACCGCATCCATACCGTGCTGACCGATAACGGCACGCATTTTACCGATCCGGCCGGCAATGGATGGACACCCGAAGACATCAAGGCCATGCGGGCGGATGGTGTCCTGTTCCGGTGCCACTCTTTTGAACTGGCCTGTGCTGATCTCGATATCGAGCATCGACTGACAAAGCCGCGACATCCCTGGACGAATGGCCAGGTCGAGAGGATGAACCGCACGATCAAGGACGCCACCGTCAAGCGCTTCTACTACGAAACACATGACCAGTTGCGTCAACACCTCGCCGACTTCGTTACCGCCTACAATTTCGCCCGCAGGCTCAAGACCCTGCGCGGCCTCACTCCATATGAATTCATTTGTCAGCAGTGGGAAAAAGAACCATCACGGTTCATACATAATCCGCACCACCAAATCCCGGGACAAAACACCTACGTCGGCATGAACGAAGGCCCGTCATGGCTGAATGCCCGGGACGCCAGGCGGGCTCCGGTCGCCCGTAGCAGGTGAGTGGCATCTTGTGCGAATCTACTGATTCCAGCCATGCACCAAGATGGAGGCGATCATGACATCGAATAACCGCAGGCCGTCCGAACGATGGACCTGAGACCCGTTCCCTCAGGCTCGGAGCATGTGGGCGATGGGCCGCAGGGTATGAATGCAACCGGCCCCGAGGCGCATTCCGACGTTCCTCCCGCGCGGGGCTGGTCGCTCACCGTCACCCTGCTGCTCGGCGTGGCAGGCATGCTCGACTTCATCGACCGGTTCGTCTTCTCGACCGCCAACGACGCGATCAAGCACGACCTTCATCTCTCGGACGCGACGGTCGGCCTGCTGGGCGGGACCGCCTTCGCGCTGCTCTACGGCGTGATGATCCTGCCCTTCGCCCTGATCTCCGATCGCGGCTTCGCCGCGCGCATGGCGTCGATCGGCATTGCACTATGGAGTGTCGCCACCGCCCTGATGGGACGCACGCATGGAATCGCCGCCATGGCGACCACCCGCGTCTGCGTGGGACTGGGGCAGGCGGCGTTCTCGCCCTCCTCCGCAGCCCTGAATGCGGCGTATTCGACCCCCGCGAAGCGCAGCACGTCGTTCGCGATCTCCTACGGCGTGTCCTATCTTGGCTATATCATCGGGCTGGCGGGTGGTGGCTATCTGGTCGAGCACATCGGCTGGCGCGCGACCTTCGCGGCCGTCGGGCTTGCAGGGGTTCCGGTCGCGATCCTGATGCTGCTGTTCGTCCGCGAGCCGCGGATACCGCGGGCGAGCCGGGGCGGGGAATCCTGGCTCACGTTGCTCGCCAACCGGCCGTTGCGCGACCTGCTCCTCTACGGTGTCACCAGCCAGGTCGTGAGCTACGGCGTCACCTTGTGGGGCGTTTCCTTCTATATGCGGTCCTTCGGCCTGACGGCGGGCCAGGCCGGTACGTGGTTCGGCCTCGGGATCGGAATCGCGAGCGTCGTCGGGACCTTCATCGGCGGACCGATCGCCGACCGGGTAGCAAGACGCACCGGTTTCGGCGGCGCGATGCGCTTCGTCTTCTGGGCCTACCTCGTCTCCCAGCCCTTCCAGATCGTCCAGGTGCTGACGCACTCGCTCGATCTCTCGCTGACGATGCTGGTGCTGAGTGCGACGATCTCGGCTTTTTGCACCGGCCCGATCTACGGAGCAATCCCGAGCATCGTGCCGGCACATCGCCGCGCGGCGGCGGTGGGGCTGTATGCGCTGCTCGCCAACGCAATCGGTATCGGGCTCGGCCCCCCGCTCTTCGGCTGGATCAGCGATATGCTGACGCCGCATTTCGGCATCAACGCCCTGCGCATGTCGCTGCTGGTGGCCGCCATCCTCAGCTTCTGGCCGGCGGTCCACCTCTTCCAGTTGCAACGCCGGTTCCGGGGGTAGAGAACGGGGTGGGATGCCCCGCCCATCTTCAGGCCCTGATAGCGCGAGGATGGCGTGTGTCCGGTAATTCCGGCGGGGCGGCATGCGACTATACGAGTTCGCAAGCACACAGTCGCTTACCGGCCGAAACCGCTAATTTTGGAAAACTTTAAAAGGAGAATGGCGCACCCGAAAGGACTCGAACCTCTAACCCCCAGATTCGTAGTCTGGTGCTCTATCCAATTGAGCTACGGGTGCCGCTTGGGGCGCTGTTTAACCGAGTGCTGGGGAAACGGCAACCCCCTCCGGTTCATTTTTTTTCGTGTGGGTTTCGGTGGGGCGGGGTGGGGGTGGAACCGGGCGGGGTTCGGAGGGTTAGGCCCGTGGAGCATCCGCGCGGCGCGTTCGGGTCGTCGTCGGCGCGTGTCTTGAAGCGGGCAGCGAAAGGGGCGTCATGACCGGGTTCCGTCCATCTCATGTTCTCGTGATCGCCTGTCTGGTCTGCCTGGTCATGGCCGGGGGGGCGGCCCGGGCCGCTTCGGCCGGCGGTCTGCGGCTTTGCGGCGAGATGCCGGTCTTTCATGACGAGTTCGATGACCTCCGGCTCTCGGCCTGGCAGTTGGGGGGGGCGCGCTGGATCACCCATACCCCGTGGGGAGGGGATTTCGGGGATGCGCGGTTTACCGATCCCGGCCCGGGCTCCGCCTTTTCCGTCCATGACGGTATCCTGTCGATCGCGGCGCGCAAGGATGCCGCCGGGCGCTGGACGGCCGGCCTGCTGGCGTCGGCGGACGGGGCCGGCAACGGCTTCACGGCGATGTACGGATATTTCGAAACCCGCATGAAACTGCCGCCCGGCCCCGGTACATGGGTCGGGACATGGCTGAACGAATCGGCTCCGAAGGACTGGATGCTGCCGACCGTCGAAATCGACACGATCGAATATTATGGCCAGTTCACCGACGGGTTTCACACCACGGTCCATGTCTGGCACGGGCGGTCGTCACAGCCGGACGGGGGTGCCGGGACGATCATCAAGGTGCCGGCCCATTCCCTGGTCGATGATTTCCATACCTACGGCACGCTGGTCACACCGCGATGGATCACCTTCTACCTCGATCGCAAGGAAATCTGGCGCAGTCCGACCCCGCCGGAACACCGGTCGCCGTTCATGTTCCTGATCAACCTGGCGCTCGGTTCGGGCTGGCCGATCGACAAGACCCTGAATCCGGCCATCATGAAGGTGGATTACGCCCGCGTCTATCCGGCCGCCGATCCCGCCGCGTTCGCCCGTTGCCTGGTGGGACAGGCGCATTAGGACGACCCAGGTTTTCAGGTCCGTCTTGTTTCAAGGACGCAGAAGATGTTCGAAAGAGTCGTTTCAAACCTGGGTCGGCTGATCGGCACGATACCGGCGCTGTACAGGCGTCCGAAGGACGACACGAAATACAACCCCCAGATCGACGGGCTGCGCTGCCTGGCCGTCGCTTCGGTCCTGCTGTGGCATGGGGGATTGCGGATGGTGCGCCATGGCGACTGGATCGATCCCACCGGGCGGAACACGGGATCGCTGTACCGGTTCCTGCCACATGGCGAGATCGGGGTCGTCCTGTTCTTCATGATCAGCGGACTGATCATCGCAAAACCGTTCCTGAGCCAGCCCGATCGCCGGATCGTACTGGGCAAATTCTACTACCGCCGTATTCACAGGATCTATCCGCCCTACATCATTGCGCTTGTCCTGTTCAGCATTCCCGTGTTCCTGGATTTCGTTCACGCCAACCATGCATGGGTGATTTCTCCGACCGAGAGTTTCCTGGCCAGCCTGTTCTATGTTCACGGAATCGTCTGGAATGCGTCCTCGATGTTCATTCCTCCGCTGTGGTCGCTGGAGGTCGAGGTGCAGTTCTACCTGCTGTTTCCCCTTATGATGTGGATCTACCGGGCCATGGGGCCGTCGCGGATCGCGGCGACGATGACGGCCATGGTGCTGTATGTCGCGGTTTTGGGGTACGTCCATAGCGTGTTCCCGTTCGACGGGCGGTTCCGCTATGGCGTTTTTGCACATCTTCCTTATTTCGTCATGGGAATCGTTGTCGCCGACCTTGTCCAGACCTATGGTTACGCCATGCGGACCAGCCCGCGCCGGTTCGACCTGGTTTTTGCCGTGGGCATCGTCCTGTTCCTGCTGGTCGGGCTGGCATTTACCCGGGTCAATGCCGAAGCGCGGCAGGCCGTGCCCTATAGCGGGCTGGAGGCCGCTGCGATCGTCGCCTGCGCCCTGGTGATGCTGGGTGCCATGTATGGCGGACGATGCCGGAGGATCTTTGCGAATTCGTGGATCTGCCTGACCGGGACGATGTGTTATTCGATCTATCTGGTGCATGTGCCGCTGATGGAAGCCATCGAGCGGCTGGTTCTGCATCATCTGCCGCTGGAATCGGTCGTGCCCTGGTGGGCCGTGGATGCGATGATCCTGTTTCCTTCGGTATGGGTCGCCGGTCTGGCGTATTATATCCTTGTGGAACGGCCCTTCATGAATCGGGAAACGCGTCCTGCTCCGGTCGTTCCGGCCGGGGGGACGCCGGTCGAGGGGGCGCCGGCGTTGCGGGTCTCGGGCCCTACGGCGTAACCCCGCCCCGGGCGGGTATGGCATGGTCCAGCAGGGCGCGCAGCATCGCCCCGGTATCAGGGGCGGCATCGGGGCGCTGCGGCGTGCGGTGGTAGGTTGCGTTGGCGCGCACGGCCGGTGTGCCCTCGACGGTTGCCAGGCCCTGGACGAAGACCAGGCTGCGTGTGATGCGCAATGTTTCCGACCGCAGTTCGACCCAGGCGCCGTGCGCGACCGGCGTCAGGAAATCCAGCCCCAGCGACACGGTGGGCAGGAAATCGGTCCGCAGATCCTCGCGGAACAGGGCGGCCAGCGCCAGATAGACGTCGCAGACGGTGGCCAGCTTGCCCCCGTGGCAGATCCCGCCCCGGTTGCAGAATGCGGTCGTGACCCGAAACCCCCCGATCAGTTCACCGGCTTCCAACCCCACCAGGAAGCCGCCGCTTGCGGTGTTGAACCCGCCGGGAAAGGGTTCAGGCATGGGTATGAAGCCGGGCGGGGGCGGCAGTGTGTCCTTGCCCGTGTCTGTGTCCGTGTCTGGGGCCATGCCGGATCTCCGTCGTGGCGGGTATGGCGGTGTTACGCGCCAGCGTCGTCGCGGGATGCCGGGCGGGCGCAAAACACTGCGTGACCGGGGCCCGTTACGTCGCCAGCAGGATTCGCGCGGCTTCGGTGGCGACATCGTGGCGCAGGCGCACGATGCCGCGGCCGCCGCCGCCGCTGGGGTGCACCCGGTTGGTCAGGATCAGCACGAAACTGTCGCTGGCCGGGTCCATCCACAGCGACGTGCCGGTGAATCCGGTATGGCCGAACGAGCCCACGGGGAAGATATCGCCGCGCGGCGTGGAATAATGGGTGCGGATGTCCCACCCGATGCCGCGCAGGTCCGGCTTGCCGGCGGGCTGCTGGGGCGTGGTCATCAATACCAGGGTTTCGGGCTTCAGCGGATAGGCGCTGGGCCGTCCGGCCCGCCGGTCCAGCAGCGCCTGGGCGTAGATGCTCATGTCGGCGGCGTTGGAGAACAGGCCGGCATGGCCCGCCACGCCGCCCATCCGCCGCGCCGTCGGGTCGTGGACGATTCCGCGCAGCATGACCCCGTCCGCATCGAACTGGGTCGGCGCAATGGCGGGGCGCCATGCGGCGGGGGGCAGGAAGCGCGAATGGGTCATGCCCAGCGGGTCCAGCACGCGTTCCTGCACGGTGCGGTCCAGGGGCTGGTGCGACAGATGTTCGACCAGAAGCCCCACCGTGATGAAATTGATGTCGCTGTAGACGAACCGCTCGCCCGCCGGGTGGTCGGGGCGCGTGTCCATCACGCGGCGCACGGCTTCGTCCTTGCCGGTCCAGGATGTGGACAGGTCCAGGTCGGGCGGCAGGCCCGAATAATGGGTCAGCAGGTGGCGGATCGTGATGTCCGCTTTGCCGTTGCGTGCGAAATCCGGCAGGTACCGGCAGACCGGGTCGTCCAGCCGGAAGGCCCCGGCCTCGAAGAACTGCATGGCCGCGACCGTGGTCGCCACCGGCTTGGTCAGCGACGCCATGTCGTACAGCGTGCCCTCGTCCAGCGGCTCTGCCGTGGGCAGCAGGGCACGCCTACCATAGGCTTGGTGATGGACGATCGCCCCGCCATGCGCGATGACGACGACCGCGCCGGGAATCTGCCTGTCCGCGATCGCACGGTCCACCAGCCGGTCGACCGGGGCGAACGGGCGGGCGGGGGCGGCGGCGCATCCGGCGGCCAGTCCCGCGCCTCCGGCCGCGACCATCGCCCGCAGGATCGTCCGGCGGCCAAGATCCGTCATGGCGTCTGTCATGGTGTCGGCCGCTCCGTCGGCTGGTCGGTGGGGATGGGGTCCGGGCGCAGGCGGCAGGCGCCGCCGATCGCCAGGCTGGCCGCCACGCCGATCGGGACCAGCCAGGGAAAGGCGATGGCGTGTCCCCCGGGATGCACGCCCAGGATCAGCGCCGTCATGATCGCCAGCGTGCCCAGGAAGGCCGCGACCGCATCGCGCTGCCGCGCGCCGCGGACCAGCAGGCCCAGCAGGAACGCGCCCAGCAGCGCCCCGTAGGAATAGCCCGCGATCGACAGGCCGAAGATCACCACCGACTGGCCGGTGGCCGAGAAGCACGACGCCGTGACGACCAGCATCACCGCCCACGCGGCGGTAATGGCCCGCGACAGCGCCACCGCGCCGGATCGCCGCGTCAGGCGGGTGGGCAGCAGGTCCGACAGGGTCGATGCCGTCATGGCGTTCAGCGCCGAGGCCAGCGATCCCATCGTCGCGCTGACGATCCCCGCGATCAGCAGCCCCGCCAGGGCCGGCGGTAGGTCGCGGGCGATGAAGGCGGGAAACAGCGCGTCGGGCGAGGGCAGGCCCAGCGCCGCCGGCGATGCCCCGCCATGGCGGAGCCATAGCAGCACCCCCACCGCCGACAGCAGGCCGAACAGCAGCGTGACGACGATGGCGCTGCCGATCATCGCGGCCTGGGCCGCGCGCAGCGACCGGGCCGCCAGCACCCGCTGGACCATCAACTGGTCCGTGCCGTGCGACGCCATGGACATGATGGCCCCGCCGACGATCGCCGTGACCGGGGCGTAGGGCGAGGTCAGGATCGCGCCCCCCCGCTGGAACAGCGCGAACCGCCCCGCCAGCCAGGCCGCGTGCAGCGATGTCATGTCGAGCGATCCGGCGGCATCCCGGGGCAGCAGCAGGGCGACGCAGAACGCGGCCCCTGCGGCATACACGCCGAACTGGATGCTGTCGGACCACACGACGGCCCGCAACCCGCCGATGGCGGTATAGAGCGCGGTCAGCGCCGTCAGCCCGATCAGCACCGGCATGCGCCCCGCCGGCAGGTGCGCCGCCGCCAGCAGCGCGCAGATCGGCAGGGTGGAGGCGAACAGCCGCACGCCCTCGGCCAGCAGCCGGGTCAGGAGGAACGCGCCGGCCGCCAGGCGCTGCATGTCCCGTCCGAACCGGTGGCCCAGATATTGATACGCGCTGGCCAGGCTGCCCCCGGGGCCGCCCCGCATGTAGAGCGGCAGCAGGATGCGCGCCACCGCGATCCGCCCGACCAGATAGCCCAGCCCCAGCCCGACGAAGACCATCCCGCCGCCATAGGCCACGCCGGGGACGCTGACGATGGTCAGGGTCGATGTCTCGGTCGCGACGATCGACAGGCAGATCGCCCAGGTCGGCATGTCGTGGCGGCCGGCCAGATAGTCGGCCGCGACATGGCGGCCGCGCGACAGGCCCAGCGACACGGCGGCCAGGACCAGCAGGTACAGGCCGATGATGACGGGTTCGGCGTGGGGCATGGCGGCGCGGTGGTACTCCCGTGGCGGGGGGCAGGGCAGGGGAAGGGGCCGAGGGGGGCGGGTCGGGAACTTTGGCCCTTCGCCGGGGTTTGCGAGGATATCAACCTATAGAGGAGGTTTTCATGCATCACGACCGTTTTCCGGCATCCAGCCTGTCCCGTGCTGCGTTGCTGGTGGTGGCGATGCTCGGCCTGGCGGGGGGATTGACCGCGTGCAACACGGTCCGCGGGGCGGGCCAGGATGTCAGCTCGGTCGGCCATGATGTGTCGCGTGGGGCGAACGCCTCGCAGAACGCGATCACCAAGTCGACGGGGGCGTCGCCCCGGTAATTCATGCCCTGAACGGCGGCCGGAACGGGACGCGCGCGCGTCCCGTTCCGCATTCCGTCCGGCATTGCCCGCGTGGCAGGCCCGCAGATGGGCCTTGCATTTCCACCGGTCCTTTCCCAATAATAAAAACGTTCCGGTCCTTGCGGCCGGTCGAATTGACGTTCTCGGGGCGGGGTGAAAGTCCCCACCGGCGGTATTTGCGCCCGGTCATCAGGCCGGGGTGCATCAGCCCGCGAGCGCCCGCCAGGCCTTTGGGCATGGCGGGGACAGCAGATCCGGTGTGATTCCGGAGCCGACGGTTACAGTCCGGATGATAGAGAACGATGCCCGCCCGGGCGTGCCGCGCTGTGTCGTGGTGCGTCGGCGGGTCCGTACGCCCTGGGTCCGTCCGGATGGATGGGACCGTTCGTGTTGGCTGCGCACTTGCGAGATTCGGGGACCGTGGAGGCCGCGCATGACGCGGCCGGCCGTTCCGTGTCCGCTGCCGCCCTCGCCCCCCCTGTCGATCCGGCCCGCATCGCGCGGGCCTTCCGTGCCGCGCTGGCCGAGGCCGCGCGGTATATGGGTGCCACCGCCCCCAACCCCCCCGTCGGCTGCGCCATCCTGGACGCGCGTGGCGAGATCCTGACCGTCGCCGCCCATCACCGGGCCGGCGCCCCGCATGCCGAGGCCCTGGCCCTGCGCCAGTGCGCGGAACAGGGGCTGATGGATCGCGCGTCGGTGGCCGTCGTGACCCTCGAACCCTGCAACCATACCGGCCGCACCGGCCCGTGTTCCGAGGCGATCCTGGCCTCGCCCATTCGCACGGTCTGGGTGGGCGCCGCCGATCCCAATCCCCGCGTGGCCGGGGGCGGGGCCGCCCGGCTGCGCGCGGCGGGCTGCGCCGTGTATGTGCTGGGGGAAGCGGGGGGCGAGCTGCTCCCCGATCCGTTCCCCGAACTGGCCGCTGCGTGCCGGGCGCTGATCGCCCCCTTCGTGCACTGGTCGCGGACCGGTCGCGCGTGGCTGACGGTCAAGCAGGCGGTCGATGCGGACGGATCGATGATCCCGCCGGCCGGGCGGACGACCTTTACCTCCGACGCCGCGCTGACGCTGGCGCACCGGTTGCGCCGGGCGACCGATGCCGTCGTGACCGGCAGCGGCACCGTGCTGGCCGACCGGCCGGGCCTGGATGTGCGGCGCGTGGCCGACCATGCGGACCGGGCCGCGCGGCCGCTGGTCGTCTGCGACCGGCGGGGGCGGGTGCCGGAGGACTGGCGCGCCGCCGCCAGGGGGCGCGGGTTCGACGTGCGGACCTGCGACGATATCACCCGGCTACCCGCGATGCTGGGGGCCGACGGCGTGCTGTGGGCGCTGGTCGAGGCCGGGCCGGCCCTGCTGGATGCGCTGCGCGCGGCGGGGCTGTGGGATGACTGGCTGACCATCGGGGTCGGCCCGGACGGGACGGAACGGATGGATGTCGCCGTCCGCTGCGGCACGGATACGCCGCTGCGCCTGTTCGCGGAACTGGCGGCGCCGGGGACGGCACATCCAGGGACGGTACATGGGGAGGAAGCATGTTTTCCGGCATCATAGAGCATCTGGGCACCGTCACGGCGGCGCGGCGCGGCGACCGGTCGCTGCATGTCGCGGTGGCCACGGGCATCGGCGACCTGTCGATGGGCGAGAGCATCGCCGTCAACGGCGTGTGCCTGACGGTGACCGCCTATGACGCGGCGGGCAATGCCTCCTTCTTCATCAGTTCGGAGACCCTGGAGCGCACCAGCCTGGGCCGCCTGGCCGAAGGCAGCCGCGTGAACCTGGAACGCGCCGTCACGCCGGCCACGCGCCTGTCGGGCCATATCGTGCAGGGCCATGTGGACGGCACGGCGCGCCTGCTGTCGGTCGAGGATGCGGGCGAATCCCGGCGCATCGTCTTCGGCATCCCGGCCGCGCTGCGCCGCTATCTGGTCGAGAAGGGTTCGATCACCCTGGACGGCATCAGCCTGACGCTGAACGAGATCGGCGAGGTCGGAACGGGTGCGGGCGGCGCGGAGGAATTCCCCGTCGCGCTGATGATCATTCCCCATACCTGGACCCATACCACGCTGGGCACCCTGTCGCCCGGCGATGGCGTGAATGTCGAGGTCGATGTCATCGCGAAATATGTGGAGACCCTATGCCAGTACCGGTGATGAGTCCCGGCCTGCGGACCGCGGTGGCGGCGATCCGGGCGGGCGGCATGGTGATCCTGGTCGATGACGAGGATCGCGAGAACGAGGGCGACCTGGTGATGGCCGCCGACATGGTCACGCCGCAGGCGATCAATTTCATGGTCACGCACGGGCGCGGCCTGGTCTGCCTGCCGCTGGAGGCCGAACGGGTCGAGCAGCTTGGCCTGTCGATGATGACGCAGGTGAATACCTGCCCGCGCGAGACCGCCTTCACGGTGTCGATCGAGGCGCGCGAGGGTGTGGAGACCGGCATTTCCGCCGCCGACCGCGCCCGGACCATCCAGGTCGCGGTGGCGGACGGCGCGGGACCTGCCGACCTGGTGTCGCCCGGGCATATCTTCCCGCTGCGCGCGGTGCCGGGCGGGGTGCTGGCCCGCAACGGTCATACCGAGGCCTCGATCGAACTGGCGCGCATGGCGGGCCGCGCGCCGTCCGCCGTGATCTGCGAGATCATGAACGAGGACGGGTCCATGGCGCGGATGTCCGACCTGCGCCCCTATGCCGAGCGGCACGGGCTGCCGATCCTGTCGATCGCGGAACTGGTGTCGTGGATGAAGACCCAGGCCGGACAGGCATCCGGGCAGGCCGCTGGCGATTCCGGGGAACGGATCGAGACGGTCGCCGAGGCCGCGCTGCCGAGCTGCTATGGCGGCGAGGACCTGATGATCCACGCCTTCCGCGCCGCCGATGGGACCGAGCACGTGGCGCTGGTCAAGGGCGATCCCGCCGCCGCCGGCGCGGTGCCGCTGGTGCGGCTGCATTCGGAATGCGTCACGGGCGACGCGCTGGGCTCGCTGCGCTGCGATTGCGGGGCGCAGCTCCAGACCGCGCTGGCGCGTATCGGCGCGGCGGAAAGCGGGGTCCTGCTGTATCTGCGCGGGCATGAGGGGCGCGGTATCGGCCTGGCGAACAAGATCCGTGCCTATGCGCTGCAGGATCGCGGGCTGGACACGGTGGACGCCAATCACCGCCTGGGCTTCGAGACCGATGCGCGGGACTGGAGCGCCGCCGGCGCCATCCTGCGCACGCTTGGCGTGCGGACGCTGGACCTGATGACCAACAACCCGGCCAAGGTCGTGGCGGTGGAGCGGCACGGCTTTACCGTGCGCGAGCGCGTCGCGGTCGAGATCCCGCCCAATCCCTTCAACCGCGCCTATCTGGACGCCAAGCGTACCCGGATGGGACACCATCTCTGCTCCACCGTCAGCGCGGCGGCCGAGTGAGGCGCCGCAGACCACCGACCGGATAGAATCGACATGAGCACCAATACGCCGTCTTCCTCGCCCGACCTGACCTTCGCGCGGCCGCCGCGCCTGGCGATCGTGGTCAGCCGCTTCAACGAAACCGTCACCCACGGCCTGCGCGACGGGGCGCTGGAATGGCTGGGCGAGCACGGCATCACCGTCGCGGACGACGACGTACTGTATGCCCCGGGCGCCTACGAACTGCCGCTTCTGGCCCAGACGCTGGCCCGTACCGGCCGCTATGAAGGGGTGATCTGCCTGGGCTGCGTGATCAAGGGCGACACGGCGCATTTCGAATTCATCAGCCTGGGCGCCGCGATCGGCCTGATGCAGGCCTCGCTGGCGACCGAGATCCCGGTCGCGTTCGGGGTGCTGACCACCTACACCGACGAACAGGCCGTGCTGCGCTCGCGCACCGACGAACATAACAAGGGGCGCGAGGCCGCGGCCGCCTGCGTCGAAAGTCTGGCCTTGATACGCAAAATCAAGGGCTGATACGCTGGCCTGACACGGGTCGGCGCCACCGCCGGCCCATGGTCCCGGGGGGCCGGGCGGCGGGGGCGCGGAATGAAGCTGGTGACGTTGACGGCCGGACTGTTCGGGGTCGCGCTGACGGTCTGGCTCCTATCCCGCTTCGGCGTCCACGCAATCGCGCATCTGGTGGCCCAGGGGGGCTGGGGCATCCTGGCCGCCATCCTGTTCCATACCGTGCAGGTCCTGCTGTCCGCCGGGTCGTGGCGGGCGATCGCGGGCCAGGACCGGGCCGGCCTGCCGCTGCGCGATTACGTCGCCCTGCGCTGCGTGCGCGAGGGTGTGAACAACCTGCTTCCCGTCGCCCAGGTGGGGGGCGAGGTCATATCGGCCCGCCTGCTGGCCCGGCGTGGGGTCGGGCTGCGCCGGGCCGCCGCCGCGACGATCTGCGACCTGACGATCGAGCTGCTCAGCCAGGTCGTCTTCACCCTGCTGGGGCTGGGCCTGCTGCTCTGCCTCGTCAAACGCTCCACGGTTACTGATGAACTGGTCGAAAGCGCGGGGGTCGCGCTGGTGCTGGGGGCGGTCTGCCTGGGCAGCCAGTGCCTGGGGGCGGTGTCGCTCATCGAACGGCTGCTGGTGCGCATCGCTGCCCACCTGGGATGGACGGGCGTCGAGGGCATTCGTGGACTGCATGGCGAGATCATGGGCCTGTACACCGCCCCGGGCCGCGCGTTTCGGGCAGGGGTCTATCAACTGGTCGCATGGTCGCTGGGTGCGGTCGAAGTCTGCCTGATCCTGCATTTCATGGGCCATGACCGGTCGCTGACCAGCGGTTTCGTGATCGAAAGCGTGGGCCAGGCCGCCAAGTCGGTGGGCTTTGCCGTGCCCGGCGCGCTGGGCGTGTCCGAGGGCGGGTTCATCCTGATCGGCAGCCTGTTCGGCCTGCCGCCGGCGGTCTCGATCGGCCTGTCGCTGATCAAGCGGCTGCGCGAGATCGCCTGGGGCCTGCCCGCGCTGGCCGGCTGGCAGTGGATGGAAACCCACTGGCGGGGCCCCAGCAAGCTGGATCACGGTATCGGCCTGCCCGGCCATTAGGGGCGGGGGGGCATGTACCTAAGTATTTATCCTTTATAATGTTTTTCCTCGCATGCCGATGATTGGCGCGTCCGGCGCGGGCGGGGTGACGCCGGCGGGCAGGGCTGTCCGCCGAACATGCGTCTTGCATCCTTCCGCCATCCCGGGTCAAACGATCCCCCATTGCGCGGCGTTCTGGGCGCCGCGGTCGCGCCGCCAGTTTCTCAAGGGCTGAATTACGAATCATGCTGTCCCTTCCGATCGGTCGCCTCGTGGCGTTCTGTTCCCGTCGCGCCGTGCTCGTATTGCTGCTGTTCGCGGCGCTGGTCGGGGGTGCGGTCGACTGCAGCATGCACCGGCTGGGGGTCACGACGGATACCGGCACCATGTTCTCGCGCACCCTGCCGTGGAAGCAGCGCTCGGACGAACTGGCGCGCCTGCTGCCGCAGCAGCAGGACCTGCTGGTGGCGGTGGTCGAGGCCGACCTGCCCGAGGAAGCGCAGGCGACGGCCCGCGCGCTGGCCGACCGGCTGCGGGGCGACAGCGCGCATTTCCTGTCGGTCACCCTTCCGCAGGATAATCCCTATCTGGTCCGCAACGGGCTGATGTTCCTGGATCAGAAGAACCTGGGCGGGGTGCTGGACACCGTCGTGACGGCGCAGCCCTTCCTGGGCGGCCTGGCGGCCGACCCGTCGGGGCGCGGCCTGTTCGATTCCCTGTCGCTGATCGCGCTGGGCGTGTCGCAGGGCCAGGCGAACCTGAAAGGCTTCCAGCCCGCGCTGGATGCTTTCGCCACCACGCTGGAACAGGCGGCCGACGGCCACGCCCAGCCCCTGTCGTGGGAGCGGATGCTGGCCGGCAGTCTGGCGGACATGGGCGGGAAGTTCGTCTTCGTCGTGACCCGGCCGCGCATGGATTATGGCTCGTTCCAGCCCGGCGGCGCGGCCAGCGACGCGATGCGCCAGGCCATCGGCCAACTGGAATTCGTCCGGTCGGGCCACGCCAAGGTGCATCTGACCGGCGACGTCCAGATCAGTGACGAGGAATTCGCCACCGTCGCCCAGGGCATGGTCGCGGGGCTGATCGGGTCGCTGGTGCTGGTCACGCTGTGGCTGTTCCTGGCCGTGCGGACCTGGCGGATCATCGCGCCCATCGTCATCACCCTGGTGGCGGGCCTGTTGCTGACGACGGGCTTCGCGGCGCTGGCGGTCGGCACGCTGAACCTGATTTCCGTGGCCTTCGCCGTGCTGTTCGTGGGTATCGCGGTCGATTTCGCGATCCAGTTCTCGGTCCGCTTCCGCGCCCAGCGCCTGCCCTCCGGCGCCATGCCCACGGTCCAGGCGGCGCTGGAGCATACCGGCGAGGAAACGGGGCACCAGATCCTGGTGGCCGCCATGGCGACGATGGCGGGATTCCTGGCCTTCACGCCCACCGCCTTCGTCGGCGTGGCGCAGCTTGGCCTGATCGCCGGGTTCGGCATGATGATCGCCTTCATCTGCACCGTCACGCTGCTGCCGGCGCTGCTGCGGCTGTTCCGCCCGTCGCTGGACCATCCGGCGACCGGCTTCGCCTTCGCCCGCCCCGCGGATCGCGCGGTGCGGCTGCATCGCACCCCGATCCTGAGCGTCTTCACCTTCCTGGCGGTGCTGGGCGCGGTGCTGATTCCGGTGCTGACCTTCGATGCCGATCCGCTGCATACCAAGGACCCGAATTCGGACGGCATGCGGACGCTGAAGCTGCTGATGACCGATCCGCAGACCTCGCCCTACGGGGCGCAGGTGCTGGTCCCGAACCTGCAGCAGGCCCATGCCCTGGCGGACCGGCTGTCGCAACTGCCGCTGGTCGATGACGCGATGTGGCTGGGCTCGCTGGTCCCGGCCGATCAGCCGCCCAAGCTGGCGATGATCCAGGACGCGGCCTCAATCCTGCTGCCCACCCTGGTCGTGCCCAATCCGCGTCCCGCGCCGGACGCCGATGCCCTGCGTGCCTCGGCGGCCAAGGCCGCCCGGGACCTGGGCGGCGTGCTGGACAAGCTGGCCCCCGGCGATCCGCTGCGCCGCATCCAGGCTGCACTGGCGCGGCTGTCGCACGCGCCGGACGCACAGGTGATGGCGGCGAACAGCGCGCTGGTGCGCTTCCTGCCCGGGCAGCTCGACCAGTTGCGGCAGATGCTTTCGGCGCAGGCCGTGACCCTGGACGACGTCCCGCAATCCATCCGACAGGATTACCTGCTGCCCGACGGGCGCGCGGTGGTGGCGATCCATCCCAAGGCCTCGATGGACAGCAGCACCGAACTGCACCGCTATGTCGCGCAGATCCGCAGCGTGGCGCCCGACGCGGGCGGCGATGCGATCGACGTGGTCGAAAGTGCGTCCACCATGGTCCGGGCCTTCGTCTTCGCGGCGATGTCCGCCATCGTCATGATCGCGGTGATCCTGCTGGTGGCGCTGCGCCGCCTGCTGGACATGGCGCTGGTGCTGGCGCCGCTGCTGCTGTCGGCGCTGATGACGGTCATCCTGATCGTCGTGGTGCCGGAACAGCTCAATTTCGCGAACATCATCGCGCTGCCGCTGCTGCTGGGCGTCGGTGTGTCCTTCAACATCTATTTCGTCATGAACTGGCGGTCCGGCGTCCAGGCCCCGCTGTCCAGCCCCACGGCGCGGGCCGTCCTGTTCTCGGCCCTGACGACCGGGACCGCATTCGGCTCGCTGGCGGCATCGCACCATCCGGGCACGGCCAGCATGGGGCGGCTGCTGCTGCTGTCGCTGGCCTGCACCCTGCTGGCGACGCTGATCTTCGTGCCGGCGCTGCTGCCCAAGCGTGCGATCGACGAGCGGTAGTAAAAAAGGCCGGGTCCTGCCCGGACCCGGCCGGGCAGGAGATTTCGCATCCCGATCTGTTGATCCTTGCAACCCTGCGTGTCATTCGTGCGCTAGAAATACTCCAGCCACATTTTGACATACTGGCGCGACGCCGGACGCGGCGTCCGCGAGAGGGAGATATTCGCACCGATGAGACATGATTACGTCGCCTCGATGTCCGGCGTCCGCCACTGGTTCGACTGGCTTCCCGCCCCCGTCGCCTCGATCCTGCTGCTGGTCATCGCCGCTTTTATCGCGCGTCTGTTCAGCCGTCTCATTACGGATGCCATTCCGCGCCTGCCGGGCCTCAGGCGTTTCCCGATCATTCCGCTGCTGATGGTCCGGCTGCGGCCGTCCATCCGCATGCTGCTGATGCTGCTCGCCGCCAGTGCCGCCCTTCCCGCCGCTTCGGTCGGATTGTCGAGCGAGACGCTCTACATGCTCGGCAAGGTGTTCGCGTTCCTGTTCATCCTGATCCTGGGCTTCGGAATCATCCGCGCGCTGCGGATCGCCACGGACAGCTACCTGACGCGCATGGGCCAGCGCGACCCGGGTGACGACATCACGGTCCGTTCCCACCAGACGCAGATCCGGGTCCTGCGCCGGCTGGTCGAAATCACGCTCGGGGTCATTACGGTGGCGTCGGCGCTGATGGTGTTCGATACCGTGCAGCGTTTCGGCCTGTCGCTCTTCGCTTCGGCCGGCGCGGCCTCGCTGGTCGTCGGCCTGTCCGCCCGTCCGGCGCTCAGCAACCTGATCGCCGGCGTCCAGATCGCGATCACGCAGCCGATCCGCATGGAGGACATGCTGATCCTCAACGGCGACTGGGCCTGGGTGGAGGAAATCAACGCCACCTATGTCGTGCTGCGGACGTGGGACAAGCGCCGCTATATCGTGCCGATCGCCTATTTCCTTGAAAATCCGTTCCAGAACTGGACGCACAGCGCGCCCGCGCTGGTCGGTTCGGTCTTTCTCTGGCTCGACTACCGCACGCCCATGGACCGTATCCGCCAGTTCCTGGAGGAAGAGATCGTCCATTGCCCCGATTGGGACAAGGACCGCGCCAATCTGGCCTGCCAGGTGGCCGACAGCAACGCGCAGGTCATTTCCATCCGCATCATCGCGGGCGCGGCGGGTGCGGGACAGATGTGGAACCTGTGCTGCGACGTGCGCGAGCGCATTCTCAAGCGCATCCGCGAGGAAATCCCCGAATGCATCCCCCGCGGCCGGACGGCGCTGGTCGGCGACGGGGCGGGCAACGATGCCTGGCCGGAGGCCTTGGCGGCCCCGCACGTCAATCGTCCCGACCGGGGCCCCTATACCGGCCCGAACCTGCAGGTATCCCCGCCGCGCACATAGGGGGCAGGGCGGGGGCCGGGCGCGCAGGCCCGGCCCCGGATGGCGTCAGGCGGTCTCGACCGGCTTGTGCGGCACGGCGACGTCGCGGCCGGTCAGCATCATGTGCCAGTACAGTTTGGGGAACACCTGGGTCTTGAGGAACCAGGCGAAGCGGCTGGGCTTGCGCTGGTCGTAATGGAAGCTGGGGGCCGGCACGCCGCCATACAGGAATTCGGCCAGCACCACGCGCCCGTACGACACCGTCAGCGGGCAGGCGCCGTAGCCGTCATATTTCCCGTCCAGCGGCCGTCCGTCCAGCGAGGCCAGCAGGTTCGCCACCACCACCGGCGCCTGCGCCCGCGCGGCGGCGGCGGTCTTGGCGTTGCTGGTGCCGATGACGTCGCCCAGGCCGAACACGCTGTCGAAGCGGGCATGGCGCAGGGTCGCGGCATCGACGTCCAGCCACCCGCCGCCATTGGCCAGCGGGCTGGTCTTGACGAAGTCCGGCGCGCTCTGCGGGGGGGTGACGTGCAACATGTCGAACGTGCGGGTCACGGTCGTGCTGCTGCCGTCCGGGCCCGTGACGGCGAAGGTCGCGGTGCGCTTCGGCCCGTCGACCGCCACCAGGTTATGCTTGAACTGCAGGTTCACGCCGTAATAATCGATCGCGTCCTGCAGCGACGGAATGAAATATTTCACGCCGAACAGCGCGTCGCCGGCCAGGCAGAAATCCACCTTCATGCGGTTCAGCACGCCTTCGCGGCGCCAGTGGTCGGACGCCAGGTACACGATCTTCTGCGGCGCGCCCGCGCATTTGATGGGCATCGGCGGCTGGGTGAACAGTGCCGTCCCGCCCTTCAGCGACTGGATGCAGGCCCAGGTATATTCGACCGTTTCGGCCGAATAGTTGCTGCACACGCCGTTGCGGCCCAGCGTGTCCTGCAGTCCTTCGATCTTGCCCCAGTCCAGTTGCAGGCCCGGGCAGACGACCAGGCGGCGATAGGCGATGCGCCGCCCGTCGGCCAGGGTGACGATATTCTCCTCGGGCGTGAACGAGGCGACGGTCGCGCGCAGCCAGCGCACGCCCTTGGGGATCAGGCCGCCTTCCTGGCGCAGCGTGTCCTTCAGTGCCATGACGCCCGCGCCGACCAGCGTCCATCCGGGCTGGTAGGCATGGGTGGTGGCCGGATCGATGACCGCGATCGACAGGTTGGGCCGCTTGCGCCGCAACTGCGCGGCCACGGTCAGTCCGGCCGCCCCCCCGCCGACGATCACGACCGTGAAGCGGTCGCTATCCGGGATATCCGGCTGTGTTGGGACCATGGGACACACTCCTTGCTGACGATGTCCGTGTCTGTCCGCAAACGCGGTCTGGTGGCGATCCGGCGCATGGTTGCTTGCCGGACCGCGTTTCCGGACAGACACACCAAGTATTGACCCTATCACCTTTTTCCGGAAGGGCGAGGGGGCGGCGGCGCGCGCCGGACGCGGGTCAGCCCTTGAACCAGACCTCGACCGGGCCCTGCAGCTTCATGGTCATCGGGTTTCCGCGGCGGTCCATGGTCTTGCCGACCGCCAGCCGCACCCAGCCCTCGCTGACGCAATATTCCTCGACATTGGTCTTCTCGACGCCCTTGAAGCGCACGCCCACGCCGCGTTCCAGCAGGGCGGCATCGTGAAAGGGGCTTTCGGGGTTGGCGGACAGGCGGTCCGGGGGAGTATCACTCATCGGGTTGACCTCTGCTGGTGACGATCATGGATGCTGAGATAGCGGGTGCTGACATAGCGGGTCCCGGCCACCAATCCAACCGCCCGGCCGCCTGGCGCGAATGCCCCGGGCAGCGCCTGGGGGCGGACGGCGCGGCCGGCATCGTGCGGCCCCTGGCCGAGGAGGTTCCGGTCGGCCTGACCTATAACGGCCTGGCGCATGCCGTGATGATGGCGACACCGGCCGACCTGGAGGATTTCGCCACCGGCTTTTCGGTGACCGAGGCGATCGTGCCCTCGGCGGCGGCGATCCGCGACCTGCGCGTGACCCATGCGTCGGGCGGCATCACGGTGGACATGCGCATCCCCGGCGATGCCTTCGCGCGCCTGCTGGCCCGGCGGCGGCACCTGACCGGGCGCACCGGCTGCGGCGTCTGCGGGGTCGAGGACCTGGCGGCGTTCGACCCCGCGCCGCCCCCGGTGCCGGCGGGCGGCCGCGTGGCGCTGTCGGCGGTGCGTGCGGCGCTGGACGGTCTGGCGGCGCGGCAGGTCCTGAACGCGCGGGTCCATATGGTGCATGGCGCGGCCTGGGCCGGCCCCGACGGTGCCCTGCGCCTGGTGCGCGAGGATGTCGGCCGCCACAACGCGCTGGACAAGCTGGTGGGCGCGGGCCTGCGGGACGGGATCGCGTTCGATGGCGGGTTCGGCCTGATCACCAGCCGCTGCTCGTATGAAATGGTGCAGAAGGCCGCGATGGCGGGCCTGACGGTGCTGGTGGCGATTTCCGCCCCCACCGCCCGGGCGGTGGACATGGCGCATGCCGCGGGGCTGACCCTGGTTGCGCTGGCGCGGCACGACGCGCAGATTATCTTCACGCATCAAGGCCGGATCGACACGGCCGCCTGATCACGCAAGCGGGGGGCATCCATGTCCGACGAGGTGAAATTCCGTCCCTACACCCATCCGGCCGGCGGCTGGGGGGCGGCGAAGGCTACGGCGCGGGTCCTGCTGGAACAGAGCGTGGTCACCACCGGGTCGCGCGCGCTGCTGTCGATGAACCATCCCCACGGGTTCAAATGTCCCAGTTGCGCCTGGCCCAATCCCGACCGGGAAAAGACGCTGGAATTCTGCGAAAACGGCGCCAAGGCCCTGGCCGTCGAGGCGACGAAGCGGCGGATCGGGCGTGATTTCTTCGCCGCCCATACCGTCACCGAACTGATGGAACGCAGCGATTACTGGCTGGAGCAGCAGGGACGGCTGACCGAGCCGATGCGCTACGACGCGGCGACCGACCGCTACGTGCCCTGCGACTGGGACGCCGCGTTCGCGATGATCGGCGACGCGCTGCGGGCGCTGGACCATCCGGACCAGGCGGAATTCTATACGTCGGGCCGCACTTCGAACGAGGCCGCGTTCCTGTATTCCGTATTCGTGCGGGAATTCGGGACCAACAATTTCCCCGACTGCTCCAACATGTGCCACGAGCCGACCAGCCGGGGCCTGCCGGCATCGATCGGCATCGGCAAGGGCACGGTGATCATCAACGATTTCGCCCATACCGAGGCGATCTTCATCATCGGCCAGAATACCGGCACCAACAGCCCGCGCATGATGACCGAGCTGGTCCATGCGCGGAAGCGCGGCGTGCCGATCGTCGTCATCAACCCGATGCCCGAACGCGCGCTGATGCGCTTCACCGAACCGCAGGACCCGGTGAAGATGGCGACGTTCGGTTCGACCGAGATCGCCAGCGAATTCTGCCAGGTCCGGATCGGCGGCGACATCGCCGTGATCAAGGGCATGATGAAGACGCTGCTGGAACTGGATGACGCGGCCCGGGCGGCCGGCGCGGCGCGCCTGCTGGACGTCGATTTCATCGCCGCCCACACGGATGGCTTCGACGCGGTGGCGCAGGATGCGCGGGCCACAAGCTGGGCCGACATCGTCGCGGTGTCGGGGCTGGAGGAAGCGCAGATCCGCCGCATCGGTGCGATCTATGCCCATGCTGGCGCCAGCATCGTCTGCTACGGCATGGGCATCACCCAGCACCAACAGGGCGCGCGGGCGATCCAGCAGATCGCCAATCTCCTGATGATGAAGGGGAATTTCGGCAGGGCCGGGGGCGGGATCTGCCCGGTGCGCGGCCATTCCAACGTCCAGGGCGACCGCACCGTGGGCATCGACGAAAAGCCGACCCCCGCCTACCTGGCCCGGCTGCAGGCCGCCTTCGGCTTCACCCCGCCGAGCGAGCATGGCCACCATGTCGTCGAATCGGTGAAGGCGATGATCGACGGGCGCGCGCGCGTCTTCATCGGCATGGGCGGCAATTTCATCCACGCCATCCCCGACACGCCCATCGCGTACCGGGCGATGGCGACACTGGACCTGACGGTGGGCATCGCGACCAAGCTCAATCGCGGCCATCTGGTCCACGGGCGGCAGGCGCTGATCCTGCCCGTCATCGCGCGGTCGGAGATCGACATCCAGGCCAGCGGCCCGCAATTCGTGACGCTGGAGGACGCGATGTCCAATGTCGGCGCGTCACGCGGTGTGCTGGAGCCCGCCAGCCCGCATCTGCTGTCGGAAATCGAGATCGTCTGCCGGATGGCCAAGGCGACCCTGCCGCACAGCGTCGTGCCGTGGGGCACCTATATCGACGATTACAACCTGATCCGCGACAAGATCGCCGAGGTCTATCCCGATTTCGCGGACTTCAACGTCCGCATCCACGAACCCAAGGGGTTCCACCTGTACAATCCGCCGCGCCATCGGGAATGGCGGACGGCGACGGGCAAGGCCAACTTCCTGCCGTTCGCTGGGCTGGCGATGGACCCGCCGGTGGACGACGCCGCCATGCTGCGGCTGGCGACGGTGCGCTCGCACGACCAGTACAACACCACCATCTACAGCAATACCGACCGCTATCGCGGGGTGTACGATACCCGCATGGTGGTGCTGATGAACGCGGACGACATGCGCGACCGCGCCATCGCCCCCGAAGCCCTCGTGGTACTGGAAACCCTGTCGGATGACGGCATCGTGCGGCGGGTGGGCGACCTGCGCGCGCTGCCCTATTCCCTGCCGCGCGGTGCGGTGGCGGGCTATTACCCCGAACTCAACCCCCTGCTGCCGCTGGACCATTTCGACGAGATCAGCGGCACCCCGGCGGCGAAGTCGATTCCGGTGCGGGTGGTGGCGGCCTGACCGCCGCCGCCGCCGCCGCCGGCGGGGGGACCATCGCATCCAGCAGCACGTGCGGGTCGCCCCCGCAGGACGGGGCGGCCAGCAGGGGGTCGAGCCGCCGGTCCAGCAGCAGGGTGCAGAACCCGTGCAGGAGCGACCAGCGATAGGTGACGTGGCCCAGGGTCGTCAGGTCGGTCGTCGTCAGGTCGGCCTGCGCCGCGCTGTCGGTGTCCGAACCGACCGACCGGAACAGGATGCTCCAGGCCTCGCGCGACGCGGCGGCCAGCGACTCCCGTCCGTAATCGAGCCGGTCGGAGCGGAACATCAGCGTGTACAGTCCCGGATGGTCCTGCGCGAAGCGGACATAGGCATGCAGCGGCGCGCGCGGCGCGGGGTCGGTCGCGGCGCGGCGCATGGTCTCGGCCAGGCGGGTGAAGCCGGTCGCGGCCAGGTCGGCCAGCAATCCCGGCAGGTCGCCGAAATGATGGGCGGGCGCGGTATGGGACACCCCGGCCTCTCGCGCGATGGCCCGCATGGTCAGGGCCGCCGGTCCGTCGCGTTCCAGCAGGCGTTCGGCGGTCTTCAGCAGGGCGGCGCGCAGGTTGCCGTGATGGTAGGGGCGGGGGGACGGGTCCATGGCCACACGATAGGGCGGCGCGCCTTATCTTTACAATGGAAAGATTCATGTGGAATCGGGGCGGCCCGATCCGGTAGGGTCGGGGCGGAATCGTTCCGTCATGAAGGAAACACGTCGATGACCCTGCAAGATCCGCCCCCAGCCTTCGCGCCGGCCGCCGCGCCTGCCGCGGGGCCGGGCATGGGCCTGACGGTCCCGGGATTGCTGCGCGAGGTGGGGCTGAACGTCGTGCTGCCCTGGGGAATCATGTTCGGGGCCGGGCGGCTGGGATATGGCGGCCTGGCCGCCAGCCTGGCGGCGTCGGCGGCGATGCTGGCGGTCATGCTGGCGGGCCTGGTCCGCCGTCGCAGCCTGGACGCCATGACCATCCTGGCCCTGGCGGCGATGCTGGCCGGGGTGGCCTGCGCGCTGTGGTTTTCCTCGCCGCGCCTGGTGCTGGTGCAGTCCTCGCTGGTGACCGGGATGATCGGGCTGGTCTTCCTGGTGTCGCTGCTGCTGCCGCGCCCGCTGGTCTATTTCCTCGCCCGCGCCATGATGGGCACGCCCGACCGGATGGCGGCGTTCGCGGACCGGTGGGTCTATCCGTCGTTTCGCTGGTTCATGCGGGCGCTGACCCTGGCGTGGGCGGTGCTGCTGCTGGGCGAGGCCGCGCTGCGGGTCGCGGTCGTGATGTGGTGGCCCGATCCCGTCCTGCTGGGGGCGATGCACGTGCTGTGGATCGTGCTTCCGATCGCGCTGATGCAATGGAGCATCCGGACCGGCCGGCGGATGGCGGCCCGGGCGGGACGCCCGATGCCGCCCGCGTGAGGATGATCCCGGTTTTTTGCTTCTGTTTCAAAAAAGAATGAAGAGCACTGCCCGCGCGCGTCTGCCATGTTTCCGGCGGGGCCCGCCGTGAGGGATAGCGATGGACAAGTGTCGCGGAAACCGTGACATACGGTGCCCCTTGTTCATCGGGTTCACGACCTTGCCCATGTCTTCCTCCACATCCTCGCTTGCCTATCGCCATCGTATTCCCGTCGGCGCGCTGCCGGCGTGGCTGGTGATTCTGCTGGGCCTGGTCACGGCGATCGGGCCGCTGGCCACCGACATGTACCTGCCGGCCTTTCCGGCGGTCGATCGCGACCTGGGCGGCGGTCCGGGCTCGGCGCAGATCACGCTGGCATCGTGGTTCGCGGGGCTGGCGATCGGCCAGTTCAGCCAGGGCCCCCTGTCGGACCGGCTGGGGCGGCGGGTGCCGCTGCTGGGCGGCCTGACGCTGTTCAGCATCGCCTCGGCGGGGTGTGCGCTGTCGTACAGCTATCACATGTTCTGCGTCTGGCGCTTCCTGGCCGCCCTTGGCGGCTCGGCCGGCGTGGTGGTGCCGCGCGCCATCGTGCGGGACGTCGCGACCGGCATGCAGGGCGCGCGGATCATGGCGCAACTGACCCTGGTCTTCGGCCTGATGCCGATCCTGGCCCCCAGCCTGGGCAGCCTGGTGCTGTCGGTCGGCCACTGGCGCTGGATCTTCTGGTTCGCGGTCGTCTATGGCGCGCTGGGTGTCGTTGCCATCGCCTGGACGCTGCCCGACACCATGCCGCGCGACCGGCGCATCGCGCTGTCGATCCCGACCGTGCTCTGGCGCTATGTCACCATCGCGCGCGAGCCGATGTTCCTGTCGGCGGCGCTGCTGCTGGGCTTCTCGGCCTTCGTGATGTTCGGCTACCTGGCCAGCGCGCCGACGCTGTTCGAACACATCCTGTCCTTCACCCCGGGGCAGTTCGGCCTGTTCTTCGGCGTGAATGCCGCGCTGTTCATCACCGGGGCGCAGGTCAACGGGCGGCTGGTCCACCGGGTGGCGCTGGATGTGCTGATGCTGCGCGGCGTGACGGTGGTGACGATGGCGGCCGTTCTGTTCCTGGCCCTGTCCCTGGCCGGAATTGCGGGGCCGCGCCATCCGGCGCTGGTGTGCTGCCTGATCGGGCTGATCACGGGCTCGCTGGGGTTCGTCAACCCCAATGCCACGGTGCTGGCCTTCACCCGGCACGGCCATCATGCCGGCAGCGCCTCGGCCCTGCTGGGCACGCTGCAATTCACCATCGGCTCGCTCAGCGGCGTGCTGCTGGGCTACCTGCCGCTGGATACGACGGTGCCGATCGCCGGTACCATGGCGGCGGGCATCGTCGGCATGCTGTTCTGCACCGTGTGGCACCGGCGGCATTCGGCGGGCTGAAGGTCAGGGCCGTCCTACGGAATGATAGGCGAACCCTGCTTCCTGCATCGCCACGGGGTCGAAGATATTGCGCAGGTCGACGACCACGCGGCCCCGCATCGCCGCGGCAAGCCGGCCCGGCGCCAGGGCACGGAATTCGGTCCATTCCGTCAGCACCACCAGCGTGTCGGCGTCCGTCGCCGCGTCCAGGGCGCTGTCGCAATAGGTGACGGCCTGCGGCAGGTGCGGCCGGGCGGCCGGCATGCCCACCGGGTCGAAGGCGCGGATCTCCGCACCCTGTTCCGCCAGGCGGACCAGGATGGGAATGGACGCGGCCTCGCGCATGTCGTCGGTCTCGGGCTTGAAGGTCAGGCCCAGCACCGCGATCCGCCTGCCGCGCACCGACCCGCCGCTGGCGGCGACGATCCGTCCCGCCATCGCGACCTTGCGGGCGTCGTTCACGCCCACCGTCGCCTCGATCAGGCGGGTCGGCGCGCCGGCTTCCTGGGCGATGCGGGTCAGGGCCAGCGTGTCCTTGGGGAAGCACGATCCGCCATAGCCCGGGCCGGGATGCAGGAATTTCCGGCCGATCCGCCCGTCCAGCCCCATGCCGCGCGCCAGGTCGTGGACGTTGGCCCCCACCCGTTCGCACAGGTCGGCCATTTCGTTGATGAAGGAAATCTTCATCGCCAGGAACGAGTTCGAGGCGTATTTGGTCAGTTCCGCCGTTTCCAGCTTCATGAACAGGACCGGCGCCTCGATCAGGTAGAGCGGCCGGTACACCGCGCCCAGCACCGCGCGCGCCCGCGCGCCGCCGTCGGGCGCGTCCTCGTCCAGGCCCACGATGACGCGGTCGGGCTTCATGAAATCGCCGATCGCATTGCCTTCGCGCAGGAATTCGGGATTGGACGCGACATCGAAATCCAGGTCCGGCCGGGTGTCGCGCACGATCTCGGCAATGCGGCGGCTGGTGCCGACGGGAACCGTCGATTTGGTGACGATGACGGCGTAATCCGTCATCGCCCGGGCGATCTGCCGTGCGGCCTCGTGGACATAGGTCAGGTCGGCATGGCCGTCGCCGTTGCGCGGCGGCGTTCCCACGGCGATGAAGATCGCCTCCGCCCCCTGGACCGCCGCCGAGATATCGGCGCCGAAGGACAGGCGACCCGCCCGCATGGTATCGGCGACCAGCCCGTCCAGCCCGGGTTCGTAGATGGGAATGCGCCCTTCGCGCAGGGCTGCCAGGCGGTCGGGGTCGATTTCCACCACGGCGACGTCGTTGCCGAATTTGGCGAAGCAGGCCGCCGAGACAAGGCCGACATACCCGCCGCCGATCATCGCGATGCGCACCGCCATTCTCCTGTATTTGTCATGGGGCGTTAGGATTCGGCGCGACTATGGCGCGTGCCCCGCGATTTGGCCAGCGAGACGCCGGGTGGCCCCATGACGACCCCGTGGGAGCGTGCATATTGCACTGCACAATATTCTTGACTTATGGCCGCGCCAGTGGTCATGAAGACCATGAAGTGGCGTTGTGCGCGCTTCATGGATGTTTCCTCCCTAGACTACGGCGGCGTTCTGCGTGACGCCGTTTTTTTTTGTGCTGCGCGTTTCTTTTTGTGACAGCCGCCTGTTTGGCGGACCCGTCCTTTGACGTGCCGGTCTTCCCGCGCTACGGCAGGAACCATGTCCGATCGACTTGCCAGATTTTTTCGCGCGGGCTGCCCGCGATATCCCGCGTGAACGCCGTTCTCGACTTCATAGCGGCGCTGGGGCGTGCCGCGCTGAATCTGGTCCGGACCGCCGGGGCCCTGACCCTGTTCGGGGCGCAGGCCCTGTCGCATCTGGTGCGTCCCCCGTTCTACTGGCGCATCTTCTTCGGCGCGCTGGTTGAAATCGGTTTCTTTTCCCTGCCCGTGGTCGCGCTGACGGCGCTGTTCTCGGGCGGGGTGATCGCCCTGCAATCCTATACCGGCTTCGCCCAGTACCATGTGCAAAGCGCCATTGCCGGCATCGTCGTGCTGGCCGTCACGCGCGAACTGGGCCCGGTGCTGGCCGGGTTGATGGTGGCGGGGCGCGTCGGGGCCGCGATGGCGGCCGAAATCGGCACGATGCGCGTGACCGACCAGATCGACGCGCTGACCACGCTGTCGACCAACCCGATGAAGTACCTGGTGACGCCCCGCCTGCTGGCCGGCACCCTGGCGCTGCCGTGCCTGGTGCTGGTGGCCGATATCCTGGGCGTGCTGGGCGGCTTTACGGTGTCGGTGGCCAAGCTCGATTTCTCGGCCCCGGTCTATATCGCCGCGACCTTCGCGGCGGTGAAGCCGATCGACGTCACGGTCGGGCTGGTGAAGGCGGGGGTCTTCGGCTTCCTGATCGCGCTGATGGGCTGCTATCACGGCTATAACAGCCGGGGCGGCGCCGAGGGCGTGGGGGCCGCCACCACGGCGGCGGTGGTCGCGGCGTCGATCCTGCTGCTGGCCTCCGACTACCTCCTGACCGACGTGTTCTTCTCGCAATGACCGACGCCGCACCCAAGATCCGCATTCGCGGCCTGCGCAAGGCGTTCGGGTCGAAAATCGTCCTGGACGGGATCGACCTGGATGTCATGCAGGGCACGTCGATGGTCATCATCGGCGGATCGGGCAGCGGCAAGTCCGTGCTGCTGCGCTGCATTCTGGGCCTGATCGCCCCCGATGCCGGGTCGATCGAAATCGACGGCGTCGATGTGGTGGCCCTGTCCTCGCGCCGGCGCGAGGCGGTGATCGAGACGATCGGCATGCTCTTCCAGAACGCGGCGCTGTTCGACAGTCTCAGCGTGTGGGAAAATGTCGCCTTCGGCTTGCTGGCCACCGGGCGGCGGCACGGCAAGCGGCTCAGCCGGGCCGAGGCGCGCGCCCATGCCGGGCGCATGCTGGAACAGGTGGGACTGGACCCGTCGGTGGGTGCGCTCTACCCTTCGGAACTGTCGGGCGGCATGCAGAAGCGCGTGGGCCTGGCGCGGGCCGTCGCCGGGCAGCCCGACATCCTGTTCTTCGACGAGCCGACGACCGGGCTGGACCCGATCATGGGGGCGGTGATCGACGGGCTGATCGTCGATTGCGTGCGCCGCCTGGGCTCCACCGCCATCGCCATCACCCATGACATGGCGTCCGCCCAGCGCATCGGCGACCAGGCGGCCATGCTCTACCAGGGCAAGCTGATCTGGCAGGGCGCGGCATCATCGCTGCTGGACAGCGGCAACCCGGTGGTGGACCAGTTCACCCACGGCCGCCGCGAAGGCCCGATCAGCATGGAACTGCGCCGCTAGGCCGTACGCGCCCGGCAACAGGTCCTGAACGGCACGAAAACCGGAGTACCCTACGTGGCCCGCCGTCCCTCGCATCATTACGTCTGCCAGTCCTGCGGCGCGGTCTTTCCCAAATGGGCCGGACGGTGCGAGGCCTGCGGGGCGTGGAACAGCATCGTCGAGGAAGCGGCGGCGCCCTCGGCGACCGGCGGGACGGCGCCCCGGCGCGCCCGGGGGGCCGCGATCGACTTCGTCAGCCTGGACGGCGTGGCCGAGCCGCCGCCGCGTGTCGGCACCCGCATTGCCGAACTGGACCGCGTGCTGGGCGGCGGGCTGGTGCCGGCGTCGGTGGTGCTGGTGGGGGGCGATCCGGGCATCGGCAAATCGACGCTGCTGCTGCAGGCGGCGTGCGCCCTGGCCAATGGCGGCCGGCGGGTGATGTATATCTCGGGCGAGGAAGCGGTGGACCAGATCCGCCTGCGGGCGCGCCGGCTGGGGCTGGACGCGCCGGGGCTGCATGTGGCGGCGGCGATCAACGTGACCGACATCGCCGGCACGCTGGAGGCCGAGCGCGACGTGGCGCTGGTCATCATCGATTCGATCCAGACCATGTGGCTGGAAACGGTGGAAAGCGCCCCCGGCACGGTCAGCCAGGTGCGCGCCACGGCGTTCGAACTGATCCGCCTGGCCAAGCAGCGCGGCTTCAGCCTGATCCTGGTCGGCCATGTGACCAAGGAGGGCGCGCTGGCTGGTCCCCGCGTGCTGGAACACATGGTCGATGCCGTGATGTATTTCGAAGGCGATCGCGGCCACCAGTTCCGCATCCTGCGTGCCGCCAAGAACCGGTTCGGCGCCACGGATGAAATCGGCGTCTTCGCCATGACCGACCAGGGGCTGGTCGAGGTGCCGAATCCCTCCGCCCTGTTCCTGGCCGAACGGCGCGGGCATATCGCGGGATCGGCGGTCTTCGCGGGGATCGAGGGCACGCGGCCGGTGCTGCTGGAAGTCCAGGCCCTGCTGTCGCCCAAATCCGGCGATTCCGCGCCGCGCCGCGCGGTGGTGGGCTGGGATTCCTCGCGCCTGAACATGCTGCTGGCGGTGCTGGAGGCCCGGTGCGGCATGAAGCTGCATGGCATGGACGTGCATCTGAACATCGCGGGCGGGCTGCGGGTGCTGGAACCGGGGGCCGACCTGGCGGTGGCGGCGGCGCTGGTCTCGGCCGCCACCGGCCGGCCCACCCATGCCGGCGCCGTCTATTTCGGCGAGGTCGGGCTGTCCGGCGAGGTCCGGCAGGTCGCCCAGGTCGATGCCCGGCTGAAGGAGGCGCAGAAGCTGGGCTTCGACGCCGCCTTCCTGCCCCGGCGCATCGCGCGCGGCCATACCCGCCTGGTCGCGCCGGATGGGCTGCACCTGAATGAAATCGGCCATCTGGGGGATCTGGTGGCCCTGTTCGGCGGCGGGGACGCGGCCGACGACGGGTCATGAGCGGCAGCCGGGCCGACAGCCAGGCGGGGGGCCGCGTGATGCTGGAAGCCCCCGCCCGGCTGGAGAAGGAGGTCCGCAAGAGCGTGTTCCTGGCCCAGGCGGCGCCCGTCGCGACGCCGGCCGAGGCGCTGGATTTCGTCCGTGCGGTGTCCGTCGCGGATGCCACGCATAACTGCTGGGCCTATCGCATCGGGCAGGATTACCGCAGCGACGATGCCGGCGAACCCGGGGGCACGGCGGGCCGGCCGATCCTGCAGGTGATCGACGGGCAGGGGTTCGACCGGACCGTGGTGGTGGTGACGCGCTGGTTCGGCGGCATCAAGCTGGGGGCGGGGGGGCTGGTCCGCGCCTATGGCGGCACGGCGGCGGAATGCCTGCGCCTGGCGCCCCGGACCCCGATCGTGACCCTGGTCCGGCTGGCATTCCATTGCGGCTTCGCCGACCTGGCCCTGCTGCGCGCCCGGCTGGGGGCGCTGGACGCGGTGGTGGAAGAGGAAGCGTTCGACGCGACGGGGGCGGATCTGGTGGTCGCGGTGCCCGAGGCGCGGATGGACGAGGCGGTGGCGCGGATCGGCGATCTGACGCGGGGGCAGTCGGTGCCCAGGGTGCTGGACTAGACCAGGAACGTGCCCCGTTACTCATGGACCAGGTCCAGGTCCCCGAACCGGGTGAACTCGCCCTCGAAGAACAGATGCACGGTGCCGGTGGGCCCGTGGCGCTGTTTTTCCAGGATCAGTTCGGCGCGGTTATGGGCCAGGTCCATCTTGCGCTGCCAGTCCTCCAGCGCGGTCTGGTATTTGTCCGTCGAGTCGTACGCCGTTTCCTTGGGCTGGCGCTGCTGCAGGTAATACTGGTCGCGATAGACGAACATGACGGCGTCGGCGTCCTGTTCGATCGACCCGGATTCGCGCAGGTCCGACAGCATCGGGCGCTTGTCCTCGCGGCTTTCGACCTGGCGGGAGAGCTGTGACAGCGCGATCACCGGCACGCTCAGTTCCTTGGCGATGGCCTTCAGCCCCTGGGTGATCATCGAGATTTCCAGAACGCGGCTTTCCGGTCGCGTGCCCACCGATGGGCGCATCAGCTGCAGGTAATCCACCACCACCAGGCTCAGCCCCTTGGTACGGGCCAGGCGGCGGCAGCGGGTGCGCATCGCCGACAGCGAAATGGCCGGCGTGTCGTCGATATGCAGCGGCAATTGCGCCAGTTCGCGGGTGACGTGGACGAAGCGGTCGAATTCCTTCTGCCCGATCTCGCCGCGCCGGATGCGCTCGCCCGACACGCTGGCCTGTTCGGACAGGATACGGGTGGCCAGCTGCTCGGCCGACATTTCCAGCGAGAAGATCGCGACCGATCCCTTGGTCTGCGTGCCCGGCGCGGCCTCCTGCGCCTCGCGCAGCAGGGCCCGCGCGGCGCTGAAGGCGATCTTGGTCGCCAGCGCCGTCTTGCCCATCGCCGGCCGGCCGGCCAGGATCAGCAGGTCCGACGGATGCAGGCCGCCCGTCTTCTTGTCCAGGTCGCGCAGGCCGGTGGTCAGGCCCACGACATCGCCGGTGCGGTGGAATGCCTTCTCGGCCACGTCCAGCGCGTCGGCCAGCGCGCGGTCGAAGCTGGTGAAGCCGCCCTCCTGCCCCTTGTCGGTGGCCAGGCGGAACAGCGCTTCCTCGCTGGCGGCGATCTGGTCCACGCCGTCCAGGTCCGGCCGGGCGCCGAAGGCGTTGTTGACTACCGTCTCGCCGATATCGATCAACTGGCGGCGGACCCAGGCGTCATGGATGGCGCGGCCGTAATCGCCGGCATTGATGATGCCGACCATCGCCGTCAGCAGGCGGGCCAGGTACGCCGTGCCGCCCACGCCGTCCAGCACGCCGGAATGTTCGAATTCCCCGCGCAGGGTCACCGGGTCGGCCAGTTGCCCGGCCTCGATCCGGCGGGCGATGGAATCGTAGATCCGCCCGTTCACGGTATCGGCGAAATGCTCGCCGGTCAGGAAGTCCGATACCCGGTCGTACGCCCGGTTGTTGGTCAGCAGCGCGCCCAGCAGCGCCTGTTCCGCCTGGATGTTGGCGGGGGGCTGCCGCTGCGTCAGGCCCAGCAGGGTACCGTCCCGGGACTGGGACTCGTCTTGGGGGGAATTGATCTGGTTCACGTCGCCCTCATACCAGATCCGGGCGGTCCTTCGGTTGTGGATAACCGAGGAAGCCGGGGATAACTTCCCCGGCAGCGTCACGCGCCCGGACGGGCCTCGTTCACCAGCCGGTCCAGTTCCGCATAGCCCGCGACGATATGGTAGAAGGAACTGGCCGGGATCTTGTCGCCCACCGGGTGCCCTGCCGCATCCAGCTGGTCGTTCCATGTTCCGGCCGGGCAGCCGGTGAAATAGGGGCCCAGCAGGTTGTCCACGATCCGCACGATCTGGGCGCCGTTGTCCGCCTGCGGGCCGTGCGTGACGATTTCCGCGCGCAGGGCCTCGGTCTGTGCCCACAGGCGCGCGCAGCCGCGCACGATGGCGCCGTCGCGGGTCAGCACGTCGCGGACCAGCCCCGTATCCGGGTCCACGCCGTGCCGCCGGCCGAAGGCGAACAGGCTGCGCGCGTGGCCCGGCAGCGTCCGGCCGGTCAGGCGGCCATATTCATGCAGCAGCCAGACCCATTCGTACTGATGGCCCGGTTCGACCAGCGTGCCGTCCAGGCCGGAAACGGGCTGCCAGGATTCGGTGAAGAATTCGCCCAGCGTCCCGGCGCGCTCGTCGAACAGGCAGGTGCGGAACAGTTCCACCAGATCGTGCGCCAGCGCGGCGTCGGCGTCGTCGCCCGTCGTCTCGAACAGCGCCAGCGCGGCTTCCAGCAGGTGCATGTGCGGGTTCTGCTGACGGGGGCCGTCGGTGCGCGGCAGGGTGTTCAGGAACCCGCCATTACCGGTGGCCATCGTGGCGCGCAGCCATGCGACCGTGCGGCGGGCCAGGCGCACCGGCTCGCCGGACCGATCCAGCCGCGCGTACCACGACAGGGCGAAGAGGATGAAGGCCAGGTCGTACAGATCCGCCGTGCGGTCCAGCACCGCGCCTTCCGGCGTCAGGCGGGACACCCATCCGCCGTCCGCCCGCAGCCCGGACAGCATGAAGCGATAGATCCCGCGCGCCCGCTCCGCCCCGCCCGGCCAGCCGTACAGGGCGGCGCGGGTGAAGGCATATAACTGCCGCGCCTGCACCCGCATGCGCTTGAAGCCCGGGCGGGCGGGCCGGCCGTCCAGGGCCAGATGTTCCTGCGCGCCCCAGCGGGCGGGGTCGTCCGCCGTGCCGTCGCACCCGGCATCGCCCCATGCCGGCAGGGCGGTCTCGAACAGCCACGACCGGAACGCGGCATGGGCCTGGCGGATTTTGTCGTCCGCCACGGCGGGGGGGGTGACGGGGGCCATTCCGTCGGCGGTCATCGGTCGGCCGCCCCGGCGGCACGGATGCGGCCGATCGTGCGGGTGGTCGATTTGCCGTCTTCCAGGTCGGCCAGCACCACGCGCCCGCCGGCCTGCCGCACCACGTCCGCGCCCACGACCTGGTCGGGGCGATAGTCCGCGCCCTTGACCAGCACGTCGGGCAACAGCAGCCGGATCAACTCCAGCGGCGTGTCCTCGCCGAAGGCGACGACGGCATCGACGTGGCGGATCGCCGCCATGACCCGGGCCCGGTCTTCCAGCGGGTTGACCGGGCGTTCGGGGCCCTTCAGCCGCGCCACGCTGGCATCGTCGTTCAGCGCCACGATCAGCCGGTCGCATGCCCTCCGGGCCGCCGCCAGCAGCGCGACATGGCCGGGATGGATGATGTCGAAACAGCCGTTGGTGAAGCCGACCCGCAGGCCCTGCGCCTTCCAGCGCGCGACCTGCTCGGCCGCCTGCGCGCGCGACAGCAGGGACGGCGTGCCGCCCATGGCATCGGCGTCCTGGGCGTTCAGTTCGGCCAGGACCTCGGCGATGTCGGCCGTCGCGGTGCCCAGCTTGCCGACCACGACCCCGGCGGCGGCATTGGCCACGTGCATCGCCTGGGCCAGCGTCATGCCCGATCCCGCGGCCAGCGCCAGGGCGGCGATCACGGTGTCGCCCGCGCCCGACACGTCGAAGACCTCGCGCGCGCGGGCCGGGACGATCTGGACCCCGCCCTCGCGCTCGACCAGCGCCATGCCCTTCTCGGACCGCGTGGCCAGGATGGCGACGGCGTCGGCCCGGGCCATCGCCGCGCGGGCCGCCTGCTCGATCTCGGCGTCGGTATCGATGGGCAGGCCCGTGGCCTGGGCCAGTTCACGGGCGTTGGGCGTGATGCAGCTCGCCCCGCGATAGCGTGCGAAATCGCGCGATTTCGGATCGACGAACACCGCGATCCCCCGCGCCCGCGCCGTGGCGATGGCATGGGCGATCACCGGGTCGGCGCAGGTTCCCTTGGCATAGTCCGACAGCACGACGATGTCCGCCGCGCCGATATGGGCGTCAATGGCGGCGATCAGGGACGTGGCCTCGTCGGGTTGCAGCGCCAGGCGGCTTTCCTCGTCCGCGCGGACGACCTGCTGGTTGGCGGCGATGAAGCGCGTCTTGCAGATCGTCGGCCGCGCGCCGGTTTCGACCAGTGCGTCGGTCAGGCCCGGGCGCTGGCCCAGCAGGCCGCGCAGGGCCTGCCCCGGCGTGTCCCGTCCCACCAGGCCGACCAGGATCGCCCGGCCGCCCAGCGACAGGATGTTGTTGGCCACGTTGCCCACGCCGCCGGGCATTTCGCGCGTGCGGCCCAGCCGCAGGACGGGCACCGGGGCCTCGGGGGAAATGCGCTCCATTTCGCCATAGACGAAACGGTCCAGCATGATGTCCCCGATGCACAGCACCGTGATCGATGAAAAATCCATGGCCGGCTACGCGCCGAATCCGGCGACGAAGGCCGCCAGCCCTGCCTGCCGCCGGGTCTGCAGCCGCGCTGCCGTCAGGACCGACCGGGCCTCGCCGATCGCCCGGTCCAGGTCGGCATTGATGATGACGTGATCAAATTCCTGCCAGTGCGCGATTTCGTCGCGCGCCGCCTTCATCCGCCGCTCGATCTCCTCGGGGTGGTCGGACGCGCGATTGCACAGCCGGCGCTCCAGTTCCGCCAGTGACGGCGGCAGCACGAACAGGCTGATGACGTCGTCGGGCAGGGCGGCGCGGATCTGCCGGTGGCCCTGCCAGTCGATGTCGAACACCATGTCCCGCCCCTCGGCCAGGGCCGATTCGACCGGGCCGCGCGGCGTGCCGTAGCCCCGGCCGAACACCGTCGCCCATTCCAGCAATTCGCCGGCCTCGGCCATCTGCTGGAACTGTTCCATGCTGCGGAAATGATAGTGGACGCCGTCGGTCTCGCCGGGCCGGGGCTGGCGGGTGGTGACGGAAACCGAATGCAGCAGCCGGGGCTCGGCCGCGCGCAACGCATTGGCAATGGTCGATTTTCCGGCCCCCGACGGGGCCGAGATCACCAGGCACACCCCGCGCCGCGCCACGACCGGGCCGCCCGCCGGACCCTGGTGATGGGCGGGGGGGCGTTCGCCCGGCTGTCGTTCGCGGCTGTGCGTCATCGGCGGCGTGTCCTTGGGTCCTGAACCGGTCCGCGCCGGCCGCGCGGATTTGCGGTCTTTTATCAGGAGGTCTCTATTCTGGCGAATATGAAACAGGATACGATTCTTATCACCGGTGCTTCGTCGGGTATCGGTCGGGCCATCGCGCTGGCGCTGGCGGCTCCGGGCGTGGTGCTTCATCTGGGCGGGCGCGATGCCGGGCGGCTGGATGCGGTCGCGCGGGCCTGCGCGGACCGCGGGGCGCGGGCGCAGACCCGGCGGCAGGATGTCCGCGACCAGGATGGCATGGCGCGCTGGATCGGCGATGCCGGGCCGCTGGACCTGGTCTTCGCCTGCGCGGGCATCACCGCCTCCACCGCGCGGCCCGCCGGCGGGGGCGCCCCGCGCGAACCGGACGGGCAGGTCCGGCGCATCATGGATGTCAATGTGGGGGGCGTGGTGAACACCGTGCTGCCGGCCCTGGCAACGATGGGCCGGCAGGCGCGCGACCCGCTGGGCGTGCGGGGGCGCATCTGCGCCATTGCCTCGGTCGCGGGGTATGTCTCGTTTCCCGGCACGCCGTCCTATTGCGCGTCCAAGGCGGCGGTGGACCGGTTCATGGTCGCGACCGGCGGCAACACGGCCCGCGACGGCATCCTGCTGTCCAGCGTCTGCTGCGGCTTCGTCCGCACGCCGATGGTGGCGGCCAACCGCTTTCCCATGCCCGGGCTGGTCGAAGCCGGCGACGCGGCGGCGGCGATCCTGCGCGGGGTGGCGGCGGGGCGGCGGCGCATCGCCTTTCCCTGGTGGCTGGCGGCCGGGTCGCGCCTGATGGACCGGCTGCCCCTGCGCTGGGCCGAGGCCTATTACGCCCGCCAGCCGGCGGGCCAGGCCGGGTCGATGCCGGAAACCGGGGGCATGGCTTCCTTCACGGGCGACTTGCCATAACCGGTCCGATTACGCGACGATCGCGGTGATACGCTCTCGAGGAGCCGCATCCGTTGCCGATGTCGTTTTTGCGTCCGCCCGTCATGGAGGAGTTCGGTGCCGCCGCCGTGTCCCGGCCGGTGCCGGCCGCGCGCAAGACGATGCCGATCGATCGCGTGTTCTGGAGCCATTTTTCCCCCAACCTGGGGCCCGGCGGCTGGGTGACGGGCGTGCTGCTGGTCGCGCTGGGGCTGGATTTCCGGGCCGGGCTGCTGGCGATCCTGGTCGGCAACGTGGTGGGCGCGCTGCCGGTGGCGCTGGCCGCCGCGATCGGCCCGCCCACGGGGCTGACGCAGATGGAGGCCTCGCGCCGGGCGCTGGGGCGGCTGGGGGTGCGGCCGCCGGCCTTCCTCAACTGGATCTATTGCGTGGGCTGGGACGCGGTGAACAACGTGCCCGCCGCCACGGCGCTGATGGCGTTCCTGTCGATCGTGGCAGGGGCCAGCCCGCCCTTCTGGCTGGCGCTGGGCGTGCTGGCCCTGGTACAGATGGCGGCCAGCATCTACGGCCATGACATGGTCCAGGCGTTGCAGAAATATCTGGGCGCCGTGCTGCTTCTGGCCTTCCTGGTGATCGGCGTGCAATGCGTGTCGCTGGGGGGCGCGCTGCCGCGCGCCGCCCATCCCCCCACGCTTGCGACCATGCTGCTGGCGATCGCGATCCTGGCCAGCTTCAACCTGTCCTGGGCGTCCTATTCGTCGGACTATACGCGCTATCTGCCCGCCGACAGCGACCCGAAACGGGTGGTCGGGCTGGCGCTGGCCGGCCTGCTGGGCTCGGCGGTGCCGTTCCAGACGCTGGGCCTGCTGACGGCGGCCAGCATCGCCGAACCGTCACCCACCGCCGTGATCGCCAGCCTGCAGCACGCGGCGGGGCCGTTGGGGCCGGTGGTGCTGGCGGCCATCGCGCTGTCCTCGGTCACAGGCAATTCCTTCAACGACAATACCGCCAGCTACAGCCTGATTTCGGCGGGCATTCACATCCCGCGCGTTCTGGCGGCCATCATCACCGCCCTGCTGGGCTATGGCCTGGCGGTGGCTGGGGCGGGGCGCTACGCCGCGCTTTATACCGACTATCTGGTGGTGACGATGTACTGGATCGCACCGTGGATTGGCATCGTGCTGGCGGACTGGTATCTGGGCGACCGGACCGCCCATCCCGTGCCCCCGGGCTGGACGCGCGGGGCGACCATCTTCATCATGACCACGGTGGTGACCATCCTGCTCTTCTCGACCAGCCAGCTCTATACCGGTCCTGTCGCCCGCTGGCTGGGCGGGGCCGATATCGGCTATTATGTCGGCTTCTTCGTCGCCGCCCTGTGGTACGGCCATGGCGCGGCGCGGGGCCGCCGGCCGGTGGTGCGGGCGTGACGCACGACGGTCATCCGCCGGGCGCCGCATGAATCCCTGTCGTCCCTTCATCCTGCGGCCGGTTGCCACGACCCTGATCTCGCTGGCGCTGGTGATCGCGGGGCTGTTCGCCTATCGCGCGCTGCCGGTGGGCGACCTGCCGAACATTTCGGTGCCGATCATCTACGTGGTCGCGACCCAGCCCGGGTCCTCGCCCCAGCAGATGGCAACGTCGGTGACCACGCCGCTGGAACGCCGGCTGGGGCAGATTTCCGGCATCAGCGCCATCGAATCCGATTCCACCGACAGCACTGCCTTCATCCTGCTGACCTTCGACGACAGCCGGAATATCGACGGCGCCGCCAACGACGTGCAGGCGGCGCTGCGGGCCGCGACGCAGGACATGCCGGCGACGTTGCAGATGGTGCCGCAATACTGGAAGGCGAATCCGGCCGACAATCCGATCATGATCATGGCGCTGACGTCGGACACGCGGCCGATGGCCGACCTGTACGACGTCATGAAGACACACCTGCAGCCCATGCTGTCGCAGATCAAGGGCGTGGGCTGGATCGAGATCACCGGCAGTTCGGCCCCCGCCGTGCGGGTCGAGATGAACCCGTATCCGCTGTTCAAATACGGCATCGGGTTCGAGGACATCCGTTCGGCCCTTGCCTCGGCCAACGCCAACACGCCCAAGGGCTTCGTCGATGTCGGGCCGCAGCGCTACAGTATCTCGACCAACGACCAGGCGCGGCACGCGGCGGATTATCGCGACCTGGTGGTGGGCTATCGCGGCAGCCGCCCGGTGCGGCTGACGGATGTCGCAAGCGTGGTGGACGGGGTCGAGGACGAACGCCAGACCGGCTATTTCAACGGGCATCGCGCCGTCATGGCCATCGTCCGGCCGCAGCCCGGCGCCAACGTCATCCGCGTGATGGACGAAATCAAGGCCCGCACCCCGGCCATCATCGGCGCCCTGCCGCGCGGGATGACGCTGACGCCCGCCATGGACCGGTCGATCACCATCCGCGCCTCGCTGGCCGACACGCAGCTGACCCTGCTGATCTCGGTGCTGCTGGTGGTGGGGGTGGTGCTGGTGTTCCTGCGCGCCCCGCGCTCGACCCTGATCCCGGCGGTGACGGTGCCGATCTCGCTGGCCGGCACGCTGGCGGCGATGTACCTGCTGGGCTTCTCTCTGGACACGCTGTCGCTGATGGCGCTGACCATCGCCACCGGCTTCGTGGTCGATGACGCGATCGTGGTGGTGGAAAACATTGCCCGCCACATGGAAGCCGGGATGGACCGGCGCGCGGCCTCGATGCTGGGCGCGGGCGAAATCGCGTTTACCGTGCTGTCGATCACCATCGCGCTGGTCGCGGTGTTCCTGCCGCTGCTGCTGATGCCGGGCACGCCGGGCAAGATCTTCTACGAATTCGCCATGACGCTGGCGGTGACGGTCGGGATTTCGCTGTTCCTGTCGATCAGCCTGACGCCGATGATGTGCAGCCTGCTGCTGGACGTGGCCCATGGCGCGCCCCTGCCGGCCGGGGCATCGCGCACCCGCCGGGCCCTGCGCCGCCTGTCGGACGGGATCGAGGCGACGTTCGAGGCCATCCTGCACACCTATGTCCGTTCGCTGGACTGGGCGCTGCGCCATCGCTGGTGGGTGCTGTCCACCCTGCCGCTCAGCCTGGTGGCGACGGCGGGCATCATCGTGCTGATGCCCAAGAACATCATCCCCAAGCAGGACGTGGCGCTGATCGTCGGCTATTTCCGGGGGGACGAAACCGGATCGTTCCAGAAGATGGACGGCAAGATCCGCGCCGTCAGCGCCGCCATGATGGCCGATCCCGACACCGAATCCGTCGCGGCGTTTTCCGGCGACACGCGGGTCGAGGGACAGGCCTTCGCCCAGATGACCGACAAGCACGATCGCAGCGACGGCCCGGACGAGATGATCGCCCGTATCCACAAGCGCCTGGAAGGGCTGACCGGCGTGCGCCTGTCGCTGTTTTCGGCCGGCGACGTCAACGGCGGCGGCGGCCGCCAGCAGCAGGGTGCCTATCGCTACGTCCTGCGCAGCGACAATGCCGAGGACATCTATACCTGGACGCCCCGGCTGGTGCAGGCCCTGCAGGGCAGCAAGGTGATGACCGACATCACCACCAACCTGACCAACCGCGCGGCGGCATCGTATGTCGACATCGCCCGCGATACCGCCGCGCGCTATCTGGTCACGCCGCAACTGATCAGCAATGCGCTGTTCGACGCCTACGGCCAGCGCAGCGCCTCGAACATCTCGACGCCGATCGCGACCTATCACGTGGTGATGGAGGTCGCGCCGCCCTATCGCCAGTCGCCCGACGTGATGCAGGCCTTCCGGGTTTCGACCTCCGGCGGGTCGGCGGGCGGGGGGACCGTGTCCAATACCGTGCGCGTGGCGCTGTCCGACCCGGCCGCGACTTCGCAGGCCTCGTCGCTCAGCCAGCAATCCTTCCGTAATGCCGTGGCCAACCGGCTGGCCGGGGGCGCCGGCGCGTCCAGCGGCTCGGCCGTGTCGTCCAGTATCGAGACGATGGTGCCGCTGCCGGTGGTATCGCGGATCGAACAGCGCCCGACGTCGATCTCGGTCAGCCATCGCGACGGGTTCGTCTCGGGCGCGGTGTCCTTCAACCTGGCCAAGAACCGGTCGCTGGACGAAGCCGCGGCGGAAATCCGCGCCACGATGGTGCGCCTGCATGTGCCCGAATCGGTCCAGGGCGGCTTCACCGGCGAGGCCGCGCAGTTCCAGACGGCGATGATCAACGAACTGCTGGTCTTCATCGCCGCCCTGGCGACGATGTACGTCACGCTGGGCATTCTGTACGAAAGCTACGTGCATCCGCTGACCATCCTCTCGACCCTGCCGTCGGCGGCGGTGGGGGCGGTGCTGGCGCTGTGGCTGACCGGGCAGGAATTCTCGCTGATCGCGATGATCGGCGTGATCCTGCTGGTCGGCATCGTGAAGAAGAACGCGATCCTGATGGTGGACTTCGCGCTGCACGCCGAACGCGACGGCGCCATGTCGCCCGAGGAGGCGATCCGCGAAGCCTGCGCCAAACGCTTCCGCCCGATCCTGATGACGACGCTCGCCGCCGCCTTCGGGGCGGTGCCGCTGATCCTCAGCGGCGGCTACGGGATCGAACTGCGCCGCCCGCTGGGCATCGCCGTGGTCGGCGGCCTGGCCATGAGCCAGTTGCTGACGCTCTACACCACGCCGGTCGTTTACCTGCTGCTGGAACGCATCCGCTCGTGGGTGGTCCGGACCGCCTCGTCCCGCTGGCGGTCGCATATTGGCCGCGCTACGTCGCTGGATCGGCCGACGGCGTAGGGCGTTCGGTGCGTCTGTGGCGAAGGACTTCTTTTTCTGAAGAAAAAGAAGCAAAAAGACTTTGATTCGTTAAGAGACTTTGTATGACGCTCGCGCATAATACCAACGGTTATAGACACAGACCTGTGTGAGCCCACTTTCTGAGCCCGATGGATCGGATGGTGTCAGGCAGGGCGGCAAGCTTGTTCCAGGCGGAACAGGCGGCGTCGATGATATGATCGATGCCGTCGAAGACGGTGTTGGACAGCCAGTTGGCGCGCAGGAACTGCCAGACATTTTCGACCGGGTTCAGTTCGGGCGCGCGGGACGGCAGGAAGATCAGGCTGATATTGCGGGGCAGCTTCAGCTTGTCGGTGGTATGCCATCCTGCGCGATCGAGCAGCACGACGGCGTGGGCACCGCGGACGACGCAGCGCGAGATTTCCTCGATGTGCAGTTGCATGCTGGCGGTGCCGATGAACGGGAGCGCCAGGCCGGCGGCTTTGCCACGCGCCGGACAGATCGCGCCGAACAGCCAGGCATTCTCGTAGCGCTGATCAGCCGGCTGGCGTGGCCGCGTGCCACGCCGGGCCCATTGTCGGACGATGCCGTTCTTCTGGCCGATCCGGGCCTCGTCCTGGAACCAGATCTCGATCGGCTTGCCCTTGGGCAGATGGCCGGTATGGGCATTCAGGATGCGGGGGAAGTTTTTTTGAATGCCTCCATGACGCCAGCGTCCTGACCCGGGTGACGTGGCCGGGCGCTGACATAGGAAAAACCAAGCCGTTTCAGTAGAGTGGACACATGACGCTCATGATAGACGACGCCGAAGCGCTCTTCGATCACGCGTTGCAGATCGACCCGGCGCCAGCGCACCACGCCATCACGCTGCCGATCCGGCCCCGCCTCGACCAGGGCCTTCAATTCGGCCTGCTGTGCCCCGCTCAGGCGGCAGGCCGGCCCTGCGTGCAGATGATCGCGCAGGCCATCCGGCCCTTCAGCATTGAAGCGGTGAACCCAGTCCCGCAGCGTCTGGCGGTCCATGCCGCCTACGCGGGCCGCATCGGTGCGGCTGGCCCCGTCACGGATCGCCGCCAGGGCCAGAAGCCGGCGCGCAGCGTTCGCCTGCCGGCTGCGCGCCGCAAGTCGCCTCAGATCAGAGGCCGAATAGTCATCCCGTAGCTTCACCGCTCTCGTCATCTGCCAGATCCTCCCAAAATCAAGAGAATCAGAGCCGGCGCCGTTCGTCACTTCACACACGAGTCAGTGGCTACGGCCTTTGGTATAACTTCTGAATGAAGCAGCGTACATGGCTAACTACCATTCGGCTGGTTTTCGGCCCGCTCGAACTGGCTGACAAACTTCACATTGTAGGCATAGAATTCGCCTTCCGGCGTAATGACCATCTCTGTAATATTGGTACGATGAAAGGTATCGTCGTTCTCTTGATCATTTATTTTTAAGCTAGCAGGCTGTCGGGTTGGGGTACCTGGCTCTGGCGATCTGCGGTAAGCTTTCAGGATGAGCAGCTTCATTCCGTTTGATCGATCGCAGCCGTATCTTCTGCCGCCGGATCTGAAGTCATGGCTGCCGTCGGACGATGTGGCGCATTTCATCGTGGCGGCGGTAGAGCGGGTGCCGTTGAGGGCATTTTCCGTTCCTGTGCGGACTGGCGGCAAGGCGCAGTATCATCCGCGCCTGATGCTGGCGCTGCTGATTTACGCCTATGCGAACGGCGTGTTCTCATCGCGTCGGATCGAACGGGCGACATATCGTGATATCGGTATGCGCTTTGTGGCGGCGAACCTGCATCCTGACCATGACACGATCGCGACGTTCCGGCGCGGCAACCGCACGGCGATCGAGGCAGCGTTCATGCATGTACTCCTGCTGGCACGCGAGACGGGACTGGTGCGGCTTGGCACGGTGTCGATCGACGGCACGAAGATCGATGCCAATGCCTCGAAATACCGTTCCATTCGTTATGATCGCGCGAAAGAGCTGCGCGAGAAACTGGCCACCGATATCTCCACCCTGATGGAACGGGCAGAGGCGGCGGATACAACCGATGTGGATCATCAGGCGTTGCCGGAGGAACTGGCCCGGCGGGAGGCTCTGAAGGCAAAGCTGGATGAAGCCTGTGCGCGACTGGAGGCGGAAGCCCGCGAGCAGGCCAAGACCGCCCGACCAGAATATGAGCGCAAGAAGGCAGCTTTTGATGCGAAGCGGGGACGGCGCGGTCGGCCGCCGAAAGAACCGGACGATGAACCGCCACCAGACCGGCAGATCAACCTGACCGATCCGGACAGCAAGCTGATGCGCCGCTCCGACGCGCATGAATACCGGCAAGCCTACAATGCCCAGGCCGTGGTTTGTGCCGAGGGCAGCCAGTTGATCTTGGAAAATGGCGTCGTTGCGACGACGGCGGACGCGCCCAGCTTCGCCGCCACCATCCTGGGTATGGAGGAGAGGATCGGCCTGCCACGAACCGTCCTCGCCGACACGGGTTTCGCCAGCGGCAAAGCCGTCGAAACGTTGCAGGCCAGCGGCGTGGACCCGCTGGTCGCCATCGGACGCCCTGTGAATCGGCGCCCTTATGACTTCCGGCCAGAACCGCCACCCAGGGAGCCGCGCCGGATCACCGAGCCCTGGCGCCTGGAAATGAAGGCCAGGCTGCAACAGAACCCGGCAAAAGCCCTTTACGCCTTACGCAAGCAGACCGTCGAACCGGTCTTCGGTATCATCAAGAGCGCCATGGGCTTCACCCGTTTCCATCTCCGTGGCCTCCCCAACGTCGCAACAGAATGGACGCTCGTCGCCCTCGCATATAATTGCCGTAGGATCACGCGACTGACGGCCGCATAAACGCCGTCGTCGCCATCACTCATCACTACGGCAGCGCCCAATCCGACAGCCTGCTAGAGCATTCAGAATGCTGGAAAAGTCCTGGTCGGCGTGTATTGTTTCACTTCGTGTACGCTCGCGGCGCGGCGATAAAAAAGATCGCGCGGGGGGTGCTTGTCTTCACCCTTTCGCGACGATCGAGTGGCATGTTCAAGACGTTCACATGGATACTGTCCTGTCCCATCTGGGCGCTTCAGCTTTTTACCGGCGCGAAATCATTCCGTGACAATCCGCTGATCGGCAGCCGGGCGCTGAATGAACGGGGGCTGCATGTCCTGCGCCAGGCCATGGCGCATCGGGCCACCGCCTGGCGGCGGCGGCGGCTGGGGCGCGGCGTTCCCGCTCCTCTGGCGGCCGCGTTCGCGCGGGATGGTTTCGTCGTCGTCCCGGATTTCCTGCCGGCCGAAGCATTCAGCCAGCTTCTTGATGACGTCACGCGCTATCGCGGGCCGGCGCGCGAGACCATACAGGGCGACACGGTCACCCGCCGCATCGCGCTCGATCCCAGGGTGCTGGCCGGGATGCCCGGCATGCGGCGCCTGCTGGACAGGCGGCTGCTGGGCAAGCTGACACGGCTGGCCGGTGGCCGCGATTGCGAACCGCTTTATTATATCCAGACCATTCTTCCGCATGCCGTCACGGGCGACCCCGACCCGCAGCTTCAGCTTCATGCCGATACCTTCCATCCGACGGTCAAGGCGTGGTTCACCCTGACCGACGTCGCGGAAGACAGCAGCCCGTTCATCTATGTCCCTGGTTCGCACATCATCACCCCAGCGCGCCGGGCCTGGGAAAAACGAATGAGCATCGAGGCATCCGGATCGGAAAACCGTCTGACCGGCCGGGGATCTTTCCGTGTCGATGAAGACACCATTTCCGCCATGGGCTACCCGCCGCCGCGCTCCTTTCCGCTGCCGGCGAATACGCTGATCGTCGCGGATACGGGTGGCTTTCATGCGCGCGGGGCCGCCCGGGACGCCGGTATGCGGGTCGAGGTCTGGGCGTACGAACGCGGGAATCCGTTTTGTGCCCCGCCGGTCGATCTGTGGCGCATTCCGGCCCTGGGCCGGTGGCGCGTGCCTGTGATGTGGGCTTTTGGCGACTGGCTGGAGGAAAGCGGCCTGGGGCGGCAGGTCTGGCGCAGGCGCGGCACTGTCGGCGCGTTCGACCGCGACGTTGCCGGTCATGCGGCGGCCAAGGTTCGGCAGGACATGTCGGGGTGGCCTGGGCGGGTCAGCGCTGGTTTGGTGCGGAAGGGTCTTCTTTTTCTGAAGAAAAAGAAGCAAAAAGACTTTTGATCTGTTTCGGGACATCGTACGCGCCCGGCACAATGCCCCTGAACAGATCAAAAGTTTTTTGGTTCTTTTTTTCAAAAAAGAACTTAAAAACTGGCCTTCAGATCCGCAACATACGTCCGCATCGGAAACGGATGATATTCGTAATACCGGGCATTGTTGATATTATCGATGCCGGCATCGAACGTCAGCGGTCCCGTGACGTGCCAGTGAACATGCACGTCCGCAACAAGGAATTTATCGAACGCGCCGAAGACGTGGCCGACACGGTCGGTATTGTCCAGCGTGGAATACATCCGGCCCTGGTAGCGAAGCGCCGCCGACAGATCGAGGCGCTTCGTCGCGTGCCACGTGGCCTGTACCGTGTCGCGCCAGTCCGGCACATAGGGCACATGCTTGCCGGCGGCGGTGGTGCCGGTCGAACTCTGGAAGCCGGGGTCGGAGAGAATGCGGGAATCGACATAGGTCAAGCTGTTTGACAGGTCGAAGCCCTTGATCAGAAGGTCGCGCCGTTCCGCCACGAATTCCACGCCGCGATTGCGCACCTCGGTCACGTTCTGGAACGTCGTCGTATAGATGTTGTTCAGCAACGTGCTTTGCGAGATCAGTGCGTTGTGCGTGTTTTCCTGGAACAGCGACAGGCGCAGGCTGCCGCTGTGCGTGCGGCGTTCGATCATGGCCTCGCTGGAGAACACCTGTTCGGGCCGCAGGGTGGCGTTGGGGACGGCATATGTTCCGCCGGTCGAGACGATCTGGTACAGCTCGGACACCGTCGGGTAGCGCCAGGCCTCGCCGAAGGACAGTTTGGCGGTCCAGTCCGGGTTGATCCGCCACGCCAGCGTCGCCTTGGGCGAAAAATTGGTCGAATGTTCCGGCGGCTGGCTGGCGGCGACGGCGCCGGCCTGGTTGAAGCCGTTGGAGGCCCGCCAGAATTCCAGCCTTCCGCCGACCGTCAGCGTAAAGCCCGGCGCGAACTTCCATGCCTCCTGCGCCCAGAGGGCATAGGTCGTCGTCGTTCCACGCCCGCTGGAATGGAGCGTGCCGTTTCCTGCCGCGGGCGAGGACGCCCAGTTGCCGGTGTTGTAGGTCGGGTTTTCCAGGTCGTACTGGTCCCGATGGCCGCCGAAGCTGAGTTCATGCGCGCCGCCGACGCCGCTGGGGCGCCAGATTCCCTTGACGTCCGCCGTCATCCAGCCGGACCCGTCCATGCGCGCGATATAGCCGTTCGGCGTGAAGTTCGTGCCGCCCAGCACGCCGGCCGGATTGCGCTGGATGTCCTTCAGGTAGTCATAGTCCGTGAAGATGGCTTCCCCGTCCCAATGGCCCTGCGTCCTGGTCTTCAGCGAGACCGCGTTCATCAGGTGCTGTTCGTCATACGTGTAGGTGTCGTTGGCGAAGCCCGCGACACCGCCGAAGGTGGCGGCACCGGCGGCATTGGTCAGGTAGGATTGCGACCGGGCGCGGGTCTGGTTGTCCCAGTATCCGACCGTATAGTTCAGGCGCAGCCATGGCGTGAAATCATAGGCAAGGCGCAGCGTCACGTTATCGGTCGTGCTGTGCTGCAGCCCGCCCGCTCCCATGACGTTTGCGACCGACCCCGTCTTGCTCAGCGCCGCGATCCCGCCCGTCGTGCCGGCCGGCATGCCGGAACTGGTGACGAAGAACAGCGGCTGGCCCAGGCTTTCCTCCCGGTTGGCGCTGAACAGCCAGGACAGGCGGCCGATCCGGTCGCCGATCGTCACCGCACTGTTCGCGGTGCCGTAGTTCCCCCTGGTCCGGTAGGCATCATAGGTCTGCACGCTGCCGGTCTGCTTGACCGTGGCCGTGAAACGGTCGGGCATCCGCGTGGTGACCAGCACGACGCCGCCCATGGAATTGCCGGGATATTCCGCCGCGAACGGGCCGTAGAGCATGTCGATCCGTTCGATCTGCTCGGGTGTCACCATGCCCCAGCGCGGCGCGCCGTTCGTGTTGTTGTTGGAAATCAGGGCCGAGATCGGGGCATCGTCGACATAGACCAGGCTGCGGGCACTGGAATTGACGCCCCAGGTCCGGGTTTCGAGCGTGGCCTGCGTGTCGCCGTTGTTGCGTTTGCGCAGCAGCAGGCTGGGCAGGTATTTCAGCGCGTCTTCGGTATCGACGATGTTGACGGTCGCCTCGATCGTCCGCCGGTCGATGCCCGCGCTGGTCTGCGGCAGCGCGAAGCGCCTGGCGTCCGGCGCCGTGGCCTGCCGGGTCACGACCAGCGTCTCGGCCTTGGGCGCGGGCGCGGGCGGCGCGGCGGCGTGCGTTCGCGGATCGATCTTCTGTGCCGGCGCGACCGGTGTCCTGCTGGAGGTGCGGTTGGAGGGGAGGGGCGTGGCCGCCGATTGGGCGGGTACGGCCGCGCCATGCATGGAAAGCACGAAAACGGCTAGCGCTACGCGGCGCGGACCGGCCCTGTGCGTTGGGCGCGCGGGCCGTGGATGACCTGACATGATGTCTGTCCTGGGCTGACCTGGAAAAAGCCGGCAGGGGGGCGGTCATCGGGCCTCGTGGATTGTCCGCACGGCGCCCTGGTCGTCATCCAGGGGCATGCGGGAAATCCATGGGGGAATCGGGGCGGCCTGCCGGCGTCGGAGCGGCGTCATCCGCGCGGATGGTTCATCCGGGCGGGACGCCGTTCAGGCCGTGGCAGGCGGTGCGCGCGAGGGGGGAAGAAGACGGCTGCCGGATGCCGGGGGCGCCCGGGGTTGCGCGGGCCGGCACTGGGGCCGCATCCACCCCGTGGGCGGAAGCGGTAGAAAGGCCAGGCCGGTGAGGATGATGGCCGGAATATGCAGCAGCGGGCAGAGCGGGCACGACCCGTCATGATGGTGCCGGGGCGCATGTGACGGAAGGGGCGCCGCCTGCGTCATACCCGCCTGCATCATGCCCGGCATGGCCATGTGCATGGCCGGCATGGCGCAGGTGCCGGCGCAGTCTTCGGGGGCGATGTCGATGCCGGTCAGCCGCTCGATCGTGGCGCGCGGCGCCTCGTCGGGCCGTGCCTGGTTCTGGACCAGCAACTGGCCCAGAAAACCCAGCAGCGTGAACGCGACGATCAGCCACGCGCCCAGGGCAGGGTGTGTCCCAGGGCGTATCGCGGGTCGTTTCGCAGGATGCAGGACGCGGGCCATGGTGGCAGCGGGGTGCCTTGTTCTCGACTCTCGCGTTGGTAAATGCCGAGGACTGGATTGTCAAAATTTTGATCGTCTATGCGGCGTCCTCCGCCATGTCGCGCAGCAGGCGGCCCAGATCGGTCTTGCGGATCGCGCCCGCGACGTCGCGCAGTTGCGCGGCGTCGATGAAGCCCATGCGGAAGGCGACCTCGGCGGGCGATCCGACCAGCATGCCCTGGCGGGACTGGATGGTCTGCACGAACATCCCGGCCTGCATCAGCGCGTCGGGTACCCCGGCATCCAGCCAGGCGCAGCCCCGGCCCAGCTTTTCCACCTGCAGCGAGCCTTCTTCCAGATAGATCCGGTTCAGGTCCGTGATCTCCAGCTCGCCCCGGGCCGAGGGGCGGATCGCGCGGGCGAAGGCGCTGACGCGGGAGTCGTAGAAATACAGCCCCGTCACCGCCCAGCGCGACGTCGGCTGGGCGGGCTTTTCCACCAGGTCCCGGGCGCGGCCGTCGGCGTCGAAGCTCACCACGCCATAGCGTTCGGGGTCCTGCACCTGGTAGGCGAACACCGTGGCGCCGACATCGCGCCGCGCCGCCGCCTGCAGCAGCACGCTCAGATGGTCGGCGAAGATCAGGTTGTCGCCCAGCGCCAGCGCGCAGGCCGCGCCCTGCAGCCAGTCCTCCGCGATCAGGAAGGCCTGGGCGATGCCGTCCGGCGAAGGCTGGACGCGATAGGTGAAGCGCACCCCATACTGCGTCCCGTCGCCCAGCAGGCGGCGGAACTGCGGCAGGTCGTCGGGCGTCGAGATGATCATGATGTCCCGGATGCCCGCCAGCATCAGCGTCGAAAGCGGGTAGTAGATCATCGGCTTGTCATAGACCGGCAGCAACTGCTTGCTGGTCGCCAGCGTCATCGGGTGCAGCCGCGTGCCCGACCCGCCGGCCAGCAGGATGCCCTTCATCGCGGGCGGGGCGGCGGTGCCGGATAGGGCGGTTCGGGATACAGGCGCGTTCATCGACTTCCACATGCTGCGTTCCGTTGCTGCTGGCTCGCGCCGTCGCGGGGGGACCCATGCGGGGCGGTGTGATTGATGGCCCTGCCGCGTTCGCGCATACTGATGATGGAAATAGGGATTTTTATGTGCTCGCCGATCATCTGACCCAGGACCTGGCGTCCGTCCTCGACCGTCCCGACCTGCGCGTGATCGCGGGGGAGCGGCGTATCGGCCTGGACCCGGCGCTGCCATTGCCGTTTCGCGTCGGCGCCGACGGCATGATCGTGCTGGGCGCGCCGTGCCTGGCCATGCCGGCGGCGGCGCCGGTCCTGCTGCGGCACGCGCTGGAACTGGTCCGGCTGCTGGAGGTCGCGCCCGGCGAACCGGTCCTGGCCGGGTTGTGCGCCGCGCGTACCGCCGCGCTGTTCGCCGGGCTGGACGGTCCCGCCGCCGGGCGCAGCCGCCCCGCCTGGCATGCCGACATGGCGGCGGATGTGCCGCCCGAACCGGCCCGGCTGGCGGATGTGTGGTCCACCCTGTCCCCGTTGCAGCCGCCCGTCACGCCCCCGGCGGACGGGGCTGTCGGGTTCGGCGGCCTGCGCGCGCGCCTGACCCTGCTGTGGTCCCTGCTGGGTCCGGCCGAATCCCTGATGGCCGAGGGCGGCGATGCCCGCCTGGCGATCGATCCGGCGACCGGGCTCAACCATTACGGCTGTTCGCACCGGCCCCGGCCGTGGGCGGTCACGTTCGCGTCCTCGACCGCCTCGTCGCTGTCCGAACGCGGCTTCGCCGGGGCCGAGGCCGCGCGCCTGCGCCTGATCCGGGGCGAACTGTCCGGTGACGGCGCCCGGGTGCGGGCCGAGATGGTCGAGGACGTGCGCCGGCAGATCGCGTGCCATTACCGGATGACGGACGCGGAATGCGTCGTCCTGGCGCCCTCGGGCACCGATTGCGAATTGCAGGCCCTGGCCATGGCGACGCTGGGTTTCGCTGGGCATCCCGTCAGCAACATCCTTCTGGCCCCCGAGGAAACCGGGAGTGGCGTACCGCTAGCGGCAAAAGGTTGCCATTTCGCCAACGACACCGCCCTGGGGGCGCAGGTGACGAAAGGCCAGCGGATCGCGGGCTTTCCCGACGACACGCAATTGCTGTCCGTTCCCCTGCGCCTGCCGGACGGCGCGCTGCGCGCGCCCGCCGACATCGACCGGGCCTGCGACGACCTGGCACGGCGGGCGCGGGCGGCGGGTCGGCATGTGCTGATGCACCGGCTGGACCTGTCCAAGACCGGGCTGCTGGCCCCGGGGCTGGAGATGCTGGACGGGCTGGCGGAGGATGGTTCGTCGCCGGATGTGCCCCCGCCGGATGTGCCCTTGCCCGATGTGGTCGTCGATGCCTGCCAGGCGCGGCTGGACCCGGCGCGGGTGCGGGCCTATCTGGACCGGGGCTGGATGGTGATGATCACCGGGTCCAAATTCTTCACCGGCCCGCCCTTCTGCGGCGCGCTGCTGCTGCCGGCCGGCGTGGCGGCGCGGCTGGACCATGGCAGCCTGCCCGTGGGGCTGGCGGATTACAGCCATCGCGGGGCGTGGCCGCCCTGCGCGGCCGCCGGCATCCTGCTGCCGGGCGAGAATCTGGGCCTGGTGCTGCGCTGGTATGCGGCGCTGGCGGAAATGACCGCGCTGCAGGACATTCCGCGGGCCGTGGTGCGCGACCGGCTGGACCGGTTCCTCGACGCGCTGGAAGGCGCCATCGACGCCGATCCCGACCTGTGCCGCCTGGTGGTGCCGGCACCGGCACGGCCGCCATTGGCCGATGCCTGGGACGACCGCACGACCATTATGTCCTTCTTCGTGCGCGATCCGCACGCGGCGAAGGGAGTGGAATCCTTCGTCCCGCTGGGGCTGGATGCGGCGCGCGCGCTCTATCGCTGGCTGAATACCGACCTGTCGCGCCTTCTGCCCGGCCCGGCGCTGGATGGTGGGGCGGATGGGGGGCTGGGGGGCCTGCTGTGCCATGTGGGCCAGCCGGTGCCGCTGCCGCACACCGCGCGCGCGGACGGGCCGGCCGGGGCGCTGCGCCTGTCGGCCGGCGCGCGGCTGATCTCGGGCGAGCCGTCGCATGGTGGGCTGGTGCCCGATCGGCGCATGGATTGCGAAATCCGCGATGGATTGCGGGTCCTGGCCAAGATCGGACTGATCCTGCGGCACTGGGCGGTGCTGGCGGCGGCCGACCCGGTACAGACCTACGCTCCACTTCCGGCTATGGATACAGGGGTGTCTCGGTCCCGTCCCTGACACGTTGCCCCCTGACCCTGACCGGATCGGCGTACATGAACCAGAATCACGGCCATTTCCTCGACACTCCGAAGCTGCAGGACGGCGTCACCCGCTTCTGGATGATCCGCCACGCACTGGTCGAGGAAAATGCCCGCATGAAGCTCTACGGCGCGCTGGACGTGCCGCTATGCCCCGAAAGCCTGATCGCCCAGCGGGGCATGTACCAGGCCCTGGCCGCCCGGCTGCCGCGGAACGCACTGTGGTTCACCTCGCCGCTCAGCCGCACCCAGCACACCGCGCGCGCGATCCAGGAGGCCGGATACGGCCCGGCGGACTGGACGGTGGAACCCGGCTTCACCGAGCAGTCGATGGGCGACTGGCACGGGCTGCGCCATCATGAACTGCCCGACCAGTTGACGCTTGCGCCGCATCTGTTCTGGTCGGTGGCCGCCACCGAATGCCCGCCCGGGGGCGAAAGCATGCTTGCGGTCTGCGCCCGCGTGGGCGAAACCATGGATCGCATGGTCCGTGCCCATCCGGGCCGGGACATGGTCGTCGTCAGCCATGGCGGCGCGATCCGGGCGGGGCTGGCCCATGCGCTGCGCGTGCATGCGGAGACAGCCCTGCATTTCTCGATCCAGAACCTGTCCCTGACGATCGTCGAGCGCTTCCCCGAGGCATGGCGCATCGTCGCCGTCAACGAACTGCTGGGGATCTGACGCCCGCTTTTTATGGAGTAAAGCGACCATGAACCGACCCGCCCGACATACCCTGCGGGGCACGGCACTGCTGAACGACCCGGCCTTCAACCGGGGAACCGCCTTTACGGCCGCGGAACGGCAGACCTACGGGCTGGAAGGCCTGCTGCCGCCGCAGATCGAAACGCTGGAACGGCAGGCCGAGCGGGCTCTGCGTCACCTGGACGCCAAGCCGACGGATCTGGAACGCTATATCTACCTCGCGGCCCTGGTCGACCGGAACGAGACCCTGTTCTACAAGGTGCTGATGTCCGACCCGGCGCGCTTCGTGCCGATCGTCTACGCCCCCACGCTGGGCGAGGCCTGCAAGGCATTCAGCCACATCTATCGCCGCCCCCGGGGCATGTATATCAGCCTGGAGATGAAGGGCCGCATCGCGGACATCCTGCGCAACTGGCCGGTGTCCGACGTGCGCTTCATCTGCGTCACCACCGGCGGGCGCATCCTGGGCCTGGGCGATATCGGCGCCAACGGCATGGGCATTCCCATCGGCAAGCTGCAGCTCTACACCGCCTGTGGCGCCGTGCCGCCGCAGGTCACGCTGCCGATCCAGCTGGATATCGGCACCACCAACGCGGCGCTGCGGGCCGATCCGCTCTATCTGGGCCTGCGGCACGAACCCCCGCCGCAGGCCGAACTCGACGCCTTCGTCGAGGAATTCGTGACGGCGGTGCAGGAGGTCTTTCCCGCCTGCTGCATCCATTTCGAGGACTGGAAGGGCACGGACGCGATCCGCTACCTGGAGCGCTACCGGGAGCGGGTGCTGTGCTACAACGACGACATCCAGGGCACGGCGTCGGTGACGCTGGCCGGGCTGGTCACGGCGCTGCGGATCAAGGGCGAAAAACTGTCCGACCAGACGGTGCTGTTCCTGGGTGCCGGGTCGTCCGCGCTGGGCACGTCGGACCTTCTGGTCAAGGCGATGCAGGCCGAAGGCCTGTCGCAGGCCGACGCCCGCGCCCGCATCACCATGATGGACGTCAAGGGGCTGGTCGAACCCTCGCGCACCGACCTGTCCGAGGAACAGCGGCGTTACGCCCATGCGGCGGAGCCCACGCGCGACCTGATGGCCACCATCCGCCGCGTGCGGCCCAGCGTGCTGATCGGCGTGTCCACCGTGGGCGGCGCCTTCACGCAGCCGGTCGTCGAACTGATGGCCGCGATCAATGCGCGGCCGATCATCTTTCCGCTGTCGATCCCGCATTCGGAATGCTCGGCCGAACAGGCCTATGCCTGGTCCGACGGCCGGGCGCTGTACGCGGCCGGGGTCCAGTTCCCGCAGGTCATGCGCGACGACCATGTCTTCCGCCCCGGGCAGGCCAATAATTTCTACATCTTCCCCGGGCTGGGGCTGGCGGTCTATGCGACGCGTCCGCGCCTGATCCCCGACGCGCTGATCATCGAGGCCGCACACGCCCTGGCCGACCAGGTCGACGTGACGGCGCAGGCGCGCGGCATGCTGTATCCGCCGCAGAACCAGATTCTCGAGGTCCAGGTCACGTCGGCCTGCCGCCTTGCGGAATATCTCTTCGATGCCGGGCTGGCCACCGTGCCGCGTCCGGACGATATCCGGTCTTGGATCGAGGGCATGACCTACAGCCCGACCTACGCGCCGGACGCCTGAGGGGGGAGGAAGGTCGGGCTCTGCCCGAACCCGCAAGGGGTCGCGGACCCCTTGACCCCTGTTCGTTTCAGGCCTGGCGGTTTTCCAGCAGGCTGCGCCGGATGTGGCGGCCGCGTTCGATCCGGTCCACGATGAACGCCTCGTCGCCCCATCGGATCGCCCGGGCCATGGCCTGGGCGTCCTCCATGAAGCGGGCCAGCATTTCCAGCAGCGCCTCGCGGTTGTTCAGGAAGATGTCGCGCCACATCACCGGGTCGGACGCGGCGATGCGGGTAAAGTCGCGAAAGCCCGACGCCGCGAAATCCAGGACCTCGGACCGCGTTTCGTCGGCCAGGTCGTCGGCGGTGCCGCAGATGGTGAAGGCCAGCAGGTGCGGCAGGTGGCTGACGATGGCGCAGACCCGGTCGTGATGGGCCGGGTCAATGATCCGAGTGCGCGCGCCCATGCGGTGCCACAGCGTCTCGATGGTCGCGATCGCGGCCGGGTCCGTGTCCTCCAGCGGCGTCAGCAGGCACCACCGGTCGTCGAACAGGGTGGCGAATCCCGCGTCGGGGCCCGAATATTCCGTGCCCGCCATCGGATGGGTCGGCACGAACGCGATGTCGGCGCGCAGTGCGGGGGCGATGGCGCCGATGATCGACTGCTTGGTCGATCCGACCTCGCTGAGGATCGCGCCGGGCTTCATGGCCGGCAGCACCATGGCGCCCACGGTGGCGATCGCGCCCACCGGCACGCACAGGATGACGCAGTCGGCATCCGCCACCGCACGCAGCGCGTCCTGCTCCACCCGGTCGGCCAGGTCCAGGTCGCGCACCCGGCGGCAGACGTCGGGCTCGACGTCGCACGCCACCAGTTCGGCCGCGATCGTGCCGTCCTGCCGCGCGCGGCGCAGGATGGACGATCCGATCAGGCCCGGCCCGATGACGGCAAGCGTGCGGAACAGGGGCTGCGGCGCGGCGGGCGAGGGATCGGTCATGGCGTATCCGGTCAGCGCGACCGTTCGGACGCGGCATAGGCACCGCCGTCCGGGTCCTGGGCCAATGCCTTGGTCTGGGCCAGCGCCGTGGCCGGTCCCAGCGCCTTGCGCTGCCGGCGCAGCACCCGCATTTCCGATGCCTGCCACAGCAGCAGCACGGGAATGCCGATCGCCAGGTCGCGCCCCCGGCGCAGCAGCGACAGGCCCAGCGAGATCGACGGGTCGATGCCGAAGGCCGACCCCAGGGCTATATAGGCCGCTTCCTGCACCCCCAGCCCCGCCGGCACCAGGAAGGAGGCCGACATGATGCCGCAGGCCACGCCCTCGATCGCGATGGCGTCGCCCAGGCTGAGGTGCGCGCCGAGGAAATAATAGGCGACCCAGACCGCGCCCGCGCTGCCGATCCAGGCGATCAGGTGCGTCGCCGCGGCTTCGGCGATGCGGCCGGGATGGGACCAGACCGCGTCCAGGTTCTGCTGCAGGGTGTCGGCGCTGCTCAGCATCGCGCTGTGCCATTGCGTGGCGATGTTGCGGCTCAGCCCGCTGGCCAGGCGCTTCAGGATGGTGCCGCCATGCTGCTGGGTCCAGATGAACCCGCCGATTCCCATGGCCAGCAGCACGGTCCCGATGATGACGGGCTTGGCGAACGGGCTGGATTGCTGGTGCGCGACCAGGAACACCACCGCGATCAGCACGAACACGACCTGGCCGATGACCTCGGTCGTCAGGTCGACGATATTGGCGCTGGCGGCTTCCGGCCATTCGATGGCGCGGCCGCCGGTCCGGGGCGACGGCGGGGCGCCGGTCGCGCGGATGCCGACCAGGATGCCCCCCAGTTGCGAGAACGGCAGGCACGTCGCCGCCGCGTCGCGCACCATGCGCGCGGCCGTCAGGTGGACCAGCCCGATCTCGCGGCAAGCCGCGTGCCAGGCAAGACCCAGTACTGCGTCCACCGCAAGCTGCGCCAGTACGGTGGCGCCGAATCCGACGATGCCGATCGACAGGATCGCCTTCAGGACCGAACCCGCGCCCAGCCAGGCGGTGCAACCGGTGATCAGGGCAAGTCCCAGGAAGGCCAGCAGGATCGTAAGTTTTTTCAAGGATGGACCGCACTTCGTCTGCCGCGCCGTGGGACGTCCTGGGCAGGGCGTTCCAGCGCATGGGTTGGGCCTGACTTACACCAGAGGAGGGTCTGGCGCCACCATGAGGTGTCGGGATAAATGGTGCCGCATCGTTTCGCCGCCAACCGGCCGCCCCATGGGGGTTTCCCCCGGGACGTCCGCCTGCTGACATATACCGGAGCATCCGATCGGATCATGACTGCCCCCACGCTTGTTACCGGCGCGACCGGTTTTGTCGGTTCGGCCGTTGCCCGTACGCTTCTCCAGCGGGGGCATTCGCTGCGCCTGATGGCGCGCAAGGGGGCGGACCTGACCAATATCCGCGACCTGCCGGCGGAACTGGTCGAAGGCGACCTGTCCGCGCCCGCCACCTTCGCCGACGCGGTGCGGGGGTGTCGCTACGTCTTCCATGTCGCCGCCGACTATCGGCTGTGGGTGCCCGACCCCGCGCCCATGATGACCGCGAATGTCGAGGGAACGCGCCGCCTGATGCTGGCGGCGCAGGACGCGGGGGTGGAACGGATCGTCTATTGCTCGTCGGTCGCGGCGCTGGGGCTGATCGGCGACGGCACCGTGTCGGACGAGGACACGCCGGTTCACGAGCACGCGGTGATCGGGATCTACAAGCGGTCCAAATACCGGGCGGAGCAGGAGGTCCTGCGCCTGGTCCGCGAACGCGGCCTGCCGGCGGTGATCGTCAACCCGTCCACCCCCGTGGGCCCGCGCGACATCAAGCCGACGCCGACGGGCCAGATGATCCTGGATTGCGCGGCGGGGCGCATGCCGGCCTATGTCGATACCGGGGTGAACATCGTCCATGTCGACGACGTGGCCGAGGGCCACGTCCTGGCGCTGGAACGCGGCCGGGCGGGTGAGAAATACATCCTGGGCGGCCAGAATTTCCTGCTGCGCGACCTGTTCGCCATGACGGCGGACATCGCGGGCGTGCGGCCGCCGCGCGTCAGCCTGCCGCAATCGGTGATCTGGCCGGTGGCGGTGGTGTCGGAATGGCTGTCGCGCGGCTTCGGCATCGCCCCGCGCGTCACGCGCGAGATGCTGGCCATGTCGCACAAGAAGATGTTCTTTTCCTCGGCCAAGGCCGAACGGGAGCTGGGCTATGCCCCGCGCCCGGCGCGCGACGCGGTGGCGGATGCCGTGGCCTGGTTCCGCCAGAACGGCATGCTGGGCTAGGAGCGCGATGGCAATGCTCCTGCTGGCCGTCTCGCTGCTGTGTGCCGCGATCTGGATCGTGCTGATCGGTTTCCATGGACGCTTCTGGCAGGGCGGGCCGATCCTGGCCCCGGCCCGGCCCTCCGCCGGCATGGCGGGGCAGGGGGAATGGCCGGCGGTCTGCATCGTCGTTCCCGCCCGGGACGAGGCCGAATCGGTGCAGGCCTGCGTCGCCTCGCTGATCGGCCAGGATTATCCGGGGGCGCTGCACCTGATCCTGGTGGACGACAACAGCACCGACGGCACCGGCGCGCTGGCGCGTGCGGTGCCCGACCCCCTGGCGCGGCTGACGGTGATCACCGGCCGGGAGCGCCCCCCGGGATGGAGCGGCAAGCTCTGGGCCGTGTCCCAGGGCGTGGCCGAGGCCCGGCGCCAGGTGCCGGAGGATGTCGGGTACGTATTCCTGACCGATGCCGACATCACCCATGACCCGGCCCATGTCGCCACCCTGGTGGCCAAGGCCGAGGGGGACGGGCTGGACATGGTGTCGGAAATGGTGGAACTGAACGTCGCCAGCGTGGCCGAACACATGCTGGTGCCGGCCTTCGTCTTCTTCTTCGCGCTGCTGTATCCGTTCGCGCGGGTCAACGATCCGCGCAGCCGCGTCGCCGGGGCCGCGGGCGGGTCGATCCTGATCCGCCGCACCGCGCTGACCCGGATCGGCGGGATCGAATCCCTGCGGGGCGCGCTGATCGACGATTGCACCCTGGCCGCGCATGTCAAGCGCAGCGGCGGCGGCCTGTATCTGGGCCACAGCCGACTGGCCCGCTCGATCCGCCCCTATCCGCATCCGGCCGACGTGTGGCGCATGGTGGCGCGCACCGCCTATGTGCAATTGCGCTATTCGCCGCTGGTCCTGCTGGGCACGGTGCTGGGCATGGTCCTGGTCTGGATCGCGCCGATGCTGCTGGCCCTGTTCGGGCACGGGGCGCCCCGCCTGCTGGGGGTGGCGGCCTGGGTCGCGTCGATGGCGTGCTTCGTGCCGACCCTGCGGCGCTTCCGCCTGTCGCCGGGCTGGGCGATGCTGTTGCCGCTGGTCGCGGTCTTCTATACCGCCGCGACCCTTGGCTCGGCCATCGACCACCATCGCGGCCGTGGCGTGGTGTGGAAGAGCCGTGCCTATCTCGAACCGACCGGGGCCGGCGGGCCCGTGCCAGATGACAGGACATGACGTGAACGCCATCCAGGGCCAGAAAGAAGCTTCCTCCCCCTCGACCGACGGGGGCGTGTGGGGGACCGAGGACGTCTCGTCCGGCAAGGGGGCGGAGGACGAGAATTTTCCCGTGGGCTCGCTGCTGATCAGCCGCCGGCTGCGTCCGCATGTCCATGCCTATTACGATTTCGCCCGGGTGATCGACGATATCGTCGATACCGACCGGCTGGCGCCCGACGCCAAGATCGCACGGCTGAATGCGATGGAGGACGTGGTGCTGGGCCGCCGGGCCGCGCCCCCGCGCCGCGACGCGCAGACGGCGGCGCGCGTGGCCCACGCGCTGGCCGTGACCGGCGTGCCGGTGACGACGGCGACCGACCTGATCGTGGCCTTTCGCCAGGACGCCGTGAAGAACCGGTACGAATCGTGGGACGAACTGGTCGAATATTGCCGCTATTCCGCCAATCCGGTCGGCCGCTTCCTGCTGTGCCTGCATGGCGAGGACCCGGCCACCTTCGCGCCTTCGGACGCGCTGTGCACGTCGTTGCAGGTGCTGAACCATCTGCAGGACTGTGCTGCCGACCTGCGGGCGCTGGACCGGTGCTACCTGCCCCTGCCGTGGCTGGCGCGCGAGGGCGCGTCGCTGGACGATCTGGGGGCCTGCCGGGCGTCGCCGGGGCTGCGCCGGGTGATCGACGCCCTGCTGGACCGGGTGGACGACCTGAACGACGAAGCCGCCCGCCTGCCGGGCCTGGTCCGCGACCGGCGCATGCGGCTGGAGGCGGCGGTGATCGTGGGGCTGGCCCGGCGCCTGACCGCGCGCCTGCGGCGCGAGGACCCGCTGGCCGGGCGCGTGAAACTGTCGCGCGGCGACGTGCTGCGGGCGGGGCTGGGGGCGCTGCGCGTACTGCCATGAGGGGCCAGGCTTTGTCACGGACGCGATTCCGCCCTACACAGCCTGCGTCGGCGGATGCATGACGGGAACAGGAAGGCGGGAATGGGATTGACACGGATACGCACGGCGCGGGCACGGACGGCGGAGCCAGCCCCCCTTGGGTGTGATCCGGCCGATCTGGCGCAGGTCGAATCCGTGGTCGTCGCGTCGGGCACGTCGTTCGGCAAGGGCATGCGCATCCTGGCGCCCGACCGGCGCTACGGGATGTATGCCGTCTACGCCTTCTGCCGCCTAGTCGACGACGTGGCGGACGATGACGGCACGCCCGAGGACAAGAGCGCGCTGCTGCGTGCGTGGCACGAACGGATCGCCGGCCTGTATGCCGGGCGCGCGACGGACGCGCTGGACCGCGTGCTGTCGGTGGTCATCGCCCGGTTCGACCTGCGGCAGGCCGATTTCGACGCGGTGATCGACGGCATGATGATGGACGCCCAGGGCCCCATCGTCGCCCCCGACGAAGCGACCTTCGACCTGTATTGCGACCGCGTGGCCTCGGCGGTGGGGCGCCTGTCGGTGCGGGTGTTCGGCGATGCGTCGGCCGAGGCCGACCGCGTGGCCTTCCATCTGGGCCGCGCCCTGCAGATCACGAACATCCTGCGCGACGTGGCCGAGGACGCCCAGCGCGGCCGGCTGTACCTGCCGCGCGAATTGCTGACCCGCTTCGACGTGCCGCTGGACGCCGCCCGCGCGGTCCGCGCGCGGGGGCTGGAGGGCGTGGGCCGCGTGCTGGCCGGCCGGGCGCGCGATCATTTCCGTGCCGCCCACCGGGCGATGGCCCGCTGCGACCGCCACGCGATGCGGCCGGCGCGGCTGATGGGCGCCACCTATTCCGCCATCCTGACCGCGCAGGAAAAGCAGGGCTGGCGCCACCCGGAACGGCGGGTTTCGCTGTCGCGGCCGCGCAAACTGCTGATCGCCGCCCGCGCCCTGGTGGGCTAGGCGCATGGCGGGACATGTCCATATCGTCGGCGGCGGCCTGGCCGGCCTGTCGGCGGCGGTCGAACTGGCCGGCAGCGGCGTGCGGGTGTCGGTGTACGAGGCCGGTCCGGCCTGCGGCGGGCGGGCGCGGTCCTATTACGACCGGCAGCTCGACTGCCGGATCGACAATGGCAACCATCTGCTGCTGTCGGCGAACGACGCCGTGTTCCGCTATCTGGGCCTGATCGGCGCGGAACGCAGCCTGGTCGGTCCCGGCCGGCCGATTTTCCCGTTCGTGGACCTGGGCGACCGGTCGCGCTGGACCCTGGACCTGTCGCGGGGCCGCCTGCCGTTCTGGCTGCTGTCCAGGCGGCGGCGGGTGCCGGGCATGCGGCTGGGCGAAATCCGGTCGCTGACGCGGCTGATGCAGGCGGGGGCGGACCAGACCGTGTCCGACTGCCTGCTGCCGGGCATGCTGTCGGCGCGGCTGCTGGCACCGTTCGCGGTCTCGGCGCTGAATACGCCGTGCGAAACCGGCAGCGCGGCCCTGCTGGGCGCGGTGATCCGCGACAGCCTGGCCAAGGGCGGGCAGGCCTGCATTCCGTGCTTCCCGGCCGTCGGCCTGTCCGAAAGCTTCGTCGATCCCGCGCTGGACCATCTGGCGCTGCTGAAGGCCGAAATCCGCACCGGGTGCCGGGTGTCCGGTATCGAAGTGACGGGTGGCCGCATCGCATCGCTGCGCCTGCCCGAGGGCGCGGTTCCGGTCGGGCCGGACGATGCGGTGATCATGGCGGCTCCCGCCCCGGTGGCCGCCGACCTGCTGTCCGATGCCGTGCCGGGCCTGCCGGTGCCCGATGCGTTCGAAAGCATCCTGAACGTCCATTTCCGCCTGCCCCAGGCGCCCGTGGCGCTGGGCACGCTGGCGCAGGCGCGCTTCATCGGCGTCGTCGGCGGGATCAGCGAATGGGTATTCGTCAAGGGCGACATCCTGTCGGTCACGGTCAGCGCCGCCAACCGCTATGCCGATCGCGGCAATGACGACCTGGCGGCGCGGATCTGGGACGAGGTCCGGGCCGCAATCGATCCGGCCCTGGCCCATCCCCTGCCGGCGGACATGCCCCCCATGCGCGTGGTGCGGGAGCGGCGGGCGACCTTCGCCGCGACACCGGCGCAGGAACGGCTGCGCCCGGGCACGCGCACGGTGCTGGACAACCTGTTCCTGGCCGGGGACTGGACGGCGACGGGATTGCCCGCGACAATCGAAGGTGCCATCAGGTCGGGCGCCGCTGCCGTGCGTGCCTTTCGCGCGCGCGACATGGCGGGGATGCCGGCGGGGTGATCGCGCCGGGTGCGAAACATCCGTATACAGGAATTTTTGGACAGGTCCCGCCCGGCGGGGAACAGGAAATGATGGCGAACGCGACCGATACAATCGAACTCCCCCCGTCCCGCGCGGCGGACCGGATCGTGCCGATGACCGACATCGACCAGGCGGTCGATGCGGCGCATGCGGCACTCGGCCGCCGGCAGCAGGATGACGGGCACTGGGTGTTCGAGCTGGAGGCCGATGCCACCATCCCGGCGGAATATGTCTTGCTGGAACATTACCTGGACCGGATCGACCCGGCGCTGGAGGAGCGGATCGGCGTCTATCTGCGCCGCATCCAGGGCGACCATGGCGGCTGGCCGCTCTATCACGGCGGCAAGTTCGACGTCTCGGCCACGGTCAAGGCCTATTTCGCGCTGAAGGCGATCGGCGACGATATCGACGCCCCGCACATGGCGCGCGCCCGCGCGGCGATCCTGGATCATGGCGGGGCCGAGCGCAGCAACGTCTTCACCCGCTTCCAGCTTGCCCTGTTCGGCGAGGTCCCGTGGCATGCGACGCCGGTGATGCCGGTGGAACTGATGCTGCTGCCGCGCAAGGCGTTGTTTTCGGTCTGGAACATGTCCTACTGGTCGCGGACGGTCATCGCGCCGCTGCTGGTGCTGGCCGCGCTGCGCCCGCGCGCGATCAATCCGCGCGACGTGCATGTGCCCGAACTGTTCGTCACCCCGCCGGACCAGGTGCGGGACTGGATTCGCGGCCCCTACCGGTCGCAGCTTGGGCGCCTGTTCAAATATGTGGACATCGCCCTGCGCCCGGCCGAACGGCTGATCCCCGACGCCACGCGGCAGCGCGCGATCAAGGCGGCGGTCGATTTCATCGAACCCCGCCTGAATGGCGAGGACGGGCTGGGCGCGATCTATCCCGCCATGGCCAACACGGTGATGATGTATCGCGCCCTGGGCGTGCCCGACAGCGACCCGCGCGCCGCCACGGCGTGGGAGGCCGTGCGCAGGCTGCTGGTCGAACTGGACGGCGAGGCCTATTGCCAGCCCTGCGTCTCGCCGATCTGGGACACCGGCCTGGCCGGCCATGCGATGATCGAGGCCGCGTCCGGCCCCGAGGGCATCCGCCCCGAGGACACGAAGAAGAAGCTGGCCGCCGCCGCCGAATGGCTGCGCGAGCGCCAGATCCTGAACGTGAAGGGCGACTGGGCGATCAACTGCCCCGACGTGCCCCCCGGCGGCTGGGCCTTCCAGTACAACAACGATTACTACCCCGACGTGGACGACACGGCAGTGGTCGGCATGCTGCTGCACCGCGAGGGCGACCCCGCGAATGACGAGGCGCTGGAGCGCGCGCGCCAGTGGATCATCGGGATGCAGAGCAGCAATGGCGGCTGGGGCGCGTTCGATATCGACAACAACCTCGATTTCCTGAACCATATTCCCTTCGCCGACCACGGTGCGCTGCTGGACCCGCCGACGGCCGACGTGACGGCGCGCTGCATCTCGTTCCTGGCGCAGCTCGGCCATCCCGAGGACCGGCCGGTGATCGAACGCGGCATCGCCTACCTGCGCACGGACCAGGAACGGGAAGGGTGCTGGTTCGGCCGCTGGGGCACCAATTACATCTACGGCACCTGGTCGGTGCTGTGCGCCTATAACGCCGCCGGCGTGGCGCATGACGACCCGTCGGTCGTGCGCGCGGTGGACTGGCTGCGTTCGGTCCAGCGCGAGGATGGCGGCTGGGGCGAGGATTGCGCGTCGTACGAAGGCGCCACGCCGGGCATCTATACCGAAAGCCTGCCGTCGCAGACCGCCTGGGCGGTGCTGGGCCTGATGGCGGTGGGCCTGCGCGACGACCCGGCGGTGATGCGCGGCATGGCCTACCTGACCCGCACGCAGAAGGATGACGGCGAATGGGACGAAGAACCCTATAACGCCGTCGGTTTCCCCAAGGTCTTCTACCTGCGCTATCACGGATACCGTCAGTTCTTTCCGCTGCTGGCCCTGTCGCGCTACCGCAACCTGGCGTCCAGCAACAGCCGCCACGTCGCGTTCGGCTTCTGAAGGACAGGCGGATGGCACCCGACGGTTCGGCACCCGCGCAGGCGCGCCTCTCCCCCTCCGGCGCGCCCCTGGCGGGCACGCTGGGCGTCGTGGTCGGGATGGAGGCCGAGGCCGCGCTGATCCGCGCGGCGGCCCCGCAGGCGCACGTCGGCATCAGCGGTGCCACGGCGCCGGGCGCGCGTGCCGCCGTGGCCGACCTGCTGCGCCAGGGGGTGGGCGCGCTGCTGTCCTTCGGGCTGGCGGCGGGGCTGGACCCCGCCCTGCGCCCCGGGGCGGTGCTGGTGCCGGGCCATGTCCTGCTGCCCGACGGGCAGCGGCTGGCCGCCGATCCCGCATTGCTGGACTGGCTGGGCCATGGCCGGCCGGATGTCGTCCCCGCCGACCTGCTGCACAGCGATGACGTGATTGTGACGGCGGGGCGCAAGGGGGCGTGTTTCCGCCGTACCGGCTGTGCCGGGCTGGACATGGAAAGCGGTTTCGTGGCCGACGGCGCGGCGCGGGCCGGGGTGCCGTTCGCGGTCCTGCGCGTGGTCTGCGATCCGGCGGAACGCAGCCTGCCACCCGCGGCGGTGCTGGCCCTGGGGCCGGATGGCGGAATCGGAATGGGCCGCATCCTGGCCAGTGTCCTGCGCCGCCCGACGCAGATTCCGGCCCTGATCGCGCTGGGCCGCGATGCGGCGCGCGCGCGCGCGAAAGCGACCGAAATCCTGCGGGACCGGTTCGCGGCGGGTCTCGACCCCCGGCCCCGATAACCGTAAAGAACTGGTGGCCAAGGCCCCGGCCTTACAGTCTGCTCATCCGGCATTGACACGCGTCAATGCCGTCCCGCGTCCCAGGCGGTAACAGGATAAACGAGTACCGCGGATCAACAGGGGAGGTTCTTCCATGGCGACGGCGATTCTCGCGCTCAATGCCGGCTCCTCCAGCATCAAGTTCGCCCTGTTCCACCAGCAGGATGCATCCGGCGCGCAGCGCATCGCGCATGGCGAGCTGGAAGGCATCACCACCCATCCGCATTTTTGCGCCACCGCCGCCGACGGTACGGTGCTGGTCGACCGGACATGGCCCAGGCCCGACACAGGGGCCGATCCCCATCAGGGCCCGGTCGGCAGCCTGATTGACTGGGTGGCCTCGCACCTGGGGGACGTTCCGCTGGTCGGGGTAGGGCACCGGGTGGTGCATGGCGGTCCCGACTTCATCGCCCCGGTGCGGATCACGCCCGATGTCCTGGCGCGGCTGGACGCGCTGACGCCGTTCGCGCCGTTGCACCAGCCGGCCAGCCTGGGGCCGATCCGCGCCCTGACGGCCCTGCATCCCGACCTGCCGCAGGTCGCCTGCTTCGATACCGCCTTCCACCACACCATGCCCGCCACGGCCACGCGGCTGGCGCTGCCGGACGCCTATGGGCGCAAGGGGGTGCGGCGGTATGGGTTCCACGGCCTGTCCTACGAATATATCGCCTCCTGCCTGCCCGGCCTGTCGCCCCGGCTGGCGGCCGGGCGCACGCTGGTGGCGCATCTGGGCAATGGGGCCAGCCTGTGCGCGATGCAGGCGGGGCGCAGCATCGAGACCACGATGGGGTTCTCGGTACTGGACGGGCTGGTGATGGGCACGCGCTGCGGCCAGCTCGATCCCGGCGTCATCCTGTACATGCTGCGCGCGGAAAAACTGGACGTGGCGGGGATCGAGGACGTGCTGTACCGCCAGTCGGGCCTGCTGGGCCTGTCGGGCGTTTCCAGCGACATGCGCGACCTGCAGGAACGCGCGGCCGGGAATGACGGCGCCCGCCAGGCGCTGGAGATGTTCACATACCGCCTGGTCCAGCAGGCGGGTTCGATGGTCGCGGTGCTGGGTGGACTGGACGGACTGGTCTTTACCGCCGGCATCGGCGAGCATGACGCCCCGATCCGGGCGGCGGCGTGCGCGCGCCTGTCCTGGCTGGGGCTCCGCCTGGACGCTGCCGCCAACGCGGCCCACGCCCCGGTGATCAGCACGCCGGACAGCGCGGTGGAGGTCCGCGTCATTCCCACGGACGAGGAAAGCATGATCCGCCGCCACGTCGCGGATTGCCTGGCGGGGGAATGACGTCCGCCCCCCGCATGTCAGTTTCGGAAGGAACGAAGATGAACGAGATGTCCCCCCTGTCCACCGCGCCCCTGACGGCCACGCCGCTGTCGGCGGCGGAACTCGGCCTGTTCAACCGGTGGTGGCATGCGGCGAACTATCTGTCGGTGGGCCAGATCTACCTGCTGGCCAACCCGCTGCTGCGTGAACCGCTGAAGCTGGAACATACCAAGCCGCGCCTGCTGGGCCACTGGGGCACGACCCCGGGGCTGAACTTCCTCTACCTGCACCTCAACCGCATCATCCGCGCGCGGGACGCCAACATCCTCTTCATCGCCGGTCCCGGGCATGGCGCGCCGGGCGTCGTGGCCAATACGTACCTCGAAGGCACGTACAGCGAATATTTCCCCGAGGTGTCGCAGGACGAAAACGGGCTGGGCCGACTGCTGAAGCAGTTTTCCTTCCCCGGCGGCATTCCCAGCCACGCGGCGGCGACGACCCCGGGCTCGATTCATGAGGGTGGCGAGCTGGGCTACTCGCTCTCGCACGCCTATGGCGCGGTGTTCGACAATCCCGACCTGATCGTGGCCTGCGTCATCGGCGATGGCGAGGCCGAGACCGGTCCGCTGGCCACGTCGTGGCACAGCAACAAGTTCCTCGACCCGCAGACCGACGGCGCCGTGCTGCCGATCCTGCACCTGAACGGCTACAAGATCGCGAACCCCACCATCCTGGCCCGCATTCCGCAGCCCGAACTGGAAGCGCTGCTGCGGGGCTACGGGTACGATCCGATCTTCGTCGAAGGCCACGACCCCGACCCAATGCACCAGAAGATGGCGACGGCCATGGACCTGGCCTTCGACCGGATCGCCGCGATCCAGAAGGCGGCGCGCGAGGGCGGGCAGACCGAACGCCCCACCTGGCCGATGATCGTCATGCGCAGCCCCAAGGGCTGGACCGGGCCGAAGGAAATCGACGGCCTGCGGACCGAAGGCTACTGGCGGTCGCATCAGGTGCCGTTCTCGGACCTGACCAAGCCCGGGCACCTGCAGGCGCTGGAAACCTGGCTGCGCAGCTACAAGCCCGAGGACCTGTTCGACGAATCCGGCCGCCTGTTCGCCGACATCGCGGCCCTGGCCCCGTCCGGCGCACGGCGCATGAGCGACAACCCCCATGCCAATGGCGGACAGTTGCGCCACCCGCTGAAACTGCCGGACATCGCGAACTACGCCGTGCCGGTCACCACGCCGGGCAGCGTGACGGGCGAGGGCACGCGCGTGCTGGGCACGTGGCTGCGCGACGTGATGAAGGAAAACCTGCCCTCGCGCAATTTCCGTGTCCTGGCCCCGGACGAAAACAATTCCAACCGCCTGAACGCGGTGCTGGACGTCACCAACCGCGCGTGGAACGCGGAAACGGTGGATTATGACGACCACTTGGCGCGCGACGGCCATGTGATGGAAATCCTCAGCGAGCACACCTGCCAGGGCTGGCTGGAAGGCTACCTGCTGACCGGCCGCCATGGCTTCATGTCGTGCTACGAGGCGTTCATCCACATTGTCGATTCGATGGTGAATCAGCATGCGAAATGGCTGAAGACCTCGGCCGAAGTGCCGTGGCGGCGGTCGATTTCCTCGCTGAACTACCTGCTGACGTCGCATGTCTGGCGCCAGGACCATAACGGCTTCAGCCACCAGGACCCCGGCTTCATCGATCATGTGATCAACAAGAAGGCCGATATCGTCCGCGTGTACCTGCCGCCCGATGCCAACACCCTGCTCTGCACCGCCGCGCACTGCCTGCATAGCTGGGACCGCATCAACGTCATCGTGGCCGGCAAGCAGCCGGAACCGCAATGGCTGAGCATGGAAGACGCCATCCGCCATTGCAGCGCCGGCATCGGTATCTGGGAATGGGCCAGCAACGACAAGGGCAGCGAACCAGACGTGGTGATGGCCTGCGCCGGCGACGTACCCACCATCGAAACGCTGGCGGCGGTCAAGCTGTTGCGTGAGCACGCGCCGGACCTGAAGATCCGCGTCATCAACGTTGTGGACCTGATGACGCTGGAATCGGCCAGCCAGCACCCGCACGGCCTGACGGATTCCGCCTTCGACGCGCTGTTCACGCTGGACAAGCCGGTCATCTTCGCCTTCCATGGCTATCCGCAGCTGATCCACAAGCTGATCTACCGCCGCGCCAACGCCCGGAACTTCCACGTCCACGGCTTCCGCGAGGAAGGATCGACCACCACCCCGTTCGACATGGTGGTGCGCAACCACCTCGACCGGTTCCACATCGTCTCGAACGTCATCGACCGCGTGCCCGGCCTGGCCACCCGCGCCGCCTACGCCAAACAGGCCATCCGCGACAAGCTGGTGGACCACACCCGCTACATCGCCGAATACGGACGCGACATGCCGGAAATCGAAGACTGGCGCTGGTCGTAAGACCACGCCGGCCCCGGACGAAGAATGGTGCGTGACGGGTCCATCCCGTCACGCATTTTTTTTATCCTGCCGACCAATCAGTGGAAATACTGATGCCTGCGGGAAGAAGAGCCGGGCTCTGCCCGGGCCCGCAAGGGGTCGCGGACCCCTTAACCCCGATTACTTGGGAATACGTTTTTCTGAAAGCTTTTCGGATTGGCGCTTATACCCGTCATTGAGATGGGGTGATCGGAGTCCGGAAGTGGACATCGATTCGGGCGGGACGTAGGTTCGAAAGGGGGGAATACCTGACATGAGGGCGTCAGCGGTAATAGGTGATACCCTGGCTGATGGCCGCTTTTCGTATATTCGACCCATAATACGTCGGCTTGTTTCCCGCCGCTTACTTCGCAATGGGAACGCGCTTACTGTGGACGTTCGGCAGGCTCCATGCGTTGCTTTTTAACGTATCGGAGGTCGGCACGGGAAAGCCGGACCTCCAGTCGGGCGGTGACGCTTTTGATTGCCCTCCGGAGGGATGGGACGGTGATCGGGAACGGGCGCGGTTTCAGAAGTTGGTCGTGAACTGGCCGCCCACGACTGCCGCGCCGCCGAAGGTGGTGGTGGCGCCGGGGTGCTGGAGGTACTGGAAGTCGAACTGGAGCGCGGTCGCGCGTAGCAGGTGGACGCTGTAGAAGGCTTCGTAGACCCGTTCCCAGTTCTGCACGCCGTAGACCGTGCCCCATTGATTCGAGAGGAAGGGCACGCCGAGGGCGGCGGAGGATTGCTGTTGCAGGCGCAGCGTGTGGCTCATGTCGATGTTCTGGAACATGATGCCGGCCTGGTCCATCGGGCGGTTCCAGGGCGTGCCGCTTTCCAGCAGGCCGATCCATTCATGGTCGCGCATGGCGACGATATTGCCCTGCGCGTAGCCGAGGCCGCCGATCGCGATCAGGCCGTTGGCCACCCCCTTGCCGTTGCGCACCAGCATCTGGTCGAACATCAGCCATGACGACCATTGGCCGGATTCGTACCGCCGCGGCAGTCCGGTGGCCTGGAACGAATTTCCGTTGATGTCCTCATACAGGTTCGGATACCGGGAATTGTCGTAATAGGCGCCGATCTTGTAATGGCCCAGCAGATCGTCCTGACCGAACGAGGGAGCCCAGCCGAGTTCCACCTGCGTGGATACCCCGCTCATTTTCTGTCCCCAGGACCAGCCCGATATGCCGCCGTTATAGCCGGCCTGCGTCACGCCGAAGGCGCCGGCCATGATATAGGTCCGCTCCGTCGGCCGGAAACGCACGATGCCGCCCAGGTTGCCCGACGGCCAGTCGCGCCCGCCGGGCACATATTTGCCCGGTGCGAAATTTCCGCAGATCGCAACATTCATGAACGAACAGGCCAGATAGTCGAAATTGAAGAAGCTGCCGGTCGGCATCCACCCGAACGAGAGAATGATCCTGTCATGAAGGAACGATTTGTCGGCGTAGAGGGAGACAAGGTGCGCGACCACGTTGCCGCGCGCGCCATAGATCTGTTCCGGATTGGCGACGTAATCACCCAGCGTGTGGCTGAAATTGTTGCCATGCCCGTTGACGACCAGCATGTGGGTCCAGAAATCGGGGATGCCTGCCAGCTTCCGCCAGTCGATATCCACTTCGCCCGCGACCTGTCCGGCCAGGACGTGGTCGCGCGTCCGGCCGCCGGTTATGTTGCCCATGAATTCCTCGTTCACCCCGACATTGACGAAGATGCCGCGCTTCATCAGCCAGGGCTGTATGCCGCCCCAGTCCCCCAACAGATGCGGGTTGCCATAGAGCGACGTGACCAGTGGACCGATCGGGATCTGTCCCGCGCCGCCCAGGGGAAAACTCACCGCTTCATCGGTAGGGGTAAAGGCGCTCTTGGATGTCTCCGACTGGGCGAGCGCGGATGGCAGGCCGGTCCCCCAGAAAGCGATGGCGGTCAGGACGGCAAGGACATACGCGCGGCAGCGAGGCGAAAGAGGTAACGTAATGACAGGCATAGTCCGAAAATGGTTCCTTTATTATTGTTTGTTGTTAGTTCTTATGAAAACGAGGAAGATAGATAGAAATAATAAAAATACATATCGGCGGAACGATGGCAATTTGTGTACGATTTTGCGGGAAATCGTGCCGCGTGGTCCGGATATTCGAGGTTGGACGCGGACGAACTGTGATCCAGAATGGAATTAACGGCAAAAGCCCATTTTATATTCATGAGATGCATCTAAAATTTTTGTTATGCCGCACGTGACGCATCTGAGGTTGAAGCGGAGCCTCCCGATCTTTCATAGTCGGCGCATGATGTCTCTTGCCCCCTCAGGCGCGCCTCGGTGACCAGTGGGCAGCGTTCCCTGTTCGGGCTGGCGGGCATCATCGCCCTTGCGTTTGCCACCGAAATGAACGAGCAGGTTTCGGCATAGGCGCTGCCGGATATCGCGGGGGCCCTGGGCCTTAGCCGCGACCCGCAGCGCTGGTTTTCCTGCCTGTATATCACGGCCGAGATCGTGGGGATGTCGGTTTCCCCCTGGCTGGCCGTCACCCTGACGTTGCGCCGTTTTTCCCTGGCGGTCCCCTGGCTGGCCGTGCTGTCCTCCAGCCTGATTCCGCTGACCGGCAATCTGACGCTCCTTTACATCCTGCGGATCTTCCAGGGGCTGTCCGGTGGGTTTACCGTTCCGCTGCTGATGACGACGGCCCTGCGGGTGCTGCCGCCGCCCATCCGGCTTTACGGCCTGGCGGCCTATGCCCTGACCGCCACCTTTTTTCCCAGCCTGAGCACGGCCTTTGCGGGCCTGTGGACCGATCTGGTCGATTGGCGCTTCGTGTTCTGGCAGTCCATTCCGCTCTGCACGATCGCCTTCGTCCTGCTCTGGTATGGAATGCCCGTCGAACAACCCCGGCACGAGCGCTTCTGGCGTTTCGACTGGCAGGGGTTCCTGCTTGTCCTGATCGGAATGGGCGCGTTTTCGACCATGCTGCAAATGGGCGACTGGATGGACTGGTTCAACAGTCCGGCCATCTGCGTCATGGCGTTGCTCAGTGGGGTCTGCATTCCGCTTTTCGTGCTGAACGAATGGTTCCATCCGTTGCCCCTGTTCAAGTTCCAGCTTCTGGAACGGCGGAATTTCGCCTACGGCGCCAGCACCCTGCTGACATTCATGATCATCTCGCTGTCATCTTCCGCCCTGCCGGCAGATTTCCTGCGTGAAGCCGCCGGATACAGGCCGGAGCAGACCTATCCCATCACCCTGGAAATCGCGGCGATCCAGATCGTCATGCTGCCGCTGATGGCGGTGCTGCTGAACCGGAAAGGGGTGGATTCCCGTATCGTCAGCCTTATCGGCATGGCCTGCATCCTGACGGCCTGCATCGGGGACTTCTTCGTGACGTCCAACTGGAACCGGGACCAGTTCTATCTGTGGCAGGCGTTTCAGGGCGTCGGCAACGCCATGATCGTCATGCCGTTGCTGATGATGTCCACCAATGCCCTTGTCCCCGAGGAAGGGCCCTTTGCCTCCGCCATGGTCAACACGCCCCGCGCCGTGGCCGAGGCCGTGGGGATCTGGCTGATCCAGCTTGTCCATCGCGAGCGCGGCGCGCTGCATTCCGACCGTATCACCGACCGGCTCGGCCAGGATCGGTTCCAGCTTGTCCAGGGCATGAATCCGGTGCTCCAGCGACCCGCCGCGCTGACGCCGGACGGGCTGCCGGCCTTTCCCGGCAGCATGACCGCCCTGCACGCGCAGGTCACGCGACAGACCGCGACCCTGACCTACAGCGACGACTGGCTCATCATTGCCGGGATCGTGGTGTGCCTGATGGTGTGGGTTTGTGTCCTTCCGGTCCGAACCTATCCCCCCCGTATCGTGTTCCAGTCGAAATAGTCCGCGGACGCCCGCCTGTCCCCGTCGGAAGCAGAAAGGAAACATCGCCGCATGGCGGATGAAGACCGGAACGGAAACCGTGGTCACACGGACAGCAAGCAGAAGCATGGCAGTCCCGTCATGCGCGGGCTCTTCATTGGCGGAGGTGCGGTCGTCGTCGTTTTCATCGCTGTCGTCCTCGCCATTATTTTCGTGCCCACACGCCGCGTCTGGACCGATGACGCCTACGTCACCGCCCATTACACCGTCGTGGCCCCCCGCGTGTCCGGGCAGGTCGTCGCGGTGAATGTGACGGACAACCAGTCTGTCAAGGCGGGCCAGGTCCTGGTGGAACTGGATCCGCGCGATTACCGGACCGCGCTGGACCAGGCCCGGGCCACCCTTGAACGGGACCGCTCGCTGGTGCAGGACGCCGCCAGTGCCGTGACGCGCCAGCCGTCGATCATCGACGAAAGCGTCGGAGCCGCCGCCCGTGTCCGGGCCCAGCTTATCTTTGCCCGCCAGAACGCCCAGCGTTACGCCAACCTGGCGAAAACCGGCGCCGGTTCGACGCAGGAAAACCAGCAATCCACCGCAACGCTGCGGGACATGGAGGCGAACCTCCAGTCGCTCGAGGCCCGCGTCGCCGCCGCCCGGGCGCAGCTTCCCATCCTGCAGGCCCGCCACAAGGCCGCGCAGGCGACGGTGGACCTCGATAATGCCAGGGTCCGCCAGGCCGAACTCAACCTGTCCTACACCCGTATCCGCGCCCTGGAAGACGGCATGATCGGCGAGCGCAGCGTCCAGACCGGCAACTACGTGTCCCCCGGCGCGGCGCTGATGGCGCTTGTCCCGCTCGACCAGATCTGGATTCGCGCCAACTACCGTGAACTGGCCCTGCGCCATATGCGCCCCGGGCAGCCCGTCCGGATCCACGTCGATGCCTATGACGTCACCCTGAACGGGATCGTGGACAGCATTCCCCCGGCCTCCGGCGCGGTTTTCGCCCCCATCGCGCCGGAAAACGCCACCGGCAACTTCACCAAGATCGTCCAGCGCCTGCCGGTCAAAATCATCCTCGCCCCGAACCAGCCCCTGGCGAAGCTGCTTCGTCTCGGCTTCTCGGTCGAAACGACGGTCGATACCGGCTTTGCCGATGTCGTGGGCGCGCAGGGGCACGATGCCGCCGCGACCGTCACCGGCCGCGAGGGTGCCGGCCCATGAAACGGGCCGTCCCGCGTGTCGCCGCGTTCGCCCTGCCGCTGGCCATCGCCCTGGCAAGCTGTACCGTCGGCCCGGCCTTCCACCGCCCCCGGATCGACGCCCCGCCGGCCTGGGGCGCCGAACCGAAGGCCGGAAGCCAGACCTATGCCGGCGCCATCGACACCCGGTGGTGGCGCAGCTTCGACGACGCGGAACTGACCGGCCTGGTGGACCGGCTCGGCCGGCAGAACCTCGACCTCCAGATCGCGGCCCAGCGAATCCGTGAAGCGCGCGCGCAGATGAAGGCCGTCGCCGCCGCCGGGCTGCCGCAGGCCAACTGGTCGGGTTCCTACGCCTATCGCCAGCTCAGCACGCACGGCATTTTCTCGCTGGCCGAACCAAGCCCCGGCGCCAGCCTGAACTTCAACCTGTACAGCAATGTCCTCAGCACCAGCTGGGACCTGGACCTGTTCGGCGCCATTCGCCGCGGGGTCGAGGCCCAGCGTGCTGATCAGGCCGCCGCCCTTGCCGCCCGCCGTGCGGCCGCCCTGGCCGCCGTCAGCGACCTTGCCGCCAGCTACATGCAGCTTCGCGGCGTGCAGGCGCCGCAGGTCATCCTGCAGTCCAACATCGCTCTCGCCCGGACCAATCTGCAACTGGTGCGGGACCGCTTCGCCAACGGGGTCGCGGCGAACCTCGATGTCTCGCAGGCGGCTGCCCAGCTTGCCAGCATGGAATCCGGCCTGCCCGAACTGGAAAATGCCGAGGCCGCCCTGATCAACGCCATCGGCCTGCTTCTGTCCGAGCCACCCCGCGCGCTGGAAGGCGAGCTGAAAAACCGGGCCCCCCAGCCACGCCTTCCCGTCAGTGTTCCCGTCGGCCTGCCTCTGGACCTGACGCGTCGCCGGCCGGATGTTCTGGAAGCCGAGGCACGCCTTCATGCCGCCACGGCGGAAGTGGGCGCCGCCATCGCCGCCTTCTATCCGGACATCACGCTTGCCGGAAACATGGGCACGGAATCCTTCGCGGCCTCGGATTTCTTTTCTCTTCCCGCCAAGCAGTTCAGTGTCGGCCCCACCCTGAACGTTCCGGTCTTCCAGGGCGGGCGGCTGATCGCCAGGCTGGCGTTCCGCAAGGCGGCCCAGCAGGAAGCCGTCCTGACCTGGCGCAATACCGTCCTGAACGCCTGGCGTGAGGCCGATGATGCCCTGACCGCCTATGCCAAGTCCCAATCCACCCATGCCCTGACCGAGCAGGCCCTGCTGCAGGACCGCGCCGCCTACACCGCCGCACGGCAACGCTACGGCGAGGGGGCGACGGATTACCTGAACGTCGTCGCGACGCAGGCCGCCCTGCTGTCCACCCAGTCCGCCCTTGCCGACAGCCAGACACGCTCGGAAACCACGCTCGTGGCCCTGTATCGTGCGCTTGGCGGGGGATGGGAGTATGCCGAGCCGGGGCGATAAACCTTTATTCTACGGCTCGCCCCGCTCGGCCGCGCTCGCCGCGCGAATGCCGGCGAATTCCGATCCGGGTTTCCACTGGGGCCAGGTGTGCGAGAACGCGACGGTCCGGCCGACCTGATAGACCAGGGCGGCATCTTCCGCCGCGCCGCGCAGGTCCCAGTGCGGGTCCCAGGTGTCGCAGGGCTGGTGATAACAGGCGGCGTAGGCCTTCAGCCATGCCGCGCCGGCCGGGATGCCGCCGGACAGCAGGTCGTAGGGGCCGGCCATGCCCATGATGGCCACGACGGGCACGCCGGCATGGGCGAAGGGCAGGTGGTCGGCGCGGTAGAAGGCACCGCGTTCGGGCCTGGCCTCGGGCTGCGTGACGCGTCCCTGCGCGCGGGCGGCTTCCGTCAGGTCGTCCTGCAGCGTGTCCTGTCCCGCGCCGATGATGAAGGCATTATGGGCCGGGCCGGCGGTCTGCAGGACGTCGATGGTGAAGTTCGCCGCTGTCCTGGCCAGTGGTGCCAGCGGGTGGGCGGCATACCACGTCGAACCCAGCAGCCCGCGTTCCTCGGCGGTCCAGGCGGCGAACAGGACCGTCCGGTCCGGCCGATGCCCGGCCTTGAACGCGCGGGCAATTTCCAGGATCGCGGCAATTCCCGATCCGTCATCCACGGCGCCGTGCCGGATCACCTGCCGGCCCTGTGCGTCCGTGCCGACGCCGAATGCGTCCCAGTGGGCCCCGTACATGACCGTCTCGTCGGGATGGCGGGCGCCGGTCAGCTTGCCGATCACGTTGCGGCTCTGCAATGTCGCGGTTTCGACCGGCAGGTCTGCCGTCAGGGTCGTACCGGGCAGCGTGACCGGATGGAAATCCGGGTCGCGCGCCTTCACGCGCAGCGCCGCAAGGTCCAGCCCCGCGCGGGCGAACAGGCGGTGCGCGGCGTCGCCCTCCAGCCAGCCTTGCAGCGGCACCGGCTTGTTCGCATCGCCCTGCCGCACGATGTCGAAGGCCTCGCCGCCCGGCGCGATGACCGTGGTCCATGGATAGGACGCGCCCGGCGTGTCATGCACGATCAGGGCGGCGATGGCGCCGCGTCGGGCCGCTTCCTCGTATTTGTAGGTCCAGCGGCCGTAATAGGTCATCGTCCGGCCGCCGAACCGTCCGGCCACCGCCTCGCCCGGTCTGGCGTCGAAATCCGGATCGTTGATGAGGAAGACGGCAACTTTTCCCTTCAGGTCCACGCCCTTGTAATCGTCCCAATGGCGTTCGGGCGCGTTCACGCCGTACCCCACGAAGACCATCGGCGCCGCGTCCACCCTGATGCGTGTGACCGGCGACAGGGTGGTCAGGTAGATGTCCTTCTTCAGCTCCAGCGCCATCGGCGCCCCGTTGATGGTGGCGTCCAGCCGGGCCGGGGTGCCGATCCGGGTCCGCAGCAGCGGTACGCTCTGCGTCCAGCCGCCATTCTCGCCACCGGGTTCCAGCCCGATGTCGCGATACTGGGCGATCAGCCAGTCCACGGTCTTCGCCTCACCGGCCGTGGCGGGCGCGCGCCCGGCGAACGCGTCGGACGCCAGCGTGCGGATGGTGGCCGACATGCGGCCGGGGTCGATCGGCGCCCACGGGGACGCGGCATGCGCGGGGGACGCCGCCGCCAGAAGCATGGCGGATACAAGGGCGGCGCGCGGACGATGGGGGGGCATGGAACGCATTTCCGATCAGGCTGCGGGGCAGGATACCGGGCAGACTATCCGCATTGACGCGGGCGGCAAGCCTGGCCGCCACCCGTTTCAGGCGGCGCCGAACAGGTCGGCCAGCCGGCGCTGGGGGGTGTCGGGCGCAAGGTCCGCCGCACCGTGGCGCATCCGTGCGCGAAGCTGCTCGCTCAGCGCCGCGTAGCGCAGCCGGACGTCGCGCATCGCCGCGCCGACCCCGGGGGCCGCATGAAGACGGTCGAGCTCGCGGTCCATGTCGGGCATCCAGGCCTGGATGCGGGTATCGTGCACCATGGTGTCCGACCCGTGCTGCTTGAGGAACATGGTGGCGAATTCGGGATCGATTCGCTCCGGGTCCATGTCCTGTCGCATCTGGTGGTCGCCCCGGTTGCGCGAGAATTTCCAGACGAATTCCTCGGCCGATTTCAAAAAGTAATGATTGATCCAGGCCAGGTCGGTCTCCGGGGCTTCGGAAAACGACGCGCCGTCGGGGCTGCGATGCAGGCCGCCCGACGCGGTGCGCGTCACGACATGGTCGCGCGGGTCGAAGGCGGGATGGTGGGGGTGGGCGTGGATCGGCAGGTGGCTGCGGACCATCGTCTTGATATGCGGGTCCTGCCAGGGCAACCGGTGTACGATCCGCTGGATCAGCTTCTCGTCGGTGCGGAACACGGCGCCGCTGGAACCGAAGACCAGCCAGTTCAGGGCGATGGCATCGACCGGGCGGGCATCCTGCCAGGCGACGAAATCGCCGATGGAGGCGAAGCGCCGCGTGTCGAAGGCGAAGAATTCGTCCAGGTCGATCACCAGCGTCCAGCGATTGTCCAGGACCTGCGGCAGCATGCCGAATGCGTGGCCATAGGCCTTGGGCTGCGCGGCATGGCCCTGGCCGAGTTCGCTGCGAATCCAGCCGATCAGCCCGGCTTCGGACAGGGCGGCCAGCAGCGCGTCGGACCCGTCGTCGTTGTTGTTGCTGTAGATGAAGATATCGCCCACGCCGATGGCGCGGTGATAGGCGATCCATTCCAGCAGGTACAGCCCCTCGTTCCGCGCCGTGGCCACGATGGCGACGTCCCGCCGGGGCCGGACGATCCGCCGGGCAGCAGCCCCGCACAGATGCGCGAACGAGGTGCAGGTCCCGTCCAGCCCTGCGGTGGCCAGGGAATCATAGGCGGCGGGAATGTCGGTCCGCGTCAACTTCGGCCGGGCCTCCAGCCATGCCGCCAGGTCGGGCAGGGCGTGGCAGGCGAACAGGTCCGTGGGAAAGAACCGCTGCATCGTCCGCCGCAGGGCCGGGTCGTCCAGGATGCGCCGTGCCATCCAGTCGATTTCCGCGCGGGGCAGGAAGCGCGCGACGACATCGAACGCCATGACCCTGTCGGTCCCGATTCCGGCCCGCAGGACCTCCAGCCACGTCGCCCCGTCGGGCGGCAGGGCCGCGTAGTGCTGCACGGCTTCCAGGATCGGCAGCAGGGCCGGCATGTCGGGCAGCAGACTCAGTTCCTCCAGCCGGAACGCATAGGGCTCCGCGCCCTCGTCGCGGCTGAAGCACGGCACGGCCACCTCGCCGTCCGCCGCGTCGTCGAGGAACAGGGACAGGCCGCTGAACGGGTGGTACAGCACGATCGATCCCGCCTCCGCGCCGTCCTGGTAGCGCACGGGCAGCAGCGGATGCGGCGTGGTATCGCCGGCCACGAACAGGGGCGGGAACGTGCCGGTCGCGGAAACCAGGACGCCGATGCGCGCGGCGCAGTGCGGCAGATAGAGCAGCACCGCCCCACGGTCGGACGACGCGCGGCCGGCGACGATCTGCCCGGTCGTCGTGTCATGGCACATGATGCGGCCTGCCTGCGTCAGAATCCGGAACAACCCGACCATAAGACTGTCACGCCCCCATTTCATTGTTGTGCGCCATGGTGTGGCACAGGGGTTTACGCAAATTTAAGACCGCTCCGGAACCTGGCTGACCTGGAAAGCAAGTATTAATCAAATTCCCGTACACACCCCCTGCGATGCTGTGCGGGAGGAGTCGGTTGGAATTTTCGGTTCATGCCGAGGCCGGGATACCGGGAATGATCCTCGGACTGTCGGACGACCTGTTTCGGACCGGCGCCGAGGGGGATGTGGGCGTACTGCTCGATGGCGTGTATCGGGGGCAGGCGTCCGTCCGGCGCGAGGCCGGCCGGGTCCTTGTTGGCCTGCCGACCCATCTGCTGGCGCGCGAGGTCGATCTGCTGGATCTGCGGGACGGGCGAAGCCTTCTGAAGACGGCGTGCTTCATCCTGCCCTGTTACGAACTGACGACGGGTGCGATCACGGTATCCGGCGGCGCCATCGTGGGCGATTTCTCGGTGCGCGGACTGGACGACCATGTCCTGGTCGAATGTATCGAGAACGGCCAGGTCCTGGCGCGGGGCTTCGCTACCCGTGCCGGGGGGACGGATTACCGGTTTCATCTTCCTTTCCCCACCCTGCTGACTCCGCAGCAGCAGGTAGCCTGCCTGTTCAGGATCGCCGGCCTGTTCCTGGACGGGCCGCCCTTCCTGCTGACGATGCAGACGTTGGGCTATCTGGGTTATGTCGACCGGCCGGAACCGGGGTGCGTCACCGGCTGGGTGTGCGACATGACCATGCCGGACCGGCGGGTGGCCGTCGATCTGGTGCGCGACGGCGTGGTGCTGCAGACCGTCCTGGCGGACCGGTTCCGCGAGGATCTGCTGGCCCTCGGCATCGGGGACGGTCACGCCGGGTTTTCCTTCACGCTGCCGCATGACGGATCGTTCCGCAATCCGGCCGATGTCTCGGTCGTCGTATCCGGCGGCAGCCTGAACCTGGTCAATTCCCCCCTCATGGTCTTCGCGCCGCCGCCGTTCCGGGGCGCGTTCGACCGGCTGCACGGCATGTCCGCCCATGGCTGGGCCCTGAACATGGCGGACCCGAAAACGCCCGTGCAGGTCGAGGCCGTCTGCAACGGCCAGGTCCTGGCCACGGCCACCGCGCGGCTGTTTCGCGGCGACCTGCTGGATGCGGGTCTGAACGAAGGTTTCTGCGCCTACAAGATCGACATCGGCAAGCAGATCCTGGATCTGCTGGGGCAGGAGATCCAGGTCCGCATCGCCGGCCATCCCGACCTGGTCCTGACGGGTTCGCCGCAGGTGGCGACGCAGAACCCCAACCTGCTGCGCTACCTGAAGCCCGCGCGCGGGATGAATCCGGCCTTGCTGCCGCGCCTGCGCCGGACACTGGATCACCGCGTGGGGCCTTTGCGATTATCCATCGTCATGCCGGTGTACAATACGCCGCGCGACTGGCTGGTCCAGGCGATCGAAAGCGTCCTGGCCCAATGGTGCGGACGGTGGGAACTGATCTGCATCGACGATTGTTCGACCGCGCCGCATGTGGGCGCGGTGCTGCGCGCGTACGCGGACAGGGACCCGCGCATCCGCGTGCTGACGCCGCAGGTCAATGGCGGCATCGCGGTTGCGACCAATCTGGGCCTGCGCGCCGCGCGCGGCGATTATGTCACATTCCTGGACCATGACGATGTCCTGGAACCCGATGCGATCTACCACCTTCTGAAGACGGCGCGGGAGACGGATGCCGATTTCATCTATTCCGACGAGGCGACGACCGACGAGAACATCGACAGCATCGCGGACGTCAAGGCGCGGCCCGCCTTTTCCTATGATTACTATCTGTCGCACCCGTATTTCGTGCATATGCTCTGCGTCCGGCGTCGCCTCGCCCATGAAATCGGCGGATGGGACGAACGGATGGCGATTTCCGCCGACGTGGATTTCGTGCTGCGCGTCCTGGCCCGGGCCGCCAGCATCGCCCATGTTCCCCGAATCCTGTATCGCTGGCGGACCCATGGCGGCAGCACAGGCCATGCGAAGAAGAAAGCGGTGATGGAGGCGACATGCGCCGCCATCCAGCGGCACCTGGACCAGGCCCACCCGGGGGCGATGGTGTCCGCCGGGTTGGGGTTCAACCAGTTCCGTGTCGACTGGCCGGCGACGGAAGGGAAAATCCTGATCGTCATCCCGACGAAGAACAAGGCCGACCTGGTGCGTGTCGCCATCGACTCCATCGCGCGGACATCCGCCGGCGCGGACTACCGGATCGTCGTCGTCGATCATGATTCCACCGAGCCCGAATCGGTCGCCTATTTCAAGTCGATCCGCGATCGCTGCACGGTCATGAAATATACCGGCGAATTCAACTATTCCCGCATGAACAACCTGGCCGTCCGGAAACATGGCAGGGACGCCGATTTCATCCTGTTCCTGAACAACGATATCGAGGCGATCACCGACGGGTGGCTGGACAGGATGCGGCGGCTGGCCCATCGGCCGGAGGTCGGGATCGTCGGTGCCCTGCTGCTCTATCCGGACCGGCGCGTACAACATGCGGGCGTCATCATGGGATTCAATGGATCGGCCGATCATGCCTTCAAGTTCGAGGATGTCTATCTGAACGACGGAAACCAGAGGAGTTTCGGCTATAATTGCAGCCTGACATCGGTGCGCGATTTTTCCGCCGTCACCGCGGCCTGCATGATGATGCGCAGATCCGTCTTCGATCAGGTGGGGGGATTCGACGAAACCCTGAAGGTCGGGTTCAACGATACCGATTTCTGCCTGCGTGTTCGCGAGGCGGGGCTGAAGGTCCTGTATGACGGCTATACCGTCCTGTTCCATCATGAAAGCGCCACGCGCAGCCAGACCAGACAGGTCATGCACCCCGAGGATACCGAGCGGATGCTGCACCGGCATGGCCGGATACTGGAAGGCGGCGACCCGTTCTATAATCCCAATCTGAGCGTGACGGCACAGGATCATGTCGTGCGCGACGATAACGGATGCGGGCGGGGCCGCGTGCGCGTCACGCGCCTTTGTGCCTCGATGTAAAGCATGACGATCCTGTCGGCACCGTCTCCGGAAGATCGGCGTACGCTGCATCAGGCGCTGGAGATGTGGGACGGCTTCGTGCTGTTGCGGGAAGGCGAGGCGACACTGCCCCCCGACCTGCACGTCGCGCCGCTGGCGCGGCCGATGTGGGCGGATATGTTCGACGAACATGTCCTGACCGGGCAGGCACCGGATATCGGCTGCCATTTCCTGCGCGACGTGACCTATTGCGGATTTCTCTATCCTTTTCATCGGAACGCGCTGGTCGAGGACCCATCCCACCTTTCGCTGGTCGCGCGGCACTGGCTGTCCAGCTTTCCGTCGCATCATCCCGGAAAAAGCGGCATATCCCCGCGGTTCATCGCAGATCCGGTCCTGGCGGTCGCGGGGCCGGGCCATCGGACCTACGGGCACTGGATCATCGATTTCATTCCCCGCATCGGAATCGCCAGGCAGGTCCTGGGGCCGCATTTCAGGGACCTGAAATTTCTTGTCCTGTCCGACACCCCGGACTGGGCCCTGACGCTGCTGGAGATATTTTTCGGGATCAGGCGGAAGGATTGCATAAAATTCGTGTTCGGCGAGGACGAGTTCGTCTGCGCGCGCGCCTGCATGCCGACATTTCCGAATGCCTATCCCTTCCTGCTGCATGGGTTCATCAGGATGTTCTATCGCAGCTTCTTCCGCCCGCAGCCCGGCGGGCGCAGGATATGCGTTCTGCGCCGCACGGACAGGGAGGACGGGCGTCCCTTTCTGGACAGGGACGCCTTCGAGACGATGGCGTGGAACAACGGGTTCGAACTGATCGACCCGCTGGACCTGTCCTTCCTCGAACAGGTCCGGACATTCAGCGAGGCCTCGGTCGTCGTCGGGGAATACGGATCGGCGCTGCATAATTCCGTCTTCAGCGCCGCGCAGACGGTGTTCGGGGTCGTGAATGCGCCGGGCGTGGAACAGACTCGGCTCTGTGCGGCATTCGGCCAGCCCATCATCTACATGCCTGGGCAGCGCGAGGAAAACGGCTGGTCCCTCGACGCCGCGCAGATGCGCAGTTTCTTCGTCGAGGTGCAGCGTGTCGCCGCCGCCCGGTGAACCAGCATCCGATCCGTTTACCGGTACGGGATCTTTTCTTCTGCGTTTCGCCGCGATGGTGGCCACCGGTCTGGCGGCGTTGGTCCGCCCGGGCTTCGCGGAAGATCGTGTGATCGCCCACGCGGCCTATGGTTACGGAAATCAGGCGCAATCGCTGGGTATTTACACGAACCAATCGCCCTCCTCGGTCGAGGAGGGATGCGCCCTGGGTGGATTCGGCCGGCATATGGAAAGCCGGAGCTATGTGGCATCGACCGATCAGGTGGGACTCTGCCAGAAATTCACCATGGCCCTTCCGGTCGCCGTCCTGCGCTATGCATCGAACGGCCCGAGCGATATCTCCTTCGCGAATGACGAAAATACGAAAGTTTCACAGGAAAAATTCTCATCATTCGGTTCGGTGCCCGTCGCGGGACTCATGCCCGGTAGGGCCGTGGCCACCGTCATCACGATGGCAAATCCCCTGTCGGGGGAGCAGGTGGCCCGGCTGAGGCGCAACATGTTCGTGCAGACCTCCACGGGGTGGAGCGCGTTCGTGACGTCATGGGACCCGGACGGGCGCTGGGTCGCGGTCGATGCCTGGTGCAATATCGTCGTGGCGCCCTTGACGGTTTCCTATGTCGGATACGACCCCCGGGCGCTCAATATCGACCCGGACGGCAGGCGCGTCGGCAGCCTGACCCTGACCATCGGGGCGAATAATAGCGGGTATGGCGCGAACAGCATCGTGGAGATGCCGAGGAGCGTCTATTGTCTGTTCGGCGTCAGTTGTCAGGTCGAAGGCAGCGAGATGACGCTGATCAATAACGGCCGTCCGTTTTCACGCGACGAATTCAAGTGGTTTTCCGATAGCCCGCGGAATGTCGGCATGCTGGTCGGGGCGCAGGGACCTTATGGAAACAGTGTGGGTTATGCGGTGGCGGGCGGACGGTGGGACAAGGGGTTTATCGCAAGCGAGGGCCAATATGCCGGCTTTCTCGTCGCCCCATTCGGGGATTACGGCATGGGCGACGGCTTCATGTCCCAGCAGATACAGGGGAACGCCTTTTCGGTCAGGCACAGGGGCGGGTATGTCTACAGGGTCGACAGCGACGGGAATATCGTTACGAAAGCATCGGTACAAGCCTCAGGGTATCGGGAAATATTGACGACGCCCGCTTCATCTTCCGCACCCTGTATCCCCGGCCAGTTTACGGACGATGCGAATTATCATTATGTTTGCGTGGCACGGAATGTCTGGAAAAGGGTGATGCTTCACACCTGGTAGGAAGACGACGGGATATCGGCATTCCCAAGCCCCCATCGCAGGAATGCGGGATCGACCTCATAGGATTCGTGGCCAAGGTCGGGGCGCATGGTCCCGAAAACATATCCGATCCTCTGGTGGCAGGCGGCTGCAAGCCCAGTCTGTAAAAACCCGGGTGATGTCAGCGTTCCTCTCAGGCATGTTATGGTCGCGTGTGGGGGCGAGAAGATGCTCGTATGGAGCCCCGATCCGTATTCTCCGGCAATGTGGGTCGCGGTGGCGAACAGGCGGATCTGTTCCTCGACCGGCATATGTTCGGGAGCGATGAGATCATATCCGAAATCGACGGCGATCGATTCCACCTCGGGCCTGTTCAGGAGGGCCCTGTGGGACGATACCCTGGTCCTGGAAATGAAGATCTTTCGCCGGTCCGGTTTTTCCTGTGGTCCAGAAGTGGAAAATCGGGATTTGATCCAGTCGCAATAACCGGAAAACATCGGATGCACCAGCGGCGCGGCCGTCAGGTTGACCGGGCAGAGCAGGGCGCCGATGGACAGTATCTCCTCGCGGTGGTCGAATGGCGCAAGATGCGCGTCGTCCAGGCCGCACTGCCGGATCAGGCGCAGGGCATAGTCCGGCAGGTCGCGGGGGACGATCCATTTGAGGCGGGATGGATCGATGCCGCAGCAGAGAATGGAAAAGATGCGCGGCAGGAAATCGCTCAGCCAGTGGCCCCATGTTCGCCATCCCGGTCCGTAGAGCAGGACGCAGGGGCCGTCGAGATGCCTGACCGGGATGGGACCCTCCTCGGGCAGGGCCCATGCCAGGACATCCTGGCAGTGGGGCGGCATGACGTTCATTTCCTGGCACATGACCTTGCGGCCGTCGCGCAGGATAATGCCATCATAGGTCAGGTGGCAGCGTTCGATGCTGTAGTAGCCGATCCTGTGTACGGATGTTTTGTGGAACATCTCGCGGCACAGATGGGCAGGAATGTCGCCGAACAGGAAGTTCGGGGCGAGGGGGAGCACGTCTCGTACCCCTGATAGTTCGAAGAACGAGATTCCGGGCGGCAGGCTTTCCGCATGGGTCAGGTCGAGAAATCCGGATGACAGGATGTCGTTTTTGTAGAAACCGGATCGTGTCATGAATGGCCCGCTCCACCGTGGCGGGGTCAGGGTGGGGCAGGGGGGCTTAATAAAGGTTGAAGGACCTTCTCTTCTTTTTCTGAAGAAAAAGAAGCAAAAAGACTTTTATCCGTTTTGGGGCGTCGTATGTCTCCGGCACATGGTCCCCAGACGAATCAAAGTTTTTTGGTTCTTTTTTCAAAAAAGAACGCCCCTCCTCAATCCTGGAACGCCCGCGCCAGGACGTTCTGCTTCTCCAGCGACACCGGCAGGGCGGAGGCGGTCACCCCCACGCCCTGCCAGCCGGCACCCATGGCGGTATAGAGGTCGATGGCATCCTGCAGGCGTTCCAGCCGCGCCACGGCCTCGGCGTTCTCGGCGGCCAGGGCGGTGCGCTCGGTGGTCAGCACCTCCAGGAAGCCCACCAGCCCGGCGGCATACAGCTTGCGCGCCCGGTCGCTGGCCAGCCGGCTGTCCTCGGCGGCGCGGTGCAGCAGTTCGGTGTGCTCCACGTCGTCATGCCACGCCGCCATCGCGTCCTCGACCTCGCGGAACGCGCCCAGCACCGTCTGGCGGTAGGTCAGGCGGCTGGCTTCCGCCGCCGCCTGGGCGGTGCGGATCTGCCCGGTCAGCTTGCCGCCATGCATCAGCGGCAGCGACGCCAGCATGAAGAACTGCCAGCTCAGCGCCCCGGCCTCGAACACCTGGTACATCGCCGACGCGTTGGGGTTGAAGTTCAGCGGAATGGCGAAATTCGGATACATCTGCGCCACCGCCACCCCGATCCGCGCCGTCGCCTCGGCATAGGCGCGCTCGGCGCGGCGGATGTCGGGCCGGTTGCCCAGCACGATCGAGGGCACCGTCGCCGGGAATTCCGGCACCTGGGGCAGCGGCCGCGCCACCTTCAGTTCGGCCTCGGTGGTGCCGGGCACCTGGCCCATCAGCACGTCGATGGCGTGGGTGATCTGCGCGATATGGGTGCGCAGCGGCTCGCGCGCCGCCTGCTGGGCGTCCAGCTCGGCCTTCGCCTGGGCGATCTGCAGCGTGTTGCCCACGCCCTCCAGATACAGCCGCCGCGTCAGGTCGTAGGCTTCCTGCGCCACCCCGATGTTGCGGTTCGAGATCTCCAGCCGCAGCTGGGTGTCGCGCAGCACCATGTAGTCGCTGACCAGCGACGACAGCATGGTCATCAGCACCGCGCGCCGTTCCTCGACATTCTCCTCGACCGCGTGTTCCGAGGCCTCGACCGCGCGGCGGATGCGGCCGAACACGTCGATCTGCCAGCTGGCGCTGACGCCGTAGGACAGGTACGACGCCCCCGGCCGGTTGGCCGGATCGCCCGGGCGCAGCGGCCAGTTGTCCACGTTGATGGAATAGCGGCTGTCACCGTCGGTGGTGTTGGCATCGACCTGCGGATACCAGGCGGAGGCCTGGACGTCGCGCAGCGCGCGCTCGGCCAGGATGCGCTGGCCGGCGATCTGCAGGTCGTAATTGCCCGCGATCGCCCGGTCGACCAGCCGGTCCAGCTCGGCGTCGCCGAAGCGGTGCCACCAGTCCTTCAGCTCGGCATTGGTGCGGGCGATTTCCGCCGGCGTCGCGGCATGCTCGTCCTCGGCAAAGCCCGGCGGCAGCTTCATCCGGTCCGGCTGGTAGCGCGGCCCCACCGTGCACCCCGCCAGCATCGTGGCGGCCAGCAGCATCAGCCCGGCCCGGTGGAATGTGCGTCTCGTCTTCATGCTCATGATCGCGCGGGGGGCCTTATAGATGGTCTTGCAGCCAGGTGGTCAGGCGCCCCCGCTGGCCGCGCGACTGCGGGCCGACGGTGACGGTGCAGGTCATGCCGGCCGCCAGCGTGATGCTGTCGGGCACATGGTCCAGATGGACGCGCACGGGAATGCGCTGCGCCAGCCGCACCCAGGTGAAGATCGGGTTGACGTCCTGCAGGCCCAGCCGGTCGGGGGTGCCGTTCTGGTCGTTGATGCCGCGCGCGATGGACACGACATGGCCGGGGATGATCTGCTTGTAGCCCATCAGCTTGACGCGGGCGACGTCACCGACATGCACGCCCCACATCTTGGTTTCCTCGAAATACCCGTTCACCCAGTAGGAATCGGCGTCGATCACCGCCAGCCGCGGCTGCCCCGCCGTCAGGTAGTCGCCCACCCGCAGGTTCAGGTTGGTGATGTAGCCGTTGACCGGCGAATACAGCACCGAGCGCTGCAGGTTCAGCTTCGCCAGGTCCAGCGCCGCCCGCGCCGCATCCACCGCCGCGATCTGCGTCGCCACGTTCGAGTTGAACACCTCCTGCTCTTCCGCCGAGACGATGCCGCCCAGCCCCATGCGGCGCTTCGCGTCGTTCTGCTTCAGCTTCAGGTCCTCCAGCGCCCCGTCCAGCCGGGCCTGCGCCTCGCGGATCGCCAGCCGGAAGCGCACCGGGTCCAGCACGAACAGCGGGTCCCCCTTGTGCACGAACTGGTTGTCCACCACCGGAACCTGCACCACCGTGCCCGGCACTTCCGGCGCCACGTCCACCACATACACCCGCACGCGACCGTCGCGCGTCCAGGGGGCAATCATATACGTGTCCCACAGGGTCACGCCCATGACGATCGCCAGCGCAACAACGCTCAGGGTCAGGACCACGCGGATCAGGGTGCGCAGAAGGGGCATTGCAGGATCTCGAACCTTCCAGGGGATAGTCGTTCAGACGTACAGGATCAGCAGGCAGAGCACGCAGGTGTACAAGGCGACCTCGAACAGCGCGAGGTGCCAGAACCATTTCATGATGCCGCTCCACCACAGCAGGAAGCGGATCAGCATGGTCACCGGCAGGGCGGCGATCGCGTAGACGACGATCGGCGCCATGAACACGCCGAAGAAATTGAACTCGGTCAGCATCACGCGGCTTTCATTCCGAACGGAGTCGTTGCGGGTTGGATGGCTATGTTCAGCCTGTTATTGGCCCCGGGCATGTCGCTCGACAATTGCAGGGGGCCCCGTTTGTGGAAGAAGCCGGGCGTCGCGTCCAGCAGAAGCGACGCCTGTTCCAGGCAGGCGGCAATCCGTCGGGTGGGGACGTGCGACGCGGCCTCGCGTCCTTCGACATGGGCCATGATGTCCAGCGCGGCGGCGCGCAGGGCCAGGGCGGTCCGGTGCGGATGGCTGCTCAGATGCCGGAATGCCGCCAGCGCGGCGCGGGTGCGCGCGCGATCCTGTTCATGCACCGCGGGGTGCAGCGCCAGCCGGCGCAGGCGGGTGATCAGCCGGCCGACCGAGACGCAGACGAACGCCGCGTCGGTGGTTTCGTAAACCCGAATCGGGGGGGCGACCAGGGAAAAGCGCTGGATCATCCGCAGGATTTTCTGCATCTGCAGGTTTTCCCATACCGTCCAGTCCACGGGACGGTGAAGCGGCTGGCGGGCCAGCCGTTCGGTCGCGCGGTTGATCGACATGACCAGGCGTCCGGTATCCAGCCGGTGATCGGCCGGAAGGATCACCCGGAACACCAGCGCCAGGCCGATCAGCGCGATCAGGTAGGACAGCCACAGATTCATCAGCGACAGGTCGTCATAGGCAATCGGGTTGCGGATCTGCACCATGGCGTTGAAGAACACCGCATAGCCGAAGCCGCGCATGGCATGGCGGGGATGGAACTGGATCCAGATTCCCGGCAGCAGGCAGACCGACAGCGACAGCCACAGCAGCGGATACCCGTCGATGCGGGGCAGCATGTAGGTCTGGCAGATGAAGGCGGCCGGGATCGCGGCCAGGGTGCCGCTGGCGAACATGACGCTGGCCCGCGACGCCAGGGGACTGGTCGCCAGCAGGCACGATGCCGGGATCAGGTAGGTCAGCATGTTCGCGCCGCTCGACCAGCGGCAGACATACCACATCAGGCAGCCCAGCAGCGTCACGCACGCCCCGCGCGCGCCGTTGCGCAGCGCCGCCGGCCAGTCGAAATAGACCTTCAGCCGGATGCGGCGGATATGCCGCTGCGGCCCGACGAAATCCTCCAGCGCGGCGCGCATCTGGTCCAGGATGTCGCGTTCGTTGTCGATGAACGCGATCGTCGGCAGGTCCTCGGTTTCCTCGGCCAGTTCATCCAGCGTGGCGATGGCGGCCGCGATGCGGGCGCGCATCTGGCCGGGGTCGTCCAGATGCAGGTTTTCCGCCGGGGTGGCGGCGAAGGCCGCCATGACGTCCTGCACGATCTGCCGCGCCCGGACCGCCTGGGGGGTGCGGGACGGCTGTTCGCGCCAGACCGGGTGATGGGTGCTCAGCAGGCCCAGCAGGCGGGCCACGCCGGCGCGCAGGCCCCGGGCCCGCCGCCCGATGGCGAAATTGTCGGCGGCGGCATATTCGATCGCCTCGACCAGGGCGTTGGCCTGCGACAGCAGGCGCGCCCGCGCGTCGTAGCTGGTCATCGTCATGGCGCGGAACGACAGCGGCTGGCCGCTGTCGTCGGGCATCGGGGTGTGGTCGACCGCGGCCCCGTCATGGTCGGCGGAATGCGAAAGCTGCAGGGCGATGTTGCGCAGGGTCTGGTCCACCTGGCGCAGCACGGTCTCGGGCCGGCTGATGGTGGTGACCAGGAACACGACGGCCGTGCTGAGGATTCCGACCGTGACCGCCGACAGGCGCGACATGGCCGCCATGAAGATATGGTCGGGGGCGGCAAAGGCCGATACCGAGATCAGTACGATCGTATAGCCCGTCAGCACCGCGGCATACGCCTTGTAGAACCGCAGCAGCGTGGACACGCAGCACGCGATGCCGATGATGGTCGACAATCCCATGAAATACAGCAGGGGCGACTGCGGAAAGGCCGCCATCAGGACGATGGCCGCCGTCGCGCCGATCACGGTGCCGAAGATGCGCCAGAAGCTCTTGGACACCATCGCGCCCACGACCGGGTTGGCGACGATCAGGACCGTCGTGACCGACGACATCGGGGTCTGGAGCTGGAAATAGAAGGCCAGGAACAGCGCAAGGCCCACGGCCAGCAGCGCGCGGGCCGAATAGCCCAGCGTGGGCGCGACCGACGTCCATTCCGGAAAGGCGAAGGTGCCGAAACGCAGCAGGGACCGTGACAGGGACAACGAGCCGCCGGGCGGGATCAGCCTCATGCGACGGCGCCCATCTTCGTGGGCCTGCGGGACGAGGGGTCGCGCCGCGCGCCCAGCGCGGAGTCGATCCGGTCGAACACCGCGTAGCAGGTCTGCAGTTCATCGTCGGTGACGGTGGCCAGCAACCGTGCGGAGACGCTGTCGGCCGCCTGGCGCACCTGCTGTTCGATCGCGTGGCCCTGCCGGGTCAGGCGCACCAGATTGGACCGCCGGTCTTCCTCGTCGCGGATGCGGACGATCAGGCCCTGCCGTTCCAGCACGTCCAGCAGCCGCGCCAGGGACGGGGCCTCGATGTCCAGCACCCGCGCCAGGGCGGTCTGGCGCACCGGGGCAGGAAGCTGGCCCAGATAGAGGATGGGGCGCCACGTGGCTTCGGTCAGGCCGAAATCCCGCAGATCGTGATCGATCTGGCGGCGCCAGGCTGCTCCCAGATGGGCCAGACGACGTCCAAAGGACCGTTCCCGCACGCTACGCTCGGAGTCGTCCATCCGTGATGCTACCTGATTTCCCTGACACTGATGAGCATCCGAATGGTTCGTATGCTCACGATGATATGGATCAAGTGCACGTTTCCAGAAATGCCGGGCTGGGGCCAATGCAATTTCGGCATGGTCCCCAATCGGCAATGTCGTCTCTCGCCTTACCGGGGACTAACGATATGCTGGCGATATGCCGGGGGGGAATGCGGGCGCGCGGCGGATTGCCCGGGCGCGCGCCCGTGGACAGGCTGCCGGTGGGCAGGCTGTCAGACGCGTCCCTTGCCGCCGAAGACGGAGCGGACGATGTGCCAGATTGCCCGCCCGGCCTGGCGGCCGACAGGCCCGGCGACGGCGGTGGTGACCGCCGTCAGGGCCATGGCCTGGCGCAGTTCGTTGATCGCATGGTCGCGCTCGAAGCGCGCGCGGATTTCCGCGGGCGTCATGATCGAGCGGCGGCCCAGCAGAAGGAACAGAAGGGCCATCACCGCATCGACGGCGAAGACCAGCACCGCCGCCCACAGCACGCTGAACTTCAGCACCTGGACGGCGAAGGCCCATAGCAGGGCATGGCCGGACAGCACGGCCAGAAGGCCAAACACCCCCGCGATGACCAGGAAAGCCGCCTGCCGGCCTATGCGGACGGCCATCTGGCGGCGTACGGTCAGTTCCGCCTGGACAGTGGCCTTTCCAAGTTCGGCTATTCTCATGGTCCTCGCTTCGTCCCTCTGCTGCGTTTGGCCGGGCGCGCCTTACCGGGACGCGCGTCCGGCCAGATAGCCGATCGCGGCGACAATGGCGATGGCGACCAGAGGCTTCGCGCGCACGCGGTTCGTGACGTCCTTCATCTGATGATCCGTCAGTTCGCGCGCATTGGCAACGACATGCTCCGCCCGATCGGCGGCGTCCGCCAGCACCGGGGTCACGTGCGCGTTCATCAGGCGCTCGACCTGTTCCTTCAGCGATGTCAGTTCGTCATGGGTCGCCTTCAGGGCTTCCTGGGTGGGTTTTTTGGCCTTGCTTCGGAACACAGGTCGTATCCTTCATCCGGGTTGTCTACACTCTACCCAACGCGTCGCTCGTTCGTCAGGTTTCGGTTTTTGCATGTCTCCCTTCTCTCCACGTCTTGACGTTCGCGGACTTGTGTGTGCCCCGCTGGGGCAATCGACGCCGGCACTGACCTTCCAGATCGATCCCGGCACCTGCCTGGCGCTGCTGGGCCATCGCGCGGCCGACCTGTCCCGCGTGCTGGACACGCTGGCCGGCCACCTGCCGTGTCCGGCCGGCGATATCCTGGTCGACGGGCGGGAGGTGTCGGCGCTGGTGCCCGGCGGGCGGGGCATGGGGCTGTTCAGCGCGCGCGACCCGCTGTTCGCGCACCTGACGGTGCGGCAGAACCTGGCCTTCCCGCTGCGCGCACGCGGTCTTTCGCGCGCCGCCGCCGCCGCCCGGGTCGATGAAATCCTGGCCCTGACCGGGCTGGACGGCCAGGCGGCCCGTCATCCCCGCGATCTGGACCCCGAGGACTCGTGGCGTGCGCGCCTGGGCCGGCTTCTGGTCTTCGCGCCCCCGGTGCTGCTGCTGGACGACCCGTTCGCAAGCCTGGAGCCCGAAGGCAGGCGGGCGATGCGCCAGCTTCTGGGGCGCCTGATGCGGGCGCGGGGGCTGACGATGCTTCTGGCCACCCGCGACCGCGAGGACGCGCTGCTGCTGGGCGGGCGGATCGGCATCCTGTCCGGCCGCGCGCTATTGCAGGTGGGGCAGGCAGCCGACCTGTTCGACCGCCCCGCCTGCGACCGGGTGGCCACCGCGTTTGGGGACGCCAACGCCCTGACCGGCCGCGTCGCGTGGGTGGAGGACGACCTGGCCCGCGTCCGCCTGGCCAGCGGCGCGGTGGTCGAGGCCGCGGCCGCCGAGGGGCTGGCGGCCGATGCACTCTGCACGCTGTGCATCCGCCCCGATCGCATCGCCACCCTGTTTCCCACGGGCCGCCCGTCCGAGGGCGAGGAGGGCGACCTGCCCGCGACCCTGATCGCGCTGCATCACATGGGCGACCACGTCCGCCTGCGGTTCCGCCTGGGGGACGGGCAGGAAGTCCTGGTCCGGCGCCCGCCGGCACAGACCCTGGCGGGCCTGGTGCCCGGCCGGCCCGCACTGCTGGCGTGGCAGCCGGCACATGCCGTAGCCTTTCCGTTTCGTGCTGAAATAGGGTAGCGTTCCGCCCTCGTTCTGCCCTTCGAAAGTTCAGCCCCCTGTCCGGTTCGTCCCGTCCGTCCCTCCGTCCGTTCCCGCGTCCGTCCCGGCGCCTGTTCGGGACCTTCGTGCTGTTCTGTCTCACGGTACTGGTCGGGAACGATGCCCGGGCCGGATGGCGGGCGCACGCCCTGGTTGTCGAAGGCTGGGGCGGCGCCCTGGGCAAGGCGCAGGACCAGGCCTTCTTTCGTCCCTTCGCCGCCAGTACGGGGACCGGAATCCTCCGCTATGTGTGGGATGGCGGCAGCCTGCCCGCTCCGGCGGGCCGGCATGCCTGGGCCCTGGCCCTGGTGGAGGACAGCACGGCCCGCATCGCCTGCATGCAGGGCCGCCTGCAGCGCCTGGGCGGCAGCCCCGGCAGCGCGGATGCGTGCGGCGTGCCCGCGCTGCATGACGGCATTGCCCTGGCATGGGACCGTGGCCGCATTCCGGCCGCCCCGCACTGGAGCGATTTCTGGAACATCGTCCGCTATCCCGGCAAGCGCGGCCTGCGCAAGGACCCGCGCTCGACGCTGGAAATCGCCCTGATGGCCGACGGCGTGGCGCCGTCGGACGTCTATACCGTGCTGGCGACGCCCGAGGGGGTCGACCGCGCGTTCCACAAGCTCAGCCAGTTGCGTCCCTATATCGTCTGGTGGACCAGCGCCGCGGAATCCGCGCGGATCATAGGTGACGGCAGCGTGCTGATGACCAGCGCCGCGGGGGGCGAGGTCGCGGCGTCGGCCAGTTCCGGCCACCGCGATGTCGGCCTCCAGTGGGCGCAGAGCCTGGATGACGGCCTGTCCTGGGGTGTCGCACCGGGGCTGGACAGCACGGTTCGCGACCGGGCCCGCGCCCTGCTGCATTATATGTCCCAGCCCGAGCAGATCGCGCGCTTCGCCGGCCTGTACCACGCCCGCCCCGACGATCCGTCGCTGCAGCCGATGCCGATGGACGCCGCGTTCTGGCAGGCCCATCTGCCCGGGTTGGCCAAGCGGTTCGCGGACTGGCTGGCGACGCCGTGACCGGCCTGTCGCTGGCCGGCCTGTCCTGGCCGGCCGTGGTCATCCGCCTTGTCGCAGCGGCAGGGGGCGGGGGCGTGGTGTGCGGGGCCTGCCTGCTGCTGCGTGCCGGCGGGTGGGGGCGCGTGCTGTCCGCCGGCCGGGCGGCGGCCCTGGCGCTGGCCATTCCCGGCGTGGTGGCGGCGGCACTTCCCGGCCTCGTGTCCGGTGACCCGGCGGTCCGGGCGATGCTGCAGGGATTCTGCCTGGTGCCGCTGGTCCTGCTTGCGCCGTTGCGCGCGCTGGATCGCCTGCCGCCGGGGCTGACCCGCACGGCAGCGGGGCTGGGCGCCGGGCCGGGCGCGCGGGCGCGCGGGCTGTGGCTGCCGCTGCTGGGGCCGGCCGGCCTGGTGGCGCTGGGCCTGGCGGCCGGCGGGGCGGTGCTGGCCGGTGTGTCTGGCGGGCGATAGGGCCGGCGGTCGTTTTCCTTCTCAGTCCGTGCCGGATTCAGTATGAGGTTCGGCCATGACCGATACGCCCCCTTTCTGGCAAGTCCGCAGCCTGGACGAGATGACGACCGAGGAGTGGGAATCGCTCTGCGACGGGTGCGGGCGCTGCTGCCTGCATAAACTGCGCGAGGATGTCACGGATCAGGTCCTGTACACCGACGTCGCCTGCCGCCTGCTGGACCTGGAAAGCTGCCGCTGTTCCGATTACGCGCAGCGCCGGCGCAAGGTGCCCGACTGCGTGCAGCTGACCCCGGCGGCCCTGGCCGATATCGACTGGCTGCCGCCCTCCTGCGCCTATCGCCTGCTGGCCGAGGGGCAGACGCTGGCCTGGTGGCACCCGCTGGTCTCCGGCTCGCCCGATACGGTGCACGAGGCCGGGATTTCGGTGCGCGGCCGCGCGGTCAGCGAACGCCGGGCCGGCCCGCTGGAACATCACATCGCCGACTGGCCCGGCACGATGCCGCGTCCGCGCCGCCCGCGTATCCGCCGCCCGGCATGATGGCCGGCCTCTCCAGCCCGGAGCAGGTGGGGGAGGAGAATATCCGGCTGGCGGGGCGCGACATTCCCGTCCGCTGGCGCCGGTCCGCCCGCGCGCGGCGCGTTTCGCTGCGGATCGATCCGCGCAGCCCGGCCGTCGTCGTCACCCTGCCGCCCCGCGTGGGGCGCGAGGCCGGACTGGCCCTGCTGCGGACCCATGCCATCTGGATAACGACGCGGCTGGACCGCCTGCCGGCGGAATCGCCGTGGCATGACGGCGGCCAGGTGCTGCTGGACGGACATCCGCATACGATCCGCCATTGCCCCGACGGACGGCGCGGCGTGTGGATCGAGGGGGATACCGTCATGGTCAGCGGCGAGGCCCCGTTCCTCCGTCGCCGCCTGGCCGCCTTCCTGCGGCAGGAGGCCGGGCGCCGGCTGGGCGCGCGCATGGCGCTGCTGGCCGACCAGTCCGGCCTGCGTCCCCGGCGGCTGACGGTCAAGGATACCAGCAGCCGCTGGGGCAGTTGCACATCCGACGGCTCGGTGATGCTGAGCTGGCGCCTGCTGATGGCCCCGGCAGAAATCCAGCACTACGTCATCGCCCATGAACTGGCGCATCTGCGGCACCTGAATCACGGGCCCGATTTCTGGATGCTGGTTACCAGCCTGACCCCCCATCGCCACACGGCCGAAGCCTGGCTGCGCCGTCACGGCCCCGCCCTGCTGCGCGCGTCGTGACCCGGCAGAAAACATGCGCCAAACATGCGCCGCCGGATTTTACCGGCCCCGCGAGTATGCTAGATGACGGGCCGGGCGAGCTTGGCGGAATGGTAGACGCACGAGACTTAAAATCTTGCGCCCGCAAGGGCGTGCGGGTTCGAGTCCCGCAGTTCGCACCATAAACTGTTGAAAAACAGAGGCATTTTGTCCGAGAGGAAATTTTCCCATAATGGGAAAACTTCATGCTCCGCGCCATCCCGTCCCGACGCACAGGACAGCCCCGTTATCACTTCCGCCGTATCGTCCCGGCAATGCTCCGCCCCCTGCTGGGCAAGACCGAGATTTCCCTCGTCCTCCATACCTCTGATAAACTGGTCGCCCGTGAACGTGCAGCCGCCCTGTATGCCAGGACGGGACAGCTTTTCAGAGCAGGCAAGATGCAAAACCCCTCCAGAGAGGACCTTCTGGTCCTCTACAGCGAATTGATTGAAAACTACGAAATCGCTCTGAAGGCTCAGGAGGAGAGTGCCAGAAAAGTGCTGGAAGCCGAACGGGCCCAGCATCTCATTGAAAAAGCCGATCTGGTCTCACGACAGTCGACCTTCCTCAACAAGGTCCAGCCCCACATGGACAGCCTTCTTCAGGCACTGGGGCAACTGAAGCACACGCTCGACAGACGGGATGTCTGGAACGTCGCTGAAAAACAGGGACTGCAGAACCAGATCACCACCCTCAGCACCCTGATCCAGACCAGCCTGCATAGAGGTTCAGAGAACCCGGAAGAACAAACACCTTCCCCCAAACAGCCACGCAGCATGAAACTGTCGGCGGCGGCTGAGAAATTTGTCTTCTCGGTTTCCTCCAAAAGTGCCGGGACCATCAAGGGAACGGGCAAGACCGTAGCCCTCTTCACCGAAGCCTTCGGCGATATGCCAGTTCATCAGGTAACCGGGGAAGTCGTGGGAGAATTTTACGACCTACTGTCAGGCCTCCCGGCAACACATGGCAAAGGCAAGACCACTCTTCCCCTTCGGGACGCGGTCCGAGAGGCCCAAAAAAGCGAGGGAGAAACCGTATCGGGCAAAACCGTCAAAAACCATTTCTCGCGCATGTCCGCGATCTGGAGTGAACTGGTCCGGCGTGACCACGCCCCCAAAAATCCATGGGCCAACTGGTCTTTCGATCTGACGCAGAAAACCAACCGCCGGGCCTGGTTGGAAGAGGAACTGAGAACACTCCTGAACTCGAAATGGCTGGGCCGGGTTTTCCCCGAACGCACCTATCGGGGCATTGTGCGCATAGCCCTCTATACCGGCATGCGTCTGGGTGAGATCTGCAATCTGAGAAATCAGGATATCGAAACCCTGAACGGCATTCCCTGTTTCCATATCCGGCCCCATACAGTCGAGATCGACGGCAAAACCCGGGAATGGTCTCCCAAGACATCAGCCGGCACCCGTATCATTCCCATCCACAGCAAACTGCTGGAAAAAGGGATCATTGAGGAATTCAGAAATTCCGGCCCCTATCTCTTCAGCGAACTGCCCATCTCCGCTTCCGGGGTCCGAGGCGCAAACTTCGAAATGGTCTTTTCCAAACATAAACGGCGTCTGAACCTGCCAGCGGACGTCACCTTTCACTCCTTCCGCCATCTGGTTTCGACAGTGCTCAGAAACCAGGACAGTCACATCCGGGAACTCTGGATTGATGATCTGCTGGGTCATGAAGCCACCCACAAAAGTCAGGGCACAACCCAATACACGTCAGCTATTGATCTGCAGAACCTCCAGCGGGTTGTGGAGGCCATTACCTATCCCGACGACATCGCAAACTGGTGAATTCCTAAGATGCCTGACTCGGTTTCATGACCCTGAATGAGGAACAAAAGGGATCGGCACCATGCGACCAATGGTCGCATCACAGCGACCGATGGTCGCACGGCCAGCCCTCCCCGAGCGAGACCAATTGCCGCACAGCCACCTTCCGAATGCGACCAATGGTCGCGTCACAACGACCATTGGTCGCCTGAGACAGTCCTCACACGTCCTGCAAACAGACACGACATTGCCCGTCCGGGCAGTTCTTTACAGAGAGTTTATGGTGTAAAATCAGTGAATTAGTTCAAGGCCCAGCACCGTGAGGTCGGTACATTCTGGTCTGTCTGTGGGGTAAGCGCTGTTAACACACACAACACAGTCTGCTTCCGGCCAACCAATGTCAGAAGAATGCCCGCCCCCGCATACTCCGTTGTGCTGGTCACCGAGAAGCCCTTGTTCAATAACTCGGTCAAAGACACAGGAAGTGGTTTCAGTGTCGTAGGAACAGCCAGAGGACTATAGGGTGATTTCATACCCGACTGGGGGAGCCAGTCTCCCGGTGACTGGGCAAAGCCACAAACCGGTCCTAAAAGGCCAAGGACTGTCATAAACATAAAACCGGCTTTTCGCATGAGACTTTCTCCTTCTAATGCTGTCAAAGCCTGTAACGGATCGCCTCCTGTTTATCACACCAGGCTTTAAGGGAGCGCTTCTGTGCAACACACCTCTCTGGAAGATCAGGCGCGCACTCTTCAAGCCACTGGCGCTTACCGGGTTTTACGCCGTATCGCACCCCTTCCGCTTGAGACACAGATACCCCGCGATCAGACCCGCGTAGGCATCTTTCTAGATCTGGAAACCACCGGCCTCGACCCCATCCGTGATGAGATCATTGAATTCGGGATGGTGCCCTTCGTCTATACTCTGGACGGACGCATCCTCGGCACCTTACCGGTCTTCAGTCGTCTGAGAGAGCCGTCTCAACCCATTCCTCCAGAGATTACCGCCCTCACCGGCATCACACAGGAGATGGTTGCAGGTAAAACCATAATGAATTGCCCCGGGTTTTGTGGAGACAGAACGACCCGAGAGGTAAGAAGGATTCATGAGCAACAAATCGAAGCGTTTTCCGCCTGAATTTCGTGACCGTGCAGCCCGTATGGTTCTGGAGGAAGAGAAGAACCATCCATCACGCTGGTCCGCGGTGATGATGATAGCGCCAAAGCTGGATATTCATCCTGACACGCTGTCAAAATGGACCCGTCTGCATGAACGTGCCAATGCGCCTGCGGTAAGTGACCTGCCTGATCGGGAGAAGATCAGGCAACTGGAACGAGAGAACCGCGAATTGCGGCAGGCCAATGAAATCCTGCGCAAGGCGTCGGCATATTTTGCCCAGGCGGAACTCGACCGCCGGTTCAGGCCATGACACGCTTCATTGAGGAGCATCGGCAGACATATGGTGTCGGGTCAATCTGCAGGGTTCTGTCGATTGCACCATCTGCCTATTATGGTTATCGGGCGAGACAGAAAAATCCCTGTGTGCGCAGCCAGAAAGACAAAGAGCTATGTCATGAAATCCGCAGGGTCTGGAACGATAATTTCTGCGTCTACGGAGTGCGCAAGGTCTGGCATCAGCTCAGACGTGATGGTCTGGATGTCGCCCGCTGCACGGTAGAGCGGCTGATGCGCCGGATGGGACTGAAAGGCGTCATTCGTGGTAAGAGCCTGTTTGGAAAGTCATGGATGAGCGTTTCTTCGGGTGAGATTGGCGCCCATGGCGACGAAGATCATGGCCTGTGAGACATCGATGCGACGCTCGTAATCGCGCACGAGGCGTCGCCATCGGGTCATCCATCCGAAGGTTCGCTCCACGCCCCAGCGCCGGGGGAGAACCTCAAAGCCTTTCGCTCCGTCCCTGCGACGGATCACCTCGACGACGAAGTCCAGGTAGGCAGCCTTGTCCATCAACTGGAGCCGGTCATAGGCACCGTCCGCGAATAGATGCTTGACCCACGGCCAGCGCTTGCGGATCGCGTCCAGGATCATCTGCGCTCCGGCGCTGTCGGAGATGTCCGCCGGCGTCAGGTTGACCATCAGCAGGCGTCCGTCCGTATCCACGGCGATATGCCGCTTGCGCCCGACAATCTTCTTTCCAGCGTCGTAACCTCTTGTTTTCGCGTGCGGCGCCTTGATGCTCTGGCTGTCGATCACTCCGGCCGAAGGGCTGGCTTCACGGCCCGAGCGCTCCCGGTCAAGCATCAGTTCCACATCATGAATGGTCTGGAACAGGAACCGCCGGGCCAATTCCCTGAACCAACCATAGACCGTACGCCAATGCCCGAAATGGATCGGCAGCATTCGCCAGCCGCAGCCGGATCGAACCAGGTAACGAACCGCGTTGATCACCTCGCGGAATTCGATCTCGCGCGGACGCCCCGTGCGTCCCGGCTCGGGCATCAGTGGCGCGATGCGCGCCCATTCCTCCTCCGTCATATCAGACGGATAACGCTTCGTCTTGCGGGTAATCCTGGCCATGCGGCCTCTCTGCTCTGGCGTCCACATCCAGAGCTTGAATCACACTTCAGCGACTTTCCAAACAGGCTCTAAGGGTGTCAGAACCACACGGCCCGATCCGGCGCGGCCCTGTCCACAGGATCTGGTGCAGCGACAGTTTCATGCACCAGCCCCCAACAGACTGTGGGTTTCGGATTTCACGTATGTTTCCACCTGGCAGGGCTTTGTTTATGTGGCCTTCATCATTGACGCCTTTGCACGGGTGTTAATTTCTGCTGAGATTTGACCCTGGGTTTTCATCGAGAACTGACCCGGCCTTTGGTTATCTCTGCTATGTTTTATGGGCTGGTCAAGCGGTTGCCTTTTCCTTCCGGTTCCTGGGGGCGGCGGAGCTTGCGCGGAACCGGTAGCTGTCATTTCCGGTTTCGAGGATATGACAGTGGTGGGTAAGGCGATCGAGCAGGGCTGTCGTCATTTTGGGATCACCGAAGACTTCGCCCCATTCGCTGAAGCTCAGATTGGTGGTGATGATGACGCTGGTGCGCTCGTAGAGACGGCTGAGGAGATGGAACAGCAGGGCACCGCCTGATGCGCTGAACGGCAAATAGCCAAGTTCGTCCAGGATCACGAGATCGAGGCGCAGGAGACGTTCCGCGATCTGTCCTGCGCGATTGGCGGTTTTTTCCTGTTCGAGGGCGTTGACGAGGTCGACCGTGGACCAGAACCGTATCTTCTTGCGGTGATGTTCGATCGCCTGCACGGCAAGTGCGGTGGCCAGATGGGTCTTGCCGGTTCCTGGTCCACCAATGAGGACGACGTTGTCGGCACGGTCGATGAAATCCCCGGCATGGAGTTGACGGACCATGGCCTCGTTGACCTCGGCGGCCGAGAAATCGAACCCTGCCAAATCTTTGTAGGCCGGGAACCTGGCAGTCTTGGTTTGATAGGCGATGGAGCGCACCTCTCGCTCGGCGAGTTCCGCCTTCAAAAGCTGGGAGAGGACGGGGATGGCGGCCTCGAATGCCGGCGCACCCTGTTCGGTCAGTTCGGCCGTGGCCTGGGCCATGCCATACATCCGCAGGCCGCGCAGCATGACGACGAGGGCACCGGCCGCGGGATCATGACGCATGACGGGCCTCCCCGCGCAGGGCGTCATACCGTCCGGTATCGGCCTGAGGCTCGCGTTCGAGCACCAATGCCTGCGGCGCGTCGAGCCTGGGTGCTCCTGTTTTCTTGGCGTCCGTCAGACGATGCAACGTATTGAGGACGTGTGTCTTGGTGGCTACTCCCTCCTCGAGCGCGAGTTCAACCGCGCAAAGCACGGCCTGCTCATCATGCTGCAGCACCAGGGCGAGGATCTCGACCATTTCCCGGTCGCCGCCCGTGCGCCGGAGGAGGTGCGTCTGCAGCGTCCGGAACGCCTCGGGCAATTCAGAGAAGGGCGCGCCATTGCGCAAGGCCCCGGGTTTGCGCTGGAGCACCGCCAAGTAATGCCGCCAGTCATAGATCGTGCGACCGGGCACGCCGTGGGACCGCTCGACGATCCGGGGATGTTCGCATAGGATCCGCCCCTCGGCCGCGATCACCAACCGGTCGGGATAGACGCGCAGGCTGACCGGCCGATTGGCAAAAGAGGCGGGCACACTGTAGCGGTTGCTTTCGAACTGCACGAGGCAAGTCGGCGAAACCCGTTTGGTATGTTCGACGAACCCGTCGAACGGGCGCCCTGGAACCATCAGGTGAGGCACTTCCGCCGCATGGGCCTCGGCGAGGCTGCCGGGCAATTCGACATGCCTCAAGATAGTCCAACGTTCCCGGCAACGCGCCTCGAGCCAGACGTTCAGGGAGGCCAGATCAGGAAAATGCGGCATCTCCTGCCAGATCTGCCGCCGGGCGTCCTGGACGGTCTTCTCGATTTGACCTTTCTCCCAACCCGCTGCCGGATTGCAGAACTCCGCCTCGAACAGATAATGGCTCACCAGGGCCGAAAAACGCAGATTGACCTGGCGGACCTTGCCGGGCCCAACCCGGTCCACGGCGGTTTTCATATTGTCAAAAATACCTCGACGCGGCACCCCGCCCAAAACGCGAAAGGCTTCCGTCAGCGCGTCGAACAGCATCTCGTGAGTCTGGAGCGGATACGCCCGCAGAATGAAGGCCCGGCTGTAGGACAGCTTGGTGTGGGCGACCTGCAGCTTGACGCGCCGCCCCCCGATCACCGCCCAGTCCTCTCCCCAGTCGAACTGGAAGGCCTCTCCGGGTTGAAAGCGCAACGGAACGAACACGCCGCGTCCCGTCGTCTGCCGCGCCCTTTGCTGTTCCGCCTTCCAGTTCCGGATAAAGGCCGCAACCCGTCCATACGATCCGTCATAACCCAGCGCTACAAGATCCACATGCAGGCGCCGCCCCGTGCGGCGCTGCTTGCGCGACTTTGACGTCTCCAGAGCAAGCCAGGTCGCCAGTTTCTCCGCAAACGGGTCCAGCCGGCTCGGACGCTCGGCAACCTTGAACTGCGGCTCAACCGTCTCCGCCCGGAGATACTTGCGGATCGTGTTGCGCGACAATCGCGTCCGACGCTCAATCTCGCGGATCGGTACATGATCCCGGTAATGCCACCGCCGGATCACACTCAACAATTCCATGCTGATCACTCCTTTAACCCCCGGACAGTTGCTCCGGGGAAGTGTCAGACACGGGTCAATTCTCAATGAAAATTTCCGCCCCTACAGGGTCAGTTCTCGCTGGAAATCAACACTCCTGTTCCCACCGTGCCCGCAAAACGGCCCGTGACGGGAGGTCTGACTTGGCTGCGCGCGTATTCCTGGAAATATGTTCGGCCGCTTCCCTATGGTGGGCTGTCTGTATCCCCCTTTTACGCGCTTCCTGTTCAATGGCCGCCCGCCTTTTTGAGAAGCGCTCTTCCACACTGGGCGCCACACCGGCCACCCGGAAATTCCGACCATCCTTGAGTGTTGTCAGACCAATGTCTCGTTCCAGCGCCTCACTCAATGCCAGACGATAGACGGCACCCATTTCCTGTTGATGTAAAAGAAGTTCCCGATTATCCACTGTGCCAGTTGAGCCATCCTTACGGCGACACACATTCATCAACACGGCATGCGTATGGATCTGGGGATCCCCCGCACGACTGGTGGTGTGCAGAAATGTGCCGGCCATTAACTCAGCGGGCGTTTCTCTTTGACCGCCATTGTGACCTCGACGGGTGACGATCAGACCTGTTCTGAGGGCGTAATCAAGTGCCGCAAAAACGGCTTTCGCCTGGGCCGATTCAATTCTGGCACGCTGAATGTCTGTTCCCATGGCCCACAAAACCGATACCGATTTGGGGGCTGCAAATTGCAGATCATACCCAACACGACGTTGCCCTTTGCTCTGAACCAGAGCCTGACCCGTCAGCGGATCGCATCCCCTCGCCAACGCCCTGAAATCAGATGGACTGACCTCGGCACTCTGACAGACAAACGGAAGAGGCTGTACCGGAGCCTTCAGGACATTCGTCCACCAGATGCCGGGTTTTTCACCTGTGCCATTGTCCACATAATAGGCAGCCCGATCCCGCCCTGACCAATCCCCCCGCTTGCGATGTCCTCGTGCGGGACGTTCCCGCTCTCCCGTCAAAGCAGTTTGCGCCGCGAGCCCCTCATCGATAGACTCAATATAATATTCGACATCCGACAAAGGCGTGCAAGTAAACATGCTTTTGTATCCTGACCTGACTGAACTGTCTGATCAGGATAGCCCCGTCTGAACGGGATCCTCTGTTCCGGTCAGGCCTCATCCGGTGAACTGTCGGAGAACCCGGACAAATTCCCCATAACGATAGGAATCATCCTGAAAGATATCTGGAATAGCCGACAATTCTTCACAATGGATTCCGGGATACAAACGGCGTTTTCCTGCCAGAAAATATGCCTTACCACTCCCCGGAAGCATCGAAGATGCGTGGTGTGTTGCCAATTTCTAAAGGGAACAGGGGAAAGACCTCATTCTACAAAGAGACGGATGAAACCATGCCGTATCTCTGACGATGTGAGGACGATCTGCTGAGAGGATACACTCTGCGTATCATGACCTGACATGGTCCTGACACTCTGTCGTATAACAGGAGGGACGATCATGCCCCGTAAAGACAAGATTTCTTCGGTCACGATGCCCGGCACGATTGAAGATCTGATTGCCGATCTGGAAAATGAACGCAAGGAGCGTGCCGCCAGAAAACCGGCCACGGCCTTTGGTGTCATCACACAGATTTATCCAACCCTTCTCAGTATGAAGGCCGATGGCTGGTCAGATATGGAAATCTGCACCACGCTCAAAACACGGGGTATCACCCTCAGCCCCGGAACACTCTCCACATACATGAAGAAAATTGGTCGGGAAAAACGGACCATAAAGCCCAAACCACCGCGCACACCCAAGGTCGATTCCGCCACACCGCCTCCTCCGCCACCGTCGATGCGTAGCTTTACTTCCCAGCCACCGCCACTTCTGGACGCATGAGGTCGTCCCGGTCTCCCAGTGTCGTCTCTTCAGCCCTGTCACGATCTGAGTTTTTCATCAGGCGACCCTACACTCTTCACAGGAATGGCACTGAGGCCTTCCCTGTGAAGAGGACGATGGATTATGAAACAGCCCGTCAAACGCCTTGTAATGATCGTTTCTGGCAAGGGCGGGGTTGGCAAAACAACCTTTGCCCGGCTTCTGGTCGATACCTACCACTCCCGGAGCATACAGGCCTCCTTCTTTGACGCCGATGGTCAGGTGGGTGGCCTCGCACGGGTCTACCACGATGTGGGTGTCCAGTTTTACGACCTCAGACAGGATGGAGAGCGTGACACCCTTCTGAACTCCATCGATACCGACAAGGCCATCGTCCTGCATGATCTGCCGGGTGGATCACGGTTTGAAATTTCGAGGATCATTGACACTGGTGATGGCAAAACCGTCGAGGGGTTTCTGACTGCCCTGACAGAGAACCATGTCCGACTGACCCTTGTGCATCTGCTCGACAATGAAATCGAGAGTGCCCAATCCGTCGGCCATCACCTGGAAACCTTCGGCACAGATCTGGTCGACCATGTCGCAGTCCTCAACCTCCGGGAAAGCCGACATCTGCGCGACGACTTTCCATACTGGTATGGCCATGAAGTCGCAGGTCAGCGCCGTTACGGCAAAGCCCGTGATCTTCTCATCTCTAAAGGGGGTGTTGAAATCACCATGCCCGGCCTTCAGCCCGGCATCCGTGCCAAGGTCAATGCGCTGAACCTGCGATATGCCCAATGCCTGACACACCCGGACCTGACCATTACAGAACGGAGTGCCGTGTCTCACTTCGTGCGGGATTTCCACAAAGGCCTCGCCCCGGCGGCAGGCCTTCTCGGTCTGGCATGAGAAAGGGGAATATCATGACGATCTTTCACGATACTGCCAAAGCCCTGAAGATGGCTCCCGAAGACCGACAGCGTGTCTGGGCCGCTCTGGAAACCATGGCCCTCAGTCCCGATGACCCTGAGGTCGTGCGCCTTCTGGTGACGGAATTCACCAGAACGACCCTGAACGCGCTTTCCGCCAATCTGGAACAGGCGACGACCCGAGCGCTCAATGCATTTGAAACCGCCCAGTCACAGGCAGAGGCAACCGCTCAGGCCCGCCTTGCAGCCCGACAGGCTGAACTGGCCCAGACCCTGACACGAAGCATCGCAGACTCTCTCGAACAGACCCTGGAGCGGCAGACACGCGCGAAAGAGAAGAACGTCGCCATCACACAATGGATCATAGGCCCAGTGCTTGTCCTGTTCGGCGTCTGGCTGGCAAAAACATGGGAGGGGTGGTCTGTCGGCTCTGATGGCAATTTCTCAGAGGGACTTTGCTCCTACAGTCCCTGGGCCCTTCTGGGTGCAGGCACAATGCTTTTTGTGACCCTTCGCCTCATCATAGGCTGGACGATTGGAAGCCGCCTGTTCAGAGCCCTTCTGGTCCTTCCTCCCCTTGAAGATGTAAGAGCCCGATCCGAAAGTTCTTCAACCGTGACAATGCCTTGCTGTCCGTCGTGTGAGCATTCGGATCGAGGCGATCAATGTCCATGCGGTTGAGGAAGCAATGGATTGTTCCCAGTCTTTGGCGAGCCGCCTGCACCGTCCCAGCCATGCGAATGTCCGTTCAACCACCCAGCGGCGCGGCAGGATCTGAAAGCCCTTCGCCGTATCGGACCGCCTGATGATTTCAAGGGTCCATTTTCCCATGGAGGCGAGCGCGGATCGCAATTTGTCGCCAGCATAGCCGCCATCAGCGAAGATGTGGCGCAGCCAGGGAAAGCGCCTGCGTATCGCTGCCAGGACATCAACAGCCCCATCACGGTCCTGGATGTCGGCGGCATGAACGAGGAGAAAGATCAGGAAGCCGCAGGTATCCGTCACAATATGGCGCTTGCGGCCCTTGACCTTCTTCCCCGCGTCATAGCCCGAAAGCCCGCCACTTTCCGTGGTTTTCACCGACTGGCTGTCAATCACGCCCGCGCTCGGAGAGGCTTCACGCCCCTCGATCTCGCGCAGGCTCATGACCAGCACCGTATTCATGACTTCGAACACTCCGGCACCACGCCAGGCGTAAAAATAGCGCCTGACGGTCGAGACCGGCGGAAAGCATTTCGGCAGCAGGCGCCACGCACACCCGGCCGAGGCTATGTAGAGCATCGCGTTGACCACCTCGCGCATATCCGTAGTGCGGGGGCGACCGCCCCGTTTCGCCGGGGGTACAAATGGCATGATCAAAGCCCACTCCCCGTCCGTCATATCCGATGGATATCGCAACCCTTCCCGGCTATGTTCACGTCGGGCAATACCAGTCCATGTCACCATTCACTCCATCTCTTCGCAAAGACGGATGAATCACAACAGGCTGGTATTGTTCAAAAACTTTCGGATCGGGCTCTAAGAGGCTGGAGAAAATACCGCGATTGAGAGCCTCAATAAACCAAAGCCCAGAGGGGAGCACTTTATGCCTCCCCTTTTTTATTTCCCCGCCCAGAGGAGGCCTACACACGCTCATTCTGGCAAGGCAAAGCGCTCCTGAGTCCAAGACCCTCCCTGAGGTGTTCAAGACGAAGCCAGACGTCCTCCCAAAGGCTGATACCCCTCTGGAGGGTCATCAGATGGTGTAGACGCTGAAATGATAGCGATGAAACAGGGGGAATTTCAGATCCGATGCCCCATCCCTCCCTGTTGGGCGCGCATAGCCACCTCTGCCGCCATGATTTCCCGCCAGAACGCATCCTCTACGCCCCCCTCATCAGCACAATCTGCCACCAGTCTGGGAGAGTTAGCATACATAAACCCTCTCTCATCGTCAGGATTATGCTGCGGGGCGAAAAGGCGCGCCAGAGCGCCCGAGGGGCGGCCAGACCACCCGTTCTTCTGCGCCCACCCAAGAGCCTGCAGGTGATGCCGTCGGAGAAGACCAAGGTTACGCTTCCCCTGTTCGGTCACAGGCGTCAGCGTGAAATTCCTGACCAGCGTATGGGGCTGCCAGATACCAGCCGCAGTCGGTGACGGGCGCTCCCGCGCCACAATCATATTCTCCACCGGCGCTTTTTTCGCTCCCGGTCTTACGCTTCCCTTTGGAAAAGGAGAACTGTCCGCGCCGGACAGGATCCGCGAGCTCAGTTTCCTGGTTCTGACCAGTTTGTGACCAGGGGTCGGGTTTTTCGGCGTTGGAACGGCTTTCTTCCGGACCACCTTCTCACCGCTTGCTTTCAGCTTTCTCCGAAACGCGGCAAAGTCCCCTCGCGGGGTTACATTGCGCATCCCGTTCAGTTCTTCGAGAAACCAGATTGCCGCCTCATCGGACAGATCGGAAAAAAGAAGTTCGTCCTTCTTTGTTCGCTCTGCCTTATACAGCTTGACCATGTAATCCATAGTGTCGCTATGGGAGCGAACAGGACCATCAATATAAAATCCGAGCTTAAATTTCTCTCTTACGGTCTGACAAAAACCTGCCCAAATCTCCTTGGGCATGCGCTTGCTGAGCGTATAGAAGAAATTGACATGCCCGTTGACCTTAACCTCTCGTTTGGAACAGTGCGCGAAAGCAAAGTCATTCATGAGCAAATGAATTTGAAAGCCAAACTGCGCATAAAAACTGGTGTTATACCAATAGAGCATTCGACTGATACGAGTCCGCAGTTGCTTCATCTCTTTTTTAAGATCACCATAAACGCCAACATGTTCTTTTGAGGTAAATGTTCCAACACATAGGGGGATGACAGGAACAAGTTTTCCCGCACAGTTCCTGGTATCCCGGCTGTTTGAAACACAGCGTTTTTTCGGGAAGGTCAGCGTATGAAAATACAAAAGATCGTCTGCTAACTGCCGCCGGATGCCATAGGCCTGCGAAGGAATGAGCAACGTGCGGCGCAGGCGCATGCCGGGCAGGTGCTCAACCCCTAAGGTCACATCGCCCACACGATCCATCGCCTCGGTTCTGGTATAGATCGCAAGACCTGCCTCTTTCATAAGGCGGAGAGGACGGGCATCCATATTCTGAAGGCGTTCACGCAAGTCGTAATCGATACCGGTTTTGCGTCCCGTCCACGGGGCTGCCAATTCCGTAAATGTCGCGCATCGCTTCCGAGAAGAGACCATGATCCACCTCCTGAGAGAGTTCCATTACCTCGACCTGATATATCCAAGGCCTTGTGGAAGGATCATAGCGTAGGAAATTGGTGATTTCATGTTTTGTTCTGGTTGGATATCAAGGCGACAGGCTCGGTTCTTAAGACATAACGGTGCCCGAAGAAGTCAAAAAAGCACTTCGTTAAATCGAGAATGGTCGGCAGCCAGTCAGTAGCATATGATCAGACGCAACATCACATAATCGTGAGATAAATTACGCTTCACGGATTCCTCTTAAACCGGCTTCCAACCTTGTCCAGCTACCGAAGCCCCTCTAAAAAAGGTGTAATGTTTCTAAACGGCGGATTATTTTTTATGACTATGATTTCAGATAAAGAGAGCCATCCTGACATCGAAGATATTCTCGATTTCTGGCATAAATGTGAATTCTTTCTTCCATTTGACCTACAACGCGCCGTCCTTGACGTTAAAAAAGAAGACAAATGGTCAATCAAAAGTCTTGAGCTATCGGAGTTATCCCCGAACAACACCTCTATATGGAATTTTTCACCACCTCCTGAAAAGGAAATCGTTGGCTTCGACATCTATATCGGTGTCTTCGATAAATCCGCGATAGCCGATCGTGTTCAGAAAGTTCTTGGTGCATCGGAAGATCTCGAAGCCATCGAAGAAGACGAACTCAGAAAGCTTGAAGGTCCGACCTGTATGGCCCGGATCGGCGTGAATAACAATGGAGAGCCTACTTTTAGCTCAGTGGCTATCTCGACAGTCTCATGGGCGCTTGGGAGCTGTCGTGAAAATCTGAGTCTGGACAAACTGGATATTGATAATTTTGAAGACGATGTGCGCTGGCTAAAACAGTCTCTTCTGGAATTTAACCATGACACGCCTTCCGATAGTGAAAGTGGTCAGCCCAACCCTCTCAGGGGCTCAGATCTACTCAGGATCCTTGAAATTTTTGTTACCTGGTCTAAAGAATGGCCAGGCCCTGTTAGCCAGGCTTTCTCCAAGGGACCTGTGCTCGTCATCAAAGCAAAAGCAGCCAAACCACGAAAACAGGCACAGGTTGGGAACAAAGAGAGTTCCGCCAAAACAGTTCTCGAGAACAGTGATGAAACGGATGAGGAGGAAGTTGATATCCACCCTCAGTCAGATGCTGATATCGACATTCTGAACAGTTTCTATGCACGGGATATCGCCCGGGTCATCAGGTCCGTCAGACAAGGATCAAAGGCTGGACTGGTCAGCACCTATCTCTCAAAACCGGACATACAAAAGCGGGTAGATCTCTATACCCCTGAGGGATTACAGAAAATCATGGAAGGGCTTGAACCTTCCAGACTTCCCTCAGCACACTGGCCATCAGACCCCTTGCATGCCATGAGTCTGATGCAGCAGTTTGCACTCAATACACTGCTTGGCACCCTGCATGATGGGGATATTTTTTCCATCAACGGCCCCCCCGGAACAGGCAAGACAACCCTGTTGCGCGATGTTTTTTCGGAACTGATGACAAGACGGGCAAGAGTTTTATCGCGTCTTGCTCAAGCCAAGGATGCTTTTCTTAGAAAAATAAAAATCGAATTTGATAATGGACAGGAAACAAGCTCTCTTAATCTTCTCAATGACGATCTAACCGGTTACGAGATGGTTGTTGTATCTTCCAACAATGCAGCGGTCGAAAATCTTTCTAAAGATATCCCAAAAGCATCAGCTATAGGAGAATTCTGGAGAGCACAGGATAACGATACTTCCGTCAGTTATCTTCAGCAGGTAGCACATAATATTGCTTCACGTCGATCCAACGGAAAATATGAAAAGCTGAAACCTGATAATGTGCCGTGGGGGCTATTTGCCGCAGCACTGGGTCGGTCCCAGAACAGGCGCCACTTTCAGTCGGGACTGCAATTTGACGGCACCCCCTCTGGCAAATCCCAGGAACGCAAACTCCTACCGAATTACGATCCGGATCTTCAGCAATCCATATGGAACTGGCGGAAAAGACACAAGAGCATATCGTTTGAATCAGCAAAGAAAGCCTTTATCAAAGCAGATAAAGCAGTAGCTGAACGCATTGCCAATCTGGAAAATTATAAAAAACTCCATACTTCCGAAAGTAATCTATCTGAAAAAGACTTCTGTCTTTCCTTGCAACAGGCATTTGATATGGCCACTCTGACATATGAAAATGCCTTGATGGAATTCAGTTCCATAGAATACAAACTTAATCAAGCTGAATCCCAACTCAATACTCTTTCACAAAGAGAAGAGTTAATTATAGCCACCTCTCCACGAGGATTTTTTGAAAAACTCTTAAAGAAGGAGGAGAAGAAAAAGTGTGACAAAGCACTTTCGGATATTCGCAACCTAAAAGAAGGAGAGCTCAAAAAAATTTATGACCTCCGAAACAGTCTGGAAGAAGCAAAATCAAAACTCGCAACCACCAAGTCTTCTGTAACGACAACCCGTGATAACCTGGCTGCAGGACAGATCTCATGGAGAGAAAAACAAGACGAAATTTGCAAACTCCGAGCACTATTCCCTTCTATTCGTTTCCCTTCAGATGAAGTAGACCTTGAGCAGGATAACTGGCAAACTGACGGTTTGTGGTACGACGCAAATCTGAACAGACTTCGCTCCGAGCTTTTTGCTGCAGCCATGACCTTGCACGAAGAATGGCTCTATGAGGTAACACAAAATAATGGTGGATTTGGCGGCAATCTCGTGGCCATTACCAAGCTGCTTGGAGGAGGAAGACTCAACAACCCGAAGGAAGATGCTCTTCCTATATGGCAAAGCCTCTTTATGGTTGTGCCTGTCATTTCCAGTACATTTGCATCGATTGCAACCCAGTTCAGGGATCTTGGCGAAAGCTCTCTAGGATGGCTTTTTGTCGATGAAGCGGGGCAGGCTATCCCGCAGGCTGCTGTTGGCGCTCTCTGGAGAGCAAAACACGCCGTTGTGGTTGGCGACCCGATGCAGATCGAACCTGTATTTACCGTCCCTCCCAGACTGGTCAGTCTGCTTGCGCAACATAGTGGCCTTGGTTCTTCAGATCCTGAAGTTCCTGTTTTTTCACCATCCCACACATCCGTACAGGTGCTGGCTGATCGCATCAATGCAACCGGCGCCTATATAGAAAACAATGGCACAGAGCAGTGGGTCGGTTGCCCTTTGCGTGTTCATAGACGATGTGCTGACCCGATGTTCTCTATTGCAAATACGATCGCTTATAGTGAAAAAATGGTTTTTCACGGATACAATAAACCTGAAAGTCGGCTTCCTCCTGAAAATAGCTTCGACCTTGGCCAGAGCTCATGGATCACCCTTGGTGGTTCAGCATCAGACCATCAGGTCGTGACAGAGCAGATCCACTTCACGCTGAGAGCAGTAAGAGAGGTTCTACACCTTACCGGTGGTCTACCAGATTTTTATATCATCTCACCCTTCCGTCGTATCAAGGCCGCTCTTATCGAAACCCTCGGCAATCTTGACAATTGGGAAATGGGGAACAGCGACTATCTACCTAAAACTGCCCTGACGAAGTGGTGTCGAGAGAGAATTGGTACCGTTCACACCTTTCAAGGGAAGGAAGAAAGCACGGTTCTTATGGTGCTTGGATGTGACGGAGAAACTGCGGGAGCTGCTCAATGGGCCGCCAGCAAGCCCAATCTTTTGAATGTTGCATTAACTAGAGCAAAGCACCGATTTTTCATGATTGGTGACCCTGTAATCTGGGGTGGTCTGCCTCATTTTTCCGTGGCATCCGAACAGGATCTGCCACGCATCACACCTGAAGAATTTATGCGCAGGATCGAAATAGCCTGTGAAAAGGAAAATGAAGGTTAAACCAGTCTGGCGTTTATAATGTGTTTTTCTGCCCCGGCTTTCAGGAAGCCGGGGCCGTATTCTTATTTCTACGTGAACGGTTTTCAACATAAACGCTCTCAATATCTGGTTCGATATCAAGAATCACTAGTCGTGAAGCGACGCTGGGCACTGTTCGTCCTATTTCGGCGCCAGTCTGCTCAAGGGTTGAGCCTTTGAACCACAGAGCTGCCAAATCCTTATCATGGGCTTCTGTCCAACGAGTACCCATGTTGGCCGGCTTGGTCGTCGTGGTCGCCGAAGCACTGGGATGAGCTACGCCTGATGGCACGTGGTGCGTTATATCCGCCTGTGCTGCTTTAACCTGGCCAAAAACACCAATAACCCCGGAGAGAATTTTCCATTCAGCTAAAGTCATAGCGAGAAGATGCGACCTGCCAGCATAAAGAGCCAGCCTCTCTCCTTCGTGCCTCAATTCATACACTGTCTCATCAACAGTCCATGACATGGATTGAAACTGAGTTGATTTGCTACACATAATGTTTCGTCCAGATAGAAGTAGAATTTCAAAATATTTTATCCGATATCGAAGATACACCCTGAATAGTATTGAATGAAACAGGCTCTACCCACCCATCCTGAATACGAACATGGCAACCAGCATAGGAGCGTTGGTTTCCGTCGAAACCAACGCGATTTACTGCGCCGTGTAAAAATCAAAAAACAGGACACGCTCAGTTTATTTTTATCTTTTTTAACGTACCATATATAATACTCAATATGAAATTTGGGTATTATATATGATGCGAATTTGAAAATGCTGTCACCCTTACGCTGAATATGATAGCGTCTGAGAGCCTGTTTGGAAAGTCGCTGAAGTGTGATTCAAGCTCTGGATGTGGACGCCAGAGCAGAGAGGCCGCATGGCCAGGATTACCCGCAAGACGAAGCGTTATCCGTCTGATATGACGGAGGAGGAATGGGCGCGCATCGCGCCACTGATGCCCGAGCCGGGACGCACGGGGCGTCCGCGCGAGATCGAATTCCGCGAGGTGATCAACGCGGTTCGTTACCTGGTTCGATCCGGCTGCGGCTGGCGAATGCTGCCGATCCATTTCGGGCATTGGCGTACGGTCTATGGTTGGTTCAGGGAATTGGCCCGGCGGTTCCTGTTCCAGACCATTCATGATGTGGAACTGATGCTTGACCGGGAGCGCTCGGGCCGTGAAGCCAGCCCTTCGGCCGGAGTGATCGACAGCCAGAGCATCAAGGCGCCGCACGCGAAAACAAGAGGTTACGACGCTGGAAAGAAGATTGTCGGGCGCAAGCGGCATATCGCCGTGGATACGGACGGACGCCTGCTGATGGTCAACCTGACGCCGGCGGACATCTCCGACAGCGCCGGAGCGCAGATGATCCTGGACGCGATCCGCAAGCGCTGGCCGTGGGTCAAGCATCTATTCGCGGACGGTGCCTATGACCGGCTCCAGTTGATGGACAAGGCTGCCTACCTGGACTTCGTCGTCGAGGTGATCCGTCGCAGGGACGGAGCGAAAGGCTTTGAGGTTCTCCCCCGGCGCTGGGTCGTGGAGCGAACCTTCGGATGGATGACCCGATGGCGACGCCTCCTGCGCGATTACGAGCGTCGCATCGATGTCTCACAGGCCATGATCTTCGTCGCCATGGGCGCCAATCTCACCCGAAGAAACGCTCATCCATGACTTTCCAAACAGGCTCTAACAGGCTGTCGGATTGGGCGCTGCCGTAGTGATGAGTGATGGCGACGACGGCGTTTATGCGGCCGTCAGTCGCGTGATCCTACGGCAATTATATGCGAGGGCGACGAGCGTCCATTCTGTTGCGACGTTGGGGAGGCCACGGAGATGGAAACGGGTGAAGCCCATGGCGCTCTTGATGATACCGAAGACCGGTTCGACGGTCTGCTTGCGTAAGGCGTAAAGGGCTTTTGCCGGGTTCTGTTGCAGCCTGGCCTTCATTTCCAGGCGCCAGGGCTCGGTGATCCGGCGCGGCTCCCTGGGTGGCGGTTCTGGCCGGAAGTCATAAGGGCGCCGATTCACAGGGCGTCCGATGGCGACCAGCGGGTCCACGCCGCTGGCCTGCAACGTTTCGACGGCTTTGCCGCTGGCGAAACCCGTGTCGGCGAGGACGGTTCGTGGCAGGCCGATCCTCTCCTCCATACCCAGGATGGTGGCGGCGAAGCTGGGCGCGTCCGCCGTCGTCGCAACGACGCCATTTTCCAAGATCAACTGGCTGCCCTCGGCACAAACCACGGCCTGGGCATTGTAGGCTTGCCGGTATTCATGCGCGTCGGAGCGGCGCATCAGCTTGCTGTCCGGATCGGTCAGGTTGATCTGCCGGTCTGGTGGCGGTTCATCGTCCGGTTCTTTCGGCGGCCGACCGCGCCGTCCCCGCTTCGCATCAAAAGCTGCCTTCTTGCGCTCATATTCTGGTCGGGCGGTCTTGGCCTGCTCGCGGGCTTCCGCCTCCAGTCGCGCACAGGCTTCATCCAGCTTTGCCTTCAGAGCCTCCCGCCGGGCCAGTTCCTCCGGCAACGCCTGATGATCCACATCGGTTGTATCCGCTGCCTCTGCCCGTTCCATCAGGGTGGAGATATCGGTGGCCAGTTTCTCGCGCAGCTCTTTCGCGCGATCATAACGAATGGAACGGTATTTCGAGGCATTGGCATCGATCTTCGTGCCGTCGATCGACACCGTGCCAAGCCGCACCAGTCCCGTCTCGCGTGCCAGCAGGAGTACATGCATGAACGCTGCCTCGATCGCCGTGCGGTTGCCGCGCCGGAACGTCGCGATCGTGTCATGGTCAGGATGCAGGTTCGCCGCCACAAAGCGCATACCGATATCACGATATGTCGCCCGTTCGATCCGACGCGATGAGAACACGCCGTTCGCATAGGCGTAAATCAGCAGCGCCAGCATCAGGCGCGGATGATACTGCGCCTTGCCGCCAGTCCGCACAGGAACGGAAAATGCCCTCAACGGCACCCGCTCTACCGCCGCCACGATGAAATGCGCCACATCGTCCGACGGCAGCCATGACTTCAGATCCGGCGGCAGAAGATACGGCTGCGATCGATCAAACGGAATGAAGCTGCTCATCCTGAAAGCTTACCGCAGATCGCCAGAGCCAGGTACCCCAACCCGACAGCCTGCTAAGGGCCTTCTTTTTCTGAAGAAAAAGAAGCAAAAAGACTTTGATTCGTTTTAGGTCCTCGTATGCACACGGCACATGTTTCCCAGACGAATCAAAGTTTTTTGGTTCTTTTTTTCAAAAAAGAACTTTAATTCCGCGTCTTGTCCACCAGCTTGTTCTTGCCGATCCACGGCATCATGCCGCGCAGCTTCTCGCCGACCTGTTCGATCTGATGCGCGTTGTTGCGCGCGCGGATCGCCTTGAAGCCGACATTGCCCGACTGGTTTTCCAGGATGAAATTGCGCACGAACGTGCCGTCCTGGATATCGGTCAGGACGCGCTTCATCTCGGCCTTGGTTTCCGGCGTCACGATGCGCGGGCCGGTGGCGTATTCACCGTATTCGGCGGTGTTCGAGATCGAGTAGTTCATGTTCGCGATGCCGCCCTCGTAGATCAGGTCGACGATCAGCTTGGTTTCGTGCAGGCACTCGAAATACGCCATCTCGGGGGCGTAGCCGGCCTCGACCAGCGTTTCGAACCCGGCGCGGATCAGTTCGACCAGGCCGCCGCACAGCACCGCCTGTTCGCCGAACAGGTCGGTTTCGACCTCTTCCTTGAAGCTCGTCTCGATGATGCCGGCGCGGCCGCCGCCGTTGGCCGAGGCATAGGACAGCGCGATTTCCAGCGCATTGCCCGACGCGTTCTGCGCCACCGCGACCAGCGAGGGCACGCCGCCGCCACGCTGGTATTCGGAGCGCACGGTGTGGCCCGGGCCCTTGGGCGCGATCAGGAACACGTCCAGGTCGGGACGGGCCTCGATGATGCGGAAATGGATCGACAGGCCGTGCGCGAAGGCCAGGGCGGCGCCCTGCTTCAGGTTGGCCTCCAGATGCTCCTTGTACAGCGCGCCCTGGCCCTCGTCCGGGGTCAGGACCATGACGACGTCGGCCCAGGCGGCGGCCTCGGACGGGCCCATCACCTTGAAGCCCGCGGCCTCGGCCTTGGCCACCGCGGACGAACCCGGACGCAGGCCGATCACCATGTCGGTGACGCCGCTGTCCTTCAGGTTGTTGGCATGGGCGTGGCCCTGGCTGCCGTAGCCGATGATCGCGACCTTCTTGGACTTGATCAGGTTCACGTCGGCGTCGCGATCGTAATACACGCGCATGGGAAGACTCCTGTTGAGACAGATGGAAGGAAAGACCCGTGGTCAGATCGTCCGGGGGCCCCGGATGATCGCGGCCACTCCGGTGCGGGAGACCTCGGCCAGGCCGAGCGGACGCATCAGGTCGATGAACGAATCGAGCTTCTCGGTCGCGCCGGTCAGCTCGAAGACGAAGGATGTGGCCGTCGTATCGACGGCACGGGCGCGGAAGGCCTCGGCGATGCGCAGGGCCTCGGTCCGGGCCTCGCCGGACGAGACGACCTTGACCAGCGCCATCTCGCGCGCGACGTGCGGGCCCAGCGTCGTCAGGTCCGCCACGCGGTAGACCGGCACCAGCCGCCCGACCTGCGCCTTGATCTGCTCGATCACCTGGCGGGTGCCGGAGGTCACGATATTGATGCGCGACTGGTGGCGCGATTCCTCGACCGGGGCCACGGTCAGGCTTTCGATATTGTAGCCGCGACCCGAGAACAGGCCGATCACGCGCGCCAGCACGCCGCTTTCGTTTTCGACCAGAATGGAAATGACCGCGGAGATCGTCGTCTCCTCCTGCGTGGTCATGATGGATTCATTCCTGAAAGGGACCGGCGGGGAACGTGCCCCGTGCCGGTGAACGATGAAAGACGCGGCCGGGGTCCGCCCGGCCGGGGGACGAGGGTGCCGTGGTCAGACCAGCATGCGTCCTTCGGCACTGACCGTGACCTCGCCATCCTGTTCGGGGCCGAGCAGCATCTGGTTGTGGGCCGCGCCGGAGGGAATCATCGGATAGACGTTTTCGTCCTGCGCCACGCAGATATCGGCCACCACCGCACCGGGTTCGGCCAGCATGGCGCGGATCACGTCGTCCAGTTCACCCACGCAGGTCGCGCGCATACCCCTGGCATGGAAGCTTTCGGCCAGGCGGACGAAATCGGGCAGCGCCGCGCTGTAGCTTTCGGAATAGCGCGAACCATGCAGCAGTTCCTGCCACTGGCGGACCATGCCCATATACTGGTTGTTCAGGATGAACAGCTTCACCGGCAGGCGATACTGGGCGATGGTCCCCAGTTCCTGGATGTTCATCAGGGTCGAGGCCTCGCCCGCGATGTCGATCACCAGCGCGTCGGGATGGGCGATCTGCGCCCCCACCGCCGCCGGCAGGCCATAGCCCATCGTGCCCAGCCCGCCCGAGGTCAGCCAGCGGTTCGGCCGGTCGAACTGGAAATGCTGGGCGGCCCACATCTGGTGCTGCCCGACCTCGGTCGAGACATAGGTGTCGCGGCCGGTTTCCATGGCCAGTTCATACAGCCGCCGCACCGCATGCTGGGGGCGGATGATGGCCGACGGCGTCATGTCCTGCGTGAAATGCAGGCTGCGGATGCCGCGCCAGGCGTCGATCTGCTGCCACCACTGGGCCAGCGCCGCCTTGTCCGGTGCTCCGTTCTGGCGCTCCCATTCCTCGATCATCATGTCGATGACGCGGCCGGCATCGCCCAGGATCGGCACATCGACCTGCACGATCTTGTTGATCTGCGACGGGTCGATATCCGCATGGATCTTGAACGAGTCCGGCGAGAACGCATCCAGCCGCCCGGTGACGCGGTCGTCGAACCGCGCGCCCAGCGCGATCAGCACGTCGCACCCATGGGTGGCCAGGTTGGCCTCGTACGTGCCGTGCATGCCCAGCATGCCCAGGAACTGGCGGTCCGTAGTGGGAAATGCGCCCAGGCCCATCAGGGTGGAGGTGCAGGGAAAGCCGGTCATGCGCACCAGACGGCCCAGCGATTCCCCGGCGCCGGGGCCGGAATTGATGATGCCGCCGCCGGTATAGAACAGCGGCCGCTTCGCCCCCTTCATCGCCGCCACCGCGCGGAACACGGCCTCGCGGTCCGGTTCCGTGCGCGGACGATAGGACGGATGCGGCGCGCGCGAGGCCGGCTGATAGGGCGCGGGGCCCACCGTCAGGTTCTTCGGCAGGTCCACCAGCACCGGGCCGGGGCGGCCGCTGCGCGCGATGTGGAAGGCTTCATGCACCACGCGGGCCAGGTCGCCCGGGCGCCGGACCAGGTAATTATGCTTGGTCGCCGGACGGGTGATGCCCGTCGTGTCGGCCTCTTGGAACGCATCGGTGCCGATCAGCGGCACGCCGACCTGCCCCGAGAAGCAGACGACCGGGATCGAGTCCATCAGCGCGTCGACCAGGCCGGTCACCGCGTTGGTGGCGCCGGGGCCGCTGGTGACCAGCACCACGCCGACCTTGCCGGTCGAGCGGGCATAGGCCTCGGCGGCGTGAACAGCCGCCTGCTCGTGCCGGACCAGCACGTGGCGGATGGCGTTCTGCCGGAACAGCGCGTCATAGATCGGCAGCACCGCGCCGCCCGGATAGCCGAAGACGACCTCGACCCCCTGATCGGCGAGAACGCGAAGCAGGACCTCGGCCCCGGAGAGGACGACGTCCCCCGCCTGGGCGCGCGCGGTCGGCTTCAGATCGTTCAGGTTCGGTGTCGCGTTCATGATCCCTGCTCCTCCGTCCGGTGGTTCCGATTGGGCCCGACAGGCCCCGCCCGGACGGAATGTCGGCTGGGTTTAGGGAAACTGTCGGCCCACGTCAATGCGCATTAGAATAAAAGAAACGGCATCCGCATAATTTCTTTCCATTTGTTGCGCATCCCCACCCATACGGGTGCCGATCACCAGACTGTCGGCGGGTACGGCCAGGTCGTGATGGGCAAACCACGTCGATTGCCGCCGCGTGTAGCGCCCCGTCGCCAGCACGGCGCGGTGCGTGGCCTCGTCCAGCGTCAGGTCGCCGCGCAGGTGGGCGGCCAGTTCCGGCACGCCATGGGCGCGCATGGCCGGCAGGGCGGGCGGCAGACCCTGGGCCAGCAGGGCCCGGACCTCGTCCAGTGCCCCGCCCTGGACCATGGCGGCGAAGCGCACGGCGATGGCCGCGCGCAGGGTATCGCGCGGCGGGTCCAGGCGGACCGCGACCCGCCGGCAGGCCAGAGGCGGCAGGGTGGCCGTGCGGCGCCAATGGGCCATGCCGTGCCCGGTGCCCGACCAGACCTCCCACGCGCGGGCGACGCGCTGGCTGTCGGCGGGGTGCAGCGCGGCGGCGCTTTCGGGATCGACGGCGGCCAGGCGGTCATGCAGGGCGGCGGGCCCTTCGGCATCGACCAGCCGGCGGGCCTCGGCCCTTGCCTCGGGCCCGGGGTCGGGAATGTCGGTCAGCCCGTCGGTCAGGGCGCGCAGATACATGCCGGTGCCCCCGCACAGGATCGGGGTGCGGCCCGCCGCCCAGGCGGCTTCGATTTCCGCCACGGCGCGGCCACGCCACCACGCCACGCTGCCGGTTTCCGTCGCGGGCAGGACGCCGTACAGCCTGTGCGGGCATTCGGCCTCGTCCGCCGGGGTGGGGCGGGCGGTCAGGATGCGCAGGTCGCGATAGACCTGCATCGAATCCGCGTTGACGATCGTGCCGTCCACCGCCCGCGCCACCGCCATGGCCAGGGCCGATTTGCCCGAGCAGGTCGGCCCCGCGATCACCAGCACGGGCCGGTCCCGTGCATCCGCCGCTTGCGTCATGCGGTCATCCCTGCCACACGCCTGTGCGCCATGTCGCTGTCCCATATCCTTACGCTCGTCGCCAACCGCGACGCCACGACCCTGACCGATGCCCATGTCAGCGCCGCGCGCGACATGGTGAAGGGCGGGCCGCCCAGCATCCTGTCGCCGGGCGAGGCCGTGGACATTCCCTGCCCCGCCCCCGGTCCGGGCATGCCGACGCTGGACACGATCCGCGCCGTGTTCGGCCCGCGCCATATCGACACCCTTCTGACGCGTTCGCGCGGGCGGCGCAAAGGGCTTCTGATCGCGGACATGGACAGCACCATCGTCGCCAACGAAACGCTGGACGACCTGGCCGCCCATGCCGGCATCGGCGAACGCATCGCCGCGATCACCCGCCGGTCGATGAATGGCGAGATCGATTTCGCCACCGCCCTGCGCGAGCGTGTGGGCCTGCTGGCCGGCCTACCGGCGTCGCTGCTGGAAACCGCCTGGAAGGATGTACGGCTGAACGAGGGCGCACGCACCCTGGTGGCCACCATGCGCGCGCGCAACGCCCGCACCGCGCTGGTCTCGGGCGGATTCACCTTCTTCACCGGGCGGGTCGCGGCGCTGTGCGGGTTTTCCGAACACCACGCCAACACGCTGGACATCCGCGACGGGACCCTGACCGGCACGGTCGGCGAGCCGATCCTGGGCCCGGACGCCAAGCGCGCGCATCTGCACCGCCTGGCCGAGGCCGGGCGGCTGAAGCTGGCCGCCACGCTGGCGGTGGGCGACGGGGCGAACGACCTGGACATGCTGCGCGATGCCGGGCTGGGCATCGCCTTCCACGGCAAGCCGATCGTGCGTACCGCGATCGGCAACCGGGTGGATCATACCACCCTGCGGACGCTGCTGTTCGCGCAGGGGTATCCGGTGGGGGCCTTCGTTACCGGGGAATAGGACGTTCCTTTTCCGAGGAAAAGGAAGAGATCATCCCCAGATCCGGTGACGGCTGCCCCCTGGCCCGCCGGGACGACGCATCCTGCGCCTCGATGAACACATGGCTGACCTCGGGGAAGGCCGCGCGGATGCGATCCTCGATGCGCGAGACGCTGCGTTCCACGTGGCCCGCGCTCTGCCCGTCATCGAAATCTAGGCTGATCGCCACCAGCACGTCGGACGGCCCGAAATGCATCGAGCGGATCTCGTTCATGCCCAGCACGCCCGGTTCGGCCAGGGCGATGGCGCGGATGCGCGCCAGGCCCTCGGCCGCCATGCCCTCGCCGGTCAGCAGGGACTGGGTTTCCCACGCCAGGACGGCGGCGGTCAGCGTCAGGATCACGCCGATCAGCACCGACGCCACTCCGTCCAGCATCGGCTGGCCAAGCCATTCCGACAGGATCGTGCCCAGCAGCGCGACCCCCAGCCCGCACAGGGCGGCCGTGTCCTCGAACAGGACGGTGAAGACGGTGGGGTCCTTGCTATGGCGCACGGCCTCGATCCAGCCCCGTCGCCCCTTGCCGTGGCGGCGGAATTCCCGCAGCGCGGTCAGCCAGACCGCGCCCTCGAACAGGATAGCGAGGCCCAGCACGACATAATTGACCACCGCATGGTCCACCGGATGGGGATGGCGGATCTTGCTGACCCCCTCGAAGATCGACACCCCGGCGCCGACCCCGAAGATCAGCAACGCCACCACGAAGGTCCAGAAATACAGCTCCAGCCCGTACCCGAACGGATGCAGCGGCGTCGCCGGCCGGGCGGCGCGGCGCAGGCCGACCAGCAGCAGAACCTGGTTGCCGGTATCGATCAGCGAATGAATGGCCTCGCTCAGCATCGCGGCGCTGCCGGTCAATGCGGCGGCGGCGAACTTGACGATGGCGATCAGCAGGTTGCCCGACAGGGCGGCATAGATCACGAAACGGGAAGAGGAGGCAGCCATGAACGCTCCAGGCCGGGCAGGGGATGAAACCATAGACCGGATCATGGCCACGCCGAAGGGGGCGAGCCGCGTTGATGCCGGCGGATGTTGCAGGCCGGTCGGGACGCATTTTATAAGAAACTGTTTCAAACGCCTCCAAGAGCCTGATTGAAAATGTGGGCTGGTGAGCGAGAGCGGCCCTTCGGCCGCGTCCGGCGTGTGTTTTTGAGCACCGGAGCGGAGCGGCCTTGATGGCCGTGAGCACCGGAGCGCAAGAAACGCGCGTCGGATCGCCACCAGCGCGCATTTGCAAACAGGCTCCAAGCGGGTGGGACAACCCTGCCATCGACCCACCTCCTCGGACGGAGTTTCCGGTGCGTACCACAGTCATCCAGATGGCCCCCGGCGCGTCCCTGCCGGACAATATCGCCCAGACCGGCCGCCTGATCGCCGAAGCGGTGGCCGCCGACCGGCCCGACCTGGTGGTCCTGCCGGAAATATGGAGTTGCCTGGGCGGCACGGCCGAGGTGAAGTTCGCCAACGCCGAGGACCTGCCCGCCCCCGGACAATCCATCCCGAATCCGCCCGGCGCGGGACCGCTCTATCGCTTCCTGAGCGAGGCCGCGCGCGCCCACGGCATTACCCTGCATGGCGGGTCCATCGGCCAGCGCCATGGCGACCGGCTGCTGAACACCACCCTGGTCTTCGGCCCGGACGGGGTGGAACGCGCGCGCTACAGCAAGATCCATCTGTTCGACATCACCACGCCGGGGGGCGAGGGCTACCGCGAAAGCGCAACCTATGCCCCGGGTGATACGGTGGTGACGGTGCCGGTGGGGCCGTTCACCGCCGGCCTGGCCATCTGCTACGATATCCGCTTTGGCGAACTGTTCCTGGCCCTGCGCAAGCGGGGGGCGAACCTGATCGTGCTGCCGGCGGCCTTTACCGCCGAAACGGGCGAGGCCCATTGGGCCACGCTGCTGCGGGCCCGCGCGATCGAAACCCAGTGCTGGGTCGTGGCCTGCGGCACCACCGGCACCCATATCGATGCCGGCGGCCATGCCCGGCGGACATATGGGCATTCCATGATCATCGATCCCTGGGGCACCGTCGTGGCCCAGGCATCGAACGGGGTCGGGTGGGTCACGGCGCGCCTGGACCTGGACCACGTCGCCCGTGTCCGCGCCGGGATACCGGTGATGGACCACCGCCGCCTGACGGCGTGACCGGGATGCGCCCCGTCCGGCCCGCGTCCTCCATGAAAGCAGGCCCGCGATGAACGACGTTCATCCCCCTGTCTGGCCCTCTGGCGGGGCGCCGCGCCGCTTCGCCTTCGTCGCCGCACCGAATGCCGCCGCGCGCCGGATGCAGGCGGACCTGATCGCCCGCTATGGCCAGCATACGCCCCACGAGGCCGAGGCCGTGATCTGCCTGGGCGGCGACGGGTTCATGCTGGAAATCCTGCATACCATGCTGGGGCGGCCGACCCCGGTCTACGGCATCAATTGCGGAACGGTCGGCTTCCTGATGAACCCCGCCGTCCCCGACGACCTGCCCGAGCACCTGGTCCGGACGCAGGCTGCCACGCTGCACCCGCTGCGGATGCGCACCACCACGAAATCCGGCACCGTGACCGAGGCCCTGGCCCTGAACGACGTGTTCCTGTTCCGCCAGACGCGGCAGGCCGCCAAGATCGAGATCCAGGTGGACGGCCGGGTCAGGATGCCCGAACTGATCTGCGACGGCGTGCTGGTCGCCACCCCGGCGGGATCGACGGCCTACAACCTGTCGGCGCACGGGCCGATCGTGCCGTTATCGGCGAACCTGCTGCCGCTGACCCCCATCAGCGCCTTCCGCCCCCGACGCTGGCGCGGCGCGCTGCTGCCCTCGACCGCGCAGGTGACGGTCACGATCCTGGAAAGCGACAAGCGCCCCGTCGCAGCGGTCGCGGACTTCACCGAGGTGCGCGACGTCGTCTCGGTCCAGATCGCCGAGGACCGCGCCATGCAGACGACGCTGCTGTTCGACCCGGACCAGAGCCTGTCGGAACGGATCCTGGCCGAGCAGTTCACGGTGTGATCTTACCGCCCAACCGGCCGGAACGTTCCGGACCGCAGTGAATCCTCGATGTCCTCCAGCGTCGTCCCGACCGTTTCCGGCACGTATTTCCAGACGAACAGGAAGGAAATGACGTTGATGACGCCGAACAGCCAGAAGGTTCCGGTCGTGCCCATGGCCTGGACCAGCGACAGGGTGACGAGCGAGACGATCGTGTCGCACAGCCACACCGTCGCGCTGGCCAGCCCCATGGCCTTGCTGCGGATGGCGAGTGGGAAGACCTCCGCCGCCACAAGCCAGACCGCGACCGAGAGAGAGCCGAAATTGAAGAAGATATAGCCCAGCAGCGAGGCGACCATCAGCACCATGCGCACGCCGCCGAGCGGCGCAGGGTCCAGGAAGACGGCGCCGAGCACGAAAAGCGACAGGGCGGCAAAGGGCAGCATGACAAGCATCATCCGCCGCCGGCCGACCCTGTCGATCAGCGCGATGCCCATCGCCGTGGTGATGGTCGATGTCACCCCCACCGAGACCGATGTCAGCAGGGCGGCGGAATGCGCCAGCCCCGTCTGCGAGAGAATGATCGGGGCGTAATAGACGATCACGTTCGGGCCCGAGAGCTGCGACAGGGCCGCAATGCCCAGGGCCGCGATCAGGGCCGGGCGAACCCAGCGACGGCGCAGGTCCCCCCATCCTGCCTTGGTGGTCTCCGTATCGGCCGCCGTCAGCACATCGGTCAGTTCGCGACGCACATGCCGATGGTGGCCGCGGAGCCGGTACAGGATCGATACCGCGCGTCGCTCCTGCTGGTGATGCAACAGCCAGCGGGGGCTTTCGGGCAGGAACATCATGCCCAAGGCCAGGAGCACGGCCGGGATCACCCCCAGCATGAACATGGGCCGCCAGGAGTCCGCCGTTCCCGACAATTCGTAGCCGACGAAAAAGGACAGCAGCAGCCCGAGGGAAAAGACAAGCTGGAACAGCGAGACCAGCCCGCCGCGCCGTTCTGCGGGGGCGAGTTCGGCGACATAGACCGGAACGATCTGCGTCGTCGCGCCGATCGCCACGCCAAGCCACAGCCGCGCGAAGATCAGCACGCCGACGGTGGGCGCCATGCCGCATCCGATCGACGCCACGATAAAAATGGCGGCCGCGACCATGATGGCGGGGCGCCGCCCCCACCGGTCCGAGATCGGCCCGCTTGAAACGGCGCCGAAGATCGCCCCGATATTCAGCGCCGCCGCGATCCATTCCTGTCCCGACGTCGACAGCGAGAATGTCTGCGTGATGAAGATCAGCGCCGACGCGATGATGCCGGTATCGTATCCGAACAGCAGCCCGCCCACGGCCGCCACCACGGCGGCGACCGAGACATAGCGCCGCGCGGATACGGTGCGGTCGCCCAGTCGCTCGATCGCCGGCATGACCGAAAAGGCCCGCCGGTGCCTTTCGCTGTTTTCGGTGTCACGCGCAATGTCGGCCGTGCTTGAGCTTGCCATTCCCCGGGTCCCTTCGCGATCGGGCGCTGCCGTCGTTCACATCAGTCGGACGAACCGAAAATGTCCTGGAGCGCGCGCTTCATGACGCCGGCATCCAGCGTCTTGCCCAGCCACAATTCCACGCCGATCACGCCCTGATTGACGAGCATGCCCAGCCCGTCGAGCGGCGTGCAGCCCCGCGCCTTGGCCTCGCGGAGCAGGTGTGTCCTGGGGGGATTCGGGATCACGTCGGCGACGATGTGCCCTTTCTTCAGGCTGTCCAGCGCGATGGGCGGAATGGCCTCCTTGTCGCCCAGGCCGATCGAGGTGGCGTTGATGACGATATCGACGTCGTCCGGGACGCGCGCCTCGCCGTCCCATGGCTTCGCGGTCGCGTCGCTTCGGGTATTGTCGCGCACCAGCGCCGCGATGGTTTCGGCCTTCGCCGGGTCGCGGTTGATGACGGTGATATGGGCCGTGCCGGCCAGTCCCAGTTCCACGGCAATCGCCCGGGCGGCGCCGCCCGCGCCCAGCAGCAGGATCTTCTTGCCGCGCGGGTCGGTGACGTCCTTCAGCGAGGCCAGGAAGCCCTTGCCGTCCGTGTTGTCGCCGGTCAGCTTGCCGTCGCGGATCGTCACGCAGTTGACCGCCCCGATAATCCGCGCGGCCTCGGACAATGCGTCCAGGTGCTGGATCACCGCGACCTTATGCGGCAGCGAGCAATTGAATCCCACCCATTCCATCGCCTTCGCGCCGCGAACGGCATCGGCCAGATTGTCGGGTTTCACATCGCAGTTGATGTAGCGCGCGTCGATATCGTGATGGCGATAGGCCGCCTCGATCATGGCGACCGTCGGGTTGTCGGCACACGGCGTGGAGAAAGATCCCGTCAGGATACTCAGGAAGCTCTTGTCGGTCATGCGGCGCTCCGGAAACTAGGGTTGCGGCTGTCTTGCATAGCTATGCACAATGGTATCGGTATGTCCAAGGTTGGGACATGACGCAAAGTTAAAGCCGTGACCGGGCGCTGCCGCATGCGATCAATTGTGCGTCAGTCACGGTTTTACGAAATGTTGGCGGAGACGGGATACGATGGGTGCCGAAGGCAGGACGGAGCAGATCGGTAAGCGGATAATCGCAGCGTTTCTATTCTGTGCGCTGGCGGCGCCCTGGGGCGCACGCGCGGCGGACAGCGTGGACCATGGCGCGCCCCCCTCGGGCAACGTGACCGTCGCGGCGCGCTTTGCCGACATGCAGCCGTCGGGCATCGTGGTGCTGCCCGATGGCAGCGTGATCCTGGGCTTTCCCCGCAGCGCGCAGGATCATGCGGGGCCGAGGCTGGCCCGCCTGACCGTGACCAGGGACGGACCACCCGGCCTGGCCCCCTACCCCGACGCCGCGACGCAGGCCCGGCTGATCTCGCCGCTGGGCATGACGCTGGACGCGCGCGGACGGATCTGGATCGTCGACGAGGGCACCGTGGCCGGCACCCCCGGCCCGGCAACGCCCGCGCTGGTGATGATCGACCCCGCGCCGGGCGGCGCGGGGGTCAGGACGCTGAAGCTGCACGCCCCCGCCATCCGTCCGGACAGCCATGTCAACGACCTGCGGATCGACCTGACGCACGGTCGCGCGGGCCTGGCCTTCGTCACCGATACGTCGCTGGCCGACCATCCGGCGATCATCGTCGTCGACCTGGCGAGCGAAAAGGCATGGCGGGTGCTGGACGACGACGCCTCCACCCGCGCCACGCCGGGCTTTGCGATGGAGGTGGACGGCCAGATGCACCGCTTCGACCTGACCCATCCCGCCATGGGCCAGGGCGGCGCGGACGGAATCGCGATCAGCCCCGACAGTGCGACGCTCTACTGGCAGCCTTTGTCCGGGCGCCGGCTCTACAGCGCGCCGACCGCCGTTCTGGGCAATCCCCTTGCCAGCCGTGCGGCACTGGCGCAAACGGTGCGCGATGAAGGCGAGACTGGGGTGGTGGACGGCATGGCGACCGCGCCGGACGGCAGCCTGTACCTGACGGACCTGGAACGCCACGCCATCCTGCACCGCGCGACCGACGGCACGCTGTCGATGGTGACCCACGACCCGCGCCTGATCTCGCCGGACGGGCTGGCGCTGCAGGGCGATACGCTGTGGCTGACGGTCGGCCAGTGGTCACGCCTGCCGGTCTTCCATGGCGGCCATGACCGGCAGGAACGCCCGTGGATCGTTGCGCGTATCCGGGTTCCGTAGTGCGGTAGTCTTTGTTCTTTTTTGAAAAAAGAATCAAAAAACTTTCAATTGGTTTGAGGACTTTGTGCCGGGTGCTGCGATGCAGCTTAACGAATAAAAGTCTTTTTGCTTCTTTTTCTTCAGAAAAAGAAGCACCCTTCCAGGTCTGCGAACTGCGGGACTCGAACCGACACGTTACAGTTGCCCATAGGCTTTTACCCAGGGAAATTCCCCTTTGTTTCGTATGGTCAATATCTACGCCAAGCATTATGGGAAAGGCAAATAGGGGGCAGGGTGAGGCCAATATTAATTGATATTCTTATAAGTCTCTCTTTAAGGTTGATTGGCTGATTTGGGGGGATGCCGACGTGATATGAAAACACCCCCGTCATTCCATTATGGGATGCTGCGCACCAAGCGCCTGCCACTCCCTGAGCCTCACCAATGCAAAGAAAAGCGCCTCCTAACCACTGGCAACAACTCTCCCGACACACAATTGGATCGGGGGATCCTTTAACCGGGCATATTGCTTCCGGTCAGCGTTTTACGTCTCGGGAAAAACCAGCGCATAGCTTGTGCTTCTTCCTCCTGCCGCCTCCTTGGCCAGAATATTACGCGACACAAGATCATTAATATCTCGCAGGGCTGTATCCGGTGACGTCTTCGCCAGCTTCGCCCATTTGGATGATGTGAGCTTGCCCTCGAACCCGTCCAGAAGACGATTGAGCATGAGGCGTTGACGGTCATTGATCGATTGCCCGGCCAGATTGTCCCAGAAGCGGGCCTTCCGGATGACCTTTTCCAGGACCAGTTCAGCACGATCAAAGGCGCGATCCAGAGTCCCCAGAAACCAGTACAGCCAGGGCGTGATGTCCATATCGCCCTTCTGGGTGGCCTCAAGGATTGCGTAGTAATCCTTCCGGTCGTGGCGGATCTGAGCTGACAGGCTATAGAAACGCTGGTCTGTCTGTTCCGAACGCGCCAGCATGAGGTCACCGATGGCCCGGGCCATGCGCCCGTTTCCGTCCTCGAACGGATGAATGGTAACAAGCCACAGATGCGCAATGGCTGCCTTCAGCACTGGGTCCAGTGCATGCCCAGCATTGCACCAGTTGAGGAAGGCCTGCATCTCTACGGGCACCCTGCTGGCTGCCGGCGCCTCATAATGGACCTTCTCCCGTCCGACAGAACCTGACACGACCTGCATTGATCCGGTTCTGTCATCACGCCACTCGCCAACCAGAATGCGTGACATCCCGTTTCGTCCTGTGGGAAACAAAGCCGCATGCCAGGAGAACAGCCTTTCTTTGGTCAGCGGATCGGCATAATGCCGGGTCGCATCTAGCATCATCTCCACGACGCCTTCGACATCCCGATCCACCGGTGCCAGCGCGCCAATATCCATGCCCAGTCGCCGGGCGATGGAGGAGCGAACCTGCTCGCGATCAAGGTTTTCACCCTCAATCTCGCTCGACTTGATGACGTCTTCCGTTAGGGTCTGGATTACGGCTTCCGACCTGAAATCGAAGCCGAGACTTTCCATGCGCCCCAGAAGCCGCCCCTGCCGGTGACGCACCGCAGCCAATTCATGGGAGATAGTGTCTTTATCCCACCGGAAGCCCGGCCAGTCTTCATGCTGATGAATGTATCGCGTCATATTCCCGGCACTCCTCGCGGAGAATATGACGCTTAATCGTCGCAAGCCGCAAGGCTATATCCGCATTATATGCGACGAATACGTCTATTATTCAACGCACACACTGGTCGAGCGCCTAGCAGAGGAACTCCCGCTGTCTTCTCCACCCCTTCCAAAAAGCTGTGCCGCCTTTTTATTCCCGCAGCAACACCAGATCACCCTTCACCCTTTTAACGACGGAAAATGACGGCGATGGGGGGGGGAGCCGGTTGTCGGCTATGGGGCACCTATATCGGAAAGCAGCCATTCCCTGCGCTCATGACTATGACGGCTCCCGACCCATCCTTGGCATTCATTCACCCGACGGCGCGCTCAAGATGATCTTCAGTCGGGAGCATTTTACCGATCTGACGGCTCTTGTCGTGGTCTCGAGCGACCCGCCGGCGGCAGCCGCTATCGCTCCAGCTTATCCATGTTCAAACATATCATGAACAGGGATGGGGACGAGGAGCAGCACATTCACTTGAAAGATTGGCGGTCGACGGAAGGGCAGCGGCGGCGACCCCGCAGTCAGACGTAGTATTTGAAGGGCTGCTTCTCTTGTCCCTTGGCTGATCCCATCGTGAGGATGTCCCCGACCATGCGCGCGAACCGGACCGTTACCGGGAGGCCATCGTTGAAGTTGCAGCTGTTATAGTTGATCTTGGTTAGGCCCATGATGTCCTCGAGAACCGATCGTATCTCGGGCGTGGCATATTTGCTGCGCATGATCGTGATGTGGAGCGGATTTGGTGTCTCAGGCCCGATATAGGTATCCAGTTGGGGCACGTAGCCAGTCGTCCAGAGGTAGGCGGTCTGCTGATCGAGCAACAGCGCCGTGCCCCGCAGGACCGGATAATCCCCATCACGGAAGAGCTTGGTTTCACCGCCAGTCGTTCGAATCCGGACGCCGACCACGTTGGTCCCCTTGGGTGCGGCCGCGCAGAATGCGTTCCACTCCTCGTCGTTGAAGTAGGTCTGGCCGTGAATGAATAGCTCCAAGGGCGGCTCGTTATAGAGCTCTTGGTATGTCTCGAGCACAAGACTGAGCAGCCGCTTAGCTGCGTCGGGTTTCAGGTGATACTCATAGTCGCCCGTCTTCCATGGACCGTTAGCCCCGCGGAATACGACACCGTCTCCTTCGTTCAGAAACATCTGTGCTGCGCAGCAGGCATGTCCGTCAGGGTCATGGGGGAGGCTCTTGTAGACCATCCCGATATAGCAGACGCCTGGGCGGATCGTCGCCAGGCGCCACGGCGGCTTGGGTTGCGTCTTGTAATAGAGGCCTGTGGCAAGGTTCCAAGCGACCGTCGCAGCGTCCTGTGTCTTGCGTAGCGGATAGCCAGCCTTGTTCTTGAAGGCTTCAGGCGCGAGCGTGGTTTCGCGCACCAACTGCGTCGGCGCGATATTGAGGAACTCGGCTTTGATGCGCCGATGGAAATCCGGGACGTCAGCAAAGATGTCCTCGTCCGTCTGATCGATCACGCCGGCGGCCACCAGAAGTGGCAGGACCTTCTTGGCCTTCTGGCGCCGCGCGAATTCACCCGGAGCCATGGTGACCCCGCTGCGGCGGGATTCAGGGCGGCAACGGTCATAAATGATCTCGGGTAAAGCAAGCACCCATACATCGACCGCCTGCTCTTCGTTTCGCAAATGCTTACGCACGCGGTCGATGAAGAGCTTGGCGACCTTGTCGACGGCCTCGTGCAGGTTGACGATACTCGTCGCCTTCTCGATGTCCGCCGCTGGGATCGAGAGCGTGCTGATCTCGTCGGGCTCGAAGCTGATGCCAAATGCTTCCTCAAGACCGGGAAAATTCGCGAGGTGGAGGCGATCCTGCTTTTCGCCCTTGCCCGGCGGCGGGACGGAGACGACCTGCTGGATTTTACGGGACCAGGAGCGGAAATGACCGATCCCTTCCGTCGTCCCAACCACGCCGACTCGAATCTCGCGCATTTTTTTTGAACGGGCATGCGGGCCGTAGAGGAACAGGCCATCTTTCGGGTGGGGGCTCAGTTGTCCGAAGGCAAATTCGAGATCGGGCTCATGGATATGGTCGACAATGAGTGATGTCTCCGGGAACTTCATGCCGGATACTCCGCGTCGGATTCAGGACGACCCAGTGTGCTCAGGTCGGTTTCTTCATCGTCTCCGCTCTGCGAATCCGGCAGGTCCGTGCTGACCGGCGATGAGAACAGGATGGGAGCCGCTTCCAGGACGACATCTTCTGATGCCGATAGCCGAAGGCGGATATAGGCGGATTCTCCCGACAGCAATTCGAGAAACGCGAGCATGCGTCCATACCACTGTTTGTTGCGCCAGCCCTTACAGATCGTCCGCCGCAGCTTGTGCATCTTCCGCTTGTCGTCGATCTTAAGGCCATTAGCGGTCCCATTGTCGCCGGCAAACAGGACGCGAGACTTCAGCTTGAAGTGCCAGAAGGGCCAGAAATTCGGAAGCGCAGTGACCCCGAACTGCCAGATATGTCCTTTCGCGCGGTTGCGCAGCATAGAGGATCGGCGGTCACCCTGTTTGCCCCAGGGAATGCGCTGGCCGATCGCCGCGATCGCGGGGGAGGCGTGAAAGCCGGATCCGCCTGAGAATTGGTATTCGATCAGCCCCTTTTCCCGGCAGAAGGCGAACCAAGCCTGTTTCATCATGACATGGATCAGGTTCTGGGCCGGCTGCTTCCCGAGCCGCAGCTTGCGATCCCCCTCCTGGACGAGCCGATCCAGTGGGATGCTGCGTTTCAGTTTGAACCGCCCAACCGATGCGAAGGCTTCGGCGATCGCATCTTCCCTTTCGAAGGTGAGGATGCCGCCTCCTTGAACGGCAACAGGAAAAGGGTGGTTCGCCGCAAAGCGCTTCATACGGTCAAGATCGACGACGCCGGATGGCTCGTAAAAGTGAATGGCATCTGGGGCTTCGACGATCCGTAGCCAATTGGAAGTGAGCCGCTCCGGCTCATTCTTGAGTGGGATCGCGTCCCTTCGACGAAAAATCTCCCAGTTGGGGTTGATGATGGCAACATCCGCCTGTTTTGGTGCGCGCTGCCGTTTGAGTGTGTCGAGGAGTGTTCCCAGGCCCTCGCCCCAGCCTCGCACGAAATCGACGGCGATTGAGTCGCCGAGCCCCTTGATCTTGCGGCCCGGCTCGAGCTTGAGCTGAATGATAAAGCGATTATCGTTGATCGTTTTGGCAACGTCGAGTGCGATGTCGATGTCGTCCTGCATCGCCTGGTCATCGGCGGTCGCATTTCGGCACACGAGAAGGACCTTCGCTGCCCGGTGCTCAAGCGCGCGACTGACGTCGCGGCGCCAGCGATCGCCCGGCTGCAAAGTCAGGATGTCGGCAAAGACGTGATAGCCCTCTGCCTCCAGTTTTGGCGCAAGCCACAGAGTGAACTCGTCGTCCAATGGCGACGCTTTCAGGATGAAGAGAACGTCACGTGCCGGTGATTCAACATCGGAATTGGTGACTGTCGGCAATAGCCGGGCGAGGGCTGTCGGCATCGGCGCCGGCTTTGGCAAGGCGTCGGAGACAGCTTGTGTGACGATGGTCTTGAGGACGGCGCTATCCTGCGTCCAAAGCGCTTGATGGGTGACCTTGCCCCCTGAAATGCCCTCGCATTGAAGTAAGGTCTGTCCACTGGAGACAGACGATGAAGAAAGCGCGATTTACGCAGGACCAGATTATCGGGGTCCTGAAAGAGCATCAGGCGGGCGCTACGGCTGCGGATCTGTGCCGCAAGCACGGGATCAGTGACGCGACCTTCTACACCTGGCGGTCGAAATACGGCGGGATGGAGGTGTCGGAAGCGCGGCGCCTCAAGGCTCTTGAAGAAGAGAACGCGAAGCTGAAGCGGCTTCTGGCGGAGAGCGTGATGGACGTCTCGACGCTGAAGGAACTACTGGCAAAAAACTCGTGACGCCCGGTTTGCGGCGGGAAGCCGTGACCTGGGCGATCCGGGAGAAAGAGTATTCGCAGCGACGGGCCTGCCGGCTGATCGGCATGGACCCGAAGACCTGGCGCTATGCGTCACGCCGCCCGGATGATGCCGCAGCGCGCGGGCGGCTGCGCGAACTGGCTGGGGAGCGACGGCGATTTGGCTACCGGCGACTGCATATCCTGCTCGGCCGGGAAGGAATGACGATGAACCACAAGAAGCTGTTCCGGCTGTATCGCGAAGAGGGGCTGTCGGTCCGCAAGCGTGGCGGCCGGAAACGGGCGCTGGGCACGCGCTCGCCGATGATGCTGCCCGACGGGCCGAACCAGCGCTGGAGCCTGGATTTCGTCTCGGATGCATTGAACAACGGACGGCGCTTCCGGGTGCTGACGGTGGTCGACGACTACACGCGCGAATGTCTGGCGCTGGTGGCGGACACCTCGTTATCAGGCGAACGCCTCGGTCGTGAACTCGACCGGATCGGCGAGCATCGCGGCTGGCCGCTGATGATCGTTAGCGACAATGGCACCGAGATGACATCGAACGCGATCCTGGCCTGGCAGCAGAAGCGATCGGTGCTGTGGCACTATATCGCACCGGGCAAGCCGCAGCAGAACGGGTTCGTCGAGAGCTTCAACGGCCGGTTCCGCGACGAATGCCTCAATGAGCATCTGTTCCGTAACATCGCCCACGCTCGGACGGTCATCGAGGACTGGCGGGCCGACTACAACGCCGTCAGGCCTCACACCAGCCTCAATGGCATGACGCCAGAGGCTTTCGCTCAACACGCCACCAAGGCATACAACAATACACAGACCCTAACTCAAAACTGAGGGCACGTTCGGGGCAGGGTCAATGGGCGATGACGATATGCGGGAATTTTCGCAGCAGGCCGTTGAGGTCGTCCTGACCAAAAATATCGCTGGTGCTGTGCAGCCAGGGTCCGATCGCGCCGGCCAGATCGGACTTGTTTTTAGGGGTTAAGGTGGCCGATGTCGTCAGGATGTATCGACTGGGCCCCAACCCATCGATGCTCGCACGCTCCGCCTTCATCTTCGAAAGGAGCTTGACCGACCCGGAGCGCAGATAGTGCTTGGCCTGCAGGATGATTGCGCCGTCTGCTGTGACATGCCGACCGTCCATCCCGTCGTCAGGCCCTTCAGGAAAGGCCTCGAAGCGAACCTCCAGTTCAGCACCAATCAGATCGCGGCACAGATCCTCAAATTGAGAATGGGATAGGTTGGCAAAATCATAATCCATCAGAACTATTTGTGGGATGCGTCGTGCGCGGTCAAGAACGCCTTGCAGATATATCGGGTGGTACCCCCGCATCTCCTTTCTCCAGACGATGCAGGGTTGAGCGGGAGACACCCATGGAAGCTGCGAAATCATCAACCGAGATTTTCCGGGCCCAGCGCGCAAGTGAAATGTCCGCCTCAAGCTTCGTGAGCACCCGACCGACAGACGGATAGACCGGTGCATTTTTTGATCTGGCTTTGTTGGCTCTGGCATTCATTGGTTCAAACCTGATACTTAATGCTTAAATTTTGTGTCATATAGTCAGAGCCTGTTTGGAAAGTCATGGATGAGCGTTTCTTCGGGTGAGATTGGCGCCCATGGCGACGAAGATCATGGCCTGTGAGACATCGATGCGACGCTCGTAATCGCGCAGGAGGCGTCGCCATCGGGTCATCCATCCGAAGGTTCGCTCCACGACCCAGCGCCGGGGGAGAACCTCAAAGCCTTTCGCTCCGTCCCTGCGACGGATCACCTCGACGACGAAGTCCAGGTAGGCAGCCTTGTCCATCAACTGGAGCCGGTCATAGGCACCGTCCGCGAATAGATGCTTGACCCACGGCCAGCGCTTGCGGATCGCGTCCAGGATCATCTGCGCTCCGGCGCTGTCGGAGATGTCCGCCGGCGTCAGGTTGACCATCAGCAGGCGTCCGTCCGTATCCACGGCGATATGCCGCTTGCGCCCGACAATCTTCTTTCCAGCGTCGTAACCTCTTGTTTTCGCGTGCGGCGCCTTGATGCTCTGGCTGTCGATCACTCCGGCCGAAGGGCTGGCTTCACGGCCCGAGCGCTCCCGGTCAAGCATCAGTTCCACATCATGAATGGTCTGGAACAGGAACCGCCGGGCCAATTCCCTGAACCAACCATAGACCGTACGCCAATGCCCGAAATGGATCGGCAGCATTCGCCAGCCGCAGCCGGATCGAACCAGGTAACGAACCGCGTTGATCACCTCGCGGAATTCGATCTCGCGCGGACGCCCCGTGCGTCCCGGCTCGGGCATCAGTGGCGCGATGCGCGCCCATTCCTCCTCCGTCATATCAGACGGATAACGCTTCGTCTTGCGGGTAATCCTGGCCATGCGGCCTCTCTGCTCTGGCGTCCACATCCAGAGCTTGAATCACACTTCAGCGACTTTCCAAACAGGCTCTTAACCCACCACCCCATTCCCCGGCTGCAACAGTTCGCCCATGAACAGCGCGATCTTGTGCGAATGCACGGTACTGACGGTATGGATGGCATAGAAGGTAGCCGGGTCAGGCTCCCAGTCCTCCATCACCGTCACCAGTTGCCCAGCCCGCAGATGCGCCTCGACCTCCCATAATGATTTCTGCGCCAGGCCCAGCCCGGCCAGCGCCCACACCACCGGCAGTTCGGAATGGCTGGAGGCCAGCCGTCCTTCCACCCGGTGAATGCGGGCCTTCTCGCCCCGGCCGAAGCGCCAGGTTCCCCGGCACTGGCCGGTCATGTTGGCCACCAGGCAGGCATGGCGGGCCAGGTCGGCGGGGGTCTCCGGCCGGCCGTGACGCGACAGATAGGCGGGACTGGCCACCAGCACGCGCCGGCTTTCCATCAGCCGCCGGCCGGTCAGGGCGGTGTCCACCACGGGCGCGGCACGAATGGCGATGTCGTATCCTTCGCCGACAATATCCACCATCCGGTCCTCCAGCGTCAGATGGATGCGGATGTCGGGATGGCGGCTGATGAAGCCCGCGACGAAGGGCGCCAGCCGGACCCGGCCGAAGGGCATGGGGGCGGTGATGCGCAACATGCCGCCGGGCGCGTTCACCGTCTCGCGCACCCGGGTTTCCATGGCGTCGGTGGCGGCCAGGATGGCGGTGGCCTCGTCCAGGTAGATCCGCCCGGCTTCGGTCAGGGTCTGGCGCCGCGTGGTGCGCACCAGCAGGCGGGTGCCCAGGCGCTGCTCCAGCCGGGCCAGCCGGTCGCTGACCACCGACGGCGCCAGCCCCAGATGGCGCGCCGCCGCCGACAGGCTCCCCTGGCGGACGATTTCGACGACAATCCGCATTTCGTCCGCGTCGCGCATCGTTCCTTCGCCCTTTCCGGAAACTGTTTTCCGGATTCGACGGTTATCATTCCCCGGTGCGGGCGCCCATAGTTCCGCGCAATCAATCTGACGGGAGACAGTCCATGCACTATCGCCAGCTCGGCCGTTCCGGCTTGCGCGTATCCGTCTTCACTCTCGGCACGATGACGTTCGGCGGCAAGGGTGCCTTCGCCAAGACGGGCAGCACCGATGTCGCCGGCGCGAAGCGGCAGATCGACATGTGCATCGAAGCCGGCATCAACATGTTCGATACCGCCGACGTCTATTCCTCCGGCGTGTCCGAGGAAATCCTGGGCGAGGCGCTGAAGGGCCGGGCGGGGGAAATCCTGGTGGGCACCAAGGCGCGCTTTCCCATGGGCAAGGGACAGAACGACGCCGGCTCGTCCCGCTATCACCTGATATCGGCGGCGGAAGCCAGCCTGCGCCGCCTCGGCCGCGACCATATCGACCTGTTCTACCTGCATGAATGGGACGGCCAGACCCCGCTGGACGAAACGCTGGAGGCGCTGGACACCCTGACCCGCGCGGGCAAGATCCGCTATGCCGGCGTGTCCAATTTCTCCGCCTGGCACATCATGAAGGCGCTCAGCACGGCGGAACGCCATCGCCTGATCGCCCCGGTGTCGCAGCAGATCTATTATTCGCTGCAGGCGCGCGAGGCCGAATACGAACTCCTGCCGCTCGCGCTCGACCAGGGGATCGGCGTGCAGGTCTGGAGCCCGATGGCCGGAGGCCTGCTGTCCGGCAAGCACCGGCGCGGCAAGCCCGAACCCGAGGGCACGCGCCAGCTCGCGCAATGGAACGAACCGCCGGTCTATGACGTGGAAAAGCTCTACGATGTCGTCGAAGTCCTGGTGGCGATCGGCGCGGAACGCGGCGTGTCCGCCGCCCAGGTCGCGCTGGCCTGGGTCGCGCATCGTCCTGCGATCACCTCGGTGGTGATCGGGGCGCGGACCGACGCGCAACTGGCCGATAACCTCAAGGCGGCGGAACTCAGCCTGTCGGCCGAGGAAATGGCCCGGCTGGACGAGGCCAGCGCGCCGCCGCTGCTCTATCCGTACTGGCATCAGGCCAGCACGGCGTCGGACCGCCTGTCGCCGGCCGACCTGCTGCTGCTCGGCCCCGCGATCGACAGGAAGAAGGGCTGATCGCGCGTGGCGCGGCGCCAGGTCGCGGTGGCGGCATGCGCCGTCCTGCTGGCCGTTTCCCCGGCCCGGGCCGGGGAAACCGGTATTATCACCACCCAGAAACTGTCCTGGGACCTGGCGGACCGGCTGGCCGCGGCGGCGGTGCGGATCTGCGCCGCGCGCGGCTGGTCGGTGACGGCGGCGGTGGTCGACCCGTCGGGGCATGAACAGGTGATCATCAAGGGGGACACCGTGCCCCTGCAATCGCTGTCGGTGTCCTATCGCAAGGCCTATACCGCCTACGCCTACGGCATGACCTTCGACAAGGATACGATCAGCGCGCTGATCGCGGCCAAGGTCACGGGTCCGCCCAACGGCGCGCTGAACACGATCCCGCAGGTCCTGTTCGTGCCGGGCGGCGTGCTGCTGCGCCGGGCGGACCGCTCCGTCCTCGGGGGGCTGGGAGTCTCGGGCGCCCCCGGCGGCGACCTGGACGAAGCCTGCGCCGTCGCGGCGGTGAAAGAGGTCTCGCCCCGGTTCCACTGACCGGGCGGCCGACCAGGGCTGTCCGTTCCGGGGGGCAGCCATGCCCCTGCCGGGCCGGACGCCTCCGGGGGCAGGCCCTTGTCATAACGTCCCATTATCCCCATCTCGGATCTGTCGCCGGGTCTGCCATTGCCTCTTCAGGGATGGCGTTTCCCGGCCTTCAGGTCGCCTGAGTGAAAGGGACATGGGATTATGAATATCGAAAAATTCACCGAACGGTCGCGCGGCTTTCTTCAGGCCGCCCAGACGATCGCGGTGCGTGACTATCATCAGCAACTGACGCCGGAACATCTGCTGAAGGCGCTGCTGGACGACCCGGAAGGGGCGGCGTCCTCGCTGATCCGTGCCGCCGGTGGGCAGGCACCGGCGGTCCAGGCGGCGGTCGAGGCCGCGCTGGCCAAGGTGCCGCGCGTACAGGGTGGCGGGGCCGGGCAGCCGCAGGCCACGCCCGACCTCGTCCGCCTGTTGGATGCCGCGCAGACCGCGGCGCAGAAGGCCGGTGACGAATATGTGGCGCAGGACCGGCTGCTGGTCGCCATCGCCGCGTCGGACACGCCGGCCGGCCGCGCCCTGCGCGACGGCGGTGCCACGGCGCAGGCGCTGGACAAGGCGGTGGCCGCCATCCGCAAGGGCCGCACCGTGACCAGCGAGAACGCCGAGGCCAGCTTCGACGCGCTGAAGAAATACGCCCGCGACGTAACGGAAATCGCCCAGCAGGGCAAGCTGGACCCGGTCATCGGCCGCGACGAGGAAATCCGTCGCGCGATCCAGGTCCTGGCCCGGCGCAGCAAGAACAACCCGGTGCTGATCGGCGAGCCCGGCGTGGGCAAGACCGCGATCGTCGAAGGGCTGGCCCTGCGCATCGTCAACGGCGACGTACCCGAGGCGCTGAAGAACAAGAAGCTGCTGTCGCTTGATCTCGGGGCGCTGGTGGCCGGCGCGAAGTTCCGCGGCGAGTTCGAGGAACGGCTGAAAGCCGTGCTGAAGGAGATCGAAAGCGCCGAGGGGCAGGTCATCCTGTTCATCGACGAGATGCACACCCTCGTCGGCGCCGGCCGCACGGACGGCGCGATGGATGCCTCCAACCTGATCAAGCCGGAACTGGCGCGCGGCACCCTGCACTGCATCGGCGCCACGACGTTGGACGAATACCGCAAATATATCGAAAAGGACGCGGCCCTCGCCCGGCGCTTCCAGCCGGTCTATGTCGGCGAGCCCTCGGTGCCCGACACGATTTCGATCCTGCGCGGCATCAAGGAGAAGTACGAGCTCCATCACGGCGTGCGCATCACCGACAACGCGCTGGTGGCGGCGGCGACGCTGTCCAACCGCTACATCACCGACCGCTTCCTGCCGGACAAGGCGATCGACCTGGTGGACGAAGCTGCCAGCCGCCTGCGCATGCAGATCGACAGCAAGCCCGAGGAACTGGACGAACTCGACCGCCGCCTGATCCAGCTCAAGATCGAGCGCGAGGCGATTCGCAAGGAAGACGACTCCGCCAGTCGGGAACGGCTGGTGAAGCTGGAAGCCGAACTGGCGGACATCGAGGAAAAATCGAACGCCATGTCTGCGGCGTGGCACGCCGAGAAGGACCGGGTGAACGCAGTCCAGAAGCTGAAGGAACAGCTCGACCAGGCGCGCTCGGACGTCGAGGTGGCGCAGCGGCGCGGCGATCTGGGGCGGGCGTCGGAACTGATGTACGGCGTCATCCCGAACCTGCAGGAGAAGATCGCCCAGGCGCAGGAGGAAAACGAAAGCGCGGCCCAGGGGGCCGGCTTGGTCAGCGAGGCCGTGACCGAACAGGGCATCGCCTCCG